>NZ_VFRP01000014.1 GCF_006385685.1 Amaricoccus solimangrovi | reverse complement strand
TTTCTGGCTGTTTCCCGGGCGCGGGCTCCGCTCAGGCGGCGCCGAGCGCCTCGGCGTGGAAGTCCTCGCGATAGGGCTTCGCCGTCGCGGGAAGTTCGCGCTTCAGGAAGTAGTCCTCGTAGCGGAGCTGGCGAACGAGCGCGGGCCACATCTCGCGGAACGCCTCGGCGATCGAGCGGTTCGGCGCGGGCAGGTCGTGCCGGATCCGTTCGTGCAGCGCGGGCAGCTGATGGTAGGGCACCATCGGGAACATGTGGTGCTCCACGTGATAGTTCATGTTCCAGTAGATGAAGCGCGAAATCGGGTTCATGTAAACGGTGCGCGAGTTCAGCCGGTGGTCGAGCACGTCGTCCGCGAGCCCGCCATGCTGCAGAAGGCCCGTCATGATGTGGTGCCAGGCGCCGTAGAGACGCGGCAGGCCGATGACCATCAGCGGCAGGACCGACTGCGTGGCGATGGCGAGCGCGATGGTCGCGGCGTAGATCAGCGTCCAGATCCGTGCGACGCGGATCACCTTGGGCTGCTCCATCTCCGGAACGAAGGTCGCCTCCTCCGGATGGATCCGGCCGGTAGCGTTGTAGAGCATCCGGCCGAGGCCGTTCCAGGAATCGATCACGCCGAAGAAGTTCAGGACGAGCTTGAAGAACGCCGGCGGCCGCATCACCGCGATTTCCGGATCGAGGCCGACGATGTAGGTGTCGGTGTGGTGCCGCGTGTGGCTCCAGCGCCAGGTGTAGGGGTTGCGGATCATCATGAAGGAGGCGATCTGGTAGACCCAGTCGTTCATCCAGCGCGTCTTGAACGCCGTTCCATGCCCGCATTCGTGCCAGCGCGAATCCGAGGCGGAACCGTAGAGCACGCCGTAGGCGAGCCAGAGCGGGATCGACAGCCAGGGGTGGCCCGCCAGCCAGAGCGCGACGCCGAGGCCCGCGAAGACCGCCATCGCGCCGAGCCAGAGGATCGTGTCGCGGATCGCCGGCTGGTCCGAACGCTGCATGAAGGCCTTCATTTCCTTGCGCGGCAGGTCGGTGTGATACCATTCGGCCGCCTTCAGCCCGTTCTCGACCGCCCGGCGCGCATCCTCGCCCAGCAGGCTGTAGTCGCGCTTCCGGCCGCGCGGAGCGGGCGTTCCATCGCTGAAATCCGAGGTCATTTCCGTCATTTGCCAGGATCCTCCCGAGACGCGGCGATTTTGAGGGAAGATGCGCTTCGGACTACCGAATCACAACGTGTCTTGCAGGTAAATCTATCAGAACATATCATCGCGCTGAAAGGAGAGTCGCCATGGTCGCCCGCGCCACGATCGCCGACGTCGCCCGCGAGGCGGGTGTGAGCGTCGCCACCGTCGACCGCGTGGTGAACGGCCGGCTCCCGGTGCGCGAGGATACCGCGCGGCGCGTGCTCGACGCGGCCCACCGGCTCGGCTTCCACGCGGCGGGGCTCATTCGGTCCCGGCTGAGGGAGCAGTTGCCGGAGGTCGTCGTCGGGGTGCTGCTGCAACGGCCGGATGTCCCCTTCTACGCCGATCTGACCGCGCGGCTGACCGCGACGATCACGGGGTCCCGGCTGTTCCGGGGCGTCGTGCGCGCCGATTTCTGGAGCGTCGACGACGCGGAGGACATCGCGGCCCGGCTTCGCCGTCTCGGCCGGCGCGCGCGGGCGGTCGCCGTGGTGAGCCCCGATCACCCGGCGGTGGCCGAGGCCGTCGCGGATCTCGCAGCGCGCGACGTCGCGGTCTTCACGCTGCTCTCCGATCTGCCGACCTCGGCGCGGACGAGCCATATCGGGATCGACGGGCGCAAGGCGGGGCGGACCGCCGCCTGGGTGATCCATCACACCGCCCTCAGGCCCGGGCGGGTCGGGGTGATCGTCGGCAGCCGGCGCTTCCAGGGGCACGAGTCGCGCGAGATCGGCTTCCGCTCCTACTTCCGCGAACTGGCCCCCGGTTTCCGGGTGCTGGAGGCGGTGGTGAATTCCGAATCCGACGCCGCGACGGAGGAGGCCGTCGTCCAGCTCGTCGAGGCCTATCCCGATCTCGTCGGGGTCTATCTCGCCGGCGGCGGGATCGCGGGCGCGGTGGCGGGGCTTCGGCGCGTTCCGGAGGAGCGGCGCCCCGCGCTGGTCGGGCCCGAACTGCCGCCCGTCGCGCGGGCGGCGCTTTCCGAACGCCTGCTGACGGCCGCGGTCTGCGAGCCGATCGACCGCCTCTGCGAGCGGTTGATGGAGCTCGTCGTGCTGTCGCTCGAGGGGGAAGGCGCGCGGCTGCCCAATCATGTCACATTGCCGATGGATCTCTTCACGCCGGAGAACCTCTGACGGGCGCTCCGCGGTTTCGCATGGCGCGGAAAGGCGTCATGGCGACACGGGCGCGTCGCCATGACAGGGATCCGGTCCGCCGGCCGGGGTGGGAGGAGGCGTCCCGGCCGCCGGACCGGAAGGCGGCGGTCAGGAGGGAGCGGCCTTCGCCGCCTTCGCCCGCCGCTTCGCGTTGCGGGCCTTGAACCGGGCGTTCATCCGCTCCTCCGCCTCCCGGGAGCCGTCGTGGAAGGTGCCGAACCAGCGGTCGAGCGGCACGCCGCCATCGGCGTAGTTCACCTCGAAATACTTGTGGTGCAGGTAATGGGCGAAGCAATGCGTATCGAGCGCGCTGTCCTCCCCCGCGACGACCTTCTCGAACCCGGTATGCCCCGGTGCCGGCGACATCGCGAGATGGACGAGGTGGAACATCGCATGGACCGGATGCGACGGCACGATCCAGTGCAGCGCGACGCCCGAGAAATAGAGCAGATGCTCGACCGGATGCATCGAGAGGCCGGACCAGGGGCCGGGATTCACGTTGTTGTGGTGCAGGCTGTGCACGTATCTGTAGAGCACCGGCACGTGAATGAGACGGTGGACCAGGTAGAAATGCACCTCCCGGAACAGCGGGATGAGCAGCATGAAGGCCACGATGTAGACGGGATGCCCGGCCCAGCTCACCCAGGGCACGTAGCCATTGGCGAACAGCCACCAGGTCACCGCCTCGTAGGCGGTCCAGATCGTGACGCCGCTTCCGAAGGCCCAGATCATGTTGTCGACGGTCTGGTCGCGGAACAGGAAGGCGTCGTTGTCGGTCGAGGGCCAGTTGGGGTTGTACTTGAACCGCGTCCCCTGCGCGCGCTGGACGTAGAGGCGCAGATGGAAGGCGCCGAACCACAGCAGGATGAGCCCGGCGTTGCGCAGCCAGATGAAGGCGATCCAGCCCGCCTCGAAGTCGCGCATCCGCTCCATCGGCGGGGTCAGCCACAGCCAGACGCCGATGCCGACCAGCGCGTAGAACAGGTTGTAGGGCCAGAGATAGCCGCCCCAGCCGAAAAGCCACCGCGCCACGACGCGGGGCCTGAACGGCAGTTCGAAGAGCGGGCCGGTCCTGACCAGCCTGTCGGGCGTATAGTGACCGCGCCGGTCGCGGCTGCCGTAGGCGCTTTCATCCATGAGTCGTTTCCTCTTTCGCCGGAAGGGTCCGCCCGGGCTCCGGACCCTCCCATGTCAATGAGACTTCGCGCGCACCGAATCCGCGTCGCTGAGACGCCTCAATATGAGGTTAGATGCTTCACATAGTCAATCATTATGAGGCGATTTGGGTTTTCCCCGCTCCGGTTGTGCCGGGACGGGTTCGATGGTTTATCATGAGGCGCGCAGCAGGGGCGGACCCGCTTGAGAAAGATCACCATCAAGGAACTGACCGAGGCGACGGGCCTGTCGCGCGCGACCATCGACCGCGCGCTGAACGGGCGGGGCAGCGTGCATCCGCGCACGCGCAAGGTCATCGACGCGGCGCTCGAGGAGCTGCGCTCGGGCGCGGCGGCGCCGGTCGGCGAGGACAGGCCGCTCGACGTCCTGCTCCGCGTCGGGCGCGGCATGATGGCCCAGGTCGCCGGTACGCTCGCCATGCTCGACCGGCCCTCGGCGCGGCTGCACGACATGCATGGCGAGAGCGACGCCGGGATGCTCGCCCGCGCGCGCGAGCTCTGCGCCGACCCGTCGCGCCCGCTGATCCTGACCGCGAAGAGCGCCGAGCCGCTGCGCGCCGAACTCGCCGAGGCGCGGGCGCGGGGCAAGCGGATCGTGACCTTCATCTCCGATCTCCCGCATGACGCGCGCGACGCCTTCGTCAGCATCGACAACCGGATGGCCGGGGAATGCGCGGCCTTCGTGCTCGGCGGGCTGTTCCGCGAGCGCGAGGCCCGGTTCGGAGTGATCTTCGGCGACTACGCCTTCTCCTGCCACGAGGAGCGCGAGATGGGCTTCCGCGCCCATCTGCGCGCGCATTTTCCGCGCGCCCAGATCGTGCACGAGGGCGGCGGCGAGGATGAGTTCGAGAACACCCGCCGGGCGGTGGCGGAGATGCTCGCCGCCCATCCCGATCTCGACGCGGTCTACAATGTCGCCGGCGGCAACGCCGGCCTCGCCGAGGCGCTGCGCGCGGCGGGGCGCGTGGGGCGGCCGATCGTGCTGACGCACGAGACGAATCACATTACCGCGCCGCTGCTGCGCGAGGGCGTGATCGACTACGCGCTGGCGCAGGATACCTCCTCGATGGTGCGCCGCGCGCTCCGCCTGGCGACCCTGCCCTCGCTCGCGGGGGAGGAACCGGTCCATCACGTCGATTTCGGCATCTACACCCGGTTCAACCTGCCGGCCTTCGTGATGCCGCGCGGATGATGCCCGCGTCGGCTTGAGCGTTGCGCGACGCCTCAATCTGAGCGATATGCGAGGCGAAGGCGGGCGTTCCGGAAACGCGTCCGCGCAGCGAAGGAAGGAGACCGGCCTCATGGAAACTCGGCGGGAACAGGGGCTCCTCGTGCTCCAGTCGCTCTGGGCGATGGAGCGCCGGCACACCGATGGCGTCGAGCGGTCGCTGGAAGAGAATGTCGCGATGATCGCCGATGCCGGTTTCGACGGCGTCAGCACGCACTGGACCGACCGCGAACAGGTCTCGCGGCTGTCCGCGCTGCTGCGCGAACGGGGCATGACCGCCGAGGGACAGTGCTTTCCGAAGACCGTCGACGACCTGAAGCCGGTGCTCGAGATCGCCTCCGAATTTCCGCTCCATCATCTCGACATCCAGCCCGACGTCCGGCCGCGCCGGCTCGCGGACTGCCTGCCGCTGCTCGAAGGCTGGATGCGCCTCGCCGAGGAGGTCGATTTTCCGGTGCTGATCGAGACCCACCGCGACCGGATGACCACGGATCTCTATTTCACGCTCGACATTCTCGACGCGATGCCCGACCTGCCGCTGGTCGCCGATCTGTCGCATTTCCTCGTCGGCCGCGAATTCGCCTGGCCGGTGGAGGAGGAGAATCACGCGATGATCGAGCGTATCCTCGACAATTCCTGGGCCTTTCATGGCCGCGTCGCCTCGCGCGAGCAGGTGCAGGTGGAGATTTCCTTTCCCGCGCATCGGATGTGGGTCGAGCTGTTCGAGCGCTGGTGGGCCCATGGTTTCGCGAGCTGGCGCCGCCGCGCCGCGCCGGACGCGACCCTCGCCTTCACCTGCGAACTGGGCCCGAAGCCCTATGCGATCATCGGCCGGGACGGGAACGACACGACCGACCGCTGGGAGGAATCGCTGATCCTGCGCGACATCGCGCGCGACCTCTGGGCCGCGAGCGCGCCGGGCGCGAAACCCGCGCGCGGGGAGACCGTCGCGGGCTGAGCCTCCCGGCTCGCCCTCGGCCCGGCCGCGCGCTATGTTCCGGAGCGGACGGCGGAAGGGGGAGGCGAGCCTTGTCACGCACCAGGGGCGCGAAACGGCGGCGCGGCGCGGGCTGAGCGATGCGCGATCTCACCCTGCGCCAGGTCGAGGTCATCCGCGCCGTCATGATGGCGGGCACGATCGCGGGCGCCGCCGAACTGCTCAACGTGTCGGCGCCCGGCATCAGCCGTCTGGTCAAGCACACGGAGGAAAGCCTCGGTGTGCGCCTCTTCGAGCGCAAGGCGGGGCTCTTCGTGCCAGCGGCCGAGGCGGCGACGATCTTCGAGCAGATCCACCAGGTCTATGACAAGATGGCGGGGCTCACGGACGCGCTCCAGTCGCTGAAGCGCGGGCGCGAGGCCGAACTCGCCTTCGCCTCGGTCCCCTCCATCGCCCAGTTCCTCGCCGCGCAGGCGATCCGCCGTGTTCGCCGCCGCTTCCCGGAGCTCTACATCGATCTCAACGTGCTCAAGATCGAGGAGGCGGTCGACTACCTCCTGCTCGAACGGGGCGAGTTCGTCGCGATGTCCTATCGCTTCCCGCATCCCTCGCTCGATTTCCGCCCGCTCGGCGTGGGCGAACTGGTCGCGATCGTGCCGGAGGATCATCCGCTCGCCGCCACGCGGGCGCCGGTGCCGGCGCACCGGCTCGCCGGGGACATGCTGATCGGCGTCGACGCCTCCGACCCCTACGGGGCGATCACGGCGGAGCCGTTCCGGCGCGCGGGGCTGGAGCGGCGCCTCTCGATCCGGGCGCGCTTCGCCCAGACGGTGGTGAGCCTCGTGCGCCACGGACTCGGCGTCGCGGTCATCGATGAATTCTCGGTCGCGGGCGTCTACATGCCGGGGCTCGTCCGGCTGCCGCTGGAGGAGCGCGTCGAGATCTCGGTCTTCGCGGCGCAGAAGGCGGGCCGCATCCTGTCGAGCTTCGCGGAATACACGATCAGCCGGTTGCGCGACGAACTCGCCCACACCATCGCGACGCGCCCGTGGGGCGCCCAGGCGGATTAACATGATGTTACGCGGCCCGGCATCCCGATCATGGTCGCGGGGGCCGAATCGAGCTATGTTGTCCGTGCAAGGCGGGTAACCCCCGGACGCAGATCGAAACCTCACATTCGCGACAGCACAGGCAACCGTCAGCCGCGGCGGCGGCCGTGCGCGCGCAAGACAAAGATCCCAGGAGGAGACCGTCGATGGCCGACGCGACATATCACGAACCCAAGGGAAGGCACCAATCCAGAAAGGCCGCGGCCAGCGGCTGGATCGGCTCCGCCCTCGAATATTACGACTTCTTCATCTATGCGACCGCCGCGTCGCTGATCTTCCCGCAGATCTTCTTCCCCTCGGAGAATCCGCGGGTCGCGATCATCGCCTCGCTCGCCACCTACGGCGTCGGCTATGTCGCCCGGCCCATCGGCGCCTTCGTGCTCGGCCACTGGGGCGACACCCATGGGCGCAAGCGCGTGCTCATCCTCTGCATGTTCCTGATGGGCTTCTCGACGCTCGCCGTCGGCCTGCTGCCCACGTATGCCCAGGTCGGCCTGCTCGCGCCGGCGCTGCTCGTGGCGCTGCGCCTGATCCAGGGCTTCGCCGTCGCCGGCGAGATTTCGGGCGCGAGCTCGATGATCGTCGAACACGCGCCCTTCGGACGGCGCGGCTTCTTCGCGAGCTTCACGCTCCAGGGCGTGCAGGCGGGCCAGATCCTCGCGGCCGCCGTCTTCCTTCCGCTCGCCCATTTCATGCCCGACGCGGCCTTCAATTCCTGGGGCTGGCGGATCCCGTTCCTGCTCAGCTTCGTCGTGATCATCGCGGGCTACGTCATCCGCCGCGAAGTCGAGGAGACCCCGGCCTTCCAGGAGGAGGAGAGCCAGAACGCCGCTCCGCGCTCGCCGATCGTCGAGGCGATCACCACCAGCTGGCCCGACATGATCCGCGTCATCTGCATGTCGCTCATGAACACGATCCCCGTCGTCGCCACCGTCTTCGGCGCCGCCTACGCCGTGCAGGCCGCCTATGGCATCGGCTTCCACAAGGACGTCTATCTCTGGATCCCGGTGCTCGGCAACATCGTCGCCTGCGTCGTGATCCCGCTGGTCGGCAACCTCTCGGACCGGATCGGCCGCCGCCCGCCCATTATCGTCGGCTGCCTCGGCTCGGGCCTGCTCGCCTTCGGCTACCTCTATGCGATCTCGATCCATTCGGTGCCGCTCGCGATCCTGATGTCGCTCCTGATGTGGGGGATCGTCTACCAGGGCTACAACGCGATCTTCCCGAGCTTCTATCCGGAGCTCTTCCCGACCCGCACCCGCGTCTCGTCGATGGCGATCAGCCAGAACATCGGCACTACGATCACGGCGCTCCTGCCCGCGCTCTTCGCCAGCGTCGCGGCGCCCGGGACCGAGAACATCCCGCTCATCATCGGCTCGCTCGCCTTCGGCATCACCTGCGTCGCGGCCGTCGCCGCCTGGTCGGCCCGCGAAACCTACCGGGTGCACATGAACGACCTCGGCAAATCCGACGCGGTGCCGGTGCCCAGGGCGGAGTATGATCGGATGCGCGCGGCCTCGCTCGCCGGCCACGCCTGATACCGCCTCCGGAGCCCGCGTTCCCGCGGGCTCCCTTCCCGCCGCGCCAGAGCCGGAGCTCGACATGACCACCACCGCGACCACGACCGTCAAACTCGGCCTGATCGGCGACAACATCGCCGATTCGAGATCCCCCCGCCTGCACGAGCTCGCCGGCGACATGATCGGCCGGCCCACCACCTATGACCGCCTCGTCCCCAAGACCCTCGGTCTCGATTTCGACGCGGTCTTCGACAAGGCGCGCGAGGAAGGCTACCGCGGGCTCAACATCACCTATCCCTACAAGGAACGGGTGACCGCCCGGGTGACGGTGGACGAGCCTCAGGTCGCGCGGCTCGGCGCCTGCAACACGGTGCTCTTCACCGCCCAGGGGGCGAAGGGCTTCAACACCGACTGGTCGGGCTTCAAGGCGGCCTACCGGACCGGCTTCGGCGACGCCGCGCCGGGCACGGTCTGCATGATCGGCGCGGGCGGCGTCGGCAAGGCGGTGGCCTTCGGCCTCGCGGATCTCGGGATGCGCGAACTCCGCCTGGTCGAGCGCGACCTGCCGAAGGCCGAGGCGCTGGCCGAACAGCTCCGCGCGGCGGCGCCCGGCCTCGTCGTCGGCGTCTCCGCCGACCCGGCCGCGGCCCGGGGCGCGGACGGTCTCGTCAACTGCACGCCCGTCGGCATGGTCGGCTACGGCGGAACGCCCCTGCCCCGCGCGCTGATACGCGGCGCCTCCTGGGCCTTCGACGCGGTCTATACGCCGGTCGATACCGAATTCCTCGGCGACGCGGCCGCCGAGGGGCTGAAAATCCTCTCGGGCTACGAACTCTACTTTTACCAGGGCCTCCATGCGATCAGCATCTTCCACGGGATCGAGGTGGAGGAGGCGCGCCTGCGCGCCCTCCTGACGGCCTGAGCCGGACATGACATGATGACGGCGCGGAGCGTGCCTCCGCGCCGGGACGGAACGGAGGCCAGTGCCAGATGAAAACCTCGATCGCCACAGTTTCCATCAGCGGCGAGCTCCCGGACAAGCTCGCCGCGATCGCCGCCGCCGGGTTCGACGGGGTGGAGATCTTCGAGAACGACTTCCTCGCCTATGATGCGACGCCGCGCGAGGTGGGGCGCATGGTCCGCGACGCGGGGCTCGAACTGAACCTGTTCCAGCCGTTCCGCGATTTCGAGGGGATGCCGGAGCCGCAGCGGGCCCGCGCCTTCGACCGGGCGGAGCGCAAGTTCGATCTGATGGGCGAACTCGGCGCGGATCTGATCCTGGTCTGCTCCAATACCTCGTCCGTCTCGCTCGGCGGCATCGACCGCGCGGCGGCCGATCTGCGCGAGCTCGGCGAGCGGGCGGCGAAGCGCGGCATCCGGATCGGCTTCGAGGCGCTCGCCTGGGGGCGCCACGTGAACGACCATCGCGACGCCTGGGAAATCGCGCGGCGCGCGGACCATCCCAATGTCGGCGTGATCCTCGATTCCTTCCATACGCTGTCGCGCAAGATCGATCCGGCGACGATCCGGGCGATCCCGGCCGACAGGATCTTCCTCGTCCAGCTCGCCGACGCGCCGCTGATCGACATGGACCTGCTCTATCTCAGCCGGCATTTCCGCAACATGCCGGGAGAGGGCGACCTGCCGGTGCGCGACTTCCTCGCCGCCGTGGCCGCGACCGGCTACGACGGCTGGCTCTCGCTGGAGATCTTCAACGACCAGTTCCGCGGTGGCTCCGCGCGCCAGATCGCGGCCGACGGCCACCGCTCGCTCGTCTATCTGATGGATCAGGTGCGGCGGTGCGAACCGGCGGCCGGGGAACTCGCGCCGCCGATGCCCGACCGGATCGCGGTCGAGGGGATCGAGTTCGTCGAATTCGCCGCCACCCGCGAGACCGCGCCCGGCCTCGTCCGGATGCTCCGCGCCCTCGGCTTCCGCGAAGCCGGGCGCCATGTCAGCCGGCAGGTGACGCTCTACCGGCAGGGGGACATCAATCTCGTCGTCAATACCGAGCCCGAGGGTTTCGCCCACGCCGCCTATGTCACGCATGGGACGGGCGTCTGCGACATCGGCCTGCGCGTCGAGGACGCGGCCGCGACCCTCGCCCGCGCCGAGGCGCTCGGCGCGAAGCGCTTCGGCCAGACCCGCCGGCCGGGCGAACTCGAGATCCCGGCGATCCGGGGCGTGGGCGGCGCGCTGCTGCATTTCCTGGACGGGGGTCCGGAACTCTCGCGGGTCTGGGAGGTCGAATTCACCCCCGTGACCGACGTCGCGCCCGGCGCGGAGGTGGGGCTGGTCCGGATCGATCACGTCGCCCAGACCATGCCGCATGACGAGATGCTGTCCTGGCTGCTGTTCTACACCTCGATCTTTCGCACCCGGAAGACACCGATGGTCGACGTGATCGACCCCTCGGGCATCGTGCGCAGCCAGGTGATCGAGAACGACGAGGGCACCTTCCGGCTGACGCTGAACGGCGCTGAGAACGCGCGCACCCTCGCCGGGCGCTTCATCGCGGACACGTTCGGCTCGGCGGTGCAGCATCTCGCCTTCGAGACGCGCGACATCTTCGCCACGGCGGAGGCGCTGCGCGCGGGCGGGTTCGAGGGCCTCGTCATCTCCCCCAACTATTTCGACGACGTCGAGGCGCGGTTCGGGCTGGATCCCGAATTCGCCGACCGGCTGCGCGCGCTGCACATCCTCTACGACCGCGACGAGCACGGCGAGTATTTCCAGCTCTACAGCCCGAATTACGGCGAGGGGTTCTTCTTCGAGATCGTCGAGCGCCGGGGCGGCTACCGCGGCTACGGCGCGCCGAACGCGCCCTTCCGCATCGCCGCCCAGACGCGGCACGCGCGGCCGCGGAACGTGCCGCGCCGCTGACCGGACGGGCGGCCCCCCGCGGGACCGCCCTTCCGGCTCAGTTCTCCCAGGACTTCACCAGCTCGTCATAGGAAACGGTCTCGGGCTTCGGGTTCTCGTTCTCGAGCTTCGCCACCGGCGCGCCCGGCTGGTCGATCCAGTATTGCGGATCCTGCTTCTCGTTCAGCTTCGGACCGAGATCGCCCTGCACCTTCGACCTTTCGAGCCGCGACAACACCTTTTCCTGATCCTCGCAGAGCGCGTCGAGCGCCTGCTGCGGGGTCTTGGCGCCGGACATCGCATCGCCGATGTTCTGCCACCAGACCTGCGCGAGCTTCGGGTAGTCCGGGATATTGGTTCCCGTCGGCGACCACTGCGTGCGCGCGGGCGAGCGGTAGAACTCGACCAGCCCGCCGAGCTGTGGCCCGCGCTCGGTGAAGGACTTGTCGTGGATCGTGGAGTCGCGGATGAAGGTCAGCCCGACGTGGGACTTCTTCACGTCCACCGTCTTCGAGGTGACGAACTGGGCGTAGAGCCAGGCGGCCTTGGCCCGGTCCGCCGGCGTTGATTTCATCAGCGTCCAGGAGCCCACGTCCTGATAGCCGATCTTCGTCCCCTGGCTCCAGTAGGCGCCATGCGGCGAGGGCGCCATCCGCCATTTCGGCGTGCCGTCCTCGTTCATCACCGCGATGCCGGGCTTCACCATGTCGGCGGTAAAGGCGGTGTACCAGAACATCTGCTGGGCGATGTCCCCGCGCGCCGGCACCGGTCCCGCCTCGGAGAAGGTCATCCCCTGCGCCTCGGGGGGCGTGTATTCCCGCAGCCATTCGATCGCCTTGGTCACCGCGTAGACCGCGGCGGCGTCGTTGGTCGCGCCGCCCCGGTCGACGCAGGAGCCGACGGGGCGCGAATTCTCGTCCACCCGCACGCCCCATTCGTCGACCGGCAGGCCGTTCGGCTCGCCCTTGTCGCCCATGCCGGCCATCGACATCCAGGCATCGGTATAGCGCCAGCCGAGCGAGGGGTCCTTCTTGCCGTAGTCCATGTTGCCCCAGGCGCTCTTCGGGCCGCCCTCCATGTAGGACATGTCGCGGCCGGTGAAGAATTCCGCGATGTCCTGATAGGCGGTCCAGTTGACCGGGACGCCGAGATCGTAGCCGTACTTCGCCTTGAAGTCGTCCTTGGTCTTCTGGTCCGAGAACCAGTCGTAGCGGAACCAGTAGAGGTTCGCGAACTGCTGGTCGGGCAGCTGGTAGAGCTCGCCGTCCGGCGCGGTGGTGAAACTCAGGCCGATGAAGTCGGGCAGGTCGAGTGTCGGGCTCGTCACCTCCTTGGCTTCGTCGGCCATCCATTTCGTCAGGTCGCGCGCCTGCTGGTAGCGCCAGTGCGTCCCGATCAGGTCTGAGTCGTTGATATAGGCGTCGTAGATGTTCTCGCCGCTCTGCATCTGCGTCTGCAGCTTCTCGATCACGTCGCCCTCGCTCATGAGGTCGTGCGTGATCCGGATGCCGGTGATCGCGGTGAAGGCCGGCGCCAGCACCTTCGATTCGTATTCATGCGTGGTGATCGTCTCGGACACCACCTTGATGTCCATGCCGGCATAGGGCTTGGCGGCGTCGATGAACCACTGCATCTCCGCTTCCTGCTCGGGCCGGGAGAGCGTGGAGAGATCGCCGATCTCCTTGTCGAGGAAGGCCTTCGCCGCCTCCATGTCCGCCCAGGCGGGCACCGCCATCGCCGCGAGCGCGAGCGCCACCGCGGTCATCGTCCGTCCGTGTCTCACGTTTTCCTCCCTTGGAGTGAGCTTGACGAAGTCTTGTTCTTGTGCCCGGAGCGCGCGCCGGGTCCGCGTTTCCCCGTCACACCCAGCGGAACACCGCGGCGGCGTAGACGAGGCAAAGGATCAGCGCCCCCCAGAGGGGCGGGCCGTCGATTCCGAAGACGTAGAGCCAGGCGAGATTGATGAAGGCGGAGCCGAGCAGCGTGACGAAGAGCCGGTCGCCCCGCGTCGTCTCGATCCGGAGCACGCCCCGCCGCGGCTGCTCGGGAAAGCGGAGCGCCAGCAGCGTCATCAGCGCGAGCAGCGCGGCGATCGCGAGGAAGAAGACCGCGACCGGGAAGGTCCAGGCCATCCAGCCGCCCTCGACGAGCTGGCCGGTCCAGTCCGGCCCCTCGTCGCCCCGGGGCACCGCGCGGACGAGCAGGCCGAGGATCGCCGCGAAGGCGAGAAAGACGGCGCCGGCGAGAACGGCCCAGCCCCGCCGCGTCATCACACCCTCCCCAGGGCGAAGCCCTTGGCGATGTAGTTCCGCACGAAGTAGATGACCAGCGCGCCCGGGACGAGGGTCAGCACGCCGGCCGCGGCCAGCACGCCCCAGTCCATTCCGGCGGCCGAGACCGTGCGTGTCATCACGGCGGCGATCGGCTTCGCGTTGACGGCGGTCAGCGTGCGCGCCAGCAGGAGCTCGACCCAGGAGAACATGAAGCAGAAGAAGGCGGCGACGCCGATGCCGCTCGCGATCAGCGGCATGAAGATCTTCACGAAGAACCGCCCGAAGGAATAGCCGTCGACATAGGCGGTCTCGTCGAGCTCCTTCGGCACCCCGCGCATGAAGCCCTCGAGGATCCAGACCGCGAGCGCGACGTTGAAGAGGCAATGCGCGAGCGCCACCGCGATATGCGTGTCGAACAGTCCGACCGAGGAATAGAGCTGGAAGAAGGGCAGCGCGAAGACCGCCGGTGGCGCCATCCGGTTCGTCAGCAGCCAGAAGAACAGGTGCTTGTCGCCCATGAAGCTGTAGCGGCTGAAGGCATAGGCGGCGGGCAGCGCCACGGCGACCGAGATCACCGTGTTCATCACCACGTAGATGATCGAGTTGACATAGCCCATGTACCAGCTCGGATCGGTCAGGATCGTCCGGTAGTTCGCGAAAGTCAGGTTCTTCGGAAATATCGAAAAGGTCGAGATGATCTCGGTATTGGTCTTGAGGCTCATGTTGACGAGCCAGTAGACCGGAATCATCAGGAAGAGCAGGTAGAGCGTCATGATCAGCGGCGAGAACCTCGGACGCATCAGACGCCCTCCTCTTTGTCCATGTTGGTCATGACGGTGTAGAAGACCCAGGACACGAGCAGGATCACGAGGAAATACATGATCGAGAAGGCGGCGGCGGGGCCGAGGTCGAACTGGCCCACCGCCATCTTCACGAGATCGATCGAGAGGAAGGTGGTCGAATTGCCCGGGCCCCCGCCGGTGACGACGAAGGGCTCCGTATAGATCATGAAGCTGTCCATGAAGCGGAGCAGGATCGCGATCACCAAGACGCCCTTCATCTTCGGGAGTTCGATGTAGCGGAACACCTTCCATCGGCTCGCCTGGTCGATCTTCGCGGCCTGGTAATAGGCCTCCGGGATCGACTGGAGCGCGGCGTAGCAGAGCAGCGCCACGAGGCTGGTCCAGTGCCAGACATCCATCACGATGATGGTGAGCCAGGCGTGGAGCGGGTTCGCGGTGTAATTGTAGTCGATCCCGAGCGACCAGAGGGTATGCCCGAGCAGGCCGATGTCGGTGCGCGCGAAGATCTGCCAGATCGTGCCGACCACGTTGAAGGGCACGAGCAGCGGCAGCGCCATGACGACGAGGCAGAACGAGGCCCAGAAACCTTTCTTCGGCATGTGGAGCGCGACGAAGATGCCGAGCGGCACCTCGATCGCGAGAATGATGGCCGAGAAGAGCGCGTTGCGGCCGAGCGCGCTCCAGAGCCGCTCGGACCGCAGGGTCTCGTCGAACCATTCGAGCCCGGCCCAGAAGAACTCGTTTCTGCCGAACGTGTCGTTCACCGAGTAGTTCACCACCGTCATCAGCGGGATCACCGCCGAGAAGGCGACGATGACGAGCATCGGCAGGACCAGGAACCAGGCGCGGTTGTTCTGGGTCTTCTCCATCAGGCGGCTTCCCCCTCGACGCGCCAGTCGTCGGCGTAGACGTTGATCTTCTCCGGCGCGAAGACGACGCGCGGCTCGGCGGGCAGCCGCTCGCCCTCCTCCGCCACGATGTCGATCGGCGCGCCGGAGAGTTCGGCCCGGACGATCCGGTGCCGGCCCACGTCCTCGACGCGGCGGATGGAGACCGGCAGCCCCGGCCCCTCGGTCAGCGCGACGTATTCCGGCCGGATGCCGATCCGGACCCGGCCTTCGAGCGCGGGATAGGCGGCGCCGAGCTCGACCGTGCCCCCGCGCAGATGGGCACGGCGGCCCTCGACGCGGGCGTCGAGCAGGTTCATTCCCGGCGAGCCGATGAAATAGCCGACGAAGGTATGCGCCGGCGCCTCGAAAAGCTCCTCCGGCGTGCCGGTCTGCACCACCCGGCCATCGTGCATCACCACGACCTGATCGGCGAAGGTCAGCGCCTCGGTCTGGTCGTGGGTGACATAGATCATCGTATGGCCGAACTGGCGGTGCAGCGCCTTCAGCTGGGTGCGCAGCTCCCATTTCATGTGCGGATCGATGACCGTGAGCGGCTCGTCGAACAGGATCGCGTTCACATCCTCGCGGACCATGCCGCGGCCGAGGCTGATCTTCTGCTTCGCGTCGGCGGTCAGGCCGCGCGCCTTGCGGTCGAGCACGGCCTCCATGCCGATCATCGCCGCGATCTCGGCCACGCGCGCGGCGATGTATCCCGGCGCCTTGCCTCGGTTCCGGAGCGGGAAGGCGAGGTTCTCGCGCACGGTCATCGTGTCGTAGACGACCGGGAACTGGAACACCTGCGCGATGTCGCGCGCCTCGGTCGGCAGGTCGGTCACGTCGGTCTCGCCGAAGAGCACCCGGCCCTGCGAGGGGCGGAGCAGACCGGAGATGATGTTGAGCAGCGTGGTCTTGCCGCAGCCCGAGGCGCCGAGCAGCGCGTAGGCGCCGCCGTCCCGCCAGACATGGGTCATTTCCTTCAGCGCGAACTGCGCCTCGTCCGCCGGGTTCGGCAGGTAGCTGTGGGCGAGCCGGGAGAGGGTGATCCGCGCCATGGTCAGGCCGCCATCGCATAGGCCGCGGGCGCGGCGAGCCGCCCCCCGGCGTCGAAGAGATAGACATGGGCCGGGTCGAGCCAGAGCGTGACGGCCGCGCCGGCGCCGAGTTCGTGCACGCCCTTCAGCAGGCCGACCCAGGCCTCGCCGTCGTGGCGGGCATGGAGGAAGGTCTCCGACCCGGTGATCTCGCTCGCGGTCAGCGCGCAGTCGAAGCCGAGCGCGTCGCCCGAGCGGCGCACGAGGTCGAGATGATTGGGCCGGAAGCCCGCGAGATAGCGCCCGTCCGGGATCGCGGCGAACGGCCCCGCCGCCGCCGTGGCCGTCGCCGCGCCGGCGCCGAAGCTGACGCGGCCCCGCTCCTTCCGGCAGGCGACGAAATTCATCGGCGGATCGCTGAAGACGCGCGCCGTGGTCGCGTCGCAGGGCCGCCGGTAGACATGGGCGGTCGGGCCGAACTGGGTGACCCGCCCCTCCCAGAGCGTCGCGGTATTGCCTCCGAGCAGGAGCGCCTCCTCCGGCTCGGTGGTCGCATAGACGAAGATCGCGCCCGAGGCCTCGAAGATGCGCGGGATCTCGACGCGCAGTTCCTCGCGGAGCTTGTAGTCGAGATTGGCGAGCGGCTCGTCGAGCAGCACGAGCCCCGCCCCCTTCACCAGCGCGCGGGCGAGCGCGCAGCGCTGCTGCTGGCCTCCCGAGAGCTCCAGGGGCTTTCGGTCCAGCATGGGCGTCAGCCGCAGCATCTCCGCCGTCTCCCGCGTCGCGCGGTCGATCTCCGCCTTGCTCCGCCCGAGCAGGCGGAGCGGCGAGGCGATGTTCTCGTAGACCGAGAGCGTGGGGTAGTTGATGAACTGCTGGTAGACCATCGCGACCCTGCGCCGCTGGACCGGGACGCCGGTCACCTCCGCGCCGTCCCAGAGGATCCTGCCCCGCGTGGGCCGGTCGAGCCCCGCCATCAGCCGCATCAGCGAGGTCTTGCCCGAGAGCGTCGGGCCGAGCAGCACGTTCATCGTGCCCTTGCCGAGCACAAGATCGGTCGGGTGGACATGCGTCCGCCCCCGAACCACGCGTGTCACTCCTTCCAGCGCGAGCGCCATTCCCTCCCCTTCGTGCTTTCCGGCCGGGATCGTGCCGCCCCGGTCCGATTTCCGTCACGCCGCCGAGGTGATGACCCCGGGGGCATGGACAAGTTCCCCGACGAAGCCGTCGAGTTCCGCCGCCTGTTCCGGCGTCATCCGCAGGCCGAGCTTGCTCCGGCGCCAGAGGATGTCCTCGGCGTCGCGGGCGAATTCGCGGGTGACGAGCCAGCGCACCTCCGCCTCGGTCAGCGTGGCGCCGAAGTCGCGGCCGAGATCGGCGGCGGTCGCCGCGGGTCCGAGCACGCATTCCGCCTCGGTCCCGTAGGCGCGGATCAGCCGCCCGGCCCAGTATCCGCTCAGGAACGGGTAGCGCGCGCGCAGCCGCGCCGTCAGGGCCGCGACGCCGTCATGCGGAAAATCCCCGCCCGGCAGCGGCGCCCGCGCGGTCCAGGCGCCCGAGGCGCGCGGCGTGAAGGGCGCGAGCTTCGCCAGCGCCGCCTCGGCGAGCCGGCGATAGGTGGTGATCTTGCCGCCGAAGACGCTCAGGAGCGGCGCGCCCGCCTCCGCGTCGAGCGTCAGCACGTAATCCCGCGTCGCCGCCGTCGCCGAACTCGCCCCGTCGTCGTAGAGCGGCCGCACCCCGGAATAGCTCCAGACCACATCCTCCGCCGTCACCGGCTTCGCGAAATAGCGCGAGGCGAAGGCGAGCAGGTAGTCGCGCTCCTCCTCCGTGCAGCGCGCCGCCTCAGGCGGCCCGCGGTGATCCATGTCGGTGGTGCCGATCAGGGTGAAGTCCTGCTCGTAGGGGATCGCGAAGATGATCCGCCCGTCGGTCCCCTGGAAGAAATAGCAGCGGTCATGGTCGTAGAGCCTGCGCGTCACGATATGGCTGCCGCGCACCAGGCGCACGCCGCCGCGCGCCTCGGCATGGACCACGTCGCGGATGATCCTCTCGACCCAGGGTCCGCCCGCGTTGACGAGCGCCCGCGCGCGGTAGTCCCGCCGGCCCTCCGGCCCCTCGACGGCGACGCGCCAGAGATCCCCCTCGCGCGCGGCGGAGACGACGCGCGTCCGCGTCAGGATCCGCGCCCCCCGCGCCGCCGCGTCCCGCGCGTTCAGGACGACGAGCCGCGAATCCTCGACCCAGCAGTCCGAATATTCATAGGCGCGCGTGAACCGCGGCTGGAGCGGCGCCCCCGCCGGATCGCGCGTCAGATCGAGCGCGCGCGTCGCGGGCAGGATGCCGCGCCCGCCGAGCGTGTCGTAGAAGAGGAGGCCGAGCCGGATGAGCCAGGCCGGCCGCCGCCCGCGCATCCAGGGCATCATCGCCGAGAGGAGGCGCGAGGTCGGTGTCTCGCTCTCGAAGCGCATCTCGGGGCTGATCGGCAGGACGAAGCGCATCGGCCAGCTGATATGGGGCATGGCGACGAGCAGAGTCTCCCGCTCCTCCAGCGCCTCCCGCACCAGCCGGAACTCGAAATATTCGAGATAGCGCAGGCCGCCGTGAAAGAGCTTCGTCGAGCGCGAGGAGGTGGCGGAGGCGAGATCCCCCTGTTCCGCGAGCACCACCGAAAGCCCGCGTCCGGCGGCGTCGCGCGCGATACCGCAGCCGTTGATGCCGCCGCCGACGACGAAAAGATCGGTGATCTCGGCTTCCGCGGCCATCCGCGCGTCCCCTTCCCGGCCCCTGTTTCCGGCGTACCTCCGCCCGGGCGTGGCCGTCAACGGGGAACTGCGCGCAAATGCGCGAAATCCCGGAAAACGAACGTTCGCGCGCGTCATCCGGGCGCCAAGCCTACGCAACCGCAGCATGGCGCGCAATTTCGCGCTGCGCCGCGGCAAGTTCGTCTTCCGGCGTGACCGGTGCCTTTTGGCAGTTGACCGCCGTTGCGCGATCGCGGACTTTTCGCACCCAAGCGAACATCGGGGGCCCGTCATGCCTCTCAGCCTGCGCCAGTCGGAAATCCTGGAAATCGCCCGCGGCGAGGGCCGGGTCTTCGTCGAGGATCTCGCCCAGCGGTTCGAGGTCGCGCTGCAGACGATCCGCCGCGATCTCGCCGATCTCGCCGACGCGGGGCTGATCGACCGGGTCCATGGCGGCGCCGTGCCGCGAACCGGCGTGACCAATCTCGGCTACGAGCAGCGGCGCGGCATGAACGAGGTGGCCAAGGCCGCCATCGCCCGCGCCTGCGCCGCGACGATCCCGGACAACAGCTCGATCATCCTCAACCTCGGCACCACGACCGAGGCGGTGGCGCGCGAACTCATGAACCATCGCAACATCACGGTGGTGACGAACAACATGAACGTCGCGAACATCCTGCTCGCCAATCCCGGCTGCGACATCATGGTCGCGGGCGGCGCGCTGCGCCGGTCCGACGGCGGGCTGGTGGGCGACCTGACCAGCGAGTTCTTCGGCCAGTTCAAGGTCGACTTCGCGGTGGTCGGCGTGTCGGCCATCGATCCCGACGGCGACCTGCTCGATTTCGACCTCGCCGAGGTGCGCGTCTCGCGGGCGATCCTGAAACAGGCGCGCCGGAGCTATCTCGTCTGCGACCATTCGAAGTTCGGCCGCTCCGCGCCGGCGCTGCTCGGTTCGCTCGCCGAGATCTCCGGCATCTTCACCGACCTGCCCCTCCCCTCCCCCCTCTCGCGCCGCTGCGCCGAGTGGGGGACGGAGGTGCATGTGACCGCGCCGGGCGATCCCGCCTAAAAGCGGCCGGGGGGCGCCGGCGCGGCCCCGGATGGATCCTTTCGCCGTTTCAGCGGATAACGATGGAGGTTCCGCGGCGAGCGGACGGAACGGCGCGAGATGGACATGAACGACGACCACCCGGCGGGGGACGATTTCCGCGACATGCACCGGCACGGCTTCATCCGGGTCGCGACGGCGACGCCGAGGGTCCGACCCGCGGACGTCGCCTACAACACCGAGGCGATCCTCGTGGAGGCCCGGCGCGCCGCCGAGCGGAACGTGGACCTGCTGGTCTGTCCCGAACTCTGCGTTTCCTCCTACGCGATCGACGACCTGCACCTGCAGTCCGCGCTGCTGGGCGCGGTGGAGGAAGGGATCGGCGGGATCGTCGCGGCGAGCGAGTCGCTGCCCTCGGTGATCCTCGTCGGCGCGCCGATCCGGTTCCGGGGGCGGCTCTACAACTGCGCGCTCGCCGTCCATCGCGGGCGGCTGCTCGGCTGCGTGCCGAAATCCTACCTCCCGAACTACCGCGAATACTACGAGAAGCGCTGGTTCTCGCACGGGCGTCGGGCGGTCGGGGAGATGGCCGAGATCGCGGGGCAAAGCGTGCCCTTCGGCGTCGACCTCCTCTTCGCGGCGCAGGATCTGCCGGATTTCGTGTTTCACATCGAGATCTGCGAGGATTACTGGGCGCCGATCCCGCCCTCGAGCCACGCCGCCCTCGCCGGCGCCACGATCCTGACCAACCTCTCCGCCTCGAACATCATCATCGGCAAGTCCGACGACCGCCGCCTGCTCGGCCGGGCGCAGTCGGCGCGCGCGCTCGCCGCCTATGTCTATTCCGCCGCCGGCCATGGCGAGAGCACCACGGATCTCGCCTGGGACGGACAGGGGATGATCTTCGAACTGGGCGATCTGCTGGCGGAGGGCGAGCGGTTCCGGACCGATCCCGCGCTCTGCGTCGCCGATGTCGATACCGGCCGGATCATCGCCGAGCGGATGCGCACCCAGACCTACGGCGACTGCGCCGACGAGGAGGCGAGCGCCGCGCCGCGCTACCGGCGGGTGGAATTCGCGCTCCGGCCCGCGCCGGGCGACGTCGGCCTCGTCCGCCGGATCCGCCGCTTTCCCTATGTGCCGGACCGCGAGACCCATCTCGACAGCGATTGCTACGAGGCCTTCAACATCCAGGTCGACGGGCTCAGCCGCCGGTTCAGCGCGACCGGCGGCACGCGCATGGTCATCGGCGTCTCGGGCGGGCTCGATTCCACCCATGCGCTGATCGTCGCGGCCAAGGTCTGCGACCGGCTCGGCCTGTCCCGCGAGACGATCCTCGGCTATACCATGCCGGGATTCGCGACCGGCGAGACCACGAAGGGCAACGCCTGGAAGCTGATGACCGCGCTCGGGATCGAGGCGGCGGAGATCGACATCCGCCCGGCCGCGCGCCAGATGCTCTCCGACATGGGCCACCCCTTCGCCGGCGGGGAGCCCGTCTACGACGTGACCTTCGAGAACGTCCAGGCCGGTCTGCGCACCGACTACCTGTTCCGGCTCGCCAACCAGCACGGCGGGTTCGTGATCGGGACCGGCGACCTCTCGGAACTCGCGCTCGGATGGTGCACCTATGGCGTCGGCGACCAGATGAGCCACTACGCGGTGAACGCGGGCGTGCCGAAGACGCTGATCCAGTACCTGATCCGCTGGGTCGAGCGCTCGGACCAGTTCGACGCCGCGACGAACGCGGTGCTGGAGGCGATCCTCGGTACCGAGATCTCGCCCGAACTCGTCCCCGCCGACGCCGAGGGCGGGCTCCAGAGCACCGAGGCGCGGATCGGCCCCTACGAGCTCAACGACTTCTTCCTGTTCTACACGCTCCGCTACGGGCTGCCGCCCAGCAAGATCGCCTTCCTCGCCTGGCACGCCTGGCGCGACGCCGCCGCCGGCCGCTGGCCGATCGGCTTTCCCGAGGCCGCGCGCAACGAATACGACCTCGCGACGATCACGCTCTGGCTGGAGCGCTTCCTGCGCCGCTTCTTCGAGTTCAGCCAGTTCAAGCGGTCGGCCATGCCGAACGGGCCGAAGGTCTCGGCCGGGGGCGCGCTCTCGCCGCGCGGCGACTGGCGCGCGCCCTCCGACGCCTCCGCCTCGCCCTGGCTCGCGGAACTCGGCAGGCTTGCCGGGGGCAAGCCCTGAGGCCGTGGCCCCGAGGCGGGCGCGCGCGGCGCGCCCGAATCCGGCTTCCCTCGCCGCGGCGGAGCGGGTAGAACCGGGCCGCCGCCAGCGATCCGCGACGAGAGTTCTCGACGTCTTCTCCCTGCGAAAGCCAGCCTAGGACATCGGGAAGTCGCAGAGGTGATCGGATGGGGCGGAAGCCTGTCGCAACGACGGATATGGGCGCGCGGGACGGCGTGGGATCCCTTCGGCTCCCGGCCGGGGGAATGGCCCTGTCGAGACGCGCGCTTCTCGCGGGCGCGGGCGCGCTCGTCATCGCGCCGCCCGTCCGGGCCGCGGGCAGCGGGGTGCGCTTCCGGCATGTGTTCGGCGAGATCGAACTCGCCGCCCCGGCCACGCGCGTCGTCTCGCTCGGGTCGGATTCGCATGACGTGCTGCTCGCCCTCGGTGTCGCCCCGCTCGCGATCCGAAGCTGGTACGGCGATTACCCCTACGGTGTCTGGCCCTGGGCGCAGCCCCTGCTCGGCGACGCCGAGCCGGTGGTGATCGGGGGGGAGATCTCGGCCGAGACGGTGGCGAGCCTCGCGCCCGATCTCATCGTCGGCATCGGCTCGGGCATGTCGCGGGAGGAATACGATCTCCTCTCCCGGATCGCGCCCGTGCTGATGCAGGAGCCGGGAACCTCGACCTACGGCACCTCGTGGCAGACGCTGACGCGCACCCTCGGCCGGGCCGTGGGCAAGGACGCCCTGGCCGCGGACCTCATAGCCGATCTCGAGCGCCGGTTCTCCGAGACCCGGGCGCGCCATCCGGAATGGGAAGGCCGGACCGCGGTCGCCGTCTGGCAGGATTCGGGCCAGACGGGGGTCTATACCGACGAGGACACCCGGCCCCGGTTCCTGCGCGAGCTCGGCTTCCGCCCGCCCGAGGCGGTCGCGGCGCTGCCCTCCTTCGACGGGTTCTACGCCATCGTCTCATCGGAGGATTTCTCGCCGATCGACGCGGATCTGGTGATCTGGATCTCCGGCCAGGCGCATGCCTCCGACATCGCGGCGCTGCCGATGCGCGGCGCGATGCGCGCCCGGCGCGAGGGGCGCGAGATCCCGCTGGAGGAGGTGCTGACCGGCGCGCTCTCCTTCGGCACGATCCTGTCGCTGCCCTTCGCGCTCCGCGAGATGGAGCCCCTGATCGTGCTCGCGCTCGACGGCGACCCGGCAACCCCGGTTCCCCCCGCCGTCGAGACGGGGCTCGCGCCTTGAAGGCGGTTCTCGGCGCGGCGCTCGCGCTGCTCCTCGTCACGGCCGCCTCGCTCGCGCTCGGGGTCCGGCCCATCGGGCCGTCGGATTATCTCGACATGATGCTCGCCTTCGACCCGACGAACGCCGATCACGTCGCCCTGGCGACCGTGCGGCTTCCGCGGGTGCTCGGGGCCATCATCGCGGGCGGGGCGCTCGGCGTCGCGGGCGCGGTGCTCCAGGGGATCACGCGCAACCCGCTCGCCGATCCGGGCCTGCTCGGGATCAACGCCGGCGCGGCCTTCGCGCTGCTCGCGGGGGGCGCGCTGCTCGGGGATCTCGACCAGACCCGCGTGGCGATGCTGACCTTCCCCGGCGCGGCGCTGGCCGCGCTCACGGTCTTCGGCCTCGCGGGCGGGTTGCGCGGGGACACGGGCCCGATGCGGCTGACGCTCGCGGGCGCGGCGCTGAACGCGCTCCTGCTCTCGCTCGTCACCGGGGCGGTGCTGCTGCGGCGCGAGTCGCTCGACATGATGCGCTTCTGGGTGGCGGGCTCGCTCGCCCCGGCGGGCTCCCGGCCACTCGCGGAGATGGCGCTGGCCGCCGCGGCGGGCGCGATTCTCGCCCTTGCCATCGCGCCCCGGATCGAGGCGCTCTCCTTCGGTCACGCGCTCGCCCGCGGGCTCGGCATCCGGCCGGGGCGGACGCAGGGGATGGCACTCGCCGCGGTCGCGCTGACGACGGGGGCCGCGGTGGCGGTCGCGGGGCCGATCGCCTTTCTCGGGCTCATGGTCCCGCCGCTCGCGCGCCGCCTCGTCGGGCACCGGCTGCGCATGGAGCTCGTGACCGCCTTCCTGCTCGGCGGCGCCACGCTCCTGCTCTGCGACACGCTCGGGCGGCTGGTGCTCGCCCCCGCCGAGGTGCGGGTCGGGGTCATGACGGCGGTGATCGGCGGCCCGGTCTTCATCTGGATCGCCCGCGGCCTGCGGCCGGGGGCCCAGGCATGACGGGAGGCATGACGGCGCGCGCGGCGCTGCTTCCGCTGCTCCTCATCGCCGCGGCCATGCTCGGCCTCGCCTGGGGGCAGATCACCGTCGGCCCGGCGGCGCTCTGGCATGGCGCGGTCTCGGGCGAGGGGATGGGGGCGGCGATGCTCTCGACCTTCCGGGGGCCGCGCGTCGCGACCGCGCTCGGCGCCGGGGCGGCGCTCGGGATCGCGGGGGGGCTGTTCCAGACGCTGTTCCGCAATCCGCTCGCCTCGCCCGACATCCTCGGGTTCGACTCCGGCGCGGCGCTCGCGGTGGTCGCTGCCACGGCCTTCGGCCTCATCGCGCCGATGTCGCTCGTGGCCGCCGCCGGGGGCCTCGCGAGCGCGGCGCTCGTCGGCGTGGCGAGCTACCGGCGGGGCCATGCGACGCCGCCGCTGACGATGATCCTCGTGGGCCTCGGCATCGGCTTCATGACCTCGGCGCTCGCCACCTTCCTGATGACGCTCCTGCCCTCGAACGAGGCCGGCGAGGCGCAGCGCTGGATGACCGGCTCGCTCGCGGCGCGAAGCTGGGATCACGTCGCGCGGATCTGGATCCCCGGCGCGCTGCTCGCCGCGGCGCTGCTCGTCCGGATCCGCCTGCTCGGCGCGCTCGAACTCGGTTCCGACCTCGCGGCGGGCCTCGGCGTCGGGGTCGCGGCGGCGCGGCGCGGCTTCGTCGCGGCCGGTGTGCTGCTCGCGGCACTCGCGGTCGCGGTCGCGGGGCCGGTGCCCTTCGTGGCGCTCATGTCCGCGCCGCTCGGAGCCCGCCTCACCGGCGCGCGCGGCCTCGTGGGCCGGATGCTCGCCGCGGCCGGGGCGGGCGCGCTCATACTGACGCTGTCGGACACGATCGCGCGCTCGGCGCTCACCGGGACCGAACTGCCGGCGGGGGTGCTGACCGGGCTTCTCGGGGCGCCCTATCTGCTCTGGCGGCTGTCGCGGGAAATGGAAGGAGGCGGGCTATGACGCTTCGCGCGCGGGGCCTCGCGCTCGGCTACGGCGGGCGGCGGATCATCGAGGGGCTCGATCTCGATCTCGGCGAAGCGCCGATGACGGCGATCCTGGGTCCGAACGGCTGCGGCAAATCCACGCTTTTGCGCGCGCTCGGCCGGCTGATGGCGCCCGAGGCGGGCCGCGTCACGCTCGACGGCGAGGACATCCGGCGGCTCGACACGAAGGCGCTCGCGCGGCGGATGGCGATCCTGCCGCAATCGCCGGTCGCGCCCGAGGGGATCAGCGTCGGCGATCTCGTCCGGCGCGGGCGCCTGCCCTGGCGCGGGATGCTGAGCCCGTGGCGCGCCGAGGACCAGCGCGCCTGCGCCGAGGCGATGGCGGCGGTCGAGCTTTCGGAGCTCGCCGGGCTGCCGCTCGACGAGCTCTCGGGCGGGCAGCGGCAGCGCGCCTGGATCGCGCTGGTGCTCGCCCAGGCGACGCCGCTCCTGCTGCTCGACGAGCCGACCACCTTCCTCGACCTCTCCCACCAGCTCGACCTGCTCGGCCTGCTGCGCGCCCGGGGGCGTGAAAGGGGGCTGACGGTCGTCAGCGTGCTGCACGACCTCAACCTGGCCGCGCGCTTCTGCGATGTGCTGGTTCTGCTCGGGCCGCGCGGCCTCGTCGCGCGGGGGGAGCCTTCGGAGGTGCTGACCCCCGCCCATCTCGCGGCGGCCTTCGGCCTTTCCGCCGAGGTGCATCCCGACCCGGTCACCGGCGCGCCGATGGTGATACCGCGCTGACTTGACGGGAGGGCGGCGCGAAGGAACCCGCGCCGCCCCTTTTCGCTCAGAACGCAAGGCTTACCGTGAGCTGGACCTGCCGCCCGTCGCCCTTCGTACAGCCGCCGTAGGGGTAGCAGAGCGCGTAATAATCCTCGTCGAAGAGGTTCGTCACGTTGAGCGCCCCCTCGACCGCGCCCCGCGCGTAGCGCAGCGCCGCGTCCACCTGGGTATGGGCGGGCGTCTCGCGGGTATTGGTCGAATCGCCGTAGCTCGATCCGACGTAGCGCACGCCGGCGCCGAGGCTCAGCCCTTCGAAACGTTCGTCCTGGAAGGCGTAGTTCGTCCAGAGCGAGGCCTCGTGTTCGGGCACCAGCGCCGGGCGGTTGCCCTCGTCGCCGTCGTTGCTAGAGGTGATCTCGGCGTCGATGTAGCTGTAGCCCGCGACGGCGGAAAGCCCGTCCATCAGCGACACGTTGGCCTCGAGCTCCAGGCCGCGGTGGCGCACCTCGCCGGTCTGGACCCAGAAGCCCATGTTGTCGGGATCGGTCGTCAGCACGTTGGTCTTGTCGATCTGGTAGAGCGCCGCGGAGAAGAGCGCGTTGAAGCTTTCCGGCCGCCAGCGCAGGCCGATCTCGTACTGCTCCGCCTCGGTCGGCTCATAGAGCGTGCCATCGAACTCGGCGCCGGTGTTGACCACGAAGCCGGTCGAGTAGCTCGCATAGGGCGTGAAGCCGCGCGGCAGGTCGTAGGTCGCGCCCAGGTCCCAGACCAGCTTCTGGTCGTCCTGGCTCGTGTCGGCGCCGTAGAGATGGTCGTCGAACCGGTTCTCGACCCAGGTCTGGCGCAGGCCGAAGCTCGCGAAGAGCCGGTCGGTCAGCTGGGACTGGTTGTGCGCGTAGATCCCGTACTGCTCGACGGTCTGGACGCCGTCGTAGTAGATCCCCGGCAGCGGGATCGCGAAGTCGAAGGAGGGATCGTCGACGGGGATGAGATAGCTCGCGTCGTAGCCCCGCGAGGTATCGACCTTCATCCGGCTGTAGTCGAGCCCGAGCAGGAGCGTGTTCTCGACGCCCCAGAGCGCGAAGTCGATCTGCGCCTGCGTGTCGACCGCCTGCGTCTCCGCCGTCTCGTCCACGGTGAAATCGGCGTAGTTCATCTCCGTGTCGGAGGCCATGCCGTTGAAGTAGAAGTCGCGGTAGTCCGTGTCCTGCCGCGCGACGCGGGCCTGCTGGCGGATCACGAGCCCGGGCGAGACCTCATGCGAGAAGAGATAGCCTCCCGAGGACATGTCCGCGTCGAAATGCGAGATCTCGGGCGAGAAGTCCCACATCCAGTCCGGCAGATCGCCGGAGGCGAGCGGATAATCCTCGCCCGCGATCGGCAGGTAGAGCCCGGGCGTGGTCCTGTCGCTCTGGAAATTGGTGAGGATCGTGAGCTCGGTGCGGTCGTCCGGGCGCCAGGTCAGCGCGGGGGCGATCAGCTGGCGGTCGTCCTCGGAATTCTCGAGCCCGGTCTCGCCGTCGCGGTAGAGCCCGGTCAGCCGCCAGGCGAGCGTCTCGCTCTCGCCGATCGGCCCGCCCACGTCGACCCCGGCCTGGACGGTGTCATGGGGCCCGTAGGTCAGGAAGCCGCTCCGGAGCGGCGCGAAGGTCGGGCGCTTGGTCACCGCGTTCACGATGCCGCCCGGATCGGTCTCGCCGTAGAGCACCGCGTTTGGCCCCTTCAGCACGTCGATGCCCTCGAGGCTGTACGGCTCCATCACGAAGCCCGAAAAGCCGATCACCTTCTGCGGCAGCCCGTCGCGGAACGTGCCGTAGGGGCCGATGTCGAAGCCACGCACGAGGAACTGGGTGAAGCGGCTGTCCTGCCCCCAGGGCGCCGGAACGACGCCGGGAACGTAGGAGATCGCCTGTTCCATGCTCTGCGGCCGGCGCTGCTCGAGCGATTCCTCGGTCACGATCGAGACCGATTGCGGGATCCGCTCGATCGGCGTGTCGGTCTTGGTCGCGACCGCCGAGGCGAAGGGCACCAGCCCCTCGTCCTGCGCCGCGTCGATCGTGAGCGTCGGCAGGACGAGGGTCTCGCCGTCGAATTCGTCGGCCTCCTGCGCGCCGGCGGCGCCCCCCATGATGAAAAGCGCGGGCATGGCCGCGATCAGGCTACGTTTCAATCTTGTCCTCCGAGGATCGCAGGGACCGCGCCGCGGCTTCGCCCGGCCGGGCCGATGGGTCAGGTGAGCGGGAGACCGGCGAAGGCCGCGTCCAGCCGCGCCTTGAAGCGCTCGTGGAAGGCGCGCTCGCCGATGATGTGGAGATGGTTGGTGCCGGCGATCACCTCCGCCGGCCCGGCCCGGTCGCTCCAGGCGCGCCAGTCGATCAGGTTCAGCCCGCGGCTGAGGCTGTCCGCCGCGCCGAACGAGGCGACCGGCGCGTGAAGCCGGGTCATCGCATGGCGGCGGAAGACGAGCGCGTTGTCGATCAGCACCCAGAACGTGTGCTCCCGGCTCGAGATATCCGGCCCGTCGAAAGGCAGCGGCTCGGCCTCGTTCCCGATGAAGCGGAGGAACTGCGCGTAGGTCTCCGCGTCCATCGCCGCGATGAGCTCGTCCCAGCGCGCCCGCATCCGGGTCTTCGCGAGCCAGTCGCGGAGCTCCGCCTCCAGCCGTTCCCGCTCGCCGGGGCCGAAGCGGGGCGTGGCGCCGGGGGTGAAATCGGCGCCGAGATCGCAGACGTCGACCATGCCGACGAGCCGGAGGTCGATCTCGCCCGCGAGCTGGCGCGCCGCCTCCCAGGCGAGCAGGCCGCCCCAGGACCAGCCGAGGAAGGCGCAAGGCGCGCCCGCGCTCTCGGCGCGGATGTGCGCGGCGTATTCCGCGACCACCTCCGAAACCGAGACGTTGAGCCGCTTCTCCTCGTTCAGCGAATGGCAGAGGAAGCCCGTCACCGGCTGGTCCGGCCCGAGATGGTCGGTGAGCCGCAGGTATTCGCGGGTCGAGACCAGCAGGCCCGGGAAGCAGTAGAGCCGGGGCCGGGTCCCGCCGGCGCGAAGCGCGATCGCGCGGCGCCCGGTCCGATCTCCGGCCGAGATGCGCGCGGCGATCGCGCGCGGCGTCGGCGCGTCGAAGAGATCGGCGATGGTGAGCGCCATGCCGGGCCAGCGCCGCCGCATCGCGGCCAGCGCCTTCAGCGCGGGAAGCGACTTGCCGCCCATGGCGAAGAAATCGTCGGTGACGCCCATTTCCGGCGCGCCGATCACCTCGCGCCAGATCGCGAGCACGCCGGCCTCGATCTCGCCCTCGGGCGGAACCCCGCGCGCGGCCCGGGCGCGCGCGCCCGGCATCGGCAGCGCGGCGCGGTCGAGCTTCGCATTCGGGTTGGTCGGCATCCTGTCGAGTACCACCACCGCCTCGGGCAGCATGTGCCGGGGCAGGCGGCCTTCCAGCGCCGCGCGCAGCGCCTCGCCCGCGTCCGGAGCGGGGCCGGTGACATAGGCGATCAGACGCCGCTCCTCTCCCTCGCCCCGCAGCAGGACCAGCGCCTCGCCCACCTCCGGCTCGGCGAGCAGCGCCGCCTCGATCTCGCCCGGCTCGATCCGGTAGCCGTTGACCTTCACCTGCAGATCGACCCGCCCGAGGAAGTCGATCGTCCCGTCCTCGCGCCAGCGGCCGAGATCGCCGGTCCGGTAGAGCCGCGCGCCTCTGGTCCCGTCGAGCTCGGGGCCGAACGGGTCGGGAATGAACACGTCCGCGGTCGTGTCCGGCCGCCCGACATAGCCGCGCGCCACCCCGGTTCCGCCGAGATGGATCTCGCCCACCACGCCCGGCGGGCATGGCATCAGCTCCTCGTCGAGCACATAGGCCCGCCGCTCGCCGACCGCGCGGCCGAGCGGCGCGTAGGTGCCGGCGAAGCGCGTGCCGGCCGCGACCTTCCAGACCATCGGCGTCATGATCGTCTCGGTCGGACCGTAGCCGTTGATCAGGGTCCGCGCGTTCAGCGACCGCCTCAGCAGGTCGAAGGTGGATTGCGCCAGCCCCTCGCCCCCGAAGGAATAGAGCCGCGTCGGCGGCGCGGAACCGGTTTCCTCCGCCCATTCGGCGAGTTGCCGCAGGTAGGTTGTCGGGATCGAGGCATTGTCGCAGCCATGCTCGCGCATCGCGCCGAGCGTCTGTTCCGGCGTCCAGAGCGGCCCGTCGGGGATGAGGACCGAGCCGCCCATCATCAGCGGCACCATCCAGCGCTCGTGCCCCCCATCGGAGGAAAACGGCAGGAACGGCAGTTCGCGGCTGTCGGCATGCATCTCGTAGACGCGCGCGGTGGTCTGGTTGTGGCTCGAGAGCGGCCCGTGCTCGACCGCGACGCCCTTGGGCTTGCCGGTCGAGCCGGAGGTGTACATCACATAGGCGAGCTGGTCGGGGTGGATCGTCACCGCCGGCGCGTCGACGCGGGGCGCATCGTCCAGATCCTCGAGCCGGACGACCTCCGCCGCCAGCCGCTCCGGCAGCCGGTCGCGGTAGCGGCCGCGCGTCAGCACGACCTTCACGCCGGCGTCGGTCAGGATGTGGTGGTTGCGGCTCGCCGGATGATCGGGCTCGACCGGGATGTAGGCCCCCCCGGCCTTCAGCGTGGCGAGGATCGCCATCACCGCCTCGGCGCCGCGCTCGATCAGGATCGCGACCGGCGTCTCCGCGCCGACGCCGAGCGCGACCAGCCGGTGCGCGAGCGCGTTGGCGCGGGCGTCGAGTTCGCCATGGGTCCAGCGCGTGGCGCCATGGATGATCGCGATCTTCTCAGGATGCGCCGCCGCGCGGGCGGCGATGATCTCATGCGTCGCGCGCGGGTCGATCGGCGTGTCGTCGGGATAGGGCGCGGAAAGCGCGTCGAGTTCGTCGCGCGCGAGCAGCGGGATCCGCCCCGCCGGAGCCTCGGGATGCGCGAGTCCGGCTTCGAGCAGCCGGGCGAGATGCGTGAGGAAGCGGTCGATCAGCGCGGGCTCGAACAGCCCCACCGCGGCGTCTCCGATCAGGCGCCAGCCCTCCTCGCCCTGCTCGGCGGTCAGCACCAGCTCGCCGGCCGAGGGCGGCGCGGGCCGGCGGAGGCGCCGGATGCCTTCGGGCAGCGGACGGGCTGGGCGGACATGAAGCACGACCGCGCCGAGCGGATGGGCGTCCGCGCCCGCGTGGCGCAGCCGGTCCTGCACCAGCGCGTCGGCGGGCAGAACATGCGCCCGCGCCTCGGCGAGCGCCGCCGCCGTCCCCTCCATCGCCGCGCCGAAGCCCAGCCCCGGGTCAAGGGCGAGGCAGAGCGGCAGCAGCGTGCCGGCGCGCTCCATCGCCCCCTCCCTCTCCAGGCCGAGCGCGAAACGGAGGTCGCTCTGGCCGGAATAGCGCGCGAGCAGCAGGCCGAGCGCCGCGGCCAGCGCCGTCTCCGGCCCCGCTCGGTCGAGCGCCGCGCCGAGGTCGGGAGGGAGCACATGCGCGCTGACCCGCCGTTCCGGGCCTTCGACCGCGTCGTGGCGCCGGGGCGGCCGGGCGATGGCGAAGGCGTCGAGCTTCTCCCGCCAGTGGTCGAGCCTCTGCGCGCGTTCCTCGCGCGGGAGCGCGGGCGGCGCGCCGGCGGCGCGGCGGGCGACCGGCTGGCCGAGCGCGCGGGCAAGCTCCGCCTCGATCGAGCCGAAGGTCGTGTCGTCGCCGAGGATCGGGTGCAGCGTCAGCGCCAGCAGATGCCCGCCGGCCTCGTCGTCCCAGAACTCGGCGAAAGCCGACACGCCGCGCGGATCGGGCCGGTGCCGCTCCGCCCGCGCCAGCGCCGCGTCGAGCCCGCCCTGGCCCATTTCCGCGAGCCGCGTCGCCCCGTCGCCGTGGCGGCGCGCCTCGCCGCCGGGCAGGAGCTCGAACCGGGCGGTAAAGGCCGGATGGGTGGTCAGCAGATCCTCGATCGCGGCGACCAGCCGGTCCCGCCCGAAGCGCGGGTCGAAGCCGAGCACGAGCCGTTCGACCGCGAAGGGCGCGAGTTCGCCGACCCGCGCATGTGCGAGGATCCGGCGCTCCAGCGCGGTGAGCGGCCGGGGCGCGGGAAAGATCAGTTCCCGGTTCATGCCATGGCCGCCTTCAGGGCCTCGGTCCGCATGTCGGTCCAGGTCGCGGCGATATGGGCGAGGCAGGCCGGGCGCGGTCCCCGGAAGCCCCCCGGCTCCCAGCCCGCCGGCACCGGATGGCTGGCCGGCGCCACGGACTGGCGTCCCTCGTGGTTCCTCAGCACCAGCCACTCCGCCTCGGGCAGTGTCGAACGTGACATGTCGGTCTCCGTCAAAGCTCTCGGGCTCTGGACGAACCGGCGGCGCGGAAATTCACCGCCTCGTGAAAATTTTCCGCGGACGGGTGAATTTCGGCGCCCCGCCATCGTCCTGCCTGACGACAAGGAGACTGCGATGGCGGAAATCGACCTGTCCGATCCCCGGCTGGGGCGGCTGATCTGGCGGCTGGGCCTGCCGGCGATGGCGGGGCTCTCGCTCAACGCCGCGCATCAGGTGGCGGACGCGTTCTTCGTGGGCCGGCTCGGCGCGGAGGCGCTCGCGGTGCTCGCCCTGCTCGCGCCGGTCGGCGGACTGACCGTGGCACTCGGCGTCGGGCTCGGAACCGGCGCGGCGAGCGCGCTCGCGCGGGCGCTCGGCGCGGGTGAGCCGACCGAGGCGCGCCGTGTCGCGGGCACGGCGCTCGCGGCGGGCGGCGCCGTCGCGCTCCTCGCCCTCGCCACGCTCCTCGCGTCGCGCGACGCCGCGCTCGCGCTGCTCGCCATGCCCGACGCGCTCACCGGCGCGGCGCGGGGTTACTACCCCGTTCTCGCCCTGACGCTCGGCCTCGGCACCGTGCAGATCGTCTGCGACTTCGTCGCGATCGGCCGGGGGGACTCGCGCTTCAGCCTCGGGACGCTGGCGCTCTGCTTCGGGCTCAACATCCTGCTCGATCCGGTGTTCATCTTCGCCCTCGGGCTCGGCCTGCCCGGCGCGGCCTGGGCGACGCTGACCGCGCAACTCGTAACTCTCGCGGTCTGGGCCGGGTACTTCCGCGCCCCCGCGCGGCGTCCGCTGCGCGGTTCCCCCGCGCTCCTCGCCCGGATCCTGCGCGTCGGGCTGCCGGAGGCGGGCTCGGTCGCGATCACCACCTTCGGCATGATGGCGCTGCTGCGGCTCGCGGCCGGGATCGGCGGCGAGGCGGCGCTCGCCGGTTTCGGCATCGCGCTCCGGCTGGTGCTCGTCGTGACCCTGCCGCTCGAAGGCTTCGCGATCGGCGCCCAGCCGGTGCTCGCCCATGCCTTCGGCGCCGGCCAGCCCGAGCGCGCCGGCCGCGCGCTGCGCCGGCTCGTCCTCGTAGCCTGCGGCGTGAGCGGGACGCTCGCGCTCGGCTTCGCCCTCTCGGCGGAGCGGCTCGCCGGGCTTATGAGCCGGGATCCCGCCGTCATCGCCGCGGCCTCGGCCGCGCTCCTCTGCCTCGCGCCCGCGCTGCCGGCGATGGCGCTCCGGGTGATCGCGCAGATCTGCCTGCAGGCGATGGCGCGGGCGCGGATGGCGGCGGTGCTCGGCCTCGCGCCGATGGGCTGGCTGCTCTGGCCCGTGCTCGGCCTCACACTGCCCCGGCTGGGCGTGACCGCGCTGCCGCTCTCGATCACCCTCGCGGCGCTCGGCGCCGCGCTCCTCGCCGGCGCCGTGCTGCGCCGCGCGGCCTTTCCCCCCGCACCCGTCGGAGCCTTCGGATGACCTCCACCCCCCTCGACCTGATCTCGCCCCCCCTGCCCCGGCCACTCGACGCGAGCGCCCCGCCGATCTTCCAGACCAGTTCCTTCCTCTTCGAGAGCTACGCCGCGATCGCCGACGTCTTCGCCGGCCGCTCCGACCGCTACATCTATTCGCGCGGCGACAATCCGACCGTCTCCGAACTCGAAGGGCTGATCGCCCGGCTCGAGGGGACCGAGGCCGCGCGCGGCTTTTCCTCCGGCATGGCGGCGATCTGCGGCGCGATCCTGCCCTTCGTCCGCGCGGGCGACCGGATCGTCGCGGTGCAGCATCTCTATTCCGACGCCTTCCGCCTGTTCGAGACCGTGCTCAGCCGCTTCGGCGTCGAGACGACCTATGTCGACGGCCGCGACACCGAGGCGATGCTCGCGGCCCTGCCGGGCGCGCGGCTCGTCTATCTCGAAAGCCCGACCTCCTGGACCTTCCACATCCAGGATCTGCGCGCGGTGGCGGAGCGGGCGCGGAGCCTCGGCGTGCTCTCGGTGATCGACAACAGCTGGGCCACGCCGGTCTTCCAGCGCCCGGCGGCGCTCGGCGTCGATCTCGTCGTGCATGCCGCGTCGAAATATCTCTCGGGCCACAGCGACACGCTCGGCGGCCTCGTCGCGGGGTCGCGCGCGCTAATCGAGCGGATCGACCACGAGGCGACGCATCTTCTCGGTGGCCGGATGGCGCCGATGGACGCCTTCCTGATCCTGCGCGGCATGCGCACGCTCGAGCTCCGGATGCGGCGCCACATGGAAAGCGGGCTCAAGGTCGCCCGCGCGCTCGGCAGGCACGAAGCGGTGACGGCGGTCCATCATCCCGGCCTCGACGCCGCGCGGCCCGAGGGGCTGACCGGCTTCGGCGGGCTCTTCGCCTTCGATCTCGCCGAAGGCGTCGACGTCGAGCGCTTCTGCGACGCGCTCCGGCTGATCCGGCTCGGGGTGAGCTGGGGCGGTCCGGAGAGCCTGATCGTGCCCGGCCAGGCGGCGCGCGGCCTCGCGGGGCCGGCGAATTCCTTCCGCCGCTTCGGCGTCGATCCGCGTACGATCCGGCTCGCCGTCGGGCTGGAACCGGCCGAGGAGATCGTCGCCGACCTCTTCCGCGCAATCGCGAGCGCCCGGCGGGTGGCTGCGTGACGCCGCTCGCGGAAGGCGGGCCGGACCACGCGGGCACGCGCTGGTTCGACCTCGCGGACAGCGCGACCGGCGCGGCGCGGCGGATCTTCCTCTGGGCGCCGCCCGGCGCGGCGCCGGAGAGGGGATGGCCCGCGCTCTGGCTGCTCGACGGCAACGCGGTGATCGGCACGGCGGTCGACGCGCTCCGCGCGCAGGCCTCCTGGCCCGCGGGCACGAATATCGGCCCGGGCGCGCTGGTCGCGGTCGGCTATCCGACCGACGAGGCCTATGATCCGTTCCGCCGCTCCTGGGATCTCGGCCCGCCGCCGGGGCGGAGCTATCCGCCGTTCCATCCCGGCGGGCCGGAGGTGCGGACCGGCGGCGGCGCCGAGATGGCGCGCTTCCTGCTCGAGGACGCGCGCGCCCTCGTCGCGGCGCGGCTGCCGCTCGACCCCGGCCGGCAGGCGCTCTTCGGCCATTCCTTCGGCGGGCTCTTCGCGCTCTGGCTGCTCTTCACCCGGCCCGGCGCCTTCCGCGACTGGATCGCCGCCAGTCCCGCGATCACCTGGGAGGAGAGCTTCCTGCTCGACCATCTGGCGCGGTTCGACCCCGCCGGCCACGCGCCCCGCGTCCATCTCTCCGCCGGCGAATGGGAGGGCGCGGAACTCGCGCCGTTCCAGCGCGACGCCCCCGACGCCGGGGAACGCCTCGCCCGCAAGGCGCGCGAGCGCACCGTCGCCGCCGCCCTCGAGATGGCCGGGGCGCTCGCCGCTCTGGGTCTCGAGACCGCCTCCGAGATCTACCCCGACGAGACCCACATGTCTGTCCTGCCCGTGGCCGTGAACCGCGCCATCCGCTGGACCTTCGCGCTCGACCGCGCCGCCTGAAAGGAGTTCCCATGCCGAAGGACATGCACGCCGCCACCCCGCCACTCGCCCGCCGCGACGGCGACCGGATCCTCTTCGGAGACGCCCCGCCGCTCACGCTGGGCGAGCGGGGCGACGGATGGATCGATCTCGCCGCGCCCGAGACGGCCGACCCCGGGACCGGGTTCGACCTGGCGCTCGCCGCCGTCGAGGCGCTGACGAACCGGGGCGGCGAAGCGGCGATCCGCCTTTCCGGCCCCGGCTGGGCGCCCTTGCTGCCGCGACTCCTGGAGACCGGCGCCGCGTTCCTGATCGGGGACACGCCGGCGGTGCTCCCCGCCGCCTTCTGGCAGGTGCCCGACCGCTGGCTCGGCCGCGCGCCCGCGCCCTGGCCGACGCTCTGGCGTCCGGGCCCGCATGGCCGGCACCCGGTCCGCCCGCCGAAGCCGCGCGGCACCGTCTACGCCCGCCACATCCCCTGGCTCGACCAGCGGTTCACGCTGCGCGCGATGACGATGGAGGACCTGCCGACCTTCCACCGCTGGCAGAACGACCCGCGCGTGGCCGAGTTCTTCGAGGAGAGCGGCACGCTCGCGGAGCATCGCGCCTATCTGGCCCGGATGTTCGCCGATCCGCACATGCTGCCGCTGATCGGCGCGCTCGACGGGCGGGATTTCGTCTATTTCGAGCTCTACTGGGCGCGGGAGAACCGGATCGGCGCGCACTACGACGCCGGCGCCTGGGACCGGGGCTGGCACGTGCTCGTCGGGGAGGCGGACCTGCGCGGCGCCGACTACGTGACCGCCTGGATGCCCTCGCTGATGCATTACATGTTCCTCGCGGAGCCGCGCACGCAAGCCGTGGTGGGCGAGCCGAAGGCGAGCCACGCGCGCCAGCTCGCCAATCTCGGCCGCTGCGGCTTCGGCCATCTGCGCGACTTCGACTTCCCGCACAAGCGCTCGGCGCTGGTCCGGCTCGAGCGGCAGCATTTCTTCGAGGCGCGGATCTGGGCGCGGCCGGAGAGCGGGCGGGGCACGCCGCTCGCCCTCTCGCCCGCGCGGCTTCTGGTGGAAGGAGCAACCCGGTGAGCGACACCTTCGATCTCGTCGGCGTGGGCTTCGGCCCCTCCAACCTCTCGCTCGCCGTGGCGCTGAGGGAGCGCGGATCGCGCCTCGTCGCGCGCTTCCTCGAGGCGCGGCCGGCCTTCGCCTGGCACCCGGACATGATGATCGCGGGCAGCGACATGCAGGTGTCGTTCCTGAAGGACCTCGTCTCGCTCCGCAATCCGCGCAGCGCCTTCTCCTTCCTGAGCTATCTGCACGCGAAGGGCCGGCTCACGCGGTTCATCAACCGCAAGACCTTCTTCCCGAGCCGCGAGGAATTCAACGACTACCTCGGCTGGGTCGCGGGCCAGCTCGACGTCTGTTCCTACGACCGCCGCGTCACGGCGATCGAGCCGGTCCGGAGCGGCGGCGAGATCTCCGCGCTCCGGGTCTCGGCCGAGAGCGCCTCGGGCGCGCGCGAACACTTCCTCGCGCGCAACCTCGTGCTCGCGCCCGGCGGGCGGCCGTACTGGCCGGAGCCCTTCGCCGCGCTGCGCGGCTCGGCGCGCGTGCTCCACGCCCGAGACTACCTCGGCGGCGTCGCGGCCCGGCTCCGGCCGGGGACGCGGATCGCGGTGATCGGCGGCGGGCAGAGCGGCGCCGAGATCTTCGCCGATCTCGCCGGCCGTCCCGAGGCGCCGAGGGTCGAGATGATCCTGCGCGCGGGCGCGCCGAGGCCGTCGGACGACTCGCCCTTCGTGAACGAGATCTTCCACCCGGAGGAGACCGGCCGCTTCCACGCCCTGCCGCCCGAGGCGCGCGAACGGCGGCTCGCCGAGGCCCAGCCCACCAACTACTCGGTCGTCGACCATGACCTGATCGCGACCATGTACGATCTGCTCTACGAACAGTCCGTGCGCGGCGAGGACCGCCTCGCGCTTCGCGCCCGGACCTCGGTTCTCGCCGCCGCCGAGGACGCCGACGGCATCCGCCTGCGCCTTGTCGGCGCGGAAGGGGAGACCCGCGCCGGCTACGATCTGGTGATCCTCGCCACCGGCTACCGCCGCGGGATCGACCGCGCCCTGCTCGGCGGGATCGGCGACTGGTGGACCGGCGCGCCGCCCGCCCGCGACTATCGCCTGCCGATGGCAGCGGGGTTCGGCCCCGCCGTCTTCGTCCAGGGCCAGAGCGAGCCGACCCATGGCGTCGGAGACACGCTGCTCTCCGTCCTCGCGCTGCGTTCCGACGAGATCGCGGAGGCCATCGAGGCGCAAGGGCACCGCGGCTTCGCGCTGGCCGCGGAATAGCACGGGCCCGCCGCCCTTCGGCTTTGACAAGTGCGCGGCGGCGCCTATAACGGCTTCCGTCCACTCAGCCCCGCGGCCAGGCAGACGCATTTCGGTCCATTGCCTGGCAGGGTGAGTTCATGCCGCACGCCTCCGTTCGTCCGGAGCCGGTCGCCGTCGCGGTCCGGCGCCGGCTTCTCGATTGTCTCATCGCCGAGCGCGCGGTGCTCCTCGCGGACGCGGCGCGCATCCTCGGATCCCGCGACCGCGCCGAGGACGTGCTGCAGGACGCGGCGATACGATGTCTGGAAAGCGAGGCGCTCGGCTGCCCGGTCATCTGCCCGCGCGGCATGCTGCGCCGCGTCGTGCGCAATCTCGCGCTCGACCAGGCCCGCCGGTCCGGCCGGGAGCCGGCCGCGCCGATGGCGGAGGAGGCGGAATTCACCTGCGACCTGCCCTGCGCCGAGAAATGCCTCGCGGACCGTCAGGCGCTGGCGCGGCTCGCGGACGAGTTGAGCCGCCTGCCACCCCTGCACCGGGAGATCCTGATCGAGCATCGGCTGAGGGACGCGCGCCAGAAGCACATCGCCGCGCGGATCGGCCTCTCCCCGGCGCGGGTCAACGCGATCATCGCGCGCGCGCAGGACAGGCTCCGCGCCGGTCTGGAAGCCCCCGCCTGAGCGCGCTCACCTCCGCAGCGTCAGCCAGGTGAGCACCGCCCCGTCGAGGATCCGGAACTCGAGGCGGAGCACGCGGCCCGCGGGCAGATGGGCGGCGAGGCGGCGCGTCACCCGCAGGGCGAGGCGCCCCTCGCCCGGCGTCTCGTGAAGCTCGGCCGCGTCGAAGCCGATCCGCCGGCCGATCCGGGGATAGACCGCCTTGAAGAAGCTCTCCTTCGCCGAGAAGACGAGCGCCTCCCCGGCTCCCTCCGGCAGGCGCGCTGCGTCGAGCCGCCCCGCCTCCGTCGGGCTCAGCGCCTCCTGACGGATCGCCCCGCGCGTCGGCGCGTCGGCGAAACCCTCGAGATCGACGCCCGGATCCACGCTTTCCCCCCGCGTGAGCAGGCAGACGCTGATCCCGGCCCAGTGGCTGAGCGAGCCGCGCTGTCCCGCCGGCCAGACCGGCGCGCCCCGCGCCTCGCGTCCGACCGGCCCTTCGGGCAGCCCGAGCCGGCGGCGCGCGGCCGCGATCGCGGCGCGCCGTTCGCTCGCGGCGACGATCACACCGGCGGACGCGCCGATCTCGATCGTGAAGGCAAGCCCGGCGCGCGGGTCTCTCGGCGTCGCAGCGGTCATCCCGTCCTCCTCATCGAAGCCCGGTATCCCCCAATTCATCGGCCCAGGCGAGCGGGGATGGCGTCGCGCTCCCGGGCTCGATTCCGATTGGCGTACCTCAGGCGCCGTGCGATGCTGTCCCCTTCGGCGGCGAGAGGGCCTTCGGGATGCGACCGACGATCCGCGACGTCGCGCGGGAGGCGGGGGTGAGCCTCGCGAGCGTGGACCGCGTGCTGAACCGGCGCCCCGGCGTCCGCGCCGGGACGATCCTGCGCGTCGAGGCGGCGGTGGCGAGGCTCGGCTTCGTGCGCGACCTCGCGGCGGCCAACCTGTCGCGGCGGCGCGACTACCGCTTCGTCTTCCTCATCCCCACCGGCCCCAATACCTTCATGCGCGAACTGGAGGCTGAGGCGCGCGCGCTCGGGGAGCAGGTCCGGCCGGCGCGGGTCGCGGTCGAGGTGGTCGGCGTCCCGCCCTTCGACGGCGAGGCGCTGGCCGCGGCGCTCGATGCGCTCGCGCCCGGCGAGGTGTCCGGCGTGGCGCTCGTCGGCACCGACGCGGCGGTGGCACGGGACGCGCTCGTCCGGCTCGCCGCGGCCGGGGTGCCGGTCGTGACCCTCGTCTCCGACGTGCCCTTCGCGCCCAGAAGCCGCTACGTCGGCATCGACAACGTCGCCGCCGGCCGCACCGCCGCGAGTCTGCTCGGCCGGTTCCTCGGACCGCGTGGGGGTACGGTCGCGCTCGTCGCCGGCTCGATGCTGGTGCGCGATCACGTCGAGCGGCGGATGGGCTTCGAGCAGGTGGCGCGGGCGGAATTCCCCCGCCTCTCGCCGCTGCCGGTGATCGAGGGCCGGGACGACGCGGCGGCGACGCGCGCGGCGCTCGCCGCGCTGATGGCCCGGGAGCCTGGGATCGCGGGCCTCTACAACATGGGCGCGGGCAACCGGGGCGTTATCGACCTCCTGCGCGCCCTGCCCGAGAGCGGGCGTCCGCTCGCGGTCGCGCACGAACTGACACCGCATACGCGCGCGGCGCTGCGCGCGGGGCTGATCCAGGCGGTCATCCATCAGGACGCCGGCCACGAGGCGCGCAGCGCGCTCAGGATCCTCCGCGCGGCGGCCGAGGGCGCCCCCCTCAACGAGGCCCAGGAGCGGATCCGCGTCGAGGTCTATCTCCGCGACAATGCCCCGTAGCGGCGTTGCCGGGGATGATGTACGCTCCTCACAAAGCACAGGCCACGGATCGGGAAACCACACCGGCGACACCCCGAACCGAAGCTCCGAAGGGCGCGGCCGTGACAGGGAGGAGACACGCGTGAGGACCATCAAGGGGCCGGGGATCTTCCTCGCCCAGTTCGCGGGGGATGCCGCGCCGTTCGATTCCTTCGATGCGATCTGCGGCTGGGCCGCCTCGTTCGGCTACAAGGGGGTGCAGATCCCGAGTTGGGACGCGCGGCTCTTCGATCTGGCGAAGGCTTCCGAATCGAAGGACTACTGCGACGAGATCGCGGGCGTCGCCGCCGGCCACGGGCTCGCGATCACCGAGCTTTCCACCCATCTCCAGGGCCAGCTCGTCGCGGTGCATCCCGCCTATGACAGCGCCTTCGACGGGTTCGCCGCGCCGGAAGTGCGCGGGAACCCCACCGCCCGGCAGGAATGGGCCGTCGATCAGGTGAAGCGCGCGCTGACCGCCTCGCGCCATCTGGGCCTTTCGGCGCATCCGACCTTCTCCGGCGCGCTCGCCTGGCCCTATCTCTATCCCTGGCCGCAGCGGCCGGCCGGGCTCGTCGAGACCGCCTTCGACGAGCTTGCCCGGCGCTGGCGCCCGATCCTCGACCATGCCGAGGAGATGGGCGTCGATGTCGCCTACGAGATCCATCCGGGCGAGGACCTGCACGACGGCGTCACCTACGAGATGTTCCTCGAGCGGGTGGACGGGCATCCGCGGGCGAACCTGCTCTACGACCCGTCGCATTTCGTGCTGCAGCAGCTCGATTATCTCGACTATCTCGACATCTACATGGAGCGCGTGCGCGCCTTCCACGTGAAGGACGCGGAGTTCAACCCGACCGGGCGGCAGGGCGTCTACGGCGGCTATCAGAACTGGGTCGACCGGGCCGGACGGTTCCGCTCGCTCGGCGACGGGCAGGTGGATTTCGGCGCGATCTTCTCGAAATTCGCCGCTTCCGACTACGACGGCTGGGCCGTGCTCGAATGGGAATGCGCGCTGAAGCATCCGGAGGACGGCGCGCGGGAGGGGGCCGGGTTCATCGCCGCCCACATCATCCGCGTGACCGAGCACGCCTTCGACGACTTCGCCGCCGGCGGAACCGACGAGGCAGCGAACCGGACGATCCTCGGGCTGGGAGGCGCGCGATGACCATCGAAGCCTCGAAGGCGGAAGCGGGCGCGGGCCGCGTCCGGCTCGGCATGGTCGGCGGCGGCCAGGGCGCGTTCATCGGCGCGGTCCATCGCATCGCCGCCCGGATCGACGACCAGTTCGACCTCGTCGCGGGCGCCCTCTCCTCCGATCCGGCACGCGCCCTCGCCTCGGCCGCCGAACTCGGCCTCGACCCGGAGCGCAGCTACGCGGGCTACGCCGAGATGGCGGAGGCGGAGGCGCGGCGCCCCGACGGGATCGAGGCGGTGGCGATCGTGACGCCGAACCACATGCACGCGCCCGTCGCCAAGGCCTTTCTCGCGGCGGGGATCCATGTGATCTGCGACAAGCCGATGACGCTGAGCGTGGACGAGGCGGAGGATCTGGTCGGGAAGGTGGAGGGATCCGGGCGGCTCTTCATCCTCACGCACAATTATACCGGCTATCCGATGATCCGGCAGGCGCGCGACATGGTCGCCTCGGGAGAGCTCGGCGAGATCCGGCTCGTACAGGTCGAATACGCGCAGGACTGGCTCTCCGAGCCGCTGGAGCGGTCGGGTTCCAAACAGGCGGAATGGCGCACCGATCCGGCCCGTTCGGGCGCCGGCGGCGCGATCGGGGACATCGGCACCCATGCCTACAACCTCGCCTGCTTCGTCGCGGGGATGGAGGCGGAGGAACTGCTCGCGCAGCTCACCGCCTTCGTCCCCGGCCGCGCGCTCGACGACGACGTGCAGATCCTGCTGCGCTATCCGGGCGGGGCGCGCGGAATGCTCTGGGCGAGCCAGGTCGCGGTCGGCAACGAGAACGCGCTCCGGCTCCGGATCTATGGCACGAGGGCGGGGCTCGAATGGGCGCAGGAGGAGCCGAACCGGCTCTGGTTCACCCGGCTCGGACAGCCGAGGCAGCTGCTGACCCGGGGCGGCGCGGGCGCGGGGCCGGCGGCGGCGCGGGTGACGCGCATCCCCGGCGGCCATCCGGAAGGCTATCTCGAAGGCTTCGCCACGATCTACGCCGAGGCCGCGCGCGCGATCCGCGCGGCGCGGGCGGGGGAGGAGACGCCGCCGGAGGTCACCTATCCCACCGTCCGGGACGGACTCGCCGGCATGCGCTTCATCGCCGCGGCGGTCGCCTCGTCCCAGGCCGGCAACCGCTGGACGCCGATCGGATGAGCGCGCCGGCGCCGGTGCTCGAAGCGCGCGGCCTGTCGAAATCCTTCGGCGGGATCGAGGTGCTGCGCGGCATCGATCTGACCCTCATGCCGGGCGAGGTCCACGCGGTCATCGGGGAAAACGGCGCGGGCAAGTCCACGCTGATGAAGCTTCTCTCGGGCCATCTCGCACCCTCGGGCGGCGAGATCCGGCTCGACGGGGCGAGGGTCGCCTTTGCCGGGCCCGTGGCGGCGGAGGCGCTCGGCATCGTGCTGGTGCATCAGGAGATCCTGCTCGCGCCGGATCTGACCGTGGCGCAGAACATCTATCTCGGCCGCGAGATCCGGCGTGGCCCCTTCGTCGACGACCCCACGATGAACGCGGGCGCCGCCGAGGCGGTCGCCGCGCTCGGCGCCGCGCTCGACCCGCGCATCGCCGTCCGCCGGCTCTCGATCGCGCAGCGCCAGCTCGTGCAGATCGCCCGCGCGCTGCTCGGGACGCGGCGCGTGGTGATCTTCGACGAGCCGACCGCCTCGCTGACCCCGCGCGAGACCGAGGCGCTGCTGGGCGTGATCCGCGAGATCCGCGCCGGGGGAGCGGCGGTGCTCTACATCTCGCACCGGCTGCCGGAGGTGAAGGCGATCGCGGACCAGGTCACCGTGCTGCGCGACGGCGCGCTCGTCACGACGCGGGCCGCCGCCGGGCTGGACCCGCATGCGATGGCGGAGCTGATGGTCGGGCGCGACGTCTCGAAACTCTATCCCGACCGCGCGCCGCCGGAGACGGCGGCCCCGGTGCTCGAGGTCGAGGATTTCGACGTACCGGGCTTCGTCTCGGGCGCGCGCTTCCGCCTCGGCCGGGGCGAGATCCTCGGCTTCGCCGGCCTCGTCGGCGCCGGTCGCACCGAACTGATGGAGGGCATCGCGGGGCTTCGTCCGGGCCGGGGCAGGCTCCGGCTGCGGGGCGCGCCCGTCCGCTTCCACGACGCGCGCGAGAGCCAGCGCGCGGGCGTCGTCTATCTCAGCGAGGACCGCAAGGGAAAGGGCCTGCTGCTCGGCCAGGACCTGACCGTGAACCTGACGCTCGCCGCTCTCGCCCGCTTCACCCGCGCCGGGCTCGTCGACCGGGGGCGCGAGGCGGCGGCGCTCGACAGGGCCATCGCCGATTTCGACATCCGCGCGCGTTCCCGCGCCCTCGACGCCGGCCAGCTTTCGGGCGGGAACCAGCAGAAGCTGCTGCTCGCCAAGATGATGCTGCTCGAGCCGGAGGTCGTCATCATCGACGAGCCGACGCGCGGCATCGACATCGGCACCAAGGAGCAGATCTATCGCTGGATCGCCGCGCTCGCCGCCTCGGGCAAGTCGGTCATCGTGGTCTCCTCGGAAATGCCGGAACTGATCGGGATCTGCGACCGCGTCCTCGTGATGCGCGGGGGGCGGATCGTGGGCGAACTGGCGGGCGCGCGGATGACGGAGACGGAGATCGCGGTCCTCGCGACCGGCGCCAGCGAGAAGGAGGCCGCGATGATGGCGGAGAGCGCATGAGCGAAACCCCGGTCGCCTCGCGCCCCGCGCGGCGCTCCTGGCGCGACCTCGACCTGCGCGCGGTCGCGCCCTTCGTCGCGCTCGCGGCGCTGATCCTGTTCGGGGCGAGCCTCAATCCGAATTTCGTCTCGGTCGACAACCTGCTCAATGTGCTCTCGCGCTCCGCCTTCATCGCGATCATCGCGGTCGGCGCCACCTTCGTCATCTCGGCGGGCGGGCTCGACCTCTCGGTCGGCTCGATGTCGGCCTTCGTCGCGGGCACGATGATCCTCTTCATCAACGCCGCGCCCGTCGGCGGCGACGTCGCGCTGATCGCGCTCGCGATGACGATGGCGCTCGTCACCGGCGCGCTCTGCGGGCTCGCGAACGGGCTCTTCGTGACGCTCGGCCGGCTCGAACCCTTCATCGTCACGCTCGGCACGATGGGCATCTTCCGCGCGTTGACGGTCTGGCTCGCCGAGGGCGGCTCGATCGCGGTCAGGAGCCAGGAGGTGCGCGCGGCCTATCGTCCGGTCTATTTCGGCGAGCTCTGGGGCGTGCCGGCGCCCGTCATCGTGATCCTCGTCGTGGCGCTCCTCGGCGCGGTCATCCTGAACCGGACCGCCTTCGGCCGCCACGTGATCGCGGTCGGCTCGAACGAGGAGGTGGCGCGCTATTCCGGTATTCCGGTCGGGCGGGTCCGGACGCTCACCTATGTGATCCAGGGCGTCTGCGTCGCGATCGCGGTGCTCGTCTACGTCCCGCGGCTCGGCTCCGCCACCGCGACCACCGGGCTCATGTGGGAACTGCAGGCGATCACCGCCGTGGTGATCGGCGGCACCGCGCTCCGGGGCGGCGTCGGCCGGATCTGGGGTACGGTCTGCGGCGCGCTGATCCTGGAGCTGATCGGCAACATCATGGTCCTTTCGGACCTTGTCAGCGAATACCTGATCGGCGCCGTGCAGGGCGCCATCATCATCGTCGCCATGCTGGTCCAGCGCGCGCTCTCGCGCGGGCGCTGACCGCCGGGGTATCGGGCCGCCCGCGTCGGAACACGGCTCGTTCAGGGAGGAAGACAATGAAGAAACTGCTGCTCGGCCTCGCCACCGCCGCCCTCGTCGCGGGAATGGCGAGCGCGCAGGACAAGGACGTGACCATCGCGGTCTCGATCCCGGCCGCCGACCATGGCTGGACCGGCGGCGTGGTCTATCACGCCGAACGCGCGAAGGAGCTGCTGGAAGCGGCGCATCCGGGTCTGAAGATCATCGTCAAGACCTCGCCCGACGGCGCGAGCCAGGCGAACGCGCTGGAGGATCTGGTGACGCAGGGCGTCGACGCGCTCGTGACGCTGCCGCACAATTCCGACGAGCTGACCGACCCGATCCGGAGCGTGAAGGACCAGGGCATCTTCGTCACCGTGGTCGACCGCGCGCTTTCCGACCCGACGATTCAGGATCTCTACGTCGCGGGCAACAACCCCGAACTCGGCCGGGTCGCCGGCGAATACCTGAAGGAGAACCTCGGGAGCGGCGACGTCGTGGTGATCCGGGGCCTGCCGATCGTGATCGACGAGGAGCGCCAGCAGGGCTTCGACGCGGCGATCGCGGGGTCCGGGATCAACGTGCTCGACAAGCAGTTCGGCAACTGGTCGCGCGACGACGCCTTCAAGGTGATGCAGGACTATCTCACCAAGTTCCCGAAGATCGACGCGGTCTGGTGCCAGGACGACGACATGGCCGTGGGCGTGCTCGAGGCGATCCAGCAATCCGGCCGGACCGACATCAAGATGGTGATCGGTGGCGCCGGCATGAAGGAGATGATCAAGAAGGTCGCGGACGGCGATCCGATGATCCCGGTCGACGTGCTCTATCCGCCGGCGATGGTGGCGACGGCGATGGAGCTGACGGTGGCGAATTTCTACGATCAGGTGCCGGTGCGCGGCAACTACATCCTCGATGCGACGCTGATCACCAAGGACAACGCCGAGGAGTTCTACTTCCCCGACTCTCCGTTCTGATCCAGGCGGGCGCCACCGGACCCGGCGGCGCCCCCGCTCAGAGCGGCGCGTAGCGGAACGAGGCGAAATCCGCCGGGCAGCCGCGGCCCGATGTGTCGAAGGCCACCATGCCGACGAAGGCCCCGGTGAAGGATCCGTGCTCGCCGCGGCCGGCCTCGTCGGAGATCGCGCTCGCGTCGAGTTCCGGGCCAAACGGCTGCCACTCCCCGCCCCCGCGCCAGAAGAAGCGCTGCGTCGCGCCCCGCGCCTCGACCGCGAGGTCGAGCGGGCCGTCGGGCAGCGGGAGCGGCGTGGCGGGATAACGGAGGCGGCCATCCGGCCAGTCGCCGGGGCAGGACATGATCGTGAGCGTCCGGCCTCCCGCGGCGGCGTCGTGCGAGACCATCAGCGCGTGGAGCTTGAAGCGGTTGTAATAGGTCGTCAGCCCCGCCGCCTGCTGGTAGGTGTCGGGCGCGAAGGCGGCGAGCCGGGTTTCGGCGCGATACGCGTGATGCTCCTGCCGCCGTGCCACCAGCGCCTGCTCGTACCAGCTTCCGAGCGACTCGCGGCCGTGCAGCCGCAGCGCATCGCCAGTCAGCGTGAACAGCCGCCCGGGATATGGCGTGCGGAGCCACTGGAAATCCATCGGCAAGGCCACCCCGACGAACCGGTATTCGACCGGCCGCGACGGTTCGGGGGAAGCGGCCCCCGCCGGCGCGTCCACCTCCACCGCCGGGACGAGGCCGCCCTGTGCGAGCCGGAGCCAGCCATCCTCGCCCCAGACGCAGCGTTGCAGTCCGGTCTCCCGCCCGAGCGGGCTTCGCCGCGTGCCGGGCAGCGGGCGGGAGCAGAGATGCGTGTGATAGACCGCGCCATCGGGCATCTCGAGGATCTGCCCGTGCCCGGCGCGCTGGAGCGGCGCGTCGGGCACGTCCTTCGAGGTCATCAGGAACGTGTCGGGGTGCAGTTCATAAGGCCCGGTCAGGCGCCGCGACCGGGCCATGGTGACGGCGTGGTCATAACCCGTGCCGCCCTCCGCGACGGTGAGATGGTACCACCCTTCCCGCTTGAAGAGATGCGGCCCCTCCACCAGCCCGCGCGGCGATCCGGCGAAGATGTCGCGGATCGGCCCGGTCAGCCGCCGCGCGACGGGATCGTATTCCTGTGCCAGGATCCCGTCGAAGGCCGGATGTCGCGGCTGGCCGCCCACCCCGTCCGTCAGGTGCCGCCACTGCTGGTTCAGGAGCCACTTGCGCCCGTCATCGTCGTGGAACAGCGACGGGTCGAAACCGGAGGAGTTGAGATAGACGGGATCCGACCACGGCCCGGTGACGCTCGGCGCGGTGACGAGGTAGTTGTGCGCGTCCTTGAAATTTCCGTCGAACCGCTTGACGTCGGTATAGATCAGCCAGAACAGCTCGTCCGCGAAGGAGAGGCAGGGCGCCCAGACGCCGCAACTGTCCGGCGCGCCGCGCATGTCGAGTTGCGCCGCCCGGTCGAGCGGCCGGGCGACGAGGCGCCAGTTCACGAGGTCGCGCGAATGGTGGATCCGGACGCCCGGGTACCATTCGAAGGTCGAGGTCGCGATATAGACGTCTTCCCCAACCCGGGCCACCGAGGGATCGGGGTTGAAGCCCCTGAGGATCGGGTTCCGGATCATTCCGCCTCCGACGACCGCGCCCAGAGGTTGATGCTCTCCTCGTCGGCGTAGCTGTCGATCTCGGCGAGTTCCTCCTCGGTGAAATCGAGGTTCGCGACGGCGCCGACGCAATCCTCGACCTGGCCCGGCCGCGAGGCGCCGATCAGCGCCGAGGTGATGGCGCCCCCGCGCAGCACCCAGGCGATCGCCATCTGCGCCAGCGTCTGGCCCCTGCGCGAGGCGATGGCGTCGAGCGCGCGGAGGTTCTCGATCACCCGGTCGTTCAGGAATTCGGGCGCGAGCGACTTGCCCTGCGTCGCGCGGCTGCCCTCGGGAATGCCCTTGAGATACTTGCCGGTCAGCATCCCCTGCGCGAGCGGGGTGAAGGCGATCGAGCCGATGCCGAGCTCGGCCAGCGTCTCCTTGAGCCCGTCGCGCTCCACCCACCGGTTGATCATGTTGTAGCTCGGCTGGTGGATCAGGCAGGGTGTGCCGAGATCCCGCAGGATCGCCGCCGCCTCGCGGGTCTTGGCCGCGGAGTAGGAGGAGATCCCGGCATAGAGCGCGCGGCCCGAGCGCACGATCGCATCGAGCGCCCCCATCGTCTCCTCGAGCGGCGTGTCCGGGTCGAAGCGGTGCGAATAGAAGATGTCGACGTAGTCGAGGCCCATCCGCTTCAGGCTCTGGTCGCAGGAGGCGATCAGGTACTTCCGGCTCCCCCATTCGCCGTAAGGCCCCGGCCACATCAGGTAGCCCGCCTTCGACGAGATGATGAGTTCGTCGCGATAGCCCCTCAGATCGGTGCGCAGGATCTCCCCGAAGGCGGTCTCGGCGGCGCCGGGGGGCGGCCCGTAGTTGTTGGCGAGGTCGAAATGGGTGATGCCGCGGTCGAAGGCGGTCCGGACGATCGCCCGCCTGGTCTCGTGCGGCGTGTCCTCGCCGAAATTGTGCCAGAGGCCGAGCGAGATCGCGGGCAGCGTCAGCCCGCTCGCGCCGCAGCGGCGATAGACCATCCGCTCGTAGCGGTCGTCGGCCGGAACGTAGCTCATAAGGGGCTCCTTCAATAGGTCAACTCGCCCGTTTGCTCGCGCACGTTCCATGCCGAGCGAGTGTGTCGCACGGTGTCGTCCTTGACCATCTGGTAGATCCGGGGCTCTCGGATCATGGTCTCCAGGTCGTCGCGTTTGCCGTACTTCACCAGGTTCTTGCCTGCTCCTATCAGGAAGCTCGAAATGATTTTGCGCGGGCCCTGAGGGAGCTTCGCCAGGGAGCGGAACAGCGCCTCGACGAAACCGATCTCGAAACTGCGCTCGAGCATGTCTTGAAGCATTGCTTGCGCGAAGCCACGGTCGTCCGCGGTTATCTGGCTAACGGGAACCTGCGTAGAGCCGTAGAGCCAGACGATGATCTCATGGGCCTCGGCGGCGGAGAGCAGAAGCTGGGACGGCCTGCGCAGAATCCGCATGACAAGGTTCCTCCCTCAGGCCAAGAGCGCCCGCGCCGCCTCGGGATCGAGCGGTTCGGGCCGGGTACAGGTGGTCTCGAGCGTCACGAATTCGCCGGTCTCGCCGGAGCGCATGATCGCGCTCATCACGTCGATCGCATGGAGCGCCCGGTCGAGCCCGCAGCGCGCGTCGCGCCCCTCGAGGATCGCCGCCGCCATGTCGGCGAGCCCGGCGGCGCGGTAGTTCGCGAAGGTGCCCCCCGGCCGCGTGTCGTTCGGCACGCCGAAGGGGTGGTCCCAAGGCGTGACCTCGCGCACCTCCCCGTCGCGGCCGCCGATTTCGAGCTTGCCGCCGAACCAGTTCGGGTCGGGCACGAAGAGCGTTCCCTCGGTGCCGTAGAGCTCGATCGGCTGGCCGTGGCGATGCGCCCAGACGTCCCAGCTCGTGTTGACCATCACATGCGCGCCGCTCGCGAATTCGAGCAGCGCCTGCACGGTCGTCGGCGTCTCGACCGGGATCGTCTCGCCCTTGCGCGGCCCCTCGACCGCGATGGTGCGGGTGGGCGTCGCCGCGCCCGTCATCGCGGCGACGCGGCGGACCGGGCCGATCAGGTTGACAAGATCGGCGATGTAATAGGGGCCGAGGTCGAGCATCGGCCCGCCGCCCGGCAGGAAGAAGAAATCCGGGTTCGGATGCCAGTGCTCCATGCCGTGGCTCTGCACGAAGGCGGTGCCGGCGGTGATCGTGCCGAGCGCGCCCTCGTCGATCAGCGCGCGGGCCTGCTGATGCGCGCCGCCGAGGAAGGTGTCGGGCGCCGAGCCGACGGCGAGCCCTTTCGCCCGCGCGAGCGCGCGCAGTTCCAGACCCTCCCCGGTCGTGAGCACGAAGGGCTTCTCCGAATAGACGTGCTTGCCCGCCTCGAGCGCCGCCTTCGTCACCGTGAAATGCGCCGCCGGAATGGTGAGGTTGATCACCACATCGACGTCCGGCGCGCCGAGCAGCCCCTCCACCGTCTCCGCCCGCGCGCCGAATTCGGCCGCCCGCGTCTCGGCGGCGGCGGCGGAGATGTCTGCGCAGGCGCGGACCGCGAGGCCGCGGAAGAGCGGCGCGAGCCGGAAATAGGCGGTGGAGATGTTGCCGCAGCCGACGATCCCGATCCCGAGCTTCTCGCCCATGGCTCAGAACTCCTTCGCATTGGCGATGGAGCGCGCGGCGAAACGCGCGTGGTCCTTCGGGTTGTCGTGCTCCATCACGAAGGCCTTCACCTGCCGGTTCTCCAGCGCCGTCATGATTGCCTTCCAGTCGACCGTGCCGGCGCCCACGTCGGCCCAGCCGTCCTCGTCGGCGTTCTCGCCCTCGGGCGCGATGTCCTTCACATGCACGGCTGTGATCCGGCGCCCGTGCGTCTGGATCCATTCCATCGGGTCGGCGCCGCCCCGGATGATCCAGGCGATGTCCGCCTCCCATTCGAGATCCGGGCCGCCCTCGAAGATCGCCTCGAGCGGGATCACGCCATCGGCGGCGGGGACGAATTCGAAATCGTGGTTGTGCCAGCCGAAGCCGAGCCCAGCCGCGCGATAGGGTTCGGAGGCCGCCTGGAGCCGCGCGCCGAAGGCGAGCCAGCCGGCGCCGTCGGTCGGGCGCTGGTCGGGCGGCAGGAAGGGGCAATAGATCGTCTCGATCCCGAGCGCCTTCGCGATGCCGAGCACCTTCTCCGGCTCGTTCTCCAGCATGTCGAGGCCGAAATGCGCGGTGGGCATCCGCAGATGGTGCGCGGCGAGACCGGCGGTCAGTTCCGCGACCTTCGCATCGTCGGCGTAGAGCGCGCCATAGCCCTCCACCCCCTTGTAGCCGGCCGCCGCCAGCATCGCGAGCGTGTCCGCCAGGGTCGGGAAGTTGCGCGACGAATAGAGCTGATAGGAGAAATCGGTCATCGGGTGGTCTCCGGGGTCAGGCGAAGCTCGAATGGAGGTCGCGGGTGGTCAGGGTCACCCCGGCGGTGTCGCCATCCTCCGGGGTGAAGACGATCTCGGCCGCGTGGCCGGGAAAGAGCGTGATGGCATTGGTCGAGAACCGGCCGGGCTTCGACGCCTCGAGCGTCACGAAGAAGGCCACCGCCCGCGCCGAGAGCCGGGCGCGGAGCGCGCCCTCCTCCCGCGTGAGCGCGAGCGTGACGCCGGGATCGGGGAGGTCGAGGTTCTTCCAGCGTTCGGGGACGTGGATGTCGCCGCCGGACGCGCCGTCGGAGGCGCTCCAGCGGAAGGCGAGGATCTCCCCCGCCGCCAGCGCGTCGCGCGGCAGCTCCGCGAGGCAGTGCGCGGCCTCGGTTCCGACGCGTCCTCCGGCAGTGGCGAGCGGCCGCGCCATCCCTTCGAGCGTCACGGCGAAGGCCTCGGCGCCGATCTCCACCGGCCCGGCCGTGTCGTTCACCCCGACGAGCCGGATCGCGCCGCCCTCGGGGATCGCCACCACGTTGACCGGCCGGAAGAACCGCGCCGCCATATGATGCGTGAGCTTCCAGCCGCCGCCGTAATCGAGGCTCGACCAGCTCGCCACCGGCCAGGTGTCGTTGAGCTGCCAGTAGAGCGCGCCCATGCAGCGCGGCTTCAGGCTCCGCCAGTAGTCCGCGGCGGTCTTGATCGCGACGCCCTGCTGGATCTGGGAGAGCCAGACGAAGCTCGCGAAATCCTTCGGAAAGCGGAAGTAGCGGAACATCGTCTCCGCGATCCGCGCATTGCCGCCGGCGTTCTTCTGGTGGCTCTCCATCACCGGCGAGGCGATGTTGAGATCCGCCTCCGAGGCGAAGCTCCGGATCACCGGAAGCGAGGTGTGGGACTGGAAGCCGAATTCGGAGCAGAAGCGGGGCTTCACGTCGCGGTAATGCTCGAAGTCGCGGCCCTCGTGCCAGACCGACCAGAAATGCATGTCACCCGCCCCGTCGTCGTGCCATGGGTCGCCGAAGGACATCGGACCCGGCGAGGGGCTCGACGGCCACCAGTTCGCGCCCGGCAGCGTCTCCACCAGCGCGCGCTCGATCGTCCGGTTGAGCCGGTCGTAGGCGACCAGGTAGCGGTCCCGGTTCGCGCGGGATTCCTCGAACCAGTTCAGCGCGCCGAGCAGTTCGTTGTCGCCGCACCAGAGCGCGACGTGATGCCCGATCCGCGCCGCCTGCTCGCGGATCTCCCGATCCACCTCGCCGAGGAATTCCGCGGTCGCCGGGTAGAGATGGCAGGCGAACATGCAGTCCTGCCAGACGAGGAGCCCCAGCGCGTCGCAGGTCTCGTAGAATGAGTCCGGCTCGTAGCGCCCGCCGCCCCAGACCCGGATCATGTTCATCCCGGCCCCGGCCGCCGAGCGGAGCAGCGCGGTGGTCCTCTCCGGGGTGATCCGCCCGGGCAGGGAATCCGCCGGAACCCAGTTCGCGCCCCGGCAGAAGACGTCGCGCCCGTTGACCCGGACGAGGAAGCTCCGCCCCGCCGCGTCGGGCTCGGAGACCAGCCGGATGTCGCGGATCGCGAGCGGGAAGGTCCGGCGCTGACCGCCCACGGCGATCTCCAGCGCGTGGAGCGGCTGCTCCCCGTATCCCGAGGGCCACCAGAGCGCGGGGTTCCCGAGCACCAGTTCGGCCACCGGCTCGCTAGCCGCCGGATCGATCTCGCCCGCGGCCTCGGCGCTGCCGACCGCGATCCGCCACGGCGCCGCGCCGGGCGCGAAGCCTCTGAGCCGCGCGCGGACGCGCAACCGGACCGCCCCGCCCTCGTGGACCTGCTCCACCACCGGCCCGGCGATCTCGCCCTCCGGTCCGATCAGCGCGATCCGGCCATGAACCCCGGTCGGCGCCAGCGCGATACCCCAGTCCCAGCCGAAATCGCACTGCGGCTTTCGCAGCATGTTGCCGTTCGGGATCGGGCAGTTGTCCCTGTGATAGGGCACCGGGAAGGGCTGCGCCGCCGCCAGCGCGTCGGCCGCGCGGGTATTCGAGCGCAGCGTGATCTCGATCCGGTTCTCGCCCGCGAGCGTCTCCACCGCCGCGTCGTGCCCCCGGAAGCTCGTCGCCGCCTCGAGCACGGGCGCGCCGTTCAGCCGCACCTCCGCCAGGGTGTCGAGACAGTCGAAATGGAGCAGCCGCGCCCCGCCGGTATCCTCGAACCGTCGCGACAGGATCCAGTCGCGATCCGCGATCCAGCGCAGATCGTATTCGTTGCGCCCGGCGTAGGGATCCGGGATCATTCCGGCGGCCTGGAGCGCGGAATGCACATCCCCGGGCAGCCGCGCGGTCGTCGCGTATTCGCCTTCCGCGTCGCGGAGCGTCCAGTCGCCTGTCAGGTCCAGCATGGTCTTTCCGGGGTTCAGAGCCGTTGTTCGCTGCGTGGATCGAACAGCGACGCCTTGGAGATGTCGAAGCCGAGACCGACCTTCTCGCCGCGGCCGAACCCGTGCTCCGCCGGCGCGCGCGCCGAGAGCGACTGTCCGCCGAAGGTCAGCCACAGCAGGCTGTCCGATCCCATCGGCTCGTCGATATCGACCGTCGCCGGGGCGCCCTCCGCGCCCACGCTCACATGTTCGGGCCGCACGCCGAGGATCACCTCGCGCCCCGCCGGCGGCACCTCGCCCTGATAGCCGTCGAGCGCGATGGCCGCGCCGCCCGCCTCGAAGAAGCTGGCGCCGCCCCGCTCCGCGATCCGGCCCTTCAGGAAGGTCATCGCGGGCGAGCCGATGAAGCCGGCGACGAAGAGGTTCGCGGGCCGGTTGTAGATCGTCTTCGGATCCGCCAGCTGCTGGATGATCCCGCCGCGCATCACCGCGATCCGGTCTGCGAGCGTCAGCGCCTCGATCTGGTCGTGGGTCACGTAGATCATCGTGTTCCTCAGCTGCTGGTGCAGCCGTTTGATCTCGACCCGGAGCTCGGAGCGCAGCTTCGCGTCGAGGTTGGAGAGCGGCTCGTCGAACAGGAACACATCGACGTCGCGCACCAGCGCGCGGCCGATCGCGACGCGCTGCCGCTGCCCGCCCGAGAGCGCGGCGGGCTTGCGCTCGAGCAGCGGCTCGATCTGCAGGATCTCCGCCGCCCGCGCGATGCGCGTCTCGATCTCGGCCTTCGGCAGGCCGGCGTTCCTGAGGCCGAAGGCGAGGTTGCCGCGCACCGTCATCTGCGGATAGAGCGCGTAGGACTGGAACACCATGCCGATGCCGCGGTCCTTCGGCTCCTCCCAGGTGACGTTCCGGCCCTTGATCCAGATCTGGCCGTCGGTGATCTCGAGGAGCCCGGCGACGCAGTTGAGCAGGGTCGACTTGCCGCAGCCCGAGGGGCCGAGCAGCACGATGAACTCGCCCTCCGCGATGTCGAGGCTCAGCCGGTCGAGCACGGTCAGCGCGCCATAGGCGAGCCGCAGATCCCTGACCGAGACGCTGCTGGCGCGCGCCGCGCCCGGCATCCCGATCACCCGGCGCTCCTCTGCCTCGGGAACCCGCCGCGCGTCGATGCTCTGCTGTGCGATCATGGCGCTCATCCTTTCACCGCGCCCGCGGCGATGCCGCGCACGAAAAGCTTGCCGGAGATGAAGTAGATCGTGAGCGGCACGAGCCCCGTGATGATCGTCGCCGCCATGTTGACGTTGTATTCCTTCACGCCCGTCACCGAATTGACGATGTTGTTGAGCTGGACCGTCATCGGATAGGTGTCGGGCTTCGTGTAGACCACGCCGAAGAGGAAGTCGTTCCAGATGCCGGTGACCTGCAGGATGATCGCCACGACGAAGATCGGCAGGCTCATCGGCAGCATGATCTTGAAGTAGATCCCCCAGAACCCGGCCCCGTCCACCCGCGCGGCCTTGAAGAGCTCCTCCGGCACGGAGGCGAAGTAGTTGCGGAAGAGCAGCGTCAGGATCGGCATCCCGAAGATCGTGTGCACGATCACGAGCCCGGTCAGCGTGCCATAGAGCCCGATCTCGCGCAGCAGGATCACGATCGGATAGAGCATCACCTGGTAGGGTACGAAGGCGCCGAAGATCAGGATGGCGAAGAAGGTGTTCGCCCCCTTGAAGCGCCAGTTCGCCAGCGCGTAGCCGTTGATGCTCGCGATCGCGATCGAGAGCGCGACCGAGGGGATGGTGATACGGACCGAATTCCAGAAGCCGCGGGAGAGCCCGTCGCAGTTGAGCCCGGTGCAGGCCTCCGACCAGGCCTTCACCCAGGGTTCGAAGGTGATCTCCATCGGCGGCGCGAAGATGCCGCCGAGCCGGATCTCCGGCATCCCCTTCAGCGAGGTCACCAGCATCACGTAGAGCGGCAGCAGGTAGTAGAGCGCCACCACGATCAGAACGCCGTAGAGCATGACGTTGCGCCGCGACAGCGTCTTGCGCGGCCGCGCCCCGCGCGGTTCCGCCCGGCCCATGACGTCGGTGGCGGCGAGGGTCGTCGCCAGCATGTCGGGATTAGCCACGGCGCTTCCCTCCGAATTCGAGATAGGCCCAGGGGATGACGACAACCGCGACGCTGAGCAGCATCATCGTCGAGGCGGCGAAGCCCTGGCCGAGGTTCTGGGCGCGGAACATGAACTCGTAGACGTATTTCGCCGGGACCTCGGAGGCGGTCCCCGGGCCCCCGGCCGTCATCGCGACGACGAGATCGTAGAGCTTCACGATGCCGGCCATGACGATGACGAGCGTGGTGACGAAGACCGGCCGCATCATCGGGATGACGATGAAGAGATAGGTCTTCCAGGTCGGGATCCCCTCGACCCGCGCCGCCTTCCAGATGTCCTCGTCGATGCCGCGCAGGCCCGCCAGCATCAGGCACATGATGAGCCCGGTCCCCTGCCAGAGCCCGGCGAGCACGATGCCGAACATCACGAGGCGCGCGTCGTAGAGCGGGTTGAAGGTGAAATTCTCCCAGCCCAACCCCCGGATGATGTGCTGGAGGCCGAAATCCGGGTTCAGGATCCACTGCCAGACGAGGCCGGTGACGATGAAGCTGAGCGCGAAGGGATAGAGGAAGATGGTGCGGAACGTGTTCTCGAACCGGATCTGCTGGTCGAGCAGCGCGGCGAGCAGGAAGCCGATCACGAAGGAGAAGATCAGGCTGAGAATGCCGTAGATCGCGAGGTTCTCGATCGAGACGATCCAGCGCGGCGTCGACCACAACCGCTCGTACTGCGCGAGGCCGACGAAGTTGAGCCGGGGCAGCAGCTTCGAGTCGGTGAAGGAATAGATTACCGTCCAGAGCGTGCCGCCGAGGAACACGACGACCGCCGTCAGGATCATCGGGATCGACGCGATCTTCGCGCTGATGTTCTTGAATAGCCGGCCAGGCGGCCCGTCCGCGGACATGGCTGTCCCCCCTTCGGTCTGTTCCGGAAAGGGCCGGCCCCGCGCCCCGGGGCCGGCATGGCAGAGTCAGTCGGCGCTTTCGATCAGCCCGGCGAAGCGCTTCTGCGCGTCCTCCGCCGTCATCGACTCGGCGAAGAACTCGCTCATCAGGTCGTTGAGCTGCGTGGTGGTATCCGGGCTGATGAGCTCGTCCGTGCTCTTCAGCACGTTGCCTTCCTTGAGGATGGCGAGGCCCTTCTTCATGCAGTCGTTCGCGGCGGCGAGATCGACGTCGCCCCGCACCGGCAGCGACCCCTTCTTGAGATTGAACGCCACCTGCGTCTCCGGCGACAGGATGACCTCGGCCAGCACTTCCTGCGCCTTGGACTTTTCCGGATCGTCGAGCGCCGGGAAGTAGAAGGAGTCGCCGCCCGTGGTGATGTACCGCGCCTCGCCAAGGCCCGGCAGGCAGGTGTAGTCGGTGCCCGCGACCTTGCCCGCGACCTGGAACTCGCCCTGCGCCCAGTCGCCCATCACCTGGCCGCCGGCCTTGCCCGAGATCACCATCGCGGTGGCCTCGTTCCAGCTCTGCACGTTGGAGCCCTTGGAGAGGGTCCGCGCGTCGTCGAGCGCCTTGAAGACCTTCGCCACGTCGGCGCCCCCGGCCACCTCGGCGTCCTTCTCGTCGTAGACCTTGAGATAGAGGTCCTTGCCGCCGAGCCCGAGCAGCAGGTCGTTGAAGATGCCCGTCATCTGCCAGCCCTGCTGTCCGACGGCGAGCGGGATCTTCCCGGCCTTCTGGAGCGCGGGCGCCGCCGCGACGAATTCCTCCCAATTGGCCGGGACAGGCACGCCGGCATCGGCGAAGGCCTGGTTCGACAGCCAGAGCCACTGCCAGGAGTGGATATTGACCGGGATGCAGTAGAGGTGCCCGTCGAGCATGCAGCTCTCGAGCAGCGAGGGCGGGTTGATCACGCTCTTCCAGTCCTGCGCCTCGGCCACGGCGTCGAGGTCGCGCATCAGCCCGGCGGCGACCAGTTCCTCGGCCTGGCGGCCATGGTTGAACTGGGTCGCGCCCATCGGGTCGCCGCCGGTGATCCGGCTCACCATGATGGAGCGCGCGGTCTCGCCCGACCCCGCGATGGCGCCGTCCACCCAATGATTGCCCGTGGCGTCGAACGCCTTGGCGAATTCGGCGACCGCCGCCGCCTCGCCCCCCGAGGTCCACCAGTGCGTGACCTCGAGATCCGCGGCCGACGCCGCCCAGGGCAGCGCGACGGAACCCGTGAGCATCGCGGCAAGAGCGCGTCTTTTCATCTGTAGCCTCCCGGTATGTTTTTCTGCATCGTTACAGGATCGGTACCCATCGCGCTATCTTTTTCGCCGTCGCCTGAAGCGACCGATCCTCGCTCCGGGAATAATTTCGGATTTATATGTGCATAAACAGTGCATTATATACGGAGTCACCGGACTCACCCGGACCGGTTTTCGCCATATCCACCCTGCCTCCGGGTTTACTGTATCGTTTCAGATTTGTACCCGCCGCGCGGCTGGGCTATCCTGCGATTCGGCAGGACTGGATGGCGGAGATGGCGGAAGACGGACAGGGCGGCGGACCGAGGCCCGGGGGCGCGAAGGGGCGGCCCACGCTGAGAACGATCGCCTACATGACCGGCCTCGGCGTCACCACGGTGTCGCGCGCGCTCAACGACGCGCCCGACATCGGGCAGGCGACGAAGGAGCGCGTGCGGCTCGTCGCCGGGCAGATCGGCTACCGGCCGAACCGCGCCGGCGTCAGGCTGCGCACCGGCAAGACCAACGTGATCAGCCTCATCCTGTCGGTCGAGACCGAGGTGCTCGGCCTCACGCCCCATCTCGTCCACGGCATCTCGGAGCGGCTCGCCGGCACGCCCTACCATCTGATCGTGACCCCATACGACCCGCGCACCGATCCGCTCGGACCCGTGCGCTACATCGTCGAGACCGGCTCCGCCGACGGCGTGATCTTTTCCCGAATCGAACCGGAGGACCCCCGCGTGCGCTACCTGCGCGAGCGCGGCTTTCCCTTCGCTACCCACGGCCGCACGGCGATGGACATCGTCCACCCCTATTTCGACTTCGACAACGAGCGCTACGCCGAGATCGCCGTCCGGCGGCTCGCCGCGCGCGGCCGCGAGCGTCTGGCCCTGCTGCCGCCGCCGGCGAACCTGACCTACTGCCAGCACATGTCCACCGGCTTCGCCCGCGCGCTGGATCGGCTCGACCTGACCGAGATCCCGATCCGCGAGGTCACGATCGACAGCGCCCACGAGGCGATCGAGGCGGAGGTGGGCCGGATGATGCGCTCGGCCCGCCGGCGCCCGGACGGCTTCGTCTGCGGCTCGGCCAGCGCGGCCATCGCCGTCATCAGCGGCGCCGAGGCCGCCGGGTTCGAGATCGGGCGCGACTTCGACCTCGCGGTGAAGGATTCCTTCCACATGATGGAGAAGTTCCGGCGCCAGACCGTGGTCATCCACGAGGATTTCCGCGCCGCCGGCGCCTTCCTCGCCGACGCCGTCACGCGCACGCTGGCCGGCGTCCCGCCGGGCGAGCTCCAGCGCATCGACGTCCCGCCCGACGCGTGATCCCCGCCCCATCGACTTGGCGCGGGAGCGTGGCATGATGCCCGGCATGGAACCGCCCGCCCCTCACCGCGCCACCGCCTTCCCCGCCGGACGGGAAGGCGGCGGATGAGCCTCGATTTCGTCATCTCCGGCGCGCGGCTGGCGGAGCGGCCGGGGCTCTGGGACATCGCCGTGGGCGCGGGACGCATCCGCGCGATCGCCCGGAAGATCGTGGCGCGCGCGCCCCGCGTCGCGGCGAAGGGCGCGCTCGCCTTCGGCGGGTTCGTCGACTGCCACATCCATCTCGACAAGGCCCTGCTCCTCGACCGCTGCGCGCCGGAGGAGGGCACGCTCGCCGAGGCGGTCCGCCTGACCGCCGCCGCCAAGGCGGAGTTCACCGTCGAGGACGTCGCGGCGCGGGCGGCGGAGGTGGCGCGTCTCGCGGTGCTCCAGGGCACCACCCGGCTCCGGAGCTTCGTCGAACTCGACCCGCGGGTGGGCGACCGCGCCTTCCGGGCGCTGATCGAGGTCAGGGCGGCGATGGCGCCCGCGCTCGACATCGACCTCTGCGCCTTCGCCCAGGAAGGGACGACGCGCGAGCCGGAGACGCTCCGGCTGCTCGCCGCGGCGCTCGACCGGGGCGCCACCTCCGTCGGCGGCTGCCCCTACACCGATCCCGATCCCGCCGCGCATCTGGCGGCGATCTTCGATCTCGCGGTCGCCCACGACGTGCCCGTCGATTTCCATGTCGATTTCGACCTCGAGCCGCGTGGCGCCGCGCTGCCGGAAATCGCGGCGCTGACCCGCCGGCACGGCTGGCAGGGCCGCGTCTCGGTCGGCCATGCGACCAAGCTCTCGGCGATGGGGCCGGAGGAGGTCACCGCGCTCGGCCGGATGCTCGCCGACGCCGGGATCGCCGTCACCGCCCTGCCCGCCACCGATCTCTTCCTGCTCGGACGCGACCGCGACCGGCTGGTGCCGCGCGGCCTCGCCCCGCTGCCCCGGCTCCGGGCGCTCGGCGTCCGGACCGCGGTCGCGAGCAACAACATCCTCAATCCCTTCACCCCCTATGGCGACGCTTCGCTCTGCCGGATGGCGAACCTCTATGCCAATGTCGCGCAGCTCTCGCGCGAGGCCGATCTCGCGGCCGCCTTCGACATGGTGACCAGTGCCCCGGCCGCGCAGCTTGGCGGCGCGCCCTACGGACCGCGGGAGGGCGGGCCGGCCGATATCGTGCTGATCGCCGCGCCGAGCCCGGCGGAGGCCGTCCGCCGCGTCGCCCCGGTCATCCGCGGCTGGAAGGCCGGCCGTCCCACCTTCGAACGTCCCCCGGCCCGCCCGCTCTGGGACGCCGCGGCCCGGTAACCCCGCCCCACCCGGACGGAGCCGCGCGCGACGAGGGGCGGTCCGCGCGAATATGCATTTGCATATCTTCCCCACTTTCTCGGAACAGTCGCGCGGCCGGGCGGTTCGCATCCAGATCCGTCCCGGCAACAGGAGGAACTTCCGGTGGTCCCAGGCTGGCTGCACGCCCTTTCCGTAATCTCGCTCGCGGTGGCCTTCGGCTGCTCCCTCATCATCATCGTCGACGAATGGCGCGATCCGCAGCACATGTGGATCATGAACCTGGTCTGGCCGCTGACGGCGCTCTTCGCGGGGCCGATCGCGCTCGCGGGATATTACACCTATGGCAAGCTCGCCGCGCAGAGCCGCGTCAAGCCCGCGATGGAGCGGGACGAGCCGATGCCGAACAAGAAGCTCACCCCGTTCCCGGCCAAGGTCGGCAAGGGCGCCACGCATTGCGGCGCGGGCTGCGCGCTCGGCGACATGATCGCCGAATGGCTCGCCTTCCTCGTCCCCGCGGTCGCGGTCTGGTTCGGCTGGCACAGCCTCTTCGGCGAGAAGATCTTCGCGGTCTGGATCCTCGACTACATCTTCGCCTTCGGGCTCGGGATCGCCTTCCAGTATTTCACCATCAAGCCGATGCGCGGCCTTTCGGTGAAGGACGGGCTGATCCAGGCGGTCAAGGCCGACGCGCTTTCGCTCACCGCCTGGCAGGTGGGGATGTACGGCTTCATGGCGCTCGCCCATTTCTGGATCTTCGGCCACATCCTCCAGACCCGGCTGGAGGTTCCCACGGTCGAGTTCTGGTTCATGATGCAGCTCGCCATGCTCTGCGGCTTCGCGACCGCCTATCCGGTGAACTGGTGGCTCATCCGCAAGGGGCTGAAGGAGGAGATGTAGCCTCAGACGGCGAAACGCGCGAGTTCGGCCTCCTTCGGCGCCAGGCCAAGGCCGGGCTCGCCATTGTCGCGGAGGAGGCCGGCGGCGAGGCGGGGCGCGCCGTCGAAGAGCATCGCCTCGATCCGGACATGGTCGTGGAACCATTCGAGATGCGCCGCCGCCGGCGCCGCGAGACAGGCATGCAGATGCAGTGCCGGCGCGCAATGCGCGGAGAGCGGCACTTCATGGGCGAGCGCGAGCGCGGCGGCGTCGAGAAAGCCGGTGATCCCGAGGCACCGCGTCGCATCGGCCTGAAGCACGTCCACCGCGCCGGCGCCGAGCAGGTCGCGGAAGGTCCAGGGGGCGAAGGCGTATTCGCCGGTGGTGATCGCCATGCCCGCCGGCGCGCGGTCGCGGAGCAGCCTCAGCCCCGCGAGATCGTTCGACGAGACCGGCTCCTCGAACCAGCGCGCGCAGAACCCGCCCGCGGCCTCGGCGAAGGCGAGCGCGGATTTCCGGTCGAAGGCGCCGTTGGCGTCGATGAAGAGCCCGGTTCCGGCGCCGATGGCCTCCCGCGCGACGCGCATCCGGCGACGATCCTCCCCCGGCTTCCGGCCCACCTTCATCTTGACGGCGAAACATCCCTGCTCCGCCCAGCCGCCCAGCTGCGCGGCGAGGCGGGCGTCGTCATAGGAGGTGAAGCCGCCCGAACCATAGGCGCGGATCTCGCGCCGCGCGCGCCCGACGAGCGCCGCGACCGGCAGGCCGAGCAGCTTTCCCTTGAGGTCCCAGAGCGCGTTGTCGACCGCCGAGATCGCCGTGGCGGCGAGGCCGGTCTGGCCGAGGTTGCGCGTCCGGTCCCGCATCGCCGTCCAGCGCGCGCGGATGTCGAGCGCGTCCTCGCCCCGCAGCGCCTCCGCCAGCTTGTCCTCGATCAGCTTCCCGGCCGAGGCGTCGGAATAGGTATAGCCGAGACCGCGCATGCCGCCGGCCTCGATCTCCGCCAGCACCAGCGTCGTCTCCCGCCATTCGAGCGTGCCGTCCGATTCCGGGGCATCCGTCGGGATCGTGAAGGCGCGCGCGCGAACGCTCCGGATCGGCGCGCGGCTCATGTCGCCGGCCATGGCGGGCGCTCAGGTGAGCACCCGCTTGATCGTCTGCCGCACGATGCCGCCGCTTTCCGGATCGCCCTTGACGAGCGCGGTCGCGTAGGACTTCGCCTGCGACCAGGTGATATGCGGCGGCAGGGTCGGCACGTCGGGATCGACGATCGCGTTGATCAGGCACGGCCGGTCGGCGGCGAGCGCGGCGTCCCAGGCCGCGCCGATCGCGTCGGGCGTGTCGACGGTGATCCCCTTCAGCCCCAGCAACTCGGCGTAGGCGGCGAAATCCATGCGCGGCACGTCCTGCGTCTCCGGCACCCGGGGGCTGTCGGCCATCGCGCGCAACTCCCAGGTCACCTGGTTGAGATCGCCGTTGCTGAGCACGCAGACGACGAGCCGGGGGTCGGACCAGCCGCGCCAGTATTTCGACGCGGTGATGAGATCGGTGATGCCGAGCATCTGCATCGCGCCATCGCCCACGAAGGCGATCGGCACCCGGTCGGGATAGGCGAATTTCGCCGCGAGCGCGTAGGGCAGGCCCGGGCACATCGTGGCGAGCGTGCCCGAGAGCGAGGCCTTCATGCCGCGGCGGATCCGAAGCGCGCGCGCGTACCAGTTGGCCGAGGAGCCGCTGTCGGCGGAGATGATCGCGTTTTCCGGCAGGCGGGAGGAAAGCTCCCAGAACACCCGCTCCGGATTGACCGGATCGGCCTCCTCCATCGCGCGTTTCTCGACGCCCTCCCACCAGTCCGCGACGCGCTTCTCGATATCCTCGCGCCAGTCGCGTTTCTCCTTGCGCTCCAGACGCGGGATCAGCGCGCGCAGGGTCGCCGCGGCGTCGCCGGTCAGCGCGACCTCCATCGGGTAGCGGATCGAGAGCATCGTCGGATCGAGATCGATCTGCACCCCCCGCGCGTCGCCCTCCGCCGGCAGGAATTCCGAATAGGGGAAGCGCGAGCCGATCATCAGCAGCGTGTCGCAATGGCGCATCATCCAGTCCGAAGGCTCGGTTCCGAGAAGCCCGATGGAGCCGGTGACGAAGGGCAGGTCGTCGGGCAGCGCGGCCTTGCCGAGCAGCGCCTTGGCAACGCCGGCGCCGAGGCGTTCGGCCACCTCGATCACCTCGTCCGTCGCTTCGAGCGCGCCGGCGCCGACCAGGATCGCCACCCTGGAGCCCGCGTTCAGAATGGAGGCGGCGCGCTCGATATCCTCCTCGGCCGGCACGACGCGCGGCGTGGAGAAGGCGGCGCTCGAATGCACGGTGCCGTGGGCGCGCGGCGGCTCCTCCACCGCCGGAAGCTCCTGCACGTCGTTCGGAACGATGACGCAGGTCACGGTGCGCTCGGATTTCGCGATCCGGAAGGCACGGTCGATCAGGTGGCGCATCTGCGCGGGCGTGGAACAGGTCTCGACATAGGCGCCGGCGACGTCCTTGAAGAGGGTGCGGAGATCCACCTCCTGCTGATAGCTGCCGCCGAGCGCGGCGCGGGCCTGCTGGCCCACGATCGCCACTACCGGCTGATGGTCGAGCCGGGCGTCGTAGAGCCCGTTCAGCAGATGGATCGCGCCGGGACCCGAGGTCGCGACGCAGACCCCGACCTCGCCGGTGAATTTCGCATGGGCGCAGGCCATGAAGGCCGCGCTTTCCTCGTGCCGCGCCTGGACGAAGTCGATCTTGTCGTCGCGGCCGATCGCGGCGACGAGACCGCCGATCCCGTCGCCCGGGAAGCCGAACACGCGGTCGACGCCCCATTCGGACATGCGCTTGAGAATGAAGTCGCCGACGGTATCCGCCATGATGAGATCTCCGGACAGCGGGCGCTCAGGCCCGGTTTCGGCTCGGCGGGCCGCGTCCCGGCCCTGTGGAGCCCTCCGCCGGGGAAACCGGGGCCTCGCGGGTTTTGTTCCGGGCCGCGCACGGGGGCGTGACCAGCTTTCGGGCAGGAACTCGAAACGAAGCGGCGGGGCGGACGTTGGATCCTCGCCGGTGCCGGAGCGGCGCGACCTCGATACGCCCTGAATACGGAGAGCCAGCCCATGGCATTTTCCACGCGGACACAGCCCAGCGACAGCCACCCCGCCCCCTGCCACGGCTCGCCCCCGGGTCAGACCCGGACCTCCCGGCCCGCGCCCTCCCGCCGCCAGCCGGAGACAGCGCCCGCGACTCTGGTGAGAGCGACCGGCGGGGGGCTCGCCCTGGCCGTGGCGGGGGGCGCCTTGCTCGGCGCCCGGGGCGGACGGCCCTCCCGCGCCGCGAGGCTCGCCGGGCTGGGCGCGGCGCTGCTCGCGGGAAGCGTGCTGGCCGACAGCGCGATGGAGCATTCGCGCGCGAATTTCCGGGAGCGCCGGATGTACGCGGCGCCGCTCGTCGCGGGCGCGACCGTCGCCGCCGGCGTCGCCACCGCGCTGTCCCGGGCGAGCGCGGGGCCGCGCCGCCTCGTCTTCCGGGGCGCGGCGCTCACCGGGCTCGCGGGCACGGTGTTCCATTTCCGGAACATCCTGTCGCGGCCGGGCGGGCTCAGCTTCAACAATCTCTTCTACCGCGCGCCCTTCGGCGCGCCCGGGGCGCTCGTGCTCGCCGGCGGTCTCGGCCTCGGCGCGCTGGCGGCGGAGGAAAGGGAACCGCGCGCCGCGGGGCGCGCGCTCGGGCTTCTGGGCGCGGGCGGGCTCTTCGGACTGACCGCGGAGGTCGGGCTGCTGCATTTCCGGGGCGCGTTCCAGAATCCGGCGATGTACGCCCCGGTCACCGCGGTTCCCGCGACCGGCCTCGCGCTCGCCGCGGCGACGCTGCGCCCGAGCCCGGCGCGGCTCCGGCTCGCCCGGGGCGCGCTCGCGCTCACGAGCGTGCTCGGCCTCGTCGGAACCGGATTTCACGCCTATGGCGTGAGCCGGGGCAACGGCGGCTGGCGCAACTGGACGCAGAACCTGTTCCAGGGGCCGCCGGTCGCGGCGCCGCCGAGCCTCGCCGGGATCGCGCTCGGCGGCTTCGCGGCGCTACGGCTGCTCGCGCCTGGAAGGAGAGGCTGATGGACGAGAAACCCTTCGAAACACCCTATCCCGGCTACGACGTGCTCGCGAAATGGGATGGGCCGTCCTGGAACGACGCGACGCGGCGCGTGGTCGCCGACCGGCTGGAGAACGTGCCGCCCCGGCGGTTCCTCGGCGAGGCGGAATACCGTCTGCTGCGTTCGGTGATCGAGACGATCCTGCCGCAGCCGGAGCGGAGCGAGGCGGCGCGGATCCCGGTCGAGGCCTTCGTCGATGCGATGCTGTGGAACAACGAGGGAAGCGGCACCCGCTACGCCGACGCGCCGCCCCCGCGCGAGGCCTGGCGGCGCGGGCTCGCCGCGATCGCGGCGGAGGCGGAACGGCGGCATGGCCGGTCCTTCGAGACGCTGACGGCGGAGGAGCGCCACGCGCTGCTCGCCGCCATCGACGCGGGCGAGACCGATCCCGCGGCCTGGGAAGGCCTCCACCCGCGGCGTTTCTTCCGCCACGTGCTGCTCAAGGAGGCGGTGAAGATCTATTACGCCCATCCCCTCGCCTGGAACGAGATCGGCTTCGGCGGCCCCGCCGCGCCGCGCGGCTACGTCCGGCTCGGCCCCGACATGCGCGATCCGTGGGAGGCGGAGGAGGTCCGGCCGCCCCAGGCGCTGGAAGGCGCCCCATGAGCGCCGTCGTCTCCGACGCCGAGACCCGGCCCCGCGCGGCGGAGGGCCGCGCTCCCGACGTGTTCCGCCCGGGGGGCTGGGTGCCGATGCGGCGGTATTCCGAGAACGAGCCGGTCGATTTCGCGATCGTCGGCACCGGCTGCGGCGGCTCGGTGCTCGCCGCGCGGCTCGCCGAGGCGGGGCATTCGGTCGTCGCCTTCGACGCGGGAGCCTTCTACCGGCCGCTCGAGGATTTCGCCTCCGACGAGCGGGAGCAGGAAAAGCTCTACTGGCTCGACGAACGGATCTCGGGCGGCGCCGATCCGCTCGAATTCGGCTCCAACAACTCGGGCAAGGCGGTCGGGGGCACCACGGTGCATTTCCAGATGGTCGCGCTGCGCTGGCGCCCCGAATGGTTCAAGGCCCGGAGCCTGCTCGGCTACGGCCATGACTGGCCGGTCGACTGGCGCGAGATGTGGCACTATTACGACCTCGCCGAGGACGCGATGAAGATCGCCGGGCCGGTCCGCTACCCCTGGGGGCCGCCGCGGGGGCGGTATCCCTACCGCGAGCACGAGCTTTCGGCCTCGGCGCTGGTGCTCGCGCGCGGCTGCGAGGCGCTTGGCACCGCCTGGGCGCCGACGCCGACGGCGAGCCTCTCGGCGCCGCGCGGCCTCGCCCATCCCTGCGTCTACCGCGGCTTCTGCAAGATCGGCTGCGCGACCAATGCGAAACAGTCGATGCTGGTGACCTTCGTGCCGCGCGCGCTCGCGGCCGGGGCGGAGATCCGCGACCTCGCGATGGTGGGGCGGATCGAGACCGGGCGCGACGGCCGCGTCACGGGGGTCCGCTATCACCGGAGCGGCGCGTGGCGCCTCCAGAAGGCGCGCGCGGTCATCGTCGCGGGCTATTCGATCGAGACGCCGCGGCTCCTGCTCCATTCCGCCTGCCCGGCCCATCCGGACGGCCTGGCCAATTCGAGCGGGCTCGTCGGGACCAATCTGATGGTCCATTCGAACCACGCGGTCTGGGGCGTGATGGAGGAGGAGATCCGCTGGTACAAGGGGCCGCCCTCGCTCGCGGTCTGCGAACGCTGGAACTACGACGACGACAAGGATTTCGACGGCGGCTACGCCTTCATGAGCCAGGGGCCGCTCCCGACCGATTTCGCCACCGCGCTCGTCTCGAACGAGGGGGTCTTCGGCCACCGGCTGCGGCGGTGGATGGGCCATTACAATCACATGGCGGGGCTCAAGATCGTCGGCGAGACGCAGGCGCGGGACGAGAACCGGGTCGAGCTTTCCGAAGAGACCGACGCGCTCGGCCTGCCGGTGCCGAAGGTCACCTTCGGCTACTGCGACAACGACCGCCGGCTCTTCACCCACGCGCAGCGCTTCATGCGCGCGGTGCTCGACGCCGCGGGCGGCCGCGACCTCTACGAGACCGCCGATACCGCGCATCTGATGGGCGGTTGCCGGATGGGCGTGGATCCGGCGTCGAGCGTCGTGAACGCCGACGGGCGAAGCTGGGACATCGACAATCTCTTCGTCTGCGACGGCTCGCTCTTTCCGACCGGCGGCGGGGTCAACCCGTCGCTGACCATCGTCGCGAATTCCCTGCGCATCGCGGAGCGGATCAAGGCGCTGGCGCGCCGGGGGGAGATCGGCTGAGACGCCTTCTCACCCGCCTCCTGGCTCGTAGATCCGCCCGGTCAGCCAGTCGGGCCAGTCGCGTTCGAAGAAGGATTTCGCATCCTCGTCGAAAGGACGGTTGGGCCGTGTCGTGATCCGGATCGCCCCATCCTCGCGCCGCAGATGGATCTGCTCGCCGCGCTGCGCGGCGCGCTCGGTCCGGAAGCGGTAGTCTTCGAGCGCGCCCGCGCGCCCGCGCGGCACCGCCTCGCCATCTGCGGCGATGATCGCGCGCGCGCCCCGGCTGCCGCCGCCCTGGGCGATGAAGTGATCGAGCGCGGCCAGCACCGCCTCGGAGGCGAGCGCCATCTGCCGCCACTGCAGCGCGCGCGCCGCCTCGGCGGCGCGGCCGGACGCGATGCCCCTCGCCTCGATCTCGGCGTTGAGCGCGCGCGCCTCCGCGAGCGCGGAGGCGACGCCGGGGCCATCGCAGATCATGCCGGCGTGCTCGCTCATCCGGGCCTGCACGCTTTCGCGTATTTTTGGGAGGCCGAGCGGGCTTTCGGGGCGGAGCGTGGCGCGGATCGCGGCGACGCCCTCCTCCGCCGCGGCGGCGATCCCGCCGGCGGCCGGGGCGGCGAGACCGCGCGCCGCGATGTCCTCCGCCGCGCGCGTGCCGAAGACCTGGCCGGCGTTCAGCGCCGCGCCGCCGGGCCGGGTCACGCCATGCGTGCCCGCCGCCTCGCCGACCGCGTAGCAGCCCGCGAGGCTGGTCCGCCCCCAGGTGTCGACCGCGATTCCGCCGTTCATGTGCTGGTTGTTCACCGCGAATTCGAGCGGCTCGGCGGCGATGTCGATCTTGTAGCGGCGGTAGAGTTCGATCGCGAGCGGGTTCATGTGGCGCAGCCGCTCGATCGGCAGCGCCTGGGTCGCCCCCGCCGTCGCGAGATAGCTCCGCGCATCCTCGTCGAGATCATCGAGCCCGAAGGGCGCGCTTCCGGGCACCGGGAGCGGGTTCCGGTTGAAGTCCATGAACACCCGCCGCCCGGCGGAGGTCTCGCGGTGGATCGCCAGATCGACGAGGCTCGAGCCGAAGTCGAGCATCCGCGTCGCGTGGAACGGCCATTGATAGCCCTTGCGGAACACGTTCGAGGCGAGCTCGCGCGTGCTCCGGTAGTAGTCGGCGAGGAAGTGATGCTCCGCGCCGCTCTGGTCGAGCGAGTAGATATGCGGCAGCGCCTGGACATAGGTGCCCGAGAGGTTCCAGGGGAAGCCCTCGCGCCGCGTGCCGATGCCGAACTGGCTCTCGGTCAGGTTCACGAGGTCGATCCCGGCCTCGAGCGCCAGCCCGAGCGAGCCGAAGCAGCCGTTCGGATAGACGCTGTCGCGGTAGAGCTCCCCGGGCCCCCCGGCGGCGAGGACCAGCGCGGCGCACTCCAAGAGGACGAGGCCGAGCGGATTGGCCTCGCTCCGATGCCGGGGGCGGATCGCGAGGATGCCGAGCGCGTGGCGCGCGGCGCCGGATCCGGCGGTCAGGATCCGGACGGCGGTGGTCTGGTTCAGGAGCGGGATGCCGAGCCGGATCGCCTCCTCGGCCAGCACCTTCACCATCAGGCGCGAGGTGCGCGGGCCGCAGCTCGTCGCGCGCCCGACCTCGTCGTGGTCGGTCTGATAGCGGAGTGTGCCGCCGAAACGGTCCTGCGGCAGCGGCAGGCCGAGGTACTGGAGCGAAGCCATCGCCCGCGCCGAGCCCACCGCCTCGACATAGGCCGTGTCGGCGTCCATCGCGCCCCCGGCGCGGATCGCGCGGGCCATCGCCTTCAGGTCGTCGCCGCGATCGGCGGTATTCGCGGTGTGCAGCGTCTGCTTGTCCGATCCCGAGCAGGCTGAGGTACCACCCCATGCGCTCTGGCTCACCACCGCGACGTCGCAGCCGCGCCGCCGGAGCTCCACCGCCGCGCGGAGCCCGGCGGCGCCGCTCCCGACCACGACGCAGCCGTGGCGGTGGACGGGGATGTCCCAGCCGCCGACGCGCATCGTCTCCGTTGCGCCACGCTCGGGCGGCAGCCGGGGCATCTCGACGTCGGTGAGCGCGTCGAGGATGGCTTCGGGGACGTTCACGCTCATCGGACGGTTCCTCTACTGGCTCAGGAAGCGCGCGCGAAGCGGCGCGGGCAGCGGCGCGGCGCGTAGCCGGCCGGTCGCGGCGTCACGCAGCGTCCAGACCCGGGTCTCGAACCCTTCGACGCGGGTCTCGCCGTCCTTCGCAAGCAGGTGGTGGATGTCGAAGCTCGAGTTGCGCGCCTCGACGACGCGGGTGGTGATGGTCACGTCCTCGCCGGTCGCGCAGGGCGCGCTGAAGGTGGCGCGGGTCGCGACCAGCGGCCAGCCGATCGGTCCGAATTCCGCCACGGCGCGCGTCATCGGCCAGCCGGCGGCCTCGATCAGCATCGCGGTGCCGTGATCGAAGAAGGCGAAGAATCGCGGGTTGAAGACGATGCCGGCGGGGTCGCAGTCGCCCCATTCGATCCGGCGGATCAGCGTGTTCGACAGCATTTCCGTCGCTCCATTGCCTGTCACCCCGGCACCCCGAGGCTCGAATGCCGCGCCACCAGTTCGACCGGCGCGCGGCGCATCGGCGGCGGCTGCCGGCCTTCCTCGAGCCAGGCCAGCATCGCCTCGGCGGATTCGCGCCCGAAGCGCGCCACATCGCAGCGCACCGAGGAAAGCCGGGGCCAGGTCAGCGCGCATTCCTCGATGTCGTCGAAGCCGACGAGGCGGAAGTCGGTCCCGACCCGCGTCCCCGCCTCGGCGAAGCCCGCGAGCATCCCGAGCGCCACGAGGTCGGAGAAGCAGATCGCCCCTTCGATCTCCGGATGCCGCGCGCGAAGCGCGAGCGCCATGTCGCGGCCGAAGGCGCGCGATGGCCGGCCGTGGAAGGCCGCCGTATCGAGCCCCGCCTCGGCCATCGCGGCGCGATAGCCCGACATGCGTTCCTCCGTCACCGGCCGGTTCGCGAGCCCGCCGACGAAGGCGATCCGACGCAGCCCCAGCCCCAGCAGATGCTCGGCCGCGAGCCGCCCGCCGGTCGCGTAGTCGAGCGAGGCGAAGGGGAAGACGTCGGTCCGGGGATCGATCCGGCGCAGCACCTGCATCGCGGGAATCCCGGCGCGGCGGATGGTCTCGAGCCCTTCCTCCTCGGGCACGTAGTCGGGCGAGATCAGGAAGCCCGAGACGCCATGCTCGATCATCGAGGCGATGACCTGGGCCTGGATCTCCGGCTTCTCGTCGGTATTGGCGATCACGGTCGCATAGCCGCGCTCGGCGAAGGTCATCTGCGCGCTGGCGGCGAATTCGGTGAAGAACGGGTTGCGCAGGTCGTTGATGACGAGGCCGATCAGGCCGATGTCGCCGCCGCGCAGGTTCGCCGCCGAGCGGTTGTAGACATAGCCGAGATCCCCCATCGCCTGCTCGACCAGTTTGCGCGTCGCGGGCTTCACCAGCGGGCTGTTCTGGAGCACGTTCGAGACGGTGGATTTCGAGACGCCCGCCGCCCTCGCCACGTCCACGATCGTCGGCCTCCTGCTCACGCCGCCCTCCCCGCCCCCCGGTGATCGGCGCGGATCATGTCGGCGGCCTTCTCCGCGATCATGATCGTGGGCGCGTTGGTGTTGGAGGAAACGAGCCGCGGCATGATCGAGGCGTCGACGACGCGGAGCCGTTCGATCCCGTTGAAGCGGAGCCTGGGATCGACCACCGCCGCCGCGTCCGAGCCCATGCGGCAGGTGCCCGCCGGGTGGTGGTCGGTCTTGGCGTGGCGGCAGGCGAAGTCGAAATAGTCCTGGTCGCTCCGCACCCCCGGCCCCGGCAGGCGCTCGGCGAGGACATAGGGTTTCAACGGCTCGCCGCGCATGATCTCCTGCGCGAGCCTGAGCCCGCGGATCGACATTTCCCGGTCGTGCGGATCCTCCCAGTAGTTCGGATCGATGAGCGGCGCCGCGGCCGGATCGGCGGAGGCGAGCCGGATCGTGCCGCGCGAGCGGGGGCGGAGATAGGCGGAGTTGAGCGTGACGCCGCCGTTCGGCATCGCCTCCACCCCCGCCTCGATCCCCGAGCCGAGGCCGAGGTGGAACTGGATGTCGGGCGAGCGCGCGTCCTTCTCCGCGTACCAGAAGCCGCCGGTCTCGAACAGGCTCGACGCCACCGGCCCCGTCTTCGTCAGCAGGTACTGGAGCCCCGCCACCGCCGACCAGTGCGGCTTCGCGTAACGGTCGTAGGTGTGCGGGCCGGTGACCTCCGCGATCACGAAGAGGTCGAGATGGTCCTGGAAGTTCGACCCCACCCCGGGCTGGTCGAACACCGGACGGACTCCCACCTCCGCCAGATGATCCGCCGGGCCGATCCCCGAGAGCATCAGCATCCGGGGCGAGCCGATCGCACCCGACGAGAGGATGACCTCGCTCGCCGCCGTGATCCGCGCGCCGTCCATCATCTCGACGCCGGTGGCCCGCCCGTTCTCCACCAGGATCCGTTTCACCTGCGCGCCGGTCCGCACCGTGAGGTTCTTCCGCGCCCGGTTCGGCGCGAGATAGGCCATCGCCGCCGAGGACCGCCGCGCGTCGCGCTGGGTCAGCTGGTAGTAGCCGACGCCGTCCTGCGTCTCGCCCGCCATGTCGTCGTTGCGCGGGATGCCAAGCTCGGCGGCGGCGGCGAACCAGGCCTCGCAGATCGGCAGCGGCGCGCGCGGTTTCGAGACGCCGAGCGGCCCGCCCTTCCCATGCCAGCGGTTCTCGTGCGTGTCGTTGTCCTCGGCCTTGCGGAAATACGGCAGCACCTCCTCGTAGGACCAGCCGTCGCAGCCCATCTGTCGCCACTCGTCGTAGTCGAGCGCATTGCCGCGGGTGTAGATCTGCGCGTTGATCGCCGAGCCGCCGCCGATCACCTTTCCTTGGGTGAACCGTATCACCATGTCCTTCATGTGCCGCTGCGGCACGGTGGACCAGCCCCACGAGCCGATCCCCTTGGTCATCTTCGCGAAACCCGCCGGCAGGTGGTAGAACGGATGCCGGTCCGTGCCCCCCGCTTCGAGCAGCAGTACCTTCGCAGCCGGATCCTCCGACAGCCGCGCCGCGAGCACGCAGCCGGCCGAGCCGCCGCCGACGATGACGAAATCGTAGCCTTCGCCGCTCATGCCGCGAGATCCTTCGAGATGATGTGATCGCCCACGCGCAGCGCCTGCGCGGCGATGGTGAGCGCGGGATTGACCGCCGCCGAGGTCGGCAGGAAGCTCGCGTCCACCACGAAGAGGTTCGGGTGGTCGTGCGTCCGGCAATAGGTGTCGACCACGCTCGACGCGGGATCCGTCCCCATCTTCGCCGTGCCGCACTGATGCGAGGGCGTGCGGCGGTCGAACGGTTTCGCGAGCACGATCGGGAAACCCGCGCGCCGCAGCAGGGCCTTGAGCTTCGCCACCAGCGCCTCGTGCGCCTCCCAGTTCGAGCGGCGCCAGTCGAAGACGATCCGCTCGCCCTCCACGCTCACGCGGCTGTCGGGATGCGGCAGGTCCTCGCTCATCGCGTAGAAGTCCACCGCGTGGGCGGCGATCCAGTGCGCGACCGGCCGGGGCAGGCCGGCGGCCGCCGCGAGGATCGGCCCGGAGATCTTGCCGAGCAGCTGGATGTTGCCGAGCGGCGCGCCGTCCGGGCCTCCGGTGAGATAGAAGTCATTGACGAGGAAGGTCTTCTGATAGACCGCCCGGTTGCGCCGGAACGGGTGTATCGCCAGCACCGCCGAGCAGTTGTGGTTCATGAAGTTCCGCCCCACCTGATCCGACCGGTTCGCGAGCCCCGAGCGGAGCAGGAGCACCGCCGAATTGACCGCGCCCGCGCTCAGGATGACGAGCCCCGGCGCGAGCCGCTTCGCGACCCCGCCCTGCTCGTACTCCACCGCCACCACGCGCCCCGAGCCGTCCGCGGCGAGCCGCGTCACCCGCGCGCCGGTCTCGAGCGTCACGTTCGGATGGGCGAGCGCCGCCGCGATCCCGACGCTCTCCGCGTCGCATTTCGCGCCCGTCGTGTCGGGGAAGGCGTCCCAGGGCGTCGGTGCGCGCCGGAGCCAGCCCTCGATCTCCACCCCGAGCGGCAGCGGCGAGGGCGTCACCCCGGCGCGCCTCAGCCGCGCGCGCGTGTCGGAGATGTCCGGCTCGTCGGGCACCGGCGGGAAGGGATAGGCGCCCGAATGGCGCGGCTCGGTCGGATCCTGCGCCGCGTCGCCCCGCACGCGGAACATCTGCTCGGCACGCTGATACCACGGCTCGAATTCGTCGTAGCTGACCGGCCAGCCGGGCGTCGTCCCGCCGAGATGGCGCATCGGCCGGAAATCCTCGGCGCGGTAGCGGATCAGCACCGCGCCGTAAAGCTTCGAATTGCCGCCGACGTAGTAGTAATTTCCGGGGTTGAACGCCTCACCCTCCGGCGTGTGCCAGGTCTCCACCGGACGGAAATGCCCGCGCGCGAAGATCGCCGCCTCGTCGCGCGCCTCGGGACAATCCGCGAGCCGCTCGCCCCGTTCGAGGATCACGATCCGCCGCCCGCTCGGCGCCAGCGCCGCGGCCACGGTGGCCCCGCCGATGCCGGAGCCGATGATGACGATGTCCGGCCCGTCCGGCATCACGCGATCCGCGCCTCGGTCCTGGGGTCGAAGGCGACCGCCTTCTCCATGTTGATCGCGAAGGGAAAGACCTGCCCCGGCCGCACGTCGACGTCCGCTCGGAAGCGCCCGGTGACCTCCTTGCCGCCGAGGTGCGCCATCACGAAGGTGTCCGATCCGGCGGGCTCGGTGATCTCCACCGGCACCTCGATCACATGCACCGCCCGGCTGCGGTGGTCCGCGCCATCGCGGTCGGTGATCGCCTCGGGGCGCAGGCCGAGCACGATCTCGCGCCCCGCCTGCGCCTCGAAGCCCCGCCCCTCGGCGAAGGGCAGCGTCACCTCGCCGCCGCTCTTCCTCGCCTTCGCCACCGCCCGCCCGTTCTCGACCGCGATCGTCGCGGGGAAGAGGTTCATCGACGGCGAGCCCATGAAGCCCGCGACGAACATGTTCGCAGGCCGGTCGTAGATCTCCTTCGGCGTGCCGAGCTGCTGGACGTGGCCGCCGAACATCACCGCGATCCGGGTCGAGAGCGTCAGCGCCTCGATCTGGTCGTGAGTCACGTAGACGATCGTGGTCCGGAGCTTCTGGTGCAGCTTCTTGATCTCGGTGCGCATGTCGACGCGGAGCTTCGCGTCGAGGTTCGACAGCGGCTCGTCGAACAGGAACACGTCCGGATCGCGCACCAGCGCGCGTCCCATCGCGACGCGCTGGCGCTGGCCGCCCGAGAGCTGGCCGGGCTTGCGGTCGAGCAGGTGATTGATCTGCAGGAGCTCGGCGACCTGCGCCACCGCCTTGTCGCGCTCCGGCTTCGGCACGCCGTGCATCTCGAGGCCGAAGGCGATGTTCTGCGCCACGTTCATGTTCGGGTAGAGCGCGTAGCTCTGGAACACCATGGCGATGTTGCGCTCGGCGGGCCGCACGCCGTTCATCGAGCGGCCCTTGATCGCGATGTCGCCGGTGGTGATCTCCTCGAGCCCCGCGATCATGTTGAGGAGCGTGGACTTGCCGCAGCCGGAGGGGCCGACGAGCACGAGGAACTCGCCCTCGTCGATCGAGATGTCGGTCTCGTGGAGCACCTTGACGGCGCCGTAGGACTTGGTCGCCCGGTTGATGTCGAGAAAGCCCATGATCTTACCTCTGCGAATCTGATGCCTGTCCGCCCCTCGCGGGGCTCGGAGCGTTCGGTCCTGGAAACGCGCCACCGGCGCGTTCCCTCGCGCAAGCGCGACCGGTCCTCACCCTTTCACGGAGCCTGCCATCAGCCCGCGGACGAAGTACCGCCCGGCGACGATGTAGACGAGGAGGGTGGGAAGGGCGGCCATGATCGCGCCCGCGAAATGCACGTTGTATTCCTTCACGCCCGTCGAGGACTGGACGAGGTTGTTCAAGGCCACCGTCATCGGCTGGCTGTCGAAGTCGGAGAAGGAGGCGCCGAAGAGGAAGTCGTTCCAGATGTTGGTGAACTGCCAGATGACGCAGACCACGGCGATCGGCCCCGAGGAGGGCAGCATGATCCGGCGGAAGATGGTGAAGAACCCGGCTCCGTCGATCTGCGCCGCGCGCACCAGCTCGGTCGGGAACTGCTGGTAGTAGTTCCTGAAGTAGAGCGTCGAGAAGCCGATGCCGTAGACGAGATGGACGAAGATGAGGCCGGGCACGGTGCCCGCGAGCCCGACGAGGCCGAGCATCCGGGCCATCGGGATCAGCACCATCTGGAACGGGATGAAGCAGGCGAAGAGCAGGAGGCCGAAGACCCAGGTGTCGCCCCGGAAGCGCCATTTCGTCAGCACGTAGCCGTTCATCGCGCCGAGCACGGTCGAGATCGCGACGGCGGGGACCACCATCAGGATCGAGTTCAGGAAGAAGGGCCGGAGACCCGTCGCCGCGACGCCGATCTGCGCCGTCGACCAGGCGCTGGCCCAGGGGGAGAGCGTCCAGTCCCGCGGCAGCGCCATCATGCCGCCGGCGGTGATCTCGCTGAGCGGCTTCAGGGAGTTCACCACCATGATGTAGAGCGGCAGCAGGTAGTAGAGGCAGAAGAGCGCGAGGATCAGATAGATGACGATCCGCGCGGCGCCGCCGGTCCTGATCACCTGGGATGAGCCATGGGAGCCGCTGGGCGGCGCCTGCCTGACGGGCTTGATCGCGGCCGCCGAGGCTTCGGCGCTGAGGTCTGTCGCCATCACTTCTTCTCCCTGAGCTCGGAGTAGATGAAGGGCACCATGATCGCGGCGATCGTCATCAGCATGATCACCGCCGAGGCCGCGCCGATGCCCATCTGGTTCCGGGTGAAGGTGTAGGAGTACATGAAGGTCGCGGGCAGTTCGGTCGCCGTGCCGGGACCGCCGCCGGTCAGCGCGATCACGAGGTCGTAGGACTTGATCGCCATGTGGGCGAGCACGACGAAGGCCGACATGAAGGCGGGGCGCAGCTGCGGGATCACGATCCGGCGGTAGAGCGCGAAGGTCGAGGCGCCGTCGATCTGCGCGGCCTTCATCATCTCGGTGTCGATGCCGCGCAGCCCGGCGAGGAACATCGCCATCACGAAGCCGGAGGTCTGCCAGACCGCAGCGATGACGATGGTGTAGATCGCCATCTCGGAATTCTTGATCCAGTCGAAGGTGAAACTCTCCCAGCCCCAGGAGCGCACCACCGCCTGAAGGCCGATGCCGGGGTCGAGGAACCATTTCCAGGCCGTGCCGGTGACGATGAAGGAGAGCGCCATCGGATAGAGGTAGATCGTGCGGATGAACCCCTCGGCGCGGATCTTCTGGTCGAGCAGGATCGCGAGCAGGAGCCCGATCGCGCAGCAGATCACGATGTAGAGCGAGCCGAAGATCGCGAGGTTCTTTACCGCGATGCCCCAGGCCCTGAGCCCGAAGAGCTTCTGGTAGTTCTCCCAGCCCACGAAGCCGAACGAGGGGAGGATGCGGCTGTCGGTGAAGCTGAGGACGAAGGTGAAGAGGATGAAGCCGTAGACGAAGATCAGCACGATCGCGAAGCTCGGGCTGAGCACCAGCCGGGGGAGCGCGTCGCGCAGCCAGTCGCCGCCGCTCCCGCCGCGGCCCGATGTGGTCTGTGCCATGGGGTAGCCTCCGTGGGAGGGGGATGGGAGGGCGGCGCGCCGCCCTCCGGACCGATCAGCGCCCGATCAGCGGGCGATCACTGGGCGAGCTGGACCGCGTCGACGAGCTCCTGCGCCGCCGTCTCGGAGTCGTACTCGCCGTTGAACTGCGCGGTGATGACGTCGTACATCGCGTTCTTGATCGCGGCCGGATTGGCATGGCCATGCGCCATCGAACCGACCATGTTGCCCGAGGCCGCGGCCGCCTTCATCTCGGCATAGGCCTTCTGGCCGCAGGCGTCGTAGCTCTCGACGGAGACGTCGGTGCGCGCCGGGACCGAGCCCTTGACCTTGTTGAAGGAGACCTGGAACTCCGGCGACATGATCGCCGTGATCAGGGCCGCCTGTTCCGGCTTCACCGTGTCGCCCTGCTTGAACACGGCGAACTGGTCGGTGTTGAACGTCACCTCCTTCTCGGTTCCGGGGAAGCGGAAGCAGAGGAAGTCCTTGTCCGGCACCTTGCCCGCGTTCAGGAACTCGCCCTTGGCCCAGTCGCCCATGAACTGGAACGCCGCCTCGCCGTTGATCACCATCGCCGAGGCGAGATTCCAGTCGCGCCCGGAGAAGTTGTCGTCGACGAAGCCCCGGATCGTGGTCATCCGGTCGAAGGCCTCGACCATGGTGGGCGAGCCGAGCGCCTCGGGATCGAGGTCGATGAAGGCCTTCTTGTAGAAGTCGAGCCCGCCGGTCGACATCACCACCGCGTCGAAGATCGTCGCGTCCTGCCACGGCTGACCGCCGTGGGCGACGGCGGTCTTGCCGGAATCCTTCACCTTCTGCATCGCCGCGACCAGTTCGTCCCAGCTGGTCGGCACCGCGATGCCGAGCTCGTCGAGGATCGCCTTGTTCGCCCAGACCCAGTTGGTCGAGTGGACGTTGACCGGCGCCGCGACCCAGTGGCCGTCGTACTTGGAGAACTTCTGGATCGCCTCGGGCACCACGCCGCCCCAGCCTCCGGCGTCCGCCACCTCGTCGAGATTGGCGAGCGCGCCCTCCTTGGCCCAGTCGGTGATGTCGAAGCCGAGAAGCTGCACGGCCGAGGGCGGGTTGCCCGCGGTGACGCGGGCGCGCAGCACCGTCATCGCCTGCGTGCCGCCGCCGCCCGCGACCGGCATGTCCTGCCAGCCGATGCCCTGGTTCGCGAGATCCTGCTTCAGCACGTTGAGCGCGCCGGCCTCGCCGCCGCTGGTCCACCAGTGCAGCACCTCCACGTCGGCCGCCGAGGCGGCCCCCGCCGTTGCCAGCGCGAGCGCGCAGCTGGCCGTCGCCAAGATCTTCCGCATTCCGTCTCTCCTCCGATGTTATCGTTGCCTCTCGCCGCCGGCCCGAGGGTCAGCGGGTCGTCACCCAGGGTGCGCGCGTGCGGCCGATCCGCATCTGCACGGTCTTCACCTCAAGGAATTCCTCCAGCCCGTAGCGGCCGAGCTCCCTGCCCTGCCCGCTCTCCCGGACGCCGCCGAAGGGCATCTCGGCGAAACCGTCCATCCAGGTGTTGGTCCAGACCGTCCCCGCCCGGGCGGCGCGCGCGAAGGCGAGGCAGGTGTGGACGTTCTCGCTCCATACCCCGGCCGAGAGCCCGTAGGAGGCCGCGTTGGCGAGCCCGATCGCCTCCTCCATCGTCCGGAAGGTCAGGACCGAGAGCACGGGCCCGAACACCTCCTCCCGCGCGATCGCCATGTCGGGCGTCACGCCCGCGACCACCGTCGGCTGGTAGAACTGCCCGCCGAGCCCCGGCACGTCGAGCGCCGCGCCGCCAAGCCGGACCGTCGCGCCCGCCGCGACCGCGCCCCTCACATAGGCGTCGATCTTCGCCTGATGCTCGGGCGAGACGATCGCGCCGACCTTAGTCGCCTCGTCGAGCGGATCGCCGAAGGCGACCTTGCGCGACAGCGCCACGACGCGCTCCGTCACCGTCTCGGCGATGTCCGCGTGCACGATGATCCGCGAGCCGGAATTGCAGCATTCGCCCGCGTTGAAATAGACGCCGAAGACGATCGCATCGACGGCGGAGTCGAGATCCGCGTCCGGAAAGATCACCTGCGGGTTCTTGCCGCCGAGCTCGAGCGAGACCTTCTTCAGCGTCGGCGCCGCCGCGGCGACGATGGCCTTGCCGACCGCGGTGGAGCCGGTGAAGGTCACCATGTCGACGCGCGGGTCGGTGGTCATGACCGCGCCTACCGGATCGCCGTAGCCGAGCACGATGTTGACGACGCCCGCGGGAAGCCCCGCCTCGATCAGCAGTTCGCCGAGGATGATGGTGGTCGTGGGCGTCATCTCCGAAGGTTTCACCACCGCGGTGCATCCCGCGGCGAGCGCGAAGGGCAGCTTCTGGCTCACGATCAGGAAGGGGAAGTTCCAGGGCGTGATGATCGAGGCGACCCCGATCGGCTCCTTCAGCACCACGCCCAGCATGTCGCGGCCGAGGCTGTTGTGGCTGTCCCCCGCGACGGTCCGCGCCAGCGCCGCGGCGTAGCGCCAGAGGTCGGCCGCGCCCTCGATCTCGGCGCGGGCCTGCGAAATCGGTTTGCCGGATTCGAGCACCTCGACCCGCGCGATCCGCTCGCGCTCGCGGTCGATCAGATCCGCGACGCGCAGGAGCAGCCCGGCGCGCTCCTTGCCGGAAACCTCCGACCAGCGCCCGTCGTCGAAAGCCTCCCGCGCCGCGGCGATCGCGGCCTCGGCCTCCGCCGCGCCGCCCTTCGCGGCACGGGTCACCACCACGTCATGCGCGGGCGAGCGGCGCTCGAAAGTGGCGCCATCGGCGCTCCCGCGCCACGCCCCGCCGATCAGGTGCCGGATCTCGGCGGGCTCCGGCAGGGCCGTGTCGCGCGCGGCGACCAAGGTCAGGTCCAGCATCGTCATCTCCCCGGAAACTCCGGCTTGCGTTTCCCGGCGAAGGCGCCCACGCCCTCGGCCCGGTCGGCGCTCGCGGCGATCATGCCGGAGCCGAGCGCCTCGATCAGCGCGGCGCGATCCTCGCCCGCGCCGGAATGGATCATGTATTTCGCGACCTCGACGGCGCGGGGCGACAGCCCCGCCGCCTTCTCCGCCAGCGCCCGCGCCGCCCCGGCGACGTCCTCCGCCACCTCTGCGCAGAAGCCGAGCGCGACCGCCCGCTCCGCCCCGATCCGCCGGCCGAAGAGCGCCATCTCCTTCACCGCCGCCTCGGGCAGGAGCCGCGCCAGCCGCTGCGTCCCCGACCAGCCCGGCACGATGCCGATCCCCGCCTCGGGCAGCGCCAGCGTCGCGCGCGGCGCGATCACCCTTACGTCGCAGCAGGCGGCGAGCTCGAGCCCGCCCCCGAAGGTATGCCCGTTCAGCGCCGCGACGGTGGGCTTGCTCAGGCGGGCCAGCCGGTCGAAGATCCGGTGCCCCTCGCGCACCCAGTGGCGCGCGAAGTCGAAGGGCGCCATCGGCCCCCAGGCGGTGATATCCGCGCCGGTGCAGAACGCACGCTCGCCCGCCCCCGTCACGATCACCGCGCGCACCTCCGGGCTCCGCTCCAGCGCCGCGCAATGCGCCTCGAGCGCCTCCAGCATCGGCACGGTCAGCGAATTGAGCTTCTCCGGATTGTCGAGCCGGAGCGTCGCGACCGCGCCTTCCACGTCGAGGTGGACCCCGCTCATGACGCCGCCCGCATCAGCCCGTGCGCGTGCGGCGCGGGCGCGGCCTTCGGCTCCAGCCGCAGCCCCATCGGCCCGGTGCCGAGCAACCGGGGCGGCAGCGTCTTCGCATCCGGCGCGAGGCTGACCCGGCCGAGGGAGGCGTCGACGATGTCGCGCTTCGGATCGATGCCGGGCATGATCTCGGTCGCGACGAGGCCCTTGTCGGTCAGCCGGATCACGCAGCGCTCGGTGACATAGAGCACCTCCTGCCCCAGCTCCCGCGCCCGGCGGCCGGAGAAGGTCACATGCTCAACCTTCTCCACCATCTTCGGGAATTTTCCTGGGCGCGCGATCCGGATCGCGCCTTCGGTCAATTCGAACTGCGCCCCGGCCTCGAACTGCCCGGCGAAGACGATCTTCTTCGCCCGCGCCGTGATGTCGACGAAGCCGCCGCAGCCGGCGGTCAGATAGGGCTTCTTGCCGAGCTTCGAGACGTTGACGTTGCCTTCGAGGTCGATCTCGAGGAACGAGAGGAAGGTCACGTCGAAGCCGCCGCCCTGGAAATAGGTGAACTGCTGCGGGCTCGGCATGAAGGCGTCGGCGTTCGAGGCGCAGCCGAAGGCGAAGCCCATCAGCGGCATCCCCCCGACCGCCCCCTGTTCGATCGCCCAGGTGACGGCGCGCGGATAACCCTCTTCCAGCAGGATGCGCGGCACCATCGAACAGATGCCGAAGCCGAGGTTCGCGGCCATCCCTTCCTTCAGTTCCATCGCCGCGCGCCGGGCGACGATCTTCTCGACCCCGTGTTCGGCCACGTTGAAGCTCTCCCAGGGCCGCATGATCTCGCCCGAGATCGCCGGGTCGTAGGGCGTCTCGGTGGTCTGGCGCTGGTCGGGATCGAGCACGATCAGGTCGACGAGATGCCCCGGCACCCGCACGTCATGCGGGCGGAGCGAGCCCGCCGCCGTCACGCGCTTCACCTGCGCGATCACCAGCCCGCCGTGGTTCCTGACGCAGATCGCCTGGTCGAGACCGCCGAGATAGGCGCCCTCGTGCTCGTAGGTCAGATTGCCGTGCTCGTCCGCCGTGGTCGCACGGATGATCGCGACGTCGGGGATGATGTTGGGGAAATGCAGCCAGGTCTCGCCGCCGAATTCGACGCGGCGGACGATGGGCCGCGCCGCCGCGGCGTCGTTCATCGCGCAGCCTTCGCGGACCGGATCGGCGAAGGTGTCGAGCCCGACCTGCGTCAGCACGCCGGGGCGGAACGCGGCCGCGTCGCGATGCATGTCGAAGAGGATGCCGGAGGGCACGTTGTAGGCCGCGACCCGCTCCTCGGTCAGCATCCGCCAGATCTCGGGCATCGGCAGCGACGACGGCCCGCTCGGATAGGAGCCGCCGATCACGGTCGCGAGCAGCCCGTCCTTCGCGATATGGTCGATGCCCTTCACGCCGTACATGTCGCCCGCGGCGATCGGATGGATGGTGGTGAGGTCGCGCGGATGGCCCTCCCTGTCGAAGCGCGCGCCGATCGCCTCCAGCACCTTGTCCGGACAGCCGAGCGCGGAGGAGGAGGAGACGGTGACCACCGCCCCGTCGGGAATGCGCGCCACCGCCGCCTCGGGCGAAACGATCTTCGATTTCATCTCTCAGAACCCCTCGTAGTTCACGCGCGTCGCGCGTCCGGTCCGCGCCGCCTCGCGCACCGCCGTCGCGACCGCGAGCGACTTCACCCCGTCGACGCCGTCGGCGGCCGGCCGCCCCCGCCCCGCCACCGCCTCGGCGAAGAGCGCGAGCCCGCGGCCGTAGAGGTCGTGCCGGTCGAAGGCGACCGCGTGCCGCCCGGAGGCGTCGACCAGTTCGACCTCGCCGACCGGCTTCTGCGTCATGATCCCGCGCCCGAAGATCGAGCCTTCGGTGCCGTGCACCTCGACGCCCGAACCGGCGAAGGGATGGGTGAAGCTCTCGTGCGTCTGGATCATCGCGCCCGAGGGCATCGACCAGACCGACATCACGCTGTCCTCGACGCCTTCGCCCATCCCGGAGACCCCCGCCATCGCGACGACCTCGACCGGATCCTCACCGAGGTAGAAGCGCACGGTGTCGGCGTCGTGCACGGTGATGTCCGGGATCACGCCCCCGCCCGCGCCCGCGTCGCTGATCCGCCAGCCCTGGAGGTGCGGCGGCAGGTGCACCGCGTGAAAGACGCGCACGCTCAGCACGCGGCCGATCCGACCCTCGGCGATCAGGTCCCGGATCGCGAGATGCGCGCCGGCGTTGCGAAGGTGATGGTTGGTCGCAAAGACCACGCCCTTCGCCCGCGCCGCGCGCGCCATCTCCGCCGCCTCGGCCACGGTCATGGCGAGCGGCTTCTCGCAGAGGACGTGCTTGCCCGCCGCGATCGCCGCCAGCGCCTGCGGATGATGCTTCTCGTTCGTGGTGGAGATGTAGACCGCTTCGACGCCCGGCGTGGCGAGCAACCCGCCGAGATCCGTGGTGCTGTCCGGAATGCCGTGGCGCGCCGCGTAATCGGCGCCGCGCGCCGCGTCGCCGCTCATCACGGCGGCGATTTCATCGCCCTGCGAGCGGATCGCGCCGATGACGTATTCGGAAGCGATCGTGCTCGCCCCGATCAGGCCCCACTTCATCCGGCATCCTCCAGCGTTCTTATTTGGCACGTTCCAATTTCCTGGACCGGGTATAATTGGAACGTGCCAATCAGGTCAACCGAAAAATCGTCACGGCACAGGATACGGAGACCGAAGATCCGAGCGCGCCTCGACCTGTCCGCGATCCGGCCCCGCGCCGGGCGGCGCGGATTGCGAGCGGGTCGGAAATATGTTAGATCGATCCAATAAATTTCTGGAGGCCAGACATGACTTCGGAGCAGCGCCGGGCCAGGCGCGTCACCCTGCTCGATGTGGCGCGGGAGGCCGAGGTGTCGCGTGCCACCGCCTCGCTCGTGATCCGCAAGAGCCCGCTCGTCGCCGACGAGACCCGGCGCCGGGTAGAGGCGGCGATGGACCGGCTCGGCTATGTCTACAACATGGGGGCGGCGGGGATGCGCGCGGCGCGGAGCAACACCGTGGGCGTGATCGTCCCGAACCTCGCCAACCCGTTCTTCGCGGAGATGCTGGCCGGGATCGAGCAGGCGCTGGAGGGCGCGGGCATGGTCGTGGTGCTCGCCAACAGCCGCGAAGCGCCGGCGAACCAGGAGACGATCCTGCGGCGGATGCGCGAGCGCGGCGTCGACGGCGTCATCCTCTGCCCGGTCGCCGGAACCCGGCCGGCGCTGCTCGGGAAGGCGGCGGGATGGAAGCTTCCCGTCGTGCAGGCGCTGCGTCATGTCTCTGAATCAGAATGCGATTACGCGGGCGTCGATTACGCCGGCGGGATGCGGCAGGCGGTGGAGCATCTGCGCGCGCTCGGCCACCGCTCGATCGCCTTCGGCACCGGGGGGCCGGTTCATTCCGCCTATCGCGAGCGGCTCGCGGGGTTTTGCGCGGCGATGGAGGCGCGCGGGCTCGATCCCGGCGTCACGATCGAGCTGCCGGTCGCGCCGCCGTTTCCGCCGGAGGCGGCGCGGCGGCTGATCGACCATCCCGCCCGGCCCACGGCGGCGATCTGCTTCAGCGACGTGATGGCGGCCTGCCTCGCCAACAGCTTCGCCGACGCGGGCGTCGCGGTCGGCGCGGGCTTCTCGATCGTCGGCTTCGACGACCTCGCGGTGGCCGAGATGGCGCGGCCGCGGCTCACCTCGGTCGCGACCTTCCCCGGCGAGGTCGGCGAGGCGGCCGCCCGGCTGCTGCTCTCGCGCCTCGAGAGCCCGGAGCGCGGCGACCGCCGGCTGATCAGCCTGACCCGGCTGGTCGCGCGCGACTCCACCGCCGCCGCGCCCGCCCGGGATTGACTCGGGGCGGTGATTCGCTTTAGATCGATCTAAAGATTCTCGATCGGAAGAAAGATCCGCGTTAGACGGATCGGCGGGAGAAGGAAGCTCCGATGTACGCATTCAACTTCGCGCCGGTCTTCGCGGCGATGGACCAGCTGCTCGTCGGCGCCTGGATGACGGTGAAGCTCTCGGCCGCCGCGATGGCGATCGGACTCGTCGTCTCGGTCGTCTGCGCGCTCGCCAAGACCTCGGGGCCGCGGCCGCTGCGCTGGCTCGTCGACGCCTATGTCGAGGCGATCCGCAACACGCCCTTCCTGGTGCAGATCTTCTTCCTCTATTTCGGCCTGCCCACGATCGGCGTCCGGCTCGACCCGAACAGCGCCGCGCTGCTCGCGCTCGTGGTCAACTTCGGCGCCTACGGCACCGAGATCATCCGCGCGGGGATCGAGTCGATTCACAGGGGCCAGATCGAGGCCGGCACCGCGCTCGGCCTCTCCCGGCTCCAGGTGTTCCGCTACGTGGTGATGAAGCCGGCGCTCAGGACCGTCTATCCGGCGCTGACGAGCCAGTTCATCTACCTGATGCTGACCTCGAGCGTCGTCTCGGTGATCTCCGCCACCGATCTCGCCGCGGCGGGCAACGACCTGCAGTCGAAGACCTTCGCGAGCTTCGAGGTCTATCTCGTCGTGACCGGGATCTATCTCGCGCTCGCCGTCGGCTTCTCGGCGATCTTCGCGGCGATCGAGCGGGCCGTCTTCACCTATCCGCTCAGCCGCTGAGGAGCCCGCGCATGATCCGCCCCTTCGGCCTTTCCGACATCCTGCTCATCGCCGAGGCGATCCGCTGGACCCTCGCGCTCTCCGCCATCGCCTTCGCCGGCGGCGCGATCGGCGGCCTTGCGATCGCGCTCGCCCGCACGGCGGATGCGCGCTGGCTCCGGACGCTCGCGATGCTGTTCATCCGGCTGTTCCAGGGCACGCCGCTGCTGATGCAGCTCTTCCTCGCCTTCTTCGGGATGAACATCCTCGGCCTCGCGATCAACCCGTGGCTCGCCGCCTCGCTGGCGCTGACGCTGCATGCGAGCGCGTTCCTCGGCGAGATCTGGCGCGGCTCGATCGAGGCGGTGCCCTCGGGCCAGCGCGAGGCCGCGACCGCGCTCGGGCTCAGGTACTACGACCGGATGACCTCGGTCATCCTGCCGCAGGCGGCGCGGATCTCGGTGGCGCCGACCGTGGGCTTCCTCGTACAGCTCATCAAGGGCACCTCGCTCGCCTCGATCATCGGCTTCACCGAGCTCACCCGCACCGGGCAGATCGTCAACAACGCGACCTTCGCCCCCTTCGCGGTGTTCGGCACGGTCGCCGCGTTCTACTTCCTCCTCTGCTGGCCGCTGTCCCTGATGGCGCGCCGGATGGAGACCCGGTTCGCCCGGGCCACCACCCGCTGAAAACCAACAACCGACAAGGAAACGCTCCGATGACATTCACCCGCCGCGCCGCCCTCGCGCTTCTCACGGCCGCGACGCTCGCCGCGCCGCTCGCCGCCGCGACCCCGGACGAGATCAAGTCGAAGGGCTCGGTCAACGTCGGCATGCTGGTCGACTTCCCGCCCTTCGGCATCATGGACGCGAGCGGCAAGCCCGACGGCTACGACGCCGACGTGGCGAAGCTGCTCGCCGACGATCTCGGCGTCACGCTCAACATCGTCCCCGTGACCGGGCCGAACCGCATCCCCTACCTCCTGAGCGGCCAGGTCGACCTGCTCGTCGCCTCGCTCGGCATCACGCCCGAGCGCGCCGAGCGGGTCGACTTCTCCGAGCCCTACGCCGGCATCGCGATCGCGGTCTACGGGCTCACGGACGTGGACCTCTCGGCGCCCGAAAAGCTCGCCGGCCACACGATCGGCGTCACCCGCGCCAGCACGCAGGACAGCGCCGTCACCGCCGTCGCGCCCGACGGCGCCACGATCCAGCGCTTCGACGACGACGCGAGCGCGGTGCAGGCGCTGCTCTCGGGCCAGGTCGAGGCGATCGGCGTCTCGAACATCATCATCAACCAGATCGAGCAGGTCGCGCCCGGCCGGTTCGACGTGAAGTTCGACCTCAGCCAGCAGAAGCAGGGGATCGCGGTCCCGCCGGGATCGGACGCGCTGCTCGCCGAGATCAACGCCTTCCTCGAGAAGATCAAGGCCGACGGCAAGCTCAACGAGATCCACGAGAAGTGGCTCGGCTCGCCGCTCCCCGATTTCGTCTCGGCCACGAACTGAGGAGCGAGCCCATGAGCGCGACCCCCACCCCGGCCGACGAGATCGCCATCCGGATGGCCGGGATCAACAAGTGGTACGGCGGCTACCACGCGCTTCGGGACGTGAACCTCGAGGTGCGGCGGGGGGAGCGGATCGTGATCTGCGGCCCCTCCGGCTCGGGCAAGTCGACGCTCATCCGCGCGATCAACCAGCTCGAGGCGGTGCAGGAGGGCCAGATCGTGGTCGACGGGATCGAGCTCACCGCGGGCGGCCACAACGTCGACGAGGTGCGCCGCGACGTCGGCATGGTGTTCCAGCAGTTCAACCTCTTTCCGCACCTCACGATCCTGCAGAACTGCGTGCTGGCGCCGATGAAGGTCCGGGGGACGCCGCGCGCGGAGGCGGAGGCGACCGCGCGCAGGTATCTCGAGCGCGTGCGCATCCCGGAGCAGGCGGACAAGTACCCCGCCCAGCTCTCGGGCGGTCAACAGCAGCGCGTGGCGATCGCGCGCGCGCTCTGCATGAACCCGCGCATCATGCTGTTCGACGAGCCGACCTCGGCGCTCGACCCGGAGATGGTCAAGGAGGTGCTCGACACGATGATCGACCTCGCGGGCGAGGGGATGACGATGATCTGCGTCACGCACGAGATGGGCTTCGCCCGCGCGGTGGCGGACCGGGTGATCTTCATGGACCAGGGCCAGATCATCGAGGAGGCCGCGCCCGACACCTTCTTCGACGCGCCCCGCCACGAGCGGACCCGCGCCTTCCTCCAGCAGATCCACTGAGGCCATGACCAGACCCGAACTCCTGCTCGTCGAGCCGATGCTGCCCGGGATCGAGGCGGAACTCGACGCGCGCTTCACCGTGCACCGCTTCTTCGCCGAGGAGGAGGCCGCGCGGGCCGCGCGGCCCCGGATCCGCTGCGTCGTCACCGGCGGCGGCTCCGGCTTCGGCAACGACTGGATCGAGGCGATGCCCGAACTCGGGATCATCGCGATCAACGGGGTGGGCACCGACCGCGTCGACCTCGGCTTCGCCCGGTCGCGGGGCATCGACGTGACCACCACGCCCGGCACGCTGACCGACGACGTGGCCGACCTCGGCATGGCGCTGATGCTCGCGCTCATGCGCCGCGTGGTCGAGGGCGACGCCTATCTGCGCGCCGGCCGCTGGGCGGCGGGCGAGCCCTTCCCGCTCGGCGCGAGCCCGCGCGGGCGCAGGCTCGGCATCCTCGGCCTCGGCCAGATCGGCCGCGCGCTCGGGCAGCGCGCCGAGGCCTTCGGGATGAAGGTCCGCTACTGGAACCGCCGCCCGGTCGAGGCGCCGGGCTGGACCGCCCTGCCCGATCCGGTCGCGCTCGCCGCCGACAGCGACGTGCTCGCCGTCTGCGTCGCGGCGACGGCGGAGACGCGGGGGGTCGTCGGCGCCGACGTGCTCGAGGCGCTCGGGCCCGCGGGGCTGCTCGTCAACATCGCGCGGGGCAGCGTCGTCGACGAGCCCGCGCTGATCGCGGCGCTCTCGCGCGGCGGCATCGCGGGGGCCGGGCTCGACGTCTTCGAGAACGAGCCCGCGATCCGGACGGAATTCCTGAACCTGCCGAACAGCGTGCTGATGCCGCATCAGGCGAGCGCCACGCTGGAGACCCGGATCGCGATGGGCGAACTGGTGCTCGCCAATCTCGCCGCCCATCTCGCGGGCGAGCGCCCGCCTTCGCTCGTCAACTGAGGAACCCGGCCCATGATCGTCCGACAGGCGCTGTTCGAAGGCGCGATCCACCCCGGCCGCGAGGCCGATTTCGACGCCTACATCGCGCGCGACCTGCTGCCGCTCTGGCGGCGCTTTCCCGGCGCGCGCGAGGTGCGGGTGCTGCGCGAGCGGGAGCGGGACGCGGGGATGCCCGAGGTGGCGCTGGCGCTCTCGATGGCATTCGACGACATGGACGCGCTCCGGGCCGCGCTCGACTCGGACGTGCGCCACGAGAGCCGCGAGGTGACGAAGGGCCTGCTCGCGATGTTCGACGGGAGGGTGCGGCACCATGTCTTCGAGCTCGCCCATGGCTGAGCCCCTGACTGAGCCCGTGTCTGAACGGCGCGCCATCGTGGTGATGGGGGTCTGCGGCTGCGGCAAGACCTCGGTCGGCGAGGGGATCGCCGCGCGGCTCGGCGCGGGTTTCGTCGAGGGCGACGCGCTGCATCCGGCGGCGAACGTGGCGAAGATGGCGGCCGGAACGCCGCTCACCGACGAGGACCGCTGGCCCTGGCTCCGCGCCATCGCCGCGCGGATCGCGGAGGAGCCGGGGGCGGAGATCGTCGTCTCCTGCTCGGCGCTGCGTCGCGCCTATCGCGACCTGATCCGCCAAGGCGCCGGGCGGGATGTCCGCTTCGTGTTCCTCTCGGGCTCGGAGGCGCTGCTCGCGCGGCGGATGGGCGCGCGGGAGGGGCATTTCATGCCGCCGGAGCTGCTCGCGAGCCAGCTCGCGACGCTCGAGGACCCGCGCGGCGAGCCGGGCGTGGTGAGCATCGATATCGAAGCGGCCCTGCCCGAGATCATCGACGCGGCGCTGGCGGCGCTCGCCGAACGGGTGGCGCCGTGAGCTTCCCGCTGTTCGACCTCGCGGGCCGCCGCGCGCTCGTCACCGGCTCGGGCCAGGGCATCGGCCTCGCGCTGGCGGAAGGACTCGCCGCCCATGGCGCGCGGGTGATCCTGAACGGGCGCGACGCCGGGCGGCTCGAAGCGGCCGCGGCGACGCTCGCCGAGGCGGGCCACGCGGTCGAGACCGCGGCCTTCGACGTGACCGACCCGGACGCGGTCGCCGCGGCGGTCGCGGCGCTTGAGGCCGGGGGGCCGGTCGAGATCCTCGTCAACAACGCCGGCATCCAGTTCCGCGCCCCGCTCGAGGATTTCCCGATCGAGCGCTGGCGGGCGCTGATGGAAACCAACGTCTCGAGCCTGTTCTACGTCGGCCAGGCGGTGGCGCGGGGCATGATCGCGCGCGGGCGCGGCAAGATCATCAACATCGCCTCGGTGCAGAGCGAACTCGCCCGCCCCGGCATCGCCCCCTATACCGCCACCAAGGGCGCGGTGCGCAACCTCACGCGCGGCATGGCGACCGACTGGGCGCGGCACGGGCTGCAGGTCAACGCGATCGCGCCGGGCTATTTCCGCACGCCGCTCAACCGGGCGCTGGTCGAGAATCCGGAGTTCTCCACCTGGCTCGCCGCCCGCACCCCGGCCGGGCGCTGGGGCGAGACGCGCGAGCTGATCGGCGCCGCGGTCTTCCTCGCCTCCGACGCCTCGTCCTTCGTCAACGGCCACACGCTCCACGTCGACGGCGGGATCACCGCGAGCATCTGACGCCGGCGCTCAGTTCAGCCGGCGCCCGTCGGCCGGATCGAAGATATGCGCCGCCGCCGGATCGCCGGCGACCGAGACGATCTGGCCCGGGGAAAGCTCGGCCGCGCGGTCGAAGGCGACGGTGACCGTGAGCGCGTCGCTCACCTCGAGATAGCCGAAGCTCTGGCTGCCGAGCCGCTCGACCACCGCGAGCGGCCCGGTGAACCAGGCCTCGGAAGCACCGCAGACCGCGAGATCCTCCGGACGGATGCCGAGGATCACCCGCCCCTCCGCGCGCCCCGCCGACGGGATCGGCCGCGCGCCGCCCGGAAGCCGCGCCAGCGCGGTCCCGTCCGGTCCCCGCGCGAGATCGCAGGGCAGCGTGTTCATCGTCGGGCTGCCGATGAAGCGCGCGACGAACAGCGTCTCGGGCCGGCGGTAGAGGTCGAGCGGCGCGCCGACCTGCTCCATCCGCCCCGCGTTCATCACCACGATCCGGTCCGCGAGCGTCATCGCCTCGACCTGGTCGTGCGTCACATAGACCGTGGTCGCCTTCATCCGCCGGTGCAGCTTGCCGATCTCGAGCCGCATCTCGACGCGGAGCGCGGCGTCGAGGTTCGAGAGCGGCTCGTCGAACAGGAAGGCGTCGGGCGCGCGCACGATCGCGCGGCCCATCGCGACGCGCTGGCGCTGGCCACCCGAAAGCTGCGCCGGACGCCGTTCGAGCAGCGCGTCGAGCTTCAGGATCGCCGAGGCGTCCCCGACCGCGCGCGCGACCTCCTTCGCCGGCTGGTCGCGCATTCGGAGGCCGAAGCCCATGTTCTCCGCCACGCTCATGTGCGGGTAGAGCGCGTAATCCTGGAACACCATCGCGACATTGCGCTCGGCGGGCGGCAGGTTCCCGACCGGCCGCGCGCCGATGGTGATCTCGCCGCCCGAGATCTCCTCGAGCCCGGCGATCATCCGGAGCAGCGTGGACTTGCCGCAGCCCGAGGGGCCGACCAGCACGAGGAATTCGCCGCTCCCGATCCGGAGGTCGATCCTCGGGATCACCGTGACGCTCCCGTAGGCCTTCCGGATATTCCTCAGCTCGATGGCGGACATCTGTGTCTCCCCCCCGCGGACGGCCTTGACAGCCTGTATATTATCAATATTGATAACGATAATTTGACGCAAGAGGGAATTCCGCCCCATGACCCGCGCGGCGACAAGCGAAACGAGGGCCGCATCGCGCGACGCGGTGATGCCGACGCTGAAGCGGGAGATCATGCTCGGCGAACTCGCGCCCGGCGAGACGCTGACCGAACTGCAACTCGCCGCCCGTTTCGGCTGCAGCCAGGGCCGGGTGCGCGAGGCGCTGCTCGGGTTGCAGGACGAGGGGCTGGTGCGCCGGCTCGGCTACCGCGGCACCCAGGTCTCGAGCTGCACGGCGGAGGAGGCGGTCGAGATGTTCCGCATCCGCCAGCAGATCGAATGCCGCGGGATCCGCGCCGTCGCGGGCGCGCCCCCGGCGCGGCTCATCGGGGATCTGCGCGCGCGGGTGGCGGGCATGTTCGCCGCCGCCGAGGCGGGTGACGAGCTGGAGCTCGCCGCGATCGACCGGGACTTCCACGAGCGGATCTTCGCGGAGGCGGGCCTCGCCGCGCTGGAGCCGATCCTGCACCGCTGCCTGATCCACAACCACCGCTTCAAGATCTCGCGCGGCGGCGCGCGCCGCGACCTCGCGCGCACCGCGGCGCGCCACGGCCCGATCGTCGATCTGATCGAGGCGGGCGACGCGGCGGGCGCGGAGCGGGCGCTTTTCCACCACATCGCCACCATCGTCGACTTCGGGCCCGACGTTTTCGAGGGAGCCGCCCCGTGACCGCCTTTTCCGCCGAACTCCTGCCCGAGCTGGTCGCCCTCCAGGCCGAGGCGGACGCCGCGACCGGCGATCCCACGCTGCTGCCGCCCTCCGAGGGCCGCGCGCTCGCCGCGCGCCGCGATGGCTGGTGGAACCGCGACCTGCTCGAGATGGCGCGCGCCGAGGATCTGGAGATCCCGGCCGATCCCGAGCTCGGCACGCCCGCGGTCACCGCGCGCCTGATCGTACCAGAGACGGCGCGGCCGGGGCTTCTCGTCTACGTCCACGGCGGCGGCTTCGCCTTCGGCTCGCCGGCGTCGCATGACCGCTGCGCGCGGGTTCTGGCGCTCGAAACGGGGTTGCCGGCGCTGCTGCCGGACTATCGGCTCGCGCCCGAGCACCCGTTCCCGGCCGGGCTCCATGACACGATCGCGACGCTGCGGGCCGCGCCCGGCCTCGCCCGCGCGGCGGGGCTCGCGCCGGGCGGAACCGTCGTCGCGGGGGATTCCGCCGGCGCCAATCTCGCGCTCGCCGCGCTGCTCTCCGAGATCGCCGACGGGCGGCCGGTTCCGGCCGAGGCGGCGGCGCTGTTCTACGGCGTCTTCGACGCGGATTTCGAAAGCCCGTCCTATCGCGCCTTCCGGGACGGCCCGGGTCTCACCCGCGACAAGATGCGGCGCTACTGGAACTGGTATCTTCCCGACCCCGAAGCCCGCGCGACCCCGCTCGCCGCGCCCGCGCGGGCGGCGGCTCCGGCGCTCGCGGCGCTGCCGCCGGTCTTCCTGCTCGCGGCCGGGGTCGATCCGCTGCTGAGCGACACGCTCGTGCTCGCCGAACGGCTCGGCGTCGAGCCCGTGGTCGTGCCGGGCGTCACCCACGGCTTCCTGCAGATGAGCCGCGACCTGCCCCAGGCGCGCGACGCGCTCGCCGCCGCCGCCGCCTTCATCCGGAAAACGACACAAGAACCAACAACAGCTGGAGGAAACCCATGACCCGCCTGCTCGCCACCGCCTGCGCGCTCGCGCTCGGCCTGACCGCCGCCAACGCGCAGACGGTCCGGTTCTGGTACCATTTCGACAATCCCGAGAACCCGATGCAGGGGCTCGTCGACAAGTTCGAGGCCGCGAACCCCGGCATCGAGATCGAGGCCGAGAACATCCCCTGGAACAGCTACTACGACCAGCTCTACACCGCGCTGGTCGGCGGCGGCGCGCCGGACGCGGCGATGGTGAAGCTCTTCGCCCAGCCCCGGCTCGTCGAGATGGGCGCGCTCGAGCCGATCGGCGACCGGATCGACGCCTGGGACGGCAAGGCGAACCTGCTCGACAACCTGCTGGAGCTCAATGCCGGGCCGGACGGGCAGCGGTATTACCTGCCGATCCAGTACGTCGTGCTCTACCTCTACTACCGGCCCGACCTGTTCCAGGCGGCGGGGCTCGAGCCGCCGAAGACCTGCGAGGACCTGCGCGCGGCGGCGAAGACGCTCACCACCGGCGACACCTACGGCTTCGGCTTCCGGGGCGGCAAGGGCGGCTGGGACCAGTGGGGCGCCTTCGCGCTCGCCTCCGGCGCCGAGCTCGCTCCGGGCAGGCTCGCGACGCCGGGCGCGATCGCGGGCACGCAGATGATCGTCGACATGTTCCGCGAGGACAAGTCGATCCCGCCCTCTGCCCCGAACGACGGCTTCCAGGAGATCATCGGCGCCTTCAAGTCCGGCAAGACCGCGATGACGATCCACCACATCGGCTCGTCCAACGACCTCGTCGCTGCGCTCGGCGACAAGGTCTCGGCGGTCCCGGTGCCCTCCTGCGGCGGCGGCCAGTGGACCTCCTACGGCGACGAGTCGCTCGCGATCTTCGCGGGCGCCGAGGACAAGGACGCAGCCTGGAAGTGGATCTCCTTCCTCGCGGAGCCCGAGAACAACAACGAATTCGTCAAGGCGACCAACCAGCTTCCGGTGACCAAGTCCGGCTCGGAGAACTGGACCGGCCACGAAAAGCGCTTCGTCGACGCGACGCTCGCCTCGCTGCCCTTCGCCCATGTGCTGCCGCAGACATCCGCGACGGCCAATTTCGTGAACACCGAGTGGCAGACGCAGATGCAGCTCGCGCTGACCGGCGAGATCTCCGCCGAGGAGATGCTGGAAAACCTCGAGGCGCCGTTCGAATAGCACCAGACGCGCGGGAAGGCGGACCGCCGCCTCCCCCCTTTCCGAGGAACCGCCCATGTCCATCGCCGACGCCGAGGCGCTCGACGCGCCGCGCCCCCGCGCGCGCGGGCGGCGGGCGCTGCCCTACTGGCTGCTGACGCCCGCCGTGCTCGTCACGCTCCTGATCGTCTTCGCGCCGATGCTGCTCGCCATCGGCACGAGTTTCTTCGAACTCGTGCTCTTCAGGCCGAAGGCCACGCATTTCATCGGGCTCGGCAATTTTGTCGCGCTGATGTCGGACCCGGTGTTCTGGTCCTCGCTCTGGCGCACCGTGCTCTGGATCGGCCTGACGGTACCGGCGCAGATGCTGCTCGGCCTCGTCGCCGCGCTCATCCTCAACCAGCAATTCTTCTGGCGCGGCCTCGCCCGCGCGCTCGTCATCATTCCCTGGGCGCTGCCGAGCGTCGTCATCGCGCTGATGTGGCGCTGGATCTACGACCCGAACATCGGCGTCGCGAACGACCTGCTGCTGCGGCTCTCGATCATCCAAACCGCGGTGCCCTGGCTCGCGGATCCCGGCGTCGCGCTCTATTCGATCATCGTCACGCTGACCTGGCAGGGCTTCCCCTTCTTCGCCGTGATGATCCTCGCCGCGCTCCAGGGCATCCCGAAGAGCCAGTACGAGGCCGCGGCGATCGACGGCGCGAGCGCCTGGCGCCAGTTCCGGCATGTGACGCTGCCCGGCATCGCGCCGGTGCTCGCCACGGCGGGGCTCTTGCGCGTGATCTGGGTCGCGAATTCGATCGACGTCATCTTCGTGATGACCGGCGGCGGGCCGGGCTATGCCACCCACACGCTGCCGCTCTACGCCTTCGTCAAGGCGCGGCAGAACCTCGACTTCGGCTATGGCTCGGCGATCGCGGTGGCCTTCACGCTGCTGCTCGGGGTTTTCGTCGCGATCTACATCGCGCGCACGATGCGGGAGGTCGAGAGATGAACCACCCTTCCCCGCTCCGCCGCCTGCTCACGATCCACCTCCCCGCGCTCCTGATCGTGCTCCTCTCCATCGGCCCCTTCGCCTGGCTGGCGCTGACCGCGCTCACGCCGTCCGCGGAGATCAGCGCGCGCGGCGTCTCGCTCTCGCCCGCGGTCTGGAGCCTCGAGAACTTCAACCGGCTGCTGCTCCACACGAGCTTCACCGGCAACATGGGCCACAGCCTGATCGTGGCGGCCGGCACGGTCGTGCTCGGCCTCCTCGTCTCGGTGACGGCGGCCTATTCCTTGTCGCGCTTCCGCTTCCCGAGCCGCAAGCTCCTGATGCTGCAGTTCCTGCTCGTGAACATGTTCCCGGTCGTGCTGCTGATCCTGCCGCTCTTCATCATCATGCGCTGGCTCGGCATCCTCGACACGCATCTCGCGCTCATCCTCGCCAATGCGACGGTCGCGATCCCCTTCGCGGTCTGGATGCTGACGAGCTACGTCGACGCGATCCCGCGAAGCCTCGACGAGGCGGCGATGATCGACGGCTGCTCGCGGCTCCAGGCGCTGAGGCGCGTCGTGCTGCCGCTCGCGCTGCCCGGGATCATCTCGACCGGCATCTACATCTTCATCACCGCCTGGAACGAATACCTCTACGCGCTGACGCTGACGGGCCGGAACGTGCGCACCGTGACCGTCGCGATCCAGACCCTGATCGGCGAGTTCCAGATCGAATGGGGGCTGCTCGCCGCCGGCGGCATCGTCGGCGCGCTCCCGGTCGTCCTGCTGTTCCTGATCGTGCAGCGCCGGCTGGTCGGCGGGCTGACGCAGGGCGCGGTGAAGGGCTGAATCTCGCATGACCGAAGGACCTGCCATGAACCCCGTCGGCATCATCTCGATGCAATACGCCCGCCCCTTCGGGCCCGAACACTTCCCGCTCTTCCACCGGATGAAGGCCCAGGGCTTCGATTTCGTCGAACTGCTGGTGCCGGAGCCGGGCGAACTCGATCCGGCCGCCGCCGCCCGCGCGCTCTCCGACGCGGGGCTCGGCGTCGTGCTCGCCGCCCGCGTCAACCTCGAGCGCAACCTCGCCTCGGAGGATCGGGGGCGACATCAGGGCGGTATCGACTACCTGCGCCAGGCGGTCGACACCGCCGTCGCGCTCGGCGCCGCGATCGTCGGCGGGCCGCTCACCGGCAACCCGCTCGTCTTCGCCGGCCGCCCGCCCGCGCCGGTCGCGGAGGACGAGCGCCTCGCGCGGAAGGAGCGCTGCGTCGCGGGTCTCCGGGCCGCCGGCGAACACGCGGCGGCGGCGGGGATCACCCTCGCGGTGGAGCCGCTGAACCGGTTCGAATCCGATGTGCTCTCGACCACGGCGCAGGCGATGGAACTGCTCGACGCGGTGGACCATCCGGGCGTGCGGATGATGCTCGACACGTTCCACATGCACATGGAGGAAGCCTCGATCCCCGAGGCGATCCGGCTCGCGGGCGAGCGGCTCGCGCATTTCCAGGCGAACGAGAACCACCGCGGCTTCCCCGGCACCGGCGCGACCGACTGGGTCGGCGTGTTCCGCGCGCTCCACGAGGTCAGCTACGCCGGGCCGGTCTCGCTCGAACCCTTCCGCCGGAACGACGACCGCTTCGGCGTGCCCTTCGCCCAGTGGCGGCCGCCCCACGAGGACGAGGACGCGCGCCTGCGCGCCTCCGTCGCCTTCATCCGCTCCCATATCGAACTGACGGAATACCGCAGATGACCCTCACCATCGGCTGGATCGGCTGCGGCACCCACGCGAGCCAGATGCTGCTGCCGCAACTCCTCCGCCACGACGTCCGGATCGGAGCGCTCTGCGACATCGACGGCGCGCGGCTCCGGGCGGCGTCCCGCCAGTTCGGCGTCGCCACGCTCACCTCCGACGCGGCCGAGCTGATCGCCACCCCGGGCCTCGACGCGATCGGCATGGCGGTCGGCCCGGACCAGCACCTCGCCTTCGGCCTCGCCGCGCTCGAGCGCGGCCTGCCGGTCTTCATGGAGAAGCCGCCTTCCGGGACAGCCGAGGGCGCGCGCCGGCTGCTCGCCGCTTCCGAGAAGGCGGGCAAGCCGCTGCTGCTCGGCTTCATGAAGCGCTATTCGATCGGCAACCGGATCGCGCGCAACGTGATCGCCTCGGGCCGGTTCGGCGAGGTGCTCGGCCTCACCGGCTACTACATGACCGCGCCCGGCTATTTCACCGGCGACGTCGACTACACCGGCTTCCTGCTGCACCACTGCGTGCACTACATGGACCTCGCGCCGTTCCTCGCCGGGCCGATCACGGGCCTGAGCGCGCGCAAGGTCGAGAAGACGCCGGGGCGGATCCTGTTCCACGTCGCGCTCGACTTCGCGGGCGGCGCGATCGGCACCATCGCCATGGGCACGCTCCAGAGCCGGGGCGCGCCGGTGGAGCGGATCGAGATCATGGGCGACCACCAGCGGCTCGAGGTCGAGGACGTGATCGAGGTGCGCTGGCACCGCGACCCGGCCTTCAAGGTCGACGACCTTGGCGCGACGCTCGATCCCGGATCGGACACGCTGACCTGGAAGCCGAACTTCACCGCCGCGGCCAACGAGGACTACAAGGGCTATCACGCGCTGCTCGCCGATGTCGTTCCCGCGCTCGGCGGCGCGGCGACCCCGGCGCCCACCATCGCGGACGGCGTCGAGGCGATGCGCTGGCTCGAGACGATGCGCGCCGCGCTCGCGATCTGACCGGCGCGGGCGCGCCCGAAGATCCGGCAAGGATCAGCGCGCGGTAAGGACCGTAAGCGGCGATCCGTCGCACTCTTCCAGAAGTCACGCGGAGCGCGTGACGCGCGCGGCGCGCAACGCCGCACAGGAGGAGGAAGACCAATGCAGCTCTATGTCATCCGGCGCCCGAGCGCCTGGGCCGATCTCGCCGAACTCGAAGCCGCGGGCGCGAAATCGGCCCGGATCGGCAACGAGGAAATGGCCGACCAGGTGCGGTGGATCCGCAGCTACGTCGTCCATGAGCCCGACGGGCGCATCGGCACCTTCTGCGTCTACGAGGCGCGCGACGGCGAGGCGATCCGCGAGCACGCCCGCCGCGTCGGCATGCCGGGCGAGGAATTCTATCCGGTCGCGACGACGGTCATCGTGCGCCCCGACCCGGTCGAGGCCGTCCCGGCCTGACCGGGTCGGCGGCCTGAGCGAACCCCGATCTGTCGGAACTGGACGTGCGTCGGCACGCCGTGATCCGACGATCGGGACCACCTAATTCCTTCCTCCCATCAGTTCCCGGCGACCCCGGAATTGATGCGCTGCTGGTGGGGAAGTGGAATTCGCTCGTCATTCTCGCGACGGCGGGGCGGTTGGAGCCGGCTCGGTTCACGGCGGCGCTCTAGCTGATGCCGGCTGTCCTCATTGACACCGCGGTTTCGCGGCTGGCGCGCGCGCATATTGATGGGACGGCGCTTCGCATCGCAGTGCTGGTCTTCTCCATCGTCAGCGGGATCGTCCTCATCCGGAACAATGTCAGCGATCCGCGCATCCCGAACGTGCGCGGCGTCGGGGGCCGCCTCGCCCTCAGAGCGTCATCGGCCCCTCGGGTCCGGGCGCCTGGCCCGCGTAGGCGCCCCAGACGGACTGGTCGAAGTTCACGACCGCGCCGGTCATCAGGCCGGCGTCGCCGGAGCAGAGGAAGTTCACCACGCGGGCGACCTCGGCGGGATCGATCAGGCGGCCGAAGGGCAGAGCGGCGTTGGCCTTCCTCTCCCAGTCGGGATCGCCCGATTCCGCCGCCTGAAGCTCGCGCTCGTGGTCCGAGGCCATCCAGCCGATGTCGAGCTGGTTCACGCGGATCCGGTTGGCCAGCACCGCGAAGGCGGTATTGCGCGTCAGCGTGGCGAGCGCGCCCTTCGAGGCGCAATAGGCGCTGATGAAGGGCTGGCCCGCGAGTTCCGACATCGAGCCGATATTGAGGATCGCGCCCTCGACGCCGTCGCGGATCATCAGCCGGATCGCCTCCTGGATCAGGAAGAACGGCCCGCGGACGTTGGTGGCGAACATCGCGTCGAAGAGCGCAGGGCTGGTGTCGAGGATCGTGCCCCGGTCGGTCAGCGCGCCCGCGTTGACGAGCACGTCGACGCGGTCGAACGCCCGCTCCGCCTCGGCGATCACGTTCCGGCAGTCCTCGACGCTCCCGAGGTCGGCCTTCACGAAATGCGCGGGCACTCCGGTGTCGCGCGTGATGGCTTCCGCGACCGCCTTGCCCTTGGCCTCGTTCCGGCCGAGCGTCACCAGCCCGGCGGCGCCCGCTTCCGCGAAGCGGCGCGCGATCGCGGCGCCGAGCCCCTGCGTCGAGCCGGTGACGACGCAGATCTTTCCGTCCATGCGGTTCATTGCTCTCAAGCCTCTACTTCATATCCCGCCGCGTCCATCACCCGCAGCAGTTCCCGATGCCCGATCTTCGCCATATCGAGCGGCGGCGAGACCTTCGGATCCTGCTCCGCCTCGACGACGAACCAACCCTCGTAGCCGTGGCCGGCGAGCTTCCTCACGATCGCCTCGAAATCGAGCGAGCCGTCGCCCGGCACGGTGAAGGCGCCCTTCACCACGGCGTCGAGGAAGCTCTCCTTCGTCCGGTCGAGCCCGTCGATCACCCCCATCCGCACGTCCTTGGTGTGGACGTGGGAAATCCGCGCATGGTGGTTGTCGATCACGCGCAGCACGTCGCCGCCGGCGAAGGCCATGTGGCCCGCGTCGTAGAGCAGCGGAATGCCTTCGCCCGAATGCTTCATGAAGAGGTCGAGTTCCGCTTCGGTCTCGATCGCCGCCGCCATGTGGTGGTGGTAGGAAAGCGGCATTCCCTGCTCGGCGCACCACTCGCCGAACTCGGTCATCTTGCGCGCGTAGACCCGGATCTCCTCCTCGGAGAGCTTCGGCTTGGTCGCGAGCGGCGCCGATTTCACGCCCTGGATCGAGCGCGCGGTCTCGCCATAGACGATGCAGGGCGCCCCCATCGCCTTGAAGAGTTCCATCTGCGGCGCGATCCGGTCCTTCTCCACCGCGATCTCGCCATCGAGCAGCAGGCCCGAGAACCAGCCGCCGCAGACCGAGATGCCGTATTTCGCGAGGATCGGCCCGAGTTCCTTCGGGTCCATCGGGAAGCGCCGCCCGGTCTCCATGCCGGTATAGCCCGCCTCGCGCGCCTGGCGCAGGCATTCCTCGAGCGACACGTCGTCGCTCAGCTCCGCCAGATCGTCGTTCCACCACGCGATCGGCGCGATTCCAAGTTTCGCCTTCATCGGCTCAGACTCCGACGCGCTGCTTTTCGCGGATGGCGACCTGCGCCGCGCGGGCCTCCTTGACGGTGTCCCGGTGCGAGACCTCGGGCACGCCGACGTCCCAGTCCGCGTCGCCCGGAACCCAGGCGAAGGCGTCGGTCCTGATGGTGATGAGCGTGGTGCGGTCGGTGGTCTGGGCCCAGGCCATCGCCTCGTCGAGATCAGCGAGGCTCGCGCAGCTTCGCGCCAGCGCGCCCATCGACTCGGCGTGTTTCACGAAGTCCACCGGGAACGGCTCCACGACGCGGCAATCGCGGATGAGGTTGTTGAAGCCCGGCGTGCCCTTGGCGTTCTGCAGCCGGTTGATCACGCCATAGCCGCCGTTGTCGCAGACGATCAGGATGAACTTGTGGCCGGAAAGCACCGAGGAATAGACGTCGGAATTCATCATCATGTAGGTGCCGTCGCCGATCATCACGATCGGCGTCGTGCCGGGCCGGGCCATCGCAGTGCCCCAGCCGGCGGCGATCTCGTAGCCCATGCAGGAGAAGCCGAACTCGCAGTCGAAGGTATTGGGCGCCTTGACGCGCCAGCCCTTCACAAGCTCGCCTGGCAGGCCGCCGGCGGCGGTGATCAGCGGATCCTCGGGCTTCGCCGCCGCGTGGACGCGCGCGATCACCTGCGCGTAGGTCGGAACCTCGGCGTTGGTCGGCTTCTGGTAGTCGTCCACCAGCGCGTCCCACTCACCCATCAGCTCGCGCGCCTTCGCGGTCCAGCCCCCGGGCGCCTTCCAGTCGCCGAGGCCGGCGTCGAGCTCGGTCACGGTCGCCCGCGCGTCGCCCACCACCGCGAGCGAGCGGTGCTTGGTCGCGTCCCAGCGCGCCGCGTTGATCCCGATGATCCTCGCATCGTGATTGAACACCGTCCAGGAGCCGGTGGTGAAGTCCATGAGCCTCGTGCCGATCGCGAGCACCACGTCGGCCTCGGCGGCGAGCGCGTTCGCGGAGGTCGAGCCGAGGATGCCGATCGGCCCGGCATGCGCCGGATGGTCATGGGTGAGCGCGCCCTTGCCGGCGATCGTCTCGACGACGGGGATGCCGCGGTCGAGCGCGAGTTTCGCGACGGTCTCCTCCGCGAGCGAATAGCGCACGCCGCCGCCCGAGATGATGAGCGGCTTCCTCGCCGATTTCAGGAGCGCCACCGCCTCGGCGAGCCTGTCCGCGTCCGGACGGGGCCGGGGGATGGTCCAGTGCGTCGGCTCGAAGAAGGCTTCCGGGTAATCGTAGGCGACTTCCTGGGTGTCCTGGCAGAGCGCGAGGAAGGCCGGGCCGCAATCGGCCGGGTCGAGCATCGCCGCGATCGCCTGCGGCAGCGAGCCGATGATCTGCTCGGGCAGCGTGATCCGGTCCCAGTAGCGCGTGACCGCCCTGAAGGCGTCGTTCACGGTGACGGTCGGGTTTCCATAGTGCTCGACCTGCTGCATCACCGGGTCCGGGCGGCGGTTGGCGAAGGCGTCGCCCGCGAGCAGCAGCACCGGCAGGCGGTTCGCATGGGCGAGGCCGGCGGCGGTCACCATGTTGGTCGCGCCCGGCCCGATCGAGGAGGTGGCGACCATGAGCTGGCGCCGGCGCTTCGCCTTGGCGAAGCCGATCGCGGCCAGTGCCATCGACTGCTCGTTCTGGCCGCGCCAGGTGGGGAGTTCGTCCTGCGCCGCCTCGAGCGCCTCGCTCAGGCAGGTGACATTGCCATGGCCGAAGATCGCGAAGACCCCGGCGAAGAGCGGAACGCGCGCGCCGTCGATCTCGGTGAACTGATTGCAAAGGTAGCGCACCAGCGCCTGCGCCATGGTCAGGCGAACGGTTGATCGACTCATCCTTGGTCCTCCCAGGAAGATTTGCTTTCCCGCTTCATACGTAATGCGTGTTGACAGATCAAGCTTGATGCAACAAGCATTGCGAAAATTTCCAATGGGAGGGAGCCATGGTTCGAATCGCCGTGCCCTACCGCGGCCGGATCGGCCGCATGTACGTGGCCGATATCGCCACGCACGACGCCTTGGCCCTCGTCGGCGCCGTGGAGTCGGGAACGAAGCCGGAGGTCGGTTTCGGGAACGGGCGGCTGGCGCCGGTCCTGGCAGAGGCGGCGTTACGGTTGGCTACCGAAGGTCGGCCGGTCAAGGTCAGCGAGATCGGGTGAGCGAGATGTACGAGAAGTTCGGACTTTTTCTGGGCGGGAGCTGGAGCGCGGCGGCGGGCGGGACGGCCCCGGTGATCAGCCCGGTCACCGAGAAGCCGCTCGGCGCGGCGCCGGTGGCGACGGCGGCCGATACCGGGGCCGCGATCGCGGCGGCCGAACGGGGCCTCGCCGCCTGGAGGGCAAAATCCGCCTTCGAGCGCGCCGATGCGCTGCATGCGATCGCCGACGAGATGATCCGCCGGACCGACGAGGCGGCGCGGATGATCGCCTCGGAGACCGGCAAGCCGCTCGCGCAGGCGGGCCGGGAATGGGGCCTCTCCTGCGACCAGTTCCGCTGGTACGCCGAGGAGGCGCGGCGGATCTACGGCCGGATCGTCGAGAGCCGCGTTCCCGGCGGCCGCTTCGAGGTGACGCGCGAGCCGATCGGCATTGTCGCCGCCTTCACCGCCTGGAACTTCCCCGCCGCGCTGGTCGCCCGCAAGGTCGCGCCGGCGCTCGCCGCCGGCTGCTCGGTGGTCGTCCGGCCGTCGAGCCAGACGCCGGGCACGGCGATGGTGATGGTGGACTGCTGCCGCGCCGGGAACCTGCCCGAGGGCGTCGTCAACCTCGTCGTCGGGCCGACCGCCGCGACCTACGCGCCGATCATGGCCTCGCCGCTCGTGCGCAAGGTATCCCTGACCGGCTCGACCGGCGTCGGCCAGCAGATGATCCGCGACGCCGCCGACACGATGAAGAAGGTGACGATGGAACTCGGCGGCAACGCGCCGCTGATCGTCCATGACGACGCCGATCTCGAGGCGGTGCTCGACGCCTCGGTGCCGACCAAGTTCGCCAACGCGGGCCAGGTCTGCGTCACCTGCGACCGGCTCTTCGTGCACGAAAGCCTGCATGACGCCTTCGTCGAGGGTTTCGCGGCGCGGGCGAAGGCGCTGCGACTGGGCGACGGGCTCGATCCGGCGACGCAGATGGGTCCCGTCATCAACGGCAACCGCCGGGCGGAACTCGAGGGCGTGATCACCGAGGCGGTGAAGGCCGGCGCCCGGGTGGTCACCGGCGGCGGCCGTGCCTCCGATTTCAACGCGGGCTTCTTCCTCGAGCCGACGGTGCTCGCCGACGTGACCGACGACATGCGGGTCTTCGCGGAGGAGAACTTCGGCCCGATCGCGGCGATCACGCGCTTTCGCGACGAGGAGGAGGTGCTGGAACGCGCCAATGCGACCGAGATGGGCCTCTCGGCCTATGCCTTCACCCGCGACCCTGGCCGCGCGCGCCGCGCGGTGGCGGGACTGAGGGCCGGCATGGTGGGGATCAACAGCTTCGCGCTCGCCGCGGCCGAGGCGCCGTTCGGAGGCGCGAGATATTCGGGCATGGGCCGCGAGGGAGGATCGGAGGGGATCACCGACTACCTCGAGACCAAGCTCGCCCAGGTCGTGATCTGAGGAGAAGGCGATGATCAGGAACAAGCTCAAGACCCTCTGGGCCGAGGGGAAGCCGGCGATCAACGGCTGGCTCTCGATCGGCAACCCGTTCACCGCCGAGATCATGGCGGCGCAGGGCTATGACAGCGTGACGATCGACGCGCAGCACGGCGCGCTCGACTATTCCGCCGTGCTGCCGATGCTGCAGGCGATGCGCGCCTCCGGCGTGGTGCCGATGGTGCGCGTGCCCTGGCGCGAGCCGGGGGTGATCATGAAGATGCTCGACGCGGGCGCCTACGGGATCATCTGCCCGATGGTGAACACGGCGGAACAGGCGGCGGATTTCGTGAGCTGCCTGCGCTACCCGCCCCAGGGCCAGCGCAGCTTCGGGCCGACGCGGGCGAATTTCTCCGCGGGGGCGAATTACGCTTCGGAGGCGAATGACGAGATCCTCGGCTTCGCGATGATCGAGACGAAGGAAGCGATGGCGAACCTCGACGCGATCGCCGCCACGCCGGGGCTCGACGGGCTCTACATCGGCCCGGCGGATCTCAGCTTCAGCCTCGCCGAGGGCAGGCTCGCCCCCGCCTTCGACCGCGAGGAGCCGGAGATGGTCGCGGCGATCAAGACCATCCTCGCGGCGTGCCGGAAGCACGGCATCCGCGCCGCGCTCCATTGCGGGACGCCGGATTACGCGGCGAAGGCGATCGGCTGGGGCTTCGACCTGACGACCGTGGGCGGCGACTCGCGCCTGCTCGCCGCCGCCGCCGCCGCGAGCGTCGCCCGCTTCCGCGAACTGACCGACGAAGCAGCGGCGGAACCGGCGGTCGCCAGCGCGAAGGGAGGCTACTGATGCCGCATGTTCTCGTCGCCGGAAAGCTGCACCCGAGCGGCATCGACCTGCTTCGGGGCCGCCCCGGTATCACCTTCGATTACGTCGAGGAGGTGTCCGAGGCGAGCTACGCTCCCTTGATCGCCCGGGCCGACGGGCTGGTGATCCGCACCCAGCCGCTTTCGGCGGCGACGGTGGCGAAGGCCGGGCGGCTCCGGATCGTGTCGCGCCACGGCGTGGGCTACGATTCCGTCGATCTCGCCGCCTTGAACGCGCGCGGCATCGCGCTGGCGGTGGTGGGCGACGTCAATTCGATTTCGGTCGCGGAACAGGCGATGACGCTGATGCTCGTCGCGGCCAAGCGCGGCTTTCGCGCCGATCGCGCGGTCCGGACCGGCGACTGGAGCTGGCGCGACGGGCTGGAGCCAGGCGAGCTCCATGGCAAGCGGCTGCTGATCCTCGGCTACGGCCGGGCAGGACGGCATCTCGCGCGCATGGCCGGGGGCTTCGGCATGGAGATCCGCGCCTTCGACCCGTTCCTCGCCCGCCAGGGCTGGCCCGAAGGGCCGGTCGCGCCGGTCGCGGATCTGACCGGGGGCCTTGCCTGGGCGGATTTCGTCAGCGTCCACGCACCGAAGGGCGACAGGCCCTTGATCGGCGCGGCGGACCTCGCGGCGATGAAACCCTCCGCGATCCTCGTCAACACCGCGCGCGGCGGCGTCGTCGACGAGCCGGCGCTGATCGCGGCCCTCGCGGAAGGCCGCCTCGCCGGAGCCGGGCTCGACGTCTTCGAGGACGAGCCGCCCGCGCCCGGCAATCCGCTGCTCGCGATGGACAAGGTGATCCTCTCGCCGCATGTCGCCGGCCTCACCGCCGAATGCGCCGAGCGCATGGCGATCGGCGCGGTCCGCAACGTGCTCGATTTTCTCGAAGGCCGCGCCGATCCGGCGCTGATCGTCAACCGGGACCTCTCCGATGCCTGATACGAAACCCGTCCTCAACATCGGCCTGATCGGCTCCGGCTTCATGGGCAAGACCCATGCCTTCGGCTTCGCCTCGGCGCCGCGCGTCTTCGATCTGCCCTACGAGATCGTGCCTCACACGGTCGCGGACCGCTCGGATGCAGTGGCCTCCGCGGCGGCGCGCGCCTTCGGCTTCGCGCATGCGACCGGGGACTGGCGTGCGATGGTCGCTGATCCCGAAATCGACGTGGTCGACATCACCGCGCCGAACGCGCTGCACCGGGAGATGGCGCTGGCCGCGATCGCCGCCGGCAAGCATGTCTATTGCGAGAAGCCGCTGGCGCCACGCGCCGCCGACGCCGTCGAGATGGCCGAGGCGGCGGAGGCCGCGGGCGTCAGGACGCAGGTCGGGTTCAACTATCTCTGCAACCCGATGCTTGCGAAGGCGCGCGAGATGATCCGCGCGGGCGCGCTCGGCGAGATCCGCTCCTATCGCGGCGTCCATGCCGAGGACTACATGGCCGACGCGGACGCGCCTTTCACCTTCCGCAACGATCCGGCCGGCGGCGGCGCGCTCGCCGATATCGGCAGCCACGCTCTCGCCACGGCGGAATACCTGCTCGGGCCGATCGCAAGGGTGCTCGGGGACTGCGCCACGGTGATCACCAGCCGTCCGGACGGCGCGGGAGGCACGAAGCGGGTCGAGACCGACGACGTCGGCCGCGCCTTCCTGCGCTTCGAAAACGGCGCGGTCGGCACGATCGAGGCGAACTGGATCGCCATGGGCCGCAAGATGCAGCACGATTTCGAGGTCCACGGCTCGAAGGGCGCGCTCGTCTTCAGCCAGGAACGTTTCAACGAACTCCATTACTACAGCGCCGACGATCCCGCCGGCCAGCGCGGTTTCCGCCGGATCGAGGCGGGGCCGGAGCATCCGCCCTACGGCCGCTTCTGCGTCGCGCCGGGCCACCAGCTCGGCTTCAACGATCTGAAGGCGATCGAGATCGCAGGCTATCTCGACGCGATCGCCGGCCGCGCCCCGGAGCCTTTCAACTTCCGCGCCGGCGCCCGCGTCCAGTCCCTCGTCGAGGCGATCCAGAGGTCGAGCCGGGAAACGGCCTGGGTGCCGACGAACGACCCGGACCTGCGCGGCCGTTCCGGAGTCAACAGGAATGCAATTTTTGTTGCGTAAACTGGTTGACAGCAACAATTGCATCTGACAGGATAAACGCAATAAAAATTGCGTCACGTGGCATGACACGGTGCGCGGCGGGGAGGAAGGCATGAGCGGCACGGCCTGGCTGTGAGCTCCTCCGCGCGCGGCGTGCGAAAGGGGCGATATCACCATGCGAACGATCAAGGGTCCCGCCGTCTTCCTCGCGCAGTTCGCGAGCGACGACGCGCCGTACGACAGCCTCGAAGGGATGGCGGGCTGGGCTAGTGCCAAAGGCTTCGTCGGCGCGCAGCTGCCCTGCTGGGACAAGCGCGTCATCGACATCGAGAAGGCGGCGGAGAGCCAGGACTACGCCGACGAGGTGAAGGGCGTGCTCGCCGAGAACGGGCTCGAGGTGACCGAGCTCGCGACCCATCTCCAGGGCCAGCTCGTCGCCTCGCACCCCGCCTTCGATCATCCCGCCGACAGTTTCGCCGCGCCCGAGGTGAGGCGGAACCCGAAGGCGCGGCGCGAATGGGCGGAGCGGCAGATGCGGGCGGCGGCGAAGGCGTCGCGCCGCTTCGGGCTCGACCGTCACGTGACCTTCTCGGGCAGCCTGCTCTGGCCCTACATGTATCCCTACCCGCAATGGCCCGAAGGGCTGATCGAGGAGGGGTTCGACGAACTCGCGCGCCGCTGGCGCCCGATCCTCGATGCCTTCGACGCCGAGGGGGTGGATGTCTGTTTCGAGATCCATCCCGTCGAGGACATCCACGACGGCCATTCCTTCGAGATGTTCCTTGAGCGGGTGAACAATCACGCCCGCTGCGCCATCAACTACGATCCGAGCCACTTCGTGCTGCAGTGCCTCGACTACCTCGCCTTCATCGACCACTACCACGAGCGGATAAAGGCCTTTCACGTGAAGGACGCCGAGTTCCGCCCGGATGGCAAGGGCGGGGTCTACGGCGGCTTCCAGCCCTGGGTGAAGCGGGCCGGCCGGTTCCGCAGCCCTGGCGACGGGCAGGTCGACTTCAAGGGCATCTTCTCCAAGCTCACCGGCCACGGTTTCGACGGCTGGGCGGTGCTCGAATGGGAGTGCTGCTTCAAGAACCCCGAGGACGGCGCCGCCGAGGGGGCGAAGTTCATCGCCGACCACATCATCCGCGTCTCCGACCGCGCCTTCGACGATTTCGTCAGGGCGGAGGCGAACCCGTCCCTCAACCGCGAAATCCTGGGGTATTGACATGACGACGGCCGAAACCCTGGCCCCTACCAAGCCCATCCGCTCCGATCTGGCCGGGCGGCGGCTCCGCCTCGGCATGATCGGCGGCGGGGAGGGCGCCTATATCGGCGGCATCCACCGCTTCGCGGCGCGGCTCGACAACCAGTACGATCTCGTCGCCGGCGCCTTCGACGTGAACGCGGAGCGCGGCCACGCCTTCGCGGCGGCGAACTACATCGCACCCGACCGGTCCTACGACTCCTATCAGGCGATGGCCGCGGGCGAGGCGGGGCGGCCGGACGGGGTGGACGTGATCGCGATCTGCACGCCGAACTTCACGCATTACCCGATCGCGAAAGCCTTCCTCGAGGCCGGCATCGACGTGATCTGCGAGAAGCCGCTGACCGCGACGCTCGGGGAGGCGATCGCGCTCAACGACCTCGCCGAGAAGACCGGGCGGTTCGTCGGCGTCACCTATACCTATTCCGGCTATCCGATGATCCAGGAGGCCCGCGCTATGGTCGCGCGCGGCGACCTCGGCGAGATCCGTGTCGTCCAGGTCGAATACCCGCTCGAATGGATGGCGACCGGCATCGAGCTCGAGGGCAACGCGCAGGCGGCCTGGCGCACCGATCCGAAGAAGAACGGACGGGGCGGCTCGATCGGCGACATCGGCACCCATGCCTATCACCTCGCCGGGTACGTGACGGGCCTGAAGGCCGAGAGCATCGCCGCCGATCTCGCGACCTTCGTTCCGGGAAGGGCGCTCGACGACAACGCCCATGTGATGATCCGCTACCAGGGCGGCGCGCGCGGCCTGCTCTGGTCGAGCCAGGTGGCGATCGGCCAGTCGAACGGGCTGCGGCTCCGCGTCTTCGGCGCGAAGGGGAGCCTGGTCTGGAGCCAGGAGCATCCGAACGAGCTCACCTTCACGCCGCTCTTCGGCGCGCCTGCCACGATCAAGCGCGGCCGTGAGGATCTGACCGAGGCGACCCACGCCCGCGTCCGCACGCCACCGGGCCATCCGGAGGGCTACATCGAGGCCTTCGCCAATCTCTATTCCGGCTTCGCCGAGGCGATCCGCGCCCGCGCCGCCGGGCGGCAGCCGGGAGCGGCCGCCGAGGGGATCCCCACCGCCTACGACGGGCTCAAGGGCGTCGCCTTCGTCGACGCGGTCGTCGATTGCCACGAAGCGGGCGCGCTCGCCTGGACCACACCGAAATTCGCCTGAACCAGAAGACCAACAGGAGGAGGAAGTGCATATGAGGAAGTATCTGCTCGGCGCCGGCATCGCGGCGCTCATGGCGGGCTCCGCCCATGCCGAGACGATCGGCGTCGCCATGTCGCTCTTCGATGACAACTGGCTGACCGTGCTGCGCCACAACATGCAGGCGCACGCCGACAGCCTCGGCGTCACCGTCCAGATGGAGGACGCCGGCGGCGACATCTCGCGCCAGCAGAGCCAGGTCGAGAACTTCATCGCCTCGGGCGTCGACGGCATCATCGTGATGCTGGTCGATGCCGACTCCGGCGATGCGATGTCGGCCGCCGCCGCCTCGGCGGGCATCCCGCTCGTCTTCGTCAACCTGATGCCGCCGGTCGCGGACAACTTCCCCGACAAGCAGGCCTGGGTCGGCTCCGACGAGGTGCTCGCGGGCACGTTGCAGGCGAAGGAGATCTGCGAGGAGATCGGTGGCAAGGGCGACGCTGTCGTGATGATGGGCCAGCTTGGCACCTCGGGTCAGCGCGGCCGCACCCAGGGCGTGCACGAGGTGCTCGAGACGCCGGAATGCTCGGGCATCAAGATCGTCGACGAACAGACCGCCAACTACATGCGCACGCCCGGGCTCGACCTGATGACGAACTGGCTGACCGGCGGCATCAAGCCGGCGGCGGTCTTCGCCAACAACGACGAGATGGCGATCGGCGCGATCCAGGCGCTGAAGGCCGCCGGTGTGCCGATGGACCAGGTCGTGATCGGCGGCGTCGATGCGACCAAGGACGCGCTCGCGGCGATGAAGGCGGGCGATCTCGACGTGACCGTGTTCCAGAACGCCAAGGGCCAGGGCGTCGGCGCGGTCGATACCGTGCTCAAGATCGTCAAGGGCGAGCCCTACGAGAAGAAGACCTTCATCCCGTTCGAGCTCGTGACCCCGGCGAACCTCGCCCAGTACGAGGCGCTGAACTGACGCCAGCCCGGGCGCTCGGACCGGAGCGCCCGCACCTCGACACGACGGGCGGGCAGCCGGTCCGAAGGCTCCCGCCCGCTTCATTCCCGCCTCCGGGCGGACGGCGGCCTGGGAGGAAGGCGGACATGGAACTGTCGGCGAAAGCGCGCGAGGGCGTCGACCACCACAAGTCGAAGGCGGGGGAGTCCCTGCTGGAGATCGAGGGTATCCGGAAGGAGTTCCCGGGCGTGGTGGCGCTCGATGACGTGCAATTCCGG
>NZ_VFRP01000136.1 GCF_006385685.1 Amaricoccus solimangrovi | reverse complement strand
GATCAGATGGCCGCCCGCGCCGCGAAGGAACTGCGCGACGGCATGTATGTGAACCTCGGGATCGGCATCCCGACGCTGGTGTCGAACTACATCCCCGAGGGGATCGACGTGACGCTGCAGTCGGAGAACGGCATGCTCGGCATGGGTCCCTTCCCGACCGAGGCCGAGCTCGACCCCGACCTGATCAACGCCGGCAAGCAGACGATCACCGAACTCGACCGCACCTCGTACTTCTCCTCCGCCGACAGTTTCGGCATGATCCGGGGCGGCAAGATCGACATGGCGATCCTCGGCGCGATGGAAGTGGCCGAGAACGGCGACCTCGCGAACTGGATGATCCCGAAGAAGCTCGTCAAGGGCATGGGCGGCGCGATGGACCTCGTCGCGGGCGTGAAGCGCGTCGTCGTGGTGATGGACCACGCGTCCAAGCACGGCGAATCGAAGCTGCTGCGCGAATGCACGCTGCCGCTGACCGGCACGGGCGTCGTGGACCGGATCATCACCAATCTCGGCGT
>NZ_VFRP01000135.1 GCF_006385685.1 Amaricoccus solimangrovi | reverse complement strand
AGGACGGTTTCGGTCAGGGTGATCGTGACGTGCTTGTAGAAGCCGGGATCGGTCACCCAGGCGAAGATCTGCTTCACGATGTCGATCGGCGCCGGGAAGAAGACGTCGATCAGTCCCGTCGTCACCCCGAGCTGCCAGCCGCCGAGGATGACCGCGAGAAGCCCGAGCTGGATAAGACGTTCACTCCGCGCGGCCATAGCTCTTCTCCACTTCGCCGCGCAGCGACGCCCAGATGTTGCGATAAAGATCCATGAAATGCGGATCGAGTTTGATCTCGGCCACGTCGCGCGGCCGGGAGAGGTCGATCGGGAAGCTCTCGATCACCCGGCTGCGGGGTCCGGCGGCGAGCACCGCCACGCGGTCGCCGAGCGCGATGGCTTCCTCCAGATCGTGGGTGATCATCACCACCGCGCGCCGCTCTTCCTGCCAGATCGCCAGGAGTTCGTTCTGCATCAGGTGCCGGGTGTGGATGTCGAGCGCCGAGAACGGCTCGTCCATCAGGATCACCTTCGGTCCGGTGATCAGCGCCTGCGCCATCTG
>NZ_VFRP01000134.1 GCF_006385685.1 Amaricoccus solimangrovi | reverse complement strand
TCGGCGTGCCGGCGCCGGATCTGGTCGCGGCGCGCCGCGCGCATCTCGCGGCGCCGGCTGTTCAGCGCGGCCTCGGCCTTGCCCGCCGTGCTGTCGCGCCGGATCTGCTCGCGCAGCGGCACGGCCTCATCGTCCCAGGCGATCCCGCTGCGCGCGCCCGCCGCGCAGCGGGTGAAGAGCCCGGCCTCGAGCCGCGCGTCGATCATCTCGCGCTCGACAGGATGGATCGCATCAGGCATCGGCCTCTCCCTGGGGGCCGCGCAACGTGATCACGGTCACGGATCGAAGATCGCCCCGCCAGGTCTCGAAGCGAACCGACTCGACCCGGCTTCCGAATTCACGGATCACTTGAGACGGTGACAGGCTTGCCGACGAGGAGGCAGGCGACGTGGTGGTCCTGATTCCAGACAACACGTCGACTTGATCTTGGGGCTCAGGCATGGGGAACCTCGGCGCCGGCCCGGGTCTCGCGCCCGGCTTCCCGCTGCTCGCCCGCGTCGATCCGCCGGAAGATTTCTTCCGCCCGCGCCGCGAGCCGGG
>NZ_VFRP01000133.1 GCF_006385685.1 Amaricoccus solimangrovi | reverse complement strand
GGTCGAGCAGCGCCGCGCGCAGGTGGCCGTCAGTCGGTGTCGTGCTGCCCATCATCCTCTCCTCAGGCCGGGGAAAAGGCGCCGGGCCCGAAGGCCCGACGCAGGCGGGGGAACCGCGGGAAAGCCGACATCCGGAGGCGGCCCCGCCGCTGGATCGAGGGGTGGATGGCGGGTCCCCGGGGAGGACAGGGGGACCACGCGGGGCCGCCACCGGATATCGGCTGGATGGTCATTCGTGCCGGCCCGCCCCGCTCTCGCGGTTGTGCTGGCGGATCGGCCGGCGCATCGCGGCGCGGGTCACCTCGCGGCGGACCTTGCGGATGAAGCGGACGAGCGGGCCGGATCTCAGGTCGCGCTTCATGCGATCCGCCCTTCCTTGCGCAACGCGAGCAGGTCGCTCTCGACCGTGCGCGGGCTCACCTGGAACCGCTCCGCCATCCGCGCGACGCTCTCGCCCTCGGCGTGCCGGCGCCGGATCTGGTCGCGGCGCGCCGCGCGCATCTCGCGGCGCCGGCTGTTCAGCGCGGCCTCGGCCTTGCCCGCCGTGCTG
>NZ_VFRP01000132.1 GCF_006385685.1 Amaricoccus solimangrovi | reverse complement strand
CGGGGCCAGCCCCAGCCCCAGCCCCAGCGGTCCTATTCCGACTACCTCCAAGCCGAGCGGTCCGCCACCGTGGCGCCTCACTCCGCCATGACCTCGGCCCATACCGAGGGAACGCAGGGCCTCACGGCCTCGGCCATCTCCCGCACCGGCACCCCGATCAACGGCCGCAGGCCCCTTCAGGACAGCGATATGGTCCTCTATCGAGGCTTCCACGTGAGCGTGTCCTACGCCCTCGGGAAGGGCATCCTCCAGCGGGACGCCGGGGGCAACGTGGTGGAATCCTCAGCCCGCCCTTCGCAGGCCCCGGAGGTGGCCGGTTCCGCTGACGCCGAGCAGGACACCGCCGCCGGGGCCGAGACCAGCGAAGACGACTTCACCGCCGACGATGCCACCGAGGAAGCCATGAGCGCCATTACCTCGGCGCCCAGCGCCTCCGCCGCGTTGGACGAACTGACCTCCTCGGGAACCCTCTCGGTTGCCTCCATCGGGAAGCTCGCGGCTGACCTTGGGGTTTCCCCTGAGGACGCCTCGGCCCGTGTGTCCCAGGCAATCGAGGGAATGCG
>NZ_VFRP01000131.1 GCF_006385685.1 Amaricoccus solimangrovi | reverse complement strand
GTGCTGGCGCTCGCCGACAGCTGGCCCGGGCAGATGCGCACGATCTTCGGCGACCACGAGCGCTTCGTGGAGACCTACTTCAGCCAGTACAAGGGCTACTACTTCTCGGGCGACGGCTGCCGGCGCGACGCGGACGGCTATTACTGGATCACCGGGCGGGTCGACGACGTGATCAACGTCTCGGGCCACCGGATGGGCACGGCGGAGGTCGAATCGGCGCTGGTGGCGCACCCGAAGGTCGCCGAGGCGGCGGTGGTGGGCTACCCGCACGCGATCAAGGGCCAGGGCATCTACGCCTATGTGACGCTGAACGAGGGCGAGGAATACACCGAGGAACTGCGCAAGGAACTGGTGCAGTGGGTGCGCAAGGAGATCGGCCCGATCGCCTCCCCCGACCTGATCCAGTGGGCGCCGGGCCTGCCGAAGACCCGCTCGGGCAAGATCATGCGCCGGATCCTCAGAAAGATCGCCGAGAACGACTACGCCGCCCTCGGCGACACCTCCACCCTCGCCGATCCAACCGTCGTCGAGGACCTCATCGACAACCGCATGAACCGCGCCTGAGGCG
>NZ_VFRP01000130.1 GCF_006385685.1 Amaricoccus solimangrovi | reverse complement strand
TTCTTTAGCGTCTTCGGCCGGCCCCACAAGCGTGGGCCGGCCCGCCTCTCTCGCACTAGGGCTCTGTTGCCAGAGCCTAGTCTTCTTTTCTTTATCTCTCTCCCAACATGTCAAAGAACGTTCCTTAAGGTACGAGTTACGGGTGCCGAGTTCTGAGTTAGGTTAACCCTTCCCTCTTTGCCGTTAACTTCCCCTTAAGCGTGAAGCAAAAACCTTTTGTCCTTGCCTTGGTACTGGTAATCGGTGTGGAGAATAACGGAGTCGAACCGTTGACCTCCTGCGTGCAAAGCAGGCGCTCTAGCCAGCTGAGCTAATCCCCCAGGTAATTCGCGGTGGGCCTGCGTGGACTCGAACCACGGACCTCTACATTATCAGTGTAGCGCTCTAACCACCTGAGCTACAAGCCCGCTTCATGGCCGGGCCTGGCCGCCCGATTGAATGCTTTTTTGAAAGGAATGCTTGAAACAGAGCATCGGATTAAGAGTCCGGAGCCCGGGATCTTCCCTAGAAAGGAGGTGATCCAGCCGCACCTTCCGGTACGGCTACCTTGTTACGACTTAGCCCCAGTTACCAGTTTTACCCTAGACGGCT
>NZ_VFRP01000013.1 GCF_006385685.1 Amaricoccus solimangrovi | reverse complement strand
GTCCAAGCACGGCGAATCGAAGCTGCTGCGCGAATGCACGCTGCCGCTGACCGGCACGGGCGTCGTGGACCGGATCATCACCAATCTCGGCGTCTTCGACGTGGTCGAGGGCGGGCTGAAACTGGTCGAACTCGCCGACGGCGTGACCGAGGACGAGGTCCGCGCCGCGACCGAGGCCACGCTGGTCGCCTGAATCCTCAGCAAGCCCAAGGGGGCGGAGCGGCTCCGCCCTCCCCGGATGCCAGGCGCATCTGTTGCGGGATCGGCACACAATCGCCTATTCCGTTACTTCCCAATACCTTCCCTTGACGTCTTACAGTCCCCGCTCCTAGCGTTTTCAGGCAGGAAGAAGTGAATTCGGCGCCATACAGGCAAGAGGCGTCGGGTTCACCGGGTTCCCGGACGGCCGATCCGCGGGGGCAACGCGGGCGGCCGGTCGGCCAGCCGGCGGTGTTCGTCGCCGGAGAGAGACCGGGGCCCTGTCGGGCACCCGGCGAAGAGGCAAGGGGGCAGGCAGTGATTGAAGAAAGCGTGTTGCTGAGGCGCGGAAGCACCTCATTCGGCGAGGCACGGCGGGAACTGGCGGATCTGCTGGATCCGGCCGCCTTCGAGGAAAGGCTGCGCGAGGCGCGGGCGCGGCGCGCCATCGCGCTCGCGACCCGGGCCGCGACCGGCGCCGGGGCGCCGCCCCGGGCGGGCCGCGCGACGCCGCCGGTATTTCCCGCCACAAGCGAGACGGCCGCGCTCGACGCCCCGGTCTTCGTTCCGCCCTTCACCCGCGCCGGCCAGCCGGACGAGGCCCCCGGCATCGCCGCGGAGGCCCCGCCCCTCACCGCGCGGGCGCGCCCCGCGCCCCGCGTGCCGCGCATCGAGATCGCGCCCGGACCGGCGCGGCGGCGCCCCGCGCTCCCGCCGGTCCTGTCGCGGCTGGGCGCCCGCGCCGCCGCGCTGACCGCCGGGCTCACCCTCCCGCGCCCCGGCGAGGCCCGCCTCGCCACCGCCGCGCGCTTCGCCCGGAGCCACGCCGTCGCGATCCTCGCGAGCTGCGTCGTCGCCGGGATCGCCTTCGGCGCCGTCGGCGCGCTGCTCGGCCCGGAGGCGCCGGCGCGCCCCGCCCCCGAGACATCCGCGCCGCCCGCGCCCGCCGAGTCCCGGGTGGAGACGTCGCACGAGACCCCTTCCGAGACTCCGGCGCCGGCGGAACGCGTCGCCGCTCCCGAGGCGGTCGCGCGTCCCGCCCCGGAGGCCGCCGCGCCGGCCGCGGCCCCCGCCGCGGCGCCGGAGCCCGAACCGGCCGCGACCCGCGCCGATCCCGCCGCCGACCCGGAGCCGGATGTCGATCTGACCGCCGCCGCGGTCATGCCGGAGCCCGATCCGGCCTCCATGCCCTCGCCCGAGCCCGATCTGGTGCCCGCGGCGCCCGCCCCGGCGATGGCTCCGCCGACGCCGGCCACCGAATTCCTCGTCTCGCGCCCCAGGCCCCGGCCCGCGCGGCTGCCCGCCGCCGCCGCGGAGGCCCCGGCGCCCGCCGCCTGGCCCGGAACCCGCGTCGTCGTCAACGTGCCGAGCGGGGGCGCGGACGGGGACGTCGCGGCGACCGAGGCCGCGGTCTCGGCCGCGGGCTTCCCGAAGGTCGAGCGCGCCCGCGTCGACGTCGACATGAGCACGGCCCAGGTGCGCTACTTCCACGCCGGGGACGCGGAGGCCGCGCGCGCTCTCGCCACCGCCACCGGGGCGATCGCCCGCGACTTCACCACCCACACGCCCCCGCCCCGGAACGGCTATCTCGAACTCTGGCTCGCGGGCGAGTCGGCCCGGCGGGCGCCCACGGCGGAGGACCGGATCCTCGGCATCCTGCGCGACCGGGCGACGGGCGAGGACTGAGGCGCGCGGACACCAGAGGGCCACTTGACGGCTTCGCGGAAAGGGCCGCATATCGGCCCGCCATGACAGACATTTCGCGCATCCGAAACTTCTCCATCGTCGCCCATATCGACCACGGGAAATCCACCCTGGCCGACCGGCTGATCCAGGCGACCGGCACCGTCTCGGATCGCGAGATGAAGGAACAGCTGCTCGACTCGATGGATATCGAGCGCGAGCGCGGCATCACGATCAAGGCCCAGACCGTACGGCTCGAATACCGTGCGAAGGACGGGCTCGACTACGTGCTGAACCTGATCGACACGCCGGGCCATGTCGACTTCGCCTACGAGGTCAGCCGCTCGATGCGCGCGGTCGAGGGCTCGCTCCTCGTCGTCGACGCCTCGCAGGGCGTCGAGGCGCAGACGCTCGCCAATGTCTACCAGGCGATCGACGCGGGCCACGAGATCGTCCCGGTCCTGAACAAGATCGACCTGCCCGCCGCCGAGCCCGAACGCGTGATCGAGCAGATCGAGGACGTGATCGGCATCGAGGCGGGCGACGCGATCCGCATCTCCGCCAAGACCGGCATCGGCATCGGCGACGTGCTCGAGGCGATCGTCACCCGCCTGCCCCACCCGCACGGGCGCGCCGACGCGCCGCTGAAGGCGATGCTGGTCGATTCCTGGTACGACGCCTATCTCGGCGTGGTCGTGCTGGTCCGGATCATCGACGGCAAACTCCGCAAGGGCGAGCGGATCCGGATGATGTCGACGAACGCGCTCTATCCGGTGGACCGGATCGGCGTCTTTCGCCCGGGCATGCAGGTGGTCGAGGAGCTCGGCCCCGGCGAGCTCGGCTTTCTCACCGCCTCGATCAAGCAGGTGCGCGACACCCGCGTCGGCGACACGATCACCCATGAGCGCAAGGGCGCGGTCGAGCCGCTGCCGGGCTTCCAGCCCTCGATCCCGGTGGTGTTCTGCGGCCTCTTCCCGGTCGACGCCTCCGACTTCGAGGCCTTGCGCGACGCGATCGAGAAGCTCCAGCTCAACGACGCCAGCTTCTCCGCCGAGATGGAGACCTCCGCCGCGCTCGGCTTCGGCTTCCGCTGCGGCTTCCTCGGCCTGCTCCATCTCGAGGTGATCCGCGACCGGCTGGAGCGCGAATACAACCTCGACCTGATCACCACCGCGCCCTCGGTCGTCTATCACATCTACAAGACCGACGGCGCGATGCTGGAACTGCACAACCCCGCCGACATGCCGGACGTGGTCAGGATCGACCATATCGAGGAGCCCCGGATCAAGGCGACGATCCTCGTCCCGGACGAATTCCTCGGCGACGTGCTGAAGCTCTGCCAGGACCGGCGCGGCGTCCAGCTCGACCTCACCTACGCCGGCTCCCGCGCGATGGTGGTCTACGACCTGCCGCTCAACGAGGTGGTGTTCGACTTCTACGACCGGCTGAAGTCGGTGACCAAGGGCTATGCGAGCTTCGACTACACCGTGACCGGCTACCAGGAAGACGACCTCGTGAAGATGCAGGTGCTGGTGAACGACGAGCCGGTGGACGCCCTCTCCACCATGGTCCACCGCGCCCGCGCCGAGGCCCGCGGCCGGGCGATGGTCGAGAAGCTGAAGGAACTGATCCCGCAGCACCTGTTCAAGATCCCGATCCAGGCCGCGATCGGCGGCCGCATCATCGCCCGCGAGACGATCTCCGCGCTCCGCAAGGACGTCACCGCGAAATGCTACGGCGGGGATGCCACGCGGAAGCGCAAACTGCTGGAGAAGCAGAAGGCGGGCAAGAAGAAGATGCGCCAGTTCGGTCGCGTGGACATCCCGCAGGAAGCCTTCATCAACGCGCTGAAGATGGATGGGTGAGAGGCCCGTCCGCCTCCATCCTCACGCCGCGGCGCGCCTTGGCGAACGCGGGGCGACGGAGGCGGAAGCCATCGCCACGGTCGAGACCGGCGAGACCTACCCGGCCAAGAACGGCCGAACCGCTTTCCGCCGCAATTTCCGCGGGCCGTGGGCGTGGCGGAACAGGACATTCGACACCAAACAGGTGGAAGTCTATGCTGTCTTCGAGGATGACGGCTGGCTCGTCATCACCGCGCTGGTGAAGTTCTTCTAGAGGCCCGACCGATGAAGCTCTCCTATGATCCCAAGGCCAACGTCGCCTACATCCGCCTGCGCGAGCGGCGGGGGGATGTGGAGACGCTGGAGATCACCGCGGATTTCTTCGTGGATATCGACGAGACGGGGGCGGTCTGCGGGATCGAGTTGCTCAATGCGAACGAGCAGCTTGTCGCGGGGGATGATGGGCGGCTCGTCTTCGTCAACCAGATGAACGGAGAGAGCGGGGAGTTGCGGGTCGCATGACGGAGAGCGTCCGCTTCGACGACGACGCGATGTGGGTGACCCTCGCGGACGGCCGCGTCCTCGGCGTGCCCCTCGCCTGGTTCCCCCGCCTGCTCCACGCCAGCCCGGCCGAGCGGGAGGCCGTCACGCTCTCGCCGTTCGGGCTGCACTGGGAGGTGCTCGACGAAGACGTTTCCATCGCGGGTCTGCTCGCCGGGCGGGGCGACATGGGTCGGATGAGCGACGTGGCGTAGGGCGACGAAGCTGTCTGGACGTCGGAAAGCGTAAGATTGATCCGGAAGCGGAGGCGGTGCGAGAAGATGCAGTCGGGAGCGAATAAGATAAGCCTGTCGAGCCAAGTGGATATTCCGCAATAAGCGCTCATTAACGCGCTGAATATGGATAAGAAATGCTACTTAGAAAATTCTGTAAATCCGAATTTAATATTATAACAAACGAATCTCTTTTGATTGGCAATGCATACAAGTATCACGACGTAGAACACGCCGAGATTGTTGATCGAGATGAAGCGATATCTTATCTCGAGCTTGAATTTAGCCCAGATACGCCTGTATCGACCTCTTGGTTAGATTCAATTTTACTCGGAACAATCCGCTTTAATGAAGCGCCTCGGCGAGAGCCGAATTTCTCGTTCGATCTGATATCAACAGATGATCAACTTATAATAAATAGAGATGCGTCGAGTGATCTAGCAGAAATATCTGGATCCATAAAATTTACATATATACTTCCAAATAGCTATATATTCTGTATGTCCATAGACGATGGAAGTTTAGATAATAATTTCAGAGAATATGATTCTTCTTGGTCGATTTCATTCGATAGAAGGAATGAATTTTCGAATTATATTTCAGATTCGATATTATCATGTATGGATTTTGGAAATGTATCACGGGATTATGTTCATAAAATCGCTTCCCAACATAGAGATTATTTCTACAATACTGCAATAGCATCGCCGGTGATCTATCAGCCGAAAATACGAAAGATTCGATCCCAAGAGGACATGACAGTTGACGATTTCTTCGAAACCCTTCGGTTTTCTCTTCTGTACAAAGATCCATGCTACGCTAGCGAGCGCGAATATAGATTCATATACGAGATAAATCTCGGAAATATACAAGTTTCTGTTGCCAAGAACGATCTATTTGTTAGCAGTTTACCTTTGCGTAATTTGTTATCGAATTAGCAAGTAGGGTGGGCAATTTGCCCTCCCGCAGGAGCGCGCCGCCGCGTGCTCCCACCTACCGCCTCTCCGCTCACGGTGGGCGGATCGCCCGCCCTACCCCGACGGCCGGCTGAACACGAACACCACCCCGCCCAACATCACCGCCGCCACCGCCCCAGTCAGCACCCAGCCGTGCCACCCCCCGAGCAGGAACAGCGCGAAGCCGAGCGTGGTCCCGCCCAGCGCGAGGAACTTCGCGCGGCGGGGGATCGCGCCGTGCTCGCGCCAGGCGCGGAGCGGCGGGCCAAAGCGGGGGTGGTCGAGCAGCCGGCGCTCCAGCCGTTCGGAGGAGCGGGCGAAGCAGCCGGCGGCGAGGATCAGGAAGGGCGTGGTCGGCAGCACCGGCAGCACCGCGCCGATGGCGCCCAGCGCGACGAAGAAGAAGCCGCAGCCGAGGAAGAAGCCGCGCGCGAGCCGTGAACCCCTGATCCCGCCGATCTCCGCCATCGCCCCCTCCCGCCGACGCGGCGGAAGCTAGCGCGCGCGGCGGCTCCGGCAAGCCGGACGGCCCCGCCCGCGCCGAATATGCATTTGCATATTCGCGCGACCCGCCTGCCCACCCGTGAATATGTCAATGCATATTCGCGGGGTCAGAGCCCCAGACGGGCGCGGCAGAGCTCCGCCTTCCGGGCGAGTTCGGCGGTGCCCGGCGCCTCGGCGGAGATGCGCTCCATCATCGCGTCGATGCGGCGCTCCAGCCCCGGGTTGGGCCGGCCGGCCTGGCCCCGGGTGATCGGGAGCAGCATCGCCGCCTCCGCCGCGTAGCCCGGCTGGCCGAGGCCCCCGGCCTGGTAGCGCGCGCCGAGTTCGGTCAGCAGATAGGCGACGCAGGCCGCGCGCGGGTCGAGCCCCGTCAGCGCGTCGAGATCGACCGCCCCGGCCGCCCCCGGCAGCCCGGCGGCGAGGAGCGCGGCGCGGATCAGACGCGGGGCCAAGGCCATCCCTCCCGACGGTCGCCCGTGAGGATAGCACGAGCCGCGCCGGCGGCGGGCGATTCGCGCGCGCGTGGCGGGGGAGGAAGGCCCCACGCCGGGCCGTCCCGCTTCCCGGCTCCGCGGAGAAGTGCTATCCGGCGGGAGATCCCAGAGCGAGGAGCCTGCCATGCGCCCGATCCATCTCCTCTCCGCCCTCCTTCTCATCGGCGCCGCCGCGCGCGCCGAGGAGGCGATCTCGCCCGGCCCGCTGGGTCAGGACGCGGAGACCTGCGCGGATTTCGTCGCGCTCGACGAGGGGGACCGGGTCGGCGCGCTCACGGCGATCGAGCCCTTCGGCGACGATATCGGCGCGGAGGACGAGGCGGCGGCGCGCGACTGGGCCGACGAGGTCGCGCGGCAATGCGAGGGCCATCCCGACCTCTCGCTGACGGCGGCGGCCGCGGCGGCCAATCTCTCCCTCGGGGAGGACGACTGATCCGCCGCGACCGATCCGCCGCGGCGGGGGTCACATCGACTTCGCCTCCTCCACCGCCTTCATGCAGGCCTCCTCGTCGCCGGCGGCGAGCGCCTCGTGCGCCCGGGCGATCGCGCCGGCGCGGGTGTCCGACTGCGTGGCATCGGCGCCGCCCGCCTGCTGCGCCGCCGTCAGGCCGCCCTCCTGCTGCGCCTGGGCGTCCTGGGCCGAGGTGGCGACGTCGGGGCTGACGCCGAGGGGTTCCTGCGTCCCGTTCTTGGTCACGCCGTCCGGGTCGCCATGCTCGAGCGCGTGACCCTGCGCGCCCATGTCCGACGCTCCGGTCTGCGGCGTGGCCGTGCCCGGGGCGAGCGGCGCGGTGGAGCCCGACTTGGACAGCCCCTCGAGCATGGAAAGCTCTTCCTCACAATCGGCATGGGCCGCGCCGGCCGCGAGAAGCGCCGTCGAGGCGAGCAGAACTGCGAAGCGTTTCATCCTGATGTTCCTCCTTTGGGATCGGACCATCTTCCGGTCCGGTCCCGCGAGGAACAGGGAGAGAGCCGCGTTGTTCCCCGGTGGAGGCGCTATTTCCGCCGCGTCCGCCGCCGGGCGGGGGGCGTCTTCTTCTCGGGCAGGCCCGGCATCCAGGCTTTCATCCACTGATCGAGAAAGGCGCGTCGCTGCTTCTCGACCTCGGCCAGCCAGGCGCCGCGCATCGGGCCCGCCGCCTTGTTCGCCGCGCTGAGCCAGGCGCTCATCCAGGGGTTCTTCATCGCAATCTCCAGCTACCGGTCACTCCGCCGCCGAGCCTAGCACGGAGCGGAGCACCGGGGGAAATTCGCTCAGGGCCGCATTGTTCCGGTGGCGACGAAACGCTCGTGCCAGGAAAGCGCCTCGGAGAGGAGCATCGGCGTCTGCTGACCGTAGGAGCCCCGGAGCGCGCGGGCGCGGTAGTCCTCGAGCATCGGGCGATAGTCGGGATGGGCGCAATTGGCGATCACCACCTGCGCCCGCTGCTTCGGCGAGAGGCCCCGGAGATCGGCCAGACCCTGCTCGGTCACGATCACCTGCACGTCCTGGTTGATGTGATCGGTATGGGAGACATGCGGCACGATGGCCGAGATCGCGCCGCCCTTCGCCGTCGAGGGCGAGAGGAAGATCGACAGGAAGCCGTTGCGCGCGAAATCGCCCGAGCCGCCGATGCCGTTCTGGATCCGCGAGCCCATCACATGGGTGGAATTGACGTTGCCGTGGATGTCGGCCTCGATCATCCCGTTCATCGCGACGCAGCCGAGGCGGCGGACGACCTCGGGATGGTTCGAGATCTCCTGCGGGCGAAGCAGGATCCTGTCGCGGTAGCGGCGAAGCTCGGCGTTGAACCGGCTGGCGGCCGCGGGGCTGAGCGAGAGCGCGGTGGCGGAGGCGAAGGTGAGCTTGCCCGAGTCGATCAGGTCGAGCATCCCGTCCTGCAGCACCTCGGTATAGGCTGTCAGCCCCTCGAACGGCCCTTCGATCAGCCCCATAAGCACCGCGTTGGCGATGTTGCCGACGCCCGACTGCAGCGGCAAGAGCGAGGCCGGCAGGCGGCCCTTCGCGACTTCGTGGCCGAGGAATTCGAGCAGGTGCCCCGCGATCCGCACCGAGGTGGCGTCGGGGGCGGAGAAGGCGGAGCCCCGGTCGGGCGCCTCGGTCTCGACGATGGCGACGATCTTCTCCGGATCGCAGCGGAAGCGGGTCTCGCCGATCCGGTCGGAGGCCATGGTGATCGGGATCGGCACCCGGTGGGGCGGGAGCGCGGTGCCGTAATAGATGTCGTGCATTCCGTCGAGGGCGGCGCTCTGCCAGCCGTTGACCTCGAGGATCACCTTGTCGGCGAGGTCGATCCAGGTCTTGTTGTTGCCGATCGAGGCCGAGGGGATCAGCAGCCCGTCCGCGTCGATACCGGAGACCTCGATCACCGCCACGTCGAGCTTGCCGAGGAAGCCCTGCCAGGCCATCGGCGCGACCTGGCTGAGGTGCATGTCGAAATATTCCATCTCGCCCGCGTTGATCCGCGCGCGGGCGATCGGGTCGGAATTGTACGGCAGGCGGAACTCGATGCCATGGGCGCGGGCGAGCGCGCCGTCGAGTTCGGGACCGGTCGAGGCGCCGGTCCAGACCCGGACGCGGAACGGGTTGCCCGCCGCGCGCTCGGCCTCGATCCGGGCGGCGAGCGCGGTCGGGACCGCCTTCGGATAGCCCGAGCCGGTGAAGCCGCTCATCCCCACCGTGTCGCCGGAGCCGATCAACGCGGCCGCCGCCTCCGCGGTGGTCACCTTCGCCCGCGCCCCGGCATGGGCGATCCTGCCCTCGGTCATCGTGTTTCCTCTCCCAAACCCGAGTTTGGGATGCAGAGGTATACCGTTCGGAGCCGGCGAGCCAGCCACGGGGGCGCATGGCTGCCGCGGCGCGGGGAGACCGGCTCCCCCAACGGCCGGCGTCACCTGAGGCCGGTGGCCTCCAGCAGGCCCTTGCGCTTGGCCTCGTAGTAGTAGCCGCGCGCGTACCACCCCACGGCGGCGTCGCGATCGCCGTCCGAGACGAGCCAGGCGCCCCGGAGATACCTGACGCCGTAGCGGAGGTTCGTCTCGGCGTCGAGCAGGCCGCTCGGCCCGCCCCGGTAGCCCATGGCCCGCGCGGTGCCGGGCAGGATCTGCATCAGACCGTAATAGGGGCCGTTGCGCGCCTCGGGCCGGTGGTTCGACTCGCGGATGACGACGCGCTGGACGAGATCGCGCGGCACGCCGTAGCCGTCGGCGTAGCGGTCGATCAGCGCGCGCAGTTCCGGGGTCTCGTTCGGATGAAGCGCGGCGCGCGACGCCTCCGGCGCGGAAGGGGGTGGCGCGGCGCAGCCCGCGAGGCCGAGTGCCAGCGCCACGAGCGCCGCCGGGGCGCCAAACGCGCGACCTGTCATGCGGAAGATCTCCTGCCCGTTGTTCTTGCATCCACTACCCCGCCCACGGGGCAAGCTGTCAAGATACGGTCAACGCGGAGCCGGTCAGCCCCGGCGGACGGAGACGCTCTGCTTCACGAGTTCGCTCTCGCCCTTCACGGTGAGAAAGGCGATGTCGGCCGCGTCGCGCCCGACGCCGATCCGGACCATCTCGCCGGCCCCCGCCATGCCGGTCGGATCCACCAGATGCCAGGCGCCTGCGAGGTAGAGTTCGCAGACCGCGTGAAAATCGGGCGGCTCGACGCTCGGCGCGTAGACGCTCACCATCCGCGCCGGGATGCCGCCGGCGCGGGCGAAGGCGATCATCAGATGCGCGTAGTCGCGGCAGATGCCCTGACGCTTCAGGAAGGTGTCCGCGGCCGTGGTCGTCCCGTCGCTCGCGCCCGGAACATAGGCGAGTTCGCGCTCGATCCAGTCCCGCGCGGCGGCGGCGAAGGCACCGCCCCGCAACCCCTCGAACCGGGTGGAGACGAAGGGCTCGAAAAGCTCCGGCACGATGAAGCGCGAGCCGAGCGTGTATTTCACCACCTCGCCCGGCAGATCCCGCGGCGGCGTCGGCGCGAGGGCGCGAAGCTCGACCTCGGGCCGGTCGATCTCCACCCGGGCGCGGTAGTCGCAGCGGAGCCGGTCGCCGGCCACGATCCAGGACCGCTCGCCCACGCCGTCCTCGGCGGGGATCCGGACGAAGACCGAGGCGTGGCGCGCGTCGGTCGTCGTCTCGAGGATGCGCTGATCGGGCAGCGAGGCGGCCTCGATCTGGAGCAGAGCGGGGCTGTCCGGCGCGACCTTGTAGTCGAGCCGGGTATCGATCTCGATGATCATGACTTCTCCGGTTGATCAGAGCCGCGCGAGAAGATCCTTCTTCTTGGCGGCGAATTCCTCCTCGGTCAGGATCCCGCGGTTCCTGAGATCCGCGAGCCTTTCGAGGGCGTCGAAAACGTCGCCCTGCCCCCCGGCGGAGCGGGGCGCGGCCGCGGGAGGCGCCTCCGCCGGAGCGGCGGACGGGACGGCGGACGGCGCGGGCGGGGCGGGCGCGCGGGCGGCCTCGGGCGCGGGTTCGGGAGCCTTGCCGGGCGCCGGCGTGGTCAGGTCGCCGCGCACGGGCTCGGAGGGGGAAGCCCCCGCGCCGGGCGCGTCGAGCCGGCGCAGGTCGTGCAGGCGGACCGGGCCTTCCGCGGTCGAGAAGCTGATCGACTGGTCGCCGCCCTGCTGCTGGCCGACGCCGGTGATCCGGTGCTCGCCGCTGTCATAGACCTCCATCGCGCCGTGGCGGACGATGGCGAGCCGGCGCGTTTCCGGGAAGAAGGCGTAGCGCATGTCGTTCTGCGCGCCGCTCGACGCGGGCGCGCCGAATTCCGCCGGCCAGCCCTGCCCGCCCGGGACGGAGGCGCCCTCGGGCTGGCGCAGCACGTCGCCATGGGCGAGCTCGCCCGCGAGATCGTTCGCGAGCGCGTCGACCCGCGCCTTCAGCGCGTTGTTGAACATGTCGCCGATCATCAGCATGCCGCCGCGCGACCATTGGCCCATGCCGCCGAGCTCGGGATGGCTGAACTGCGCCTGGGCGCCGCCGCCGAGGGCGAGCGCGCGCAGCAGTTCGGCGGCGGCCTGCGCGCTCACGCCATGGCGCTCGGCGGCGGCGCGGGCGATTTCCCGACCGTGTTCGGTGAGGGTTTGCATCTGCGTGACCTTTCCTGTGACGCGCGAAGGCCGCCCCTCCCACCGAAGGGCGGCCCCGCCTGTCGTTCACATATCGCCCCGAACCGGCTTCGGTTCCAGCACCCCGCCGCGAAAACCTCAGAAGGGCGGCATGTGGGGCAGGAGCTTGTCGAGCGTGATCGGGAAATCGCGAACCCTGATCCCGGTCGCATTGTAGACCGCGTTCGCGACCGCCGCCGCGACGCCGCAGAGGCCGAGCTCGCCCACCCCCTTCGCCTTCATCGGCGAGGAGATCGGGTCGGTCTCGTCGAGGAAGATCACGTCCTGGCGCGGAATGTCGGCGTGCACCGGCACCTCATAGCCCGCGAGGTCGTGGTTCGCGAAGAAGCCGCGGGTCTTGTCGACCGCGAGTTCCTCCATCAGCGCGGAGCCGACGCCCATCGTCATCGCGCCGATCACCTGGCTGCGCGCGGTCACCGGGTTGAGGATCCGGCCCGCCGAGCAGACCGCGAGCATCCGGCGCACGCGGATCTCGGCCGTGGCCGCGTCGACGGCGACCTCGACGAAATGCGCGCCGAAGGTCGACTGGCGGTACTTCTCGCCGAGGCCCTTGAAGGTGATCGAATCCTCCGCGACGATCTCGCCCCCCGACGCGGCCTCGACGAGGGACACCGCGCTGTTGCCCCAGCGCACCTCGCCCTCCTCGAAGACCGCCGTTTCCGGATCGGCGCCGAGCCGTTCGGCGATGCGTGTCCTCAGCGCGACGCAGGCGGCGTAGACGCCCGAGGTGGAGCTGTTGCCGCCGAACTGCCCGCCCGAGCCGGCCGAGACCGGATAGCGCGAATCGCCGAGCCGGACCGTCACGCGCGCGAGCGGCACGCCCATCATCTCGGCGGCGGTCTGCGCGATGATCGTGTAGGAGCCGGTGCCGATGTCGGTCATGTCGGTCTCGATCTCGACGCCGCCCCCCTCCTGGAGCCGGGCGCGGGCGCCGGATTTCATCAGTAGGTTGTTGCGATAGGCCGCGGCGACGCCGATGCCGATCCACGACCGCCCCTCGCGCCGCCGCGCCGGCAGGCTGGCGCGTTCGCCCCAGCCGAAGCGGTCCGCGCCGAGGCGCAGGCAGTCGGCGAGGTGGCGCTGCGAGAAAGGCGTGTCCTTGCCCGGCACGACCTGGGTGTCGTTGAGTATCCGGAACTCGATCGGATCGAGGCCGAGCTTCTCGGCCATCTCGTCCACCGCCGCCTCGAGCGCCATCATCCCCGAAGCCTCGCCCGGCGCGCGCATCGCATTGCCCTCGGGCAGGTCGAGCACACCGAGCCTTTCGCCGACCAGCCGGTTCGGCGCGGCGTAGAGGAACTGCGACTGCTGCGTCGCGGTCTCCGGGCCGCCGTCGGGGAGATTGCCGGAGGTGCTCTCGTGGCCGAAGGCGGTGAACTTGCCGTCCTCGGTCGCGCCGAAGCGCAGGCGCTGGACCGTCGCGGGCCGGTGCGTCGTGTTGTTCGCGATCAGCGGCCGGGGCAGCGCGAGCTTCACCGGCCGCCCGACCTTGCGCGCCGCGAGCGAGGCCGCGACGACGTCGGAGCGCACGAAGAGCTTGCCGCCGAAACCGCCGCCGATGAAGGGCGAGACGAGGCGGACCTTGTCGCGCGGCAGGTCGAGCGCGGCGGCGAGATCGCGCACGCCCCAGGCGATCATCTGGTTCGAGGTCCAGACGGTGAGTTCGTCCCCCTCCCAGGCCGCGAGCGTCGCATGCGGCTCCATCATCGAGTGGCTCTGGTCGGGCGTGCGATAGGTGACGTCGAGCTGGACCGGCGCGGCGAGGAAGGCGTCGTCGAAATCGCCCACCAGCGCGTCGTCCTCGCAGAACGGCTGGCCGACGATCTCGCGGGCGACGCGTTCGAGGTCGAAACAGCCCGGCTCGGGCGCGTAATCGACGTCGAGGAGCGCGGTCGCGGCGCGGGCCTCTTCGAAGCTCTCGGCCACGACGACGGCGATCGCCTGATGGTAATGCTCGACCCGGTCGCCGCCGAAGAGCATCGCGGTGTTCATCGGCCCGAGCGCGTGGCGCGGGACGTCGAGCGTCGTCAGCACGCCGATCACGCCCGGCGCGGCCTCGGCGGCGGCGGTGTCGATGGCGCGCACGCGGCCCTTGGCGATCGCGGCGCCGAGCGGATAGCCATAGGCCATGTTTTCCACGACGTCGCGCTGCTCATAGGCGTAGCGGGCGGTGCCGGAGACCTTGAGCGGCCCGTCGATCCGGGGCCGCGGCTGGCCGACCTCGCGCGCGCGGTCGATCGGGTTTTCCTTGGCGGGGGTATCGAACAGCATCGCTCAGCTCCTCGCCTCGGCCAGCAGCGCGGCGAGCGCGCGTTCGGCGAGAGGCAGTTTGAATGCGTTCTGCTCCGTCGGCCGCGCGCCGGCGAAGAGCATCTCGCAGGCGGCCGCCGCGCCCTCTCCGAGCTCGGCCTCCGCCGCCTCGACGCGCCAGGGCATCGGCGCAACGCCGCCGAGCGCGATCCGGCCGGTGCCATCCTCGCGCAGCACCAGCCCGACGGAGACGAGCGCGAAGGCGTAGGAGGCGCGGTCGCGCGCCTTGTGATAGAGCTGCGCCCCGCCGAGCGGCGCGGGCAGCGTGACGCCGGTGATGAGCTCACCCGCGCCGAGCACCGTCTCGATCTCCGGCGTCTCGCCCGGGGTCCGGTAGAATTCGCCGATCGGGATCGAGCGCGCCACGCCATCGGCGCGCATCGTCTCGATCTCCGCGTCGAGCGCGCGCAGCGCCACGGCCATGTCGCTCGGATGCGTGGCGATGCAGGCCTCCGAGGTGCCGACGACGCCGAGCTGGCGGCTGATCCCTTCGAGCGCGGCGCAGCCGGAGCCGGGCGCGCGTTTGTTGCAGGGCATGTTGGTGTCGTAGAAATAGGCGCAGCGCGTCCGCTGCAGCAGGTTGCCCGCCGTCGTCGCCTTGTTGCGGAGCTGGCCCGAGGCGCCGGCGACCAGCGCGCGGGTTAAGAGCGCGTAGTCGCGGCGCACGCGGGGATCGGCGGCGAGGTCGGTGTTGCGCACCAGCGCGCCGATCCGGAGCCCGCCCGCCGCCGTCTCCTCGATCCGGTCGAGGCCGAGGCCGTTGACGTCGACGAGATGGGCGGGCGTCTCGATTTCGAGCTTCATCAGGTCGATCAGATTGGTCCCGCCGGCGATGTATTTCGCCCCCTCCCGCGCGCCCGCGGCGGCGGCCTCGGCGAGGGTTCCGGGCTTCTCGTAGCTGAAGGCTCTCATCGCGCGCCCTCCGCCACCTCGGAAATCGCGGCGAGGATGTTCGCATAGGCGCCGCAGCGGCAGATGTTGCCGCTCATGCGCTCGCGGATCTCCTCGGCCGTCGTCGCGATCGGCGCTTCGAGGTCGCGCGTCACATGGCTCGGCACGCCGGCGGCGATCTCCTCGAGCACCGCCTTCGCCGAGCAGATCTGCCCCGGCGTGCAGTAGCCGCACTGGTAGCCGTCATGGGCGACGAAGGCCGCCTGCAGCGGGTCGAGCGCGTCGGGCCTTCCCACGCCCTCGATCGTGGTGACCGCGTCGCCCTGGTGCATCACCGCGAAGCTGAGGCAGGCGTTCACGCGGCGGCCGTTGACGATCACGGTGCAGGCGCCGCACTGGCCATGGTCGCAGCCCTTCTTGGAGCCGGTGAGCCCGATCTCCTCGCGCAGCAGATCGAGCAGCGTGACGCGGTTGTCGATCACGCCGGACCAGTCGCGGCCGTTGATGGTGAGGCTGACTTCGGACCGGGGCGGGGCGCCGTCCGCCGCGCCGGTCTCTCGCGGGATGGTCTCGAAATCGGATGGCATGCGGTCCCCCTGACTGGTCCGGGCATCGCCGGATTGGCTCCACGCGCCCCTCGGACGGGCGTCTGGCCTCAACCTAGCCCCGGCGGCGCAGAGGGAAAGGCCGGACAGACGGGCCGGCGCGCATCGGCCGGGCGGAACGCCGCTTCCGGAAACGAGCCTCAGGCCGGGCGCGCGCCGAACCGCCGGCGGGAGCGTTCGCGGGCCTTCTCCGCCTCGGTCTCCCGGTCGCGCGGCGGCGCGCTGGTCACGAGCGCCCACACGAGCGCGGAGGAGGCGGCGGCGATCTCGTCCACCGCCTTGTCGAAGGCGGCCTGGTTGGCGGCGGAGGGCCTCTGGAAGCCGCTGATCTTGCGCACGTATTGCAGCGCGGCGGCGCGGATTTCCGGCTGGCCCGCCGGCGGGTCGAAGTTGAAGAGCGGCCGGATGTTTCGGCACATGGCGGGCTTCTCCCTTTCCTCGCCCGCCCCTCTCAGGCGAGCGTCATCTCGGGCGGCTCGGCCGGGACGATGAGCTCCGCGGCCGTCGCGGCGCGGATCTCCTCGACGGAGACGCCGGGGCCGCGCTCGCGCAGGACGAGCCCGTCGGCGGTCGGCTCGATCACGGCCATCTCGGTCACGATCAGGCTGACCCGGCGCGCCGCGGTCAGCGGCAGCGTGCATTCCGGCACGATCTTCGCCTCCCCCCGGGCGGAATGGACCATCGCGACGATCACGCGTTTCGCGCCGGCGACCAGATCCATCGCGCCGCCCATGCCCGGCACCATATGGCCCGGAACCATCCAGTTGGCGAGATGCCCGCGCGCGTCCACCTGCAGCCCGCCGAGCACGGTCATGTCGAGATGGCCGCCGCGGATCAGGCCGAAGCTCATCGCGGAATCGATCGAGGCCGCGCCCGGCACGGCGGTCACGAATCCGCCGCCCGCGTCGGTGAGGTTCGGATCCTCCATCCCCTCCGGTGGCCGGGCGCCGAGGCCGATCACGCCGTTCTCGGCCTGGAAGAACACACCCGCGTCGTGGGGGATGTGGTTCGCCACCATGCTCGGCAGGCCGATGCCAAGATTGACCAGCATGCCGGGCCGGATCTCGAGTGCGACGCGGCGGGCGATGATCTCCTTCGGGCTGTGAACCGCCACCTCCATCACGCGGCCCTCGCGAGCAGATGGTGCACGAGCACGCCCGGCGTCTTGACCGAATCGGGCGGGATCACGCCGATCGGCACGATCACCTCCGGCTCCGCGATCACCGTGGCGCCGGCGAGCGCCATGACCGGGTTGAAGTTGTGCGCGGTCAGCGAATAGCAGAGATTGCCCGCGTAATCGGCCTGATAGGCGCGGATCAGCGCGAATTCGGCCTTGAGCGGGGTTTCGAGCAGGTAGCTCTCGCCGCCGACCTCGACCACCCGCTTGCCCTCGGCGACCGGCGTGCCGAGCCCGGTCGCCGTCAGCACGCCGCCGAGGCCGACGCCGCCGGCGCGGATCCGCTCGACCAGCGTGCCCTGCGGGACGAGCTCGACCTCGACCTCGCCCGCGATCATCTGCTTCTGGAATTCGGGATTGAGGCCGATGTGCGACATGATCGCCTTCGCGATCGCATGGGCCGAGACGAGCTTGCCGATCCCCTTGCCGGGCAGCGCCGCGTCGTTGGCGATCACCGTCAGGCCCCGGACGCCGCGGGCCACCAGCGCGTCGATCAGCCGCTCCGGCGTGCCGACGCCCATGAAGCCGCCGATCATCACGACGGCGCCGTCCGGTATCATCTCCGCCGCCTGTTCCGGCCTGATCGCCTTCTTCATCCCCGCCCTCTCCCTTCCTCCGCCACGCGGGCGGCGTTCAGGGGATTAGCGCGCAATCGGGCCGGATTTGCAACGCGTAGCGGCCGCGCTCAGCGCGCCCGGCTCCACCCCGCCTCCGGCCGGCGCGCGCGCACCGCGAGGCCGACGAGGCCGTAGGCGGCGAGGCCGAGCGGGTCGGCGAGCGCGAGGCGCAGGAGGCCGCGGCCGCCGAGAGGGGGCTTGTCCTCGTTGCGGGCGAGTTCGGGGAAGCGGGCGGCGATCTCGGTCACCGCCGCGCGCTGGCGCCGGCGGACCCGGACCAGCGCGGCGAAACCGGCCGCGACGGGCCAGCGGTAGCGCGCGGCGACCGCGACCCGCTCGGCCGGGGCGAACTGGAGCCGGACGAAGATGTCGTCGCCCAGCACATCGGGAAAGGCGCCCCAGCGCGCGCGCGCCGCGGCGTTCACCGCGAAGAGGCCGCATCCCGGCACGGTCAGCGCCATGAAGGGCAGCCGCGCCCAGAGCCGGGCGTAGAGCCGGCCGAAGCGGTCGCCGCTCGTCACCTCCATCGCGAGCCGGGCGCCGACGAAGCGCGGCCGGGGATCGCGGAGCGCGCCGGCGAGCGCGCGGAGCATGTCGCGCTCGATCGCCACGTCGGCGTCGAGATAGAGCCGCCAGTCGCCCCGCGCCGCGGCGTCGCCGGCGTTGAGCGCGCCGGGCTTGCCCGGTTCGGGCCGGTCGATCACGGTGAGCCGCCAGCCCCGCCGCCGGGCGACCGCCTCGTTGGCACGGGCGCGTTCGATCGTGCCGTCGCGGCAGGCATTGGCGCTGACGATGATCTCGACCGGGCAGCCGGGATCGTCGGCGGCGAGGACGGAGGCGAGGCAGCGGCCGATCACGCTGGCCTCGTTATAGGCGGGAATGATGATGCTGAGCATGGCGATCCGGAGCGTTAGCGCGGGGTGAAGTCGGAGGCGGGCCGGCTGTCCCACCAGGCGGGATTGGCCGCGTTGAAGGCGCGCAGCGCCTGCCAGCGCGGCGTGTCGTCGTCGAGATGGCGCAGCGCGCCCCAGCTGCCCCAGCGGCTCGGCCCCGCGACGTCGACGAAGGCGGTGAAGAGCGTGCCGCCCGCGGCGCGCCAGCCGGCGAGCAGCTTCGCGTAGAGATCGCCCATGCCGGGGGAATAGTTGAGCGCGGTGAAGAAGTCGGTCAGCGCCTGGTCCCCGGTCGCCGCGCCCTGGCCGACGACATGGGTGCCGCCCTCGTACATCACGAGATCGAGCCCGCGCGCCCGCGCGGCCCGCGCGTGATAGGGCCAGAGTTCCCCGGTGAGCCGCGCGAGCGAGTCGGAGGGATCGCCCGAGAGCCGCCCGTCGTCGAGTTCGCGCAGCGCCTTGGCGAGCGCGGCGCGCTCCCCCTCGCCGAGCCAGCCGCGCGCGAGCGGCGCCTTGTCGGCTCCGAGCGCGGCGCCGAAATAGCCGGTGACGCCATAGGCGTCGAAGGCTTCGGCGGGCGGGGCGTTGCGGCGCGGATCCTCGGCGACGTAGAGCGGCGCGTCCATCAGCGGCTTCTCGAGCCCCGGCCAGTCGGTCTGGGTCGCGATCACCCGGACGAGCCGGTCCGCGCGGGGACCGAAGACCCCGGTCCAGATCCGCGCCACCTCGGCCGCGCGCAGACCGGCGTATTGCATCCAGGCATCCCCCGGCGCCCCGGCGCCCCAGCGGCGCCGCGCCTGCCCGCGCGCCCAGTCCGCCTGGCCGAAGCCCCAGTTCCAGAGCTCGTTCGAATATTCGACATAGGCCCGGCGGCGCGGGTCGAGATGGTCGCGCACATAGGCGGCGAAGGCGCGGACATAGGCGTCGGTCGCGCGATGGGGCATGTTGAACCACGGATCGGCGCCGAGCCGGTTCGCCAGCGCGACCATGATCTCGACCGGCACGCCGGCGCGGGCATAGGTATAGTCGCCGGGCCGGGGCCGGTCGGACCAGTTCGCCTGCGCCGAGCCGTTCGTGCCCATCCAGTCCATGAACCGCGCCGCCCGGATGCCCCGGATCCGGGCGAGCCAGCGCGGGTTGAAGATCTCCCCCGCCGCCACGCGGGCCGCGTCGCGCTCGGCGATCAGGCGGATGTCGCGGATGTGGTCGCCCGCGCCCTTCGGATCGGTCGCGGTGATCGTGACGATGACCGAGCCCGGCCCGGGCGCGTAGTCGAAGCGGATCTCGCCCGGGCGCCGCTCCACCGCGCTCACCCGGCCCTCGACGGCGATCCTGCCCGAGCCGCGCCAGCTCAGCACGTAGCGGCCGGCGAGGCTTCGCGCCGCGGCGGGCTGGTCGGTCAGCACCAGGGTCGAGACGCCGGTGATCCCCGCCGGGATCCGCCGGAGCCAGCCCGCCTCGTCGAGCGCGCCGGCGCGGGCGAGGTCGGCGTGGTCCCGGCCGCCCCATTGTCCGGGCAGGTGGCCGATCCAGGGGCGCGCGGTCTTCATCAGGTCGAGGAAGGGCTGCTCGGTCGACCAGTCGGCGATGCCCGAGAGCCCCATCCCGACCGAAGGCGCGCGCCCGGTGACGAAATCGCCCGCGTCCGCGACGCGGACCGGCGCGGCGGTGAAGGCGACGGGAACGGGCGGGAGCGCGAAGACCTCGAACATCTCAGCGGCTCCCGAGGCCGACGGCGCGGGAAAGCGCGTGCGCGGCGAGATCGGAGAGGAAGCGCGGCGGGTCGCAGGGCGGCTGGCCCGTCACGAGCCGCCGCGCGCGCCAGAGCAGCCCGCCCGCGAGATGCGCGCCGGTCGCCGCCGCCGCGTAGGCCGGCCCATGATTCTTCACGAAATAGCGCAGGCGCGAGTCGAACCAGTAGCGCGGCGTGCGCCGCCAGGCGCCCATGCCGGTCGAGACCGAGCCGAGGTGGATGACGCGGCTCCCGGGCACGTAGACCGCCTTCCATCCGGCGCGGGCGGCGCGCAGGCAGAGGTCGGTTTCCTCGTAATAGAGGAAGAAGCCCTCGTCGAAGAGGCCGATCTCGTCCAGCATCGCGCGGCGCATCATCACGCTCGCCCCCATCAGCCAGTCGACCGCCACCGTTTCCTCCGGGATCGGCGGGGCGATCACATGGCGCGCGAGAAGGCGCGAGACCGGGCCGGTCCGCGCCGCCGCCTCCATCTCGCCCCCGATCGAGGGGAAGCGGAAGGCGGAGTGGCGGGGGGCGCCCTCCGCGTCGAGGATCCGGCTGCCGGCGAAACCCGCCTCGGGATGGGCGGAGAGGTGGTCGCGCAGGATCGCGATCGCCCCCGCCTCGGGGAAGGCGTCGGAATTCAGGACATGCACGTAGTCGGGCCGCGCGCCGTCCGGCAGGCCCGCGCGGATGCCGATGTTGTTGCCCGCGCCATAGCCGCCGTTCCGGCCGGAGGCGATCACGCGGACCCTCTCCCACCCCCGCGCCGCGTCGCGCAGCCGCTCGAACGAGCCGTCGCGGGAATCGTTGTCGACGAGGACGATCCCGCCCGGAATGCCCTCCATCGCGCGGACCGCCGCCCCGGCCGCGCGCAGGGTCATCCCGGCGGTGCGGTAGTTCAGGATCACCACGAGCACGGTCGGATCGGTCATCGGCGTTCCTCCAGAACCTCGGCGTAGATTTCCGCCACCCGCGCCGCCTTGGCGGCCCAGGTGAACTCGGCGAGCACATGGGCGCGCGCGGCGGCGCCGGTGCGCGCGACCTCCTCCCGGTTCGCCGCCATCTCGCCCAGCGCGGCGCGGAAACCGGCCACGATCCCGGCGCGCGGGCCGAGGGCGACCTTGTAGCCGGTGCCCGGCCGCACGAGTTCGCCCGGCCCCCCGTAGTCGACGACCAGCGGCGCGAGGCCGAGCGCCATCGCCTCGAGCACGGCGCCGCCGCCGAATTCGCGGATCGAGGGAAAGGCGAGCACGTCGCAGCCCGTGGCGACCTCGCGCAGGGCCGCGTGGTCGAGCCAGCCCCGAAAGCGCACCCCGGGCCCCGCCCGGCGGCGGCGGAGTTCGTACAGCATCGGCCCGTCGCCGATCATCTCGATCTCGACCCGGCCCGCGCGCAGGAGCGGCTCCGCCGCCTCGAGCAGCATGTCCGGTCCCTTGTAGGGAACCATGCGCCCGATGAAGCAGACGCGGAGCGGCCCGCCGGCGCGCCGGGGGCCCGGCGCGAAGCGCCCCGGGTCGATCCCGTTCTCGGGCAGGTAATGCGCGCGCGCGCCGGCCGGCATCTCGCCCTCGGTGTGGCGGGAGCCGACGATCACCGCGGCGGCGCCGAGCGTCGCGCGCCGGTGAGGCAGCAGCCGATGGGCGCCGCGCAGATGAGAGAGCCATTCCCGCTCCCTGAGCCGCGCGACCTCGAAGCCTCTCGGCCAGGGCAGGCCGCCGTTCAGCGGGCCGATCACGAAGGGGACGCCCGCCCGGCGGCACCGCGCGGCGATCGGGCTCGGCACCGTCGGGCTGAGCGGGGTGATCCGGTGAACGATGTCGAAGGCGCCGGCGCGCAGGCGTGGTCCGAATTCGCGCCAGACCAGATGCTCGAACCAGGGATAGGAAAGCGCGCCGAGCGCCTGGACCATGGTCCAGCCCCGCCCCTCGCCCATCCGGAGCGCGCCGGCGAGCCGCCAGAGCGGCCCGGCGAGCGCCTCGGAATCGATGGCGGTGAAATCGGCGCCCTCGACCAGGCCGGCCCGCAGGATCGCGTCGCGGTTGCGGATCTGCGTCACGAGATGGACATCGGCGACGGCGCGCAGCGCATGGGCGAGCGACCAGCCGACGAGCGGCACGCTGACCCATTCGGGATTGGCCGCCTCGGCGATCACCATCACGCGGGGCCGGGCGGCGGCGGGAGAGACGGCGCGCGCGACCTCGCCCTCCGGGAAGGCCGGGGTCCGGCCGGGGAGGCGCGGAACCGGAGCGCCGATCCTGATCCCGCCCATGGCTGCCTCTCTCCTCCCCGTTCCGACGCGCCGCCCGCGTCCGGCGTAGCGCGGGGGCTTTAACGGCCGGTGAAGGCGGATCAGAGGATCGTCCGGGGCCGCGCGGCCGCGGGCGGCTCCGCCTCCGCCCCCCGTGCGTCCGGCGCCGTCTCGCGCGCCTCCGCGAGGCCGAGCAGGGCGCCGGCGATCAGCCAGGTGAAGGGGATGAGCGTCGCGTTCGGCAGCATGTCGATCATGTTGAAGCCGAGGATGAGCGCGAGCGGCCCGGCATGCTCCGGGATCGCCGCCCCGCCCTGTCCGAGCGCGCGGCGGGCGAGCATCACGAGCGGCAGCGCCAGCAGGCCGAATTCGGCGAGATAGCCGGACCAGCCGAACATGCCGATCACGATGATCCAGCGCCCGTCCGAGACCGAGGTCATCTCGCCCGAGTAGACGTCATAGAGCTGGTTGCGCCCCCAGGGGCCCCAGCCGAACCAGGGCCTCTCGCGCGCATGGGCGAGCAGGCTTTCCTCGTTGGCGAAGCGGAAGGCGACCGACTGCGCGCGTTCCGCGTTCACCGCCTCGGCCCGGGCCACGATCGCGTCGACCGGCACCAGTTCGGCGCCGCGCAGCAGCGGATAGCTGACCGCGATCAGCCCGAGCAGCGCGGCGCAGAGGAACCGCGTCCGCGCGCCCGCGAACCGCGCGAGCGGCAGCGCCGCGCCGGCGTAGACGAGCGCCGCGGCGCTCTTGCAGAGCACCAGCAGCACCGCGAAAAGGCCGCTCGCGGCGAGATAGCGGCCGCCCGTCCCGGGCCGGGGCGGCGAACGCCAGAGGGCGACGGCGGCGGTCAGCGTCATGAAGGTCAGGAACGCGACCCAGAGGCCGTGATAGAGGAAGACGATGGGGCGGAAGCCGCCGCCCCGCATCATCTGGGCGAAATCGTGCTGGAAGAAGCCGTAGATCCAGATGTTGAGTTGCGGGCTCATCCGCACCTCGAAGAGCATCGGCAGGGAATAGAGGAGGCCCGCGACCACCAGCGCGACCAGAAGCTCGCGCGCCCCCGCCGCCGTCGCGAGGAAGCGCCGGCCGAGCAGGAAGGGCGCGAGCGCGAGCATCTGCGCGATGATCGTGCCGATCGTGTCATGGGCGCGGAGCCCCGGGAGCCCGCCCCGGGCGAAGCGGATCGGATCGCCGTTGGTCAGGACCGAGGCGACCGGGGTCAGCAGGAACATGAGCGCGAGAAGGCGCGCGAGCGGGCCGCGCGGCAGGGGCGGGATCCGGTAGCCGAGCATCAGCGGGATCAGGAAGGCCGCGGCGCTCGGGATCGAGACCTTGTCGAGCCGCGGGAACAGCGGGAGATCGATGTTGGCGACCGGGGGGAGGACCAGATAGGCGCCGAGGATCGACCAGATCACCGCCCGCTCCGGCGGCAGCAGCCTGTGGAGGAGGAAGGCCACGCCGGGCCAGAGGAGCAGCGCCAGATAGGCGATCGTATTGGGCATGGTCGCGCGGTCCCGGCACTCTCTCTCGGCGTCGCCGTTAGAGGCGCGTCAATACCCCCGCGGCTAGCCTCCGACTCGTTCGCTCCCGAGACTGGCCCCCCGAGATGACCGACGGCTTAAGCGCATCCCGTTTTCCCGATCCGCCCTCCGGCGGCCCGGCTGCCCGCGAGACGATCGCCGCGGTGGTGATCGGCCGCGACGAGGGCGCGCGGCTCCTCGCCTGCCTCGCCACGGTCGTTCCGCGCGCCGCTCCCGTCATCTACGTCGATTCCGGCTCCACCGACGGCAGTCCGGAGCGCGCGGCCCGCGAGGGGGCCGAGGTGGTGAGGCTCGATCCCGCGCGCCCCTTCACCGCGGCCCGCGCGCGCAACGCCGGCTTCGCCGCGCTCCTCGCGCGGCCAGGGCCGCCGCCCGCCTATGTCCAGTTTCTCGACGGCGACTGCGCGCTCAGGCGCGGCTGGCTCCCGCGCGCGCGCGCCTTCCTCGATGCCCGTCCGGAGGTCGCCGCCGTCTGCGGCCGGCGGCGGGAGCGGTTTCCGGAGGCGTCGGTCTACAACCGGCTCTGCGACCGGGAGTGGGACACCCCCTTGGGCGAGACCCGCGCCTGTGGCGGCGACGCGCTGATCCGGACGAGCGCCCTGATCGCCGCCGGCGGCTATCGCGACGATCTCATCGCCGGCGAGGAGCCGGAACTCTGCCTGCGGTTGCGCGGGCTCGGCTGGAAGACCTGGCGGCTCGAGGCCGAGATGTGCTGGCACGACGCGGCGATCACCCGGTTCGGGCAATGGTGGCGACGCTCGCGCCGGGCGGGCTTCGCCTTCGCGGCCGGCGCGGCGCTGCACGGCCGGGGCGCGGAGCGGCACTGGGTCGGCGAGACGCGGCGGGCCATCCTCTGGGGCGCCGCGCTGCCGGCGGCGGCGCTCGCCGCGCTCGTCGCGGGCGCGCTCGCCTTTCCGCCCGCCTTCGCCGGGGCGCTGATCCTGCTCGCCTATCCCGCGCAGGCGCTGCGCCTCGCGCGGCGCGAGGGCGGCGGGCGCCTCGGCGCGGAGCGCGGGATCTTCACGGTGCTCGGCAAGTTTCCGGAGGCGGCGGGCGTGCTCGAATTCCGCCTGCGGCGGCGCGCGACGCTCATCGAATACAAGTAGCTCAGCCCTCGGCCTCGAGCGCGAGGATCGGCGCGTTGCGGACGAGATCGTCGGTGCCGAGCGGTTCGGTCGGGCGCGACAGCATGTAGCGCGTGACCCAGTGGAGCCGGTGCTCGGCCCGGGTGATCGCGACGTAGGCGAGGCGCTTCCAGAGCGCGATCCCCGCCTCGACCCGGCCCGCGCGGGCGGCGGCGAAGAGGTCGGGGGCGAAGACCTGCACCTCCGGCCATTGCGAGCCCTGCGCCTTGTGGATCGTCACCGCCGCGCCATGGAGGAAGAGCACACCCATGCTGGCCGCGGTCGGGATGATCGGTTCCTCCGCGCCGGGCACCTCGATCTGGATGATGCTCGCGACCGAGAGATCGCCCTCCTCGCTGCCCGGCAGGTGCAGCCGGCTGAAGCCCGGCTTGCGGCCGGGGCCGAGATAGATCGCCTGCGCGCCCTTGATGAGCCCGCGCGCCTCGAGATCCATCCGCTTGCGCCGGTGCCTGAGCGGCAGTTCGATCCCGTCGCAGATCAGCGGCTCGCCCGGGATGAGGTCGTGCGACGGCGCGCCATGGACGGCGCGGAAACCCTGGATCAGCCGCACCCGCGTCGCGTTGCGCCAGACGAGGACCGGCGCGCGCGCCATCGCCACCGCGTCGGCGCGCTGGGCCACCACCACGCGGTCGTCGCGCGCGGCGGCGGCGTGGATGAGATCCTCGAAAGCCTCGAATTCCAGATCCGGATCGCCGAGCGCGTGGGCGAGGTCGAGGATCGGATTGTCCGCCGCCTGCCGGTGCACCCGGCCGAGCGTGAGCTTCGCATCCTCCGCCATCGCGTCGAAGACCATCCCGCCGCCGCCGCCCACGGGCGCGAGCTGGGCGGGATCGCCGAAGAGGACGAGCGTGGAGAAGAGCTGGCCCAGATCCTCGAACTGGGTCGCGTCGAGCATCGAGGCCTCGTCGATCAGCCCGATGTCGAGCGGCTGCTCGCGCCGCTTCCAGCCCTTGATGAAATCGGAGCCCCTGAGCCCGGCGGCGGCGAGCGCGCCCGGGATCGAGGGATGGCGCGCGTAGAACGCCTTCGCGCGGTCGAGCGCCTCGTCGGAGAGCGTGTCGGCCGCCGGCCGCTCGCCCTCGCCCGTGAGCCATTCCGCGATCGCCTCGTAGTCGGGATGGTAGAGCGGCGTGTAGAGCACGCGGTGGATCGTCGTCGCCGGCACGCCTCGCCCGCGCAGCACGCCCGCGGCCTTGTTCGTCGGCGCCAGCACGCAGAAGGTCCGGGCCTTCGTGTTCCGGCTCTCGAAATCGCCGGTCACCGGCCTCAGCCCGAGTTCCATCAGCCCCCGGACGATCTCCGAGAGCAGCAGCGTCTTTCCCGATCCGGCCTTGCCGAGCACGGCGAGCCGTTCGGAGCGGCCGCCCTCCGCCTCGACCGTGCCGAGGTCGAGATCGACCCCGGCCTTCGCGAGCGCGGCCAGGATCCTCGTGCGCGCGCGCGCCTGATCCGCCGATAGTTCCATGCCGGGCCTTTCCTGTTCTTCTCCCGCTTAGGCCATACACGGCCGATGTGGACAAGACGGCCGCGCTTCCGGGCCTCTTCCCGTTGCCGCGGCCCGGGCCCGCGCCTATCCTCGCGCGCATGTCCCTGCTCGACCGTCTCCGGGTGCACATCCCGATCATCCAGGCGCCGATGGCGGGCGTCGCGACCCCGGCGCTCGCGGCGGCGGTGTCGGAGGCGGGCGGGCTCGGCTCGATCGGCGTGGGCGCGACGAACGCCGCCGGGGCGGGAGCGATGCTCGCGGAACTGCGCGGGCGGACGGCGCGGGCCTGCAACGTCAATCTCTTCGTCCACGCGCCCGCCCGGCCCGATGCCGCGCGCGAGGCGGCCTGGCTCGCGGCGACGCGGCCGCTGTTCGCGGAATTCGGCGCGGCGCCCCCGGAACGGATCGGCGAGATCTACCGGAGCTTCGCGGAGGACGACGAGATGCTCGCGCTGCTCGTCGCGGAGGCGCCGCCGGTGGTGAGCTTCCATTTCGGCCTGCCGGACGCGGCGCGGATCCGGGCGCTCAAGGCGGCGGGCTGCGCGTTGCTGGCGACGGCGACGAGCCTCGCCGAGGCGGCGGCGGCGAAACGGGCGGGAATCGACGCGGTGGTGGCGCAGGGCTGGGAGGCCGGCGGGCATCGGGGCGTGTTCGATCCCGATGCGCCGGACGACCGGTTGGGGACGCTCGCGCTGACGCGGCTTCTGGTCGCGCGGTCCGGGCTGCCGGTGATCGCCGCCGGCGGGATCATGGACGGGCGGGGCGTGCGCGCGGCGCTCGACCTCGGCGCGCTGGCGGCGCAGCTCGGGACGGCGTTCATCGCCTGCCCGGAAAGCGCGGCGGACGCGGCCTATCGGGCGGCGCTGACGGGGCCGGGGGCGGAGCACACGGTGATGACGCGGGTGATCTCGGGACGGCCGGCGCGCTGCCTCGCCAATCGGTTCACCGCCTGGGGCGCTGGCGGTGTCCCGCCCTGCCCCGATTATCCGATCGCCTACGACGCGGGAAAGGCGCTCAACGCCGCCGCCCGGGCGGCGGGGGAGAGCGGGTTCGGCGCGCAATGGGCCGGTCAGGGCGCGCCGCTGAGCCGGGCGATGCCCGCGGCGCGCCTGTTCGGGGAGATTACGGCGGAGGCCGGTCTCACCACGTAGGGCGGACATCTGTCCGCCCCGACTCCGCCCCGGATAGCGGACAGATGCCCGTCCCGCGGGTCAGGCGACCCGCGCCTCGGGCAGCGCGGGGGCGGAGAAGGAGGCATCGAACCAGGCCGCGACCTCGTCCGGCCGGATGCCGGAGCGCCGCCCGATCTCGGCGAGCGCCTCCTCCGTGATCCGCCAGAGGCCGACGCTCACCGCGTCGCGCCCCGCGCCTTCCGAGCCGATCACGTCGGGGCTGTGGCCGAGCCGGCCGTAGATCCGCGGCATCCGCGCGTCGAAGACGCCCAGCGCCTGGTCGAGGCCGAAACGCAGCCCCATCTCGAGCCCGGCCATCAGGAGGCCCGCCGCGACCCGGCCCGGGGCGCCCGGCGCGAGGCAGAAGCGGGTGCATTCCCAGATCAGCGGACTCTGGATCGCGACGCCGCCGGTCAGATGGGTGAAATGCTCGTTGATCATCGTGCGTCCGAGCGTCGGCATCACCCGCATCGAGCCCCCGTGCCGGCCGCGCGCGTCCTGCCAGATGATGTAGAGCGGGTTCAGCGCGTCGTATTCGTCGCGCTCCCAGCCGTATTCGTTGATATCGACATCCCAGCCGAGCCGCGCCCCGAACTGTTCGGCGCGGTCCCGGAACATGCTTTCGGCGAGTACGGGAAACGCGCGAAGATCTTCGGCGTAAACGAAACGGATCATTGCGACCTCCACGACCTGAACGTGGGGACACGGTTCGATGAGCCGACTTAAGAAAGGCCGAGCGCGCGGCGCCTCAGTATTTCGGCAACGCGCCGTTCGGAACGATGATCCCCCGCGCGGTGGCAAGCGCCACGGCATGGGTCACGTTCATCGCGCCGAGCTTGTGGCGCGCCGAATCGATATAGGCGCGGAGCGTGTTCTCGGAAATGTGGAGGCCGTCCGCGACGCGCGCCCGGCTTTCTCCGAAGCTGAGCCGCGCCAGCACCTCGCGCTCCCGGGGCGACAGCTCGGCGGAGGGTGGCTCGCCCTCGCCGCTGATGATCCGCCGCGCCCGCTGATGCACCAGATGCGCGATCAGCAGGATGTCCTTGGCATGGTCGCGGGTATAGGCTTCCCACTCGGCATCGGTCGCGTGATGGTTGACCGAGAACATCGCGAACTCGCCGGACGGCCCCCAGATCGGCACCGACCAGCCCTGGTTGCCGAGCCCCGCCGCCGTCGCCTCGCGCATCATCGCCCGCGCCTGCGCGCCCGACCAGTCGAGCGACTTCCAGTCCATCGGATGAAAGCGTTTCAGCGCGCCGAGCACGACCGGGTCGATCGCGCGGTAGTTCTTCGCGATGTAATGCCTCACCCAGTCGATCCCGTAGGTGAAGGCGCCGACCTGCTCTCCCCTCAGATTGGCGGTGTGATAGATCACATGGCTCACCGCGAGCTGGTCGCGCAGCTCGTGGGCCCAGACCTGGAGATCGTCAATGGAGGTCGTGGTCCCCAGCCGCTCCAGGGTAAGTTCCAGTTTTTCCCGGTGCACCTTCGCCTGTTCCCGAGCCATCGAGCGTCTGGGCGATCTCGCTGGCAGCCACGAAAATGGCGTCGTCAAGCTGCTCCGCCAGCTCGAACATGCCGCTCTTTTCCGAAAACTGCCTGATATCCCTTAGAATATCAATGACCCAGTAGGCCTTCATGATTGGAACTCCTCAGCGCCGACCGGCCGCGCGAGAAAGTTAATAGCAGACTTATGGGAGGCGCTGAATTCACCAGTATTGCTCCCTCCGAAATCGCGGGGGGCGGCGTTGTTAAAGTACTGATTCAATTGGAAATGGCTCAACCTCAGGCGGAAAAACCCGAGGTTGAGCCGGCTTCCGATCACTCAGCCGCGGGGCGTCAGTTCCCCCGGCTCGCCTCGATCGCGTCGGCGAAGGTCCTGAGCCCGGTGCGCGGCGCGCTGACGAGGACGGCCATGTTGCCCGGCTTGTGCTCGTTGCGGCGCATCTTCACATGGGCGGCCGGGATCTCGGCCCAGGGAAAGACCTCCGACATGCAGGGGTCGATCCGCCGCTCGATCACCAGCTGATTCGCCGCGCTCGCCTGCTTGAGGTTGGCGAAGTGGCTGCCCTGGACGCGCTTCTGGTGCATCCAGAGATAGCGCGCGTCCATCGTCAGGTTGTAGCCGGTAGTGCCGGCGCAGATCACGACGATGCCGCCCTTCTTCACCATCAGGACCGAGACCGGGAAGGTCGCCTCGCCGGGATGCTCGAACACCATGTCGACGTTCACGCCCTTGCCGACGATGTCCCAGATCGCCTTGCCGAACTTGCGCGCCTCGCCGAGCCACTCCTTGTATTCGGGCGTGTTGACGGTGGGCATCTGCCCCCAGCACTTGAACTCCTTGCGGTTGATCACCCCCTTGGCGCCCAGCGACAGCACGAAGTCGCGCTTGTTCTCCTCGGAGATCACCGCGATCGCATTGGCGCCGGCGGTATTGGCGAGCTGGATCGCGAAGGAGCCGAGCCCGCCGGAGGCGCCCCAGATCAGCACGTTCTGGCCGGGACGCAGTTCATGCGGCGAATGGCCGAACAGCATCCGGTAGGCCGTCGCGAGCGTCAGCGTGTAGCAGGCGGATTCCTCCCAGGTCAGGTGCTGGGGCCGCGGCATCAGCTGCTGGCTCTGGACGTTGGTGAACTGCGCGAAGCTGCCGTCCGGCGTCTCGTAGCCCCAGATCCGCTGGCTGGGCGAGAACATCGGATCGCCGCCGTTGCAATGCTCGTCGTCGCCGTCGTCCTGGTTGCAGTGGATCACGACCTCGTCGCCGACCTTCCAGCGCTTCACCTTGTCGCCGACCGCCCAGACGATGCCCGAGGCGTCGGAGCCCGCGATGTGATAGGGCGCCTTGTGCACGTCGAACGGGCTGATCGGAACGCCGAGCCCGGCCCAGACGCCGTTGTAGTTGACGCCCGCGGCCATGACGAAGACCAGCACCTCGTTGGAATCGAGCGTCGGCGTGTCGACGACCTCCACCTGGAAGGACTTGTCCGGCTCGCCATGGCGCTCGCGCCGGATCGCCCAGGCATACATCTGCTTCGGGACATGGCCGAGCGGCGGGATCTCCCCGACCTCGTAGAGTTCCTTTCGCGGCGCATCATATTCCGGCTGCGCAACCATCGCTTCAAGGGGTGCCATCTTCTCTTACCTCCTGCCCGCAGGGCGTTTCGGACAAATCGCCGCGCAAGATTCTTTCGTCAGATCGTCGCATTGATGCATTACATTATCCGACGGCGCAGGCAACCGCTTTGCGCGGCGGATTCCACCCTTGTATGATGCTGCTTTGGTCGCATCCGCGCCAGCGCGCTGCGCCGCGGCGAAATCACCCCGGGCGGTGGAAAGCCGCCGGGCCGGGGTGGACACCGCCCTTCTCCATCGCCCAGTATGCCGGGGTACACACGAAACCGAGAGGCCATGAAAGCCGGACACTCCGGCGGAAAACGGAAGGACCTGACATGTACCGAAAGATCATGATTCCGGTCGATCTCGCCCACAAGGACAAAATCGGCAAGGCCCTCGATACCGGGGCTGATCTTGCGCTCCATTACAAGATACCTGTCTGTTATGTCGCGGTGACTTCGAACGCGCCCGGTCCCATGGGCCACAATCCGAGGGAATTCGCACAGGCGCTCGCGGCCTTCGGCGAAGCCGAGGCGGCCCGGCGCGGAATCGAGACGACGACCCGGGCGATCCTCAGCCACGATCCGGCGGTGGATCTCGAGAAGAAGCTCCTAGGCGCGATCGGGGAGACGGGATCCGACCTCGTCGTGATGGCCTCCCACATCCCCAACGTCGCCGATCACATCTGGCCGTCGAACGGCGGGCGCGTCGCCAGCCACGCCGACGTGTCGGTGCTGATCGTCCGCTGAACCGGTCCCGAAGGAGCGACTCCATGACCGACGAAACCGAAACGACGGCGATTCCGGCGCCCGAGGGCCCGGCGAACATCATCGACACCGACTACCAGATCGGACAGCACAACATCCAGCCGAGGATCGGACCCTTCGACCTCGACATCCACAACCCCGTCTTCCTGATCTCCGGGCTGACGATCGTGGCCTTCGTGATCCTGACGCTGGCCTTCCAGGACAGCGTCGGCCCGCTCTTCGAAGCGCTGCGCGACTGGCTGACCGCGACCTTCGACGCCTTCTTCCTGCTCGCGGCGAATGTCTTCGTCCTGCTCTGCCTCGCGCTCATCGTGACGCCGCTCGGGCGGGTGCGGATCGGCGGGCGGGACGCGACGCCCGATTTCACCTATTCCGCCTGGTTCGCGATGCTGTTCGCGGCCGGGATGGGCATCGGGCTCATGTTCTACGGCGTGGCCGAGCCGATCTCGCATTTCGACTCCTCGCTCGGGGGCGTGGTGATGGAAAACAGCGCGCGGACCGACTGGGCGCCGCTCGGGGGCGCGGCGGGCGACGCGACGGAGGCGCGGCGGCTCGCGATGGCGGCGACGATCTTCCACTGGAGCCTGCACCCCTGGGCGATCTACGCGATCGTGGCGCTGGCGCTCGCGATCTTCAGCTTCAACAAGGGGCTGCCGCTGACGATGCGCTCGATCTTCTATCCGATCTTCGGCGAGCGGATCTGGGGCTGGGTCGGGCATGTGATCGACTGCCTCGCCGTCTTCGCGACGCTCTTCGGCCTCGCCACCTCGCTCGGCTTCGGGGCGCAGCAGGCGGACGCGGGGCTGCACTTCCTGTTCGGCGTGCCGGTCAACGACACGACGATGATCCTGCTCATCCTCGGGATCACCGCCGTCGCCCTCGGCAGCGTGGTCGCGGGGCTCGACGCCGGCGTGCGGCGGCTCTCGGAGATCAACATGGTGCTCGCCGCGGCCCTGCTGCTCTTCGTGATCCTCGCGGGGCCGACGCTCGCGATCCTGACCGGCTTCTTCCGCAACATGGCGGGCTATCTCGAATACCTGCCCGCGCTTGCGAACCCGTTCGGCCGGGACGACAACAACTTCCGCGAGGGCTGGACCGCCTTCTACTGGGCGTGGTGGATCTCCTGGTCGCCCTTCGTCGGCATGTTCATCGCCCGCGTGAGCCGGGGCCGCACGGTGCGCGAGTTCATCGTCTGCGTGCTGCTGATCCCGTCCGCGGTCTCGGTGCTCTGGATGACGGCCTTCGGCGGCACCGCGGTCGGGCAGATCGTCAACGACGGCTATCAGGCGGTGAGCGACGCGCCGCTCGAACTCAAGCTCTTCGCGATGCTCGACGCGCTGCCGCTCGCCTCGATCTCGTCCTTCATCGGCATCGTGCTCGTCATCGTCTTCTTCGTCACCTCGTCGGACAGCGGCTCGCTCGTGATCGACACGATCACCGCGGGCGGCAAGATCGACGCGCCGGTGCCGCAGCGCGTGTTCTGGGCCACGTTCGAGGGGCTCGTCGCGATCGCGCTCCTGCTCGGCGGCGGCCTGACCGCGCTCCAGGCGATGGCGGTCTCGACCGGCTTTCCCTTCACCCTCGTGCTGCTGCTCGCCTGCTATGCGATCGTGAAGGGGCTGATGGACGAGCCGCGCTGACAATCCCGGGCGGCCGGCCGGTCCGGCCGCCCCTCCGCGCCCTACATTGGTCGCAAACAACCTTTCCTCAGGGACTTCCGTCACGAAATCTTCTTGCGCGCGCTTTCGCCCCCCGCGTATCCTGCGCCGCAGCAAAGCGGGGGTATCCGCGCAGGGGAATCGCATGACCGAAACGCACCGCGACAAGCCTTGGCTGTTCCGGACCTATGCCGGACACTCGACCGCCGAGAAGTCGAACGCGCTCTATCGCCAGAATCTCGCCCGGGGCCAGACCGGCCTGTCCGTGGCCTTCGACCTGCCGACGCAGACCGGCTACGACAGCGACCACGTGCTCTCGCGGGGCGAGGTCGGCAAGGTCGGCGTGCCCGTGAGCCATATCGGCGACATGCGCGCGCTCTTCGACCAGATCCCGCTCGAGGTGATGAACACCTCGATGACGATCAACGCGACCGCCGGCTGGCTGCTCGCGCTCTATGTCTCGGTCGCCGAGGAGCAGGGCGCCGACGTCACGAAGCTCCAGGGCACGGTGCAGAACGACATCATCAAGGAATATCTCTCGCGCGGCACCTATGTCTTCCCGCCCGCGCCGAGCCTGAAGCTGATCGCCGACATCGCCGAGTTCTGCTACCACGACGTGCCGAAGTGGAACCCGATGAACGTCTGCTCCTACCACCTGCAGGAGGCGGGGGCGACGCCGGAGCAGGAACTCGCCTACGCGCTCGCCACCGCCTGCGCGGTGCTCGACCAGGTGCGGGATCAGGTTCCGGCCGAGGACTTCCCGAAGGTCGTCAGCCGCATCTCCTTCTTCGTCAACGCGGGCATCCGCTTCGTGACCGAGATGTGCAAGATGCGCGCCTTCGTCGATCTCTGGGACGAGATCACCGAGACGCGCTACGGCGTCGCGGATCCGAAGCTGCGCCGCTTCCGCTACGGCGTGCAGGTGAATTCGCTCGGCCTGACCGAGCAGCAGCCGGAGAACAACGTCTACCGCATCCTGATCGAGATGCTGGCCGTCGTCCTCTCGAAGAAGGCGCGCGCCCGCGCGGTGCAGCTTCCGGCCTGGAACGAGGCGCTGGGCCTGCCCCGGCCCTGGGACCAGCAATGGTCGCTCCGGATGCAGCAGATCATGGCCTACGAGACCGACCTGCTCGAATACGGCGACCTCTTCGACGGCAACCCGGCGGTCGATGCCAAGGTCGAGGCGCTGAAGGCCGGCGCCCGCGCGGAGCTCGCGCGGATCGACGAGATGGGCGGCGCGGTCGCGGCGATCGACTACATGAAGTCGCAGCTCGTCGCCGCCAATACCGCCCGGCTCGGCCGGATCGAGGCGGGCGAGACGGTCGTCGTCGGCGTGAATCGATACGCCGAGGGTGAGTCGAGCCCGCTGACCGCGGGCGAGGGCGGCATCCTCGTCGTCGATCCGGCGGTGGAGGCGGACCAGATCGCGCGGCTCGCGGCCTGGCGCGAGAGCCGCGACTCCGCCGCCGCCGAGGCGGCGATCGCGGCGCTCAAGGCCGCGGCGCGGGCGGGCGAGAACATCATGCCCCCCTCGATCGCCGCGGCGAAGGCCGGCGTCACCACCGGCGAATGGGGGGCGGCGATGCGCGAGGTCTTCGGCGAGTACCGCGCGCCCACCGGCGTCGGCAAGGCCGCCTCGGCGCCCGCCGGCAACCTGACGGAGGTGCGCGCGGCGGTGGAGGCGGCGAGCACGCGGCTCGGCCGCCGGATCAAGTTCCTCGTTGGCAAGCCCGGGCTCGATGGCCATTCCAACGGCGCCGAGCAGATCGCCGTGCGCGCGCGCGATTCCGGCATGGAAGTGCTCTACGAGGGCATCCGGCTCACCCCCGCGCAGATCGTGAACGCCGCGCTCGAGGAATCCGTGCATGTGATCGGCCTCTCGATCCTCTCCGGCAGCCATCTGCCGCTGGTCGGCGAGGTGCTCTCGCGGATGAGGGCCGCGGGGCTCGACGACGTGCCGCTCGTGGTCGGCGGCATCATTCCCGAGACCGACGCCGAGACGCTGCGCGGCGAGGGCGTGGCCCGCGTCTACACGCCGAAGGATTTCGAGCTGAACCGGATCATGCTCGACATCGTCGCCCTGGTGGACCGCGAGGGCCGCGCCGCCGCCTGAGCGCGCGCCCCCGGGGGCGGCGAAAAGTCGCTGCCCCCTCCCTCCCCGGAACCCGACGCCACGCGGCGCATTTCTTGTGCATATGGCATCGACCCCGCAGGAGGAGAAAATGCTCAGGGAGCAGAATGTCACCGCGCTCTATCGAAGATTCGCGAGCGCGGATCTGGTGCGCGAGGCGCTCCGGAACGAAGGACTGGCGAACGCGCGCATCCACGTGATCCCCGACCGGGTGGCGGGGATCGACGACGCGGCGGATCTCGGGATCTACGACTCGGTCCTGAGCGAGCTCGATCTGCCCGAGGCCGACACCCGTCTCTATCAGGACGCCATCCGACGCGGCGATTTTGTCGTCTCGGTCACGGTGGAGGAGACCGACGTGCCGAAGGTCGAGGAGATCATGCGTCATCCGGAAGCCCATGCCGACCGCGTGGATCCGGCGCGCTACGCCGAGCAGCCCGTGACGCCGCCCGAGGAGGCGCGGCCGATCGAGACGCTGACCCCGATGGGTCGCTGATGCCGGCGAGAAAGAGGATCGGAACATGGTTGAATATCGCAGCCCCAAGGTTACCCCGGCGCGCGGAGGAAGCAGCATGAGCAGATGGGTCTGGATCGCCGCGGCGGTGATCGTTCTTCTGGTGATCGCCTGGATGGCGGGCCTCTTCGGCGCGGAAACCGCGCCGCCGCCGGCCGAGCCCGCGGCGACCACGGCGCCGATGACCGCGCCCGAGCCGACCGCGCCCGCGGTCGAGAATCCGACGACGCCGGGCGCCGAGCCGCCGGCCTCGGAGGCGCCGAGCCCGATGAGCCCCGCCCCGGCGCCGCAGCAGAGCAACCCGTAAGCGGGCGGCGGCGGGCGCGCCGCCACCCGAAAAGAGGAAAGGCCCGATCCGCCGGATCGGGCCTTTCCGCCATGCGAGGCGCGTGCGCGTCAGAGGCGGCGTTCGACCATCAGCTGCTTGATCGAGGCGATCGCCTTCGCCGGGTTCAGCCCCTTCGGGCAGGTCTGGGCGCAGTTCATGATCGTGTGGCAGCGATAGAGCTTGAACGGATCCTCGAGCTCGTCGAGCCGCTCGCCCGTCGCCTCGTCGCGGGAATCGATGATCCAGCGATAGGCGTGCAGCAGCGCGGCCGGGCCGAGATAGCGGTCGCCGTTCCACCAGTAGCTCGGGCAGGAGGTCGAGCAGCAGGCGCACATCACGCATTCGTAGAGGCCGTCGAGCTTGCGGCGATCCTCGATCGACTGCTTCCACTCGCCCGCCGGCTCGTTGGTCTTCGTCTCGAGCCAGGGCATGATCGAGGCGTGCTGCGCGTAGAAATGCGTGAGGTCGGTGACGAGGTCCTTCACCACCGGCATGTGCGGCAGCGGATAGATCTTCACGTCGCCCTTGATCTCGTCCATGCCCCAGATGCAGGCGAGCCGGTTGATCCCGTCGATGTTCATCGCGCAGGAGCCGCAGATCCCCTCGCGGCAGGAGCGGCGGAAGGTCAGCGTCGGGTCGATCTCGTTCTTGATCTTGATCAGCGCGTCGAGAACCATCGGACCGCAGCTGTCCATGTCGACGAAATAGGTGTCGATCCGGGGGTTCTGTCCGGTGTCCGGGTCGTAGCGGTAGATCTTGAACGCGCGCACGTTGCTGGCGCCTTCGGGCCGGGGCCACGACTTGCCGATCGTGACCTGGCTGTTCTTCGGAAGCTTGAACTCTGCCATCGGAGCCTCCCTCAGTACACGCGCGCCTTGGGCGCGATCTTCTTCAGGTCGATGCCGCCCTCGTCATGGGCCGTCAGCGGATCGAGATGGACGGGCCGGTAGGCCAGCGTCACCGAATTGTCCTCGCCGACGACCGCGAGGCTGTGCTTGCGCCAGTTCGCGTCGTCGCGGTCCGGATAATCCTCGTGCGCGTGGGCGCCCCGGCTCTCCTTGCGCGCCTCGGCCGCGACGATGGTCGCGAGCGCGTTCGGCATCAGGTTGGTGAGTTCCAGCGTCTCCATCAGGTCGGAGTTCCAGATGAGCGAGCGGTCGGTGACCTTGATCCGCGCCATCTGGTCGGCCACGGCCTTCATCTTCTCCACACCCTCGGCCAGCGACTTGTCGGTGCGGAACACCGCCGCGTCGGACTGCATCGTCCGCTGCATCGTGTCGCGCAGCTCCGCCGTCGCGATGTCGCCGGCGGCGTCGCGAAGCGCGTCGAAGCGGGAGACCGCCTTCTCGACGGAGGCCGGGTTCAGCGGCCGGTTCGGCTCCTTCGGATTCACCACCTCGCCCGCCCTGATCGCGGCGGCGCGGCCGAAGACCACGAGGTCGATCAGGCTGTTCGAGCCGAGCCGGTTCGCGCCGTGAACGGAGGCGCAGCCCGCCTCGCCCACCGCCATCAGCCCGGGCAGGATCGCGTCGGGGTTCTCGGCGGTCGGGTTCAGCACCTCGCCCCAGTAGTTCGTCGGGATGCCGCCCATGTTGTAATGCACGGTCGGCAGCACCGGGATCGGCGCCTTGGTCACGTCGACGCCGGCGAAGATCTTCGCCGATTCCGAGATGCCCGGCAGCCGCTCGTGCAGCGCCTCGGGCGGCAGGTGGTTGAGGTTGAGGTAGATGTGGTCCTTGTTCGGCCCGACGCCCCGCCCCTCGCGGATCTCGATCGTCATGCAGCGCGAGACGACGTCGCGCGAGGCGAGATCCTTGTAGGTGGGCGCGTAGCGTTCCATGAACCGCTCGCCCTCGGAATTGGTGAGATAGCCGCCCTCGCCGCGCGCGCCCTCGGTGATGAGGCAGCCGGAGCCGTAGATGCCGGTCGGATGGAACTGCACGAATTCCATGTCCTGGAGCGGCAGCCCCTGGCGCGCGACCATGCCGCCGCCGTCGCCGGTGCAGGTATGGGCCGAGGTCGCGGAGAAATAGGCGCGGCCATAGCCGCCGGTGGCGAGCACCACCATCTTCGCGTTGAACCGGTGCAGCGTGCCGTCGTCGAGCTTCCAGGCCAGCACGCCCTGGCAGGATCCGTCCTCGGCCATGATGAGGTCGATGGCGAAGTACTCGATGTAGAACTCCGCCTTCTCCTTCAGCGACCGGCCATAGAGCGTGTGCAGGATCGCGTGTCCGGTACGGTCGGCGGCGGCGCAGGTGCGCTGCACCGGCGGACCCTCGCCGAATTCGGTGGTGTGGCCGCCGAAGGGGCGCTGGTAGATCTTGCCCGACTCGGTGCGGGAGAAGGGCACGCCGTAATGTTCGAGCTCGTAGACCGCGGCCGGGGCGGAGCGCGCGAGATATTCCATCGCATCGGTGTCGCCGAGCCAGTCCGACCCCTTCACGGTGTCGTACATGTGCCACTGCCAGCTGTCGGGCCCCATGTTGCCGAGCGAGGCGGCGATGCCGCCCTGGGCGGCGACGGTGTGGGAGCGCGTCGGGAACACCTTGGTGACGCAGGCGGTTCTCAGTCCCTGCTCCGCCATGCCGAGGGTCGCGCGAAGCCCGGAACCGCCGGCGCCGACCACCACGACGTCATAGGTATGGTCGATGAACGTATAGGCAGACATTCAAGCGTCCTTTCAGCCGGCGAAAACGATCCGGGCAACGGCGAAAACGCCGACGAGCCCCATGGCCCAGCAGAACAGCGTGTTGGCGAGCAGCAGCGCGGTGCGCGCCGGCTTGCCCTGGACGTAATCCTCGATCACGACCTGCAGCCCCTGCCACAGGTGGAGAAACACGGTGACGATGAGAAGCAGCGCGACGATCGCGTTGAACGGATTGGCATAGGCGGCGCGGACCGCCGCGTAGTCCTGGCCGAGGTGCCGCGCGAAGGGGAAGATGAAGAGCAGCGTCAGCGGCACCAGCGCGATCGAGGTGATGCGCTGGCTCCACCAGTGCCCCACCCCCTCATGCGCGGAGCCGAGCCCTTCCACGCGCTGCCGATCGGTACGGAAATCCATCTCGCGCTCCCTCAGAAGGCCAGGATCAGGGTGAGGACGGTCAGGATCGCCGTCGCGGCGATCACGGCCTTGCCGGACTTGTGCACCGTGGGAAGGTCGAACCCGTAGCCCGCGTCCCAGAAGAGGTGCCGGATGCCGTTGCAGAAATGGTACCAGAAGGCGGCGAGCGAGCCGATGAGGATGAGCCCGCCGAACCAGGAGGTGAGGAACCCGTCGACCCGCGCGAAATCGGCGGGGCCCGCGCCCAGCGCCAGGAACCACCAGACCACGAGGATCGCGGCGAGCGTCAACCCGACGCCGGTGACGCGATGCAGGATCGACATGACCGAGGTGATCTGCGGCCGGTAGACCGGTCCTATCATGAATGGCGACAGGGGCCGGTTCGGGGGATTCACGTCTGCCATTCAAAGGCCTCCCTACCGTCGCATCCGGGCCTCCGAACGGTCGGAGCCGGGCAATTCCGTGGTTCCGGCTCGGGAAACCGATGCGACCTGAGTCCGCGCCCTTCCGGCGCCAGCGCACCCTGTTTCCGTTGTTTTTTTCACGAAAGCAAGCGCGAATTCATTTTGTGATCACAGCCTTCCGCGCTGTGATCACAACGACTGTTTTCGTCTATTTCGGAATGAAGGCCCAGTAGTCGAGGTCGAGCAGGACGCCCTTCCGGTAGCGCCCGTCCGCGTCGCGGAGCCCGAAGGGCTCGGTCCCGGCCGTGGTGGCGACGAGGCGCAGACGCAGCGCGCCGACCCCCGGATTCGCGGTCTCGGCCATGTCGAGCACCTCGCTCCAGGCGCGCACGGTGGTTCCCGCGAAACAGGGATTGGCATGGGCGCCCGCGTTGATCGCGGCGATCATCTGCGCGTTCGCGAGCCCGTTGAAGGACAGCGCCCGCGCGAGACTGATCACATGGCCGCCGTAGATCAGCCGCCGCCCGTCCTCGCGCTGCGTCGCGTCGAAATGCACCTTCGACGTGTTCTGCCACAGCCGGGTCGCCATCATGTGCTCGGCTTCCTCGATCGTGACCTGATCGACGTGATCGATCCGCTCGCCCACCGCGAAATCGGACCAGCGGTGCGGCGCCCCGGCGAGTTCGAAATCGTAGCCCGAGAAATCGAGCCCCTCCGGCACGACCAGATCCGCCGCCGCGACGGCGGGGGCGAGCTTCGGGATGACGGTCTCGGGGGCGGGCGCGGCGTGGTCGCGCTTGCGGACCATGACCCAGCGCACATAGCTCAGCACCGCCGCGCCGGTCTGGTCGTGGCCGGTGGTGCGGACCCAGACGACGCCGCTCGCGCCGTTCGAGTTCTCCTTGAGCCCGATCACCTCGCTGACCGAGGTCAGCGTGTCGCCGGGATAGACCGGCGCGAGAAAGCGTCCCTCGGCATAGCCGAGGTTCGCCACCGCGTTCAGGCTGATGTCCGGCACGGTCTTGCCGAAGACGATGTGGAAGCCGATCAGATCCTCGAGCGGCCCGCGGGCGAGGCCCGAGGCCTTCGCGAAGGCGTCTGAGGAATAGAGGGCGAAGCGGCTCGGATAGAGCGCGGCATAGAGCGCGCGATCCCCCTCGGTCGCGGTGCGCGGCACCGCGTGGCGGATCACCTGCCCGAGGCGGTAGTCCTCGAAGAAGTTTCCCGCGCTGGTCTTGAAGCTGAACTTCGCGTCGGTCCGGTTCATGTCAGAGATCACCCAGCTTGATCGACGGGTCGTAGGCAACATCGACCTCCTTCACGACGGCCTGGCCGCAGCGCATCACGCCGCGCGCCGCGTCGAAGGCATAGGTCGGGCCGCCGTGCAGCGCCCAGCCGGCGTCGAGCGCGCGGGTCACCTTGTGGCAGAAGGCCGAGGTGTCATCCTCGGAGAGGAAGCGGTAGGCGAGCATGGGCGTTACCTCGGGAAGGGCCAGTAGCCGAGCCAGGTGTGGATCGCGGCGATCACCGCGAAGACGATCACGGCGATGACGGCGAGCTTCACGTCGGCCATGACCGGCACCGGCCCCGCCGGCGCCTTCGGCGCGGTGGCGTCGATCGCCAGGATGTTGGCGACCGCCCAGAGCCCCATGCCGCCGAAGAGGATGAGCGCCGCGAGATCGCCGTTGACGAGGAGATGCGCCACCGCCCAGACCACCACGCCGGTCAGCATCGGGTTGCGCAGCCAGGCCTTGACCCGGCTCGGCGCGTGCGAGGCGCCGAAGAGGAAGACCGCGATCAGCATCAGCGTGTTGTTGACGTGGATCGCCCAGGCCGGCGGCGTATAGAGCGCGACATAGGGGGCGGAGCGGAAGCCGATGATGATCAGGACGAGCCCCAGCCCGATCACGAGGCCGATGAGGCCCTTCGTCCCCCCCTCGCCCAGCCGGGCGACGAGGCCGGCCCGCGCCCCCGGGGCGAGGCGCTTGACGAGATGCGGCGCGGTCCAGAGGACGAGGCCAAGTACGAGAAGTGCCATCGGGGTGTCTCCTCCTGGCCGCCGTCTCAGGCGGCGGGTTCGCTCATCGCCGCGATCGCGGCCGCCCGGGCGAGCAGCCGGCGGGCCGAGACGACGTGCAGGTTCTCGACGATGCGGCCGTTCAGCACCGCCACCCCCTCGCCGCGCGCCTCGGCCTCCTCGAAGGCCTCCACCTGCGCGCTGGCCAGCTCGAGATCGCCGGGCGAGGGCGCGAAGACCTCGTTGGTGATCGCGATCTGGTCGGGATGGATCAGCGACTTGCCGTCCATCCCCATGTCGCGGCCCTGCAAGCAGGCGGCGCGCAGGCCCTCGCGGTCCTGGAAGGCGTTGTGCACCCCGTCGACGCAGACGAGCCCCGCGGCGCGCGCCGCGAGCAGGCAGAGCGACAGGCTGGTGAGGAGCGGCGCGCGGTCCGGCACATGCGCGGCGCCGAGATCCTTGACGAGGTCGTTGGTGCCGATCACGAACCCTTCGAGCAGCGGATGCGCGGTCGCGACCACGCCCGCGTTCAGCATCGCGCGCGGCGTCTCCATCATCGCCCAGATCCGGGTCTGTTCCGGCGCGCCCGCGGCCTTCATCAGCTCGACGACGCGGTGGACGTCCTCCGGCTGTTCGACCTTCGGCACCAGGATCGCGTGCGGGCCGGCCTTGGCGGCGCGCGCGATATCGGCCTCGCCCCAGCGGGTGTCGAGCCCGTTCACCCGGATCAGCAGCCGGCGCAGGCCGTAGCCGCCTGATTCCACCGCCTCGGCCACCAGGTCGCGCGCCCGCTCCTTCTCCGCCGGGGCGACTGCGTCCTCGAGGTCGAGGATCAGCGCGTCGGCCGGCAAATTGCGCGCCTTTTCAAGGGCGCGCGGCCGTGAGCCGGGCATGTAGAGAACGGACCGGTAGGGTTGGATATTGTGTTCCATCGCATACATTCTCTTGCTGCGGCGCAAAAGATGCCCGCGCGCGGCCGGGATGACAAGGCCAAACCGGTCCCCCCGCCCCTGTCGGGGGTATCGGCGCGCGCCGCCATCGTAATGTCACCGCCGACGCGGCGCGTGCGCCGCGGCGGGTCGGCGGGAGAGAAATCCGACCCGATCCGGGGCCGCGTCCACGAGCACCCGATCCGCCCGCCAAAGGACTGATCCGGCTCGATATTCCCTCGGTTGACCGGCGCCCACGCGCCCCGCGCGCCGCCCCCTGTCCGCCCCTGGCGCACGCGCCGGGCCGGGCTTTTGCGTCTTGCTAATGCGGTGGCGAGCGGCTAGCCAAATCGCGTTTTTTTCCTCAACGAGAGAGAACGGGCTCATGGCTAGACCGAAGATCGCGCTCATCGGCGCGGGCCAGATCGGGGGTACGCTCGCGCATCTGGCGGCGCTCAAGGAACTGGGCGACGTGGTGCTGTTCGACATCGCCGAGGGCACGCCGCAGGGCAAGGCGCTCGACATCGCCGAGAGCGCGCCGGTCGACAAGTTCGACGCGGAAATCACCGGCGCGAATTCCTACGAGGCGATCGCGGGCGCCGATGTCTGCATCGTCACCGCCGGCGTCGCCCGCAAGCCGGGCATGAGCCGCGACGACCTGCTCGGCATCAACCTCAAGGTGATGAAGTCGGTCGGCGAGGGCATCGCCCAGCACGCGCCGAACGCCTTCGTCATCTGCATCACCAACCCGCTCGACGCGATGGTCTGGGCGCTGCGCGAATTCTCCGGCCTCCCGACCGAGAAGGTCTGCGGCATGGCCGGCGTGCTCGATTCCGCGCGCTTCCGCCACTTCCTCGCCGTCGAGTTCGGCGTCTCGGTCAAGGACGTGACCGCCTTCGTGCTCGGCGGCCACGGCGACACGATGGTGCCGCTGACGCGCTACTCCACCGTCGCCGGCATCCCGCTCCCCGATCTCGTGAAGATGGGCTGGACCACGCAGGAGAAGCTCGACGCGATCGTGCAGCGCACCCGCGACGGCGGCGCCGAGATCGTCGGCCTGCTCAAGACCGGCTCGGCCTTCTACGCGCCGGCGGCCTCCGCGATCGAGATGGCCGAGGCCTACCTCAAGGACCAGAAGCGCGTCCTGCCCTGCGCCGCCCATCTCGACGGCCCCTACGGGCTGAAGGACATCTACGTGGGCGTCCCGACCGTGATCGGCGCCGGCGGCATCGAGAAGGTCGTGGAGATCTCGCTCGACAAGGCCGAGAAGGCGATGTTCGACAAGTCGGTCGAGGCCGTGAAGGGCCTGATCGAGGCCTGCAAGGGCATCGATTCCACGCTCGCCTGATGGCGCATCTGGTCGTCACCGGCGGCTCGCGGGGCATCGGCGCGGCGGTCTGCCGCCTCGCCGGGGCGCGCGGCTGGGCGGTGACGGTCAACTATCGCGACGACGCGGCCGCGGCCGAGGCGACGGCCGTGGCGGTGCGCGCCGCGGGCGGCGAGGCCCGGACGGTGCGCGGCGACGTCACCCGCGAGGCGGAGGTGGTCGGGCTCTTCGAAAGCGCCGCCGCGGCGCTCGGTCCCGTCACGCATGTCGTCGCCAATGCCGGGATCGTGGCGCCGGCCTCGAAACTCGCCGACATGACGGCGGAGCGGATGGCCCGCGTCGTCGAGGTGAACGTGACGGGCACGCTGCTGACCGCGCGCGAGGCGGCGCGGCGGCTTTCCCGCGCCCGCGGCGGGCCGGGCGGCGCCCTCGTCATCGTCTCCTCGATGGCCTCGCGTCTCGGCTCCCCGAACGAATACGTCGACTACGCCGCCTCCAAGGGCGCGCTCGACGCGCTGACGCTCGGGCTGGCGCGGGAACTGGCCCCCGAGGGGGTGCGGGTGAACGCGGTGCGCCCCGGGCTGATCGAGACCGAGATCCACGCCTCGGGCGGCGCGCCCGACCGCGCCGCGCGGCTCGGCGCCACCACGCCGATCGGCCGCGCGGGCACCGTCGGGGAGGTGGCCGAGGCGGTGCTCTGGCTGCTCTCGGACGCGGCCTCCTACACCACCGGCGCCTTCATCGACGTCTCCGGCGGGCGCTGAGGCCCCGACCCGCCGCCCGGAGACGCTTTTCCGCCCGGCCGAATCAGCGGCGACCCCCGCCGGCCCGGTCGCGGGAGGTGTGTGATCACAGCAAAAATTCATGTGATCACAAAGCTCGGCAATTCCCCGCCCGGCATGGTCTCCATGCTCAAACCATTTGCATCCCCGGCGTTCCCCGCCTAGGCAAAAGGTCGCATCGAGTTGGACGACCCGCGGGCTACGGAGGTCCTGGGTTTCCGTTCGGGCGGAAATCGAAGCCCCGGGAGGAATGGGCGTCAGATGAACATTCATGAATATCAGGCCAAGCAGCTGCTGAAGGAGTACGGGCTGCCCGTTTCCGACGGGAAGATCGTCCTTCGGGCCGAGGAGGCCAAGGCGGCGGCGGGCGAGCTCGGCGGGCCGATCTGGGTCGTCAAGGCGCAGATCCACGCCGGCGGACGCGGCAAGGGCAAGTTCAAGGAAGAGAGCGCGGGCGAGAAGGGCGGCGTGCGCGTCACGAAGTCGGTCGCCGAGGCGGCCGAGGAAGCCCAGAAGATGCTCGGCCGCACGCTGGTCACGCACCAGACCGGCCCGGCCGGCAAGGTGGTGAACCGCGTCTACATCGAGGACGGCTCGGACATCGCGCGCGAACTCTACCTCGCGCTGCTCGTCGACCGCGTGACCTCGCGCATCGCCTTCGTCGTCTCGACCGAGGGCGGCATGGACATCGAGGAGGTCGCCGCGAAGACCCCCGAGAAGATCCTGAGCTTCTCCGTCGATCCGGCCTCCGGCATCTCCGGCTTCCACGGCCGCCGCGTCGCCTTCGCGCTCGGCCTCGAGGGCAAGCAGGTCAAGCAGTGCGTCGATCTCGTGAACAGGCTCTACAGGCTGTTCCTCGAGAAGGACGCGGAGATGGTCGAGATCAATCCGCTGATCGTCACGACCGACGGCGACCTGAAGTGCCTCGACGCGAAGCTGGGCTTCGACTCGAACGCGCTCTACCGCCAGTCCGCGGTCCTCGCGCTCCGCGACGAGACCGAGGAGGATCCGAAGGAACTCGCGGCCTCGAAGTTCGACCTGAACTACATCGCGCTCGACGGCGAGATCGGCTGCATGGTGAACGGCGCGGGCCTCGCGATGGCCACGATGGACATCATCAAGCTCTACGGCTCGGAACCCGCCAACTTCCTCGACGTCGGCGGCGGAGCGACGAAGGAGAAGGTGACGGAAGCCTTCAAGATCATCACCTCGGATCCGAACGTGAAGGGCATCCTCGTCAACATCTTCGGCGGGATCATGCGCTGCGACGTGATCGCCGAGGGCGTGATCGCCGCCGTGAAGGCGGTGGGGCTCCAGGTGCCGCTGGTCGTCCGGCTGGAGGGCACGAATGTCGAGCTCGGAAAGAAGATCCTGAACGAAAGCGGCCTCGCGGTCATCGCGGCGGACAATCTCGCCGACGCCGCCGACAAGATCGTCAAAGCCGTGAAAGGTGCCTGAGAATGTCGATCCTCGTCGATGAGAACACCAAGGTGATCTGCCAGGGCCTGACCGGCTCGCAGGGCACCTTCCATTCCGAACAGGCGATCGCCTACGGAACCAAGATGGTCGGGGGCGTCACCCCGGGCAAGGGCGGCTCCAGCCATATCGGCCTGCCGATCTTCAACACCGTGGCCGAGGCGCGCGAGACGACGGGCGCCAACGCGACCGCGATCTACGTGCCGCCGCCCTTCGCGGCCGATGCGATCCTCGAGGCGATCGACGCCGAGATCGAGCTCATCGTCGCGATCACCGAGGGCATCCCGGTGCTCGACATGATGAAGGTGAAGCGCGCGCTCCAGGGCTCGCGCTCGATCCTGATCGGGCCGAACTGCCCGGGCGTGATCACGCCGGACGCCTGCAAGATCGGCATCATGCCGGGCCACATCCACAAGCGCGGCTCGGTCGGGGTTGTGTCGCGTTCGGGCACGCTTACCTACGAGGCCGTCGCGCAGACCACGGCCGCGGGTCTCGGCCAGTCGACCTGCGTCGGCATCGGCGGCGACCCGATCAAGGGGACGGAACACCTCGACGTGCTCGAATGGCTGCTCGACGATCCGGAAACCGAGTCCATCATCATGATCGGTGAGATCGGCGGCTCGGCCGAGGAAGAGGCCGCGCAGTTCATCAAGGACGAGGCGAAGCGCGGCCGGGCGAAGCCGATCGCGGGCTTCATCGCGGGCCGTACCGCGCCGAAGGGCCGCCGCATGGGCCACGCGGGCGCGATCGTCGCCGGCGGCAAGGGCGGCGCCGAGGACAAGATCGAGGCGATGAAGTCCGCGGGCTTCGTCGTCGCCGACAGCCCCGCCGGCCTCGGCGAGGCGGTCCTGAAGGCGATCGGCCGCGGCTGACGAACTCACCCCGTCCGGCCATTCGGGCCGGGCGGGGCCTTCACGCCGGGACCCCGGTACGCGGGGCGGCCCGGACACGCAAAGGAGCGGGCAAGTCCCGTCGCGAGAGATGACCGACCAGTCGCAGAACACGGTCTTTCAGAACTCCTCGTTCCTGCAGGGGCAGAACGCGGAATACGTGGAGGCGCTCCAGGCGCGCTACGCCCGGGATCCGAACTCGGTGGACGCCTCCTGGGCCGACTTCTTCCGGGGGCTCGGCGACGCCGATTCCGACGCGATCCGGGGCGCCGAGGGGGCAAGCTGGGCCCGCGCCGACTGGCCGCCCGCGCCCACCGACGAACTGACCGCGGCGCTCGACGGGCAATGGGGCCCGGCGCCCGCGAAGAAGGTCGCCGAGAAGGTCCAGGCCAAGGCCGCCGAGAAGGGCGTGAGCCTTTCCGAGGCGCAGGTCCAGCAGGCCGTGCTCGATTCGCTGCGCGCGCTGATGATCATCCGCGCCTATCGCATCCGGGGCCATCTGATCGCCGACCTCGACCCGCTCAATCTCAGCGCCACCACGCCGCATCCCGAACTGAAGCCCGAATCCTACGGCTTCGGCGCGGCCGACATGGACCGGCCGATCTTCCTCGACAACGTGCTGGGGCTGCAGACCGCCTCGATGCGGCAGATCCTGGAGATCCTGAAGCGCACCTACTGCGGCACCTTCGCGCTCCAGTACATGCACATCTCCGACCCCGAGCAGTCCTCCTGGCTCAAGGAGCGGATCGAGGGCTACGGCAAGGAGATCCGCTTCACCCAGGAGGGGCGGCGGGCGATCCTGAACAAGCTCGTCGAGGCCGAGGGTTTCGAGAAGTTCCTCCAGATCAAGTACACCGGCACCAAGCGCTTCGGTCTCGACGGCGGCGAGGCGCTCATCCCGGCGATGGAGCAGATCATCAAGCGCGGCGGCCAGCTCGGCGTCGCGGAAATCGTGATCGGCATGCCCCACCGCGGCCGTCTCAGCGTGCTCGCCAACGTGATGAGCAAGCCCTACCGCGCGATCTTCAACGAGTTCCAGGGCGGAAGCTACAAGCCCGAGGAGGTCGAGGGCTCCGGCGACGTGAAGTATCACCTCGGCGCCTCCTCGGACCGCGAGTTCGACGGCAACACCGTGCATCTCAGCCTGACCGCGAATCCGAGCCATCTCGAGGCGGTCGACCCGGTCGTGCTCGGCAAGGCCCGCGCCAAGCAGGCGCAGATGAACGACGCCGACCGCCGGCAGGTCCTGCCCGTGCTGCTGCACGGCGACGCGGCCTTCGCGGGCCAGGGCGTCGTCGCGGAATGCTTCGGCCTCTCGGGCCTCAAGGGGCACCGGACCGGCGGCACGATCCACATCGTCGTGAACAACCAGATCGGCTTCACCACGGCGCCGCACAACTCGCGCTCCTCGCCCTATCCGACCGACATCGCGCTGATGGTCGAGGCACCGATCTTCCACGTGAACGGCGACGATCCGGAGGCGGTGGTGCATGCCGCGCGCATCGCGACCGAGTTCCGGCAGAAGTTCGGCAAGGATGTCGTGATCGACATGTTCTGCTACCGGCGCTTCGGGCACAACGAGGGCGACGAGCCCATGTTCACCCAGCCGCAGATGTACACGGCCATCAAGGGCCACAAGACCACGCTCCAGCTCTACACCGACCGCCTCGTCGCCGACGGCCTCATCCCCGAGGGCGAGATCGAGGACATGAAGGGCGCGTTCCAGTCGCAGCTCAACGCCGAGTTCGAGGCGGGCAAGGACTTCCGCCCGAACAAGGCGGACTGGCTCGACGGCCGCTGGTCGGGCCTCGGCAAGCGCGAGGGCCGCTACCAGCGCGGCAAGACCGGCGTCGAGATGGCACGTCTGAAGAAGGTCGGCGCGGCGCTCACGGCGCTGCCGGACGGATTCAACGCCCATCGCACCGTGCAGCGCATGCTCGAGGCGAAGCAGCGGATGATCGAGACCGGCCAGGGGATCGACTGGGCGACCGCCGAGGCGCTCGCCTTCGGCACGCTGCTGACCGAGGGCTATCCCGTCCGCCTCTCGGGCCAGGACGCCACCCGCGGCACCTTCAGCCAGCGCCATTCCGGCATCATCGACCAGAAGACCGAGGAGCGCTACCTCCCGCTCAACAACATCGACGACAAGCAGGCGAGCTACGAGGTCGTCGACTCGATGCTGTCGGAATACGCGGTGCTCGGCTACGAATACGGGTACAGCCTCGCGGAACCGAACGCGCTCGTGCTCTGGGAGGCCCAGTTCGGCGATTTCGCCAACGGCGCCCAGATCATGATCGACCAGTTCATCTCGTCGGGCGAGTCGAAGTGGCTTCGCATGTCGGGCCTCGTGATGCTGCTGCCCCATGGCTACGAGGGCCAGGGGCCGGAGCATTCCTCCGCGCGTCCCGAGCGGTTCCTGCAGCTCTGCGCGGCGGACAACTGGATCGTCGCGAACTGCACGACGCCCGCGAACTATTTCCACATCCTGCGCCGGCAGCTGCACCGCAGCTTCCGCAAGCCGCTCATCCTGATGACGCCGAAGTCGCTGCTGCGCCACAAGCTCGCGGTCTCGGACCTCGCCGAATTCTCGAAGGGGTCGAGCTTCCACCGCGTGCTCTGGGACGACGCGGACAAGGGGCCGGAGGGCGAGTCGCGGCTGGTGCCGGACGAGAAGATCAAGCGGGTCGTGATGTGCTCGGGCAAGGTCTATTACGACCTGCTCGAGGAGCGCGACGCGCGCGGGATCGACAACGTCTACATCATGCGGCTCGAGCAGTTCTATCCCTTCCCGGCGCTCTCGCTCACCAAGGAGCTCGGCCGGTTCAAGAACGCGCAGGTCGTCTGGTGCCAGGAAGAGCCGAAGAATCAGGGCTACTGGACCTTCGTCGAGCCCAACATCGAATGGGTGCTCGGCCGCATCGGCGCGAAGCACCAGCGGCCGATCTATGCCGGGCGGCCCTCCTCGGCCTCGCCGGCGACCGGCCTCGCGAAGCAGCACAAGCTCCAGCAGGACCAGCTGGTGGACGACGCACTGACCGTCAGGAAGGACCGATAAGACAATGGCCGAGATTCGCGTGCCAACGCTGGGCGAGAGCGTCAGCGAAGCGACCGTCGCAACCTGGTTCAAGAAGGTTGGCGACGCGGTCGCGGTGGACGAGATGCTGTGCGAGCTCGAAACCGACAAGGTGACGGTCGAGGTGCCCGCCACCTCCGCCGGCGTCCTGACCGAGATCGTCGCGAAGGAAGGCGAGACCGTCGGGCTCGACGCGCTGCTGGCGGTGATCGACGAGAAGGCCGGGGCGAAACCCGCGGGCGGCGAGAAGGCGAAGGTCGCCGCCGCGCATCCGACCGACGCCGAGGCGCCGAAGGCCGCGGCCGAGCCGGGCAAGGCGGCCTCGGAGGAGAGCGAATCCGCCCCCGCCAACGCGCGCTCGGTCGAGATCATGGTCCCGACGCTGGGCGAGAGCGTCAGCGAGGCGACGGTCTCCACCTGGTTCAAGAATCCCGGCGACGTCGTGGCGCAGGACGAGCTCCTCTGCGAGCTCGAGACCGACAAGGTCTCGGTCGAGGTGCCCTCCCCGGCCGCGGGCGTGCTGAGCGAGATCCTGGCGCCCGCGGGCACCACGGTCTCGGCCGGCGGCAAGCTCGGCGTGATCGGCGCGGGCTCCGGCGCCTCCGCCGCCGCCCCGGTCGCGGCGACGGCGGCCGCCACCCAGGCCCCGGCGCCGAGCGCCGCGCACGACGTCGAGGACGCGCCCTCGGCGAAGAAGCTGATGGCCGAGAAGGGGCTCAGCCCCGACCAGGTCGCGGGCAGCGGCCGCGACGGCCGGATCATGAAGGAGGACGTGCTGAGGACCGAGGCGCCGAAACCCGCCCCCGCTCCGGCCCCCGCGCCCCGCGCCGCCGTCGCGGCCGAGGATGCCTCGCGCGAGGAACGGGTGAAGATGACCCGCCTGCGCCAGACCATCGCGCGCCGCCTGAAGGAGGCGCAGAACACCGCCGCCATGCTCACCACCTACAACGAGGTGGACATGACCGGCGTGATGGATCTGCGCAACGAGTACAAGGAGCTCTTCGAGAAGAAGCACAAGGTGAAGCTCGGCTTCATGTCCTTCTTCGCCAAGGCCTGCTGCCACGCGCTGAAGGAGGTCCCGGAGGTCAACGCCGAGATCGACGGCACGGACATCGTCTACAAGCACTTCGTGCACATGGGCGTCGCGGTCGGCACGCCGACCGGGCTCGTCGTGCCGGTGGTGCGCGACGCGGACCAGAAGTCCTTCGCCGCGATCGAGAAGGAGATCGCCGAGCTCGGCCTCAAGGCCCGCGACGGCAAGCTCTCGATGGCCGACATGCAGGGCGGCACCTTCACGATCTCGAACGGCGGCGTCTACGGCTCGCTGATGTCCTCGCCGATCCTGAACCCGCCGCAGTCGGGCATCCTCGGCATGCACAAGATCCAGGAGCGCCCGATGGCGATCAAGGGTCAGGTGGTGATCCGGCCGATGATGTACCTGGCGCTGAGCTACGACCACCGGATCGTCGACGGCAAGGGCGCGGTCACCTTCCTCGTCCGCGTCAAGGAAGCGCTCGAGGATCCGCGGCGGCTGCTGATGGATCTGTAGAACAAAATGAACGAAGAGCGCGACAAGGCTGTTTTGGCTCGCCGCCTGAGGCTGATCTTGCATGACGCCTTGTCGCGCAATGACGTGGTGGATTCGCGTCTGGATCGAGAACTCCGCCCCGTCAAGGGTCTTCGGGAGGACGTCATTGGGACCAGGCGCGAGATCATCTTCGCTATGCTGTTTTCCTGTGCTACGGCATGGATATTGCCCTATGCGGTAACTTGGCTTCTCGCTCGCAATACCCAGCTACCAGATGGGTCTCTGAGCTTAGCCTTTCGGGTTTGGACTTGCATCGCAGTAGCTTTTCTCACTGGCACCTATGTGAGAGGTCAAATGGCCGACAGGGCTATCCATTGGGCCCGCAGAGAAGAGAGCGCGTCGAGGGCCGCATTGTCGTTGATGTCATTGCTCGATGATCTTGAGGCAGAACTGCCCGGCAGCGTTCCCAATCTTGATAGGTTTCGCAACTTTGACTTGGATCACGGGGGAAAAAGCCCGTTGGTCGACGCCGCTTTGCGCGGGGTGGGCCAGTAGGTCATGACCGCCGAGCTGACCGTCCTCGCGCTCGCCGCGATCCTGCAGGTCGCGCAGATCATGCTCGGCAACGCGTCGATGAACCGCGACGTCGGCGTCGCCTACAACGCCGGCCCGCGCGACGAGACGGTGGAATATTCCCCCCTGACCGGGCGGTTGCGCCGCGCCGTCGCCAATCATTTCGAGGCGCTGGCGCTCTTCACCGTCGCGGTCGTCGTGGTGACGCTCTCGGGCGCGGCCTCCGGGCTCACCGCCGCCTGCGCCTGGATCTATCTCGGCGCGCGGGTGCTCTACGTGCCCGCCTATGCCTTCGGCTGGTCGCCCTGGCGATCGGTCATCTTCGGGGTCGGTCTCACCGCGACCATGGTGATGATCCTGGCGGCCCTGTTCTGACAATTGGCGCGGGGAAGCGCCGGCGAGGAGTGAGAAATGGCTGACTACGATGTGATCGTCATCGGCGCGGGGCCGGGCGGCTATGTCTGTGCCATCCGGTGCGCCCAGCTCGGCCTCAGGACGGCCTGCGTCGAGGGGCGCGAGACGCTCGGCGGCACCTGCCTCAACGTCGGCTGCATCCCGTCGAAGGCGCTGCTGCACGCCTCCGAACTCTATCACGAGGCGCATGAGACCTTCGAGAAGATGGGTCTGATGGGCGCCGCGCCGACGCTCGACGTCGCCAGGATGCAGGCCTACAAGCAGTCCACCGTCGAGAGCAACACCAAGGGCATCGAGTTCCTGTTCAAGAAGAACAAGGTCGACTGGCTCAAAGGCTGGGGCCGGATCGCCGCCCCGGGCGAGGTGGAGGTGAACGGGACGGTTCACAAGGCGAAGAACATTGTCATCGCCAGCGGCTCGGAAGTGACCCCGCTCCGGGGCGTCACGATCGACGAGAAGACCGTGGTCTCCTCCACCGGCGCGCTCGAACTCCCCGAGATCCCGAAGCGGCTCGCCGTGATCGGCGCGGGGGTTATCGGGCTCGAACTCGGCTCGGTCTACGCGCGTCTCGGCGCCGAGGTGACGGTGCTCGAATTCCTCGACCAGATCACGCCGGGCATGGATCTCGAGATCTGCAAGGCGCTCCAGAAGCAGCTGGCGAAACAGGGGCTCACCTTCGTCCTCGGCGCCGCCGTGCAGTCGGCCGAGCCGGGCGAGAACGGCGTTCACGTGAGCTACAAGCTGCGCAAGGACGAGAGCGAGGGCGCGCTCGACGTCGACGTCGTGCTCGTCGCCACCGGCCGCCGCCCCTACAGGGAGGGCCTCGGTCTCGACACCGCCGGCGTCGCGCTGACCGAGCGCGGCCAGGTCGAGGTCGACGCGCAGGGGCGCACGAACGTCCCCGGCATCTACGCGATCGGCGACGTGACCCCCGGGCCGATGCTCGCGCACAAGGCCGAGGACGAGGGCATGGCGGTCGCCGAGACGATCGCGGGCCAGCACGGCCATGTGAACTACGGCGTCATCCCCGGCGTCATCTACACGAGCCCCGAGGTCGCCTCGGTCGGCGAGACGGAAGAGACGCTGAAGGCCCAGGGCCGCGCCTACAAGGTCGGCAAGTTCCCGTTCATGGGCAATGCGCGCGCCAAGAGCTATTTCATGGCCGACGGTTTCGTGAAGATCCTCGCGGACAGGGAGACCGACCGGATCCTCGGCGCCCATATCATCGGGCCGCAGGCGGGCGAGCTGATCCAGGAGGTCTGCGTCGCGATGGAATTCGGCGCGGCGGCGGAGGATCTCGCGCGCACCTGCCACGCCCATCCGACCTGTTCCGAGGCGGTGCGCGAAGCCGCGCTCGCCTGCGGCGACGGCGCGATCCACGCCTGAGACCGGTCGCCGGCGCCCCCCTCGGGCGGGCGCCGGCGCGCGTCAGGCGCCGCAGCCGTAAAAGCCGCGGTAGCCGACCTCCAAGCCCTGGTCGAGCCGGAAGACGAGCTCGGCGTTCTGGCGCCAGTCCGCCTCCTCGCCGAGCGGCCGGAGGGTGAGGCTCGTGCCGGGGGCCGAGAATTCCCCCGTCCCGCTCCCGGGCTCCCCGCTTCCCTCCAGATCGACGAGGATCCCGTTCAGCTTCATCGCCGCCGCGCCGTCCGCGCGCGCGATCCAGAGCACCGGGTCGGATTCCTGGCCGCGGCGGAAGACGCAGCGGTCCCCGGCGACGAGGACGCGGTCGGCCTCGGCCTCGGGCACGGGCGCGAGATCGAGAGTCGAGATCCGCGTATTGCCGAGCGCGTCCGCCACGCTTCCCGGCTCGGCCGGCGGATCCTCGTAGATGCTCTCCACGATCCGGCCCTCCGAGACCTCCCCGATCAGATAGCGCATCTCCGCGATCTCGCGCCGCTGCGCCTCGATGATCTCGTCCGCGAGCTTGCGCACCCGCGGGTCGCGGATCTGGGCGCGTTCCGAGGTCATGATCGCGATCGAATGGTGCGGGATCATCGCCCGCATGTAGCTCGGCCCCGAAACGGTGACTTGGGCGCGGACGAGCCAGAGCGACAGCGCGAAGACGATCGCCGCCCCGACGAAGATCGCGACGTTCAGACGCCTGTTCGAATACATGCCGAGCATGTAGGCCAGCATGATGACCGCCATCGTCGCGCCCATCATGATCGCCATGTAGCTGCGCGTCTCGGAAAAGAAGACGTGCTCCCAGGCATAGGTGTTGAGGTACATCAGGACGAACATCACCACGGTGGAGGTGAGGATCATCAGCCCGAAGCGGATGTAGGACATGTTCTTCGTTCCTTCTTCTTCCGTCAGGTTCAGGGACGCGCCGGCGCGTCGCCGGCCGGGACCGGCGCGGCTCCGGCGCTCTCTCCGCCGGTCCCGGTCAGCGCGGCGTAATCCTCGGGCGTCAGCCCCGGCAGCGCGTCGACGAAGGCGGTGAGCGCGACGAGTTCCTCCGGGGTGTGATGCGCGCCGAAGGCCGGCATGGCCGACATCCGGATGCCGTTGGCCACGATCCAGTGGATCTCCTCCGGCATCCATTCGGTCGCCGCCTCCGCCAGCCGCGGCGGCTCGGGGCGCATCCCGCGCGACCATTCCTCCGGCTCCCCGCCCGGCGCGCCGTGGCAATGGGCGCAGCTTCCGGCGTAGAGCCCCGCGCCGGTGGCAAGCAGATCCTCGGGAGGATCCCGCGGAATCTCCACGCCGCCGGCCCGGCTGCTCACCGAGCGGCGCATCGCGGTGTCGAGCGTCCAGCGCACCGCGTCCGTGTGCCGCTCCGACGCGGCGACGTTGTAGGCCCCCGTGTAGACGACGACGATCCAGATCGCGACCGCGGCGAGAACGGTTCCCAGGATGCCGAGCGCGATGCCCGCGCCGAATTGCCTCTTCATCGAAATTTTCCCTCCGTCGCTGCTCGTGAGACGGCGCGCGCTCCGCCTCCGGATCCCGCGCCCCGTTGCCAAACCGCCGGCGACCGGGGGTGTTCCGGGTTACTTTTCTCCGCCCGGACGAACTTGCCCGGTCGATGCCGGAAGTTTCTTGGTCGTGGGGGCGGAGGCGCGACAAAAGAACGCGGGCCGCGCGGACAAGAAGGTGTCTGTTCGGGCGGGACAACCGAATGTGAGTGCCGTTTCACGGGCGAATTCCGGAACACTCGGCGGCGTCGATTGTTGGGGCCCGTCTGAACCGGAAAGGCTACCGATGACGTTACGCTTCGAACAGATCCTCGCCGACGGGGTGGCACAGTGCTCGTACCTCGTCGGGGACGACAGCGCCGGGACCGCGGCCGTGATCGACCCCCGGCCCGACGTCGACATCTATCTCGAGATCGCCCGGCGCTACGGCCTCGCGATCACCCATGTGTTCGAGACTCACATCCACGCCGACTTCATGAGCGGCGCGCGCGAACTCGCGGCCCGGCTCGACGGCGGCGCGAAACTCTGCGTCAGCGCCGAGGGCGGCGCCAGCTACGATTTCGAACACCATCCGCTGCGCGACGGCGACGCCTTCACCTTCGGGGGCGTCCGGATGGTGACGCGGCATACCCCCGGACATACGCCCGAACACGTCTCCTTCCTGCTCTACGAGGGCGAGAAGGAGGAGCCCTGGGGCGTGCTGACCGGCGACAGCTTCTTCGTCGATTCCGTGGGCCGGCCGGACCTGCTCGGCGAGGAGGAGACGGAGGAGCTGACCGAGGCGCTCTTCCGCACCACGCGGGACTTCTACATGAAGCTCCCCGACCCGGTGATCATCTATCCCGGCCACGGCGCGGGCTCGGCCTGCGGCCCGAACATCGGCGACCGGATGTCGAGCACGATCGGCTACGAGCGCGCGCACAACAGCTACGCCGCCATCACCGAGTTCGACGCCTTCCGGCGCGCGATGCACGAGGACGCGCCCCCGGTGCCGACGCATTATCCGCGGCTGAAGAAGGTCAACGCGGCCGGTCCCGAGGTGCTCGGCAACCTGCCGCGCGTGCCCGCGCTGCCGCCGGCGGCCTTCGCGGACTCGCTCGGGGGCGACGCGCAGCTTCTCGACGTGCGCGACATGCTCTCCTTCGGCGGCGGCCACATTCCGGGCGCGCTCAACATCGGTGCCCGGCCGGAGCTTTCGGTCTGGGCGGGCTGGCTGCTCGACCCGGACCGGCCGATCCATCTCGTGCTCGAGGATGACCGGCAACTGCCGGAGGTGCTGCGCCTGCTGTGGCGGACCGGCTTCACCCGCTTCGGCGGCTATCTCGCCGGCGGCATGGGCGCCTGGCGCGAGTCGGGCCGCGACCTGCGCCATATCCCGCAGCTGAGCGTCCACGAACTGCGCGAAAGCGGCGTGGCGACGCTCGACGTCCGCAAGGACGGAGAGTGGCGCGGGGGCCACGTGCCCGGCGCCCGGCACATCTTCCTCGGCGAATTGCGCGACCGGCTGGGCGAACTCGACCCCGCCGCCGAGATCGCGACCTATTGCGCCAGCGGTTTTCGCGCCAGCATGGCGGCGAGCATCCTCGCCGCGCACGGCTTCGCGAAGGTCCGCAACGTGCCGGGCAGCTGGAAGGCCTGGAAGGCCGCCGGCTACGAAACCGAAAAACCCTCGGAACAGGAGAAGCAACTCATGCGCGACGTGGTGAAGATCGACGACAGGTTCACCGTGGCGAAATTCGCCCCCGCCCCGGACGCGCTCCGCGCGGCCGCGAAGGAGGGCTTCCGATCGGTCGTGAACATGCGCACCTCCGAGGAGAAGCAGGAGGTGACGCCGGAGGAGGAACGCGGCGTCGCCGAGGCGGCCGGGCTCACCTACATGCACCATCCGGTGGACGGCCAGAATCTCTCGGAGGAGGTCGTCGACGGCTTCCGCGAGAAGGTCGGGGATCTGCCCGGCCCGATCCTCGTCCATTGCGCCTCCGGCAAGCGCTCGGGCGCGCTCGTGATGATGCATCGCGGCGCGCAGCGGGGGATGTCGGGCGACGAGGTGATCGAGAAGGCCGAGTCCATGGGCTTCGAATGCGACACGCCCGGGCTGAAGGACTTCGTGCGCGGCTACCTCGACAAGCACACCCACTGACGCGCCCCCCGCGGGCGGCCGCGCCTCAGCGCGGGGCGCCCGCGAGGCAGGGCGAGAAGAAGAGCGTGCCGCGCAGCGCCCCCCGCGCGGTGCGCGTCGCGACGATCAGCCAGAGTCCGGCGAGAAGCCAGGCGAGCAGCGTCCCGCCGAGATCGAAGGCGCCAAGCCCCGTCAGCCGGCCGAGCGCCAGCGTCGCGAGCGTGAAGACCGCGAGCGGGAAGGTGAAGGCCCACCAGGCGAGCGAGAAGGGCAGGCCCGAGCGCAGGTAGCGCGCCGTCTTGAGGAGCGCGAGGCCGAGCCACCAGAGGCCGTAGCCCCAGAGCACCAGCCCGCCGAGGATGCCGAGGCCGAAGGCCGCCCCGCCCGCGGCGGCGAGCGGCCCGCCCGCGAAGGCGGCCGGCGCCGCCTCCCCGAGAAGCAGGAGCCCGAGCGCGCCGGTTCCGATCGGCCCCAGCGTCAGCCAGGCCGAGGGACCGACCTCCGCCTCCGGCAGCCGATGCAGCGCGAGCCGCAGGAACAGGAGCGCGAGCACGCTCATCGCGAGCGGCACCGACAGCGCCCAGAGCACATATCCGCCGATCACCATCGCCGCCGCCGCCCCGCCCGCGAGATGCGGCGCGAGCCCCGCCGCCCCGGCCGCGGCCACCTCCGCCGCGACGAGCGGCAGCAGCCAGACGGCGGTCATCCGTTCGAGCCCGTGCTCCTGCCGGGTGAACATCAGATAGGGAACGCCGAGGCCGCAGGCGAGCGCCAGCGCGGCCGAGATCGCCCAGAGCGTCAGCGCGACGGGAAGCGCCGCGGCGCCGATCAGGCCGGGGCCGAAGGCGAGGAAGCCGTTCGCGACGGTGGTCAGCCCCATCGGGATCGTCCCGAGGAACATCGACATCACCGGATGCGCGAGGATCCGCGCCGCCTCGCGCGGAAAGAGGATCCAGCGCGCGGCGTAGAGTACCGAAAAGACCGCGAAGAGCACGGTCGCGAGCAGCCAGAGCGCGAGCGCCGGCGCGTCGAGCCCCGCCCCCGGCACCTGCCGCAACACCAGCGCAAGCCCGCCCGTCCCCATCGTCACCGCGAACCAGTTCGGCGTGAACCGCCGGACGATCCCCCGAAGCTCCGGCCCCGTCTCCATCACGCGCCCCTCGACCATCCCGAAAATCCCTCGCTGCGTCGGAGCGGAACCTAGCGACCCGATTCCAATTCTTCCAACGCATGATCATCATTGATACGATGCCTTGAACGCATGGATCTTCGATGACCCTCGACCAGCTCCGGATCTTCGTCGCGGTGGCCGAGCGCCAGCACATGACGCGCGCGGCGGAGGCGCTCGGCCTCGCCCAGTCTGCGGTGAGCCGCGCCGTGGCGGCGCTGGAGACCCGCCACGACGTCGCGCTCTTCGACCGGATCGGCCGCCGGGTCGAACTGACCGAGGCCGGGCGGGTGCTGCTCGCCGAGGCGAGGGCGGTCCTCGCCCAGGTCGAGCGGGCGGAACTGGCGCTGGCCGAATTCGGCGGCTTGGCCCGCGGCGTCCTGACGATCCGCGCGAGCCAGACCATCGCCGGCTACTGGCTGCCCCGCCATCTCGCGGCGTTCCGGCGGGCCTGGCCCGGGGTCGAGATCCGCCTCGGGATCGGCAATACCGAACAGGTGCTCGACGCGGTGGAGCGCGGCCTCGCGGAGATCGGGCTGGTGGAAGGCGCGGTCGAGAGCGGCGCCTGCGAGGCCCGGGTGGTCGCGCGCGACCAGCTCGTGCTCCTCGTCGCCCCGGATCATCCCTGGGCGGCGGGCGGGGCCCCCGACGCGGAGGCGCTCGCCGGGGGAGCCTGGGTGTTGCGCGAACGCGGCTCCGGCACCCGCTCGGTCTTCGAGGCGGCGCTGGCCGGGATGGGGGTGGATCCGGCCCGGCTCGACATCCGGCTGGAACTGCCGTCGAACGAGGCGGTGCGCGGCGCGGTGGAGGCGGGGCTGGGCGCCACCGCGCTCGCGGCCTCCGTCGCCGCGCCGAGCCTCGATGCCGGGCTGCTCCTGCGGGTGCCGCTGCCGCTGCCGGAACGGCGCTTCACCGCGCTGAGGCGGGCCGACCGCCCCGCCACGCGCGCGGCCTCGGTCTTTCTCGCCGGGCTCGACCCGCGCGGGGGGCGCGCCTGACGCGGCGCGTCAGAAGTCGAGATTGGCGACGCTGAGCGCGTTCGTCTGGATGAATTCGCGCCTCGGCTCCACCTCGTCGCCCATCAGCTTGGTGAAGACCTCGTCCGCTTCCTCGCGATGCTCGATCCGGACCTGCAGGAGCGTGCGAGCCTCGGGATCGAGCGTCGTCTCCCAGAGCTGCTCCGGGTTCATCTCGCCGAGACCCTTGTAGCGCTGCAGGCTCAGCCCCTTCTCGCCCTCGCGCGTCACCGCGTCGAGCAGTTCGGAGGGGGCGTGGATCACTTGGCTCTTGTCCTTGCGCGTCAGCACCGCCGGCGTCGCGTAGACCTCGCCGAGCGCGCCGCTCAGCGCGGCGAGCCGGCGCGCCTCGGCCGAGCGCAGCGCCGCGCCGTCGATGATGCGCGCCTCCTCGACCCCGCGCAGCACCCGCCAGAGCCGGATCCCGGCGTCCTGCGTCGGCCGTCCCTGCCAGCCGCGCTCGTATTCCGGCGCGATCATGTCGAGCCGCGCCGCCACCCGGTCCGCCGTGCCCTGCGGATCGTCGTCGAGCACGCCGCGCGCCAGCGCGCCGGCGATCGCCGCCTGTTCCAGCACATGGCGCGAGTAATGCGTCGGGAAGCTCCCGAGCGCGGCGCGGACCGCCCGCGCCTCCTCGACCACCCGCGCCAGATCGGCCCCCGCGAGCACCGATCCGTCGCCGAGCCTGAGGCTCGCACCCTCGAGCCCCTGTTCGATCAGGTAGGAATCGAGCGCCGGCTGGTCCTTGAGATAGACTTCCGAGCGTCCGCGCGTCACCTTGAAGAGCGGCGGCTGGGCGATGTAGAGGTGCCCGGCCGTGATCAGCTCCTCCATCTGGCGGAAGAAGAACGTGAGCAGCAGCGTGCGGATATGCGCGCCGTCCACGTCCGCGTCGGTCATGATGATGATCTTGTGGTAGCGCAGCTTGCCGAGGTCGAACTCGTCGCGCCCGATCCCGGTGCCGAGCGCGGTGATCAGCGTGCCGATCGCCTCCGACGACAGCATCCGGTCGAAACGCGCCCGCTCGATGTTGAGGATCTTGCCCCGGAGCGGCAGCACCGCCTGGTTGGCCCGGTGCCGCCCCTGTTTCGCGGAGCCGCCGGCCGAGTCGCCCTCGACGATGAAGAGCTCGGCCTTGGCCGGATCCTTCTCCTGGCAGTCGGCGAGCTTGCCGGGCAGGTTCGCCACGTCCATCGCCGTCTTGCGCCGCGTGAGGTCGCGCGCCTTGCGCGCCGCCTCCCGCGCCACGGCGGCCTCGACGATCTTGCCCACCACGGTCCGCGCCTCGGCCGGGTTCTCCTCGAACCACTCGGCGAGCTTCTCGTTCAGCATGCCCTCGACCGCCGGCCGCACCTCGGAGGAGACGAGCTTGTCCTTGGTCTGGCTCGAGAACTTCGGATCGGGCACCTTGACGGAGAGGACGCAGGTCAGCCCCTCGCGCGCGTCGTCGCCCGAGAGATTGACCTTCTCCTTCCGCGCGATCCCGCTCGATCCGGCGTAGTTGTTGATCGTGCGCGTCAGCGCGCCCCGGAAGGCGGCGAGATGCGTGCCGCCGTCGCGCTGGGGGATGTTGTTGGTGAAGGGCAGCACGTTCTCGTGGTAGCTGTCGTTCCACCACATCGCGACCTCGATCCCGATCCCGTCGCGCTCGCCCGAGACATAGATCGGATCCTTGATCAGCGGCGTCTTGAGCCGGTCGAGATAGCGAACGAATTCCTTCACCCCGCCCTCGTACCGCAGCTCGACCTCCTGCGGCTCGGTATGCCGCTCGTCGCGGAGCCGGATGCCCACGCCGGAATTGAGGAAGGCCAGTTCGCGCAGCCGGTGCTCCAGCGTCGCGAAGGAATAGTCGAGATTCTTGAACGTGTCGGTCGAGGCGAGGAAGCGCACCTCGGTCCCGGTCCGCTCCCCCGCGGGGCCGACCCGGCGCAGATGCTCGACCGTGTCGCCGCGCTCGAACCGCGCGACATGCTCGAACCCCTCGCGCCAGATCCTGAGCTCCAGCCAGTCGGAAAGCGCGTTCACCACCGAGACGCCGACGCCGTGCAACCCGCCCGAGACCTTGTAGCTGTTCTGGTCGAATTTGCCGCCGGCGTGCAGCTGGGTCATGATGACCTCGGCCGCCGAGACGCCCTCGCCCTCGTGGATGCCGACCGGGATGCCGCGGCCGTTGTCGTAGACGCTGACCGAATTGTCCGCGTGCAGCGTGACGGCCACCTCGGTCGCATGGCCCGCCAGCGCCTCGTCGATGCCGTTGTCGACGACCTCGTAGACCATGTGATGGAGGCCCGACCCGTCGTCGGTATCGCCGATATACATGCCCGGCCGCTTGCGCACGGCCTCCAGTCCCTTGAGAACCTTGATGGAATCGGCGTCGTAAGTCTCGGGGACGCGGGCTGGTTCGGCCATGTCGCGGGGGTCCTTGGTGATGGTGTCATAATCTAGCGATTGACAGTCCGGATGTCACCCCTCGAATCCCCCTGGGCGTCGGGAAAATCCTCCGTTTTATCAATCCTTTGGCTCTCCCGCCCCCGGGGTCGCGAAACGCCCCCGCGGGGCTCAGGCCCCGCCCTCCGGCAGGGTCAGCGTGCCCTCCGGGCCGAGCGACCAGAACGGGTTCATCGCGACCTCCCAGACATGGCCGTCGGGATCGGCGAAATAGCCGGAATAGCCGCCCCAGAACACCTTTTCCGGCCGCTTGATCGGCGCCGCGCCCGCGTCCAGCGCGCGCGCGAAGGCCGCGTCCACCTCCGCCTCGGTCGCGAAGTTGCGCGCGAGATTGCTCGCGCCCCGCCCAAGCGTCTCCGGCGCCACGCCCATGTCCTTCGCGAGATCGTCGAGGCCGAAGAGCGCCAGCACCTGCCCGGCGAGCTGGATGAAGACCACCCCCTCGGGCGCCGCCACCGCCTCCCAGCCGAGCGCGGCGTAGAACAGCCGCGCGCGCTCGAGATCGGCGACGCCGAGCGTGATCAGGCTGATGGATCTTGGAAACATGCGCGTCCTCCGTAGGGCGGACCACGGTCCGCCGCTTGCGGCGCGGCTTGGGGAATCTCGGCCCCAAGGCGCCAATCGCTCGTAGGGCGGACCTCGGTCCGCCATCCCGGCGCGCGACGGCGGACCGAGGTCCGCCCTACAGCGCCAGCCGCTCCCCCTCCAGCCCCTCGAACAGCTCCGGCCCGGTCCCCGTGAGGAAGGCCTGCGCGCCGAGCCCCGCGATCGCACCGTAGAGCGCCCGGCGCCGGTCCGCGTCGAGATGCGCCGCCACCTCGTCGAGCAGCAGGAGCGGCGGCGCGCCGAAATCCTCCGCCACCGCCCAGGCATTGGCAAGCACCACGCCGATCAGCAGCGCCTTCTGCTCCCCGGTCGAGCAGAGCCGCGCCTCCATCCCCTTCGCCGCGTAGACCGCGCCGAGATCGTCGCGATGCGGGCCGATCCCGGTCCGCCCGGCGGCGAGATCGCGCGCGCGGCCCTCCGCCAGCGCCGCGCGCAGCCCCGCCGGATCGCGTGGCCCCTCCGCGATCAGCGCCAGATCGCCGCGCGGAAATCCCGGCGTCTCCGGCGCCGCGCCGAGCCGGGCGAGCGCCGCGCGCCGGCCGGCGTCGATCCGCGCGCCTTCCTCCGCGAGCCGCGCCTCGAGCGCGGCGTACCAGCCCGGATCGCGCACGCCCTCGCGCAGCAGCCGCCCGCGCTCGCGCAGCGCCCGGTCATAGGCGAGCGCCGCCGCGCCATGTTCGGGAAGGAGGCTGAGCGTCGCGCGGTCGAGGAAGCGCCGCCGTTCCGCCGCGCCCTCGAGCCAGAGCCGGTCCATCGCGGGCGTCAGCCACAGGACCCGCGCCACCGCGCCGAGCGCCGCCTGCGCCGCGGCCTTGCCGTCGAGTTCCACCCGCCGCCCCGCGCCCTCGCTCCAGGTCACGACCTCATGCGTGCCCGACGGCGCCTCGAGTTCCGCGGCGATCTTCCAGCCGATCCGCTCGGGCAGCCGCGCCATCTCCTCCGCCGCGGCGCCGCGCAGCCCGCGGCCGGGCGAGAGGAGCGAGATCGCCTCGATCAGATTGGTCTTTCCCGAGCCGTTCGGCCCGTGGATCGCGACCGGCGCGCCGGCGAAGCCGAAGGCGCCCCGGGCGTGGGAGCGGAAATGCGAGAGCGTCAGGCGCCGGAGCGCCAGCCGGCTCACACCCGCATCGGCATCACGACATAGACCGCGGATTCGTCGTTGCCCTCGCGCATCACCGTCGGGTCGCCGGAGGAGTTGAACAGGAAGACCGCGTTCTCTCGGTCGACCTGGCCCGCGATCTCGAGCAGGTATTTCGCGTTGAACCCGATCTCCAGCCGCTCGTCGGCGTAGGCGACCGCCAGTTCCTCGTCCGCCGCGCCCGAATCGGGCGCGTTGACCGAGAGCACCAGCCGGTCCTCGTCGAGCGCCATCTTGACGGCGCGCGAGCGTTCCGAACTCACGGTGGCGACCCGGTCCACCGCCTGGGCGAACTCGGCCGCGTCGACCTCGAGCCGGCGGGTGTTGTTCGTCGGGATCACGCGGGAATAGTCGGGGAAGGTGCCGTCGATGACCTTCGAGGTCAGCGTCACCTCCGGCGTCGCGAAACGCACCTTGGTCTCGCTGACCGAGACGGCGATGATCGCCTCGTCGTCGTCGAGCAGCTTGCGCAGCTCGCCCACGGTCTTGCGCGGTACGATGACGCCCGGGATCCGCTCCGCCCCCTCCGGCAGGGCCGCGTCGATCCGGGCGAGCCGGTGCCCGTCGGTCGCGACGCAGCGCAGCACCGGCCCGTCGGTCGCGGTCGCCGCGTGCATGTAGACGCCGTTGAGATAGTAGCGCGTCTCCTCGGTCGAGATCGCGAATTTCGCCTTGTCGAACAGCCGCCGCAGCACCGGCGCCGGGCAGGAGAAGTCGCAGTCGTATTCCGCGCTCGCCATGATCGGGAAGTCCTCCCGGGGCAGCGTCTGGAGCGAGAAATGCGACCGCCCCGCGCGAACCTCCAGCCGGCCGGCGGAGGCGTCGTCGGAAAGTTCGACCATCGCGCCGTCGGGCAGCTTGCGGACGATCTCGTGCAGCGTATGGGCGGAGACCGTGGTCGCGCCGGCGTGGATCACCATGGCGCGGGCCTTGTCGATCACCTCGATGTCGAGATCGGTGGCGCGGAAGCTCACCTGATCGCCCTCGGCCTCGATCAGCACGTTGCCGAGGATCGGGATCGTGTTGCGGCGCTCGACGACGGATTGCGCGCGGTTCATGGCCCGGAGCAGGGCGCCGCGTTCCATGCTGAGTTTCATCGTGTTGTCCCCGTGCTCCCGCCCGCCCGGACCCGGGCGGGGAGGCGACACTAGCCGATCGGCGGCGGACTGCAAGGGGGCGCGGCGGTCCCGGGGACGGCGCGGGGGGATGGCGGACACATGTCCGCCCTACGCGGGGCGAACCGTAGGGCGGACCTCGGTCCGCCACCCCGCCTGCGAGGGCGGGGAATGCCCGCCCGAGGCCAGAGGCGGACAAATGTCCGCCCTACGAGGGCGGCGCAGGGCGGACCTCGGTCCGCCTCCCGCGCGCCGTCACGCCTCGAGCATCCGGCGCAGGAGCTCGACGTCCTCGGCGATCTGGCTGTCGGTCTTCCTCAGTTCCTCGATCTTGCGGACCGCGTGGATCACCGTCGTATGGTCGCGCCCGCCGAACCGCCGCCCGATCTCCGGCAGGCTCTTCGAGGTCAGGGTCTTGGCGAGATACATCGCCACCTGTCGCGGCCGCGCCACCTGCCGCGCGCGCCGCGCCGAGAGCAGGTCGGACATCCTGAGGTTGTAGTGATCGGCCACCTTGCGGATGATCTCCTCGATCGTGACCTTGCGCTCGGAGGCGCGCAGCACGTCGGCGAGGCATTCCTGCGCCATGTCGAGATCGATCTCGCGCCCGACGAGCCCGGCATAGGCGAAGAGCCGCGTCAGCGCCCCCTCGAGCACGCGGACGTTGGACGAGATCCGGTGCGCCAGCAGCTCCATCACCCCCGGCCCGATCAGGATGCCCGGATGCGCGAGCATCTGCGCCTCCGCCTTGGCCTGCAGGATGCCGAGCCGGAGCTCGTAGTCGGTCGGGTGCAGGTCGACGACGAGGCCCCATTGCAGGCGCGACTTGATGCGCTCCTCCAGCCCGTCGATCTCGCCCGGCGCGCGGTCGGCGGAGATGATGATCTGCTTCTGCTGGTCGATGAGCGCGTTGAACGTGTGGAAGAACTCTTCCTGGGTCGAATCCTTGCCGGCGATGAACTGCACGTCGTCGACCATGAGCAGGTCGACCGAGCGGAACATCTCCTTGAACCCGTGCATCTCCTTGAAGCGCAGCGCCGAGACGAAGCGGTACATGAACTGCTCGGCCGAGAGGTAGAGCACCTTCGCATCCGGCGTGTTGTGACGCACCTCCCAGGCGATCGCATGCATCAGATGCGTCTTGCCGAGGCCGACGCCGCCATAGAGGAACAGCGGGTTGAAGGCGACCTCGCCCCCGTCCGCGACGCGGCGCGCGGCGGCGTGGGCGAGTTCGTTCGGCTTGCCGACCACGAAATTGTCGAAGGTGAACCGTCCGTCGAGCGGCGCCTGGGGCAGATCGGCATCGGCGGGCATGGCAGCGCCCTCGGCTCTGGAACGCGGGATCGCCGGGGAGTGGAGCGCCTCGTCGAACGCCGGATCCGCGACGGGGTCGGCGGCGATCGCGGGCGCGGCGGGACGCGCGGCCGGGGCGCGCGCGGCGGCGGGCCGCCCGGCGGCCGTCCGGGCCGGGGCCTCCCCGGCCTCGCCGCGAACGATTTCGGGGGCCGTCCCGCGCCGGGGCGGCTCGGCCGGCGGCGAGGGGTCGTTCGAACAGACCGCCACGGTGAATTCGAGCCGGCTCACCTGCACCCGCTCCCGCGCGAGCAGGTGGCGGATCGCCTCGCCGTAGTTGCGCTGGACCCAGGTCCCGATGAAGCTGTTGGGCGCCGCGATCCGGACGATCCCGTGATCGGCGCCGATGAAGGCGAGCGGGTCGATCCAGTTCTGGTAGGCGTCTATTCCGATCTGGCTCCGCAGGTGGCCGCGCACGCGTGACCACGCGCCTGAACAGGCATCCGACATATCGTTCATCATCAGGCTGCTTCGTGGGAGGCGACCAGGGCCCGGAAAGCTCGGCTGGGCAGATCGACCGGCTGGGCGCCGGCCGTGTCGGGCGATCCGGAATAGACCTCACTCGAACGCATGCCCAATCCCTCCACGAGAGTTATGTTTGTTACCGCCGCCAACATTCGTCTTGTATCACTCCAGTACCGATCCGGATCCGGACCGGGCAGAACAGGGCGAGTCCATCCGGCCCCGGAACTTCTTCGTCGGCCGACGAAACAACCCACGCTTCTGTTCGGGCGGCGGGCCGAACAGAAGGAGCGGGGTGACGCTGGGTCGAAGGGTCGGATTGGATTCGCTACGCTGGGGTTAACCATACCCAAGAGGCCCCGGGCGGACAACCGGATCGAACGTGGAACATCGCCGAATTCCCCGCCGCCGCCCGGACAAAGAAAAACGCGCCCGAATCCGGGCGCGTCCAGGCAATCGGAAACCGGGTGTCAGGCCGTCAGGCGCTGAGCGCCTTGACCCGGCCGGCGAGCCGCGAAACCTTGCGGGAGGCGGTGTTCTTGTGGGTCACGCCCTTGGTCACGCCACGCATGATCTCGGGCTGCGCGACGCGCAGCGCCTCGACCGCGGCGGTCTTGTCGCCCGAGGAGATGGCTTCCTCGACCTTCCGGATGAAGGTGCGGATGCGCGAGCGGCGCGCCTTGTTGACTTCCGTGCGGCGCTCGGTCTGGCGCGCACGCTTCTTGGAGGACGGCGAATTTGCCATGTGCTGAGGTCCGTCTGTCAGTCTCTAGGATCAGGGCGCGTCTCTATCGCCGGGTTCCGCGAGAGTCAACCGGCTTTCGACCGGGCGGCCCCGCGAAATTCGCCGCGGATATGCATTTGCATATTCGGGCCTCCTTGTCCCCGCCACAACCGCCCCGCGAATATGCATATACATATTCGCGCGGATGCCGGGCGGGCTCAGCGGCCCTCGAAGCGTGGCGCGCGTTTGGCGAGGAAGGCGGCCATCCCCTCCTTCTGGTCGGCGGTCGCGAAGAGCGCCTGGAACAGCCGCCGTTCGAAGAGCACGCCCTCGCGCAGCGGCGTCTCCTCCGCCCGGTGCACGGCCTCCTTCGCGGCCTTCACCGCGACGGGGGATTTCGCCGCGATCGCGCGGGCGGCCTTGTCCGCCTCGGCGAGCAGGTCGGCGGCGGGCACCACGCGCGCGGCGAGGCCGGCGCGCTCGGCCTCCTCGGCCTCCATGAAGCGGCCGGTCAGGATCAGGTCCATCGCCTTCGCCCGCCCGACCAGCCGCGGCAGGCGCTGGGTGCCGCCGAGGCCCGGGATGATGCCGAGGTTGATCTCCGGCTGGCCGAATTTCGCGCTGTCCGCGGCGATGACGAAGTCGCAGGCCATCGCGAGTTCGCAGCCGCCGCCGAGGCAGAAGCCCGCGACCGCGGCGATGATCGGCTTGCGGCAGCGCCCGATCGCGTCGAAGGAGGCGTTGAACATCTCCTCGCCGAAGACCTCGGCGAAGCTCTTCTCCGACATCTCGCGCACGTCCGCCCCGGCGGCGAAGGCCTTCTCGGAGCCGGTGAGCACGATCGCATGGACGCCCGGATCCGCGTCGAGCGCGCCGAGCGCCGCGGCGAGTTCGGCCAGCAGCGCCGAATTGAGCGCGTTCAGCGCCTCCGGCCGGTTTAGCCGGATCGTGGCGACCTTCTCCTCCACCGAGACCAACAGCGTCTGATACTCCACCGCGCATTCCTTCCTGACTGGGCGCGGCAGAGTGGCGCGCGCTCAGGCGGGGATCAACCCCGGCTGGCAGGCCGGGCAGAAGAAGCTCGACCGGCCGGACTGGACGATCCGCGCGATGGTTCCGCCGCAGCGCGGACAGGGCGCGCCCTCCCGGCCGTAGACGGCGAAGGAATGCTGGAAATAGCCGAGTTCGCCATCGGCCCGGCGGTAGTCGCGGAGCGAGGAGCCTCCGGCGGCGATGGCATCCACCAGCACCTCGCGGATCGCCGCCGTCAGCGCCGTCGTCTCGCCCTCGCCCAGATCGCCCGCGAGGGTCGCGGGATGGATCCCGGCCCGCCAGAGCGCCTCGCAGACATAGATGTTGCCGAGCCCGGCGACGAGGCGCTGGTCGAGCAGCGCCGCCTTGACCGGCGTCCGCTTCCCCGCGAACCGCGCCGCGAGCCAGGCCGCGTCGAAGGCGTTGCCGAGCGGTTCCGGCCCGAGCCCCGCGAGCAGCCGGTGGGTTTCGAGCGTCTCCGTCGGCCAGAGGTCCATCGCGCCGAAGCGCCGCGCGTCGTTCATCGTGACCCGCGCGCCGCCCTCGAGGTCGAGCACGACGTGATCGTGGGGCAGCGGCGCGGGATGGGGATGGTGGAATTCGCCGACGACCTCCCGCGCCTCCCCGCCCGAGATCAGCAGGCGCCCGGACATGCCGAGATGGACGATGAGCGTCTCGGCGCGGTCGAGATCGATCAGCAGGTATTTCGACCGCCGCCCGAGCCCGAGCACCCGCGCCCCGGTCAGCCGCTCGGCCATGCGCTCCGGGAAGGGCCAGCGCAGGTCCGGCCGGCGGACCTCGGCCGCGAGGATCACCCGGCCGGTCATCACCGGCTCGAGCCCCCGGCGGACCGTCTCGACCTCGGGCAGTTCGGGCAAGCCTTCCTCCGCGTCGCCGGGCGCCGACTTCCGCGCCCCCCTCCCCGCGCGCCTTGTCTCCGCGCGCGGGGACCATATAAGCAGGGGCGCCACCGACAGAAAGGTCTCAGGCCATGACCGATCCCGATCCCCGCGACCCGGCCGCCGCCACGCATTTCGGTTTCGAGAGCATCCCGGAGTCCGAGAAGGCGCGGCGCGTCCATGGCGTCTTCACCTCGGTCGCCTCGAAATACGACGTGATGAACGATGCGATGAGCCTCGGCATCCACCGGCTCTGGAAGGATGCGATGATGGACTGGCTCGCGCCGCGTCCGGGCACGCGCCTGCTCGACGTCGCGGGCGGGACCGGCGACATCGCCTTCCGCTATCTCGACCGGGTGAAGGGCGAGGCCGAGGTCAGCGTGCTCGACATGACCGAATCGATGCTGATCGAGGGGCGCGAGCGCGCCGAGGCGACGAAATACGCCGACCGGCTGAGCTGGGTGACGGGCGACGCGATGGCGCTGCCGTTCCGCGACGCGAGTTTCGACGTCTACACGATCTCCTTCGGGATCCGGAACGTCACCCGGATCGACGAGGCGCTCGCCGAGGCCTGCCGGGTGCTGCGCCCCGGCGGCCGGCTCATGGTGCTCGAATTCTCGCGCGTGCCGAACGACATGCTGCGCTGGCTCTACGACCGCTATTCCTTCAACGTGATCCCGCCGATGGGCCAGGCGATCGCGGGCGACCGGGCAAGCTACCAGTATCTCGTCGAATCGATCCGCCGCTTCCCGCCGCAGGAGCGTTTCGCCGAGATGATCCGCGACGCCGGGTTCAGCCTCGTGAAATACCGCGACCTCTCGATGGGGATCGCGGCGCTTCACTCCGGCTGGAAGGTCTGAATGCGCGGACCGCACAATATCTGGCGGCTGATCCGGACCGGCGCGACCTTCGAGCGGACCGGGGCGATGGGGATCGCGCTCGAAGCCTTCGACGCGCCGGCGCCGCTGCGCGCGGCCGCGCGGGTGCTCGGCTGGCCGTTCCAGTGGCTCGGCCTCCCCGGCGACCCGTCCCGGCCGCCGATCGTGCGCGCGCTGACCGCGCTCGGCCCCGCCTACATCAAGTTCGGCCAGCTGCTCTCGACCCGCCCCGACGTCGTCGGCCCCGAGATCGCCGAGCAGCTGAAGGTGCTCCAGGACAAGCTGCCGCCCTTCCCGCCCGAGGAGGCGCGCGCCGCGGTCGCGCGGGAGCTCGGCGTCGGGCCGGACGTGCTCTTCTCCGAATTCGGCCCGCCCGTCGCCGCCGCCTCGCTCGCGCAGGTGCATCGCGCGCGGATGCGCGACGACGGCCGCGCGGTCGCGGTGAAGGTGCTGCGCCCCGGCATCGAGCGCGCCTTCCTGCGCGACGTCGACGCGTTCTACCTCGCCGCCTGGATGATCGAGCATCTCGCGCCCTTCAGCCGGCGCCTGCGTCCGCGCGCGGTGATCGAGCATTTCGAGGGTGTGGTGCGGGGCGAGCTCGACCTGCGGATGGAGGCGGCGGCCGCCGCCGAATACCGCGCCCGGACCGAGAACGACACCGGCTTCCGCGTGCCCGCCGTCATCTGGTCCGCCTCCGGGCGGCGCGTCATGACGCTCGAATGGGTCTCGGGGATCAACATCGGCGATCTCGAGGCGCTCCGGGAGAGCGGGGTGAACCTCACCGATCTCTCGCGCCGCGTGATCCAGACCTTCCTGACCCACGCGCTCAGGGACGGTTTCTTCCACGCCGACATGCACCAGGGCAACCTGAAGCTCGGCCCCGACGGCGCGCTGGTCGCGCTCGACTTCGGGATCATGGGCCGGATCGACGCCTATACGCGCCGCGTCTACGCCGAGATCCTGCACGGCTTCCTGCTGCGCGACTATACCCGCGTCGCGGAGGTCCATTTCGAGGCGGGCTACGTGCCGGCCGACCGCGACGTGGCCGAATTCGCCCAGGCGCTGCGCGCGGTGGGCGAGCCGATCTTCGGCCAGGACGCGGCCCACATCTCGATGGCGCGCCTGCTCGCGCATCTCTTCGAGGTGACGGAGCGTTTCGGGATGGAGACGCGCACCGAGCTCATCCTGCTCCAGCGCACGATGGTCGTGGTCGAGGGCGTCGCCCGCGGCCTCGATCCCGCGATGAACATGTGGGAGACGGCGCGGCCGGTGGTGGCGGGCTACATCGCCGAGAACATCAGCCCGCTCGCGACCGCCCGCGACATCGCCTCCACGCTGCGCGTGCTCGGCCGGTTCGGCCCGCGCCTGCCCCAGCTCGCCGAGGCGGCGCTGATGCGCGTGACCCTCGCGGAGGAGAAGGCCGCGGCGCGCGCCCTGCCCGGCTGGGTCTACGGCCTCGGCGGCGCGATGGTCGGCGCCGCGCTCGTCGCCCTCGGCGGCATGCTCTAGGCCGGGCGCGCGGGAACCCGGCGGCCAGCAAGAAGACGGTTTGATCCCATGACAGCGAAACCCACCCTCTCCCACCGCCTCGCGCGCGCGCTCGGCCCCGCCGTCGCGACCGTCTCGCCGCGGGAGGCCGCGCGCGCGGGCCTCGGCGCCCTGATCGGCCTCGGGCTCGTCGGGATGCTCGTGCTGGCGCCCACGGTGGACCCCCGGCTCGGCCTCTATCTGATCGCGCCCTTCGGGGCGACCTCGGTGCTCATCTTCGCCGTGCCGAACAGCCCGCTGGCGCAGCCCTGGTCGGCGGTCGTGGGCAACACGATCGCGGGGCTGGTCGGGGTCGCCGTCTGCCTCACCGTCGCCGATCCGGCGCTGCGCATCGCGCTCGCGGTCGGGCTCGCGATCACGCTGATGAGCCTCGCGCGCGCGGTCCATCCGCCGGCGGGCGCCGTCGCGATGACCGCGGCGATGAGCCCCGACGCGATCCAGCAACTCGGCTTCCGCTTCGCGCTCGCGCCGGTCGCGCTCGGCACCATCCTGCTCGTCCTCGTGGCCATGGTCTACGCGCGCGCGACCGGCCGGCACTATCCGCTGCGCCATTTCGACGACACCAACGCGCAGGGCACGGCCGACCGGCCGGCGGCGGAGCGGCTCGGGCTCAGCGAGGAGGATCTGACGCGGATCCTGAGCGCCTACAACCAGTCGCTGAACCTCGGGGCCGAGGATCTCGCCCGGCTGATCGGCGCGGCGGAGATGCGCGCCGCCGGGCACCGGGCCGGCCCGCTCACCGCCGAGGAGATCATGTCGCGCGACCTCGTGACCGTGACCCCGGAGACGCCGCTGTCCGAGGTCGCGGAGCTCTTCCGCCAGCACGGTTTCACCTCGCTGCCGGTGGTCGAGGGGAACGACCGGTTCCTCGGCGTGATCTTCCAGATCCATCTGATCCGCCGGGGCCGGGAGGACGCGCTGCGCATCGGCCGGGGCTTCGGCGCGGCGATGGCGCGGCTTCTCGACCGGCGGCGCGAGACGCCCCCCAGGGCCGGGGAGATCATGGCGAGCGCCGTTCCCCGCGCGACGCTGATGACGCCGCTCGGCGCGCTGCTGCCGATGCTGGCGGAGGGCAATACCGACGCGATCCCGGTGCTCGAGCGCGAACGCCTCGTCGGCATCGTCACCCGCACCGACATCATCGCCGCGATGGCGCGCGAGACGGCCCGCCGGATGTCCTTCGTCCACCGCTCCTGACCCCGGCGCGCGCGCACCTCCCGCGGCGAAAGGTCGCCGGGGCCTGTTACGCGCCTCCCGTCGTCCCGATATCGCTCCGGAACGCATCTCTCCCCCGGGCGGCGGCGCCCGCGGGCGGCCAGGATCCGGAGGTTTCGTGAGCGACGCGAGCGCAGTCCATTCGTCCCCCTCGTCCCTCTCCTATTTCAGATGGGCCTTCATCGTCACCGTCGCGGGGCTGGCGCTCGGCGCGCTGGTGGGCTGGCTCTATACCGGCACCGTTCCGGGGACGCTCTCGATCTTCTTCATCTGCGCCGTGCTCGCGGTGCTCGAGATCTCGCTCTCCTTCGACAACGCCGTCGTCAACGCGAACAAGCTCAAGACGATGACCCCGCTCTGGCAGCGGCGCTTCCTGACCTGGGGCATCCTGATCGCGGTCTTCGGCATGCGGATCGTCTTTCCGCTCGCCATCGTCGTCGTCGCGGCGGGGATCGGGCCGATCGCGGCGCTCGACCTCGCGATCAACCGGCCCCATGACTACGCGGCGATCATGCACGAGGCCCATCTCGGGATCGCCGCCTTCGGCGGCAGCTTCCTGATGATGGTCGCGCTCGCCTATTTCTTCGACAAGGACAAGGACATCCACTGGGTGAAGCCGATCGAGCGGCGGCTGAGCCGCGCGGCGGATGTGCGGGGCATCGAGATCACCTTCGTGCTCTTGATGATCGTGCTCTTCACGAAGCTGATCGGCCCGGAACGGGGCGGCGAGTTCATGACGGCGGCGATCTGGGGCCTCGTCACCTTCCTCGTCGTCGACGTGCTGCGCCACATGCTCGACCGCGCCGACAAGGGACTCGACGCCGCGGCGCGCGGCGGGATGGGCGCCTTCCTCTATCTCGAGGTGCTCGACGCGAGCTTCTCCTTCGACGGCGTGATCGGCGCCTTCGCGCTGACGCAGAACCTCTTCGTGATCGCGATCGGGCTCGGCATCGGCGCGATGTACGTGCGCTCGATGACGATCATGCTGGTCGAGAAGGGCACGCTCGCCGAATACCGCTATCTCGAGCACGGCGCCTTCTACGCGATCTTCATCCTCGGCGTGATCATGTATTGCCAGACCATGGTCCACATCCCGGAGGTCGTCACCGGCCTCGGCGGGGCGGTGCTGATCGGCATCGCGCTCTTCTCCTCGATCCGGTGGAACCGGCGCCACGGCAACGGGGACTAGGTTCGACGGGGATTAGGTTCAGCCTAACTCCTCCCGCGGCAGGTTCTACTTTACCGAAAGGGCGGCGCCGCGGCATGGATGGGGCGATCCCGGGCGCCCCGCCAGAGCGCGCCCGGACCTCCCAGCCCGCGCGGAGCCGCCCCATGACCCGAATGGATGCCCTCGACCCGATCGCCGAACTGAAGGCCACCGCCGCCCGCCCCTTCAGCCAGGCCATGGCGATGCCACCCGCGATCTACACCTCCGAGGCGGTCTGCGCGGCCGAGAAGGACCGGATCTTCGCCCGCGACTGGATCTGCGTCGGCCGCGCCTCGCGCCTCGCGAAGCCGGGCGACTATCTCACCTACGACCTCGCCGGCCAGCCGGTCATCGTGCTCCGCGACAAGGCGGGCGAGATCCGGGCGATGTCGAACGTCTGCCTGCACCGGATGTCGACGCTGCTGACCGGCACCGGGCGGCGCAAGGTCATCACCTGCCCCTACCACGCCTGGATGTACGACCTCGACGGCTCGCTGATCGACGCCTCCTTCATGGACCGGAACGAGTGCTTCCACCGCGAGGGGATGAAGCTGCCGGCGATCCGCTGCGAGGTCTGGCTCGGCTGGATCTTCGTCACTCTGAGCCCCGAGGCCGAGCCGGTGGCGGCGCGTCTGGCGAAGCTCGCGGAGGAGATCGCGCCCTTCGGCATGGCGGACTACGTCGAGTTCTTCCGCGAGGAGCACGTCTGGGACACGAACTGGAAGGTGCTGGCCGAGAACTTCATGGAGAGCTACCATCTGCCCGCCTGCCACGCGGCGACGATCGGCGGCGTCTCCAACATCGCGGATTTCGACCTGCCGGAGGGGGAGCCGGCCTACAACATCCACTTCATCTCGAAGGATCCGAAGTTCCGCCTCGCCTGCGCCCATCCGTCCAACACGACGCTGACGGGCGAATGGCGCACCCGGAACGCGATCTTCTCGGTCTATCCCTCGCTGATGATCACGGTGACGCCGGGCTATTTCTGGTATCTCTCGATGCAGCCGGTGACCGCGGGCCAGGTCCACATCATCTTCGGCGGCGGCTTCTCGCCCGATTTCGCCGCCGATCCGGAGGCGGAGAGCCTGATCGCGGAGGTGAAGGCGCTGCTCGACGCGGTGAACGTCGAGGACCGGGGCTGCACCGAGCGCGTGTTCCGGGGCGTGTCCTCGCGCCTCGCCGCGGCCGGACCGATGAGCCATCTGGAACGCCCGCTCTACGATTTCGCGCGCTATCTGGCGGAGCGGCTCTGAAGGCGGCGCGTTTCTTCCGTGGGCTCCCCTCGGGGGGCACTGCTCATGAGACGCCAGGGGCGGGGCCACGTCGCCGTGCTCGTGGCCGAGATGCCCGGTCGGCGCCGCGCCAGGCATCGGCCGCGGCGCGACGCTTCGATCAGGCAAGCCAGGCCCGGACCTGCTCGCGCGTGGGGACGGAGCCCTTGTGCGCGACCTTGCCGTCGACCACCACGGCGGGCGTGCTCATCACGCCATAGCCGGCGATCCGGCGCATGTCCTCGACCTTCTCGAGCGCGATGTCGCGGCCAGTCTCGCGCGCCACGGTCTCGATCGTCTCGACCGTGGCCCGGCATTTGGCGCAGCCGGATCCGAGAACCTTGATCTCCATGAGCGCGTCCTTTCAGAACAGCATGTTGAAGAGATAGCCGACGGCGAGGATCCCGCAGCCCACGACGCCGATGAAGACCGCGATGAGCCGCGCCGTCAGGACCTGGCGCAGGATGATCATCTCGGGCAGCGACAGCGCGATCACGCTCATCATGAAGGCGAGCACCGTGCCGAGCGCCGCGCCCTTGCCGAGGAGGGCCACGACGATCGGGATCACGCCGGCCGCGTTCGTGTATATCGGGATGCCGATCGCGACCGCGGCGGGGACCGACCACCAGGCGTCCGCGCCCATGACGCGGGCCATCAGCGCCTCGGGCACGTAGCCGTGGATCAGCGCGCCGAGGGCGATGCCGAGGATGATCCATTTCCAGACCCGCCCGAGGATCTCGCGCACCGCCTCGATGCCGAGCCGGTAGCGCTCGACGAGGGTGAGCCGCTCGGCCGCGACCGGCTCGGGGGCCGTCGCGCCGGAATGGATGTCGCGCACCCAGTCCTGGAGCCAGCCTTCGAGCCGCAGCCGCCCGATGACCCAGCCCGCGACGATCGCGACCGCGAGGCCGAAGGCGAAATAGGTGAGCGCGACCTTCCAGCCGACGAGCCCGAAGAGCAGCCCGAGGGCCACCTCGTTCACCATCGGCGCGGAGATCAGGAAGGAGAAGGTCACCCCGAGCGGCACGCCGGCGGAGACGAGCCCGATGAAGAGCGGCACCGCCGAGCAGGAGCAGAAGGGCGTCACCACGCCGAGCAGCGCCGCCAGCGCGTTGCCCACGCCCTCGCGGCGCCCGGCCAGCAGCGCGCGGGTACGCTCCGGGCTGAAGAAGCTCCGCGCCACACCCATGGCGAAGACCACGAGCACGAGCAGCATCAGCACCTTGGGCACGTCGTAGAAGAAGAAGGCGATGGCCTCGCCGGTATGGCTGTGCCGGTCCACCGGAAACAGGGTGGTGACCGTCTCCGACAGCGGCACCAGCTGACGATAGAGCAGCGCCCAGAGCACGAGCCCGGCGACGAGGCCGAGATGCCAGACCCAGTCGGGCCGGGACGGATGCTCGGGAACGGAGGCGGGAGCGCTCACGCGGCCTGACTTTCCTCGATGGCGTGCGCGGCCAGGACGGCCGTCACGATGGCGCGGATTTCCGGAGCGAGATCGGGGTTCAGCCGGTAGCGCACCCATTGCGCGTCCCGGCGATCGATCACCAGCCCCGCCTGTTTCAACACCTGCATGTGGCGCGACATCCGGCTTTGCGACGCCAGGAGCCGACGCATGAGCTCGCAGACACAGTGTTCGCCGCCGTCGGCGAGGATCCGGATCGCCCCCAGGCGGGTCGGTTCGGCGAGCGCCGAGAGTACCTGAAGGGGCATCGTTCCTCCCATCCTGATATGCGCAGGGAAGCATATGCCACTCGCCCCGATTCCGGAACCCGGCGCCGGAGGGCAGGTCGCGGCGGGAACGACCTGAGGGGGGCGGAGGTTGACGATCGCGATGCCCGTCCGGCCGCTCCCCCGTGCTTGCCCGGGCCGGCGGGCTCCACCGCCGGATGCCACTGACAGGAAACGCGAGCCATGATTAGCGACCGCTGGTACAAGAACGCCGTCATCTACTGCTGCGCGATCGAGACCTTTCTCGACACCGATGGCGACGGGGTCGGCGATTTCGAGGGGATGTCGCGCCGGCTCGACTACCTGCAGGGGCTCGGCGTCACGGCGGTCTGGCTGATGCCGTTCCAGCCCTCGCCCCGGCGCGATCATGGCTATGACATCACCGACTATTACGGCGTCGATCCCCGCTACGGCTCGCTCGGCGATTTCGTCGCCTTCACCCACGGGGCCAACGCGCGGGGCATCGGCGTGATCATGGATCTCGTCGTCAACCACACCTCCGACCAGCATCCGTGGTTCCGCTCCGCGCGCGAGGGCCCGGACTCGCCCTTCCATGACTGGTACGTCTGGGCCGACCGCAAGCCGCCCGACGCCGAGAAGGGGATCGTCTTTCCGGGCGTCCAGAAGACGACCTGGACACGCGACGCGCGGGCCGGGAAATACTATTTCCACCGCTTCTACGAGTTCCAGCCCGACCTGAACTTCGCCAATCCCGAGGTCCGGACCGAGATCCTGAAGATCATGGGCTTCTGGACCCAGCTGGGCGTCGCGGGCTTCCGCCTCGACGCCGTGCCCTTCGTGATCGCGCTCCCCGACCCCGAAACCGGCAAGGAGAAGCCGGATTACGAGCTTCTGCGCGAGTTTCGCGAGTTCGTGCAGTGGCGCAGCGGCAACGCCGTCCTGCTCGCCGAGGCCAATGTCACGCCAGGCGAGAACATGCGCTATTTCGGCGATGACGGCGACCGGATGCAGATGATGTTCAACTTCCATCTCAACCAGCACCTGTTCCTCGCCCTCGCGACGGGGGAGGCGAAGCCGCTCGCCGATGCGATCACCGCGACGCGCGACCTGCCGGCGACCGCCCAGTGGGCGCTTCACCTGCGCAACCACGACGAACTCGACCTCGGCAGGCTGACGGAGGCCGAGCGCGGGAAGGTCTTCGCCGCCTTCGGGCCCGAGCCGGAGGCGCAACTCTACGGCCGCGGCATCCGCCGCCGGCTCGCGCCGATGCTCCACGGCGACCGGCGGCGCATCGAACTTGCCAACAGCCTGCTCTTCACGCTTCCCGGCACGCCGGTCCTGCGCTACGGCGACGAGATCGGGATGGGCGACGACCTGTCGCTTCCCGAGCGCGAATGCGCGCGCACCCCGATGCAATGGTCCGATCTCGAGCATGGCGGCTTCACGCGGGCGCGGAAGCCGACGAAGCCGGTGATCCCGGAGGGCGTCTACGGCTACCGGCACGTGAACGTCGCGGCGCAGCGCCGGGACCCGGAATCGCTCCTCAACTGGTTCGAACGCATCATCCGCATGCGCAAGGAGGTGCCGGAGATCGGACTCGGCCGGCCCCGGCTGCTGCGCGTCGACGACCCGGCCGTTCTTGCCATGCGCTACGACGGAGACGCGGGCAGCGTCGTGTTCCTGCACAACCTTTCCGATCGGGCGCGGGAGATCAGCTTCCGCGCCGGCCCGAAGGCCGCGGGCGAAAGCCTCGTGAACCTGCTCTCGGAGGACCACAGCGTCGCGGGCGACGATGGCCGCCATGTCGTGCTGCTGGAAGGCTACGGCTATCGCTGGTTCCGCCGGGCGGACGCCGACGGGGTCATGCTGGCCTAGCGGGCGCTCAGGCCTCCAGCAGGTCGCGGATCCGGATCGGAAAGCGGCGCGGCCGCGTGCCGGTCGCATGCCAGACGGCGTTGGCGATCGCCCCCACCGTCCCGGTGATGCCGATCTCGCCGACGCCCTTCACCCCCAGCGGATTGACGTATGGGTCGTCCTCGTGGACCAGCAGCGCCTCGACCGAGGGCACGTCGGCGTTGACCGGCACGTGGTAGCCGGCGAGGTCGGCGTTCATCGAGCGTCCGGTGCGCGGATCGTGCAGCGCCTCCTCGTGCAGGGCGAAGGAGAGCCCCCAGATCATCCCGCCGTTGAGCTGGCTTCGCGCCAGATGCGGGTTGATGATCCGCCCGGCGGCGAAGGCCCCGACGAGCCGGCTCACCCGGATCTGGCAGAGATCGGGATCGACCTGGACCTCGGCGAAGACGGCCCCGTGGGAGAACATCGCGCGGTCCCGCGCATGCGCGGGGTCGCGGGCGCCGACGGCCTGGCCCGCGAGCTCGGCGATCCCGGCGCGCGCGAGGATGTCGGCGTAGCTCTCGTGCCGGCCCGGATCCTCGCGGTGGACCAGCCGGCCCAGCCGGGCCTCGACGCCGGCGTTTCCCGCGCCGAAGAGGGGCGAGTCGGGATGGCCGGTCGCGAGTTCGGCGAGCCGCGCGACCGCGTCGGCCCCCGCGCCGAAGAGGGCGCTGCCCGCCGTCGCGGTGTGGCCCGAGCCGCCGGCGACGCCGCCGTCGGGATGGTCGGAATGCCCGGCGCGGAACTCGATCCGCTCGACCGGCAGGCCCAGCCCGTCGGCGGCGATCTGCGCGAGGGCGGTCCAGGCGCCCTGGCCCATGTCGACGGCCGAGGTCTCCACGAGCGCGGTGCCGTCGGCGCGCAGCACCGCCCGCGCCTCGGCCCGGAACATCGGCGCCGGGAACAGGGCGCTGCCCATGCCCCAGCCGATCAGGCGGCCGGCGCCGTCGCGCATGCGCCGGGGCGCGAGCGGCCGGCCGGCCCAGCCGAACCGCTCCGCCCCTTGCGCGTAGCATTCCCGCAGCGCCTTGGAGGAATAGGGCCGGCCCGTCGCCGGATCCGTCTCGGCGTAGTTGCGCAGCCGGAATTCGAGCGGGTCGATCCCGCAGGCCACCGCCGCCTCGTCGACCGCGCATTCGAGCGCGGCCGAGCCGGAGGCCTCGCCCGGCGCGCGCATCGGACCCGGCGTGCCGAGGTCGACCCGGACCCCGCCGTGGCGGGTGGCGAGGGCGGGGGTGGCGTAGATGTTCTGGGAGGCGTTGGCCGCGGGCTCCAGGAAATCGTCGAAGGCGCTGGTCATCACCACCGCCTCGTGATCGAGCGCCGTGAGATGGCCGTCGCGGTCCATGCCGAGGCGCAAGCGCTGCCGCGTGGCGCCGCGGTGGCCGACCGGGCCCACCATCTGGTCGCGGCGGAAGACCAGCTTCACCGGCCGCCCGACCATCCGCGCCGCCAGCGCGGCGAGCACATGGGGACCGGAGAGGATCGCCTTCGAGCCGAAGCCACCGCCGATGAAGGGACTGCGCAGCGTGACGTTTTCCGGCGGGATGCCGAGGAACCCGGCGAAGGCGGCCTGGCCCATCGCGATCGCCTGGTTCGGGCTGTCGATCGTCACGCGATCTCCGTCCCAGGCGGCGACGATCGCATGCGGCTCCATCGCATTGTGGTACTGGGTCGGCGTCTCGACGCGGAACTCCACCCGGACCGTCGCCCCGGCGAGGCCGGCCTCGACCTCGCCCCTGACGAAGGCGGCCGGCGAGCCGATGCCGACCGTCTCGGCTTCGAACGCCTCCCCATCCTCGAAGCCGATGCGCGCGGGCTCCGGCGCGTAGCCGGGCGCGAGCAGGTGCGCGCCCTCGGTCGCCGCCTCGAGCGTCTCCGCGATCACGAGCGCGATCGGCTGGCCGGCGTAGCGGACCCGGTCGTCCTGGAGCGTCTCGACGCGCCAGCTGAACATGGTCGGCTTGTCGTCCTGATCCCGCGCGAGCGGCGGACGGTTGGCGGGCGTGATCACCTCTACGACGCCCGGATGGGCGCGGGCCGCCGCGACGTCGAGGCTCCTCACCCGCCCCCGCGCGATGGTGCTGATCGCATGGACCGCGTGGAGCAGGCCGGCGGGGCGGTTGTCGGCGGCGAAGGTGGCCGCGCCGGTGACCTTCAGGAAGCCGTCGCGGCGGGTCAGCGGCTGGCCGCTGTTCGATCCCAGGCGGACGTGGCCGGGGCCGGTGAGGGGCGTGTCAGGCATGGGCGGTCGCTCCCGTATCTGCGAGGACCGAGGCCGGAAGGGCGGGGATGCGCTCCGGCGTTCCGGCCGCCGCCCGCTCCAGCGCGCGGAGGACGAGACGGCGCGCGAGCTCGATCTTGTACGCGTTGTCGCCGGATGGCCGCGCATCGGCGAGCGCGAGCGCGGCCGCTTCCGCGAAGGCCAGGGGTCCGGCCAGGGCGCCTTCGAGCGCTTCCTCGGCCGCGCGGGCGCGCCAGGGCTTCGCGGCGACGCCGCCGAGGGCGAGCCGCGCCCGGCGGATCCGGCCGTCGGCGATCTCCAGTCCCGCGGCGGCGGAAACGAGGGCGAAGGCGAAGGAGGTCCGCTCGCGCAGCTTCAGGTAGCGCGAATGGGCCCGGACGGCGGCGGCCTCCGGCGGCAGGCGCAGCGCGACGATGAGTTCGCCGGCCTCGAGCGCGGTTTCGCGGGAGGGAGCGTCGCCGGGCAGGCGGTGCAGTTCCTCGAGCGGGATCACGCGCCTCCCCGCCGGACCGACGATCTCCAGGGATGCGTCGAGCGCGACGAGCGCCACGCAGAGGTCGGAGGGATGGGTGGCCAGGCAGGCGTCGCTCCAGCCGAGGATCGCATGGGCGTGGTTCAGGCCCGCGCGCGCGTCGCAGCCCGCGCCGGGGTCGCGGCGGCCGCAATTGCTCGCGGGATCGAAGAAATAGGCGCAGCGGGTGCGCTGCATCAGGTTGCCGCCCAGGGTGGCGGCGTTGCGGATCTGCGGCGAGGCGCCGGAGAGCAGCGCCTCGGCGACCGCCGGATAGGACCGCGCGAAGCCCCGGTCGCGCGCCAGTTCGGCGTTGCGGACCATCGCGCCGATACGCGCCCCGCCGTCCGCGAGGAGTTCGATCCGGTCGAGGCCCGGCAGGCGCGTGACATCGACGAGGCGCGCCGGGCGCGCGGCGCCGGTCTTCATCAGGTCGAGAAGGTTGGTTCCGGCGGCGAGATAGGCGGCCCCGGGCTCGGATCCCGCGGCCACGGCCTCGTCCAGCGAGGCCGGGCGGATGTACTCGAACAGGTTCACGCGCGCCTCCTGTCCCCGGCGGCGAGGGCGCGCTGGGCGGCCGCCACGGCCTCGGTGATCCCCGCGTAGGCGGCGCAGCGGCAGAGATTGCCGCTCATCCCCTCGCGGATCCGTTCGCGATCCTCCCCGGTCTCCCCCTCGCGCAGAAGGCCGATGGCGCTCATGATCTGGCCCGGCGTGCAGAAGCCGCACTGGAAGCCGTCATGCGCGATGAAGGCCTCCTGGACGGGATGCGGGCGATTCCCGTCCGCGACGCCCTCGATGGTCTCGATCTCGGCCCCGTCGAGGGTGACGGCGAGGATCAGGCAGGCATTCACGCGCCGCCCGTCCACGAGCACGGTGCAGGCGCCGCACTGGCCGCGGTCGCATCCCTTCTTCGTGCCGGTGAGCGCGAGGCGCTCGCGCAGGAGGTCGAGAAGCGTGACGCGCGGATCCTCGATCTCGACCGCGCGGGTGGCTCCGTTTACTGTCAGGCTGAACGAATACGTCATGGCTGCTCCGATCGGCTGGATCAGAAGGTGGCATCGGCGCGCGCCCGGGGCGCGGAGGTGGATCGGTGAAACGGGTCGGGATCCGGGGCGCGCGCGAGAGCGCGTCGTCGCGGGCGGTGTGCCTTGGCAGGATTTATACGGAGGGTTCCTCCGTTTTGCAAGGGGCAAGATGACGGAGAGGATGGAGGCCGGACCGGCGAAGGCAAGGCGGGCGCCCCGCTCGGATTCGCTGCGCAATCGCGAGCGGCTGATTTCCGCCGCCCGGGAAGTCTTCGCGGAGGGCGGCCCGGGCGCCAGCCTCGAGGCGGTGGCGCGGCGGGCCGAACTCGGCATCGGTACGCTCTACCGGCATTTTCCGACCCGGGAATCCCTGTTCCACGCGGTCTATGCCAAGGAGATCGACGAACTCGTCGCGCTCGCGACCCGGTTCCTCGCGGAGCCCGACCCGCTGGAGGGGCTGCGGTGCTGGATGCGCGCCAACATCCGCGTGATCGCGACGAAGCGGGGCATGCTCGTGGCGCTCACGCCGGCGCCGGACCGCTCGCGTGCGCTCTACGACGATTCACGCCGCCGGCTCCTCGAAGCCGCCGGCGCCCTGATGCGTCGCGCCGGGGAAGCGGCGGCGATCCGGCCCGACGTGACGCCGGAGGAACTGCTCTGGGCGCTCCACGGCATCGCCTACGGGCGCGACGAGCCCGGCTGGCAGGTCACGGCGCTGCGTCTCGTCGACATCTTCGTGGACGGGCTTCGCACACGCCCCTGACACGCCGGGGGGGCGGAGCAGGCGCGCGGCCTCGCCGCGGACCATTCACGGAGATGTGCGATCACGGCAAGAAGAAGCAAAAAAAAGGCCGAGCACCAATGGCCCGGCCCAAGTCCAACAGGGAGGATGAAGAGATGCGCGACTGGCGCGCGTCGTCTTCGAGAGGTGATATAGGACAGGCAAGCCCCTTCAACAATGGGCGGGTGCGCGATAATGGAGCAAAGCCGCTATCGCGAGAATGCATGGCTCCGCGCCGGGCCTTCCCCCGCGGCCCTCACCGGAGGGCTCCGACGGGGACGTGGTCGGCGTTGCGCTTGTAGGCGGTGATCTCCTCCAGCATGAAGTCGCGGAAGGCCGTCACCCGCTTGGAATGACGCAGTTCCTCGACATAGGCGAGATAGACCGGGATCGGCGCGCTCTGGTCCTCCGCCAGAACCGGGACGAGATTCGCGGTCTCCGAGATCACGTAGTCGGGCAGCGCGCCCACGCCGAGCCCCTGCATCACTCCCTGCAGGATGCCGAAGTAGCTGTTCACCGTCAGCACCGACTGCGTGTTGCTCGCGAGGAAGGGCAGCACGAAATCGGCGCCGGCGCGCACCTGCGGCGAGGCCGGGCTGTGCGTGATCAGGCGGTGGTGCGCGAGTTCCTCGGGCGTGGCGGGCAGCCCGTGCTTCTCCACGTATTCCTGGCTCGCATAGAAGCGGATCCGGACCTCCATGAGCCGGCGGCGGATCAGGTCGGCCTGGCTCGGCTCCTTCATCCGGATCGCCACGTCGGCCTCGCGCATCGCAAGGTCGAGCACGCGCTCCTCGAGCATCAGGTCGATCTTGAGCTTCGGATAGCGTTCGAAGAGCCGCGGCAGGCGGGGGGCGAGCCAGAGCGTGCCGAAGCCCGTGGTCGTCGTCACGCGGATCTCGCCGAAGACCTCGTCCTCGCTGTCGCGGATCCGCGCGGCGGTCGCGTCGAGCCGGCGCGTCATCGTGCGCGTGGCCTCGAACAGGAGTTCGCCCTGCTCGGTCAGGATCAGGCCGCGGGCATGGCGGCGGAACAGCGTGGTGTTGAGGCTGACCTCGAGCGCGCGGATCTGGCGGCTGACGGCTGACTGGCTGAGGTGCAACGTCTCGCCCGCGTGCGTGAGGCTGCCCGCGTCGGCGACGGCGTGAAAGATTCTGAGTTTGTCCCAGTCCATTGATTGGTCCGTTCGAGATCCCTGTTGCCGACCCATGTAAGGGCTTTTGCCCTCTATACCATAGATCTGCCCGCGCGAATCCTCATATTGTGCGCCGCGGCAAAATCCGCCCGCGGGGAGCGGTCCTCCGGGGCCTTGCCGCCCCCCGGGGGCAAGCCTAGGATGAATGCCTGTCCCGCGCGCGGAACGCCGTCCGGCCGGCGGGGCGATACGGAAACCCTGACGGTTCCGGTCGCGTTGGTGGCGGCGACGGGGCGGGGAATGCGGTCTCGTTCACGAATTTTCGGCCGCGCCGGGGCGTTCTCCGCGGTCCTCTGGCTGCTCGCGGGATGCGCCGGCGGATTGCCGCTCGGGCCCGACGTGGTGGTCGGCGGGCAGGATTTCGTCGCGGCGCGGGGCGAGGCCGACCTGGTCGTCCGGACCCATGTGGTCGGTTCCGATGGCACGAAGCGCGAGGTGGCCGGCGCCACCTGCGCGCTCTCGAGCGTGCTCTATTCCGCGAAGTTCACCACGCCCACCCGGCTGCGCCTGCCCAATTTCGGGCCGCAATCGCCGGATCTGATGATCAGCTGCGCGGCGGGCGTCCAGAAGGGCTCCGCCTCGGTGCCGATCGCGACCTATTGGCGCACCGCGCCGGGCTATTTCGGGCCGGGACCGTGGGGGCCCTGGGGCCCCGGCTGGTACGGGCCGGGCTGGTATGGCTGGGGATATCCGGAACCGACCTACCCGGTCTGGGAATATCCCGATACATCCGTCGCTCTGCGATGAAGGGAGACATCCGGTGATCGAGGAAAGAGCCGCCCGCGGCCTCGCGCTCTGTCTGCTGCTCGGCGCCTGCGCCACGGCGCCGGCCACGCCGCCGCCGCCCGGCGTCCAGGGCCAGCCCCGGGCCGAGGTCGTCATGCCGCCCGCGCGCGGGGTGACCAATCTCGCGGTGCGTGTCCAGGGCGTCGCGGGCGAGATCGCCGGGGCGACCTGCGACCTGGCGAGCCCCTATACGACGGCGCGCTTCACCGCCCCCGCCAGCGTGGCGCTGCCGGACCTCGGATCGGCCACGCCGCCGGTCACGGTCACCTGCGCCTCGGGCAAGCTTCGCGGCTCGGCCAGGGCGCAGCCGGCGACGCGCGTCGCCGATACCGGGATGAGCGGCTGGCCCGCGATCGGCATATCGGTCGGGACCGGTTCGGGCGGGTGGAGCGGCACCGGCGTCAGCGTCGGCGGCTTCTGGAACGGCGGCTCGGGCGACGGGTCCTGGACGAAGGTGGTCTATCCCGACCTGCTCGTCACGCTGCGCTGATCCCGTCAAAGCGCTTGCGGGACAGGCCCGGCGGGGCGATACCTCCTTAGATTTCTTCGAGGAGTGGGAGAGTCCAGATGTCGCTATCGGTAAACGAGGCCTCGGCCGTTCTGCGTCAGGCAACGCGGGAGACGATCCGCAGGCGCTCGATGCTGTTCATGATCCAGGGCGGCCTGCTCGTGCTCGCCGGGATCGTGGCGCTGCTGTCGCCGATCTTCGCCTCGACCTTCTTCATCGTCTTCCTCGGCTGGATGCTGGTGATCGCGGGCATCGCCCAGGCGATCGGGCTCATCGGCGCGACGCAGGTGCATTACTTCTGGCTGCAACTGATCTCGGCGGTGCTCGCCGTCATCGTGGGCTTCATGCTGATCTCGCGCCCCGAGGCCGGGCTGCTCGCCGCCGCGCTGCTGATGGTCGCCTATTTCATGGTGGACGGGCTCCAGCGCGTGGTCTTCGCGCTGATGATCCGGCCGATGAGGAACTGGGGCTGGATGCTGCTCTCGGGCATCACCGGCATCCTCGTCGCCTTCGTCCTCGTCTGGAACCTGCCCGGCGCGGCGGGCTGGCTGATCGGCCTGCTGCTCGGGATCGAACTCATCGCCGTCGGCGGCGCGATGACTTTCCTCGCCTGGGATCTGCGGCGCGCGACCGCGCTCGGCTGATGCGCGCGACGCGCCGGGGGCTTCTCTCCGGCCTCGCCCTTCTCGGCCTCGCCGGCCGGGTCCGGGCGGGGCCGGTCGCCACGCTCGGCGGCGCGATCTTTCCCGAAGTCGTCTTTTCCGGCCCGTCAGACGTGCCCGCGCTCGCGATCACGGTCGACGACGGGCCCGATCCCGAGACCACGCCGCTCATCATGGAGGCGCTCGAGGGCGCGGGCGCGCGCGGCACCTTCATGCTGATCGGAGAGAATGCGCGCGCGGCGCCGGAAACCGTGGCCGAGATCGTCGCGCGCGGTCACGAGATCGGCCACCACATGGACCGCGACGAGATGTCCGCCCGGCTCGACGACGCGGCGCTCGAGAAGGGGGTCGCCGAAACGGCGGAGTTCCTGCGCCGCTTCGGCCCGGTCCGCTTCCTGCGGCCCGGCTGGGGCGTGCCGACGCGCCGGATCATCGACGCCGCCGCCCGCCACGGGCTGACCGTCGTGGTGGGCGACGTGCCGCCGATGGACACGAGCGCGCCTCAGCGGCAGGTGACGGAGGCCTGGCTGCGGCTCAACGCGCATCCGGGCGCGATCCTGACGGTGCACGATCTGGGCGCGCGCGGCCGTTCCACCGCCGGCTTCATCGGCGGGGCGGCCCGGGCCTTCGCAGCCGAGGGGTTGCGCCCGGTGACGCTGAGCGAACTCGTTCCCGAAGCCTGATCCTCAGGCCAGGATCGCGAGGCCGGCGAGGCCGAGCACGAGAAGGAGCGCGGCGCGCCGCGCCAGCCGCAGCGCCGCGACGATCTCGGCCGCGCCGGGATCGCGGGCGCCTTCGTTGAGCCAGGGCTCCTCCGCGCGGCGGTCGGCGTAGATCCGGGGCCCCGACAGCCGGATGCCAAGCGCGCCCGCCATCGCCGCCTCGGGCCAGCCGGCGTTGGGCGAGCGGTGGCGCCCGGCGTCGCGCCACATGACGGCGAGGCTCCGCCCCGGACGGGGGGCGGCGAGGGCGACGAGCAGTCCGGTGAGCCGCGCGGGCGCGAGATTGGCCAGATCGTCGATCCGCGCGGAGGCCCATCCGAAGGTCTCGTGCCGGGGCGTCCGATGGCCGATCATCGAATCGAGCGTGTTGATCGCCTTGTAGCCCGCGATCCCCGGCAGGCCGAACAGCGCGCCCCAGAAGACCGGCGCCACCACCCCGTCGGAGGCGTTCTCCGCGAGGCTCTCGATCGCCGCCCGGGCCACGCCGGCCAAGTCGAGCTTCGCCGGATCGCGCCCGACGATCAGCGCGACCCGGCGCCGGGCCTCGGGGAGATCGCCGGCGGCGAGCGGCCCGGCCACCGCCGCCACGTGATCACGGAGGGAGCGGAGCGCGATCAGCGGCCAGGCGAGGAGTCCGGTCAGGACCGCGCCCGGCCAGCCGCCGGGCAGCAGCCGGTCGAGCGCGACCGCCGGCAGCGCCGCCGCCGCGATCACGGTGAGCGCCGCCGCGATTCCGGCGAGGCGCCGGCGCCAGGGCGCGCCGCGGTTCCAGCGCCGGTCGAGCGCCCCGATCAACCGCCCGAGCCAGGTGACCGGATGGCCGATCCGCGCGAAGAGCCCGTCGGGCCAGCCGAGCGCCGCGTCGACGCCGAGCCCGACGATCATCGCGAGCGCGCTCACGCGCGGCCTCCGGTCCGGAAGCGGATCACTCCCGCGAAGCCCGCCGCGCGCAGCGCCGCGGCGGCCCCGGGCGGGACGCGGCCGGGCCGGAACAGGAGCGCGCGGGCCGAGCCGGTATGGGCGATGGCGAAGCCGAGCGCCCCGAGCCCGCGGCCAAGCGCCTCGGTCGGATCGGCCGGCAAGCCGCGGTGGGCGAGGGTCCGGCGCGCGCTCTCGCTCGCCAGCGCCGCCAGCGCCGCGGCGTCGGCGGTGGCCGACGGCCAGGCCCGCGCGAGATCGGCGATGTCGGGAAAGTCGGTATCGCGCGGATCCGTCCGCCGGGGTGGGCCGAGGAAGCCGCCGAGGATCTCGAGCGGCGGAAGGGCCGGCGCCATCGCGAGGACATGCCCGGTCCGCGAGCTCCAGAGCAGCCGCGCGGGGTCGGGATACATCAGCGGATCGCTCGCCCCCTCGGTCGCGACACAGGCGCGCGCGAGTGTCTCCGGCACCGGCGCCGGCCGCCCCGCGCCGAGCGCCGCCGCGCGGGCGAGCGCGACCCGCGCCGCGGTCGAGGCGCCGGCCCCGCCGCCCGGGGGCGCGTCGATCCGCAGGCGGAACGCCCCCCGGGGGGCGATCCGCAGCCGGCCGAGCAGCGCGCGCGCCTCGGCCGGCGCGATCACGGCCGGCGCGATCTGGTGAAGCGCGAAAGGGCCGGGCCGCCAGTCGCACCGCGCGGCGAGCACCGGGCAGGGCAGCGTCACGAGCGCGACCGGCCCGCCGGGCCCGAGCCGGCCCTGCAGCAGTTCGCCGAAATGTCCGGCCACGCGAAGCGGCCGCGTCAAGCCGCCCGCCACCTTCCGCGCGCTCCTCCGCCCTGTCGCGCGGGATAGAGCACGCGGCGGCGCGGGCGGCAAGTCGCGGCGATCCCTCCGCCCGGAGACCCGCGGCCCGCGCATGACGGGTCTGAAGCCATGTTCGTTGTGGTTCGGAACAGTGGGTCTATATCGGAGGTCATAAGGAAACGCGCGAAAGCGAACACAAAGGACCACAAAGATGACGACCGCTTCTGCCACCTCGCTTGCCGGCTTCAAGGCGGTCGCGGAGACCGGCGCCGCGGGCGGATCCCGGGGCCTGCTCCGCGCCATGAAGGACCACCTGCTCTATCGCCGGACGCTCGCCGAGCTTCGCGCGCTGGACGACCGGGAACTCGCCGACCTCGGCATTTCGCGCTTCGCGCTGCCCGAGATCGCCCGCCAGGCGGTCCGGGGCCGCTGAGCCGCCTCGGCGACTGACTGCGAAGGGGCCGCCCGGATGGGCCGAGCGGCCGGGCCCGAAAGAAGGGCCGAAAGACAGACGGCCGGCCAGCGTGGTCGGCGATGAAAGGATGACCAAGATGGCCTACGCCACGACCAACACGACCTATGCCCGCCCGTTCGGCTTCGACACCAACCGCGTCTTCAGGATGATCGCCGACTGGCGGCTCTATCGCCGGACGCTCGTCGAGCTCGAGACGATGAACGACCGCGAACTCGCCGACCTCGGCCTCTCGCGCTACAACCTGCGCGCCGTCGCCCGGGAAGCCGTCTACGGCGCCTGAGCCGCGGCACCGACCCTCGGGTCCGGCCCGCCTTGAAAAAGCCCTGGCGGAAACTCCGGGGCTTTCGTCGTTTCGGAGGATGGTGCCGCGTGAGGGACATTCTTGCCGACGCCATGGCTCGGTGAAATGGCCCCCGTTTCGGCCAGACCCCCGGCATAGGCGGAAAGGCTTGAGGCTCTCCTCAGGCACAGGCTCATGTCGGACGGCCACCGGAGGATCGAAGTCATCACCGGCGCGGCGCGGCGGCGACGCTGGACCGCCGGGGAAAAGCTGCGCATCGTCGACGAGACGCTGCGCTCCAGAGAGAGCATCTCGATCGTCGCCCGCCGCCATGGCGTCACGCACCGTGGCCCGCCGCCGGTTCCGTGGACACGAAGGCAAGATCGTGAGCATGGAGCATGGGACAGCAGATGAAGCGACGAACGTTCAGCCGCGAGTTCAAGGTCGAGGCGGGGAGGCTGGTGACGGAGCGCGGCGTCGCGGTCGCGCAGGCGTGCCGGGAGCTGGAGCTCTCGGAAAGCGTGCCGCGGCGGTGGATGCGCGAGTTCGATGGCGCCCGACGAGCGCGTTTCCCGGGACTGGCCGTCCAGGCGCCGAGCAGGCCGAGATCATTGCCTTGCGGAAGGAGGTCGCCCGTCTCAAGGCGGAGCGTGACATCCTGAAAAAGGCGACCGCGTTCTTCGCGAGGGACGCGACATGAGGTTCGCCTTCATCGGGAAGCACCGACAAGTCTGGCCGGTGAGCTGGCTGTGCGCGGTGCTCGGCGTCTCGCGGTCGGGGTTTCACACCTGGCTGAACCGGCCGGTCAGCGCGCGGATGGCCCACGACGAGAAGATCGGGAGGGTGACGCGCAAGAAGCTTCAAGGACAGCGACCGCACCTATGGCGCCCGCCGGATCTGGCGTGACATTCTCGAGGAAGGCCTGCATCGCGGCCTTCACCGTGTCGAACGCCTGATGCGGATGAACGGATTGAAGGCCCGGCCTCGGCGGCGCGGTCCGCCGAAGGATGACGGGGAGCGGTCGGTCATCGCCGAAAACCTCCTCGACCGGGATTTCCAGGCGGACAGCCCGAACCAGAAGTGGCTGGCCGACTTCACCTGGACCGCGGAGGGCCGGCTCTACGTCGCCGTCGCCCTGGACCTCTTCTCAAGAAGGATTGTCGGCTGGTCGATGAAGGCCGAGCGCGACACATCGCTCGTCATGGAGGCCCTCATGATGGCGGTATGGAGGCGCGGAAAGTCCGACGCACTGCCGCATCATTCGGACCAGGGCAGCCAATACACGAGTGAAGCGGCCCGGGTTTGCCGGAGGCTCCAACTCTTGAGAGAGTGGAGCCATGACGAAGAGAAGCCCACCCTATAGCCCCGAGGTGCGCGCCCGCGCCGTCCTGATGGTCATGGACCATCAGGAGGAGCACGGCTCGCAATGGGCCGCGATCCAGTCGATCGCGGCGAAGATCGGTTGTTCCGGTGAAACGCTGCGCGGCTGGGTGCGACAGACCGAGCGCGACGACGGTGCGCGCCCTGGCGTCACGAGCGCCGAGAAGGAGGAGCTTGCCCGGCTTCGCCGCGAGAACCGAGAACTGCGCCAGGCGAACGAGATCCTCAAGAAGGCATCCGCGTATTTTGCGATGGCGGAGCTCGACCGCCCGTTGAAGCGATGAAAGCGTTCATCGATGCGCACCGTGAGGTCCATGGAGTCGAGCCGATCCGCCGCGTCCTGCCGATCGCTCCGTCGACCTATCACGAGCACGCCGCCCGCCGGCTCGATCCGGGCCGGCTCCCGCCCCGCGCGCGACGCGATGCCCGGCTCAGCGTCGAGATCCGGCGTGTTTTCAACGAGAACTTCGGCGTCTACGGGGTCCGCGAGGTCTGGCGCCAGATGCTCCGGGAGGGTTTCGATGTTGCTCGTTGCACCGTGTCCCGCCTGATGCGGAGCATGGGCTTGTCGGGCGCGGTCCGGGAAAGCGCGTCCGGACCACCGTGCCGGATCCCGCCGCGCCCTGTCCGCGCGACCGGGTGAACCGGGTATTCAGGGCGCCGGCGCCGAACATGCCGTGGGGCGAACAACGGCTCGCTCATCGACGCCTTCGCCCGGCGGATCGTCGGCTGGCGCGTGTCGCGCGTCGCCACGGCGGAATTCGTGCTCGACGCCCTCGATCAGGCGTTGCACCAGCGCCATCCTTTCGAGGGTGGTCGGCTCATCTGCCACTCGGACCGAGGGTTCCAATATGTCAGCATCCGCTACACCGAGCGTCTCGCCGAGGCCGGGATCGAACCCTCCGTGGGCGGCGTCGGCGACAGCTACGACAACGCGCTCGCCGAAACGGTGATCGGCCTCTTCAAGACCGAGGTCATTCACCGTCGAGGGCCCTGGCGGTCCTTCGAGGCTGTGGAGTTCGCCACCCTCGAATGGGTCCACTGGTTCAACGAGCGCCGCCTCCTCGAGCCGATCGGAAACATCCCGCCCGCCGAGGCCGAAGCAAACTACTACGCCGGACTGGAGGCACCCGCCGTGGCGGCGTAGGACTCAAACCAAGCCGCACTGCTCCTCATCCATGGGCCCATTGGCGCATTCCGATGGACATGATCTTCGAGGGTCGGTCGACGAGGTTGTTTCAGGCGTCGCAGCAGAGAGCGACGATGTCCTCATAGGACCGGAAGATGCGATTGAAGAGCCAATTCTCGCGCATGAACTGCCAGACGTTCTCGACAGGGTTCAGCTCTGGCGACCGGGGCGGCAGCGGAAGCAGGGTGATGTTGGCCGGGACAGCGAGCTTGGCGGACATGTGCCATCCCGCGTGATCGAGCATCAGCACGGCGTGAGCGCCCGGATCGACGGCCGCGCTGATCTCGGCCAGATGGGCGGCCATCGCGGAGGTGTCGCACCAAGGCATGACCAAGCCCGCGCCCTTGCCCTTCTTTGGGCAGATCGCGCCGAAGATGTATGCCCATTTGGCGCGCTGGTCGCGCGGGGCGCGGGGCCGTGTGCCGTGTTTCGCCCAGCCACGGGTGATGGCGTTCTTTTGTCCGACGCGCGCTTCATCCTGCCCCCATAGCTCTATCTCGGTTCCGGTCGGGAGGCCCTCGCGGATCGCGTCCAGCGTGGTTGCGAATCTTTTCTAAAATCAACGATGGCCAGTTCGTTCCGCGCGTGATGACGGGGCGCGCCGAGATCTTGACGAAGCCGAGTGCCTTGATCTCCCGGCCACCGTCGTCTCGCTGAGCGCGATGCCGAACTCCTCCCAAATCCACCGCGCCAAATCCGCCAGACGCCAGCGCACAACTTCATGGATCGCAGGGATGGGACCGCGTTCAATAATACCGGCCAGAGCCTGACGCTGAGCGTCATTCAATCTGGACGCGTTGCCTGGCGCCTTGCCGTCGATCAGCCCGGCCGGGCCCCGCGCGTTGAAGCGCAGCACCCAGTCGCGGATGGTCTGCAGACCGACCCCACCCATCCGCGCCGCATCGGAGCGGGAGCCGCCGTCGCAGATCTCCGCGAGCGCGAGAAGCCGGCGCGCCTGCGCCGAGTCCTTCGTGCCCTTCGCGAGCCTTCGCAGAGCCATTCCGTCAAAATCACTCCCCAACGCAATCGCAGCAGCCATGGCGAACCTCCCTTGGTTCGCCCTATCGATTCAGACTTCCAGCCCCTTCCCTCGCGTGAGTCTGCCTCAGCGGGGGGTGGTATCAAACCGAAACGCCTCCGGCAAACCCGGGGCGCTTCATCGTGTCGCCGAGCCAGGTTGTCGATCGAATCCGGCCCGTCCGAGCGCGGGCGGCCGCCATAGGCGCCATCGTTCACCTCGAGGAACACCCAGTAGTCACCCGAGGGCCGCACGCCGGAATAAGCGGCGAAGGAGATCGAGGCGGAGGAGCCGGCGATCACCTGCTCGGGCATCACCGGGGCGAGCGCCTTCAAGATGAGGTCGATCATCCGGTTGCACTGGGTGAAGCGCGCCTCGGCCGAGGCCGGGGCCTTCGGGTTGAAGATCGAGTCGAGCGGCGCCGTCACCTTGACCGGGCGGAACGAGCCTTCGTTGGAAGGCGCGCGTAGGTCCGAGGTGGCGGCGTCGAGCAGGAGCTTGCGGAAGGCGCAATAGGCGGCGACCTTGGTCGAGCCCTCGAAGGGCACGTTGTAGGCGGTCGGCGTCTGGTCGGCGGAGCCGGTCAGGTCTACCTCGCCCCCGTCGCCCCGCACCCGCACGGTGACCCTGACCTTGAGCCGCTGGTCGCGATCGCGGCCATTGTCGTCGAGCCAGCCCTCGGCGGTGTAGTCGCCGTCCGGGATCTCGGCGATGCGCGCGCGCATCAGCCGTTCGGAATAGTCCATGAGCTGACCGGCGGCGCCGAAGACCTTGTCCTCACCGTATTTCTCGATGAGCTCGACGAACCGCTTCGCGCCGAGCCGGGCGGAGGCGACCTGCGCCTCGATGTCGGCGACGAGCTGCTGGGCGGCGCCGGAGTTGCGGCGGATGAAGTTCCACATCGCCCGGTTCGGCTCGCCCTTCCGGTAGAGCTTGGTGCCGGCGAAGAGCATCCCCTCGGCGAAGACGTCCGGCACGTCGATGATGAAGGGTTCTGATCAATGCGGATTGGTATCATTCACCCATTTCGCGCGGTGGCGGTTCATCCAGGCGAGGCCGTCCTCCGTGCGGCCGGCAGGCACGTATTCGCAGCCGAGGCGCCCCCCGTAGCCGATCGCCGCCAGCGTCCGCGCGATGAGTCCGAAATCGAGACCCGCCGAGCCGGGCTCGTGCCGACCGGGATAATCCGCGACATGCGCATGTCGGATCAGGGGCGCGTGGGCGCGGATCGTCGCCTCAACGTCGAGCCCGGCGGCGGCGGTGTGGAACATGTCGAGCAAGAGCCCGACGTTGGGCTCGGCCGCCGCGTGGATCGCCTCGGCTGCCCGGTCGGGCGTGGCGATGAAATAGTCGGGCACGGCCAGGGCGCTCATCGGTTCCACGATGATCGTGATCCCCCGGGGCGCCGCCGCGCGCGCCGCGCGCGCCAGATTTTCGACATAGCACTCCCAGTGCTCGGCCAGGCGGCCCGCCTCGGGCAGGACCCCCGCCATCGCGTGAACGAGCTTCACGCCGATCGCCTCGGCATAGTCGAGGCCTTCAACGAGATCACGCGCGAATTCCTCCCGGCGATCGGGGAAGATCCCGATGCCCTTCTCTCCCGCGGAAGCGTCGCCCGAGCGCAGGCCGAACTGCGTGTAGGTGAGGCGTGCCCGCCGAAGCAGCGCCGCCATCTCAGGCGCCGGGATCGCATAGGGCGCCGGATGCTCGACGGCGTCGAACCCGGCCGCGGCGGCCGCGGCGATCCGCTCGGGCATCGGGCGTTCGGTGAAGAGATAGCCGATATGGGCGCTGAGCGGAAAGGAGGTCATGGCCGTTCCCCGGTTATCTGGTGAGCGGGACCGCCGAGGGGCCGCGCGGTCCCGCGGACTCTCATGCCGCGCCGCAGACGTTCCAGCCGCGACCGCCGTCGCCATAGGCCTCCCAGCCGTTGCCGATGATCGCCACCGTGTCCTCGAGCTTGATGAAGCCGCGCTTCGTATGGTGCAGCTCGGTCTCGATCGAGATCACCATGCCGGATTCGAGCGGCCTGTCGGCATGATAGGCGGGATAGACCGGCACGGCGTTCGGCATCAGCCAGGGCGCCTCATGGCTGACGATGCCCATCCCATGCGCGGAAAAGAACATCCGGTCCTTCTCCGCGCAGCGGGCCTTGGCCTCGTTCGCCCATTCGAAGATCTCGCCACCGATCACACCGGGCCTCAGCCCCTTGCGCGCCGCCTGCTGCACCTCCTCGACCTGGCCGAGCAGATCGACCAGCTCCTGGTCCGGCTCGCGGGTGAAGCACATGCGGCAGAGGTCGCCGATGTAGCCCTTGTAGTTGCCGCCGGAATCGAGCGCGAGCGTCTCGCCCTCCTCCCAGATCTTGTCATAGGGCGCGCGGTTGAAGGCGGTGCCGATGTTGGTGAGCGCGTATTCGAACTTCATGCCGCGCTTGGTCTCTTCCATCCGCAGCGCCTCGAAGAGCGCGCGCTTGGAGACGCCAGGGCCATGGGTCGCGAATACCGCCAGCATCGAGTCGACCACCTTCTCGGACGCCTCGCGCAGCAGGTCGAGCTCGGCGGGGGACTTCAGCGCCCGCAGGATCTCGAGCGTGAAGGTCGCGTCAGTCAGCTTCGCGTCGGGCAGGTCCGCCTCCAGCACCTGATAGGCGTCGATCGGCATGAAGCCGACCTCGATGCCGACCTTGCCCTTGCCGCCGTTGAGGCCCTTCAGCATCTCGGCCGCGGCGCCGGCGAAGCCCTTGCTCTGGAAGTTCTTCAGGTTGAGGTTCGAGACCCAGAAGCTGCCGAGCTGCTTCTCGTAGCGCTCCATCGGCACGCCGACATAGCCCGAGTCGAGCGGCCGACCCTTCACATAGACGAAGAAGGGCAGGTAGCGGCTGAGCCCATGCGCGTCCATGAAGTCGTAGAAGAAGAAGCGGTAACCGCCGAGCAGGTACTGGATCGAATGCTTGGAGGTGACGAGCAGCGCGTCGAGCTCCGCCTCCTCCATCAGCCGGTCGAGCCGGTCGGTGTCGAACGGGGGTTTCCCGAGCCGGGAGGTGTCCTCGACGGGGTTTCCTTCGGAAAAGGCGAAGCTCATGGCAAAGGTCTCCTTGAGGCCGGCGCGGGGCCGGCCGAGCAGTTGAATTCCGGCGGGAAGTTGGCGGCCCGCCTCGGGCCGCCGGGAATGTCAGCGTCCGGTGGCGAGGCCGAGGTGATCGTGGCCGAAGCTCGGCCGCGCGGGCTGCGGCACAGGCTGGGGCTGGGATTCTTCGAAATCCTCCGGCTTCGCCTCGCCGCGCATGATCGCCTGGGCGCGCTTCACGTCCACGTTCCCGGTCCAGGCCCCGACCACCAGCGTCGCGATGATGTTGCTGGTGAGATTGGTCGCGGCGCGGATCTCCGCCATGAAGCGGTCCACCCCGATCAGCAGCGACAGCGCGGCGACGGGCAGCACGCCGATCGCGGGCATGGTGGCGGCGAGCGCGATGAAGCCGCCACCCGTGACCCCGGCCGCGCCCTTCGAGGTGAAGAGCATGATGAAGAGGATCATGAACTGATGCGCGATGGTGAGTTCGGTATTGGTCGCATGGGCGATGAAGAGCACCGCCATCGTCATGTAGATCGCCGTCCCGTCCATGTTGAACGAGAAACCGGTCGGCATCACGAGCCCCACGGTCTCCTTGCGCACCCCGAGCGCCTCGAGCTTCTCCATCGAGCGCGGGATCATCGTCTCGGCCGAGGTGGCGGCGAAGACGATCAGGATCTCGTCCTTGAAGTAGGCGATCACGCGCCAGAGGCTGAGGCCCGCCAGCCGGAGGAAGAAGCCGAGCACCACCACGACGAAGAGGATGCTCACCACATAGACGGCGAGGACCAGCTGACCGAGACCGATGAGCGTCGAGAAGCCGTATTTGCCGACCGTGAAGGCCATCGCACCGCCCGCCGCGAAGGGCGCGAAGCGCATGATGATGTTGACCATCCCGAAGAGGCCGTGGGCGGCGGTGTCGAGGATCGCCACCAGCGCCTTCGACTGCTCGCCAAGCTTGCAGAGACCGAGGCCGAACAGCACGGCGACGAAGAGCACGGGCAGGATCTGGCCAGTGACGAAGGGTTCGAGGAAGGTCTTGGGGATGATCTCGGTCAGGAAGTCGATGATCGTCAGATGCGAACCCTGCTCGACGTATCCCGCGACCGCGCCGGCGTCGAGGTCGGCGGGATTGGCGTTGATGCCGCGCCCGACAGGCCAGAGATTGCCGACCGCGAGGCCGATCAGCAGCGCGAGGGTCGAGGCGACCTCGAAGTAGATCAGCGCCTTGATCCCGACCGTCGCCACCTTGCGCATGTCGCCGATCGCGGCGATGCCGACCACGATGGTGAGAAAGATGATCGGGGTGACGATAAGCTTGATCGCCCGGACGAAGACATCGCCGAGGGGCTTGAGCTGGGCCGCGAAGGCGGGATCCATGAAGCCGATCGCCGTTCCGACGATCACGCCGATGATCACCTGCACGTAGAGCTTGCCGAGCCAGCGCCGGACGAAGCCCTTCTTCGGCGGAGCGAGCCCCGCCGTCGTCGGATAGTGCACCATGCCGTCCTCCCTGGATCTGGCGCGTCGCGTCGGGCGTTTTCGCCCGTATTCTAGCGGTAGTGCCGGCTCCGGAGCGTCTGCCCCGGAGCCGGAGAGTCTCATTCCGCCGCGGCGATCATCTGTTCGGCGCGACGGTTGCGCACCACGACCTTGATCGCATCCTCGACGCGATCCTTCGCGTAGCGGATCGCCTCGGGCAGATCGGCCATGTCGAAGGTGTGCGTGTGGATCAGGCGCGCATCGAACCGCTTCTGCCGCATGAAGGCCTCGGCGCGGTGCGTGGCGGTCTTGCCCTCGCCCCGGATGCCGTAGAGATAGATGTTGTTGCGCACCAGATAGGCGACGTCGATCGGCACCTGGTCACCCGGGAAGGCGGCGAGGCAGATCTTGCCGCCGCGGTTGAGCATCTGCGCCGCCTCGTTGACCGCGTTCGGCGCGCCGGAGCATTCGACGACGTAGTCGACGCCCTTGCCGCCGGTGAGCTCGCGCACCTTGGCGACCGGATCCTCGTTCCGGATGTTGATCACGTGATCCGCGCCGAGCTTCTTGCCGATCTCGAGGCGGTTGTCGCGGGTGCCCGTCAGGATCACCGGCTGCGCGCCGAGCGCCTTGGCGACGGCGGCGCCGAGCAGGCCGATCGGTCCCGGACCGCTCACCACCACGCTCTCGCCCGCGACGAGCCCGCCGAGCTCGGTCAGCCCGTACATCGAGGTGCCGGCGGTCACGACCAGCGTCGCCTCCTCGTCGGACATCGAGTCATCTACATGGACGAGCGTGTTGATGTTGTTGACCGCGTATTCCGCGAAGCCGCCATCGGTGGTGAAGCCGTTGGCGCGATGGCCCTTGTCCACGTCGCCGTAGTTCTTCCCGTAGTTGTGGCAGGAGGTATACATGCCCTGGCGGCAGCGCTTGCACTGGCCGCAGCCGGCGTGGATCTCGACCGTCACGCGCTCGCCGATCGCGAACTCGTCGACGCCCGGCCCGAGGGCGACCACGGTCCCCATGTATTCATGGCCGGGGGTGAAATTCTTGTTGTAGGGCGCGCCGCCTTCGATCATCGCGGGCGGACCATGGTAAATGATCTCGAGATCGGTGGCGCAGATCGCGACCGCGTCGATCCGGACCAGAACCTCGGCCTTCTTCGGAGCGGGAATGGGCTTTTCACCGTAGATCAGCTCGCCGGGATCGCCGATGACCCAGGCCTTCATTGTATCGGGGATCGGATAGTCGCGACTGGTCGTGACGTTGTCTGGCATACCCATGGGTATGTTCCTCCGCTTTTCGGGATTATTCATCAGGATGGCCTGCCATCTCTTGATCTTCGGGCGGTGACTTTCGTTCTTCGTTCCGCTCCTTGTTCGGAAAGCATGCCGGCGCCCTCCCCCCGGGTCAACGAGCCCACCCTTGGTTTCATGATATGAAAGGCGGGCGCGACGGGCGCCGCGCAAAGGAAAAGGCCGCGCGGGTGCGCGGCCTTCCCTGTCATCCCACCGGAAGTATCAGACGAAGCAGCCCGCCGGCATCCGGCCGGAAAGGTCCTTCGCGCAGGTCGAAATGGCTTTCGCGACATGCGCGCGATACGCCTCGCTCGCGCGGCGGCGCGGGAATGTCGCCCCGATCGATCCCACTACCGCGCCGGAAAGATCGCGCACCGCCGCGGCGATGCCGACCAGATCCGGGTGGAACTCGCCATCCTCGACCGCGAAGCCGGAGCGCCGGACCAGTCGCAATTCCTCGGTCAGTGCCTTGCGACTGGTGATCGTCGCCTCGGTGAAGGCGGTCAGGCCGTTGTCATCCATGACCCTGCCAAGCTCGCCTTCGGGCAGCCAGGCGAGGATCGCCTTTCCCGTCGCGACCGCGTGCGCCGCGTGGGTCAGCGGCCGGTCGAACACGTTCTCCGACGCCCGCATCCGAGCCGGAAGCCGGACATGGCTCACAAGCGCTGAGCCGCGCAGCACCGCCATCTGCACCGCCTCGAGGATATTCTCGTTGAGTTCGATGAGCCTTGGCTTGACGAAGGTCACGAGGTCGACCTCGCGCTCCGACCGTCGCGACAGGATCTCGAACTTGGAGCTCAGCGCGTAGCCCTGGGCGCGGCCGGCATGGATCACGTAGCCCCGCCGTACCAGCGTGGTGATCAGGTGATGGCAGGTGGAGAGATTGAGATCGGACAGCTTCGAGACGTCCTTGAGCATCAGCGGCGCGTCGCTGAGCGACAGCACCTCGATGATCGAGAGCGCGCGGTCCACCGACTGGATGCCGCGGCTCCTCGCCTCCTCGGTATGCTCGCGCGCGGCCTTCTCGTACTGAACGACACGGGCCATGGGCGCGCCCGTGGCGGGCGGCGGGGCGATCTGCATTCTGGTCCTCCCGGCTTTTTATGACAGTGAGAGTAACGCAGCCCGGGCGGGGCTCAAAGTGATACCAGGAATGCCCGATGGAATTTCACGATGTGAAATATCGGAGCGCCGTCGGCGAGGCGGGATTTTCGACCTGGTGAAATGACGCCGTCCCGCGTTGACCCCCGGCCGGCCGGCGCGCCAACTGCGGCCCGCCGGGCAGCCCCGAACGACCTTACCGCGCCGCGTGGCGACGAGGGGCGCGCCGGCGCAGGGAGGAACACATGACCCGTCCGCTCCGCCTCATGAGCACCCTCGCCGTCGAATGCGCGTTCAAGCGCGACATCCTGCCCCGGTGGCAGGCGGCTGGCGGGGAGATCCGGACCCAATGGTCGCCCACCACCGTCCTGATGCGCGACATCGGCGCCGGCGCGCGCGCCGACGTGGTCGTGCTGATCGACGCGCCGATGGCGGAACTCGCCGACCGCGGCGTGGTGCGGCGCGAAACCATCGTCCCGATCGCACGGGCGAATTTCGGCGTGGCGACACTTCCTGGCGCGTCCCGGCCCGACATCTCCACCCCGGAGGCTTTCCTCGCCGCGATGGCATCGGCGCGTGTCACCTATTCGCTCACGGGCGCGAGCGGGCTGTGGTTCGCGGAGATCCTGCGGTCCAACGGCGCCGAGGCCGCGCTCGAACGCGCCGTTGCGATCCCGGAGGGCTTCACCGCCGAGAAGCTTGTCAGCGGCGAGGCCGATCTCGCCGTGCAGCAGATCAGCGAGCTCATGTCGGTGGACGGCGTCGAGATCCTCGGCCCCTTCCCCGAGCCCTTCCAGCGGCCGACCGATTTCTCCGCCGCGATCTTCACCGAGGCCGCCGACCCCCAGGAGGCCGAGCGCTTCCTCGATTTCCTCCAGTCCGCGGCCTCCGAAGCCGCCTACCGCGCCGGCGGGCTCGACCCGCGTCTCGCGCGCACCCCTGCCTGAGGAGGCGGAAATGGCAAAGGCGGCCCCCCGCGTCGTGCTCTATCACGCGACCCCCGTTGCGATGGAACCGGTCCGCTCCGCGATGGCCCGGCTCTGGCCCGAGGCCGAGGCGGTCAACCTGCTCGACGATGCGCTGAGCATCGACCGCGCCCGCGAGGGCGAGGAACTCTCCGAGGAACTGACCGAGCGTTTCGTCGATTTCGGGCGCTACGCGGTCAGGATCGGCGCCAACGGGATCCTCGTCACCTGCTCGGCCTTCGGACCGGCGATCGAGCGGATGGCGGCGGAACTGCCCGTCCCGGTGCTGAAGCCCAACGAGGCGATGTTCCGCGCCGCGATCGGCGCCGGGGCCAGGATCGGCATGCTCGCGACCTTCGCGCCCGCCGTGGCGACGATGGAGCGCGAATTCGCCGATTTCGCCGCCGAGGCGGGCGCCCGCGCCGAGCTGACGACCGTGGTCGCGCGCGATGCGATCGACCTGCTGCGCGGCGGTGACGCGGAGGCGCACAACCGGCTGGTCGCCGCCGCGGCGCCGGAGCTCGCAGGGGCGGATGCGATCATGCTCGCGCATTTCTCCACCTCGCGCGCGGCCGAGGCCGTCCGGGCGACGGTGAGGGTCCCGGTGCTCACCGCGCCGGACGCGGCCGTCACGCGGATGCGCGAACTGGTCGGAGGCTGAACCATGCTGCTCGGGGTCATCGCAGACGATTTCACCGGCGCGAGCGACATCGCGAACACGATCGCGCGCGGCCTGCCCGGTCAGGGCGGGCTCGTGACCGCGCAGTTCCTTGGCGTGCCGGCAGGCCCGGCGGGGGCCGAGGTCGAGGCCGGCGTCGTCGCGCTCAAGACGCGCTCGGTCCCGGCGACCGAGGCGGTCGTCCAGTCGCTCGAAGCGCTGCGCTGGCTCCGCGCGCAGGGCTGCCGCCAGATCGTCTTCAAGTACTGCTCGACCTTCGATTCGACGCCGGAGGGCAATATCGGGCCGGTGGCGGAGGCGCTGGCCGAGGCGCTCGGCGCCTCGGGCGTCGTCGTCTGTCCCGCCTTCCCGAGAGCGGGCCGCACCCTCTACCAGGGCCATCTCTTCGTCGGCGACCGGCTCCTGAACGAATCCGGGATGGAGCATCACCCGCTGACGCCGATGACCGACGCCGACATCCGCCGCTGGCTCGCGCGGCAGGTCAGATCGCCGATCGGTCTGGTGCCGCATGACGTGGTGCGAGAGGGGCCGACGGCGATCGGGAAGGCGCTTGCGAGAGCGCCGGAGCGGCTTGTCGTGGTCGATGCGATCTCCGACGCGGATCTGGTCGCGATCGGAGCGGCCCGCGCCGGCGCGCCCTTTCTCACCGGCGGCTCGGGCATCGCGCTCGGTCTCGCCGCGAACTTCATCGCGCAAGGGGCGGCACAAGGCGCAAGGCGCAGCCATTTTCCGGGCCGGCCTGGCGTGGAGGCGATCCTCGCGGGCAGCTGCTCCGGGGCCACGCGCGGGCAGATCGAGTACCACGCCCGCCGCCACCCGGTCCTGCCGATCTCGGTCGACGCGGTGATGGCCGGCCGGGTCGGAGTGAATGACCTGCTCGCCTTCCTCGCGGATCACGCGGGCGAGGCGCCGCTTACCTATTCCTCCGCGACACCGGACGAGGTGCTGGCCCTGCAGGACCGCTACGGGCGGGAACGGGTGGCTGCCGCGCTCGACGGCCTTTTCGCCGAGACTGCGCGGGCCTTCGTGCGCGGCGGCGGGCGCCGCCTCGTCGTCGCGGGCGGCGAGACATCGGGCGCCGTCGCCCAGGCGCTCGACCTTGGCCAGCTGATGATCGGACCCGAGATCGCTCCCGGCGTGCCGGTCCTGTTCAGCGCCGGGAACAGCGCCGCCCTCGCGCTCAAATCCGGCAACTTCGGCCAGCGCGATTTCTTCGAGAAGGCGCTCGGCATCCTCGCGGAGGGCGAGGCATGAGCCGCGAGGCGGAACTGCGCGCGGACCTGGTCCGGCTCGGCGCCCTGCTCTACCAGCGCGGCCTCGCCCATGGCAGCGCGGGGAATCTCTCCGTGCGCCTAGACGACGGCTCGCTGCTGGTGACGCCTACGAACAGCTGCCTCGGCATGCTTCGTCCCGACCAGATCTCGCGCGTCTCGCCCGCGGGCAAGCTGCTCGACGGCGATCCGCCCTCGAAGGAGGCGTTCTTCCACCTCGCCGTCTACGAGGAGCGTCCGAAGGCCGGCGCCGTAGTGCATCTGCATTCGACCTATTCCGTGGCCCTCTCCTGCCTCTGCCACGACTGCGCGGAGGACGTGCTGCCGCCGCTGACGGCCTATTACGCGATGCGGGTCGGCCGCCTGCCGCTCATCGACTACTACCGCCCCGGCGATCGCGCACTCGCGGAAGCGGTGCGGGCGCAGGCGCGGAACCACCGGGCGATGCTGCTCGCCAACCACGGGCCGATCGTCTCGGCGGCCTCGCTCGAACAAGCGATCCACGCCTACGAGGAGCTCGAGGAAACGGCGAAGATCTTCTTTATCCTCGGCGACCGCCCGGCCGCTCCGCTCGACGCCCGCCGTGTCGCCGAACTCGAAACGGCCTTCCCGAGCTGACGCTGACCGGGACTTGGCCGTCCGGACGACTACATGGGGGTCGAACCATGGAGCGATGGGATCGCCCTGAAGAAAAGCGATCCTCGTGCTCGGCGACTCGCCGGGCATAGGCTTCGGCGTGTCAGAGGCGGCGCTAACGGCGGGGGGGCCGTTCGTGACCATCGCCTCGTGGTCCCGAGGTCGAGGCGACCGCGGCGTGTCTCGACGCCGAGGGCGTGACGCTCGATACCGGCGACGCGGCGGTGCTTGAGGCGCTCTTCGCGGCGCGGGAGTTCGACCACGTCTTCTGCTCGGGGATTTCGGCAACCGGCCGCCGCAGCCCACCTTCGAGGTCTTCGCGCCGCTCGCCAACCCGGATACCGCCGAGGGCATGGTCCGCGCGGCGACGCTGATCCCGGCGACTGGCGAGTCCGCCTATGCCACCGACCTTGTCCGGACCGAGCGCGGCGCCGTCAACGCCAACGCCGCCGAAGACCGCGCGGACCTGCTGGTCTCGCTCGACCAGCTCGAGGCCTTGGCGCCGAACGTCGGGAGCGTGTCGCTGGTCGTGAGCTGGTTCGGCCCTGATCTGCGCGCCGGCCATTGCGCGATCCTGCCGGGCGTCGAGCAGGTCGCGCGGGACACCGCGCCCGTCAGCTGGGAGGTCAGCGGTCTTTCCCACGTCGACGACACCCGGTCTATGGCGGCACGCCCTCGAATGTCTCGGTGATCCAGACCATCCAGGAGCTGCGGCGCCGGGGCTTCCGCGTCACGTTTTACCCCTTCGTGCTGATGGACGTGCCGGCCGGGAACGCACTGCCGAACCCCTACTTGGACCACGCGGGCGCGACCGGCCAGCCCGCCTTTCCCTGGCGCGGCCGCATCACCGGCTCGCCGGCACCGGGCTACGCTGGGTCGGTCGACCAGACCCGGCGGCCGGAGCCCAGGTCGCCGCCTTCTTCGGCGCGGCGCGGCCGGTGGACTGCGACATCGCGGGCGAGCGCGTCGCCTGGGCCGGCGGCGCGGACGCGGGCTACGCACGGATGATCCTGCACTATGCGCATCTCTGCGCGGCGGCGGGCGGCGTCGATGGCTTCCTGATAGGCTCCGAGCTGCGCGGCCTGACCACACTGCGCTCCGACGCCGCGACCTATCCCGCCGTCGCCGCACTCGCGGGCCTCGCAGCGGCTGATCCGCAATCGCCCCGCCCAGACCGTAGCACCACCACCCAACCCCGACTTTGATCGCCCCGAGGCGCCACGCGCGGCCGTGCCCGATCGCCCCGCCGCCGTCGCGCGGCGGCATGATCCCGCCCGTCGTCACCTTCACGAAGCTTCCGGCGAGAAATGCGGGGTAGCTGAGTCTTCGCTGTTATCATAGTCGCCTTCTGATTCTGCTCTTGGTAAGCGGCGGCCATATTGCCTACCTGTTAGCAGAAGGTGTGTGGTCGTCGGTGGAGAAGGTTGGATCCCAAGTCCATCCCCTCCTCCATCCAAACGCTGCGCGCAAGCCCTGCGCACTCCATTCAGATATCAGAACAAACCAGAAACAACACGCTTTTCAGACATAGCCAAATTTGTCGACGCTTGGCTAAGCACTTCGATCCCAGCGGCTCTCGGCGCGACGGATCAGAAATCGAACTCTCGCCGGTGCTTTGGAAACAGCTTGTATTGTGCCCCGCCGTGTCGTCTTCACCATTCGCGGCCGCATCGAGAGACTGAACATCTTCCAGCACCTCGCCGACCCGGTTGGCGCGGATCGGTGACGGCCCGTTGTCATAGGGAACGCCGGCAAAACATGCGGAAGTCGCTCGGAGCAACCCCGGTGATCCTACGGAACGCGCGTGCGAAGTTGGCCGGTGCCGAGTAGCCGAGTTGGCTGGAGATGTCGGTGATCGACATCTGCGTGCCTCCGAGGAGTTCCCTAGCGCGCTGAACCCGGATCACGTTCACCAGACCACGGTAATCGAGGCCCTCCCGGTTCAGCGTCCGCTGCAGCGTCCGCACGTTGGTGTCCAACGCATGCGCGGCGCCGTCAATCGAAGTGGCGCCCGCCAGAACCTGGGCCCAGACCTGCGCAATGACCGCCCCCGAGAAGTCTTCGAAACTAGGCCGTGTGGACGAATTGAACCAAGATAAAGCCGATGGCGAGGGCGACGAAGGAAGAGAAGTTTGTCCTGGTCTTCTCGCAGCGCAGGGCGATGCGCTTGAAGCGCTTCAGCTTCCCGACGGCCTGCTCGATGCGGGCTCGGCCGCGATAGAGCGCGCGGCCGAAGTGCTTCGGCGGGTTGGCGGCGTTGGCCTTGACCGGGATCACCGGGATGGCGCCGAGGGCACGGGCGGCGGCGCGATTGGCGCGGCTGTCATAGCCCTTGTCGGCGACGACGGCGCGCGGCGCGGTGTCCGGGCCGAGGCGCAGGAGGGTCTCGAACATCGGCGCGTCGGCCTTCTCGCCCCCGGTGATCTCGAAGGCGAGCGGATGGCCGTCGAAGTCGGTCTTCAGATGGATTTTCGTGGAGTATCCGCCCCGCGAGCGCCCCAGTCCCTGCGTCTCGGCCCCCCTTTGGCGCCGGCCGCCGAGACGTGGGCGCGTACGACCGTGCTGTCGAACATCTGCGTGACATGCGCCGTGCGGCTGCATTCGGCGAGCAGGGCGAAGAATGCCTCGAACACCCCCGCCTGGCTCAGGCGCGAGAACCGCTTCCAGACGCTGTTCCAGGGACCGAACCGCTCCGGCAGTGCCCGCCAGATGATGTTGTGAACCGCGAAGAAGTGCAGCGCCTCCAGGAACAGCCGGTCGTTCCGAGCCTTCGCCCCGCGCGCCGGCAGGCAGGCCCGGAATACCTCGACCGCCATCACCCAATCCGCTTCGTTCATCTTCGTGGACATCGCCAACCCTCCCAAGGTCGGCTCTCCATGAATCAGACAAGTCGCAGCGCGGGAACCCGGAAAGCGATACCTGAGTCAATTCGTCCACACGGCCTAGTCGGGTTGAAGCGCTGACGAGCGAGGTCTTCGAGCGTTAGATGACCGGTGCGTAGGTGCCTTCTGCGAGAGTGGTTGAGGAAGCGGGCACCAAAGAAGACTGACACGGCGTTTGCTTCGAACGCGATGGGACAGAGGAATGCGTCTTCGAACGGCGCAGCCTTCCGCGGCCGAAGAATATCGAGTGTGAGTAACTCCGGCCGCCAATCGGAGGAGAGGTACGACCGGATGAGGTCGAGCAGGACGCCCGCAGTTCCGACTGCGACGTGAGCATACCCGGCGCGTCCCCGAGTGGCGTTGTAGTAGCTGAGTCTCGCCGCGCCGCGCACAACTGAGAGTTCCATCCGATCGCCAGATGTATGGTATCCCAAGGTCGACACCGCTCGGTCGATAGCGCCCCGCAGGGTCTCCGCCGCCAGCACGTAGTCGGCCCAGTGTCCGTAGGTCTGGAACGTGAGGTAAGGTGTAAGGAGCAGCCCGAGGTTCTCCTCACCGGCTCGGCGCTCGACCTCGTACAGGAAGCTCGTCATCGTGGCCTGCGGGATGAAACAGTCCTGATCCTCGATCAGCTCGATGTCGAGCGCCGCCGCATGGTTCCCGTGCCGCAGAACCCCGTCCCCGAAGGTCTCGCGAACCCACGCAGGCACACCGGCCAGCGCGGCGACCGAGATCATCGGGGGTGCGACGGCCCCCGCGCGACCGGCCAGACTCGGCGAAGTTGGCGCAAAATGAGTGGCGGAGACATTCATTGGCGTTACCCTGCGTAACCGAAGCGGCGTGGTCCGCCCGCGAAACGGCCGCAAACACACGGCCCCCGACGTGTGACTGGCGGACGACCAAAGTGGGGTTCTTGATCGTTGAAATTCGTGCGTCCTTCAAGTTCGCGGCCACCTTTTTTGCGAAGCGCGGGGTGTGCGAAGGGTCCCCCGCGATCGGCTCGGGCCGGAATCCTGTCGTTTGTCATTCTGGCCATTCCGTCAGGCGTCGCGTTGGGCGATGAGGGAGGTGCGAGCTTCTGGCTGCCCGGACAATACGGGAGTTTCGCGGCGATTGCGCCCGACGCTGGGGTCTCGCTGCCGATGCAGACCTATTACTATTCGGGCCGCGCAGGCGCCGACCGTGGCATCGAGCGCGGCGGAGAGCTCAGCTTCGATCTCGACACCAGCTTCTTCGCCCAGTTCTTTGCCCCCACCTGGACGCCGAACGCCACCTGGCTTGGTGCGCGTCCCAGCTTTTCGCTGGCGTTCTTTCCCGGCTGGAACGATGTGTCGACGGAGGTCGGGCTCGACGGGCTTGCCGTCGAGAGGAGCGACCAGGTGAGCGGGTGGGGCGACATCTATCCGACCGCGCAGCTCTTCTGGAGCCGCGGCGTCCACAACTGGATGGCCTATCTGACGGGCAACATCCCGGTGGGCGACTACGATCCTGATCGCCTGTCCAACCTCGGACTTGGCCATGTAGCGGTCGATGCCGGCGGCGCCTATACGTACCTGAACACCAAGACCGGGTGGGAGTTCTCGGCGACGTCGGGGCTGACCTACAACTTTGAGAACCCCGACACCCAGTACACCAGCGGCACCGACTGGCACCTCGACGTCGGCATGTCGCGCTTCCTGAGAGAGAAGTTGTTCGTAGGTGTCGTCGGCTACGCCTACGTGCAGCTGACGTCCGACGAGGGGCAGCCGGAGGCGCTCGGCGACTTCGAGAGCCGGACCTTCGCCGTCGGCCCCCAGATCGGATACAACTTCGACGTGAACGGCGTGCCGATCTACGCGAATTTGCGCGGCTACTATGAATTCGATGTCCGGAACAGGCCCGAGGGCGGAAGCGTGTTCCTGACCGTCAACATCCCGGTCTCCGCCCTTGCGGCCGGGGCCGGGGCCGGGAAGAAATGACCCCGCAGTATTTCTCGGGACAATCCGGTCGGAGGCTGGAGTGAGGAGGGTACCAATGACGCGATCACCTACGGCCCGCCCAGAGCGGCGCCGGCTTCTGGCTTTGACAGCCGCGACGTTCATGCTGCCCGTCCCGGCCGTCGCGCAGGACGCCGATCCAGCGAGCCGGCAGGCGTTCTTTGGCGAGCAGCACGTGCACACCAGCTGGTCGTTCGACGCCTACATCTTCGGCAACCACCTCACCGGGCCGGCGGACGCCTACAAATACGCCAAGGGCGAACCGATCAAGCATCCGCTGGGCTACGACATCCAGATCACCACGCCGCTCGACTGGGTGGGAGTGACCGACCACTCCGAATACGCCGGTGTCGTGCGTCTGGCGAACGATCCCAGTTCCTCGATCAGCAAGCTGCCCGTCGCCACGCAACTCGTGGTCCACGACCCGGCCGACATCCAGAAGATCTACCTCTGGCTTGGCGGCAGCATGATCGAGGGCAAGCCGATCGCGGACCTGATCAAGCCCGACATCACCGACACCGTCTGGAAGCAGAACAACGAGGCCGCCGACGCGGCGAACGAGCCCGGCAAGTTCACCGCCTTCTGCTCGTACGAATGGACCTCCACGCCCAACTTCCGGAACATGCACCGCAACATCTACTTCAAGGACTGCGCCAAGGTTCCGGACCGACCGTTCAGCGCGCTCGACAGCGAGACGCCGTCGGACCTCTGGGCGTGGATGGACCAGCAGCGCGCGGCGGGCAACGAACTGCTGGCGATCTCGCACAACGCGAACGTTTCGGGCGGGATCATGTTTCCGACCGAGGTTGACATGCAGGGGCGCCCCATCGACCAGGCATGGGCGGAGTCGCGCGAGCGCAACGAAAGGCTGACCGAGATCAAGCAGATCAAGGGCGCGTCCGAGACGCATCCGCTGCTGTCCCCGACCGACGAGTTCGCCAACTTCGAGATCCTGAACTTCCTGCTCGGCAACCCGGAGGGGCAGTTCGTCACGCTGGGCGGCAGCTACGTCCGTCAGGCGCTCAAGGACGGCATCGCGATGCAGCAGGCAAGGGGCTATAACCCCTACAAGACCGGCGTGGTCGGTGGATCCGACTCGCACAACACTGGCGTGCCCTACCGGCAAGAGAACTTCTTCGGCGGCCACGCCCGACTCGACGGCACCATGCGCGAGCGTATGGCCGGCCACAACTTCACCGGGCTCGATGTGCGGTTCGAGAACCCTGCCGGCCTGAGCGGCGTCTGGGCCGAGGAAAATACGCGCGCAAGCCTCTTCGAGGCGATGCAGCGCAAGGAGACCTTCGCCACCAGCGGTCCCCGGATGCAGATCCGCTTCTTCGGAGGCTGGGACTACGCGAGCAACGACGCGGGCCGCGACGACTGGGTGGAGGCGGGCTATGCGGGCGGAGTCCCGATGGGCGGCGATCTGACCGCTCCGCCGGCGGTGACACGCTCGGGCGGAACCGCGCCGCACTTCATCGTCTGGGCGGTCAAGGATCCGTCCGCCGCGAACCTCGACCGCATCCAGATCGTCAAGGGATGGTCGGTGAACGGCCAGTCCTACGAGAAGGTCCATGACGTGGTCTGGTGGGGCGACCGACAGCCTGACCCGGTCACCGGCAAGGTGCCGGCCATCGAGTCGACCGTCGACATCGCGAGCGCGACCTACGACGACACGACCGGCGCGGCCGAACTGATCACGGTCTGGACCGACCCGGACTTCGACCCGTCGCTCGATGCGTTCTACTACGCCCGGGCACTTGCCGTGCCGACGCCGCGCTGGACCACGATCCAGGCCAGGGAGATGGGCATCTCGCCGCCCGAGATGGTGGCCGCGACGGTGCAGGAGCGCGCCTGGTCCTCGCCGATCTGGTACACGCCCACGTCCGACGCGCGCGCCAAGGCAGTGGCCGGCATGACGGTGGATGACCTGACGGGCAAGGGCGCGGTGGCGCTCATCGACGACGAACTCAAGACCCTCGTGTCGGCCAAGTACCTCTGGCTGAAGAACACCGTCACCGGCGGCTCCTTCAAGACGCGGTGGACCGAGGACGGCCTGTTCATGATCATGAATGTCGATCCGCGCATCCCGCAGCCGTCCGAGTTCGGCGACCTCGCGCGTCACTCCTACCTCGGCGAGGCGAACAGCGCGTGGTCGATCGCGGACGGGAAGCTGGTGACCAACTTCGGCAACCGCGACTACGGCTATACCGTCTACAAACTCGATCCTTCGAGCCGCGGCGCAAGCAGCACCTCGGGCGCAACGACGGCCAGCAGCACCGAGGCGAAGCCGACCTACTACTTCGCCCGCAGCAACGAGTTCGGCTACGTCAACTATAAGGTCATCGACCCGCCGGTGTTCCTCGGCACCGAGATTACCGACGCCCAGGTTCCGGCGGAGCCGCCGACGACATCGCCGTGAGGAGGCTGCTCCTGTCACACGCGGTCCTGGCGCTTGCCGGGGCCGCATCTGCGGGGCCCGCGCTGGCTTGCGCGATCTGCCTCTCGGCCCTCGAGATCTCGCCGGGCGAGCGCCTCGACAACGCGGACCGCGCCCTCCTTGCCGTACCGGACGGCGCGGATGGCTGGCGCATCGTTGCGGACATCAAGGGCTCGGCGCCTGTCGACCCGGCGGCTCTGGCCGACGCGGCCCCCTCCGACGGGGCACGGTCCAAACTGTTCCTGCGCGATGCCTTGGGCCATCGCTGGAGCGCACTGGGCGAGGTCGCGGAGACCAACGCTGCGTGGCTGCGCAAGGTGGCTCTGACACCGGCCCCCGACGGGAAGGCTGACGATGCGGCGGCGCAGTGGCGCGCCCGGCTGGCACTGGCGGTGCAGGAACTCCGGAGCGACGACCCGCAAATTGAGGCCATCGCGCACGGAGACCTTGCCCGCGCGCCCTATCCGGTGATCCTCGACCTCGGTCGCGCCATGACGACCCCGGAGATCCTGCAGCACCTCCGGAACGAGGCGCATCCGGCGCACCGGGCGGCCTACATCCACATGCTCGGCGCAACCGGCGACGAGGCCGCGGAGGCGTGGCTCGACGGGCGGCTCGACAGGGCGTGGCAGTCCCGCGACGCGAGCGATCTCGCCGCACTCCTTGCCGCCGATCTAGAGCTGCGCGGCCCTTCGCGGATAGGACGGATCGAGGAACGCTACTTCCTCGACCGGTCACGGGGCCTCGACGAGATCGAGGCGGCCCTGCTGGCGCTTCGCCTACACGGCGAGGCCGACGCGGCGGTGCCGCGCGGAGACGTGGCGGCGGCGTATCGCAGGTTCCTCCGCTCCCGGCCGCCCATGGCGGGCTTCGTCGCCATGGATCTTGCCGCCTGGGAAGAGTGGAGCGCGACCGCCGAATATGTGACGCTGCTCAACGCCGGCGCCATACCCGACCCAGCCGGGGCCTTCGCGGCGCTGAGCTATGTCCAGCGGAGCCCCGATACGGCTGCCGCATCGAAGTTGGAACTGCCCGATGGCTGAACGCGCCCCCCTGGGCTGGATGCGGCACATACTGCGCGATCCGCTGACGCACTTCCTGGTCGCGGGCGGCGTGCTCTTCGCGGCCTGGACCGCCTTCTCGCCGCAGGCCGCGCCGCCACCGGACCCGGTGCGGATCGAGATCACCGAGGATGACCTGCGCCGGATGGCACTGGTCTGGCTGTCGCAGGGACGCCCTCTGCCCTCGCCGGACCAGATGCGCGAACTCGCCCAGCAGGAAGCGACCCAGCGAATACTGGTGCGTGAGGCGGTGTCGCTGGGCCTCGACCAGGAAGACGAGATCATCGCGCGGCGCCTTGCCCAGAAGATGGACTTCCTGCTCGCCGATCTCGCCACCTTCGACGAGCCGTCAGAGGACGAACTGCGCGCCTGGTACGTCGAGAACGCGGACCGCTTCGCCCTGCCGCCCCGCGTCAGCTTCCGCCACCTCTACTTCTCCCTGGACGCACACGGGCCCGAGGGCGCCCGGATCGCCGCTTCCCAGGCGCTGCCGACGCTGGCGGCGGTCGCCCCCGACGACCCGCGGCTCCCGGGCATGGCCGACCGCTTCATGTTCCGCGACTACTACGGCGGCCGCACCCCTGATGAGATCGCCAAGGAGTTCGGTCCGGCCTTTTCCGATGAGCTGCTCGCGCAGCCGCAAGGCCGTTGGGCAGGGCCGATCCGCTCGGGCTACGGCTGGCACCTAGTCTGGATCGACACTCTGGAGCCCGGACGCCCCGCCGACTTCGAAACGATCCGCGAGGACGTCCGCTCCGCGTGGCTCGACGAGCGCTACCGCGAGATCCGCGCGCGCGCCTACGACGAGATGCTCTTGCGCTACACCATCGTCATCCCCGATCCCGCCACCGTCGACCTCGCGCCCGCGGCCACAATGGGTCGAAGCGCGCAGGCGCTGGGACGATGATCCGGCGCGACCTCGTCGCGGCGGTCCTGACGCTGCTCATCCCGCTGTCGTGGGCAGGGCAGGTCTCCGCCCACGATGTGCGCCCGGCGTACCTGCAGATCGATCCAACGGGCCCCGAGCAATACACGCTGATCTGGCGCACGCCCGTCCTCTCCGGCGCTCCGCTCCCGGTCGTGCTGTCCCTGCCTGAAGCGGCCGAAACCATCTCTCCGCCGCGCGTGCAGGCCCTTCCAGGCTCCCGCGTCGAGCGCCAGATGATCGCGCTCCCAGGCGGTCTCGCCGGCGAGCGGATCGCGTTTGTCGGACTGGAGGCGACGATCACCGACGTCCTTGTCCGCATCGGTGACGGCGACGGCGGCTACGCGACCGAACTCGTCCGGCCCTCGAGCCCATGGATCGAACTCGATCCGGACCGCGGCGCGCTCGCCATCGCCATCGCCATCGCCATGACCTACCTGCGGCAGGGGATCGACCACATCCTCTCCGGCATCGACCACCTGCTCTTCGTCCTCGCGCTGCTGCTGATCGTCCGCGACTGGCGGATGTTGGTGAAGACCGTTACCGCCTTCACCGTCGCGCATTCGATCACGCTCGCCCTCGCGACCTTCGGCCTCTTCCGCCTTCCGCCGGGCCCGGTCGAAGTGCTGATCGCCGCCAGCATCATGCTCGTCGCCGTCGAGGCGGTCCGGCGTGAACGCGGCAGGACCAGCATCGCGATCGAATGGCCCTGGGTCGTTGCGTTCGCCTTCGGGCTGCTTCACGGCTTCGGCTTCGCCGGTGCCCTGCAGGACCTCGGCTTGCCGCAGGGCGACGTTCCGCTGGCCCTCCTGATGTTCAACGTCGGTGTGGAGGCGGGACAGATGGTGTTCATTACCGTCGTCCTGACCGCTCTTGCCGCACTGAACCGCCTTTACACCATACCGCGATACGCCACCCTTGTTTCGAGCTACGCCATCGGCATCGTTGCCGCCTTCTGGACGATCGAAAGGCTACAGTCTGCTTTCACGTGAGGTGGGCCACCGGCGATAACCGAACCGACGCCGCTTTCCGGCGATCTCCCTCATCGCCTCACGAACATCCGTGTTGTCCGGCGGACGGTCGCGCCGGACGGTCTTGGGATCGACACCGACGATGCGGCAGGCGTGGCGTTGCGAGATGTCATGGTTCCGCATCGCCTTCAGCGCCGCCGCCCGTCGCTCTTTCGGCGTCGTCAGCGCTTTCCTAGAAGATCCTTCAGAACGGTGTTGTCGAGCATCGCGTCCGCCAAGAGCCGCTTCAGCTTCGCGTTCTCGTCTTCCAACGTCCGCAGCCTCACCGCGTCCGAAGCGTTCATGCCGCCGTATTTCGACTTGAACTTGTAGAACGTGTTCGGGCTCAGCCCGTGCTTTCGGCACACCTCGGCCGTCGGCATCCCGGCTTCCTGCTCCTTGATCATCGAAATGATCTGCGTCTCGGAAAATCGGCTCTTTCTCATTCGTCTGCTCCTTCGAGGTCGAGCAGACCCTACATCAGAGCGAGGGAGTTTCCGGGGGGCAGGTCACTTCCAACGTCCTCAGCCTCAGGTCGAAACGGAAGACGATTGAGCGCCGTCGCTTGACCGTGTCTCTGAAACCCCCGAATCCTTGACCCCTTCTTGACCGCAAGCGCAACGAAGCCCCGGAGGGTCACTCCGGGGCTTGCTTAAGTGTTTGATCTTGTGCGTAAATCTTGGTTGCGGGGGCAGGATTTGAACCTGCGGCCTTCAGGTTATGAGCCTGACGAGCTACCGGGCTGCTCCACCCCGCGTCAAGGGTTGCGTCT
>NZ_VFRP01000129.1 GCF_006385685.1 Amaricoccus solimangrovi | reverse complement strand
AGTTGGCCGTGATTGGGATTATTTTCAGGTTTTAAAAGTGGCGTGTCTTTCAGGCTTTTGGGGCTGGAGGGCATCAAAGGCCACTAAAGCCGGGCAACGATCAGAAAAAGAGCCAAAGGCGTGAACGGAGTGAGTGCCGGAGAAGTCTTGCTTCGGCGGTGCCGGGAGAAAGCTGGCTTTCGGACGGAAGCGTCCAGGCAAGACTTTGAGCGGGCGAAGTTATAGTTGGGAAATGACAAAGTCAAGAGCATAACTTCGGCAGGGGGCTCTTTTACAGCAGGTTGCGGCAATAGAGGGGCCAATGATTAAATTAGCCTTTCTTTCGATTGTGGGCCAGCCCGGAGCCTGACGCCTCTGGCAACGTCGCTAATAGCACATTAACGGCATTGCCAGAGGGCTAAAGCGCCACTTAGAAAGGAGTTTAAAGGGAGAAAATAACCCAACCATGCAGGTTGTTTTCCCTGGAAATAAAAAGAAAAAGTTCGCATAACCCGGGAGGGGAAAAGGGAAAACAACCTCGACCAACACTGTCTAGATGCCATTGGAGGAACTTGCAGAGCACAGCGATCCTCCAACGAAACACCATCTAGACTAATCGTTGGCGT
>NZ_VFRP01000128.1 GCF_006385685.1 Amaricoccus solimangrovi | reverse complement strand
ACGTCGTCTTGGCGCTCCCGTGAAGAACCTGGCCCATAGCGCATCCCTCTCTGGCGACGACAAACATACGCCAGGACATGCTGGGACTAAACAGCTAGGCGGTGGAGAACACCCACTACGCCTACGCCGACGACTGGGCGCGCATTTCGGCGCCTGGCACCGGAGGCGCGGTGTCAGCCCGCTGAACGCCGATCCCCCCCGATCGGACTATCTCGCCGACCACGCCGCCTTGGCCGACGGCGCCCCCACCCTGTCGGTGGCGACGCTCGAGCGCTGGCTTGCGGCCTAGCGTCGCACTACCGTGCCCGCGGCATCTCCTTACGCCGCGGTGATCGCCACGTCGCCCAGTTGCTCGGCGGGATCCGGCGCGTCCACGGCGCACCGCCGCGGCGCAAGGCCGCCGTCTCGGCCAGGACGTCCTGGCGATGGTGGCGGACGCTCGGCCACGACCTGCGCGACCGCGCCCTGCCGCTGCTCGGCTTCGCCGCCGCCCCACCTTCGGATCTGGCGCGACTAGACGTCAACCGTGACGATACCCTCGATGGCGCCGGCTGGCCGAGACGCCCGATGACGTGTTGCCACGCTTCGTCGATCTGGCGCTGGAAATCACTGGCGGCGTCTCCGCCGGGCTGAGCCTCTACGAAC
>NZ_VFRP01000127.1 GCF_006385685.1 Amaricoccus solimangrovi | reverse complement strand
TATAGCACCGCTACCGCCGGCAACCAACGTGGTAGGTTTGGATGTTGGCATCACCTCCTTCGTGGTCACCTCTGATGGGCAGGCGGTGGACAACCCCAAGCACCTGTACAGATACCACTACCAGTTAAGGAAAGTGCAGCGTTCAGTATCAAGGAAAAAGAAAGGTGGCAACAACAGACGAAAGGCTGCCCTAAAACTTGCCAGGTTGCACCTGAAAGTAAGGAATACTCGCAAAGACTTCCACCACAAGCTAACGACTCAGTTCATTCGTGAGAACCAAGCGATTGTCGTTGAGAGGCTGCAAGTGCAGCATATGGTCAAGAACCACAAGTTAGCAAAAAGTATCAGTGATGCTGGCTGGTATCAGTTCGTTCAGATGTTAGAGTACAAGTCCAGGTGGTATGGACGGGAGTTCCAGAAGGTAGTCCCGAACTATACTTCTCAGGACTGCTGGGTTTGCGGTTGGCGAAACACCGACCTGCAACTATCGGACAGGGAATGGACTTGTGCCAACGGTCACACCCTTGATAGGGATGTGAACGCTGCTATTAATATAAGAAATAAGGGCGTAGGGCATACGCTGTCAGCTTGGGAGTCAGACACCGATGGTGTCCAATACAACGGCAATGGTCGGGTAGCCCAAGAATCCCACAGTCTTTA
>NZ_VFRP01000126.1 GCF_006385685.1 Amaricoccus solimangrovi | reverse complement strand
GAGAAGGAGGAGCTTGCCCGGCTCCGCCGCGAGGTCCGTGAACTGCGCCAGGCGAACGAGATCCTGAAGAAGGCGTCGGCGTATTTTGCGATGGCGGAGCTCGACCGCCCGTTGAAGCGATGAAGGCGTTCATCGACGCGCATCGCGAGGTCCATGGAGTCGAGCCGATCCGCCGCGTTCCGCCGATCGCTCCATCGACCTATCACGAGCACGCCGCGCGCCGGCTCGATCCCGGCCGGCTCCCGCCGCGCGCGCGCCGCTATGCCCGGCTCAGCGTCGAGATCCGGCGCGTCTTCAACGAGAACTTCGGCGTCTACGGGGTCCGCAAGGTCTGGCGCCAGATGCTCCGGGAGGGCTTCGAGATCGCCCGTTGCACCGTATCCCGCCTGATGCGGAGCATGGGTCTGTCGGGCGCGGTCCGCGGCAAACGCGTCCGGACCACCATGCCGGATCCCGCCGCGCCCTGTCCGCGCGACCGGGTGAACCGGGTCTTCAGGGCGCCGGCGCCGAACATGCTTTGGGGCGAGCCATTGTGCGCCATGGGTTCAAGAACAATGGCGAGCGACTTTACCTATGTCGGGACCTGGAGCGGCTTCGTCTACGTCGCGTTCGTCATCGACGCCTTCGCCCGACGCATCGTCGGCTGGCGCGTGTCGCGCGTCGCCAAGGCGGAATTCGTGCTCGA
>NZ_VFRP01000125.1 GCF_006385685.1 Amaricoccus solimangrovi | reverse complement strand
CTCCTGGCGCGGCTCGACGCGGTCGCCCAGGCGACAGGGGTTCCGATCCAGACCGTGACCGCCGATGCGGGCTACGCCTACGCCAAGATCTTCGGCGGTCTGGAGCGGCGCGAGATCAGTGGGGTGATCCCGACCAAGGCCGAACCAATTCGCAGCCCGGTTCCCCTGCGGCGGTTCCGGTACGATGCGAAGCACGACATCCTGAAATGCCCGCGCGGGAAGATCCTCAGGCCACAGGGGCCGGTGAAGCACGGCCGCTTCTTCCACGCCCGGGCGCGGGATTGTCGATCCTGCGATCTCGCGGCGCTGTGCCTGTCGAAGGGACGAGCCAACAAGGCGGTCGTCATCGGCCACGACTATCCCGCGCTGCTTCGCGCCCGCCGCCGCCGCGAGCGGTGGAGCGACGAGGACCAGCACCTCTACCAGCGGCACCGCTGGCGCTCGGAGGGCTTCCATGGCGAGGCCAAGACCTGGCACGGCCTCGCTCGCGCCATCCGGCGCGGTCTTCAGAACATGCGCATCCAGGCGTTCCTGACCGCCGCCGCGATCAACCTCAAGCGGCTCGCCGCGGCGATGCTCTCTCGCATGCTCAAGAGCCTGCTGACGGCTCGCACGGGGCTGCGCGCCGCCTTCGATCGGTTGTTCGAGCGGGTGGTCCTCGGGGCCGTGACAGCCTGACAGAGCCCTCTTCCG
>NZ_VFRP01000124.1 GCF_006385685.1 Amaricoccus solimangrovi | reverse complement strand
CCGATCACCGTCGCGGAGCAGATCGAGAGCACGCAGGAGGCTTTCGAGGCCGGCGCCACCATCGCGCATTGCCATGTCAGGAACGACGACCAGACGCCGACCTCCGACCCGGAGAAGTTCGGGCGGCTGCTCGAGGGGCTGCGCGAGCACTGCCCCGGCATGATCGTGCAGCTTTCGACCGGCGGCCGGTCGGGCGCCGGGCGGGACCGGGGCGGCATGCTGCCGCTCGCGCCCGACATGGCCTCGCTCTCGGTCGGCTCGAACAACTTCCCGACCCGGGTCTACGAGAACAGCCCCGATCTGGTGGACTGGCTCGCCTCCGAGATGAAGGCCCACGACGTGAAGCCGGAGATCGAGGCCTTCGACCTCAGCCACATCTTCCAGGCGGTGGCGATGCAGAAGGACGGGCGGCTCGCCGCCCCGGTCTACGTGCAGTTCGTCATGGGCGTGAAGAACGCGATGCCGGTCGACCGCGAGGTGTTCGACTTCTACATCAAGACCCTGAAGCGCCTCTCGCCCGAGTCCGAATGGTGCGGCGCGGGGATCGGGCCGAACCAGATCGTGCTCAACGAATGGTGCGTCTCCTCCGGCGGCCACGCCCGCACCGGGCTCGAGGACAATCTGCGGCTCGACAAATCCACCCTCGCGCCCTCGAACGCCGCGCTGGTCCGCCGCGTGGTCGAGCTCTGCGAGAAATACGAGCGGCCGGTGGCG
>NZ_VFRP01000123.1 GCF_006385685.1 Amaricoccus solimangrovi | reverse complement strand
GGGGTGTTGGAAGTCCGCTTCTTCTTCCTACTTTTGCATCCCCGTTCGGCAGGGACGGGAAACGAGAGGCTGGCCAAAGTGAGGACGATGCGTCCGGGCAGAGGCCGCCGGGAAAAAAGTTTTGCTCCGGTTGTTGCGGATACGGAAACTCTTCTTACCTTTGCAGCCCGCTTCGGCAGGAGGCGGCGAGGGGGAGGCGCTGGTAACACAGCCCGCAGGTTGTTTTAAGAAACGGTCTTCACCGAAAAAAAACTTCGCCGGCTTGCTTGGAAAACGGAAAGGGTTCCTTACCTTTGCAGCCGCTTCCACAGGGAAGCCTCTGAGCGAAACGAGCTCAGAAAAAAAAAGATTGAAAAAGTTTGCTGCGAAATAAGAAGGAGTTCTTACCTTTGCAGCCCGCCCCGAGGCGACAGGCCAAAGGGAAATAGAGAGAAAAAAAATACCGCAGATTGTTTGGAAGTTAGGTTTGGCTTTCGGACCTTTGCACCCCGCCAGAGAGCGAACGGCTCGGAAGGGGAATGAGAGACAACATCGTTGAGATGGCAAGCGAGGAGAGTAGCTCCTCGGAAAGTTCTTTGAGAGATTGCTTGAGACAGAAATTAAGATTAAGGTTCTCCCCTCTTTACAAGAGAGGGGAAAGGAGCCCGGGGTCGGACAGACACATTTGTGGTTTTTAATCACAGGAAATAATTCTTACAATGGAGAGTTTGATCCTGGCTCAGGATGAACGCTAGCGG
>NZ_VFRP01000122.1 GCF_006385685.1 Amaricoccus solimangrovi | reverse complement strand
CAACCTCGACCAACACTGTCTAGATGCCATTGGAGGAACTTGCAGAGCACAGCGATCCTCCAACGAAACACCATCTAGACTAATCGTTGGCGTGCATTGGAATCATGAATAAACAAAAAGAGATAGAAGAACTGTTTTCAATGTTTCACGACTTTGAGATAAAGAGCGTGAGCAAAGACAGGGAAACTATGACCTTAGAGATTGTGATTCCTTGGGGACAAGTGTGGAATCTTGCCGTAATGGAGTATCAAATAAAAGTTGAGCTGTCGGGGTGTAGGAGTTTACTGTGTGAATACTTTGTGTTCAGAGACGATGAAGCTAATAAATCAAAGCTTCTTGCACTTCGAGAAACAGAAAAAAGAATAACCAGCGACCCACAGACCATGGATAAACTGGGGCTTGAAGTTCAAAGCTATACCTATACTCCACCTGATACTTACGTGCTTCATTGCAACAGCTCGAAAGAAATTGCTGGTGGTGAATTGACTTTGACAGCAACAGATTACCGCATCTTCAATAATAACGGTGAACCTCTGACGCTTGACCACCTGAAGCAATGGGCTACTGAATGGTGGGGCAGGATTCAGGAAATGTGGGACGAGCAGAAAAAATAAAAACAACGAAACGCCAATCGTGTAGACGGCCCCGCCAGCGTTAGCTGACGGGGAGCGCCTCACACACCACTGTACAAGCGGGTCTCGCATACAGCGGTTCGTTAAGTTGTGGAGCTACTTTCTTGTAGTAGTCGAGCATTGTTTCGTATCCCCTTCG
>NZ_VFRP01000121.1 GCF_006385685.1 Amaricoccus solimangrovi | reverse complement strand
CCACCGTCTGCCGGATGGAGAGACGGCTGCTTTTGGCAACGACAAAGCTGGATTGAAACGGCTGATACGCTGGCTGGGAACCAACGTGCGCCGGGTCGTGTTCGAGCCCACCGGACGCTATCATCTGTCGCTGGAGCGGCGCCTCGCCGAGCCGAGCTACCCGTTGGTCAAGGTGAACCCGCGCCATGCGAAGCGCTTTGGCGAAGCGCTCGGAACCCGCGCCAAGACCGACCGGGCCGACGCCGTGATGCTGGCGCGCATGGGGCTGGCATTGCAACTGGAGCCGCGGCCGGTCGGGACGAAAGCCCCACGTGATCTCAACGACTTGATCGCTGCGCGACGCGCCTTGGTCAAGGACCGCACGGCGGCGAAGAACCGGGCCAAAGGGATGGGTCTGGCGATACTGCGACGACAGAATGCGGATCGCCTGAAGCGGGTCGATATAGACCTCAAAGCCATCGACGCCGCCATTGCGGAGCTGATCGCAGCGGACAAAACGCTTTCCACGCAACACGCCATTCTTCTCAGCATTCCAGGCAACGCAACCGTCACAGCCGCCGCCCTGATGGCGCAGATGCCCGAATTGGGCGCACTCGACCAGCGTGCCGCGGCCAGCCTGGCAGGTCTGGCGCCAATGACGCGCCAGTCGGGACGATGGCGTGGCAAGGGCTTCATCCAAGGTGGGCGCGCCCTCGTGCGCGAGGCGCTGTATATGCCGGCCCTCGTCGCCGCACGTTTCAACCCGAACCTGAAGGCGGTGCACGACAGACTCCTTGC
>NZ_VFRP01000120.1 GCF_006385685.1 Amaricoccus solimangrovi | reverse complement strand
TTCAACAGCCCCACCGTACAGCACTGGATGGGCAGGTCTTCGCCCCAGAGCGAGACGAGGGCGGCTTCGAGGCCCGGAGCGCCGTCGACGATCACGAATTTGGGCCGCCGCGGGCCGCGGGCATCGAGATCGGACAGGAACTAGATCCAGGCCGCGGTGCTCTCGCCGCCCATGTTCCTGATCGAAATCAGCACCTTCTGCCCGTCGCGGCGCACGCCGATCGCCGCCAGCACCGAGATGTTCGTGGCCTTCCGATCCAGCCGGGTCCTGATGACGGTGCCGTCGAGAATGAGCCGGACTATATCTTCGCCAGCCAGATCGCGGGCAGACCAGGCGTCCCAGTCGACCTTCACCTTTCTCCAGGCTCGGCTCACCACGTCCTTGCTGACGGCCCCTTCGAACAGGCCGAAAAGCGCCCGCTTGACGCGCCGGGTGTTGGTGCCCGCCAGGTAGACCGCTGCGATCAGCGCCTCCGCCTTCTTCGTCAAGCGCTTGTAGCGCGGCAGCGCCTTCGAGCGCCATTCGGTGGCCTTGCCCGCTTCGGCCTCGATCCGCGCCCGTGGCACGCGCACGGTTTCCGTGCCGAATGTACCGATGAGCCGCCGCTCCCGGTGGCCGTGGCGGTAGCCCTTTGGCCCGCTTTCGTCCCGGTCGTAGCGCAGGCGGCCGAGAAACTCGGCCAGTTCCTCTTCGAACATCGCCTCGATCGTGGCCCGGACGTTTGCCCGCGGGCGATCCTCGATCGGATCGTATCCGGTGACATCGGACAATGGCGAACCGGACGAGCTGTCGCTAATCTCATTCATGG
>NZ_VFRP01000012.1 GCF_006385685.1 Amaricoccus solimangrovi | reverse complement strand
TCGGCGTGCCGGCGCCGGATCTGGTCGCGGCGCGCCGCGCGCATCTCGCGGCGCCGGCTGTTCAGCGCGGCCTCGGCCTTGCCCGCCGTGCTGGCGCGCCGGATCTGCTCGCGCAGCGGCACGGCGTCGCCGTCCCAGGCGATCCCGCTCCGCGCGCCTGGCGCGCAGCGGGTGAAGAGCCCGGCCTCGAGCCGCGCGTCGATCATCTCCCGCTCGACAGGATGGATCGCATCAGGCATGGGGAACCTCGGCGCCGGCCCGGGTCTCGCGCCCGGCTTCCCGCTGCTCGCCCGCGTCGATCCGCCGGAAGATTTCTTCCGCCCGCGCCATGAGCCGGGCCGCTTCCTCGGCCCTCCCGTCTTTTTGGGCCGCCCGGGCGCGGACCTCGAGAATGCGCGCGCGGATGTACCTGAGCTTCCTGAGCATGAGTCAGTCCTTGGAGTGATAGAGGATCTTGAGCAGCTTCTCGGCCGCGATCAGCGGGAACAGCATCGCCGCGTCGCCGAGCTTCATGTCGTGCACGCCGTCCATCCAGTTCTGGACGGTCTTCTCGGTCCGGCCGGTGTAGAGCGCGGCGCGCGCCCGGCGCTCCTCGACGCGCATGTTCGGGAAGGCGGCGCGGAGCAGGCGGTTCGCGGTCACCCGGCCCATGTCGCAGGGCCGCGTTCGGTGTCGGTAGGAATGGGCAGAAAACTCCACGGAAAAGCTCCTAAAATGGACGCTGCGCGGCAATCGCGCGGAAAATGGTCTTCGGTTGCGGGGTAATGAGTGAGGGGTGATGACCGGAGACGGACGGGTCGGCGTTCGAAAGGGCGCCGGCCCGCGCCTTGTCGAGGCGGGAACGCGCTGGCGTCGTGCAGAGTCTCCAGACGGATGGTCGGGAGACTCTGGCAGTGCTAGGGTGTTCAACAGCACCTTTATGGGGCCGCTGATGGACGCCCCATTCTCGATCCGGGATACGGTCGAACGGTCCACTCCCAGCCTTCGAGCAAGATCGTCTTGGGACCAGCCCCGCGCGAGCCGAAGCGATTTTATGTCTTGGGCCATCATCATGTGGGTAGTGTGCGTTACGCACACTTTCCAGTCGAGTCGATACGCACACCCATCCCGTGCGATATGCACGGGATGACAAACAGTGATACGAGGCCGGAGACCGCCCAGCGTCTGCAAGCAGCACGCGAAGCATCCGGCTTTCCATCAGCCAAAGCAGCCGCGCGGCGCTTCGGGTGGAGCGAGGACACCTACGCTCAGCACGAAAACGGCACTCGTGGGCTGACGCGCTCGGCTACGCGCTACGCGAAGGCGTTCAAAGTTAGCAGCGCGTGGATACTGACGGGCGAAGGAGACGGCCCAGGAGAGAGCTCAGAAATCATTTCAGAGCTCCGCGCGATCGTGCTCGCCCTCCGCAACGACGATGAGCGTCGCGAGCTTCTTCAGATGGTTCGACGCTACAAGCTTGGGATCGACGCAGAAGCCCGCGAGCGTCTCTCAGGAGAAGGCGAAGGTCATGCAGGGGGAGGGTACGAAAAATAGAGAGGATCTCATCCACATATTCGTATTCATCCAAGGCATTATTTCCTTTTCAGAAAGATTACCAAGGTTGTATCGGTAATATTCCAGTACATTCTTAAACAGAAATGTGGGTAAATAAATGGCGCTTGATGCTAGTGAACGAATTATCATTGAGACAAGGGTTGCAAGCAAGGCACCCTCGCCAACTACTTCTTACATTTTGTGGCTTTTCATTGGGATATTCTCGGGACATCGATTTTACCTTAGACGCCCTGGTACTGCAATTTTGCAGATATTGTCTTACTCTATTCTAATTGGATTTTTCTGGTGGATCGTAGATGCCTTCCTGATCAATGGAATGATCCAGAAGCGTCGCGACGAAATTCGCCACCGATTGATGACAGAAGCTCTGGCGCGCGGCGCCTACGCACCAATTGAGCCACGGCTCACCTAGCACCTGACCTCCCAAGGGCACACAGCCGCGTAGGAATCAAAGAGCGGGCCGAGGCACGATTTGCGCCTCGGCCCGCTCTTTGATTCCTACGCGAGGGAGCGCCGGGTGAGTCGGCGTTGCCCCTCTTTTCCTTGTGTGCGTTACGCACTTATTCTTCTTGAAAAGTGTGCAATACGCACATACGTTTCTCCCACGCCAGCTTGAGCCGCACTGGGAGATCGCCGCATGCCACACCCACTCGTCATCGGGGCCATCGTGAGCCTCGCCCTCTGGGCCGGCCTCGCATGGGTCGCGCATCTCGCGAGGGCCTTCTAATGCCCGTCCCCCTCGCCCGCGCCGCCCTCATCGCCGGCGCCGTCTGGATCGGCGGCGCGGCCGCGCTGGTGACCTCGGCCGAGATCGACCGCCGGCTCCACCCGCTCGAATACCCGCTCCCCTACGAGATGGAGGGCCCGGCCGACCCCGCCCCGTCGCCGGACGAAAATTCCTTCGGCCCCGTCATGCCCGCCCCCGACGAGGAGCCCGCGATATGATGGCCTTCACCCTCCCCGCCGACACGCCGCTGGCCGAGCGCGTCACCCGCGCCCGCGATGCCCGCGCCGCGGTCGTGCTGAACGGCCGCTCCCTCGACGAGCTGCATCAGCTGATCCTCGACACGCGCGAACTCGAGCGCGCCTTCACCGAGCGCACGATCGCCGTCGCCGACGGCGCCGCGCGGACCGAGCGCGAGATCCACGCCGCCCGCGCCTGGATCACCGGCACCTGCCTCGCCGCGCTCATCATCCTCGCCGCCCGCGCGGGAGGGCTGCCGCTGTGAGCGATCCCATCCAGCCCGAAGTGTCCGAGGACATGAACCTGCTCGCCGCCTGGATCGACTACATGCTGAACGGGACGCTGGCCGTTGCTACCGAAGCGCCGCGCCTCGGCTTCGTCCTGCTCGTGGCCGAGTTCGGCAAGATCGAGGATGGCCGGGTCAACTACATCAGCAACGGCCAGCGCGAGGACATGATCGCGCTGCCCCGCGAATACCTCGGGAGCCTCGAAGGCCGCGCCCAGGGCTTCAAGCGCCGCGCGAGGACATCATGAGCGCGCGACGCCGCCGTGGCCGAGGCGGCGATCGACCTGGTCGCCCGCGGCGATTTCGCGGCGGCGATCTCGATCCTGCGCTGCCACGTCGCCGAGCTCGAGAAGGCGCGCGGCACGAAGACCGTCTACGATTTCCTCAACTGGTACGACCTGCCCGCCGAGACCCGCCCGCCCTTCTGGGACTGGATCGCGGAGCGGCGGGCGAAGGAGGCGGTCGCGTGAACAGCGCGCTCCTGTCCGACCTGGTCCACAACTGGCGCCTCGCCCGCGCCGAGCGGCAGGTCTTCCGCGCGTGCGCGGCGCGGCTCCGGGCCGACGACGATTTCCGCCGAGCCCGGCAGCGGCACGGATCGCTCTTGCGGAGTGCTTCGCGATGAGCCGCGTGACCGAACTCATCATCGACAGCTTCGCGGGCGGCGGCGGCGCGAGCACGGGGATCGAGATGGCGCTTGGCCGCTCGCCCGACTATGCGATCAACCACGACCCGATTGCGCTCGCGCTCCACCAGGCGAACCACCCCGAGACGATCCACCTCTCGAAGAACGTCTGGCATATCGACCCGCTCGACGTCGTCGGGCGGCGGCCGGTCGGACTCGCGTGGTTCTCGCCGGACTGCAAGCACTTCTCGAAGGCGAAGGGCGGCGCCCCGGTGAAGAAGAACATCCGCGATCTGGCGTGGGTCGTGGTGCTCTGGGCGAAGCGGGCGCGGCCGCGCGTCATCATCCTCGAGAACGTCGAGGAGTTCCGGACCTGGGGCCCGATCGACGCCGATGGGCAGCCGTGCCCGGAGCGGCGCGGGCAGACCTTCGACGCTTGGGCGAAGGAGTTGCGGCGGCTCGGCTACAAGGTCCAGTGGCGCGAGCTTCGCGCCTGCGACTACGGGGCCCCTACCATCCGCAAGCGCCTCTTCGTCATCGCGCGCCGCGACGGGAAGCCGATCGTCTGGCCGGCGCCGACGCATGGTGATCCGAAGACCGCGGCGGTTCAGAGGGGGGATGTCGCGGCGTGGCGCACGGCGGCGAGCATCATAGACTGGTCCCTGCCCTGTCCGAGCATCTTCGACACCAGCGAGGAAATCTGGCGCAAGCATGGGCTCCGCGCGAAGCGGCCGCTGGCCGAGGCGACTATGCGGCGGATCGCGCGCGGCATCCGGCGGTACGTGCTCGAAACCGCGTCCCCGTTCATCGTGCCCACGACGCACCCGAGAGACGCGCGCATCCATGGCCTCGACGCGCCGTTGCCGACACTCACGAACGGCGGCGGGGGGCGCGGAGAGCGCGCGCTGGTGACGCCCTTCGCCAACTACGCCCGGCAGGGCGGCTCGAACCGCTCGGCCGATGACCCGCTCCACACGATCACCGCGAGCGCCAAGGATCAGAACGTCGTCGTCGCGCCGACGCTGATCCAGACCGGCTACGGCGAGCGGGAGGGCCAGAAGCCCCGCTCCCTCGATCTCGGCGCGCCGATCGGGACGCAGGTCGCTGGCGGCTCCAAGCACGCGCTCGTGGCCACCTTCCTGGCGCAGCACAACGATGGCCCACGAAACGGGAGCCTCGCGGGCCGCCCGGCCGATGAAGCGGTGAGCACGATCTCAAGCCGGGGCGCGCAGCAGCAGATCGTCGCGGCGCACTTGAGCATGATGCGGAACAGCGGCAAGCCCACGTCGGCCGTCGATCAGCCGACCCACACGATCACCGCCGGCGGCGCGAACCCGGCGCTCGTCGCCGCCTTCCTCCAGAAATACTACGGGACTGGTGACGGTGCCCGTCTCGATGAGCCCGGCCACACCGAGACGACACGGGACCGCTTCGGCCTCGTCACGGTGGAGATCTCAGGCGAGCCCTATGTCATCGAGGACATCGGGATGCGGATGCTGACGCCGCGCGAGCGGTTCCGGGCACAGGGCTTCGCGGATAGCTACGAGATCGGGCATGGCGTTCTTCCGGATGGGTCGCGCGTGAAGCTGACCGGCGAGCAGCAGGGCCGCGCCTGCGGCAACAGCGTGTGCCCGGACATCGCCCGCGCGCTGGTCGAGGCGAATTGCGCGGATATGGCGATCGGCGTGAGCCGGTTCGCAGCGGAATGATGGAAGGACCCTCGCGATGACCCGGCACACCCGCCCCGCGACGCCCGCCAGGCTCTCCGAGCAGCCGCGCGCGATCGCCTATGTCTCCGCTTCGTTCCTCCGGGATGTCGTCCACATCTGGCGCCTCACCCGCGCCGAGCGCCGGCTCTTCCACGCGTGCACGGCGCGGACCAGGGCCCACGACGATCTTCGCCGGGCGCAGCGGCGGCACGGCGCGCTCCTGCGGCGGAGTGGCCAGTGACCCAGCGCCGCGCCCTCGAATTCGTGCCGCGCCTCCTGCCGGCTCCGGAGGCGGCGCGCTACCTCGGCGTGAGCGAGACCATGCTCCGCACCCTCGGGATCGCCCGGCGCATGCTGGGCGCCAAGCGTCTCTATGACCGAATCGACCTCGACGCCTATGCTTCCGCCCTGCCCGTCGAGGGCGAGGTCGAGACGAACACATGCGACGGAAAATTCGGAGTTCGACGGTGACCCTCCCCCACATGCAGACGGTGCGGAAGAACGGCAGGATCTACCGCTACGCCCGGCCGCCGAAGGGGAACCGGACGCGCCTGCCCGACCTGCCGATGGACCATCCGGAGTTCCTCGCGGCCTACGCCGCCGCCATGAAGACGCGGCCCGCCCAGGTCCGCGCGCCGGCCGGCACGATCGCCGCGATGGTCGAGGGCTTCCGCCGCTCGCGGAGCTGGCTCGACGGCCACTTCGAGAGCTACCGCGCCGCGCTCGCCAGGCATTTCGAGGCGATCGTCGAGCAGTCCGAGGAGGCCATGGCCGCGCACCTGCGCGCGGCCCACATCCGCGCCGGCATCGAGCCGCTCCCGCCCCACGTCGCTGCCCAGCGGCTCAAGGCCTGGCGGCTCGCCCGCGCCTTTGGCGTCGAGAAGGAGATGCTCGTCGAGAACGTCTCCGGCGGCGTGAAGAGGAAGCGCGTCGCGAAGACGGAGGGCCACCTGCCGTGGACGCGGGACCATATCGAGGCCTACCGCGACCGCTGGCCGCTCGAAACGCCACAGCGCCTCTGCATGGAGGTGCTGTTCCGGACCGGCGCCAGAATCGCAGACAGCGTCCGGATCGGGGAGGGCATGCTGGGCCGCGATGGCGTGCTGAGCTTCCGCCAGGCGAAGACGGGGAACGAGGCCTACATCCCCGGGACCTGCCCCCTGCCCGCCTTCTCCGCCGCGCTGGCGCCGGATCGCGACTGGCTCCACGCCGCGCTGGCCGCGCGCCGGCTCCGGCACATGACCTTCCTCGCGACCCCGCGCGAGATCGCGGCCTGGACGGGCCATCGCACCCTGTCCGAGGCGCAGCGCCACACCGAGAAGATGTACCGCCGGAACGCCGTGCGCGGGGCGGATCCGAGCGTTGATTCTGCGAACCGATCCGCCGGTTCAGAAGCGAACAGCTAAAGCACCACTGATTTCAGTATGTCAGAGAAGGGTTGGCGACCCCTCCAGGGATCGAACCCGGAACCTGCGGATTAGAAGTCCGCCGCTCTATCCAGTTGAGCTAAGGGGCCGCTCGGCGGCGGCCGCGGGGCCGCGCGCGTCTTGGTCTCGTCAGTGCGTCCAGGGAGCGCGGCGCTGCGCGGCGAAGTTGTCGCCGTAGCCGTTCGGGCGCAGCACGTGGGCGCGCGGCTTCGGATCGAACAACTGGTAGGCGAGGCCATGGCGCGTCGCGTAGGCCACGGCCTCCGCGCTCGTCCGGAAGCGCAGCGTCACCTGGCTGTCCATGTCGTCCGAGCCGGTCCAGCCCATCAGCGGATCGATGAAGCGGGCATCCGCCGGGGCGAATTCGAGGATCCAGTCATGCGTCTTGGCTGTCCCGGACTGCATCGCGTTCCGGGCCGGCTTGTAGATCCTCGCAACCATCGACTTCTCCGTGGAACACCTGCGACGGTTATGGCCAATCCGCGCGGCGGGATCAAGCGGCGGGAAGGGTCCGGGGCGCGCGCGGGAGAGCGTGACGGGAGGGGGGGAATGGCGGCGCCGCCGATCATGGCGGGGGTGAATCGTCGTCCGGATACGAGGGAGCGAGGGGTGGGGTGGGTGTACGCACCCGGACGACGACCACTTCGCTGCTTGCCGGACCCTTGTACACCAGCGGAAGAACACACGCAAGGGTTTAGCAACCCATGTCGGGATCGACTATAGGCGGAAATCCGCCGATCCGCCGCCACCGCCCGCGGCACTTGCACTTCGCGCCGGATCGACCATGTTTGGAAGCAGGCCGCCTTTCCCGCGCGGCCCACCCCCGGAACGATCGGAACAGCCGCGATGCCCCTCGTCGACATGCTGACCATTCCCGCCGTCGATCCGCGGCGCGCGAAGCTCGAAGGCGGCAAGAAATTCGTGCTCGAGTCGGAATTCTCGCCCGCGGGCGACCAGCCCGCGGCCATCGCGGAACTGGTTCAGGGAATCGACGCGGGCGAGCGCAACCAGGTCCTGCTGGGCGCGACGGGAACCGGCAAGACCTTCACGGTGGCGAAGGTCATCGAGGCGACCCAGCGCCCGGCCATCATCCTCGCGCCGAACAAGACACTGGCCGCGCAGTTGTACGGCGAGTTCAAGGGATTCTTTCCGAACAACGCGGTCGAGTATTTCGTGTCGTACTACGACTATTACCAGCCGGAGGCTTATGTGCCCCGGTCCGACACCTATATCGAGAAGGAAAGCCAGATCAACGAGCAGATCGACCGGATGCGCCACGCGGCGACCCGGTCGCTGCTGGAACGCGACGACGTGATCATCGTCGCCTCCGTTTCCTGCATCTACGGCATCGGCTCGGCCGAGACCTACGGGGCGATGACTCAGGATCTGATCGCGGGCAATTCCTACGATCAGCGGCGGGTGATCGCGGACCTGATCGCGCAGCAGTACCGGCGCAACGACGCCGCCTTCTCGCGCGGCGGCTTCCGGGTGCGGGGCGACCTGCTCGAACTCTGGCCCGCGCATATGGAGGATCGCGCCTGGCGCTTCTCCTTCTTCGGCGACGAGCTCGAATCGGTGCACGAATTCGATCCGCTGACGGGCGAGAGGACCGCGACGCTCAACAGCGCCCGGGTCTATGCGAATTCGCATTACGTGACGCCCCGGCCGACGCTCAACCAGGCGATCAAGGCGATCAAGACGGAGCTGCGCCAGCGGCTCGACCAGTTCGTGGCCGAGGGCAAGCTCCTCGAGGCGCAGCGGCTGGAGCAGCGCACGAATTTCGATCTCGAGATGCTGGAGGCGACCGGCGTCTGCAACGGGATCGAGAACTATTCGCGCTATCTCACCGGGCGCAAGCCCGGCGAGCCGCCCCCCACGCTCTTCGAATACATCCCCGACAACGCGATCGTCTTCGCCGACGAGAGCCACGTGACCGTGCCGCAGATCGGCGGCATGTACCGGGGCGACTACCGGCGCAAGTTCACGCTCGCGGAGCACGGTTTCCGGCTGCCCTCCTGCATGGACAACCGGCCGCTCAAGTTCGAGGAATGGGACGCGATGCGGCCCCGGTCGGTCTTCGTCTCCGCGACCCCCGCCGCCTGGGAGATCGAACAGGCGGGCGGCGTCTTCGCCGAGCAGGTGATCCGGCCGACCGGCCTGCTCGATCCGCCGGTCGAGATCCGGCCGGTCGCGGCGCAGGTCGACGACCTGCTCGACGAGGTGCGGCGCGTCGCGGCGGCGGGGAACCGGGCGCTCGTCACCGTGCTCACGAAGCGGATGGCCGAGGATCTGACCGAGTACCTGCACGAGCAGGGGATCCGGGTGCGCTACATGCATTCCGACATCGACACGATCGAACGGATCGAGATCCTGCGCGACCTGAGGCTCGGCGCCTTCGACGTGCTGGTGGGCATCAACCTGCTGCGCGAGGGGCTCGACATTCCGGAATGCGCGCTGGTCGCGATCCTCGACGCCGACAAGGAAGGCTTCCTGCGTTCGGAGACCTCGCTCATCCAGACCGTCGGCCGCGCGGCGCGCAACGTCGACGGCCGGGTGATCATGTACGCCGACGGGATCACCGGCTCGATGGAACGCGCGATCGCGGAGACGAACCGGCGGCGCGAGAAGCAGGTCGCCTACAACGCGGCGCACGGGATCACGCCCGCGACCGTGCGCAAAAACGTCTCGGACGTGCTCGAAGGGCTGTTCCCGGCCGATACCGACCAGGCGCGGATCACGACGCGGGTGGAGAAGCCGATGGTCGGCGCCAATCTCGCCGCCCATCTCGACGCGCTCAGGAAGGCGATGCTGAAGGCGGCGGAGAACCTCGAATTCGAGGAGGCCGCGCGGATGCGCGACGAGATCAAGCGGCTGGAGGCGGTGGAACTCGCCGTCGCCGACGATCCGCTGGCGCGGCAATCGGCGATCGAGGCGGAGGTGGAGATCGCCGTCGCCCCGCGCTCGAAGGCGGGGCGCGGTGGCACGCGGGCGGTGCGCGGCAAGAGCCAGAAGAAGTTCCGGTGAGCCGCGGGCGGCGCGCCGCGGGAGCCCGCGCGACGCGCCCCGGACGCATTGACAATCCCCGCCCCGCGCCGCGATAGCTCGGCTATCACGAAACCGTCGCGGAGGGGCGGATGCTGGGATTTCCCGTCGCCCCCCCGGGGCTGCGCGTCGGCCTGCTGGGCGGTTCCTTCGACCCGCCCCACGCCGGGCATCTGCACATCTCGAAATGGGCGCTCCGCGCCTTCCGGCTCGACCGGGTCTGGTGGGTGGTGAGCCCCGGCAACCCGCTGAAGCGGAACGCGCCCGCCGACATGCCGCGCCGGCTCGCCGCCTGCCGGGCCATCGCGCGCGACCCGCGAATCGTCGTGACCGACGTCGAGGCGCGGCTCGGCACCCGGCACACCCAGGCGACGCTGACGGGTCTGCGCCGGCGTTATCCCGGCGCGCGCTTCGTCTGGCTCATGGGCGCGGACAATCTGCGGAGCTTCCACCGCTGGGACCGCTGGGAGGAAATCCTCGGGACCGTTCCCGTCGGCGTGCTGGCACGGCCCGGCGAGCAGCTTCGCGCCGGGCTCTCGCCGGTGGCGCGCGGCTTCGCGCGCTGGCGGCTGCCGCGCGGCGCGGCGGCCACCCTGCCCTTCCGCGATCCGCCCGCCTGGACGCTGCTGAGCGGGCGGATGCTCGACCTCTCCTCCACCGAGTTGCGCCGGCTCGGCCGCTGGCAGGGCTGAGACCGGAGCTTCCTCGCCCGCGACCGCGCGGCGCATTGGACAGCGTCCGCCGCGCTGGCTAACCTGCGCGCCAAGGCCGGCCGGTAACACGCGCGGCCGGGAAATATCCACGGAGGGGAGCGACCCATGGACATGAACAATTCTCTGGTGGTCGGCGCGGGCGCGCTGCTCGTCGGCATCATCATCGGCTATTCGATGAGCGGCGGCGAGGACGAGACCGCGCGGGAGGCCCTGGCCCGGACCGAGGCGCTGTCGACCCAGGTCGAGGCGATGTCGGGCAAGGTCGACGGGCTCGACCAGAAGCTCGGCGGCGTCGAGGCCGCCGTCGTGGCGTTCAACGCCACGCAGAACGAGGCGCTGACCGCTCTCAGCGGCCAGATCCAGGGGATCGGCCAGACGGTTTCCGGCGCGGTGGACAAGCTCGGCGCGGGCATCGGCGAGACGATGAAGTCGCAGATGGACGGAATGCGCTCCGCCCTGTCCTCGATGCGCGGCATGGGCGGGACAGGGGGCGAGACCGGGGGCGAGTCCGGAGGCGACTCCGGGCCGGCGGGCGGACAGGCGGCCCCGGCCGGGACCGGCACCGCGCTGCGGCCGGGCATGACGGCGGTGATCTCGCCCGACAAGCTGCATGTCTTCCTCTCCTCCGCGGACAGCGCGGCGGGCAGCGCCATGGTCGCGGTCAACGGCCAGTCGCTCCAGACGCTCAAGGTCGGCGAGGAGCAGGAGGCGAACGGCTGCCACTTCAGCCTCACCGGCTTCGACGCCGATGGCGCGGCGATGATCGACGGCGGCTGCTGAGGCGGCGATGAGCGCGGCCGCGCGGCCCGCCGGACCGTCCCGCCGGGACATCCTGGCGGGTCTCGCGGCCATCGCGCTCGGCGCGGGCGCCGCCCCGGGGCGGGCGGCCACCGGCGCCGAAAGCACCGAGACGATCCTCGCCCGGTCGGGCCTCGCGCGGGAGACGGGATTCGTCGTCGTCGATCTCGCCACCGGCGCGCCGCTCGAGGCGCACCGCGCGGACCGTGGTTTCCCGCCCGCCTCGGTCGTCAAGATCCTGACCGCGCTCTACACCCTCGACACGCTCGGCTCCGGCTACCGGTTCCGCACGCGCGTGATCGGCGCGGGAGGCGACCTCGTCCTGATGGGCGACGGCGCGCCCGGGCTCGATACCGACGCGCTCGGGGATCTCGCGCGCGAGGTGGCGCGCCGCGCGTCGGGGGCGCGGCGGCTCTTCACGGCGAGCGGCGCCCTGCCCGCGATCGAGATGATCGACCGCGACCAGCCGCCGCTCGCCGCCTACAACCCCGCGATCTCCGGGCTGAACCTCAACTACAACCGCGCCTTCCTCAGCTGGTCGCGGGGCCGGATGTCGGTCAGCGCGCCCGGGGAGAGATTCGAGGCCCCCGTCGCCGTGCCGAGGGTCGTCCCCACCGACCGCGCCCGCCCCGGGCATGGCGACGGGCCGGAGGGCGAGGTCTGGCGCATCCCGCGCGCGAAACTCGCCGGACGCGGCGGCCTCTGGCTGCCGGTGCGCGAACCCGCCGCCTACGCGGGCGGCGTCTTCTCGACGCTGCTCGGCGGCGCGGGGCTCGGGCCACCCGCGCCGGCGGGCGCGGCGCCCGCCGGGACGAGCGGGCCGGCGCTGGCGGAACATCTCTCCGACCCCGCCGTTGATCTGGTACGGAGCATGCTGTTCCACTCGACCAACCTGACGGCGGAGACGCTCGGCCTCCGCGCGAGCCAGGCGCGGGGAGCGGCCGCCCCGGACCTCGCGCGATCGGCCGGGGCGATGGAGAACTGGGCGCGCGGAACGCTGGGACTGGAGAAGGCGGTGATCCTCAACCATTCGGGCCTGACCGAGGCGACCCGGATCGCGCCCGCCGATCTGGCGGGCGTGCTGATCCGCGCCCAGGGTCCGCTCTCCGACCTGCTGCGCGAACGCAAGCTCGCCGGGGCGCCGGGAGAGGCGGGGTTCGATCCCGGGCGCGCGCGGCTCCTCTGCAAGACCGGCACGCTCGATTTCGTCAGCGCTCTCGCCGGCTACCTGACGACGGCCGGGCGCCGGCTCGCCTTCGTGATCTTCGCCGCCGATCCCGCCGCGCGGGCGCGCATTCCCGCCGATCAGCGCGACAATCCGCCCGGCGCGAAACCCTGGGCGAAGCGGGCGCGCGGCCAGGAGCAGGCGCTGCTGCGCCGCTGGGTCGAGGTTTACGGGGGATGAGGATGCCCGGGACATGCTGGCGGCCCGTCCTCGCCGCCGCGCTCCTGCTCGCGAGCGCCGCGGCGCCCCGGGCCGAGGGGCCGGAGGACGCGATCCGCGCCCGGCTCGAAACCTGGGCCGACGCCTTCAACGCGGCGGATCCGGGACGCGTCTGCGAGATCTACGCCGGGGATTTCGAGGGCGTCTGGCCGGGTCTGCCGGACGCGGACAAGGCGGCCGCCTGCGACCGGGTCGACGAGGTGCTGGGCGACCCGGCGCGCGATGTCACCTACGCGCCGCAGATCGAGGAGATCCTGATCGCGCCCTCGGGGGATTTCGCCGCGGTCCGCGCGGTCTGGACGCTCGGGATCGAGGACGCGGGTTCGGTCACGACCAGCCAGGAGCGGCGGCTCGACATCCTAACGCGGGAGGCGGACGGCGCGTGGCGCATCCGCCGGTCGATCGGCTTTCCGGCCGAGGAGATGCGCGAGCCGCCCGGCTGAGGCGTTCAGATCCCCGAGGGCAGCCGCCTGTGACGCGCGCGGCTGCCGTGTTCGATCGCCGCCGCCTGCAGCAGGTCGATGTTCATCTCCTCGCGCAGTTCGAGCAGGAAGCGGAGCTCCGCCTGGAACGGATGGAGATCCGCCGCGACCACGTCGCAGGCGAGCGCGTAGGCCGTCTCCTGCAGCGCCGGGGGCAGCGCGTCGCGCACGAGCCCGAACAGCGCCTCGAGCCCGTCCTCCTCGGCGAAGAGGTCGAAGACCGTCTGGCTCACCGTCCGGATCCGGTCGCGGTCGTAGCCCTCGAAGACGGGAAGCGTGTCGACCATGCGGCTGATCGACAGCAGTTCGAGCGTCGTCATGTTCTCGTCCGAGGCCGAGACGCCGATCATCACGGCGACGAGCGCGTCCTGGGCGGAGAAGGAGGGAGTGGGAAAATCGCTTGCCATGTCCTGTGCGCGCCCCGGAATGCCGATGTCGCGCCTCGTATACCGGCTCGGGCGGCGCGCCGACAAGTGCCGCGCGCGGCCGTCCTCCCCCTCGGCGCCCCCGCGACTTGACCGCGAGCCCCCGTTTCCGCATAGGGGGCGCTTCCGTTCACCTGATCGCCCGTTCGGAGGACCGATCCCATGACCGCGTTGCGCGAAGCCGCCCTGACGTCGAAGGCCTGGCCGTTCGAGGAGGCGCGCAAACTCGCCAAACGCTACGAGAAGGCGCCGCCGGAGAAGGGCTACGTCCTCTTCGAGACCGGCTATGGCCCGAGCGGCCTTCCGCATATCGGCACCTTCGGCGAGGTCGCGCGCACGACGATGATCCGCCGCGCCTTCGAGGCGATCTCGGACATTCCGACCCGGCTCATCTGCTTCTCCGACGATCTCGACGGGATGCGGAAGGTGCCGGAGAACGTGCCGAACCAGGAGATGCTGCGCGAGAACCTGCAGCGCCCGCTGACCTCGGTGCCCGACCCGTTCGGCACGCACGAGAGCTTCGGCGCGCATAACAACGCGATGCTCCGCCGCTTCCTCGACACCTTCGGCTTCGAATACGAGTTCTATTCGGCGACGGAGTTCTACCGCTCCGGCGCGTTCGACGCCGTGCTGCTGCGCGCCGCGGAGAAATACGACGCGATCATGGAGGTGATGCTCGCGAGCCTGCGCGAGGAGCGGCAGAAGACCTATTCGATCTTCCTGCCGATCTCGCCCACGACGGGCCGGGTGCTCTACGTGCCTTTGAAGGAGGTGAACGCGAAGGACGGCACGATCACCTTCGACGACGAGGACGGCACCGAGCTGACCGTGCCGGTGACCGGCGGCAACGTTAAGCTGCAGTGGAAGCCCGACTTCGGCGCCCGCTGGGCCGCGCTCGGCGTCGATTTCGAGATGTACGGCAAGGACCATTCGACCAATACGCCGATCTACGACCGGATCTGCGAGATCCTCGGCGGCAGGAAGCCCGAGCATTTCGTCTACGAACTCTTCCTCGGCGAGGGCGGCGAGAAGATCTCGAAGTCGAAGGGCAACGGGCTCACGATCGACGAATGGCTGACCTATGCCTCGACCGAGAGCCTCGGCTACTTCATGTTCCAGAAGCCGAAGACCGCGAAGCGGATGTTCTTCGACGTGATCCCGAAGGCGGTGGACGAGTATCACCAGCAGCTTCGCGCCTATCCGGGCCAGGATCTCGCCCAGCGGATCGCCAACCCGGTCTGGCACGTCCATCAGGGCGAACCGCCGGCGGATGACATGGTCGTCTCCTTCTCGATGCTGCTCAACCTCGCGAGCGCGGCGAACGCCCATGACAAGGACGTGCTCTGGGGCTTCATCCGGCGCTACGCGCCCGATGCGACGCCCGAGAGCCATCCGACGCTCGACAAGGCCGCGGGCTTCGCCGTGCGCTATTTCGAGGATTTCGTGAAACCCGCGAAGGTCTACCGCGGCCCCGACGCGCTCGACGTCGCGGCGCTCTCGGAGCTGCGCGACCGACTGCGGGCCTGGGAGGGGCCGGCGGAGGCCGGCGCGCTGCAGGACATGGTGTTCGAGGTCGGCAAGACGCATGGCTATGACCCGCTCCGCGCCTGGTTCGGCACGCTCTACGAGGTGCTGCTCGGCGCCGAGCAGGGGCCGCGCTTCGGCGGGTTCATCGCGCTCTACGGCGTCGACGAGACGGTGGCGCTGATCGACGCCGCGCTCGCGGGCGAACTCGCGGCCTGATCACACTCCCGCGCCGGGCATTGACAGGCGTCCCGTTCGGGGCGCCTATTTCCCCTGCCCGGTTGGGGAGTTAGGCGATGCGTTTCAGGGCGACGATCGCGGTGATCGCCGGCAGTCTCGGCCTCGGCGGCGGCAAGGCGCCGCCGGACGAGACGGTGGAGATCCGCGCCGTCATCTCGGATCTGGTGCGCGCCGTGCGCGCGGGCGACGCGCGGGGCGCCGACAGGCTCGTCTCGCGCCAGGCCCGGCGCGAGAGCGGCGGGCCGAGGACCTTCGCCCGCGCGACGCTCGACGCCCATCCCGAACTCCGCTCCGACAGCGCCGTGCAGTTCGCGGGCATCGCGGAATCGGGGCGCCAGCGGCTGCAATCGGCGCTGATCACCGACGGGGCCGGCGCGCTGCATTTCGTCGACTGGCAGATGGTGCGCGACGGCGACCGCTGGGTGGTCAACGCGATCCAGTTCCGCGCCGCGACCGAGGCGCGCGCCGCCCCGGAAGCCGTCAGAAGCTGATCCAGGTCGCGAGCTTCACCCCGTAGGACCGGTCGCCCGCCACCGTGGTATCAGCGCCGAACTGGAGATGGAGATGCTCGCCCAGGCGCCGGACGACCGAGGGGGCGAGGCGAACCAGCGGCGCGGCGCGGGGATAGAGCCCGGTCCAGACCTGCAGGATCAGCATCCAGTCGTCATCCGGCCTGAGCCCGATCGTGAAATCCGCCTTGTAGACGGTGTCATTCGCCGGAACGAGCCGCTCGGCGGAGCTTTCGACACCCATCCAGCCCTGCCCGAGGCCGATCTCGAATCCCCGTCCCCAGGCGAGGCCGAGGCGGGCGCGCGTATCAGCCCCCTCCTCGGAATCGACGCGCCGGCCGAGCCCGAGGTCGAGGGCGAAGCGGTCGCCCGCCGGCGTCGTGGCGACCGGCCAGCGGAGGAAGGCGAGGCCGGTCCACAGATCCGCCTCCGGTCCCCAGCCATAGGCGCCGTCGAAGCCGAGCGTCAGCCGTTCCGTCAGCCCGTATTCGGCATAGACCGAGCTTTGCGAGCGGAAGCTCTGGTCGGGCGCGAGCAGCGCCGGGGATCCGGAGGAGGCGGACTGGCCGAGCGCGAGGAAGGTCGTCCCCTCCGCGCGGGGCCAGGCCCCCGCGGCCGCGCCTTGCGCGGGCAGGAGCAACGTCAGACCGAGCAGGATCGCGCGCATTCCACCTCTCCCGAAACCCGAGGAGGAAACATCGGATCCGGTTAACGGCGCCTTGATCGAGCCGGATGAACCGCGCGCGCGAAGCTGCTATCCTCCCCGCCACTCAGGGAGGAAGAGACCATGCCGACCATCTCGCGCGACGCTCCGGTGCAAACGGTCATCACCACGTTCGAAATGACCCCGGGCACCTGCCACGACCTGCTCGAGGAGCTGCGCGACGCCTACGAGAGCTTCATCCGCCACCAGCCGGGCTTCCTCGGCGCGGGACTTCACGTGAACGACGCGCAGACCCGGATCGCCAACTATTCGCAATGGGCGCGGCGGGAGGATTTCCTCGCCATGCTGCGCTCCGACGAGATGCGGAGCCGCAACCGGCGCATCGCCGAGCTCTGCCGGGGCTTCGAGCCGGTGATGTACGACGTGGCCGAGACCTTCGGCACGTGATTCTCCCGCCCCGGCCAACGCGCGACACCCCCGGACCCCGCGCCGGGAAAATCGCGCGCGGGCAGGCGGAGGCGGACCTGACCGATTTTATCACCTTTTCAGGGATTTAGGCTCAAGCCCTTGAATTATCGGGCTTGTGAGCCGTCTTGCGCCGAAGCGCGCGCATTGCTAAGGGCGGGCCGGGACGGCGCGCCTTCGCGCCTCCGTCCCGATGCGAGCCAGCCGGCCGCCCCCGCGGGGCGCGCCTCCGCCAGCCACCCTTTCTTGAACCCTTGGCAGCTGGCGGGACGAGCGATGCGCGCGGACGGAAGACTTTGGCGGAACCGGAGCGCGAGGCTCCTCCTCGGGGCGGTGCTCCTGATGCTCGCTCCGCTTGCCCCGGCGGCGCAGGAAACCCCGCCCGCCGCCATGGACGCCGTCCCCGCCGCTCAGGCGCCGGCGCCGTCCGCCCTCCCCGAGGGCATCGCGCCACCGGCCACCCCGCCCGGCGCGGCCGGAACCCCGGCCGCCGAGGCGGCCCTGCCCCGCGACCTCTCGCCCCGGGGCATGTTCATGGCGGCGGACGCGGTCGTGAAATCGGTGATGGTCGGCCTGCTCCTCGCGTCGCTGACCACCTGGACGGTATGGCTCGTCAAGTCGGTCGCACTCGCCGGCGCGCGGCGGCGCGCGCGACGGGCGCGAAAGCTGCTCGACGGGCGCCCCGACCTCGCCCAGGCGCGCCGGGCCTTCGAGAACAGCCCCGGCGTCGTGGCGGTGATGGTCCGCGCCGTCTGGGAGGAATCCCGCGCCTCCGCCGCCGCGCTGCCCCGCGCGGGCGGCGAAGGGCTCCGGGAACGCGTCGCCTCCCACCTCGGACGGATCGAGGCCGAGGCCGGCCGCCGCGCGACCCGCGGGACCGGCCTTCTCGCCACGATCGGCTCCACCGCCCCGTTCATCGGCCTGTTCGGCACGGTGTGGGGCATCATGAACGCCTTCATCGGCATCTCGCGCGCCGAGACCACCAATCTCGCCGTGGTCGCCCCCGGCATCGCCGAGGCGCTGCTCGCCACCGCGATGGGGCTCGTCGCCGCCATTCCGGCGGTCGTCATCTACAACCACTTCGCGCGCGCGATCACCGGCTACCGGCAGGAGCTCGCCGACATCGCCGCGCATCTCGAGCGGATGGTGAGCCGCGATCTCGACCACGGGCGGCTGCGCCCTCTCGACATGGCGGCGGAATAGGGCATGGCGGGCGGCATCCGGCGTCCCTCCGGCTCGGACGAGATGGAGGTCAACCACGAGATCAACATCACGCCCTTCATCGACGTGATCCTCGTGCTGCTCATCATCTTCATGGTCGCCGCGCCGCTGGCGACGGTCGACGTGAATGTCGACCTTCCCGCCTCGAGCGCCACGCGCCAGCCGCGGCCGGACGCGCCGATCTACGTGACGCTGCGGCGCGACGCCACGCTCGCCCTCGGCGAGGAGACCGTCGCGCGCGCCGCGCTCGGCCCCGCGATCGACGCCCGCGCGGGCGGGGACAGGGAAAGCCGGATCTTCCTGCGCGCCGACGAGGCGGTGCCCTATGGCGAGCTGATGGAGGTGATGAACCTGCTGCGCGACGCGGGCTATCTGAAGATCGCCCTCGTCGGCCTCGAGACGGCCCGCTCCGGTCCGGCCTCCCCGGAGGTTCCATGACCGGGGCGCCGGACCATCCCGTTCCCGTCGGGGACCTCACCCGCGCATGGCCGCGGCATCCGCTGCGCGAAGCCGGCGCCTACGCCGCCGCCGGCATGGCCGTCCTCGCGCTTCACGCCGGCGTCGCGGTCTGGGCGACGCGGAGCGGCCCGGAGCCGCTTTCGGACGCTCCCGCCGCCGCCGAGGCCGTGCTGATCGACCTCGCGCCCGAACCCGTCGCGCCGGTCGCCGAGGAGACCCGGATCTCGGACAGCCTGACCGATGCGCCGCCGGCCGAGACGGAGCCGCTCGACCCGCCGACCGCGCTCGACGAGGTGGAGACCGTCGCGCCTCCCGACCCCGCTGAGGAGGCGCCACCCCGGGACGAGACGCCCCGGCAGGTGGCCGAGCCCGCCCCCCCGGCCGAGCCCGATCCGCCCGCGCTCGACACCGCCGAGGCGGTGCTCCCGGCGAAGCCGCCGCCCCGGCCCCCGGCCGAGACGCCGCGGGCGGCCGAACCGGCGCCCCCGAAGAAGACCCCGCCCCGGGAATCCGTGCGGCGGACCTCGAAACAGCCCGCTGTCCCGGCCGCCGCCACGCGGAAGTGGCAGTCGCGGCTGCTCGCGCACCTCGAGCGGCGCAAGCGCTATCCGGCGGCCGCGCGCCGCCGCGGCGACGAAGGCGTGGCGACGCTCAGCTTCTCGATCGACCCGGCCGGCAACGTGCTGAGCGCGCGCCTGTCGCGCTCCTCCGGCGTGGCGGAACTCGACGCGGAAGTCCTCGCGATGGTCCGCCGCGCCTCCCCCGTACCGCCGCCCCCGCCCGGCAGCCGGCTCGACATCGCCGTCCCGGTCCGCTTCGCCATCCGCTGAGCGCGATCCGGCGTCCCCGGATCGCGCCGCCCCCGGACCTTTCCGGCCCGCGTCGGCCCCGGTGGCGAAAACTTCGGGAAAGAAGCGAAAAATCCGCCACCCGCCCCTTGCGAATCCCCGCCCGCCCGGCTATCTGCACCCCCGACGGATTGGTAGCTCAGTTGGATAGAGCACTTGACTACGAATCAAGGGGTCGGGGGTTCGAATCCTCCCCAGTCCGCCACTTATCTCCCAGAACTTCAGTAGATATGCTCGCGGGACTTGATGCCTCGCCATGACGGAATCCGCTGGCGTCACCGCGAGACGGGGACGGTCCGGCCACTGGATCCTGTCTCCAGGGCAAGTGATCTCCGGCCGTGAGTCGGAGGGCCCGCGCCCGAGGCCCAAGACCGGATCAGGGGTCGTCTCCGCCTTGCCCTGAGCGCGGGATCCGACCTCGCAGGCGGTCGCGCCTCGGCCGTCACGGGTCGCCCGATCGCCACGACCGCGCGACGAGCGCCGCGAGACGCGGCGTGTAGCCGGCTTCGAAGGGAGGGTCGGGCTCGGTCTCCACGTCCCCCGCCTCTGCCCTCAGCTCACCGAACTCCGGCGCGCCCGCGGGCTCGTCGCGGGGCGGCGCGGGCGCCGGGATCTCGGCGGCGGAGTCCGGCGCCGCGGCGTCGGGCGCCACGGCTTCCTCCTCCGGCGGCGCCGGCGCGGCGTCCTGCGCCGGTTCACCGGCCTCGGCCTCGGCCGCGGCGGCGCGGCGCCGGCGGTCGGCCTCAAGGATCTCGCGCAGCCGGGCGTCGAGCCCGTTCGCCACCCGGACGGGATCGCGGAACCAGTCGGTCGACCAGACGCGCAGGATCGTCCAGCCGAGCCCCTCCAGCACCGCCTGGCGGATCCGGTCGCGGTCGCGCGCGGTGGCCGCGGCGTGGTAGCGCGCGCCATCGCATTCGACGCCGGCGAGCCAGACCCCGGCATGGTCGGGATGGCGCAGCCCGAGGTCGATCCGGAAGCCCGAGACGCCGATCTGGCTGCGCGCCTCCCAGCCCCGGTCCGCGAGCGCGTCGCGCACCGCCTGTTCGAACGGCGACTCGACGCCCCCGAGCGAGCCCTCGTCCCGCGCGGCGAGCGCGACGGGCCCGCGCGCGGCGAAATCGAGGAAGGTCCGGAGGTCCCTCACGCCGCGCGCGCCGGTGCGCGCGAGATCGATCTGCTCGGCGCCGAGCGAGCTGAAGACATGCAGTTCGGCCCGCGCGCGGGTGACGGCGACATTGAGGCGCCGCTCGCCCCCGTCGCCGTTCAGCGCGCCGAAGTTCATCGTGGTCTTGCCCGCCTGGTCGGGGCCGAAGGTGATCGAGAACAGCATCACGTCGCGCTCGTCACCCTGGATGTTCTCGAGATTCTTCACGATCACCGGCTCTTCCCGCTCGTCGGAGAAGAACCATTCGAGCGTGTCGTCGGCCTTCCGCTCCGCGTCGAGCAGGTCGAGGATGAGGCTCTGCTGCTGCGCGTTGAAGGTGATGACGCCGAGCGTGGGCCGCTCCTTCTCCGGCAGCCGCGCCCACTCCGTGAGGCGCGCGCGGATCATCGCGACGATCGCGCGCGCCTCCTCGGGATTGGTCCGGGCCGTCCCGCGCTGATAGGTGCCCGCGACCGGGACCAGCCGCACCGCGCGGTGGGTGGCGTCGGGCGAGGGGAAGGTGACGAGGCGGTCGTCGTAATAGAGGTGGTTCGAGAAGGCGATCAGCGACTCGTCGCGGCTGCGGTAGTGCCAGTTGAGCCGGTGCGTGGGAATGCCGGCGGCGGCCACCTCGTCGAGGATCGAGGGCATGTCCTTCTCCACCTCGGCGATGTCGGGATCGTCCTCGTCGGAATCCGCGCGGCCGAAGAAGTTGGTCGGCGGCAGCTGCCTCGGGTCGCCGACGATGATCGCCTGCCGGCCGCGCGCGATCGCGCCGATCGCGTCCCAGGTCGAGATCTGCGAGGCCTCGTCGAAGATCACGAGGTCGAAACAGGCCTGACCCGCCGGCAGGTACTGCGCGATCGAGAGCGGCGACATCAGCACGCAGGGCGCGAGCTTGCCGAAGGTGGTCGGCATCTGCGCGAGGAGGTTGCGGATCGAGACCGAGGGGCGTTGCAGGCCGATCTGGTGGCGCAGCGTGCCGAGTTCCGAATTGCGCGGCACCGAATCGCGGGCGGGCAGGTCGTTGCCGAGGCGGCGCATCGCCTCCGCGGCCGCCATCCCGGTCATCGCGTCGTCGAGTTCCCGGAACCGCGCGATCAGCGCCTCGTGCTCCCAAGAGGCGAAGCCCCGCAGCGCCGGCTCGGAATCGAGCGCGAGCGGAAGCCACCAGGCGCAATAGGCCCGTTCGAAGGCGAGGGCGGCGTCCGCGACCGGCTCCCCCGCCTCCAGCGCGTCCACGAGCGGTTCGAGCCCGCCCGCGACCGCCCGCTCCCGGACCGCCAGCCATTTCATCCAGTCGGCGAGATGACCCTTCGCCGCCTCGAGCGCGTCGAGCTCCGCCGCGAGCCGGTCGGGACGCGCCCCCGGCCGCCCCCCCGCCGCCGCGAACCGCGCGAGATCCGCCCGCAGACGCTCCCCGGCCGCGGCCAGGGCGCGCAGTTCGGGTTCCAGCACGCCGCCATCGCGCAGCGTCAGGTTGCCGCGCAGGAGTTGGAGCCAGTCCTCCGGCGCGCCGATCGCGGCGAACCGCGCCTCGAGCCGCAGATAGGCCTCGGCGGCGTCGAGTTGCGCCGCGAGCGTGTCGGGATCGCTCGCCTCCCCCGCGAAGCCCGGGATCCCCGCGAGCGGCGAGGCGGCGATGCGCGTCAGCGCGCGCGCGAGCCGCCGCAGCGCCGGAAGGTCGCGCTCCGGATCCGCCGCGCCGGACTGGGCATGCGCCTGGAGCCGCTTGCGGACCTTGCCCTGGGCGAGCCCCGCGAGCGGCCAGACCTTCCCGAGCGCCTCCCGCCACTCCTGTTCGAGCGCGTCGAGCGGCAGGGCGAGGATCGCCTCGTCGGAATAGCGGGCGGAGAGCATCGCCCGTTGCGCCACGCAGTCCCGGCAGGCGGCGGCGAGTTCGTCCAGCGCGGCCCGCCCGCCCTCGGGATCGGCGAGCGCCGCCGCCGCGAGATCCCGGCGGCCGAGCCGCGCGGCGGGCAGGAGCGCGAGCACCTCCGCCACCTCGGGCCGGTCCGCCTCGCCCGGCGGGCAGCCGAGGCGATCCGCGAGCGCGTGCCGCGCGGCGTGCTCGGCGCGCAGCGAGTCGCGCAGGGCGCCGAGGGCGGCGAGAAACCGCTCCTGCCAGCCGTAGGACCATTCGCCCGGCGCGACGAGGCCGAGCGGCCCCGCCTCCCCGAGCTCCGCGACGATCCGGCGCCGCTGGCCCACCTCCTCCGCGAGGGCGCGCAGGCGCGACCAGCTTTCCTCGTCATGGCAGTCCCGGCCGGCGAAGGACAGCCGGAACGGCGCGGGCGCTCCGGTCGCCTGGCCGATGGCCTCGAAGATGCTGAACCCCTGGCTGCCCGGGCGATGCAGCGCGGCGACATAGGTGTTGAGCCGATCGCGCGCGGCGCGCAGATCCTCGGTCGCGCGGCGCCATTCCCGCGTGCCCTGCCCGGCGGCGCGCTCCCACGAGCGGCCGAGCTGGGCCAGCACCGCCTTGCGGTCGGCCTTGTTCGAATGCAGTTCCAGCACCGCCTCGCCGAGCCCCGCCCGCGCGAGCCTGCGCTGCACCACGTCGAGCGCGGCGGCCTTCTCGGCGACGAAGAGCACCGTCCTGCCGCGGCCGAGCTGGTCGGCGATGATGTTGGTGATGGTCTGGCTCTTGCCGGTTCCGGGCGGGCCGATCAGCACGAAATCCCGCCCCTCCGCCGCCGCCAGCACGGCCGAGAGCTGCGAACTGTCGGCCGGGAGCGGGGTGAGCAGGTCGCCCGGCGCCAGCCGGTGGTCGATGTCGGCGGCGCGCGGCATTCCCGTCCCGCCGCCCTCGAAGGCCTCGGTCGGGTTGTCGACGAGATGGCGCACGAGCCGGCTTTCGCGCAGGCTGTCGACACGGTCGACCAGATCCTTCCACATCAGGTATTTCGCGAAGGAGAAGGTCGAGAGCGCGCATTCCTCGACCACCTCGAACCCGGCCGCGTCGCGCACGCGCCGGCGGAAGATCTCGAGGATGCGGGGAATGTCGAGGCCGTTGCCATCCGCCGGCAGCGCCCCCTCGAGTTCCGGCAAGCGCAGCTCGAAATCCCGCTTGAGCAGTTCGAGCAGCGTGGCGTTGACGCGCGCCTCGTCCTCGAGCAGCGAGAGGCGGAATTCCGAACGCGCCGAACGGCGCTCGAGCTTCACCGGCAGCAGCAGGAGCGGCGCGCGGTAGACGCGCTCCTCGGCGGCGTCGCGCTTCCAGCGCAGGAAGCCCACGGCGAGGAAGAGCGTGTTGGTCCCGCCCTCCTGCGCGTCCGCGCGCGCCTTGCGGTAGAGCTCGGTCAGGCGGACCAGCATCTCCCTGCCCGTCAGCGGCGTCGCGATCTGGCCCCGCTCCAGCGCCTCGCGGGCCAGATCCGCCTCGATCCCGCGCGCCTCCTCCGCGGGCAGATCGCGCCCGGCCAGCGCCCGCTCGTCGCTGAGCGCGAGCAGCCGGAAGGCCTCGCCACCCGCGAGCCGGTCCTCGAGCCGCGGCAGGTCGGGACAGATCATCGGCACCGCGAGCTTCGTCTCCCGGAAGTTCAGCAGGCGGTTGGCGAGCGAGAGGTCGAGGAGCTTGCGCTGCCAGCGCTCGATCCGGCCCTTCGGCGTCGTCGGCGCCTCGTCGATCACGTCGCCGGGAAGCTGCCCGAGGTCGAGCGGCCGCGGCAGGGCCGCGGGCGCGACGCTCTCCTCCTCCGCCCCCGCCTCCTCCTCGCGGAGCCGATGCGAGGCGAGCGGGCGCACGCGGGCGGCGCGGGCGCGGTTGATGTCGACGGCCTGGATGAATTCCGCCTCGCGCGCCTCCGAGAGCCGGTCGCGCCCGGCGGCCACCGCCGCCTCGAAACCGACGCTCGGCCGCTTCGTCAGCAGCGTCGTCTCGAGCGGCACGAATTCGCGCGCCGTCGCCGCCTTGCGCACCGCGACGACATCGGGCTCCACCAGCCGGCCGAAATCGCGCGGCGTCAGCCAGACGCCGACCCAGGCGTGTTCCCGCGCGAAGAGGATCGCCGTGTTGAGCCCGGCCGCCTCGAAAGCCGCGGCCAGCAGGAGCGACGCGTCGAGGCAGGTCGCGAGCCCTTCCGCGCCGATCCGCTCCGGATCGCGGACCTTCTGCCCCGCGCTCTCGAAGGAGGCCGGCGGCACGGCGTAGCTCAGCCCGAGGCCGGTCGCGGCCGACCAGATCGCGCCCGCCATCATCCAGACCCGGAGCGGGTCCTTCGACTGGTAGCCCTCCATCGCCCCGGAATGGCCCGCGCGCTCCAGCAGCAGCGACGCGTCGCGCAGGAGCCGCGCGACGAGCGGCTGGTTCGGCGAGACGAAGGCCGCGAGGATGCTGTCCTGCTCGGCGAGTCCGCCCCATTCGTCCCGCGCCAGCAGTTCGATCGGATGCCGGCTCGCCTCCACCGTGGCGCCGTCCACCGTCACGCGGAAGTCGAGCCGGCCGATCTCGGCCTCGTCGAGACCGCCGAGGATGGTGGTGTCGAGCGGGGTTTCCAGATCGCCGAGCGCGATCTCGCCCCCCGGGGCGACGCGGTCGAGGCGCCAGGTCTTCTCCCGCAGGATCCCGGGCGAGGCGGAGAGCGTGAGCGTGACCGCCTCGGCCGCGGCCTCGCCCGTGTTGACGATCGCGAGCTCGCGCAGCACCGAGACGCCGTTCTGCGCGGCGGCGAAGTTCACCCTGGTCCGGACCCTCGCCCGGACCGCGAGCCGATGTTCCGGAGCGTCGTCCGCCGGGGCGGAGGAAGGGATCGCGTCGGTCATGATAGCCCCCGATGCGCGCTCAGCATGCGCGCAGGTCGATGAATTTGCATCGCGGGCACGCGGCGCGCGCGATGTCGCAGAGATGCTGGTGATGGGTCAGGTAGATGACCTGTCCGAGGCGCGACATGTCGCCGAGCAGCGCGAAGGCCTCCGCGGCGCGGTCGTCGTCGAAGGTCTCCATGATGTCGTCGGCGATGAAGGGCACCGTCGGCCGGCTCCGCGCGAGCTCGTGATAGCCCGCGATCCGGAGCGCGAGATAAAGCTGGAACCGGGTTCCCTTCGAGAGGTCCACCGCCCGTTTCGCGCCGCTGGGCGCCAGCGCCACCAGCGTCTCGCGCCCCCCCTCCGGCACGGCGGCGAGCCCGGAATAGGCGCCCCGGCTCAGCTGCCGGAACGCGTCCGAGGCTCGCTCCAGCATCGCGCTCCGGTGCTGGTCACGGTAGCGTCGAAGCCCCGTCTCGAGCGCGGCCAGGCCGAAGCGCGCGGCGAGATGGGCGCGGGCCTCGACGCGAAGCCCGTTCAGCAGGTTCTCCCGCTCCGCGTCGAGCCTGGCGACGGCCTCGTCGGCGCCGATGGCCTCGACCTTCCGGCGCGCCTCGCTCAGCGCCGCGAAACACGCCTGCGTCTCGCTCCGGCGCAGTTCGAGATCCGAAGCGGCCTCGGCCTCTTGCGCGGCGAGCCCGTCCGGATCCGTCGGCCCGGAGGGCGCGGGATGCGCGGCGAGCGCCGCCAGGGTCTCGGCGATCTCGCGCCGGAGCCGGCTCGCGCGGAGCGCGTCGGCGAGACGCGTCTCCAGCTCACCCCCCTCCTCCGCCCCCGCGCCGAGCGCCGCGCCGAATTCGCCCCGCGCCGCCGCGTTCTCCGCGGCGAGGCGCGCGTCGTCCGCCTGTTCCCGCTCCGCCTTCCCCAGCTCCGCCGTCAGGCGCCGGTGCTCGGCCTCCGCCGCCTCGGCGGCGCGGAGCCGGGCGGGGATGCTCTGCCAGGGCATTTCGGACGGGAGATCGAGCGCGGCGAAAACCCCCGCCACCCCGTCGCGGAACCGGGTGACATTGGCCTCCATCTTGGCGATCCGGTCCATCAGCCCGAGGCGCCGGGCGCTGGCCCGCCCCAGCGCGTCGAGCAGGTCGAGCATCTCGCCCGCCCCCTCCGGCGGAACCTCCGCGAGAAGACTCCCGCGCGCGGCCCCGGTCCAGTCCGCCTGCCAGGCCTCGGCCTCCGCCTCGGCCCGCGCCGCGGCCGCCGTGCGTTCCTCGAGTTCATGGCGGAGCTCGGCCAGCCGCCGCCGGATTTCCCGCCGCTCCGCCGCGTGGTCGAGCCGGCCCTCCGCCTCGGCCCGAAGCGCCTCGAATTCTCCCCCGGAAGCGCCGAGCAGCGCGCGGAGCGCCTCCGCCGCGGCGTCCCGCGCCGCCTCGGCGCGGGTGAGCGCGTCCTCCGCCGCGCGGAGCGCCGCGCGCTCCGCGAGCGCGGCGGTCCGTGCCACGAGCCACGCCCGAAGATCGCCGAGCGGCGCGGCGCCGATCCCGAGCGCGCAGGAGGCCTGGGCCACCTCCGCCTCATGCGCCGCGCGCCGCGACCGCGCCTCCTCCACGCGGGAACGGGCCTCCTCCTCGGCGGCGCGCAGCCGCGCGAGCTCTCCCGCCGCCGCGCCCGCCCGCCGCGCCTCGGCCAGCGCCTCCGCGAGCAGCGCGGCGATCTGGTCGTCCATCCGCATCGCCGCCTCGAATGCCTCGGCGCTCTCCGGCGTCAGCGCGGCGCGATGCGCGGTCCAGGCACGCTCACGCCGGCCCCTCGCCTCCGCCGCATCTTCGAGCGCCAGCCCCGGCGCGCCGCCCCGATCCCGCCGCTCCTCGTCCTCCGCCTCGGCACGGTCGCGTTCGGCGCGGCGAAGGGCATGCTCCTGCCCGGCCTCCGCGCAGCCCCGCCGGAGCGCCTCGGCCTCCGTCTCCCAGGACTCGAGACACCGGACCGGCGGGACCGGCAGCGCCGCGAGGCTCTCCGCGTCACCCCGCCACGGCTCCAGCGCGCCGAGCGCGGCGGCGAGGCGCGCGCGCGCCGCGTCGCGGGCTTCGCCGGCCCGTGCCACCTCCGCCGCCGGATCCTCGGCGCGGAGCCGGGCCATCAGCGCGGCGAGCGCGCCGGGCTCGGTCTCCGGCCCCGGATCGCCCTCGCGCCGCTCGGTCCCGGCCAGCCGCGCGCGCGCCGCCTCCGCCTCGCGCCGCGCGTGATCGCGCGCCGTCTCGACGCCCGACCGGCGGCCCAGCAGCTGGCGGAGCCGGGCGAGCCGGGCGGGGTCGAGCAGAAGCGCCTCGGCCTCGGCCCCCGGCCGGCCGAGCCGGGCCAGGGTCTCGCGGATCCCGCCTTCCTCCTGCTCGGCCTCCCGGCGGCGGCGGGAGAGATCGTCCAGCGCGGTCTCGTACGCGGGCCGCGCCGCCTCCGTCGCCGCGATCGCCTCCGCCGCGGCGAGCACGGCGGGATCGGGCACGACCCGGTCGAGCGCCTCCCGCCACCGCGCGATCCGTTCGCCCCGGTCCGCGATCCGTGAGGCGAGTTCGATCTCCGCCGTCCTCAGCCGCTGGAACCGGCGTTCCTCCTCCTCCCCCGCCCCGGGAAGGTCGGCCAGCGGGGCGAGCTCCGCCTCCAGCCGCGCGAGCCGGTCGCGCTCGGGACCGAGCGCGCGGAGTTCGCGCAGCCGCCCGAGCGCCTCCGCCGCCGCGTCCTCCTCCGCGCGCGCCCGCCTCCAGGCGGCCTCCGCCTCCCGCGCCTCGCGCGCGAGCCGCTGGCTCGCCGGCGCCGAGACGTCGATCTCGCGGCGCTCGCGCTCGATCTCGGCGAGCCGCGCCTTGGCCTCCCGCAGCTCGCCCTTGCGGCCGCCCGGGCGATGGAACGCGTCGAGTTCCGACCGGATCTCGCCCAGCCGCGCGCCCAGCCCCGCGAGCCCCGCGCTCGCCGAGAACAGCATCTCGCCGAGATCGCCGTTGCTCGCGAGGATCCCGTCGCCGCCCTTCTCCAGCGTGTCGTCGTCGAGCGAGAACATCGCCGCGTAGCCCTCCCGCGTGAGCCCGCCCAGCACCGACTGGAGCACCGCCTCCGGGATCGGCGCGTCATGGGCGTCGCGCAGGCTCGGCGCCGCCCGCTTCAGCCGGGAGAGCACGAGCCCGCCGCCCGCGTGGGAGAGTTCCGCGCCGAGGCGCAGCGTCGGGCCGGGATGCAGGAATTCGTAGCCGCAGCGCTGCGGGATCCCGAAGAGCAGGTCGAGCCAGCCCGCGAAGAGCGTGGACTTTCCCGCCTCGTTCGGCCCGAAGACGACATGCAGATCCGCCTCCCCCGCCGCCGGCGGCTCGAAGACCAGTTCCGTGTCGGTGAAGCGCCCGTAGCGCGTGAGCGCGAGCCGGTCGAGACGCATCAGCCCTCCCTCGGATCGATCAGCCGGGCGAGAACGAGGCGCGTGCCCTCGTCCAGGAGCTCCGAACAGGCCGCGGCGAAGCTCGCCTCGTCGGTCCCGAACACCGCGCGCGCCTCCCCGGGCAGGTTTCCCTGGAAGTCCCGCGCGAGATCCGCGAGCGCGGCGGAGAGCGCGGGATCGCCCGGCAGTTCCTCCTCGACGATCCGCAGCAGCTCGTCCGGCAGCGCGCCGGTGCCCGCCAGCCCCTCCGCGCCGCCGTCCGTCGCGTTCTCGATCCGGTCGATCGAGAGCCCGTCGAGAAGCCCGGCGGTGGCGCGCGCCTCCTCCGTCAGCGCGTCGAGGTCGCGTGCGATGCGCCAGGCGAGCGGCGTCGCGCCCCGCAGCCGCGGACGCGCGACCAGACGCGCCTCCGCGCGCGGCTCCGCCGCGAGCGCGCGCAGCGCGTGATCGAGACGGGCGACCGCCTCGCTCCAGTCCCCGACGCCGTCGAGATCGACCTCCCGCCGCTCGAACCGGACCGAGGCGACGACCCGCTCGGCGATGTCGAGCCGGCCGTCGTCATGGAGCGTGACGAGCGTGACCGAACGGTGCCCCGCCTCGCCGATGTCGCGGCCCTGCGGGATGCCCGGCATGACCACGGCGCAGCGCCCGCGATGCTCGCTCCGCCGGTGGATATGCCCGAGCGCCCAGTAGTCGTAGCCATGCGCCTCGAGATCCGCGAGGCGGCAGGGCGCGTAGACGTCGTGGCCCGCGCTGCCGTTCAGGCTCGTGTGCATCATCCCGATGTTGAAGGCGCCCGGCTCGGGCGGCGGATAGGCCGGCAGCGCGCTCTCCGGCGCCCGCGCCTCGGCGAAGCTCAGCCCGTGAACGGCGATGGCGCGCCCGCCGGCCTCGAACCGCCCGGTCGCCGCGCGCGCGCCGAAGATCGTGGTATTGGGCGGCGGATCGAGCTCCCGCGTCACCTTCGACAGCGCGTCGTGGTTGCCCCGGATGACGAAGACGCGGATCCCGGCGTCGTGAAGCCGGGTCAGCTCCCGCTTCAGGAACCGCGGCGCCTTCACCGAGACCTGCCCGCCATCCCAGAGGTCGCCCGCGATCAGGAGCGCGTCGACTCCCTCGGCGAGGCAGAGCTCGACCGTGGCGGAAAAGGCCGCGCGCGTCGCGACGCCCACCTGCCGGGCAAGCTCCGGATCCCGGAGCGACAGGGCGACGAGCGGGGAGTCGAGGTGAAGGTCGGCGGTATGAACGAATCGGAAGGTCAAGGTCGCGGGCGCATCCCAGGTGGCAACGGTCAGGTATCCGATTGATAATCAACGAAGCGCCCGTTGAACATCCACGATTTTCACGTTTTGTACCTGCGCCGGGGTCGCGGCCGGGCCGATGGCGCCCCGCCCGCCGGCTTCGCACACGCACGAAAAACGGTCGGCCCCATATCGTTCACCCGACGGCGCCCTCCCTCCGCGAGATCGGGGATCGGCCGTCCATGGGCGCGGCACGGCTCATGCCAGGGCGGGCGTCGGTCGTCTCGAGCCAGACCGGCGCGTCGGCCGGCAGGCCGCTCCCCGGGACCCACCGGCAGGTACCTTCGCATCCCGCTCGCCTCGACCAAGCGACCGAAGGGGGCAAGGACGTATCCGACGCCGACACAGAGCTTTCCTCCATATCTCGCGCCGGGTCCGGCTCTAAAGCAGAAGTGCATCCCGCCGCTGGGCGTGATCACTCGGGCCGTTTCAGGAACAGGCAGCCCATGGTCAGACAGAAACTGCCTCCAAGCCTCGACATCATCGATGTCGACAACCACGAGTCCGCTCGCCGCGCAGGCGACGCCGATCTGAGGGTCATCGAGGGTGGCGGCCCATTGCTCGATCGCGTGGGGGCAGGTGGTGGCGTCCTTGTACCCGTTACGGTCATCGGTTCCTTGGTCCGGAAGCAGGGAAAGACGTGCATGCCCGACTTGGCGAAAGCCAGAGTACTTGCGGCGAACTTTTCGGGACGGGTGCGAAGATTGGTCATGGGGTTCTGGGGAATCTTCGAGCCGACGGAGGAGTGGGCGCCTTCGCTCCGGTCAGCCTCCGGGCTGCGAAGGCCCGACCGGAGGGGCGCCGACCACGCACCTAGCCGGCGGCGCGGGCAGCCTTGCGCGCTCCGATGAAGGCCGCGACCTCCGAGGCCGGCTAGCGCGAGGCGCTGCCGCATTTGACAGGCCTCGGAAAGGCTTGAGGTGGCGGCGCTTCTTCGAGCATGACGCCGAGCGCGGCCTACGGTTTGCATCCTGATCCAGGCCGGGCCCTGTAATAGGGTCGCGCAGCCGCTCAGACCGTGGGAGGAGCGGCTGCGAGGTGATCCGCGGGTTGTAAACGCCAACGCAAGCGGCGCGGCCGCTCCTCCCAAGGTCCTCGCTGTCCTTCCCCGTTGTCCTCGTCGTCGGGGCGGAGCAGGCCCGAGTCGCAAGCAACAGCCATAAGCGCCCCCGGAGCGCCCCAGCGGACAGGTCAGTGCCGGAAGGAAGCACTGTGGAACGCTCTAACTCATTGATTTCAATGGTGCCCGGGGGCGGATTTGAACCACCGACACGCGGATTTTCAATCCGCTGCTCTACCCCTGAGCTACCCGGGCGTCGAACCGGATCACCGGTTCGGGCGTCTCACTAGGCCAGTCGCGCGCCGGTGTCCAGAGGGGCGCGCGAAAATTCCGTCCGGAAACTCCGTTGGAAAATCGGCCCGGGGAACCGGCCCCCGGACCGGGCGGCGAGCGCGCGCCCTCCGGCCCGCGCGGGAGGTGGCGGCGGGCGGTCAGAAGGTGTCGAAGCTCAGCGCGTTCTCGACGCGCTCGACCCGGCCGGCGCGGTCGACCAGGACGAGGTCGAAGCGGCAGGCGCGGCCTTCGCGGCCGGCGAGGTAGACCTCCGCCGCGCGGGCGAGGCGCGCCGCCTGCGCCGGGCGCAGCGCCTCGGCCGCTCCGGCGAGGTCGCGGCGGGCCTTGACCTCGACGAAGACCGTCTCCGCGCCCAGGTCCACCACCAGATCGATCTCGCCGCCCCCGCCCCGCCAGCGGCGCGCGGCGATCCGGCCGCCGAGGCCGAGATAGAGCCGCTCCGCGATCTCCTCCGCCGCGCGGCCCGACTGCGCGGCGACCCGCCCCTCACCCCGCCGCGGGCCGGGCGTCACTCCGCCCGCTCCAGCGCGCGGGCATAGACGAGGCGCCGGGGCAGGCCGAGCGCGCGCGCGACCTCCGCCGCCGCGTCCTTGACCGAGAGCCGCGCCAGCGCCGCGTCGAGCGCCGCGTCGAGCGCCTCCTCTCCGACCTCCTCGGCGGCGGGCGGGCCGATCACCACGACGATCTCGCCCTTCGGCTCCGGCTCCGCCGCGAAGGCCGCGGAGAGTTCGGCGAGCGTGCCCCGGCGGGTCTCCTCGAACCGCTTGGTGAGTTCGCGGCAGACCGCGGCCTGGCGCGCGCCGCCAAGCGCCTCGGCCATGTCCGCGAGCGCCGCCGCGAGCCTTCGCGGCGATTCGTAGAACACCAGCGTCGCCGGCACCCCCGCCACCCCGGCGAGGAAGCGCAGCCGCGCCGCCTGTCTGGGCGGCGCGAAACCCGCGAAGAGGAAACGGTCGGTCGGCAGCCCGGCGACGCTCAACGCCGCGAGCAGCGCCGAGGCGCCGGGCGCGGCATGCACCCGATGGCCGGCGGCGATCGCCTCGACCGCGAGCCGGTAGCCCGGATCGGCGACGAGCGGCGTCCCCGCGTCGGAGACGAGCGCGACCGAGCGTCCCTCGGCGAGCGCGGCGAGCAGCCGCGGCCGCTGCCGCGCGCCGTTGTGGTCGTGATAGGGCACGAGGCTTCGCGCGTCGCGCCGCACGCCGTGGATGTCGAGCAGATGCCGGGCGCGGCGGGTATCCTCGGCCGCGAGCAGATCGGCCCCCGCGAGGATGTCGAGGGCGCGCAAGGTTATGTCGCGCGCCGAGCCGATCGGCGTCGCCACCAGATAGAGTCCCGGCGCCAGCGCGCGCGGGCCGTTGGCGTCCGGGTCGCCGCCCGTCCCCGTCTCCATGATCGTCTGGCCATCCCGGTTTACTTCACGGGGCCTTGACCCTAGCTTGGGGGTCCGACCACCGGTAGACGTTTCGCAAGATTAGGTCACGACGGGGAACCATGCTGTCAACACGTATTTCACGGCGCGGCCTCGGCCTGCGCGCGCTCGCGGGCGCCGCGGCGCTGGCGGTGATCAGCGCCTGCGCGCCGACGAAGCCGATCGCGTCCGGCGAGACCGGAATCAGCGTGGATCCGAACCAGACCGTGAAGGTGGCGCTGCTCGCGCCGCTCGGCTCGGGCGATCCGGGCAAGGAGCGGATCGGGACCAATCTCGTCAACGCGGCGAAGCTCGCCCAGGCCGACCTGACCAACGCGAGCATCGATCTCGTCGTCTATCCCGACTCCGGCACCTCGGCGGGCGGCGCCGCGGCGGCGCGCCAGGCGGTGGACGAGGGGGCGAAGATCATCATCGGCCCGCTCTTCTCGACCGCGACGGCGGGGGCGGAACCGGTGGCCCGCGCGGCCGGGATCACGGTGCTGAGCCTCTCGAACAACCCCGACGTCGCGGGGGGCAACGTCTATATCCTCGGCAATACCTTCGCCAATTCCGCCGACCAGATCGTCGCCTTCGCGCAGTCGCGCGGGCTGAACAGCTTCGGCGTGGTCTATCCGAGCGGCATCGAGGGCGAGGCGGCCCGCGCCGCCGCCGAGGCCGCGGTCCAGCGCCGGGGCGGCCTGCTCGTCGCGTCGCAGGCCTACGACCTCTCCGTCGAGGGCATCAATTCCGTCGCCCCGGCCGCCGCCGGGCGGCTCCAGAGCGCGGGGGCGAACGCGATCATCCTGACCGACGGGCCGACCGGCGGGCTCGGGCTGATCGCGAAGGGCCTGCGCGACGGCGGGCTCTCGCAGGATTACGCCCAGTTTCTCGGCATGCAGCGCTGGGACGTCTCGGCCGAGGCGGTGGGCGATCCCGCGCTGCAGGGCGGCGCCTTCGTCGCACCCGACCCGAGCTACGCCGGCGCCTTCGTCGGTCGCTACCAGAACACCTATGGCGAGGCGCCGCACGAACTGGCGAGCCTCGCCTTCGACGGCGTCGCCGCGGTCGGCGCGCTGATCTCGGAGGCGCGGAGCTCGGGCGGCGAGCCGTTCGATCCCGGCCGGATCACGCAGTCCTCCGGCTTCGCCGGCGCCTCCGGCCCCTTCCGCCTGCTGCCCGACGGCACGATTCAGCGCAACCTCGCGATCATGACGGTGCAGAACGGCACCGCCTCGCTCGCGCAGGGCGCGGCGAGGTCCTTTGACAGTCTTGGCAACTGAGCGGCGACCCGCGCCGCCCCCTCCCGGCTGGGCCGGGCTGATCGGATCGCCGCGGACGATCCTCGACATCGAGACCGTGCGCGCGGCGATCGGCCAGGCCGCGGTCGGCGCCGAGGACCGCGGCGCCATCCGGGCGGCCGCGGTGCCGATCCTGCGCGCCGCCTATCAGGCCGGACGCGCGGAGATCGCGGCCGAGGTGGCCGCCCGCCCGCGCGAGGCCCATCGCGCGACGCGGGACTACGCCTGGCTGATGGACCAGATCGTCCTGCTGACCTTCGAACTGGCGACGACCTGGCTGCATCCCAACCCGAGCCCGACCGCGGCCGAGCGGGTCGCGCTGCTCGCCGTCGGCGGCTACGGCCGGGCCGAACTCGCGCCCTTCTCCGACGTCGACCTGCTCTTCCTCACCCCCTACAAGCAGACCCCCTGGGGCGAGAGCGTGATCGAGAGCATGCTCTACTGCCTCTGGGACCTGCGGCTGAAGGTCGGTCACTCGGCGCGCACGATCGAGGAATGCCTGCGCCTCGCCAAGACCGACGTCACCATCCGCACCAGCATGCTGGAATTGCGCTTCCTCGTCGGGGAGCAGCCGCTGGCCGAGGATCTGTCCGACCGGCTCTGGAGCGAGCTCTTCGAGCGCACCGGCCCCGAATTCGTCCAGCTGAAGCTCACCGAACGCGCCGAGCGTCACAAGCGCCAGGGCGGATCGCGCTACCTGCTCGAGCCGAACGTGAAGGAGGGCAAGGGCGGGCTGCGCGATCTGCAGACGCTGTTCTGGATCGCGAAATACCTCAACCGCGCCCAGACGCCGGGCGAGCTCGTCAAGGTCGGCGCCTTCACCCCGGCCGAATACCGCGTCTTCGCCGAGGCGGCCGATTTCCTGTGGATGACGCGGGTGCATCTGCACCTGCTCGCGAACCGCGGCGTGGAACAGCTCACCTTCGACACCCAGGTCGAGATCGCCTCGCTGCTCGGCTACCACGCGACCGAGGGCCAGCGCGCGGTCGAGCGGTTCATGCACGACTATTTCCGCCATGCGAAATCCGTCGGCGATCTCACGCGCATCTTCCTCGCGGTGCTGGAGGCGCGGCATGTCAAGCCGAGGCCGAGCATCCGCTCGATGCGGCGGGTCTTCACCTTCGGCCGCGAGGCGGCGCGGCAGGGCTACCGCCTGCGCAACGGCCGGCTCGACCTGATCGACTACGAAGCCTTCCTCGCCGATCCGGTCAACATCCTGCGGCTGTTCCAGGAGGAGGCGACCAGCGGCATCCCGATCCATCCGGACGCGCTGCGCCTCGTCTCCTCGAACCTCGGCCTGATCGACCGGAAGACGCGCGAGGATCCGGAGGCGAACCGGATCTTCCTGACGCTGCTCTGCTCGCGCGAGGTGGAGCGCACGCTGCGGCTGATGAACGAGGTCGGCGTGCTCGGCGCCTTCATGCCCGAGTTCGGCCGGATCGTCGCGATGATGCAGTTCAACATGTACCACCACTACACGGTGGACGAGCATACGATCCAGGCGATCGCGACGCTCGGCAAGATCGAGGCGGGCGAATACAAGGAGGCGCTGCCGACCTCGAGCGCGATCATGAACGCCGGCGTCAACCGCCGCGTGCTCTACGCCGCGCTGCTGCTGCACGACATCGGCAAGGGGTCGGGGCGCGACCATTCCGAATACGGCGCCGAGATCGCGCTCGACGTCTGCCCGCGGCTCGGCTTCGACGAGGCCGATACCGAGCTCGTCTCCTGGCTGGTCCGCCACCACCTCGTCATGTCCGACGTGGCCCAGAAACGCGACCTGACCGAACCGCGCACGGTCCGCGACTTCGCCAAGACCATCAAGACGCCGACGCGGCTCCGGCTGCTGACCGTGCTCACCGTCTGCGACATCATCGGCGTCGGACCCGGCGTCTGGAACAACTGGAAGGCGGTGCTGATCCGCGCCCTCTACCACACGACGATGGAATACCTGACCGGCGGCGGACAGCCGAACGGCCGGGGCGAGCGCGAGCAGGCCGCGAAGGAGGCGCTGGCCGCCGCCCTGCCCGACTGGCCGGCCGAGGAGATCGAGGCGGAAACCTCGCGGCACTACCCGCCCTACTGGATCGGGTTCGACACGCGCACGCATGTGGTCTTCGCCGAACTCGCGCGCGACATGTCCGACGACAGGCCCGCGATCCGGATCGAGCTCGACGCGGCGCGCGACGCGACCGAGGCCTGTTTCGCGATGCCCGACCATCCGGGCATCTTCGCCCGGCTCACCGGAGCGCTCGCGCTGGCGGGCGCCAACATCGTCGACGCGCGCACCTATACCTCGAACAACGGCGTCGCGACGGCGGCCTTCTGGATCCAGGACAACGAGGGCCGGCCCTACGAGCGCGCCAGGCTGAGCCGCCTGCGCGACAGCGTCTCGCGCATCCTCGCCGGCAAGGTCAGCGCCCGCGGCGCGCTGCGCGACCGCGATCGCACGCAGATGAAGAAGCGCCACGGGGATTTCATCGTGCCGACGCGGATCCGGTTCGACAACCTCGGCTCCGACATCTATACGATCATCGAAGTCGAGACGCGCGACCGGCCGGGCCTCCTCTACGACCTCGCCCGCACGCTCACGGCCAACAACATCTCGATCGCCTCGGCGATCATCGCGACCTATGGCGAGCAGGCGGTGGACGTGTTCTACGTCAAGGATCTCTTCGGGCTGAAGCTGCACGCCGAGAACCGGCGGCGCGCGCTCGAGACCCGGCTCCGGGCCGCGATCACGCCCAATTCCGGACCCGAGCGTTGAACCCCATACGGCTTCTGCCAGCCTTCCTTTCCGTTGGATCCTGGACGATGCTGAGCCGCGTGCTCGGCCTCGTCCGCGACATGCTGATGGCCGCGATCCTCGGCACCGGGCCGGTGGCCCAGGCCTATCTGATCGCCTTCACGCTCCCCAACATGTTCCGCCGCTTCTTCGGCGAGGGGGCGTTCAACCTCGCCTTCGTGCCGATGTTCGCGAAGAAGCTGCACGACGGCGACGACCCGCGCGGCTTCGCCGAGGACGCGCTCTCCGGGCTCGGCGCGGTGCTGATCGTCTTCTCGGTGCTCGGCCATCTCGCGATGCCCTGGCTCGTGCTCGCGATGGCCTCGGGTTTCGCGGGGGACGAGCGTTTCACGCTCTCGGTCGTCTACGGGCGCATCGCCTTTCCCTACATCCTCTTCATCTCGCTGACCGCGCTGCTCTCGGGCGTGCTGAACTCGCTCGGCCGCTTCGCCGTGGCGGCGGCGGCGCCCGTGCTGATGAACGCGATCATGATCGCCTTCCTGATCGTGGGCGCGCGCGGCGACTTCCTCGACGTCGGGCTCTGGCAGATCTGGTCGGTGCCGATCGCGGGCGTCGCGCAGCTCTGGCTCTGCTGGTGGGCCTGCGACCGGGCCGGGATGCGGATCCGGCCGCGCTGGCCCCGGATCACCCCCGAACTCCGCCGCCTGGCCGTCGTGGCCGCCCCCGCGATCCTCGCGGGCGGGGTGGTGCAGATCAACCTGCTCGTCGGCCGGCAGGTCGGCTCGTTCTTCGACGGCGCGGTCGCCTGGCTCTCCTATGCCGACCGGCTCTACCAGCTGCCGCTCGGCGTGGTCGGCGCGGCGATCAGCGTCGTGCTGCTCCCCGACCTCTCGCGCAAGCTCCATGCCGGCGACACCCAGGGCGGGCAGGACGCGCTGAACCGGGGCGCCGAATTCACGCTCGCGCTCACGCTGCCGGCGGCGGTGGCGCTGGTCGCGATCCCGGGGCCGCTCGTCTCGGTCCTGTTCGAACGCGGCGCCTTCGGCCCGGCGGACACGGCGGCGACCGCGGTCGCCGTCGCGATCTACGGCGCGGGCCTGCCCGCCTTCGTGATGCAGAAGGTGGTCTCGCCGCTCTATTACGCGCGCGAGGACACCCGCTCGCCCTTCCGCTTCGCCTGGCATTCGATGATCGTGAACGTCGTCGTCGCGATCGGTCTCGCCCCGGTGCTCGGCTTCGAGGCGGCGGCGCTCGGCACCACGGTGGCGGGCTGGACGATGTACTGGCAGCTCTGGCGCGGCACGCGGGCCATGGACGCCTCCGCCCGCGCCGACACGCGGCTGCGCCGCTCGGTGCCGCGCATCATCCTCGCCTCGCTCCTGATGGGCGGCGTGCTGGTTGTCGCGGCGCATCTGATGGGGGGCTGGCTCGCGACGCCTCTCGTCCGCTATCCCGCGCTGGCCCTGCTGGTCGCGATCGGGCTCGGCTCCTACGCGCTCGCGATCGTCGCGACCGGCGTGATGAGCTTCTCGGATCTGCGCGGCCTCGCGCGGCGGCGGCGCGGCGCGAACGCCTGAGCCGCCTTCCGCCCGGCCTCGGTTGACGCCGCGCGGGCGGGCGGCGATAACCCGCCGATCACAGCGAAGCTCCCGGAGTTCCTTCCATGTCCGACGCGGCCCCCCGTTCCCCGCGTGTCTTTTCCGGCATCCAGCCCTCGGGCAACCTGACGCTCGGCAACTATCTCGGGGCGCTCCGCCGCTTCGTCGAGAGCCAGGAGCGCGGCGTCGAGTCGATCTACTGCGTGGTCGACCTCCACGCGATCACCGTCTGGCAGGATCCCGAGAAGCTGCGCCGGACGATCCGCGAGCTCGCCGCCGCCTTCATCGCGAGCGGGATCGATCCTGAACGCTCGGTCCTCTTCAACCAGTCCCAGGTCAGCGCCCACGCGGAACTGTCCTGGATCCTCTCCTGCGTCGCCCGGCTCGGCTGGATGAACCGGATGACCCAGTTCAAGGACAAGACCCAGGGCAAGAACGCCGAGAACGAGAGCCTCGGCCTCTACGCCTATCCCGCGCTGATGGCCGCGGACATCCTCGCCTATCACACGACCCATGTGCCCGTGGGCGAGGACCAGAAGCAGCATGTCGAACTCACGCGCGACATCGCGGCGAAGTTCAACCACGACTACGGCGTCGATTTCTTCCCGATGCCGGCCCCGGTGATCGAGGGCACGGCGACGCGCGTCATGTCGCTCCGCGACGGCACGAAGAAGATGTCGAAATCCGATCCCTCGGACCAGAGCCGGATCAACCTGACCGACGACGCCGACACGATCGCGGCGAAGATCCGCAAGGCCCGCACCGACCCCGAGCCGCTGCCCGAGACCTGGGACGAGCTTTCCGAACGGCCGGAGGCGCGCAACCTCGTCAACATCTACGCCGCGCTCTCGGGCGAGGCGCGGGAGGTGGTGATGGAGCGCTTCGCGGGCCAGGCCTTCTCGGTCTTCAAGCCGGCGCTGGCCGAGGTGACGGTGGCGAGCCTCGCCCCGATCAGTTCCCGGATGCGCGAGCTTCTCGCCGACCCGACCGAGATCGACCGCATCCTCGGCCGGGGCGCCGAGCGCGCGGCCGAGATCTCGCTGCCGATCCTCGCGAAGGCGAAGGAGATCGTGGGCTTCGTGCGGAGCCGGTAGGACGATGCACGCGCTCGCGCGGCGGGCCGCGCGCCTCATCCTCTCGCTGCTCCTGCTCGTCTCGCTTGGCCTCGCGGCCTGGAACGCCTGGACGCTCGCGGCCAGCCCGGTCGGAGCCATGCTCGTCGCCCGGAGCGAGACCGAGATCGCCGCGCGGCTCGAGCGCCTGCTGGCCCGCGAGGTCACGCCCGAGGCGCTCGACCGCAGGCTGACCGCCCATCTCGACGCGAGCCCGCGCGACTGGGCGGCGATCGACGCGCTCTCCCGGCTCGCAGAGGAACAGGGCGTGGCGCCCTCGCCGGAGGTCGCCGCGCGGCTTTCGGCGGCGGACGCGGAGGACCGGAGCGCCATGGCGCGCACGCGCGACTGCCTCGCCTGCGCCTGGGATCCCGCGCGGTGCGACCTGAGCGCGATCGCCCTCTGTCAGGTCGCGGTCGCGCTCATCCCGTTCGGCGACGCGGTCTCGGTCGCGCGGGAGAGCGGCCATCTCGTCGCCGGCGCGGAGGTGGACGAGATCGATCTCGCGCTCTCGACGGTCGGCCTCGCCGCCACGCTGGCCGTGCCGCTGACGGCGGGCGCCTCGACGCTCGTGGACGCGGGCGCGGGCGTGATGCGGACGGCCTACCGGATGGGCGCGCTGTCGGAGCCGGTCGTCGCCACGCTCCGCCGGGGCGCGCGCACCGGAATCGACTGGGGACGGGTCTCGAAGCTGCGCCCGGGGCGGGGCTTCGGAGACGAGCTCGCCGCGGCGATCCGCCCGGGCGCGCTCCGGCCCGCGACGGCCTTTCTCGAGGACGCGGGCGGCCTCGTGAAATCGGCGGGCACGCGGGACGCGATCTTCATGCTGGGGAAGGCGAGACGGGCCGAGGACGCGAAGGTTCTCGCCGCCACCGCGAAGCCCCTCGGCCCGCGCGCGGCGGGCACGGTCGAATGGGCCGGGATGAGGCACCTGGGGCGGCTCACCCTGCGCTACGCGGACGAGGTCTGGTACGCCGCCGCCTCGGCGCTTTCCGCCGCCGCCGCGCTCGCCGGCCTCCTCCTCGCCACGCTGAAGTCGCTCACGCTGCGCGCGCTCCGCCGCCTCGCGCGCGAACCCCGGCTCGCGCGCGAATAGCCGTTGCGCCGGACCATCGCTTCGCGCGATCATCCCCGCGCCTTCCCGAGGACCTCCCCTTGCGCAAGTTCCTGATCATCCTCGACGACACGCCCGAGATGCTGAACGCGATCCGCTACGCGGCGATCCGCGCCTCCAAGACCGGGGGCGCGATCGAGATGCTCGGGATCATCTCGCCCGTGGACTTCCAGCCCTTCATGGGCGTGGCCGACGTGATGCGGGCCGAGGCGCGCGAGAAGATCGAGGCGCATTTCCAGGTGTTCAAGAGCCGGCTCGAGAAGCGGGAGGGGCTGACGCCCACGCTCGCGATCCGGGAGGGCGACAGGATCGAGCAGGTGATCGCGCATGTGAAATCCGATCCCGAGATAGGCGTGCTGGTGCTGGGCGCGGGGACCGACAAGGGACCCGGGCCGCTCGTGGCGGCGCTGACCGGGCGGCGGATGAACGAGATGCACGTTCCGATCACGATCGTGCCGGGCGGCATGACCAAGGAGGAGATCGCCGCCGTCAGCTGATCCCGCCGGGGGGCGACGGCCCGGCGACGGGTTCCCGGATCCGTGAGCCTTCTTAGAAGCATTCCAGAATAATTCTTGACTCGATCGCTCATGAGGTCCACCTAACGCTCCAAGCGACCGGAGGTGCTCCGACCATGTTCATCCAGACCGAATCCACGCCGAACCCGGCGACCCTGAAATTCCTGCCCGGCCGGGCCGTGCTCGCCGCCGGGACCGCCGATTTCCCGACCGAGGAGGCCGCCAGCGCCTCGCCCTTCGCCCGCCGCGTCTTCGGCGCGGGCGGCGTCGCGGGTGTGTTCTTCGGCCCCGATTTCGTCACCGTGACCAAGACCGACGAGGCGGACTGGGCGCATATCAAGCCGGGCATCCTCGGCGCGATCATGGAGCACTACCAGTCCGGCGAGCCGGTGATGGAGGGCGAGGCCGGCTCGGTCGAGCACGCCGCCCATGACGGGCCGGACGAGGAGATCGTGAGCCAGATCAAGGAACTGCTCGACACGCGGGTGCGCCCCGCCGTGGCGCAGGATGGCGGCGACATCACCTTCCACGGGTTCGAGCGCGGGGTGGTCTACCTGCACATGCAGGGCGCCTGCGCCGGCTGCCCCTCCTCGACGATGACGCTGAAGATGGGGATCGAGAACCTGCTCCGGCACTACATCCCCGAGGTGACGGAGGTGCGGCCGGTTGCCGGCTGATCCGCTCGTCCTCGCCTTCGACACCGCGGCCGCGCATTGCGCGGCCGCTTTGGTTCAGGGCGCCTCCGTGCGCGCCCGCGCCGCCGAGCCGATGGCCCGCGGCCAGGCGGAGCGGCTGATGCCGCTCCTCGGCGAACTGCTCGCCGGGGCCGGCGCGGGCTGGGGAGACGTCGGGCTCGTCGCGGTCGGCACGGGGCCGGGCAATTTCACCGGGCTCCGGATCGGCGTCGCCGCCGCCCGCGGCCTCGCGCTCGGCCGGGGTATCCCCGCGATCGGCGTCAGCCTCTTCGAGAGCCTCGCGCACGGCCATCGCGGCCCGGCGCTGGTCACGCTCGACGACCGCCGGGGCGGGCTCTTCGCGCGGATGCTCCGCGATGGCCTGCCGGCGGGACCGGCGATCGAGACCGCGGCCGGCCGGCTCGCCCCGGATCTCGGCCCGCTTCCCGCCGGCACGCTCTGCCTCGGCCACGCGGCCCCGGAGGTCGCGGCGGAACTCGGCCTTCGCGCGGGGAACGACGCGGCCCTGCCCGATGCGGTGGCGATCGCGCAAGTCGCCGCGCTCCGCCACCTCCGGGGAGAGGCGCCGAGGCCCGCGCCGCTCTACATCCGCCGCGCCGACGCCGCGCCGCCCGGCGAGGCGCCGGCGGTGATCCTCGATGACGCCTGAGGCGCTCGCGGCGCTGCATCTGCGCTGTTTCGAGGACACGCCGCCGCCCTGGTCGGCGGGCGAGTTCTCGCTGCTCCTCGCCCTGCCCGGCGCGCGCCTCGTGACCCGCGCGGGCGGCTTCGCGCTCGCCCAGACGGCGGGGCCGGAGGCGGAACTCCTGACCATCGCCGTCGATCCGGAGCTGCGGCGCCGGGGCACCGGCCGGGCGCTGCTCGAGACGCTCGCGGAAGGGCTCGCGGCCGAGGGGGTCGAGGAGATCTTCCTCGAGGTCGCGGTGACCAATCTCCCGGCCCGGGCGCTCTACAGGGCCGCGGGCTATGTCGAACGGGGGCTCCGGCGCGGCTATTACCGGCGCCGGAACGCGCCCGCCGTCGACGCGCTGGTGCTGGCGCGTGCGGCGCGCTGATCACGCCGCCCGGGCGGCCCCGGTCCCGCCCACAAAGCATTTGACCCATCGCCCCCCTTCGGCCTTACTTGGCCCGTTCCGGGCCGGCCCGCCGCCGCCCTCCCCCGATCCGAGGGCGCCGCGCGCCCGCGTTCCTGGAGTAGACGATGATCCTAGCCAGACCTCTCGCGACCGCCGCCGCGCTCCTGCTCGGAACCTCGGCGCTCTTCGCCCAGGAGGCCGAGCCGGCGGTCATCTTCGATCTCGGCGGCAAGTTCGACCGCTCCTTCAACCAGGCCTCCTACGAGGGGGCGGAGCGGTTCAAGGCCGAGACGGGCGTCGGCTATCACGAATTCGAACTGCAGTCGGACGCCCAGCGCGAACAGGCGCTCCGTCGCTTCGCCGAACAGGGTTACAACCCGGTCGTCGTCGCCGGCTTCTCCAATGAATCCGCGGTGAAGACCGTGGCGCCCGACTATCCCGACACCGATTTCGTGGTCATCGACGCGGTGGTCGACCTGCCCAACGTCCGGTCCGTGGTCTTCAGGGAGGAGGAAGGCTCCTACCTCGTCGGCCTGCTCGCCGCGATGGCCTCGAAGACCGGCGAGGTCGGCTTCGTCGGCGGCATGGACATCCCGCTGATCCAGAAATTCGCCTGCGGCTATGTCCAGGGCGTGAAGGACACCAATCCCGAGGCGACCGTCTTGCAGGCGATGACCGGCACCACCGGCGCGGCCTGGAACGACCCGGTGCGCGGCGGCGAACTCGCGAAGAGCCAGATCGACCAGGGGGCGGACGTGATCTATCACGCCGCCGGCGGCACCGGCATCGGCGTGCTGCAGGCGGCGGCCGACGCGGGCAAGCTCGGCATCGGCGTCGATTCGAACCAGGACTACCTCCATCCCGGCAACATGCTGACCTCGATGCTGAAACGCGTCGACGTCGCGACCTACACGGCGATGATGGATGCGAAAAACGGATCCTGGACGCCCGGCGTCCAGGTGCTCGGCCTCGCCCAGGACGGCGTCGGCTACGCGGTGGACGAGTACAACAAGCCCCTCCTGACCCCGGAGATGCTCGCCGCCGCCGAGGAGGCGAAGGCGAAGATCATCTCGGGCGAGATCAAGGTGCACGACTTCACCACCGACGGGAGCTGCCCCGCGAAGTGACCGTCGGCACGGATACCCGGGGCGCCGGGAAGCCCGATCTCGCGATCGAACTCGCCGGCGTCTCGAAGAGCTTCGGCCCGGTAGAGGCGAACCGCGACATCCATCTCGCGGTGCGCCGGGGCACGATCCACGGCATCGTCGGCGAGAACGGCGCGGGCAAGTCCACGCTCATGTCGATCCTCTACGGCTTCTACCAGGCCGACGCCGGCGAGATCCGCGTCGACGGCCGCCCGACGCCGATCCCCGACAGCCGCGCCGCGATCGCGGCCGGGATCGGCATGGTGCATCAGCATTTCATGCTGGTCGAACCCTTCAGCGTGCTCGAGAACGTCGTGCTCGGGGCCGAGGACGGGCGGCTGCTGCGCCCCTCGCTCGCCCGGGCACGCGACGCGCTGCGCCGCCTCGAGCGGGATTACGAGCTCGAGGTCGATCCGGACGCGATCGTCGGCGATCTCTCGGTCGGGGCGCAGCAGCGGGTGGAGATCCTGAAGGCGCTCTACCGCGAGGCCCGGATCCTGATCCTCGACGAGCCGACCGGCGTGCTGACCCCCGCCGAGGCCGACCATCTCTTCCGCGTCCTCGCCGCGCTGCGCGACGAGGGCAAGACGATCATCCTCATCACCCACAAGCTCCGCGAGATCATGGCGATCACCGACGCGGTGAGCGTGATGCGCCGGGGCGAGATCGTGCGGACGCTGCCAACCGCGGAGACGAGCCCCGCTGAACTCGCCGAGCTGATGGTCGGGCGCCGCGTGCTGCTGCGCGTGGACAAGGCGCCCGCCCGCCCCGGCGAGGTGGTGATCGAGGCGCGCCGCCTGTCGCTCACCGACGCGGGCGGCGCGCGGCGGCTCCGCGACGTCTCCTTCGAGGTCCGCGCGGGCGAGATCCTCGGCATCGCCGGGGTCGCCGGCAACGGTCAGTCGGAACTGCTCGAGATCCTCGCCGGGATCCGGCCCGCCACCTCGGGCGCGGCGCTGCTGCGCGGCCGGCCGCTCGATCTCTCGCGCGCGACGAATGGCGCCGACCGGCGTGCCAGGGGCATCGCCCATGTTCCCGAGGACCGGCACCGCCGCGGCCTCGTCATGCCCTTCGCCGCCTGGGAGAACGCCTGCCTCGGCTATCAGGACGAGGCGCGTTTCGCGGCGCGCTTCGGCCTGCTCGACCGGGACGCGATCCGCGCCGCGGCGCGCGCCGATATCGCGCGGTTCGACATCCGCCCGCCCTCCTGCGATCTGAAGGCCGCGAATTTCTCCGGCGGCAACCAGCAGAAGATCGTCATCGCCCGCGAGATGGACCGCGAGCCCGACGTGCTGCTCGTCGGCCAGCCGACGCGGGGCGTCGACATCGGCGCGATCGAGTTCATCCACCGCCAGATCGTCACACTGCGCGACCGCGGCAAGGCGATCATCCTCGTCTCCGTCGAACTCGACGAGATCCAGGCGCTCTCCGACCGGATCCTCGTCATGTTCGACGGCGCGGTCTCGGGCACGCGGCGCGCGGAGGAGACGGACGAGCGCGAACTCGGCCTGCTGATGGCCGGGATCGATCCGAAGGCGAAGGGCGCGGCATGAGGACCTCCCCGCCGCGCTGGGCCGATCTCGCGCTGATCCCCGCGGTCAACCTGCTGCTCGCGCTCCTCGTCGCCGGGCTCGTCGTGATCCTGATCGGGGAGAACCCGCTCCGCGCGGTCGAGCTGCTCGTCACCGGCTCGCTCGGCTCCTCCTACGGGATCGGCTTCACGCTCTATTACGCGACGACCTTCGTCTTCACCGGGCTCTCGGTCGCCGTCGCCTATCACGCCGGCCTCTTCAACATCGGCTCCGAGGGGCAGGCGCAGCTCGGCTGCCTCGGCGTCACGCTGGTCTGCCTCGCGCTCGACCGGACGCACTGGCTCCTCGTCCTGCCGGCGGCGATCCTCGCCGGCGCGGCCTTCGGCGGCGCCTGGGCCTTCCTCCCCGGCTGGCTCCAGGCGAAACGGGGCAGCCATGTCGTGATCACCACGATCATGTTCAACTTCATCGCCTCCGCGCTGATCGTCTACCTGCTGGTGAACACGCTGAAGGTGCCGGGCTCCATGTCGCCGGAATCGCGCACCTTCGAGGCCGGCGCGCATCTGCCCTTCTTCCACGAGATGCTGGCCGCGATCGGGATCCGGGTCTCGCGCACGCCGCTCAACCTCTCGGCCCTGATCGCGCTCCTGGCCGCGGGCCTCGCCTGGGCGCTGATCTGGCGCTCGCGCCTCGGCTACGAGATGCGCGCGCTCGGCCATTCGGAACCGGCGGCGGTCTACGCGGGGATCGACCCGGCGCGGATCATCGTGATCGCGATGGTGATCTCGGGCGCGCTGGCGGGGCTGATGGCGCTCAACGTCATCATGGGCTCCCAGCACCGCTTCGTGCTCGATTCCGTCGGCGGCGCGGGATTCGTCGGCATCGCGGTGGCGCTGATGGGGCGCAACCATCCGGCCGGCATCCTGCTCGCCGCGCTCCTCTTCGGCATCCTCTACCAGGGCGGATCGGAACTCGCCTTCGAGATGCCCGACATCAGCCGCGACATGATCGTCGTGATCCAGGCGCTGGTGATCCTCTTCACCGGCGCGCTCGAGAACCTGACGCGGGCGCCGATCGAACGGCTCCTCGCCCGGCGGGGGGCGGGCTGATGGATCCCGAGACCCTGCTCCAGCTCGCGGGATCGAGCCTGCGCCTCGCGACGCCGCTCCTCCTCGCCTGCCTCGCGGGGCTCTGGTCCGAACGCGCCGGGATCTTCGACATCGGGCTCGAAGGCAAGATGCTGGCCGCGGCCTTCACCGCCGGCGCCTTCGCCGCGGTGACGGGCTCGGCCTGGCTCGGGCTTCTCGGAGGGATCGGCGCCTCGCTCCTGCTCGGGCTCCTGCACGGCTTCGCCTCGATCACGCTCCGAGGCAACCAGATCATCTCCGGCGTCGCGATCAACTTCCTCGCCTCCGGGCTCACGGCGCTCGTCGGCCAGAACTGGTTCCACCAGGGCGGCCTGACGCCGCAACTCTCGGGCGCGGCGCGGTTCGAGCCGATCACCCTGCCCTTCGCCGCCGCGCTCTCGCAGGTGCCCGTGCTGGGGCCGGTCTACGCCGGGCTCGTCTCGGACCACAACATCCTGCTCTATCTCGCCCTCGCCGCGGTGCCTCTCACCTGGTGGGCGCTGCATCGCACGCGCTTCGGGCTGCGGCTGCGCGCGGTGGGCGAGAACCCGGCGGCGGTCGATACCGCGGGCATTTCCGTCACGCGGCTGCGCTATGGCGCGGCGCTGATCGCGGGCCTGCTGTGCGGGATCGCCGGCGCCTATCTCTCGACGGCGATGGCGGCGGGCTTCACGCGCGAGATGACGGCGGGCAAGGGCTTCATCGCGCTCGCCGCGCTCGTCTTCGCGAAATGGCGGCCCTGGCCCGCGCTTGGCGCCTGCCTGCTCTTCGGGCTGCTGGAGGCGATCGGGATCCGCTACCAGACGATCACGCTTCTCGGCTGGACAGTACCGGTCCAGCTGATGCAGGCGCTGCCCTACATCCTGACGGTGGTGATCCTCGCGGGATTCGTCGGCCGGGCCGTCCCGCCCAGGGCCGGCGGCAGACCTTACGTGAAGGAGCGCTGAATGGCCGCCATCGACATCATCCGCGACCGCGCGGGGGCCGAGCCTGTCCGCCTCGGCCTCATCCTCGGCTCCGGCCTCGGCCATCTCGCCGAGGCGGTCGCGGGCGTGGCGATCGACTACGCCGACCTGCCCGGCTTTCCCGGCACCGGCGTCTCCGGCCACGCGCCGAAGCTCGTGATCGGCATGCTCGAGGGACAGCGCGTCGCGGTCCTCGGCGGGCGGGCGCATTACTACGAGCGCGGCGACGCCCAGGTGATGCGCGCGCCGCTCGAGACGCTCGGCGCGCTCGGCGCGGAGGCGCTTCTGCTCACCAACGCCGCCGGCTCCCTGCGGCCCGACATCCCGCCGGGCGATCTGATGCTGATCCGCGATCACATCAACTTCTCCGGGCGCAACCCGCTGATCGGCGAGCCGACCGACGCGCGGTTCGTGAACATGGTCGACGCCTACGACCCCGCGCTCCGCGCCGCGCTCGCCCAGGCGGCGAAGGCGGAGGAGATCGCGCTCGCCGACGGCGTCTATGCCTGGTATTCCGGCCCCTCCTTCGAGACCCCGGCCGAGATCCGGGCGCTCCGGGTGCTCGGCGCCGACGCGGTCGGCATGTCCACGGTGCCGGAGGTGATCCTCGCCCGCTTCCTCGGCCTCCGGGTCGCGGCGATCTCGACCGTCACCAACATGGCCGCCGGGATGAGCGACGAGGCGATCAGCCACGAGCACACCAAGGCCATGGCCCCGCTCGGCGCGGCGAAACTCGAACGCATCCTGCGCGCCTTCCTCCGCGCCCTGACCTGAGGCGAGGCGCGCGGATATGCATATGCATATTCGCCAAGGGCCACCCGCCGGATCACCGAAATTCGGGATGAAAAGCCGCGGCGGACCGGCTATGCCAGAAGAACCGCATCGGGGTCGCGCGCATGCAGATCTACCTCCCCATCGCCGAGGTTTCCGTCAACCTCCCGCTGCTGCTCGCCATCGGGACGATGGTCGGCGTGCTCTCGGGGATGTTCGGCGTCGGCGGCGGCTTCATCCTGACGCCGCTCCTCTTCTTCATCGGCATCCCGCCGACGGTCGCGGTCGCCTCCGCCGCGAACCAGATCGCGGGTTCCTCCTTCTCGGCCCTGCTGGCCCATCTCAAGCGCCGGACGGTGGACTTCCGGATGGGCACGATCCTGCTCATGGGCGGTCTGCTCGGCTCCTGGATCGGCGTGCACATCTTCTCGCTCCTGCGCCGGGCGGGGCAGTTCGAACTGGTGATCAGCCTGCTCTACGTCGTGATGCTCGGCACGATCGGCGGGCTGATGCTCGCCGAGAGCCTCCGGGCGCTGCGCCGGGCGAAGGATCCGAACGCCGGGCTCATCCGGCGGCGGCGGCATACCTGGGCGCACGGCCTGCCGCTCAAGATGCGCTTCCGCACCTCGCAGCTCTATGTCAGCGCGATCCCGCCCTTCGCCATCGGCGCGATCGTCGGCGTGCTGGCCGCGGTGATGGGCGTCGGCGGCGGCTTCGTCATGGTGCCGGCGATGATCTACATCATCGGCATGCCGACCCAGGTCGTGGTCGGAACCTCGGTCTTCCAGTTCCTCTTCGTGACCAGCTTCACGACGATCCTGCAATCGATCTCGAACCGTTCGGTCGATGTCTTCCTCGCGCTGATCCTGCTCGTCGGCGGCGTGATCGGGGCGCAGATCGGGGTGCGCTTCGCCGCGAAGCTCCGCGCGGAGCAGCTCCGGATCCTGCTCGCGCTCCTCGTCCTCGTCGTCTGCCTCAAGCTGCTCGTCGATCTCGTGATCCGCCCGGCCGAGGTCTACTCGCTCCTGGCGGGCTGATGACGCTCGCGCGGCTTCTCCTCGCCCTCTGGCTCGCCGGCCTCGCCGGTCAGGGGGCGGCGGCGCGGGAGTCGGTGGTGACCGGCCTCTCGACCGACCGGATCGCGCTCACCGCGCGCTACGAAGGATCCGAGATCCTCGTCTTCGGCGCGATCCGCCGCGACGCGCCGACCCCGCCGGGCATGGGCCCGCCCGATGTGATCATCACGCTGAAGGGTCCGCCGAAATCGGTGATCATCCGCCGCAAGGACCGCCGCCTCGGCATCTGGCTCAACACCGAGGCGGTGCGGGTGCGCGGCGCGCCGAGCTACTACGCCATCGCCTCGACCCGGCCGCTCGACGCGGGGCTGCTGACCGAGACGGAGCGCCTGCGCCACCAGATCGGCATGGACCAGGCCGCCCGCCGCGTCGAAGGCGTGGCCGGGCTGACCGACACGAGCCGCTTCACCGAGGCGCTGGCCCGGATCCGCGAGGACCGCGGCCTCTACAGCGAGCAGGACGAGGGCGTCGACCTCGCGCAGGAGACGCTGTTCCAGGCACGGTTCGAACTGCCGGCCAACCTGGTCGAGGGGGATTACGACGCGGAATTCTTCCTCGTGCGCGACCGGCGCGTGATCAGTTCCGCCCATACCGTCATCACCGTCGAGAAGGAGGGGATCGAGCGCTGGCTCTACAATCTCGCGCGCCAGGAGCCGCTGCTCTACGGGCTGCTCGCCGTGGCGCTCGCGCTCGTCTGCGGCTGGCTCGCCAACGCGGCCTTCGCCCGCGGCCGGCGCTGAGGCGCGATCGGGGCTTGCCAGAACGGCCCCGCCCGGGGAAGAATGCGCGGAGCAATTTGGCACGGGATCCCGCGTGGATCCGCGCAAGATCATTTCACGGGCGGGCGCTTCGACCCGCCGGCGTCAGGGCGGGGGCTCCATGACCGTCGGAACGGCCGGGAAGGCGGAAGGACGGCGCCACGCCGGGGGAAACGCGCCGTTCCCGGGCATCGAGACACTGTCGCCGGAGCGGATGGACCCGCTGCCGAAGGCGCTCGCCGAGGGCACGCACCGGACCGAGCGGCTCGAGGTCACGCTGGCGCGGATCCTGCCCCGGATGGCGGAATTCGGCATTACCAGGCTCGCGCGGCTGACCGGGCTCGACCGGCTCGGGATCGAGGTGACGATGGCCACGCAGCCGAATGCGCGCGGCGTCTCGGTCGCCAACGGCAAGGGGCTCTGCCTGCCCTCCGCCAGGGTCTCGGCGCTGATGGAGGCGGTCGAGCGCTGGCATGCCGAGCGACCCGATCTCGCGCCGCGCTTCGGCCTGCCCGAGGATGTGGCGAGGCCGGGATGTCCCGCCTGGCTCGACGGACTGCCGCGCCGGCCAGAGGCCGCGGCGGAGCCGGGGCCGATCCTCTGGGCCGAGGCGCGCGACCTCATGACGGGCGGCCCGGCGCTTCTCCCCTTCGATCTCGTGCATTGCAACTGGCTCGAAGGCGTGTCCGACCATGGCTTCCACACATCGACCAACGGGCTCGCCTCCGGAACGCATCCGGTCGAGGCGGCGCTGCACGGGCTTTGCGAGGTGATCGAGCGCGACGCCTGCGCGCTCTTCGACCTGCTGCCGCCCGAGCTTCGCGCGGGACGGCGGCTCGGCCTCGCGGAGGCCCCCGGGGGCGCGGTCGCGGCGCTCGTCGCGCGGGCGGAGGCGGCGGGGTTCCGGCTCGCGCTCTGGGACGCGACGAGCGATGTCGGCGTGGCGGTCGTGATGGCCGCGCTGATCGACACGCGCGCGCCCGACACGCCGCCGGGCTTCGGTTCCGGCTGCCATCCCGATCCGGGCGTCGCGGCGGCGCGGGCGATCACCGAGGCGGCGCAGACCCGGCTCATCGCGATCACCGGCACGCGCGACGACCTCGGCCCGGAGGTCTTCGCCGGCACGACGGGGCTCCGCTTCCGCTGGGCCGCGCGCGAGACCGGGGCGCCGGCGCGGGACTGGGCGGCGCTGCCCGACCTCGCGGGCGATTGCCTGCGCGCGGATCTCGCCCGGGTGGTCGCCGCGCTGGCGCGGGTCGCGAAGGCGGCCTTCGCCGTCGATCTCTCGCGCGAGCCGGGGATCGCGGTCCTCCGGGTGATCGTGCCGGGCCTCGAGCCGGCGGGCCCCTCCGAGGTCCGGCCCGGCCCCCGGGCGGCGCGGGCGGCGGAGATCATGGCGGGAGCGACGGCATGAGGGCGGTCGTCTTCGCCGGGCCGAGCCTCGGGAGCATGCCGGTGCCTCCGCCCGGCGTGGAGATCCGGGGACCGGCCGTGGCGGGCGATCTTCACGCCGCCACGTGCGCGGGCGTCGCGGTGATCGGACTGGTCGACGGCGCCTTCGAGGATCGCCCGACGGTCTGGCACAAGGAGATCCTGTTCGCGCTCTCGCAAGGGGTCCGCGTCCTCGGCGCGGCGAGCCTCGGGGCGCTGCGCGCCGTCGAATGCGCGTCCTTCGGGATGGAGGGCGTGGGCGAGATCTTCGCGCGCTTCCGCGACGGCGGGCTCGAGGACGACGCGGAGCTCGCGCTCGTCTTCGGCCCGGCGGAAATGGGCTATCCGGCGCTGAGCGTGCCACTCGTGAACATCCGCGCGACGCTGGAACGGGCGGAGGCGGAGGGGATCCTCGGATCCGGCGAGGTCCGCGGCATGCTCGCGCTGGCGCGCGCGGTCTTCTTCAAGGAGCTGACCTGGCCCCGGCTCCTCTCCGGCGCGGCCGGGATCGGCTGGGCGCCGGAGACGGCGGCGCGCTTCGCCGGCTGGTTGCCCGGCGGCGCGGTCGATCTCAAGCGCGCCGACGCGCAGGCGCTGATCGCCGCGGCCGCCGCCGCGCTCGACGGGCCGGCGCCCGCGGTCCCTACCTTCCGCTTCGCCGGGACGCGGACCTGGCGCCGCGCCGTCGAGTGGTTCGAGCGCCGGGGCGGCGCGCTCGCCCCGGCCGAGGAGGCGGTGCTCGACGAGATGCGGCTCGACCCGATCCGCTTCGAACGGGCGCTGATCCGCGCCTATGCCCGCCGCGCCGCCCGCGACAGGGTGACGGAGGCGGAGCGGTCCGAGAGCGAGATGATCGAGGAACTGCGGCTGCGCCTCGACCTGCCGACGGCCGAGGCCTTCCGCGGCTGGCTCGCGGAGGTGGGGGGCGAGGCGCGGGCGCTGGTGCGGGCGCTCGACGACGAGGAGCGGCTGCAGACGGCGCTGGAGGGGTCGATCCCCGAACTCGCGCCCGCCGTGCTCGACGACGCGCGGATCGAGGGGCGGTTCGGGGCGCTGGCCGCGCGGGCGGAGGCGAAGCGCGCGATGCTCGGCCACCGCCCCCCGCCGCGCTACGACGAGGCGGAACTGCGCGCGATGCTCGACGTGCTCGGCGCGCGGCGGCGCTTCACGATCGAGATCGACGACCTCGACCTGCTCGCGCGCGCGCTCGGGCTCACCGACCGGCGGGCGCTGCACCGGCTGCTCTGGCGCGAGGAGGCCTTCGCCGCCGCCCCGCGGGAGAAGAGCGCATGAGCCACGCGGAGGCGAAGCCGGAGCGGACGCGGGCGCGGCTCTATCCGCAATCGCCCGTGGCCGGAACCGCGCGGCTCGAGACGGTGGAGCTCGCGCCCCGGCGGGGCATGGTGCGCGCGGGGCCGGAGGACGACCGGATGTACGTCGCCGTCGCGCCGGGCAAGCGGCCCTATGGCGAGGACCGGGGGCGCGGGGCCTTCCCGCCCTACGAAGGGCTGATCGGGCCGGCGGTCGCGCCCGGACCGGACGGGCATTTCGACCATCTCGGCCCCGGCGATCCGGGCTTCCGGCAGGTGCATCTCTACGGCTGCGCGCGCATGGCGCTCGACATCTGGGAGGGCTATCTCGACCGGCGCATCCCGTGGCATTTCGAGCGGGATTTCGACAAGCTCGAGGTGCTGGCGCTCAGCGCCTGGAACAACGCGCACATGGGCTACGGCTATCTCGAGGCCGGGGAATGCCCGCTCGAGGACGGGACGACGGCCGACTACGCGCTCGATTTCGACGTGCTCGCGCACGAGGTGGGCCATGCGATCATGATGAGCTTCGCGGGCGAGGTGCCGGCGCAGGCGCAGACCGCCGAATACGGCGCCTTCCACGAGGCCTCCGCCGACTGGGCCGCGCTCGTCGCCTCGATGCATTTCGAACAGGCGGTCGCGGATTTGCTGGAGATGACGCGGGGCGATCTCGACGGGTTCAACCAGCTCACCCGCTTCGGCGAACTGAGCCCGAAGGCGCAGATCCGGCAGGCGAACAACACCTTCACCATGTGGGACTTCCAGGCGGGCTGGCATGACGAGCACGAGCTCGCGCTCCCGATCATCGCAGCGCTCTACGACGCCTTCGTGCAGATCTACAAGACGATCCTCGTGCGCGGCGGCGTGATCCCGCCCGGCCTCTCCCGCCTCGCGGAACGGGCGGAGCTCGCGCCCGGGCTACGCGCGGAGGTGTCGCGGCGCTTCGCGCGCTGGTATGCGCGCCGGCCCGAGGCCTTCCACGACGCGCTGGTCGAGGCGCGCGAGATCGCGGCGGTGATGCTGATCGGGCTCTGGGAGATCGCCGATCCCCGGCGCTTCAGCTTCGCCGCGCTGCCGGGGCTGCTGCGCGAGGTCGACCGGCGCGAATTCGACGGGGCGATCTATCCCGTCGTGCGCGGCTGTTTCGGCCGGCGCGGCGTCGGCCTCGTCCCGCCCGGTCCGCGACTGCGCCCGCCCGACGCGTCGAGCCACATGCATTCGGCGCGAACCGCGATGCCCGATTGACGCGAATCTGTTCACGTAAGACATTCCCAAGTATCACCAAGGAGATTTCAAGACATGGCAGAGACATTATTGTCAGGATCGACCGTCTGGCTCTTCGGCGGTGTGATGACCGACATCACGTTCACGCCGCCCGCCGGCCAGAGCGGGCCGGGGCCGCAAGGCCGCCTCTTCGAATCCATGAAGCACAAGGACGCCAGGCTTGCCCGGATCTTCAGCTTCGGATTCGAGGGCCAGTTCGTGTCCCTCGAGAAGCCGGCCATCTTCCTGGTCCATGGCGACGGCGCGGAAATCACGAAGGAACTGCTCGCCGGGATCGGGCTGCCACTCACGCAGAAGGATTTCGCCGCCGGCGTGAAAGCGTGGGAATACGACCGCGACGACATGACGCTCCGGCTCGATCAGGTGACCGGGAGCTTCAGCCGGGTGCTGATCGACTACGAGATGGGGCGCGAGGGCTTGCAGGATTACGTGCGGGGCGGCCGGCAGGTCGGCGCGCCGACCGCGCTGAGCCCGGCGCCGCGCCGCGGGCGCCGGTTCCGGTCCGACGACGACTGATCGCGCGCGCGGGCCCGTTCAGAGGCCCGCGAGCCGCATCCCCTCGAGGAAGCGCAGGCTGTCCTCCTCGCAGCGGTCCGGCACCATCCGGATCCAGGTCTCGGGATCGAAGTTCGGGAAGACCGAGCGCACCTCCCGCGCCGTGCGCCGGGCCGCCTCGATATCGCCGGCGAGGCCGTAGCTCGCGGCGAGGATCACGTTCGAAAGCTGCGGCCGGCGCATCCGGTGGATCGTCCGGATCGCGAGATCGTATTCGCCGCAGACGAGATGGGCGCCGGCGAGATCCTTCAGGTAGTGGTCCGACGCGTAGGGATTGAGCCGGATCGCCCGTTCGAACAGCGGCACCGATTCCGCCGCCGAGCCGTTGTGCGTGAGCGCGTCGGCGTATTCCGCGAGGATGTCCGCGTCGCTCGGGTTGAGCTGCATCGCGCGGCGGTAGGCCTCGATGCAGCGGTCGTGCTCCCGGCGATAGAGCGCGACCCAGCCGAGACCGGCGTTGGCGCTGGCGTCGTTGATGTCTGAATCGATCGCGCGCAGCGCGAATTCCTCGGCCCGGTCCATCGCCGCCGCGCGATCCTGCGCCCAGCGGTATTTCCACTGGAAGCCGTAGGCGCGCGAGATGCCCGAGAGCGCGCGGGCATAGCCCCGCTCACGCTCCACCGCCTGGTTGAAGAAGCCGATCGCGCGCAGGCAGCAGTTCGGATCGACGCGCAGGATCTCGTCGAGGCCGCGGATGCAGAGTTCGTAGGCGGCGAGCGAACTCGGGTCGCGGGCGCGCACGCGCGCGCGCTCGATCTGGTCGATCTCCACCATCAGCCCGGCGGCGACCGAGGTGGCGATCTCCGCCTCGACCTCGAACATCTCCTCGCAGGCGGTGGTGATATTCTCGCTCCAGACGACGCGGCTCGTCTCCGCCTCGATCAGGTCGAACTTCAGCCGCATCTTCGAGCCCATGACCCAGAGCGTGCCCTGGGTGATGTAGCGCGCGCCGAGCCGCGCGCCGATCTCGGCCGCGCCGAGCCCGGCGGCGGCGAAGTTCATCGTGGTCTGGTGCGCGATCACGTCGACCCGGCGGAACCGCGTCAGATGGCCGATGATGTCGACGACGAGACAGGTGGCGAGGAACGACCCGTCGGAGGGATCGCCGAGCGCCACGATCGGCAGGATCGCGATCGAGGGCGGATGGAAGGCCGGCGCCTCCGCCACCGGGGCGAGGGCGCGCGCCTCCACCGCGGCGGGCGCGGGCCGCATCGCCTCGTAGCGTTCGGAGAGCGCGATGCGCTGGTCGCGCACCCAGTCCTCGAATTCGGGATCGGGCACGTCGAGCCCCTCGACGAATTCAGGCGGCTCGCCCGCGATCTCCCAGTCCTGGGGCTCCGGATCGACGCGCACGCGCACGCGCCTCGGGTCGAGCCCGAGACCGCCATGGTCGGAGAGGATGCAGTCGCGGCTCTCCCCCAGCAGCCGGCGCAGCCGCGCCAGTTCCTGCCGCAGGCTGGCGCCGCCGAGCTCGCTCGGCTGCGTGCTCCAGAGCTTGTCCTGGAGCCAGGCGCGGCTCCGGCGGTATTCGGGCGCGACGCCGAGCAGCGCGAGCAACCCCTGCGCCTTTCGCCCGGTCGGCGTGACATCGGCGCCGTCGCTTCGTGTCAGGCGCAGCCGCCCGGCCAGACGAAGCTCGAGTTCGAACTCGGCGCTCTCCGTGTTCACCATCAAGTTCAACTGCCTGGCCCTCCGGGGCCCAATTCTCCAACACCGAAAGGGCGCGAGGCAACCGAAACTTGGCACCTCCGCCCGAAACACGAATGACATTTCCCCGATGCGCGGCGCGGCGGGGAGCAATGCGACCAGCCTAATCGATCGGCGACGATCCGCCACCCGAAAACGCGAGCGGCTGACGCCTTTCTGGGCACTTGGCGCGCGGGGCCGGCTGGATTAAGCGCGCGTGAAGGGTTGGTGCGCGGAGAATCAGTCGGATGCTGGAGATGTTCCGATGACCCGCCTGACCGCCCTCGCGGCCCTTCTCTGCCTCGCCACCCCCGCCGGCGCGCTGACGCTGAGCGAACTTCGCGCCGATCCGCGATGGGTCTGCGCGCTCTACCGCGCGCGGGGGGACCTGCTCGCCGAGGAGGTGGTGCGCCCCCGTGGCCTCCCCGCCGGGACCGACGCCGCGCCCGAACGGGTCGCGCTTCTGCTGCGCGAGGCGGAACGGCGCGGCGATCGTTACGCGACCGCGGCGCTCGGCTGGTGGAAACGCGCGGACGAGGCCGGCTGCGACTGAGCCCCCGCGCGGGGCGCGTTCATCACCCGTTAACCCTGGCCGTCTATCAGACGCGAGCCGGCATTCTTCGTCCGGCCCGCGCCCCGTTCCCGGACCGCGCATCCCGCCCCCCGAGCACAGCCCTTCAGGAAAAGGACGGCACCCTTGCGCCTGGCCTCTCACCGCATCTCGCGCGCGACCGCCGTCCCCGGGGGGCCTCCCCTCCCGTCCGTCAGCCCCGAGGACCCGCGATGATCACCATCGGCATCACGATCGAGCGCCTGCCGCTGCCCGCCGCCCCGCCCGTCCGGCCCGTCTCGGCGGGCGTCGTCGCCTTCTACGGCGACAGTTTCGCCGAAGGCTCCTCCGGCGGCGGAGACGTGGCCGCCTTCGACTCGCTGCAACCGACGCTGCGGCGCTATCTGCTCGCGACCGGCCTCGGCTACCGGACGGTGAACCACGCGGTTCCCGGCTCCGCCTCGGAGGTGGCCGTCGCGGCCTGGCGCGCGCGCGCGGTGCATCGCCAGTACAACTACGTCTGCGCCGGCCGCAACGACGCGACGCGCACGGCGGCCGAGATCCTCGCCGGCATCGACGCGATCCTGGCCGACCGGGTGCCGGGCGAGGTGGTGATCCTCGGCTCGGTCCACAACTACAACAACGGAACGGAGAATCCGGGTTCGGCCGGCTATGCCAAATGGGCCGAGGTCAATGCCGGGCTCGCCGCGCGGGCGGATGGCGCGGCGGTCTTCTTCGCCGACCACCGCGCCGAGGCGGTACGCGAGCACAATGCCGACTGGGCCGATGACGTCGCCCGCGCGGCGAACGACCTGCCCTCGGCGAGCCTCGTCGTCTCGGCGGAGGACGCGCTCCACCTGAACGCGGCGGGCTGCGAGACGCAGGCGCGGGTGATCCTGAAGGCGATCCTCGCCCATCGCGCGCTGACCGAGCCGCTGCCGAACCTGCTCGCCAATCCCGGTTTCGCCGGCGGCTCGACCGGGGGCTGGACCGTCCCGGCCGACACCACGCTCGCGGCGAGCGGCGGCGCCGTCGCGGTCTCCGGCGCCAATCCCTTCAAGGGGCTGTCGCAGCAGGTGCTGACCGGAGGCGCCGCCGGGCGCCGGTTCTTCGCGCTCTGGGACGTGCCCGCGATCGCGACCGGCGGCGGCGCCGGCCTCGCCGTCCGGCTGCGCGAGAGCACCGGCGGGGGGGCCATCTACGCCGCCGCCGACGCCGCCTACGCGCGGACCGGGCGGGGCATGTTCCTCGCCGCCGCGCCGACGGCGGAGGGGCTCGCGCTGCAGTTCGAGGCGATCAACAACGCGGCCCTCGACTGGTCGATCGCCGCGCCCGTCGTCTGCGAGGCCTATCCGCTCGACGTCGCCGATTACGCGCCCGAGAACGTCGCGGCGCCCGCCATCGCGCCCGCGCCCTCGGTCGGCGCGACGCTGAGCGCCAATGCCGGCGCCTGGGACGCCTATCCGGATGCGACGCTCAGCCACCGCTGGCTGGTGGACGGCGCGGTCGTGGCGGAGAACGTCGCGACCTTCACGCCGGACGAGTCGCTCGAGGGGGCGGTGCTCTCGCTGGAGGTGACGGCGACCAACGCCGCCGGCACGACGGTCGCGCATTCGGCCAGCGCGCTGGTCCTGCCCCGCCAGCCGCTGGTGCGCGAGACCTTCGAGAGCCTCGCCGGCTGGGCCGCCGGGGCGGGCAATGCGATCTCGCTCGTCGAGGGCCGGCTGCGCTGCGCCAACAACGGCGGCGCCTGGAGCAAGTGCCACCGCGCCGCGCCGATCCCCTGCGAGGCGGGCGCGCGCTACCGCGTGAGCTATGATTTCCTGAAGGCGGGCCATGACGGCGTGCTCCGCCTCGGCTGGGCGCCGGACGGGGAGGACGTGCGCCTGGCTCTCTCGGCGAGCGGGACCGGGCAGCACAGCTTCACCGCCGGGGCCCCGGCCATGTATCTCTCGCTGGCCTGCGACAGTCCGGCCACGACCGGCTATTGCGACTGGGACAACATCCTGATCGAGAAGCTCTGACCGCGGGGCCGCGCCGGATCCTCCCGGCGCGGCCGTCATGGCGCTTCGCGCTCCGCCCGGCGCAGCATGGCCGCCTGCGCGCCGGCGAGGAAGTAGAAGGGCACGGCGACGAAGCTCACCTCCATCCCGCCCTCCCCCAGCGCGTAGATCGCATGCATCCCGAGGAAACAGGCGATGGTGAGCGCCGCGGCGGAAAACTCGGCGTCGCCGCGGGCGAGGCGGATCAGCCGCGCGCTCGTGCCCGCGGTCGTCGCGAGGAAGGCGAGGAAGAGCGCGATCCCGACGCAGCCGAGCCTGCCGTAGACCGAGACGTAGGAATTGTGCGGCTCGCGCACCACGTCGTCGCTGACGCCCCGAAACGGGGTCAGCGGCATGCCGTAGCCGAGGCCGAGGAACCATTCGGCGGGGCTTCGCGCGAGATCGCGGTGGATCTCCGCCCACCAGCCGAGGCGCAGATCCACCCCCGCCGCGGCGTCGCGCGTGCTGGCGCCGCCCCCGCCCCAGGTCGCCTGGACGTGGCTCACCAGGAAATCGAGCGAGACGGTCTGGCCGAGCCGGCCCGGCAGATGGACCCCGCTCGCGAGGAAGAGCGCCAGCAGGAGCGCGGCGACGGCCCCCGCCCGCGCGAACCGCGCGAGTTCCCGGCGCGCGGAAAGGCCGAGCAGCGCGGCGAGGAAGACGATCTGCGGATAGGTGATCCGCGTCTGTGCGAAGGCGATCAGCACCATCACGACGAGCCCCGCCACGAGGCTCCGCGCGAGCGGCGGCCAGCGGTCGCGGAGCAGGATGTGGCAGACCGCCGTCAGCGCGACCGAGGAGGTGTCGACGAAGGTGAAGAAGAGCGGCGCGTCATAGCCCGACATCGACGCCACGCTGGGCGAGAACCGGACGAGCCAGGCCTGGAACGGATAGAGCAGCGCGTAGCAGGCGGCGGCGGGGAAGACCGCGTTCAGCCAGCGCGTCAGCGCCGGCCGGAAGCGCCCGTCCTCCGCCAGCGCGAAGCCGATCACGAAGAACCCGCCCTCGATCATGTTAGCCGCGTCGCGGATCGCCCAGGCGCCGCGGCGCGGCACGTCGAGGATCAGATGGCCCGCCGCGAGCACCCAGAGAGCGCAGAGCGCCGCGAAGGCGGGCGTCTCCGCGATCCCGCCGAGCCCGCGGCCGCCGAGCAGCAGCGCGCCGAGGCCGAGGCCGAGCACGATCTCGTTGACCGGCACGCCCGGGCCCACGGGGGGCACGCGCAGCAGCATGAAGCCCCCCGTCAGGATGATGTCCGCGGCCAGCGTCGCCAGCATGAGGTGGAGGAGCGGGCGGTAGAGCCGGCCGGGCAGCGCCGGGGTCATGACCAGCCGCGCGCGGCGAGCGCCGCCTCGTGCGCGGCGATCTCCTCCGCCCCGAAGCGCATCCCGAGGCGCCGGGCGGGATCGCCGCCCCGGATCTCGTAGGGCGCGACATCGTCGATGACGACCGCGCCCGCGGCGATGACGGCGCCCCGGCCGATCCGGACGCCGGAGAGGATCACCGCGCCATAGCCGATCCAGACGTCGTCGCCGATCTCGACCCGGCCCGACTGGCCGCCGCGCCCGGGATCGCCGACCCAGGGCGCGCGGCGCACCGGGACGCCGACCGAGCGGAAATCGTGGTCGCGCCGGCCGACGATGCCGACCGCGTTCGCGATCAGGACGCCCCGGCCGATGCTCCCGTCGACCTCGATCGTGCACCAGCGGCCGATGTAGCTGTCTTCGCCCACCGTGAGCCGCCGGGGCGCCCAGAGGCGGGAGCCGGGGCCGACATGCACGCGGGGCCCGAGCGTGACCCCCGCCCCCACCGCCAGCCGGCGCCAGACAAAGGCGCGCACCCTCTCCGGAAGGATCATGCGCTCAGCCTCGCCGCCGTCGCGACGGGAGAGCCGCGATGGTCCGCCGCCTGGCCACGTGTCCCGGACGGGCAACCGGCGCGGCTTCTCGCGGACGACGGGGCGGGCGGCCTTGCTTCACAACGGGGATTCCTTCGCGGACCGGGCCAGATCAGCGGCGAAACCGTTAAGAAGCCGATAAGAGGCGCGGTCCGGCGGCCAGGGCATCGGAAAGGAAGCCGACGCGCCGCTTCGCGCCCGAAACGATGGCTTAACCTTCCTCCTCTAGCCCTGAGCGGCGCCGGATCACGCCACAGGGAGGGACCGATGGCCACGCACCTCCGTCTCGCCGCCCTCCTCGCCGCGCCGCTCCTCGCCGCGCCCGCGCTCGCCGGATCCTACCTGCTCCAGCCGGGCGACGTGCTCGAACTCTATGTCGCCGGACGCGCCGAGATCCGCGCGCGCATGCCGGTCGACATCGACGGCGAGATCGTGGCGCCGCTCGCGGGCGTGCTGCCCGCCGCCGGCCGGCCGCTCGCCGAGATCACCGAGGAGATCCGCGCGCGCATCGCGATGGCCGCCCTGCCCGTCACCGGCGGGAACGGGCTCAGCAGCGCCGAGCACATCCATCCGAGCCTCGTCAGCGTGGGCCTCGGCGGCTATCGCCCCGTCTATGTGGATGGCGCGGTACGGCGCCCCGGCGCGCATGATTTCGTGCCCGGCCTGACGGCGCGCCAGGCGATCGCGCTCGCGGGCGGGATCGGTCCCGCCGGCGAGAGCGGCGATCCCGCGCTCCGGACGATCGAGCTCCGCGCCCGGATCGACGGCCTCCGCGCCCGCCTCCGCGCCTCGGAGGCGCGGATCGCGCGGCTGCGGGCGGAGGCCGATCCCGAGCCCGATTCCGCGACCGATCCCGAACCCGAGGCCGGGGACGCGCCGGAACCGGTCGCGCTCGAACGGCTGACCGGATCGCTCCGCCGGGCGCGGAGCCAGGCCGATCTCGCCTATCTCGACGCGGCGGCGGGCCTCGCGGCGACCGAGCACGACGCGCTCGCGCGCCAGCTCGCGGCCGAGACCGAGGGGGCCGCGGCCGACGCGGCCGAATTCGCCCGGCTGAGCGAGGCGGGCAAGGCCGGTTCGATCACCGCCGCGCGGCTCGCCGAGTCGCGCCGCGGCCTGCTCTTCGCCCGTTCCGGCCAATGGGAGACCGAGGCCCGTCTCGCCAGCCTCGCGCGCGACCAGCGCCTGCTCGGCAACCTCCGCGCCCAGCGCGCGCTCCAGGCCCGCGAGGAGGCGGCGGCGGCGCTCGCCGGCGAACTGCCGGCGCTGGAGGGACTCCGCGCCGAACTCGCCGCGGCCGGGGAAACGCTCGCCCGCGTCGCGGGCGCCGGCGCCGCGTCGCGGCTCCGCGTCGAGGTGAGCCGGGGCGCCGCCCCCGCCCTGGCCGTCGCGCCGGGCGAGGACGCGCCGCTGCGGCCGGGCGACATCGTCCATGTCGCCCCCGCCCCCGATCCCGCCAGAGGAGACCGCGAATGACCGACTGGAGCTTCCCCGCCGCGGCCGCCTGGGCGCCCCCCGGGACGCGCGAGACCGCGTGCGAACTCGACGCCGCGCTCGGCGCGGCGCGGGCCGGGATGCGCTTCTTCCTCGGCGACATGCCGGAGCTTCTCGACCTTCTCCGCTCCGCCCCCGCGGGCGGGCGGATGATCACCGTCTGCAACGTCCACATGCTCGTCGCCGCCGGCCGCGACCGGGCGCTCGCGAGGGCGATGCGGGGCGCGGCCTTCTCGCTCTGCGACGGCCAGCCGGTCGCCTGGCTCCTGTCGCTCCTGACCGGGGGCCGCGTCCCCCGGATCACCGGCCCCGACCTTCTCGCGGCGATGCTCGCGGCCCCCGGCCTGCGCGTCGCGCTCGTCGGCGGCGGCGAGGCGGTGCTGGCCCGCCTCGCCCGAGACCTGCCGGAGGCGCGGCGCGGCGACGTGCTGATGATCGCGCCGGGCCATGTCGCGGAGGGCGAGGGGCCGAGCCCGGAGATCCTGGCGGCGCTTTCGGCCTTCGGACCCCGCTTCGTCCTCGTCGGGCTCGGCTGCCCGAAACAGGAGAAATGGATGGCGCGGGCGGTCGCGGAACTGCCCGCGACCTTCGTCGGCGTCGGCGCCGCCTTCGACTACGCCGCGGGCGGGATCAGCCGGGCGCCGCGGGCGCTCCAGGCCGCGGGCGGGGAATGGCTCTGGCGGCTCGCGCAGCAGCCCCGGCTCCTGCGCCGCTACGCCGGCACGATCCTCCCCTTCCTCGGCATCCTCGCGCTCGGTCTGCGCGCGGCCGCGCTCCGCCGCCCGCGCGCGCCGCTGCCCCGCCGCCTCTGAACGTCAACCCCGCCCGCCCCGGACCCCAGCATGGAGATCGATGTGGACCAGCAACCCAAAGTCGCGCTGATCACCGGGGTGACGGGTCAGGACGGCGCCTATCTCTCGGAATTCCTGCTCGCGAAGGGCTATGTGGTTCACGGGCTGAAGCGCCGCTCCTCCTCCTTCAACACCGGGCGGATCGAGCATCTCTACCAGGATCCGCACGAGGGCGACCCCCGCTTCATCCTCCATTTCGGCGACCTGACGGACGCGACCAACCTGATCCGCGTCGTGCAGGAGGTCCAGCCGGACGAGATCTACAACCTCGGCGCGCAGAGCCATGTGCAGGTGAGTTTCGAGACGGCGGAATACACCGCCAACGCCGACGGGCTCGGCACCCTGCGCCTGCTGGAGGCGATCCGGCTGCTCGGTCTCGCGGGCAGGACGCGGTTCTACCAGGCCTCGACCTCGGAACTCTACGGCGCGGTCCGGGAGACGCCGCAGCGCGAGACGACCCCCTTCCGCCCGCGCAGCCCCTACGCGGCGGCGAAGCTCTACGCCTACTGGATGACGGTGAACTATCGCGAGGCCTATGGCATCCACGCCTCGAACGGGATCCTCTTCAACCACGAGAGCCCGCTCCGGGGCGAGACCTTCGTCACCCGCAAGATCGCGCGCGCCGTCGCGGCGATCTCGCGCGGCCGGCAGGAGCGGCTTCACCTCGGCAATCTCGACGCCCGGCGCGACTGGGGGCATGCGCGGGACTACGTGCGCGGCATGTGGCTGATGCTGCGGCGGGACACCCCGGGAGACTACGTGCTCGCGACCGGGGAATGCCACAGCGTGCGCGAATTCGTCGAACTCGCCTTTCGCGAGGTCGGGATCGCGATCCGGTGGCGCGGCGAGGGGGTCGAGGAGCGGGGCTACGACGCGGCCGGGCGCTGCCTCGTCGCGGTCGATCCGCGCTACTTCCGCCCGACGGAGGTGGACCTGCTGCTCGGCGCGCCGGACAAGGCGCGCGAGACGCTGGGCTGGCGCCATACGGTGCGCTTCGAGGATCTGGTGGCGGAGATGGTCGCCGCCGAACTTGGCGCGTTCGACACCGAACCGGCGGAGGTCGTCCGCCTCGCCCGCCGCTCCAATGGCTGAGCCGATGACGCCGCCCTATCGCCTCGCCGGCAAGCGCGTCTTCGTCGCCGGGCATCGCGGCATGGTCGGTAGCGCCCTCGTCCGCCGCCTCGCGCGCGAGGATTGCGAGATCCTGACCGCGCCGCGTCCCGGCGTGGACCTGACGCGGCAGGAGGAAACCGAGGCGTTCCTGCGCCGGGCGCGGCCCGAGGCGGTCTTTCTCGCCGCGGCGCGCGTCGGCGGCATTCTCGCCAATGCGACGGCCCCGGCGGATTTCCTCTACCGGAACCTGATGATCGCCGCGAACGTGATCGAGGCCTCCCGCGCGGTCGGCGTGGAGAAGCTCCTCTTTCTGGGATCGAGCTGCGTCTATCCCCGCCTCGCGCCCCAGCCGATCCCGGAGGAGGCGCTCCTGACCGGCCCGCTCGAGCCGACGAACGAGGCCTACGCGGTGGCGAAGATCGCCGGGATCAGGCTCTGCCAGGCCTGCCGCGCGCAGCACGGCGCCGACTTCATCGCCGCGATGCCGACCAATCTCTACGGTCCCGGCGACGATTTCGACCTCGCCACCAGCCACGTCCTGCCCGCGCTGATCCGCAAGGCGCGCGAGGCGCGGCGCACCGGCGCGCGGCGGATCGAGCTCTGGGGCACCGGGACGCCCCGGCGCGAATTCCTGCACGTGGACGACTGCGCCGACGCGCTCACGCATCTGATGAAGACCTTCTCGGGACCGGAGCCCGTCAATATCGGCGCGGGCGCGGATATCGCGATCCGCGACCTCGCCGCGCTCGTCTGCCGGCTGACCGGCTGGGAGGGCGAGTTCGCCTTCGACGCGACGAAGCCCGACGGAACGCCCCGCAAGCTCCTCGACACCTCCCGGCTCGCCGCGCTCGGCTGGCGGCCCCGGATCGGGCTCGAGGACGGGATCCGCGCGGTGATCGACTGGTACGACCGCGAGGCGGAGGCGGCGCCCGCCTGAGCGCGGCGCGGCGGATGGGAGACGCCCCGTGAACACGATGAGCCCGCGCCACCGGCCGGAGGAGCCGCTTCCGCCCCCGGCGGACGACGGCGTGCCGAACCTCCGGCGCCTCGCGATGATCGCGGCGCGCCATTCCCGCGGGCTCACGCTCGCGGGGCTCGCCGGGCTCGGCCTCGCGAGCCTCTGGCTCGCCCTCGCCCGCCCCGCCTACGAGGCCCGGGCGCTGGTGCTGATGAGGCGCCCGGCGCCGCTCGCGGCCGGCCTGCCGGACGGCCCCGGCACGATCCCCGCCGCGGAGCTCCGCGGCGAGCTCGAGGTGATGCGCTCGCGCGAACTGGCCGGGGAGGTGCTCGCCCGCCTCGGCCCCGACCATCCCTTCGCCGAAGCGGAGGAGGATCCGCTGCGGGACCGGGTGCGGGTCTCGCGGCTCGAGGAGTCGCACATCTTCCTCGTCGAGGCGACCGGCCCCGACCCCGAAAGCGCCGCGCGGCTCGCCAACGCGGTCGCCCGGAGCTACGTCGCCCGGCGCGAGGCCGCCGCCGCCGCCGCCGCCGGCGCGCGCCGGGCGGCGCTCGGCGCGCGCGTGGCCGAATTGCGCGCCGCCCTCGGCGCGCGCCAGGCCGAGATCCTCGCCGCCTCCCGCGCGCCGGGGGGGTTCGACGAGGCGATGATGCGGCGGGGAGAACTCGAACAGCTGCTCGAGAGCGACCGCGCCGCCTATGCCGGCGCGCTCTCGGCGCTGCGCGCGGCCGATCACGACGCCGATCCGGGCGAACTCCGCGCCAGCGTCCTGAGCGACGCGGCGCCCCCGCTGGAGCCCAAGGGGCCGAAACCCTTCATGATCCTGACCCTCGGCCTCTTCCTTGGCCTCGCCTGCGGCGGCGGGCTCGCGCTCGCGCGGGAAAATCTCGACGACACGCTCCGGACCGGCGACGAGATCCGCCGCCGCCTCGGCCAGCCCTTCCTCGGCTACCTGCCCCGCCTGCCCGCCGTGCGCAGCCGCGCCGGCAATCCGGCGCATCCGGTCTGGCGCGCCGCCGCCGCGCATCCGCGCTGCCGCTACGCCGAGACGCTGCGCTTCCTCCGCGCCCGCGCGGAGAGCCGCCGCGTTCCCGGCGCGGCGCTCACCCTCGGCCTCTGCTCGGCCCGGCCGGGCGAGGGCAAGTCGCTCGCCGCCGCCAATCTCGCCGCGCTGCTCGCCGCGGAGGGCGGCCGGACGCTGCTGATCGACGCGGACCTGCGCGGCGAAGGCCTCGGCGACACTTTCGCGCCCGAGGCCCGCCTCGGCCTCGGCGACCTGCTCGCCGCGCCCGAGTCCGCCTGGATACCCCGCCGGGGAGAGGGCCCGGGCGGCGAAGGCCTCGCCTTTCTCCCCGCGCGCGGCGCCAGCGCGCCGCTCCATGTCGAGGCGGAAGCCTTCGGCCGGTTCCTCGCCGCCCGGCGCGCGGATTACGACTTCATCCTCGTCGACCTGCCCGCGCTGGAGGAAGCCGCCCTCACCCGCGCGATCCTGCCGCTTCTCGACGGCTGGGCGGCGCTCGTCCGCTGGGGCGCGACCCCCGCCCACGCGCTCCGCGCCATCCTGCGCGAGGAGCCGGGGCTGACGCGGAACCTGCTCGGCGTGCTGCTCACCGACCTCACGGCCAGGGATCTCCGCCGCCACACGCCGCACGCCGGGCCCGCGCATGACGGCTGAGCGGATCCTCCGCGCGGCGCCGCTCATGCTCCTCGCCGAGCAGGCGGCCTTCGCCCTCACCGGCCTCGCGACCCAGCTCCTGCTCGCCCGCGCGGTGACGCCCGCGACCTTCGGCGCCTACAGCGTCGCCTCCACCTTCTTCCTGATCGCGGCGATCGCGCACCAGACCTGCGTGATCGAACCGATGCTGGTCTTCTCCGCCGGCCGGCTCCGCGACGCGCTGCCGCGCTACCACCGGCTGCTGCTCGGGCGCTGGTCGATCCGGTTCAGCCTCGGCCTCGTCGCGGCGGGGCTGGCGCCGGCGGCCTTCGCGCTGGCGCGCGGCGCGGCGCCGGTCGCGGCCGCGCTGCTCGCCTTCGCCCTCGCCGCGCCGCCGATCCTCTACCTCTGGCTCCTGCGCCGGATCGCCTTCGCGCTCGGCCGGCCCGGCCTCTCGCTCGCCGCGACGCTGATCCACGCCGCCGCGACGCTCGGCCTTCTCGGCGCCGCCCGCGCGCTCGGCGGGCTCGGCCCCGCCGCCGCGATCCTCGGCCCCGCCCTCGCCGCGGTCGCCGCCTCCGCCTTCCTCGCCCGCCGGCTCAGCTGGCCGCCGGGGAGCGCGACCCCGCCCGCGGACCTGCGCGCGCGCCACCTCGCCTACGGCCGCTGGGCGCTCGGCGCCGAGGCGGTGAACTGGGCGCTGACGAACGGGCCGCTGCTCGTCCCGCCGCTCTGGCTCGGCCTCGCGGCGGCGGCGCAACTGCGCATGCTCGCGCTCGTCTTCATGCCGCTCTCGCAGGCGAGCGCGGTCGCGAGCCTGCTGCTGCTGCGCCGCTTCGCAAGGACCGGCGGCGGGGATGCGATGACCACCATCACCGCGCTCCTCGGCTTCGCCGGCGGCGGCGCGGCCTATACGCTCGCCACCGTCGCCGCCTGGACGAAGGCCGAGCCACACCTGCTCGGGCCGGACTACCGGATCGAGCCGCTGCTCCTCGCCATCGCGGGCTGCGGCGCGACCTGCCTCGTCGCGGCCCAGGCCTTCATCGTGAACCTGCGCGCGCGCGAGCGGACCGGGGCGGTGCTCGCGGCCAGTCTCGTCGCGCTCGCGACCCTCGCGGCCCTGCTGCCCGCGGCGCTTCCCCATGGCGTCGCGGGGGTGCTCACGGCCCAGGCCGCCGCCTGGGGCGCCGCGCTTCTCGCGGCGGGCCTGCTCGCCACGCTTCCCGCGGTGTCGGCGCGCGCGCGACACTTTCCCGGAGAGACAGGGACAACGGAACCGGAGGCCGCCCCTTGACCCGACGCTCGATCACCATGGTGGCGGGCCGCGACGCGCTCGGCTACGCCGAAGTCGCCATCGGCTCGCTGCTCGCGAACTGCCGCGATCCGATCCGCTTCACGATCCTGACCGACGGCCCGGCGGAGAAACGCGCCTACGCGGAGCTGCTGGCCCGGCTCCCCTCCGACACGCCGCGCGCGGTCCACGACGCCGCCGAATGCGACGCCCGCGCCGAGGCGGCCTTTCGCGCGCATCCGGCGCTCCGCGCCTTCCGCCGGGGCCACCCCTGCTGGCGCAAGATCACCGACCCGACGCTCTTCGCCGCGCCGGGCGCGGAGATCGTCGTGCTCGACCCGGATCTCGTGTTCCCGAACCCCTTCACCTTCGAACCGGCGCCGCCCGGCCGGCTCCTGCTGATGCGCCAGCGCCGCCACTGCCTGCTGCCGGCGGAGGTGGTCCGCGCCGCCTTCCGCGCCGGCTACGCGCTCGTCCATCACACCGACATCGGCGTGGCCCAGCACGGCCCCCTGCCCTGGGACTGGATCGAGGAGGCCATCGCCCGGATCGGCGGCGAGAGCCTGCCGCGCGTCGCTCATGTCGAATCGATCCTCTGGGCGATGATCGCGGCGCGGATCGGCGGCGGCTATCTCTCGCCCCGCGCCTGGGCCTGCTGGGAGCGGTCGGCGGGAAAGCGGCTCCTGATGCTCGCCGGGCTCGGCGGACCCGGCCTGCTCCGGCTCGAACGCGCCCACCGGCTCAAGTGCTTCCATGCCAGTTCGGGAGCCAAGGACTGGCTGGCCGAGGCCGCCCGGCGCGGCATCCCGCGCCCGGGCGCCCCCCGCCTCGCCCCGACGCCGGTCGAGCCCTTCGTGACCATCTCCCCGGAGGAATTCGAGCGCGGCGAGCGGGCCAAGGCGCGCTATCACGCGGCGACGCGGCGGCTCCGGCTGCGCGACCCGTTCCACCCGGCACCCGCGCCATGAGCCGCCGCTTCCTGCTCTCCTGCTTCGCCTGCGACCCGCGAGCGGGATCGGAACCCTATGTCGGCTGGCACTGGGCGCGGCGCGTTCATGCCGGGCACGCGCGCATCGTGCTGACCCGCCGCCACCACCGCGCCGCGCTCGCGCCCCACGCGGGCGACGGGCTCGAGTTCCGCTTCTTCGACCTGCCCTTCCTCGCCGGGCTCGACCACCGCCACCGGCTGATGAAGCTCTATTACATCCTCTGGCAGATCGCGGTCCTGCCCTACGCGGCCTGGATCGTCCGGCGGGAGCGGATCACCGACATCCATCACGTCACCTACAACGCGGTCGATTTCCCCGGACTGCTCTGGGCGATCCCGGGGCCCCGGTTCCTCTGGGGGCCGGCCGGGGGCGGCCAGACGCCGCCCCGCGCCCTCGCCGCCTTCTACGGCGCGGGCTGGCGGCGCCAGGTCTGGCGCGCGCGGATGAAGGCGGGGCTGCGCTTCAATCCCTTCGTCCGCCTCGCCCTCGCCCGCGCCACGCTGGTGCTCGCCGCCAACGCCGAGACGGAGGCCCGGCTCGCGCCGCTCGCGCGGTCCGGCCGCGTCCGGCGGATGCTGGAGACGGCGATCGACCCGCCGGCCGCGACGCCCCGGCAGGCGCGGGATCCCCTCCGCGTGCTCTGGGTCGGCCGGTTCGAGCCGCGCAAGGCGCCGGGGCTGCTCCTCGGCGTCGCGCGCGCGCTCTCCATCGCCCGGCCCGGCGACTTCGCCTTCACGATGATCGGGGCCGGCCCGCTCCTCGCGGAGATCCGCGCCGCCGCCCTGGATATCCCCGGCCTCGCCGTCCGGGGCGAGATCCCCTTCGCCGCGATCGGCGACGTCTATGCCGCGGCGGATGTGCTCGCCTTCACGAGCCTTCAGGACACCTCCGGCAACGTGGTGCTGGAGGCGCTGGCGGCGGGCATTCCGGTCGTGGCGCTCGACCATCAGGGCGCCGCGGAGATCCTGCCCCCGGGCGGCGGCCTGCTCGTGCCGGTCGGCCCGCCGGAAGCCGTCATCGGCGGCTTCGCGGAGGCGCTGATCCGGTTGACCGATGCCGAAACCTACGCCGCCGCGTCGCGCGCGGCGCTCGCCAATATCCGCGCGCATCACACCTGGGACAGCCGCGCCGCCCGCTTCGCCGGGCTGATCGACGCGGCCTCGCCCGCTCAGCCCTCGGCGAAATCGGCGCGGGCGATGCCGTAGCGGCGCAGCTTGTCGTAGAAGGTCTTCTTCGGCAGGCCGAGGCTTTCCATCGTCGCCCTCGGATCGCCGCCGCTCGCGCGGAGCGCGGCGCGGATCTCCTCCGCCTCGAACCGTTCCACCCGTTCGGGCAGCGTCGGACCCGCCGCCGCCGGAGGCGCCTCCGGCGGCTCGACGCCCAGCACCACGCGGTCGGCGTAATGGGCGAGTTCGCGCACATTCCCCGGCCAGTCGTGCGTGGCGAGCCGCGCGGCGATGGCGGGGCCGATCTCCGGCGCCGGCCGCCCGAACCGCGCCGCCGCGGCCTGGGCGAAATGCGCGAAGAGCAGCGGCGCGTCCTCCCTGCGCTCCCGAAGCGGCGGGATGCGCAGCGTGACGACGTTCAGCCGGTAGTAGAGATCCTCGCGGAAGCTCCCCCGCGCCGCGGGATCGCCGAGATCGACCTTGGTCGCCGCGACCACGCGCAGGTCGAGCGCGCGCCGCTCGTTGGTGCCGAGCGGTTCCACCTCGCGCGTCTCGAGCACCCGGAGCAGCTTCACCTGCGTCGCGGGCGCGCAGGATTCGATCTCGTCGAGGAAGAGCGTCCCCCTGTGCGCGTGCTCGATCCGCCCGACCCGCCGCTTCTGCGCGCCGGTGAAGGCGCCCGCCTCGTGGCCGAAGAGCTCGCTCTCGAGCACGCTCTCGGGCAGCGCGCCGCAGTTGAGCGCGACGAAATGATGCTTCGCCCGGCCGCTCCAGTGGTGCAGCAGCCGCGCCACTACCTCCTTGCCCGAGCCGGTCTCGCCGAGGATCAGCACGTCGACGTCCATCGCCGCCACGCCCCGAATCGTCTCGCGCAGCCGCCGCATCGCGGGCGCGTCGCCGAGCAGCGGCACCTCGTCGGGCGCCGCCGCCGCGGCCGCGCGCAGCCGCCGGTTCTCGAGCACCAGCCGCCGCTTTTCCGCCGCCCGCCGCGCCGCGCCCAGAAGCCGCTCCGCGTCGAAGGGCTTCGGGATGAAGTCGTAGGCCCCCTCCTTCAGCGCCGCCACCGCGAGGTCGATGTCGCCATGCCCGGTCACGAGGATCACCGGCAGGTCGGGATCGAGCGCCCTCACCTGGTCGAAGAGCTGGAGCCCGCTCATCCTGGGCATCCGGATGTCGGTGATGACCGGCCCCTCGAAATCCGCGCCGAGCGCCGCGAGCGCCGGCTCCGCCGCCTCGAAGGCGCGGACATCGAACCCCGCCAGCGCCAGCATCTGCCGCGTCGCCGCGCGCAGGTCCGCGTCGTCCTCCACCAGCAGGATCGGCTGCGTCATTCCACCCTCCTCAGCTCCAGCGTGAACGAGGCGCCCAGCGTCCCGTCCTCCGGATCGAGCCGAAGCTCGCCGCCGAATTCGCGCGCGAGGTCGCCCGAGATCACGAGGCCGAGGCCGAGCCCCGTCTCCTTCGTCGTGTTGAAGGGCAGGAACAGCGTCTCCCGCGCCGCCGCGCCGATTCCGGGGCCGTTGTCGCGGATCGAGATCGAGACCGTCTCCGGCCCCTCCGCCACCGCGATCCGGATCTGGGGCGCCTCCCGCCCCCGCAGCGCGTCGAGCGCATTGCCGAGCAGGTTGACGAGGATCTGCTCGAGGCGGATCCGGCCCGCGCGCACCGCCGCGCCGCTGAGCGGTCCCCTCCGGATCTCCACCCCCGCCTCGCGGATCCGGCCCGAGAGGAGCGCCAGCGCGCCCTCGATCGCCTCCTCCACGCCGACGCGCCGCTCCTCCGCCGCGCCGCGGCGGGCGAAGCCGCGCAACTGCGCGGTGATCGCGCCGATCCGCTCCGTCACCTTCGCGATGGCGCCGAAATTCCCGCGCGCCTCCTCGGCGTTCCCGAGCGCCGCGAACCGCGCCCCGGTATCGGCATAGGCGCGGATCGCGGCGAGCGGCTGGTTGATCTCGTGCGCGACCCCGGCCGCGATCTGGCCGAGGATCGAGAGCCGGTTCGCCTGCGCCAGTTCCTCGCGCAGCCGCCGCGCGCGGTTCTCCGCGCCCTCGCGCTCCGCGATCTCGGCGCGCAGCTCCTCGGTCCGCGCCGCCACCCGCCGCTCCAGTTCCGCGTTCATCTCCGCGAGCGCCCGCGCCCGCTCCGCCGCGCGCCGCCGCCGCCGCCAGAGCGCGTAGGCGCCCGCGACGAGCAGGAGCCCGGCGAGCAGCGTCGTCAGCGCCGCGTTCCAGGCCGCGGCCGCGATCCCGCCGGCGACCGGCGCGAAGAGCATCAGCCGCCAGCGGAGCCCCGCCTCGGTCACCGGCCCCGCCGCGCTCGCATGGATCCGCCCGTCGAGCCGGGCGAAACCCTCGCCCGTCCAGTCGATCGGCACCACCGGGATCGGCGCCGCGCCCAGTTGCAGCGCCCGCCGCGCCTCGGCCGGATCGCCAAGCTCGCGCGTCGCGGTGAAGCGCCGTTCCGGCGCGCTGGTCGCGAGCACGACGCCGCGCTCGTCGATCACCAGCGCGACGAGCCCGCTCTCGCGCCAGCGCGCCTCGAGCTCGTCGAACTCGACCTTCACCACGACGACGCCGAGCGGCCCGGCCGGCCCCTCGACCCGGTGCGAGAGATAGAGCCCCGGCCGCCCGCTCACCGTGCCGAGCGCGTATTGCGCCGCCGCTCCCTCGCGCAGCGCCCGCGTGAAATAGGCGCGGAACCCGTAGTCGGCGCCGACGAAACTGTCCGGCCGCCCCGCGTTGCTCGCCGAGATCGCCACGCCGTCGCGCCCGATCACATAGATGACCGAGGCGCCCGATTCCGTCGCGATCGCGGCGAGCTTGGCATCGAGCTCCGCCCGGCCGGCCCCCTCCGCCAGCGCCGCGCGCACCTCCGGATCGCGGGCGAGCACGACCGGGACGACGCGCTGCTTCTCGACCACGCCGGTCAGCGCGCTCGAGGCGAGCGGCAGCGCCGCCGCCACCCGCCCGAGCTCGGCCGCCGCCGCCCGCTCCCCGGCGATCCGCGCCGCGAGCAGGGCGAGGCCGATCACGGCGAGAAGCCCGAGGAGAAGCGCGAGCCGGACCTTCCGGCGCGAAGGCGCGGCGGATGCCGCGGGCGGAACGGGATCGTCCATCGCCCGAAGCTAGTGCGGATTTCCGCACTCGGCCAGTCCGGGCGGTGCGGAATCCCGCCCCGCGCGCGCGTCACCGGGCCATGCGTCCGGCGGCAAGCGGCCATGCCGCAAGGACATTCCGTCCCTCCGGCCACCTGGCACGAAACATGCTTGAACGCCTTTCATCCGGGCGGCGGTCCGGACGGAAAGCGGGGCGCGCCGACGCGGGCGATCCCCCGATAACGGAGGAACACGCATGCATCTCGCACCCCCCGCCCCCGGCGAAATCCGCGCGGCGACCCCGCTCTACAGGCAGCTCTACGTCCAGGTGCTGGTCGCGATCGCGCTCGGCATCACCATCGGCCATTTCTGGCCCGAGATCGGCGCGAGCCTGAAGCCGCTCGGCGACGCCTTCGTGAAGCTCGTCAAGATGATCATCGCGCCGGTCATCTTCCTGACCGTCACCACCGGCATCGCCGGCATGAGCGACCTCAGGAAGGTCGGCCGGGTCGCGGGCAAGGCCTTCGCCTATTTCCTGACCTTCTCGACGCTCGCGCTGATCGTCGGCCTCATCATCGGCAACCTGATCCAGCCGGGCGCCGGGCTCAACATCGACCCGGCCTCGCTCGACGCCGCGGCCGTGGCCGACTACGCGAGCAAGGCGCATGACACGACCGTGGTGGGCTTCCTCTCGGGCATCATCCCGGCCACGCTCGTCGGCGCCTTCGCCGATGGTGACATCCTGCAGGTGCTTTTCATCTCCGTCCTCTTCGGCATCGCGCTCGGCATGGTGGGCGAACGCGGCGCGCCGGTGCTGAGCTTCCTCCAGGCGCTGACCGAGCCGATGTTCAGGCTCGTCGCGATCCTGATGAAGGCCGCTCCCGTGGGCGCCTTCGGCGCGATGGCCTTCACGATCGGCAAGTACGGCATCGGCGCGGTGCTGAATCTCGCCTTCCTCGTCGGCACCTTCTACCTCACGGCGCTCATCTTCGTGCTCGTCGTGCTCGGCGCGGTCGCCCGCTTCAACGGCTTCTCGATCCTGAAGCTGATCCGCTACCTCAAGGAAGAGCTGCTGCTCGTGCTCGGCACCTCGTCCTCGGAAGCGGCGCTGCCCTCGCTGATGGAGAAGCTCGAGAACGCCGGCGCGAAGCGTTCGGTCGTCGGCCTCGTGGTTCCGACCGGCTACAGCTTCAACCTCGACGGCACCAACATCTACATGACGCTGGCCGCTCTCTTCATCGCGCAGGCGACGAACACCCATCTCTCGCTTGGCGAGCAGATCCTGCTCCTCCTCGTCGCGATGCTGTCCTCGAAGGGCGCCGCGGGCATCACCGGCGCGGGTTTCATCACGCTGGCCGCGACCCTCTCGGTCGTGCCCTCGGTCCCCGTCGCCGGCATGGCGCTGATCCTCGGCGTCGACCGCTTCATGTCCGAATGCCGCGCGCTCACGAACTTCGTCGGCAACGCGGTCGCGACGCTGGTCGTCGCCCGCTGGGAGGGCGAGCTCGACCAGGAGCGGCTCCACGCGGTGCTGAACGGCGAGATCGCGGTGGACGAACAGGGCGAGCCCCTCGACGGAACGGCCGCCGCCGCCTGACTTCCCCCGCCACTCGAAGCAGGAAAGGCGCGCCCCCCGGGGCGCGCCTTTCTCATGCCCGGGCCAGCGCGGCGAAGGACGGGCGCAGCGCCCGGTAGAGCGCGCGGTACCGGGGCAGCGCCCCGGCGAGCGCGCGGGCGAGATCCGGATCGGGCAGGATCCGCCCCGCCTCCGGCGCCGGGGTCAGGAAGGTCGCGGGCTCCGCCCCCTCGAGCGTCGCCAGCGCCACCCGCGCGACGCCGAGCGCCGCGCCCGAGCCGCCGCCGTCGCGCAGCACGAGCGGCGTGTCGAGCGCCGCGGCCACCAGCGCCAGCAGATCGGGCGAGCGCGTGCCCCCGCCCACCACCGAAAGCTCCGCCGGCACCCCGCCCGCGCCCCGGAGCGCGGCGAGCCCGTCGGCGAGCGCGCAGGCGAGGCCGCGCAGCACCGCCCGGCCGAGATGCGCCGGCCCGTGCGCGAGGCCGAGGCCGAAGACGACGCCGCGCGCGTCCGGATCGTCATGCGGGGTGCGCTCGCCCGCGAGATAGGGCAGGAAGACCGGCGCCTCCTCCGCGGGATCGAGCGCCGCCGCCTCGGCGAGCAGTTCCGGCACGCTCCGCCCGGTCATCCGCGCCGCCCAGGCGATCGCCCCCGCCCCGCTCTGGAGCGCCGCCGCGCGGTACCAGAGGCCGGGCAGCCCGTGCGCCAGCACCTGCAGCCCGCTGCCGGGCGCCGGGCGCCAGACGTCCGCGGTGATCGTGATCTGCGCCGAGGTGCCGAGCGAGACGAACCCCTCCCCCGGCGCGACGAGCCCGAGGCCGAGCGCCCCGGCCGCGCCATCCCCCGCCCCGGCGATCACGACGGGCGCCGCGTCGAGCCCCCAGGCCGCCGCGAGCGCGGGCCGCAGCCTGCCGGTCGGCTCCGGCCCCTCGACGACGCGCGGCAGGCTCACCCTCGGCATGCCGAAGTGGTCGAGCGCGCGGTCCGACCAGTCCCGCGCCGCCTCGTCGAGCAGCAGCGTGCCGGCGGCGTCGCAGGGATCGGTCGCATGTTCCCCGGTCATCCTCAGGCGCAGGTAATCCTTGCAGAGCGTCAGCCGGCGGGTGGCCGCCGCGACGTCCGGCTCGTGGCGTGCGAGCCAGACATGCTTGCAGGCGGTCATGCCCGGACCCGGCCGCAGTCCCGCCGCCGCCTCGAGCCAGGGGAGCGCCGCGGCCTCCGCCGCCTCCCGCGTGGCGCGGGTGTCGTTCCAGAGGATCGCCGGGCGGAGCGGCCGGTCGGCACCGTCGAGCCAGACCGCGCCATGCATCTGCCCCGAAAGCCCGATCGCCCCCACCGCCGCGAACTCCCGGGGCGCGTCGGCGCGGAGCGCGCCGAGCGCGGCTTCGAGCGCGCGCCACCAGTCCTCCGGATCCTGTTCCGAGGCGCCGGGCCCGGGGCTCCGGACCGGAACCGGCGCCTCGGCGGCGGCGCGCACGCCGCCCGCGTCGATCAGCACCGCCTTCAGGGCCGAGGTGCCGAGATCCAGTCCGAGCGCCGTCGCCATTCCCGTCCTCCCCCGCCGCGCGCGCGATCCGGCGCGCGGCGCCCTCGGCGCGGGGTCAGATCGCGTCCTCGCCCGCGCCGCGCGGTTGCGTTCCCGGCTTCGCCCGCGCCGGCGGGCGCGCCGCCGCGGCCTTGTCCGCCATCAGTTCGTACCACATCGCATTCAACACCGCGAAGGCCGCGGCCAGCGGCAGGCCGAGGATCCAGGCGAAATACCACATCTCTCGTCTCCTTTCGGGTTTCAGTAGGAATGGCCCCTGCCGTCCTGGATCGCGCGCGCGTCGACCTTGCCCCAAAGCACGCGATAGACCCAGGTCGTGTAGGCGATGATCAGCGGCAGGAAGATCACCGTGGCCGCGAGCATGACGAAGAGCGTCATGTGGCTCGACGAGGCGTCCCAGACGGTGAGGCTCGAACGGGGATCGACCGAGGAGGGCAGGATGAAGGGGAACATCGCGAGGCCGACGCTCGCGACGATCCCGAAGATCGAGAGCCCGCTCGCGAGCAGCGCCAGCCCGCCCCGGCCGAGCGCCATCAGCCCCGCGGCGATCAGCGGCCCGGCGAGGCCGAGCGCGGGCGCGACCATCATCCAGGGATGGGCCTCGTAGTTCCGGAACCAGGCGCCCGCGGCCACCTCCACCGACTTGGCGAGCGGGTTCGACGGCCCGTCCGTCACGACCGTGCTCGTGACCGCGTAGCCGTCGACGCCGAGCCAGAGCCAGATCCCGGCGAGCGCGTAGAGGATCGCGGTCAGCAGCGCCGCGGAGATGCCATAGCCGCGCGCCCGCGTCTCGACCGGGCCGGAGGTCTTCAGCATCAGCCAGGCCGCGCCATGCATCGTGAGCATCGCGACCGAGATGAGCCCCGCGAGCAGCGCGAAGGGGTTGAGCAGTTCGAAGAGCGTCGTGCCGTCGTAGAAGATCCGCATCGCATCGTCGAACCGGAAGGGCACGCCCCTCAGCACGTTTCCGACCGCGACGCCGACCACCAGCGCGGGCACGAGCCCGCCGACGAAGAGCCCCCAGTCCCAGCCCGCGCGCCAGCCCGGCCCCTCGCGCTTGGAGCGGTACTTGAACCCGACCGGCCGCAGGATCAGCGCGAAGAGGATCAGGAACATCGCGAGGTAGAAGCCCGAGAAGCTGACCGCGTAGAGCGGCGGCCAGGCGGCGAAGATCGCGCCGCCGCCGAGGATCAGCCAGACCTGGTTTCCCTCCCAGACCGGGCCGACCGCGTTGATGACGACGCGGCGCTCCAGATCGTTCTCCGCGACGAAGGGCAGCAGGATCTGCGTGCCGAGGTCGAAACCGTCCATCACGGCGAAGCCGATCAGGAGCACGCCGAGCAGCACCCACCAGATCAGGCGCAGCGTGTCATAGGCGATGAGGTCGTGCAGGATCATGGTCTCACTCCGCGGCCACGAGGGCGCCGGGGGCGAGCGGCGCCTCCGGCCCGGTATCGGGATCGGGCCCCTTGCGGATCGCGCGGAGCATCAGCCCCATCTCGACGATGAAGAGGCAGGTGTAGATGGCGATGAAGCCCAGCAGCGTCGTCAGCACCGTCGAGGCGCCGAGATTCGAGACCGCGGCCGCCGTCGGCAGCACGCCCTCGATGCTCCAGGGCTGCCGCCCGACCTCGGCGACGACCCAGCCGAGTTCCGCCGCGAGCCAGGGCAGCGGAATCGCGATCACCGCGACCCGGAGCAGCCACCGCCGCCGGTCGAGCGCGCGCCGCGCCGAGAGCCAGAAGAAGGTGCCGGTCAAGAGGATGAAGAAGAAGCCGAGGCCCACCATCGTCCGGAAGGCGAAGAACATCGTCGGCACGTTCGGCACCGTGTCCCAGGCCGCCTTCTCGATATCGGCCTCCGTCGCCCGGCGCGGATCCTCGACATAGCGCAGGAGCAGGAGCGCGTAGCCGAGCCGGTGGCCGAGATCCCCGAAGGTCGCCTTAGCCTCCGCCGGGGCCGCGTCGCCGTTCGGCGCCGCGCGGATCGCCTGGAGCGCGTCATAGGCCCGGATCCCGTCGCGGATATGGTCCTTCGCCTCCTCGACCAGATCGAAGATGCCGGGGATCTCGCGCGTGAGCGAGCGCGTGCCGATCAGCCCGAGCACACCCGGAACCTGCACCGCGAAATGCGTCTCGCGCGCCCGCTGGTCCGGAAGGCCGATCAGGTTGAAGGCGGCCGGCGCGGGCTCGGTGTGCCACATGCCCTCCATCGCCGCCATCTTCATGCGCTGGTGCTCGGTCGTGAGATACCCGCTCTCGTCGCCCAGCACGACGACCGAGAGCGAGGCGGCGAGGCCGAAGGAGGCCGCGACCGTCATCGAGCGCCGCGCGAGCTTCAGGTGCCGCCCGTTGAGCAGATACCAGGCCGAGACGCCGAGCACGAAGATCGAGGCCGTCACATAGCCCGCCGAGACGGTATGGACGAATTTCGCCTGCGCGACCGGGTTGAACATCACGTCGAAGAAGCTCGTGATCTCCATCCGCATCGTCTCGGGGTTGAAGGCCGAGCCGACCGGGTTCTGCATCCAGCCGTTCGCGATCAGGATCCAGAGCGCCGAGAAGTTCGAGCCGAGCGCCACCGCCCAGGTCGCCGCCAGATGCCCGATCTTCGAGAGCCGGTCCCAGCCGAAGAAGAACAGGCCCACGAAGGTCGCCTCGAGGAAGAAGGCCATCATCCCCTCGATCGCGAGCGGCGCGCCGAAGATGTCGCCCACGTACTGGCTGTAATAGCTCCAGTTCATCCCGAACTGGAACTCCATCACGATGCCGGTGGCAACGCCGACGACGAAGTTGATGCCGAAGAGCACGCCCCAGAACTTCGTCATCTGGCGCCAGATCGTCCGGCCGGTCATCACATAGACCGTCTCCATGATCGCGAGCAGCACCGAGAGGCCGAGGGTGAGCGGTACGAAGAGGAAGTGAAAGAGCGCCGTGGTTGCGAATTGCAACCGGGAGAGCGCGACGATGTCGAGTTCCATGAGGCTTCCTGACATGACGGGTTCAGTCGGGCCGAAGTCCGGCGAGAAGGCTGTCGAAGGCGGGTTGGCCGCGGGCGGCGTCCGCGACGATCCGGCCGCCCGAAAGCGCGACGATCCGGTGCGCGAGCGCCGCCTCGCGGCGGATATGCGTGGCGATGAGAAGCGTCCGCCCCTTCGCCGCCCGGTCGAGGCGGCCGAGCACCCGGGCGGCGGTCGCGGCGTCGAGCCCGTCCGTCGGCTCGTCGAGCAGCCAGAGCGGGCGGTCGTGGAGGAGCGCGCGGGCGAGCGCGAGCCGCCGCCCCTGCCCGCCGGAGAGGCCGAGCCCGCCCTCCCCGAGTTCCGTTCCGAGCCCCTCGGCGAGGCCCGCGACGAAGGATCCGAGCCCGGCGGCGTCGAGCGCGCCGAGAAGCCGGGCATCCGAGGCGCCGGGAGCGGCGAGCGCCAGATTGCCGCGCAGGCTGTCGCGGAAGAGTTCGGTCCGCTGGCCGAGCGGCGTGGCGGGCAGCGCGGCGGCGGCGCCGCCTTCGGGTGCGAGCGCGCCGGACAGGAGCGCGATCAGCGTGGATTTCCCCGCCCCGGAGGCGCCGACCACCGCGACCCGCTCGCCCTCCGCGATGCTCAGGTCAATGCCGTCGAGCACGGGCGCCGCCGCGCCTGGATGTCTCACTGCGACACCGCGAAGCGCCACCGCGAGGCCCGGCCCGGGCGTGGCCGGCGCCGGAACGGGCGCGCGGGGCGCGAGCCCCGGCCCGAGGCGTTGGGCGGCGAGGCGCGCGCGGGCGAGGTCGCCGCCCGCGCGGCGCAGCGCGGCGAAGGGTTCGGTCGCGGCGAAGACGCCGAGCAGCCCGAGCGCCGCCACCGGCGCGCCGATCGCCCCCCGCTCCGCCAGCGCCGCGACGATGAGAAGCGTGCCCGCGAGCAGGCCCGCCTGGCCGAGCGCGAGACCCGCGCCGGTCCGCCGCTCCAGCCGGTCGAGCGCCGCGTCGGTCCGCGCGAGCCGCGCATCCGCCGCCGCGAGCCGCGCCCGCGCGGCGCCGAGCCGGCCCGCCATCAGCAGGTCGGTCTGGCCATGGGCGAGATCCGCCGCCCCGGCGCGCAGCGTTTCCAGCAGCCGCGCCCGGTCCCGCGCCGGCCGCCGCCCGCGGACGAGCGCCAGCGCCGGAAACCCGAGCCCCAGCCCGAGCAGCGCCAGCGCCACCGCCACGCCCGCCCGAGCATCCATCAGCCCCAGGCCGAGCCCGACCGCGCCCGCGGCGCAGCCGAGCGCCGCGGCCGGGACGATCCCGCGCAAATAGACCGCGTCGAGCGCGTCCACGTCGAGCGTGAGCCGGAAGAGCCGCCGGCTCGGCCCCCGGACCAGGTCCGGCGCCGCGTCGCCCCGGACCATCCCCCGGAACAGCCGCTCGCGCAGCGCCGCGAGGCTCGCGAGCGCCGCGTCATGCGTCGTCAGCCGCTCGCCGTAGCGCGCGCCGGTCCGAAGGATCGCGAGCAGCCGGATCGCCGCCGCCGGCGCGAAGACGTCGAAGGCGAGCGCGGTCGCGACGCTCGCCCCGGCGAGGCCCGTCGCGGTGATGAACCAGCCCGAGAGACCGATGAGCCCGACGCCCGCGAGCAGCGTCGCCGCCGCGAGCAGGAGTCCGAGCGCGAGCCGGCCGCGGGTGCCGCGCGAAAGCGGGAGAAGGACGCGGATCACGCGGCGGCCTCCAGCCCGGGGGCCGCCAGCGCGAGGTGCCGGTCGAGCCGGGCCGCGAGCAGCGGATCATGGGTCGCGACGATCAGCGTGCGCCCCCGCGCGAGCGCGAGCAGGAGTTCCGTCACCTCGGCGGCGGTCTCCGCGTCGAGATGCGCGGTCGGCTCGTCGGCGAGGATCAGCCGCGCGCCGGGCGTCGCCGCGGCGCGCGCGATCGTGAGGCGCAGCGCCTCCCCGCCCGAGAGCCCGTACCCGCCCTCGCCGATCAGCGCGCGGCCGCGCGCCGCCGCCACCCCGTCGAGCCGGGCGAAGCGCAGCGCCTCGGCCACCTCCCCGGGTCCGATCGACCGCCCGAGCGTGACGTTGCGCGCGAGCGTGCCCGGAAAGATCCGGGCCGACTGGCCGATCCAGGCCATGCCCGCGCGCAACTCCGCCGCGCTTTCCGCGTCGAGGCGCCGCCCGCCGATCCGGATCTCGCCGGCCTCCGGCGTCGCGAGCCCCGCGACGAGCGCGAGCAGCGTGGACTTTCCCGCGCCGCTCGGCCCGGTGACGGCGAGGGACTCGCCCGGCGCCAGATCGAACGCGACCCCGTCGAGCGCCGCCTCCGCGCGGCCGGCATGGCGGAAGCACAGCCCGGAAACCGCGACGGCGGGCGTGCCTGCGAAGGGGGCTTCCGCCGCCTCTCCCGCGCCGGGCAGGACCGCGGCCCCCTGGCCGAGCGCGTCGAGCGCGGCCAGCGCCGCCTCGCCCGAGGCGCGGTCGTGCCAGACGGCGGAAAGCTCGCGCAGGGGTTCGAAGAAGGCGGGGGCGAGCAGGAGCAGGAAGACCCCCTGCCCGAGCGTCAGCTTCGCGCCCCAGGCGCCGAAGCCGATCTGGCCGAGCAGGTGGAAGCCGACGAAGACCGCGACCATCGCGACGCCGAGCGCGGCGAAGAGTTCCAGCACGGCGGAGGAGAGGAAGGCGATCCGGAGCACCGCCATCGTGCCCGCTCGGAACCGCTCCGCCTCGGCGCGGAGCCGCCTCGCCGCGAGATTGGCCGCGCCGAGCGCCCGGATCGTCGCGATCCCGCGCAGCCGGTCGAGCAGCGCCGCGTTCATGTCGGCGACATGCCCCAGCCGCTCCGCGCTCGCCGCCTGGGCGCGCCAGCCGACGAGCGCCATGAAGACCGGAACGAGCGGCGCCGCGATCAGGAGCAGGAGCGCGACGAGCCAGGAGAGCGGCAGGACCGCGAGAAGGATGCCGAGCGGGACGACCACCGCGCGCAGCCGGGCGGGCCGGAACCGTGCCAGAGAGGGCGTGACCGCCTCGGCCTCCTCCGCGACCACGCTCGCGACCCGCCCCGAAGGCGCGCGCGCGCGATCGAGGGGCGAGCCCGCCGCGACCCGCGCCAGCGCCGCGGCCCGGGCCGCCGAGAGCCGGGACCGCGCGGCAACGAAGGCGAGCCACCCGCCCGCGGTTTCGAGAAGCGCGCGGAGCGCGGCGAGCGCGACGAGCCCGGCCGCGGGAAGGAGCACACCGGCGACGCCCCCGCCGCCTGCGATGCGCCCGAGCGCGAGGGCGATCAGCGCCGCCTGCGGGATCCAGAGGAGCGGCGCGACGGCGAGGAGCGCCGAGGCGCGCGCGAGCCGGCCATCCGTCCTCGCGTCCCGCTCCATCGCCTCAGGCCCCCTCATCCGTCCTGCGCGGCCAGCGCGTCAGCCGGTCCTTCGCCTCCAGCAGCCGCGTGACCTTCGCGCCCAGCGCGAGCAGCGTCGCGAGGCGGTCGCTGTCGAGGGTCTTCACATCGTCGTACCAGGTCACCAGCTGCTCGATCAGCCCGTGCATCTCCGCCATCCGCGCCTGGGCGTGACGCTCCGCCTCGTCGCCGGCCTCCACCAGGATCAGGTCGCGCAGGACCGAGAGGGTGGGATCGATCTCCCGCTTCTTCCGCTCCTCGGCCAGGGTGCGCAGTATCGCCCAGACATCGGACGGGGTCGTGAAGAAATCACGACGGTCTCCGGGCTTGTGGCGGAGCAGAACCAGGTTCCAGGTCTGCAGTTCACGCAGGCTCATGGAGACATTGGAGCGCGAGATGCCGAGCATTTCAACGATTTCCTCGGCGCAGAGCGCATCCTCCGACACGTAGAGCAGCGCGTAGATCTGCCCCACCGTCCGGTTGATGCCCCAGCGGCTGCCCATTTCGCCGAAATGGAGCACGAAGGACTGGACGAGCGGCGAAAGGTTCATGACATACCGTCATTTCAGAAATTTCCGAAATGACTAGCACGCCAGATCCCGCGCGCGCAATCCTGCCCGCCCGCGGGACAGCCCCGCGGCCCGCGCATGGCCGGTCACGGCGGGCGTGACGGCCAGAATATGCATAGACATAATGGCGCAAAGCCGGAGGCGCGGATCGCGCGCCCCCGGCTTATGCATATGCTTGTTGGCCCGAAGCGGGCGTGCGACGGGCCGGCTCAGCCCATCCGCTCGGAGGCGTAGCTGCCGGGGCTCGCCGGGAAGACCACGGTCCGGTTGCCGTTCATGAAGGCCCGGCGGTGGATATAGGCGTGGATCGCGCGCGCCAGAACCTGCGCCTCGACGTCGCGGCCGAGGCTCACGTAATCCTCCGCCGACTGCGCGTGCGTCACCCGCGCCACGTCCTGCTCGATGATCGGCCCCTCGTCGAGATCGGCGGTCACGAAATGCGCCGTGGCGCCGATCAGCTTCACGCCGCGCTCATGCGCCTGCTTGTAGGGGTTCGCGCCCTTGAAGGAGGGCAGGAAGGAGTGGTGGATGTTGATGATCCGCCCGGACATCTTCTGGCAGAGCGAATCCGACAGCACCTGCATGTAGCGCGCGAGCACGATGAGCTCCGCCCCGCTTTCCTCGACCAGCGCCATCAGCCGCGCCTCGGCCTCGGGCTTGTTCTCCTTCGTCACCCGCACGTGGTGGAACGGGATGTCGTGGTTCACCACCACCTTCTGGTAGTCGAAATGGTTCGAGACCACGCCGACGATGTCGATCGGCAGCGCGCCGATGCGGGAGCGGTAGAGCAGGTCGTTGAGACAGTGGCCGAAGCGCGAGACCATCAGCATCACCTTCACCCGCTCGGCCGCGTCATGGACGGCCACGTCCATGTCGAAACCCTCGGCGATGGGCGCCAGCGCCGCCGCGACCGCCTCGCGGGACGCGCCGTTCTCGGAGACGACGCTGACCCGCATGAAGAAGCGGCCGTTGTCGAGATCGTTGAACTGCGAACTGTCGACGATGTTGCAGCCCTGCTCGGCGAGCGCGCCCGAGACCGCCGCGACGATGCCGCGCCGCGACGGGCAGGCGACCGTGATGATGAACTCTTCCATGACTTTCCTCCTTCGCCGCCGATCGGGACGCGCGCCCGTGCTGCCTCGCGGAAAACGGCCGCGCCGGCTGTTCCAATCCCGACGCTTCGGCGCGCGAATCTCCCGCCCCGGGCCTCAGAGGTCGAGAATCTCCGCGTTCACCGCGCGGATGTCGCGCCGGCCGCAGAGCGCCATAGAGATGTCGAGCTCGTTCCGGATGATCTCGAGCGCGCGCGTCACCCCGGCCCGGCCGCCCGCGCCGAGCCCGTAGAGGAAGGGCCGGCCGATCCAGACCCCCTTCGCGCCCAGCGCCACCGCCCTCAGCACGTCCTGGCCGGAGCGCACGCCCCCGTCCATGTGCACCTCCATCGCGCCGTCCACCGCGGCGACGATCCCGGGCAGGGCCGAGATCGCCGAGCGCGCGCCGTCGAGCTGCCGCCCGCCGTGGTTCGAGACGATGAGCGCGTCCGCGCCGGAATCGAGCGCCATGCGCGCGTCCTCGGGGTCGAGGATCCCCTTCAGGATCAGCTTCCCGCCCCATTTCTCCTTGATCCAGGCCACGTCGTCCCAGGAAAGCCGGGGATCGAACTGCTCCGCCGTCCAGGAGGAGAGCGAGGAGAGATCGGCCACGTCCTTCGCATGGCCGACGATGTTGCCGAAGCCCCGCCGCCGCGTGCCGAGCATCCCGGCGCACCAGCGCGGCCGGGTCGCCATCTGCCAGAGGTGGCGGGGCGTGAATTTCGGCGGGGCGGAAAGGCCGTTGCGGATGTCCTTGTGCCGCTGGCCGAGGATCTGCAGGTCGAGCGTCAGCACCAGCGCCGAGCAGCCGGCGGCCTTCGCCCGCCGGATCAGCCGCTCGATGAAATCGCGGTCGCGCATCACGTAGAGCTGGAACCAGAAGGGCTTGCGCGTATGCGCCGCCACGTCCTCGATCGAGCAGATCGACATGGTGGAGAGGCAGAAGGGCACGCCGAAGGCCTCGGCCGCCTGGGCGGCGAGGATCTCGCCATCGGCGTGCTGCATGCCGGTGAGCCCGGTCGGGGCGAGGGCGACGGGCATGGCGACCGGCTCGCCCGCCATCTCGCTCGCGAGGCTCCGGTCGGTCATGTCGACGAGCACGCGCTGGCGCAGCCGGATCTTCGCGAAATCGGCCTCGTTCGCGCGATAGGTCGCCTCGGTATAGGCGCCGGAATCGGCGTAGTCGAAGAACATCCTCGGCACCCGCCGGCGCGCGCGGCGCTTCAGGTCCCCGATCGTCAGCGCGGTCTCGAGCATCGAACCCTTCCCTCCGTTCCGGCGCCGGATCTAGTCCCGGGCGTCCCGAAAGGCCAGCGGCACGGCCCGCCGCGCAGGCGGCCCTTGCGAGGCTTCCGCCTCTTCGGCCAGAAATACGGCAGCGGGACCGCGCGAAAGGGAGAGAGATGAAGCCGCCCCGACCGAGCCGCCTGCTCCCGGCCGCCGCCGTCCTCGCCGCGCTCCTGCTCGCAGGCTATCTCGCCTGGACGCGGCTCGGCGGCGATACCCCGCCGGCGGGGTTCGCGCGCGGCAACGGCCGGATCGAGGCGGTCGAGATCGACATCTCGACCAAGGTGGCCGGGCGGCTCGCCGAGATCCTGGCGGACGAGGGCGATTTCGTCACCCGGGGCCAGGAACTCGCGCGCATGGACACGGTCCAGCTCGAGGCGAAGGCGCGTCAGGCGGAGGCGGAGCTCGAACGCGCGCGGATCGGCGTCGAGACCGCGCGCAGCCTCGTCACCCAGCGCGAGGCCGAGCACCGCGCCGCGCAGGCGGTGATCGAGCAGCGCCGCGCCGAGAGCGACGCGGCCCAGAGCCAGCTTGCCCGGTCCGAGCCGCTGGCCCGGTCGAACACGGTGCCGCAATCGACCCTCGACAACGACCGCGCCGCCGCGCGCTCCGCCCAGGCGGCGGTCGCCGCGGCCGAGGCGCAGCTCGCCGCCGCCGAAGCGGCGATCAACGCGGCGAAGGCGACGGTGGTGGACGCCGGGGCCGCCATCACCGCCGCGGAGGCGGCGATCGAGGCGGTGCGCGCCGATATCGACGATTCGACGCTGCGCGCGCCGCGCGACGGCCGGGTGCAGTACCGCGTCGCCGAGCCGGGCGAGGTGCTGGCGGCGGGCGGGCGCGTCCTCAACATGGTCGATCTCGGCGATGTCTACATGACCTTCTTCCTGCCGACCGCCGAGGCGGGCCGCGTCGCGATCGGGACCGAGGTCCGGCTCGTGCTCGACGCCGCGCCGGATCGCGTGGTGCCCGCGAGGATCAGCTTCGTCGCCGACGTCGCGCAGTTCACGCCCAAGACGGTCGAGACCGAGGAGGAGCGCCAGAAGCTCATGTTCCGCGTGCGCGCGCGACTGCCGCGCGAACTGCTGCGCAAGTACATGCGCTACGTGAAGACCGGCCTGCCCGGCGTCGCCTATGTCCGCCTCGATCCGGAGGCGGAATGGCCGGACTTCCTCGCGCGGAACCTCGTCGAATGACCCCTCCCGTCGCCCGGCTGGAGGAGGTCGCGCTGTCCTTCGGCGCGACGCGGGCGCTCGACGGGGTGACGCTCGACATTCCGCCCGGGCGGGTCGTCGGCCTGATCGGTCCCGACGGCGTGGGGAAGTCGACGCTGCTCTCCCTCGTCGCGGGGGCGCGGCGGGTCGCGGCGGGACGCGTCGAAGTGCTCGGCGGCGACATCGGCGCGGACGCCCATCTCGCGCGGGTCCGGCCCCGGATCGCCTACATGCCGCAGGGGCTCGGGCGCAATCTCTACCCGACGCTCTCGGTCGCGGAGAACTGCGACTTCTTCGGCCGGCTGTTCGGCCAGGACGGGCCGGAGCGGCGGGCGCGGATCGCGCGGCTTCTCGCCGGCACCGGGCTCGCGCCCTTCGCGGACCGCCCGGCGGGCAAGCTCTCGGGCGGCATGAAGCAGAAGCTCGGCCTCTGCTGCGCGCTCATCCACGATCCCGACCTGCTGATCCTCGACGAGCCGACGACGGGCGTCGATCCGCTGTCGCGCCGCCAGTTCTGGGAACTCGTCGGCGGCATCCGGGCGCGCCGGCCGGGGATGAGCGTGATCGTCGCCACCGCCTACATGGAGGAAGCGGCGGGATTCGACTGGCTCGTCGCGATGGAGGCGGGCCGGATCCTCGCGACCGGGACGCCGGGCGAGCTGATGGCGCGCGCGGGGACGGACGATCTCGACGCCGCCTTCGTCGCGCTCCTGCCGGAGGTGCGGCGGCGCGGCTATGCCCCGCCGCGCTTCGCGCCGCCGCCCGCCCGGCCGGACGAGGCGCCGGTGATCGAGGCGGAGGGGCTCACGATGCGCTTCGGCGGCTTCACCGCCGTCGACCACGTGAGCTTCCGGATCCGCCGGGGCGAGATCTTCGGCTTCCTCGGCTCCAACGGGTCGGGCAAGACGACGACGATGAAGATGCTGACCGGCCTCCTGCCCGCGAGCGAGGGCGAGGCGAAGCTTCTCGGTGCCCGGGTCGATCCGCGCGACATCGAGACGCGCCGGCGCGTCGGCTACATGAGCCAGGCCTTCTCGCTCTACGCCGAGCTCACCGTGCGCGGCAATCTGGAGCTGCACGCGCATCTCTTCGACCTGCCGCGCGCCGGGATCCCGGGGCGGATCGCGGAGATGGTGGACCGTTTCGACCTCGGCGCCGTGCTCGACGCGCTGCCCGAGGCGCTGCCGCTCGGCGCGCGGCAGCGGCTGAGCCTCGCCGTGGCGCTCATCCACGCGCCCGACATCCTGATCCTCGACGAGCCGACCTCGGGCGTCGATCCGGTGGCGCGGGCGGGGTTCTGGCGGACGCTGGGCGAGCTTTCGCGCCGCGACGGGGTGACGATCTTCGTCTCGACCCATTTCATGAACGAGGCCGCGCTCTGTGACCGGATCTCGCTCATGCACGCGGGCCGGGTGCTGGCGAGCGACACGCCCGGCGCGATCATGGCCGCGAAGGGCGCGGCGAGTCTCGAGGAGGCGTTCATCGCCTTTCTCGAGGCGGCGACGGGGCCGGAGGCGTCCGCTCCGCCCCCGGTGACGGAGGCTCCGGCGGAAGCGGAGACCCGGCGGCGGCGGGCCTTCGATCCGCGCCGGATGCTCGCCTACAGCCGGCTCGAGGCGCTGGAGCTGCGGCGCGACCCGATCCGCGCGGCGCTCGCCTTCGCCGGCAGCCTGATCCTGATGTTCGTGATCGGCTACGGCATCAATCTCGACGTGCGAAACCTCGGCTTCGCCGTGCTCGACCGCGACGCCACCGCGACGAGCCGCGACTATGTGAGCGACATCGCGGGCTCGCGCTATTTCTCCGAACAGCCGCCGATCACGAGCTACGACGATCTCGACCGGCGGATGCGGGCGGGCGAAATCAGCCTCGCGCTCGAGATCCCGCCGGGATTCGCGCGCGACGTCGCGCGGGGAACGCCGGTCGAGGTCGCGGCCTGGATCGACGGGGCGATGCCGACGCGCGCCGAGACGATCCGGGGCTACGCGCGGGGCATGCACGCCGACTGGCTGGCGCGCAAGGCGCGCGAGAACCACGCGGCGGCGGCGGGGGCCGCCTTCGACCTCGCCCCGCGCTACCGCTACAACCCCGGCGTCGAGAGCCTCGTCGCGATGGTGCCCGCGGTGATCCCGATGCTGCTCCTGATGATCCCGGCGATGCTCGCCACGCTCTCGATCGTGCGCGAGAAGGAGCTGGGCTCGATCGTGAACTTCCACGTCACCCCGGTCACGCGGCTCGAATTCCTGCTCGGCAAGCAGCTGCCCTATGTCGCGATCGCGATGCTGAACTTCCTGATGCTGGCGGGGTTCGCGGTCTTCTTCTTCCGCGTGCCGCTGACGGGCAGCTTTCCCGCGCTCACGCTCGCCGCGCTGATCTACGCCTTCGCCGCGACCGGGATCGGCCTCGTGATCTCGACCTTCATGTCGAGCCAGATCGCGGCGATCTTCGCCACGGCGCTGGCCACGATCATCCCGACGATCCAGTTCTCGGGCCTGCTCACGCCCGTTTCCTCGCTCGACGGCGGCGGCGCGGTCTTCGGCGCGCTGTTCCCGGCGAGCCATTTCGTCACCATCGCGCGCGGCATCTTCTCGAAGGGCCTCGCCATCGGCCCGCTCGCGCCCGATTTCCTCGCGCTCGCCGCCGCCGCGCCGGTCCTGCTCGGCCTCGCGGCGGCCTTCCTCGGCAAGCGGGCGCGCTGAGATGCGGGTCTCGAACATCCTCCGACTCGGCGTGAAGGAGATGCGCGGCCTCGCGCGCGATCCGGCGATGATGATCCTCATCGTCTTCTCCTTCACGATCCAGGTCTATTCCTTCTCGCGCGCGATGCCCGAGACGCTGAGCCGGGCCGCGATCGCCATCGTCGACGAGGACCGCTCCCCCCTCTCGGCGCGGATCGCGGGCGCCTTCTACCCGCCCTATTTCAGCGAACCGCACATGGTCGACGTGTCGGAGATGGACGCGCGGCTCGATCGCGGGCTCGACACCTTCGCCCTCGTCATCCCGCCCGGTTTCGAGGCCGACGTGGTGGGCGGGCGCGTGCCCCGGATCCAGCTCAACATCGACGCGACGCGGATGACGCAGGCCTTCAGCGGCGGCAACTACGTCCAGAGCATCGTCGCCGGGGAGGTGGCGGCATTCCTCGCCCGCCATCGCGCGGACACGGAGGCTCCGGTCGCGCTCTCGCCCCGGATCCGCTTCAACCAGACGCTGAGCCAGCGGAATTTCGGCGCGGTCACCAGCCTGATCAACGCGATCACGATGCTCGCGATCATCCTGACCGGCGCCGCGCTGATCCGCGAGCGCGAGCACGGCACGATCGAGCATCTGCTGGTGATGCCGGTGCGCCCGGCCGAGATCATGCTGGGCAAGGTCTGGTCGATGGGGCTCGTCGTGCTCTGCGCCACGGTGCTCTCGCTCGTCCTCGTCGTGCGCGGCTGGCTCGGCGTGCCGCTCGGGGGCTCGCTCGCGCTCTTCCTGCTCGCGACCGCGCTGCAGCTCTTCGCGACCACCTGCCTCGGCATCTTCCTCGCGACGCTCGCCGGCGCGATGCCGCAGTTCGGGCTCCTGATGATGCTGGTGCTGATCCCGCTCCAGATGCTCTCGGGCGCGGTCACCCCGCGCGAGAGCATGCCGGAGGTGCTCCAGACGCTGATGCTCGCCGCGCCGAACACGCATTTCGTGATGCTCGCCCAGGCGATCCTGTTCCGGAGCGCCGGGCTCGGGGTGATCTGGCCCCAGCTTCTCGCGCTGATCGGGATCGGCGGGATCTGCTTCGCGCTCGCGCTCTGGCGCTTCCGCCGCTTCCTGCGCTAGCCGGGGATCAGTTCGAACCGCGCGACGTCCACCATGCCCCGGTCGGTGATCTTCAGCGCCGGAATGACCGGGAGCGCGAGGAAGGCGAGCTGCAGGAACGGCTCCTCCAGCGTGACGCCGAGGCTTTTCGCCGCGGCGCGGAGTTCGACCAGCGTGTCGCGCACCACCTCGAAGGGTTCGAGGCTCATCAGCCCCGCGACCGGCAGCGGCAGTTCGGCGAGGATCACGCCGTCGCGGGCGACGACGAAGCCGCCCTCGATCTCCGCGAGCCGGTTCGCCGCCAGCGCCATGTCCGCGTAATCGGCGCCGATCACGGCGATGTTGTGGTGGTCGTGGCAGACGGTCGAGGCGATCGCGCCCTCCCGCAGCCCGAAGCCCTTCACGAAGCCGGTGGCGCGGTTGTCGTTCATCCCGTGCCGCTCCACCACCGCGACGCGGATCAGGTCGCGCGCGGGGTCGGGCCGCTTGTCGTTGTCCGCGATCGGGATCGTCTCGCGCAGATGCTCGGTGATGATCTTGCCCTCGATCACCCCGATCACGTCGGTCTCCTCGCGGTTGGCGGCGGAGCGGAAATCCTCCGGGGCGAGGCGCCGGGCCTTGACCGAATGCCGGCCGACGGGCGCGACCGATCCCCGCGCGGCGAAGGCCTCCGCCGTCACCCGGCGCCCGGCGCAGAGCACGATCTGCGCGTCGCAGGCCTCGAGCGTCCGCACCCCCACGATATCCGCCCGCCGCCCCGGCGCGATCAGCCCGCGGTCGCGCAGCCCGAAGGCCTCGGCGCCCGAGAGCGAGGCGGCGCGATAGGCGGCGAGCGGCGAGGCGCCGCGTTCGATCAGCCGGCGGATCATGTAGTCGAGATGCCCCTGCTCGGCGATGTCGAGCGGGTTGCGGTCATCGGTGCAGAGGCAGAGATAGGCGGAGGTCGCGTCGTTCAGGATCGGCGCCAGCGCCTCCAGATCCTTCGAGACCGAGCCCTCGCGGATCAGCACGCGCATGCCCTTCCGGAGCTTCTCCAGCGCCTCCTCCGGCGTCGTCGCCTCGTGCTCGGTCCGGATTCCGGCGGCGACATAGGCGTTGAGATCGCGCCCCGAGAGCCGGGGACAATGGCCGTCGACATGGCCACCCTCGAAGAGCCGGAGCTTCGCCATCGCGCGCGGATCGCGGTGGATCACGCCGGGATAGTTCATGAATTCCGCGAGGCCGATGCCGGAAGGATGGTTCATCACCGCCGCGAGATCCCCAGCCTCGATCCGCGCGCCGGAGGTTTCCATGTCGGTCGCGGGCACGCAGGAGGAAAGCTGCACGCGCAGGTCAAGGAGCGTATGCGCGCTCGCCTCCTGGAAGTAGCGGATGCCGTCGAGCCCGATCACGTTGGCGATCTCGTGCGGGTCGCAGATCGCCGTGGTGACGCCCCTCGGCGTCACGCAGCGGTCGAATTCGAACGGGGTGACGAGCGAGCTCTCGACATGGAGATGCGTGTCGATGAAGCCCGGCACCAGCGTGAGGCCCGCGACGTCGATCACCTCGCGCCCCTCGTAATGGGCCTCGACGCCGACGATGGTGTCGCCGCAGATCGCCACGTCGCCCTCGGTCAGCGCGCCGGTGACGAGATCGAAGACCCGGCCGCCGCGCAGCACGAGATCGGCGGGCACGTCGCCCCGCCCCTGCGCGATCCGGGCTTCGAGCCGCCCCGTCCCGGTCTGATCCTGTTCCAATTCGCTCTCTCCCCCCGCGGATTGCCGGCGCGGTGGCAGCATAGGCGCGCCCGTCCGCCGGTGCCACCATCCCGCGCCCGCGGCGCGATCGGGGCGGAAAGGCGGGCGCGCGGGTGCGAGAGCAGGTGACAGCGGGCCGGAACCCCGCGATCATCGCCCCCGTCCGCGCCCGAGCGCGCCCCACGGAGTAGCCGATGCCGCCCGAGATCCTGACGCTTGATTCGCTCCGCGCCGCCTACGCGGGCGGCCTCACGCCCCGCGCGCTGGCGGAGGAGGTGATCCGCCGCCGCGAGGCCTGGCCCGATCCGGCCGTCTTCATCGCGCCGACCCCGGCCGAGGCGCTGATCGCCGAGGCCGAGGCGCTCGTCGCCCGCGCGCCGGAACCCAATTCCCTGCCGCTCTGGGGCATGCCCTTCGCGGTCAAGGACAATATCGACGCGACGCCGCTTCCCACCACCGCCGCCTGCCCCGCCTTCGCCTATCTCCCCGAGGCGGACGCGGCGGCGGTCGCGAAGCTGCGCGCCGCGGGCGCGCTCATGATCGGCAAGACCAATCTCGACCAGTTCGCGACCGGGCTGAACGGCACCCGCTCGCCCTATGGCGCGCCGCGCTGCGTCTTCGACGCCGACTACGTCTCCGGCGGCTCCTCCTCGGGTTCCGCCGTCGCGGTCGCGGCCGGGATCTGCGCCTTCGCGCTCGGCACCGACACCGCCGGCTCGGGCCGCGTGCCGGCGATGTTCAACAACATCGTCGGCGTGAAGCCGACGCCGGGCCTCGTCTCGAACGCCGGCCTCGTGCCCGCCTGCCGCTCGATCGACGTGATCACCGTCTTCGCGCCCACGGTCGGAGACGCGGTCGAGGTGCGGCGGCTGATGGAGGGCTACGACCTCGCCGATCCGTTCTCCCGCCCCGCGAGGCCCGCGGGCATTCCGCCGGCGCCCCGGATCGGCGTGCTCGCAGGCGCCGAGCGCGAGTTCTTTGGCGACGCGGAGAAGGAGGCGCTCTACGACGCGGCGATCGCGCGGGCCGAGGCGCTGGGCGCGACCATCGTCCCCTTCGACTACGCGCCCTTCCGCGCCGCGGCGGCGCTGCTCTACGACGGCCCCTTCGTCGCCGAGCGGCTGGCGGCGGTCGAGGATTTCCTCGCGACCAACGCGGCGGATTTCGACCCGACGGTGCGCGCGATCATCGAGGGCGCCAGGGACAGGACGGCGGTCGAGGCGTTCCGGGGCCGCTACGCGCTCGAGAGCTACATCCAGGCGGTCCAGCCGGTCTGGGACGCGGTCGACATGCTGATGCTGCCGACTTCGCCCACCACCGCGACGGTCGCGGCGATGCTGGCCGATCCGGTGGGGGAGAATTCGAAATTCGGCCGCTACACCAATTTCGCGAACCTGATGGGCCTCGCCGCGATCGCGGTACCCGGCGGCTTCGGCCCCTCCGGCCTGCCCGCGGGCGTGACGCTGGTCGGCCCCGCCTTCACCGACGACGCGCTCGCGCCCTTCGCCGCGGCGATGCACCACGCGGCGGCTTCGGGGCTCGGGCGCGACCGCGCGGCGCCGGTGCCGCCGCCGCCCGCGCCCTTCGTGCCGGGGGGCTGGATCACGCTCGCGGTCGTCGGCGCGCATCTCTCCGGCATGCCGCTCAACACCGAACTGACCGCGCCGGGCGGCGTCCTCGTCGGCGCGGCCACGACCGCGCCGGGCTACCGGCTCTACGCGCTCGCGGGCACCGTGCCGCCCAAGCCCGGCCTCGCCCACGCGCCGGGCTTCGAAGGCCCCGGCATCGCGGTCGAGCTCTGGGCGCTGCCGCCGGCGGCCTTCGGCGCCTTCGTCGCGGCGATCCCCGCGCCGCTCGGCATCGGCAAGGTGCTGCTCGCCGACGGCTCCGCCGTGCCGGGCTTCCTCTGCGAGGGCCACGCGCTCGACGGCGCCGAGGAGATCACCGGTTTCGGCGGCTGGCGCGCCTATCGCGCCGCGAGGGGCTGATCAGACGGCCAGGGACACCGGGTCGAGCCCGGGCAGGTCCGGCCCGACCGGCACGATTCCGGTCGGGTTCAGCGCCCGGATCGCGTAATAGCCGCGCTTGATGTGGTCGATGCTCACCGTCTCCCGGATCCCCGGCACCGCGAGCACGCGGGCGAGATAGGCGGAGAGGCCGGGATAGTCCGCGAGCCGGCGCAGGTTGCACTTGAAGAGCCCGTGATAGGCCGCGTCGAAACGGACCAGCGTCACGAAGAGCCGGATGTCGGCTTCGGTGAACCGCTCCCCGAAGAGGAAGGGGCCCGCGCCCGCGAGACGCTCCTCGAGCGCGTCGAGCATGACGAACACGCCCCGGAAGGCTTCCTCGTAGGCGATCTGCGTGGTCGCGAAGCCGGCGCGGTAGACGCCGTTGTTGAGCGCGGGATAGATCCGCGCGTTCAGCGCGTCGATCCCGGCGGCGAGATCGGCCGGATAGAGATCGATGTCGGAGCGCGCGAGATCGCCGAAGCCGGAATTCAGCATCCGCAGGATGTCGGCGGATTCGTTGTTCACGATCGTGCCGCGCAGCTTGTCCCAGAGCACCGGCACCGTGGCGCGGCCGGTATGGCGCGGGTCCGCGCGGGTGTAGATCTCGTGCAGCCAGGTCGCGCCGTTCACCGTGTCGCGGTCCGCGCCGGGATAGTCGCCGAAGCGCCAGCCCTGATCGCGCATCGCCGGCTCGACCACCGAGACGGAGATCGCCTCCCCGAGCCCCTTCAGCCGGCGCCCGATCAGCGTGCGCGAGGCCCAGGGGCAGATGAGCGCGACATAGAGATGATAGCGCCCGGCCTCGGCCCGGAACCCACCCTCGCCGGTCGGCCCGGCCGCGCCGTCGGGCGTGACCCAGTTCCGGAAGCCCGAGATCTGGCGCACGAAGCCGCCCTTCGCATCGACAGCCTGCACCGGCTGCCAGTTCTCCGTCCAGATGCCATCCACGAGCATGCCGCTCTCCCGTCGCTGGGGCGCGCCTCGCCGCGCCCGGATCCCGTTCCCGCCACCGACGTAGCCCCGGACGGCGCGGCCGACCAGCCGTCCGCGCGGGAGATCATTCTTTCCGGAACGGACCTAATCCGGGCCGCTTCGATCCCGCGGGCGGGATCCTGCCCGCCGGGGGAAGTGAGGGAAGTGGTAGCGCGCTACTACCCGCCCGGGGACGCGGGGCGCTACCTTGATATTGTGGCATCCATGGCTCCGCTGGGCTAGGATGCGTCGGCCGACCCAAGGCGAAGACCGGGCGGCCAGGGAGGACTGGATGATCGACATCGTTTCGAAACGGAGCGGACCGCGGCCGGAGGACGAGCGCGCGCGCAAGGTGATCGAGGCCAACCGGCCGGTGATCGACAAGCTCGCCGACCATCTGACCAACGGCGCCTGGTCGGCGCGCCGGAACGCGCCGGCGAAGACGGGGCCGGAGCCCGAGGGCCTCATCATCCATACCGCGCGCGCCACCGCGCGAAGCGAGCCCCCGCGCCCCTTCGTCCGGATCGCCGTCAACGGCCGCGTCAGCCTCGTCGACCTCGATACCGGCCGGCAGATGCATCATCTCGGCGACATAAGGCGGCGCGACGGGATCACCAGCTTCCGCCTCGCGACGCGGGAGAACGGCTTCTTCTCGCCGGTCGAGCCGGAGATCGCCGAGGCGATCGCCGATCTCGACGGCCAGGCGCTCGAGGGTCCGGAGGCCGAACGCGGCCTGACCGAGGCGATCGGCGCGCGGCTTCGTCTCTGACTTCGCCCATTCGACTGACCTGGAGGCCCGAAGCACCGGAAAGATCGAACGCACGTTTCATGAGCCACAAGTCGAACCCAGTCCCCAACGCGGCAGGCCGGCGCCCCCCGACCCCGGCCTGCGGGGGCGCGTCGCGCATCGCCGATTACGACGAGCGGGCGACGATGGGCGCCTGGGAGCAGCTGCTCTCCGGCGCGGCGGGCTGCGCCACCTCCTGCCAGGTCCGCGCGCTGATCGGTGATTCCTGGGCGCGCTGCGCCGAGGGGGGCATCGACGCGAGCCGGGCCGAGGCGCCGATGATGGCCGAGGCCGACACGGTCGAGGAGATCGGCCGCGCCAGCGCCGACCTGCTCGCCGCCGCCCGCCGCTCCTTCGCGAGCATCGGCAGCCTGCTCGAGGGCACCGGCGCGATGCTGGTCCTCGCCGACCACGAGGGGGTGCTGATCGATGCGATCGGCGACCAGCGCACGCTGAACGCCGGCATGGACATCCATCTCGGCATCGGCGGCAAATGGACCGAGGAGGCGGCGGGTACCAACGGGATCGGCACCGCGCTCTTCGCGGGCGAGCCGGTCTTCGTGCACGCCGCCGAGCATTTCTGCGCCGGGATCAAGGGCTGGACCTGCGCCGGCGCGCCGATCCGCGACCCGCTCGACGGGCGGGTGCTCGGCGTGGTCGATCTCTCCGGCCATCCCGGCATCTTCCGCCCGCACAATACCGTGCTCGTCGCCGCCGCGGCGCGCGAGATCGAGAAGGCGCTGGCCGAGCAGCAGAGCGAGGAACGCTCGCGCCTGCTCGAGGCCTTCATCGCCTCCGCGCCCAACTACCGCCGGGGCGACGGGCTGATGATCCTCGACCGCCGGGCGCGGCCGGTCCATTGCGCGAACATTCCCTGCGAGGTTTCCGGGCGCTTCCCGCTGCGCGGCGGGCCGACGCTGGGGCCGGCGACGGGCAAGGCCGCGGGCTTCCTCGACGACCTCACCCGCGCGCTGCCGCCCGACATGAGCGGCTGCCACCTGACGCCGCTCCGGCTCGACGGCGCGCTCAGGGGCGCGGCGCTGGTGCTGCCCGCGCCGGCGCGGCCGCGCAAGGCGAAGGGCGGGGATCCGGTGGAGGAGGCGGCCGCGGCGATCCTGGGCGAGAGCCCGGCGCTGCGCGAGGTGATCGACATCGCCTGCCGCGTCGCCCGGGGCGACGAGGTGAGTTCGCTGCTGATCGAGGGCGAGACCGGCGTCGGCAAGGAACTCTTCGCGCGTCTCGTCGGCGCGTCGCGGCCGGCGGGGCGCTACATCGCGATCAACTGCGGCGGCATCACCCGGGAACTGATCGGAAGCGAGCTCTTCGGCCATGTCGCGGGCGCCTTCACCGGGGCGGCGCGCGAGGGCAAGCCGGGCGTCTTCGAACTCGCCCACGGCGGCGCGCTGACCCTCGACGAGATCGGGGAACTGCCGCTCGACATCCAGCCCTTCCTGCTGCGCGTGCTCGAGGATCGCGCCGTGCAGCGGATCGGCGACAGCAAGCCGAGGCCGGTCGACGTGCGGCTGATCGCCTCCACGAACCGCGACCTGCGCGCCGAGGTGGAGGCCGGACGCTTCCGGCGCGATCTCTACTACCGGATCGGCGCGGTCTCGGTCCGGGTGCCGCCGCTGCGCGAGCGTGGCCGGGACGCGATGCTGCTGCTCGAGCATTTCAACGGGCTGATCGCCGACCGCTCCGGCCGCGATCCGCTGGTCTTCTCGGCGGAAGTGCTCGACCTGCTCGCCGCCTATCGCTGGCCGGGCAATGTGCGCGAGCTCCGCAACCTCGTGGAGCGGCTGCACCTTCTCGCGCGGACCCCGCGGGTGACGCCCGCCGAACTGCCGCGCGAGATCCTGAACCCCGGGGCCGCCCCGGAGGGCGCGCCCGACGGTGGCGAGGCGGCGTGTGTCCGGCCCGCCGAGCGCGCCGCCCACGCGACGGCGAGCAGCTTCGCGGAGGCGGAACTCGCCGCGCTCCGCGACGCGCTCGAGGCCGAGCAGGGCAACCTGACCCGGGTGGCGCGGCGGCTCGGCATCTCGCGCCCGACGCTCTACCGCAAGCTCGACCACCACGGCATCCGCCGAACCTTCCAGTAGGGCGGACCTCGGTCCGCCCCTTTCCCTTCACAAAAGGCCGCGATCCCGGAGGATCGCGGCAGGCGGGGAAGTCCCCCCGGCCGGCGGTCAGGGCCGGCCGAGCTTCTCCGCGCCGCCGCCCAGCGCGGGGCCGGCGGTCGGATCCTCGTCCTCGTGCAGGTCGCCCACCAGCGTCTCGGTGGTGAGGATGAGCTTCGCCACCGAGGCGGCGTTCTGGAGCGCGGCGCAGGTGACGCGGACCGGGTCGATGATCCCGGCCTCGTACATGTTGCCGTAGTCGCCCTGGGCGGCGTTGTAGCCGAAGCCGCCGTTGACGGCGGAGACCTTCGCGACCACCTCCTCGGCGTCGCCGCCCGAGTTGCGCACGATCCGCCAGAGCGGCCGGGTCAGCACCTCGCGCACCAGTTTGGCCCCCTCGGCCACGTCGCCCGAGACCTCGGCTATGGCCTTGTCGACCACCGGCCGGATCTGGGCGAGCGCGACGCCGCCGCCCGCGACCACGCCCTCCTCGACCGCGGCGCGGACGGCGGAGAGCGAATCCTCGATGAGCTGGATCGTGCGCTTCTGCTCCACCGGCGTCACGCCGCCGGCGTAGAGCACCGCCGTGCCGCCGGAGAGCTTCGCCAGCCGCTCGCGGAGCTTGTCCTGCTCGATGTTGGGCGGGGCGGCGTCGTGCTGGCGCTGCACCTGGGCGCGGCGGGCGGTGATCGCCGCGGCCGCGCCCTCGCCCCGCAGCACCGAGGTATGGCCGGCGCTCGCGCGCACCCGCTCGGCGCCGCCGAGATCCTCGCGCGTCGCGGCCTCGATCCGGCCGCCGAGGTCGCGCGCGATCACCCGGCCGCCGGTGACGATGGCGAGATCCTCCATCAGCGCCTTGCGCCAGTGGCCGTATTCCGGCGCGTGGACGACGAGATAGCGCCCCGTTCCCTCCTTGCCGAGCAGCGTCACCACCACCTCGGGCGAGACTTCCTCGGCGATGACGAGAAGCGGGCGCCCCTCCGCGTCGGCGAGGGCGCGCACGCCGTCGAGCGCGGCGGGATCCTTGATCTTGAGGTCGGTCATCAGGATGAGCGGGCGCTCCAGCACCGCCTCCATCCGCTCCTGGTCGGTGACCATGTGATGCGAGAGATAGCCGCGGTCGAAGGACATGCCTTCCACCACGTCGAGCAGCGTGTCGGTCGTCACGCTGAAATCGGTGGTGATCACCCCGTCGGCGCCGACCCGCTCGAAGGCCTCCGCGACCAGCGCGCCGAGTTTCGGCTCGGTCGCGGCGATGGTCGCGACGGCGGCGAGCGCGCCGTTCCGCGCGGGCTTGGCGGAGGCCCGCAGCGCCTCCACCACGCGGTCGACGGCGAGATCGATGCCCCGGCAGAGATCGACGGTCTTGGCCCCCCGCTCGCTCGCCTCGACGCCCTTCTGCACCAGCGCGTTCGCGAGCACGATCGCCGTGGTGGTCCCGTCGCCCGCGACCTCGTTCGTCTGCATCGAGACCTCGCGCACCACCTGGGCGCCCATGTTCTCGAACCGGTCGAAGAGTTCGATCTCGGAGGCGATCGAGACGCCGTCGCGCGTCACCATCGGCGTGCCGAGGGGCCGGTCGATCATCGCGTTCATGCCCTTCGGCCCGAGCGTGGGCTCGACGGCGGCGGCGAGTTGCGAGACGCCGCGGGCGAGCGCGCGCCGCGCGTCGGAATTGTGGATCATGAGCTTGGGCATATTCCCTCCCGCCGCCGGTCGAACCGGCGATTATGTCCTTGGATAGTCATCTGGGTGGCCCGGAAATTACCGGGCCGCCTGCGGCCGGGGCGGAACCCGGCCGAGGATGAAATCGACCAGGGTCGGCTCGCCGTCGACCTCGACGGCCTCCTTGTAGCGCGCCCCGCGCAGGCCCTGGCAGAGCGTGCCGTTGAACTCCATGTTGAGACGGACCTGCCTCAGTGTCGCGAGATGCGCGGGCAGCCCCTCGGCCGTCAGCGCCACGCCCGCCCAGTCGCGGAAGGCGAGATCGCCGGGCCATTTGGCAAGGCCCCTGCCCGTCAGCGCCTCGCGGTAGCGCGCGAGCCTGTCCTCCTCGACCTCGGTGAATTCGAGTTCGCGCAGCGTCATCGCGGCGATCGCCTCGGGCGAATGGCCGAGCGCGCGGAGGCGGAGCAGCACCGCCTCCTGCCGCCGCTGGAACGCCTTCTCCGCGAATTTCTCGCGGAGCGCGTCGAGATCGTCGCCGTCGCAGAGACCGGCGAAGGCTTCCGAGAAGGGACGGCCGTCATTGACGACGGCCATCACCTCCTCGGCATGCATGTGGTCCTCGAGCCGCACGCGGGCGCGCGCGACCCAGGGGAGCCGGCCGACCTCCCGCACGATGCCCTCGCACATCAGGAAGGCGAAGTTCGGCGAGCACCAGTAGGTGGGGAGCCGGAAGCTCACCAGGACCGAGGGACCCTCGATCTCGACGTTCTCGACGAAGCCCATCTCGGTGACGGCCTCGTCGAGTTCGGGATCGGTGACCCGGTCCAGCGCCTGCCAGACCTCGGCCTCGCGTTCCGCGCACATGCCATGCATCGGGTTCACTCCGCCGCGATCCTGACCGGATCGGCGCGCAGCTTCGCCTTCCGGTCCTCGATATCGATGTCGTAGAGCTTCGCGGCGTTCAGCCCGAGGATCTTCTCCTTGATCTCGTCGGTCAGCTGCACGCCCCGCTCGGCGGCGATGTCCTCGGGGATCTGGTAGGCCCAGAACTTCTCGACCAGCCATTTCGGCGTCCAGATCGCGTAGTCGGAGGAGAAGAGCAGCTTGTCCGGCCCGACCCAGAACAGCAGTTCCGCGATCATCTCGCCGAAATAGCGCGGCCGCGAGTGGATGAAGGGCAGCACCACGGCGAGCCCGCCGTAGACGTTCGTCTCCTGCACCGCGATCCAGCAGAAATCGTCGAGCCTCGGCTGGCCGCAATGCTCGACGATGAAGTTGAGGTTCTGGAAGTCGGTGGCGCAGTAGTCGACGTCGTGGACGTCGAAGGCGTCCTTGTTGAGCGGGATGATCGTCGGCCCCTTGTGGATGTGGACGTTCCGGATCCCGAGCTTGTCGAGCAGTTCGAAGCACTTGTACGCCCAGGGGTCGTTGAGCTTCCAGCCCTTGCTCTCGCCCTTCCATTCGGCGGTGTAGAGCTTCACGCCCTTGATGTCGTAGGTCTCCTTCATGAAGTGGATGTATTCGAGCGCCTGCTCGCCATCGCGCGGGTCGTAGGAGCCGTTGATGATGAACCGGTCCTTCGCGCGGGCGGCCATCTCGTGGCTGCGCTTGATGCAGCCGAACCCGGTCTTGTAGAAATCGCCCAGCACCGTGGTCTGGATGATCGCCATGTCGTCGGGGCCGTCGATGAAGAGATCGCGGTAGACGTCATCGGCGGAATACTTCTCGAAATGCGACTTCTCCCAGCGCTGCTCCGCGGGCGAGAGGGCGTTGTGATAGGCGTAGAAGCATTCGATGAACTGCTTGCCGTGGATGTTGCGCTGGTTCTCCGGGCTGCCATCCCAGAAGTGGATGTGCCCGTCGACGACGAAGATTTCCTTGCCTTCCGGAGTGATGTACATGGCTTTCCTCCCAGTCCCGGGTTGGCTTGTCCGTTATGTCGTGATCGCGACCTTCAGCACCCCGTCGCGCTGGTGCGAGAAGAGGTCGTAGGCCGCCTCGATGTCATCGAGCTTGTAGTGGTGGGTGACGAGCGGCTTCAGGTCGACGCGGCCCGAGGAGATCACCTCCATCATCCGCCGCATCCGCTCCTTGCCGCCCGGGCAGAGCGCGGTCTTGATCGCGTTGTCGCCGAGCCCGGCCGAGAAGGCGTCGAGCGGGATCCTGAGGTCCGTCGAATAGACGCCGAGGCTCGACAGCGTGCCGCCCGGGCGCAGGATCCGGAGCGCCGCCTCGAAGGTGGCCTGGGTGCCGAGCGCCTCGATCGAGACATCGACGCCGCGGCCGTCGGTCAGGTCCATGATCGCCTCGACCGGGTTCACCTCCCGGAAGTTCACCACCTCGTCGGCGCCGAGCCTGCGCGAGACCTCCATCCGCGCGGCGACCGCGTCCACCGTGATGATCCGCGTCGCGCCGAGGAGCTTCGCCCCCGCCGTGGCGCAGAGCCCGATCGGCCCTTGCGCGAAGACCGCCACCGTGTCGCCGATCCGGATTCCGCCGTTCTCCGCGCCCGCGAAGCCCGTCGACATGATGTCGGGGCACATCAGCACCTGCTCGTCGGTCAGCCCGTCGGGGACGGGGGCGAGATTCGCCATCGCGTCCGGGACCAGCACGTATTCCGCCTGGCAGCCGTCGATCGTGTTGCCGAACTTCCAGCCGCCGATCGGCTTCCAGCCGTGTCTCGTGCCCGCGCCGTCCTGGCTGCAGAAGCCGCAGAGGCAGGCGTTCGACCAGCCCGAGGGGGTGATGGCGCCGGCGATCACCCGCTGGCCCTCGCTGAACCCGGTCACCGCGGAGCCGAGCTTCTCGATCACGCCCACAGGTTCGTGGCCGATGGTCAGGCCCTTCTCGACCGGATACTCGCCCTTCAGGATATGCACGTCGGTGCCGCAGATCGTCGTCGTGGTGACGCGGATCAGCGCGTCCATCGGCCCCACGTCCGGGATCGGCTTGTCCTCGAGCACGATCCGGTTCTTCTCGACGAAAACGGCGGCTTTCATCCTGGCCATTCTTCCCTCCGATTCTGGCCGCGGGAATCGCTGGCGCGTTCCCTCGACGGCGGGGAGAGACTGCGCCCTTCCCGCCGCCCGTCCTTGACCGAGGTCAGATGTATTCCATCACCTCGTCCATGTTGCCGAAGAGGATGACGGTGTTGTCGTCGACCCGGACCATGCGGCCGTAGTGGGTCGAGGTGTTCACCTCGAAGATCTCCGCCGTCATCTCGCGGCCGAGATAGTCGCTGATCTCGTCCATCTTGAAGATCAGCTTGTCATGGCCGTCGATCCGGATCATCGCCGGCTGGTAGGTGACGATCACGCCCTCCTTCGAGCCCATGAACTCGGCGATGGCGCGCGCCTCGACCGAGTCGTTCATGGTGACCCCGCACTGGTCGGAGATCGTCTGCTCGAAGGTGATGTCCTTCATCGACTTGAAGATCGTGTCGTGCTTGGCGGAGTCCCGCTTGGCCGTCTCTGTCGACATGTCCGTCTCCCTTAGTTGAGGCCGAGTTCGCCGAGGATCTGCGTGATGCGCTCCTCGGACTGCGCCCGCACGTCCTCGAACGAGACGGGTTTGGAATGCGGCTCCGACCAGATCGGCTGGAGCCCGCGGGCCGCCTTCTCCGCGAGCGGGCGGTGGATCGTGAGCCAGGCCTTGAAGAGCGAGCGGTTGTGCTCGGCATGCTTCTCGTCGTTCACGAGCAGGTACATGAGGTCGATCGCATTCGCGAGGTTGCGCTCGTAATCGGCCTCGGCGGCGGAGATCACGGGCGGCGTCACGAAGTCGTTGTTGGCCGCGGCCACCCGCATCAGGAAGCCGGAGCGGAAGAGCTCGCCCACCAGCGGCTCGAAGACGAGGTTGATCGCGAAGTACTGCTCCAGATAGTCGGAGGTCCCCATGATCGTCTCGATCGCCTCGCGGGTGCCCTGCCAGATCGGATCGTTGAGCCAGTGCTCCTTGCCGGCGCCGTCGTCCCAGCCCTCGATCTCCATGCCGATCTCGGCGAGATAGAGGGTGATGTCCTGCGCGAGCCTGAGCTTGTAGGAGCTGTTGGTCAGCGTCGCGTTGTTGATCATCTGGGTGTAGCCGTAGCGCTGCGCCTGCATGAGCGAGGTGCCGAGGCCGAATTCGGCGTGTTTCCACGCGCCGAGATGGTTCATCAGGACCTTCTGCCACACGCGGTCGAAGGCGCGCGGCGCGCCGGACTTGCGCGCGTTGGCGATGACCGACTGCACCATGGTCTCGATGCGGGACTGGCGCTGGTAATGGGTGCGCTCCCACTCCTGGTCCGGGGCGCGGAAGGCGTGCCAGTTCGACGACAGCGCGCGGGTGTAGTCCTTCATGTAGGCGCCGTTGCCGTCGGCGAATTCGATGATCCAGTTCTGGATCAGGTAGCGTTCCGGATCCGGCTGGACGTCGACGGTCACGTCCTCGTAATGGGTCGCGCGCTGGCCGCGCGGCTGGAAGTAGCGGTACTTGCGGCTGTCGCTGTCCGCGAAGATGGCAGCGCCCGCGGCGCCCGATCCAACCGAGCTGGAAATGGCTGGCATGACGTTTCGCTCCTTGATCTCGTGTTTCGTTCAGTGGGACCGGGCCGGCTCGAGCTGGCCCGGGGTCGCGCTCGACGAAGTGGTGAAACGGTCGAAGTGGATGCGTTCGCTCTCGAAGCCCGCCATGAAGAGCACGGGTTCGAGCGCGTCGATCATCGGCGGCGGCCCGCAGGCGTAGACGTCGCCCGCGCCGTCGATGTCGAGTTCCCTGAGCTTGTCGGCGACCCGCTCGTGGACGAAGCCCCGCGCCCCCTCCCACCCGGCATCCTCCTCCGCGTGGCTGAGCACGGGGATGAAATGGACCGAGGGGTTGGCCTCCGTCAGCGCGGCGATCCGGTCGAGGTAGAACAGGTCGTCGCGCGTCCGGGCGCCGTAGAAGAAGAAGACCTCGCGGTCCTCGCCGCTCGCCACATGGTCGTGCAGGATCGACCAGATCGGCGAGAGGCCGGAGCCCGCCCCGACGAGGATCATGGGTCCTTCGCGGTCCTCGCGGCGGAAGCAGGTGCCGTAGGGTCCGGTGACGGAGACCTCGGCGCCGACGCGGATCCCTCCCGAGTCGAGCTCGGAGGAGAATCTTCCTTCGGGGTACTTCTTGATGATGAAGCGCAGGGTTTCGGCTTGCTCCGGCGTATTTGCCATGGAAAACGAGCGCGTAATCGTCTGCCCTTCCTCGGTGGTGACGGTGATGTCGACATATTGCCCGGCCCAGAACTTGATCGGCGCGTTGAGCGCGATGGCGATGCCCCGGATGTCATGGGTCAGCTTTCCGATCTCGGTGATGCGACCCTCGAAGGTCTTCACCGCGATGGATTTCGACAGGACCTCCTCGTCGTAGTTGAGGAGCTCCACCTCCATGTCCGAATAGGCGATCGCCCGGCAGAGCAGGATGTGCCCGCTCTCGCGCTCCATGTCGTTGAGCGCGAAGGTCGAGTACTTGAGCAGATCGACCTCGCCCTCGTTCAACACGCATTTGCAGGCCGAGCACTGTCCCTCCTTGCAGCCATGCGGCAGGGCGATGCCTTGCCGGAAGGCGGCGTTCAGGACCGTTTCACCGTCCTCGACCTCGAATTCGACGCCGACCGGTTCCAGGCGGACCGTATGGGTCATTCCGTTTGCCTCGCTTCCACTTCTTCCCCGGTCCCTCCCCGGGGCGCGGGGAGGGTTGGCTGACGGGGGCGGGTCAATCACCCACCCCGCGGGTTGCGGGTAGGGTGGGCGATCCGCCCACCCGCCTGGCTCAGTGGCAGGGCTTGATCGTGAAGCCCGCCTTGTACTCCGCGATATGCGCCTCCCGCGCCTCGGGGGTCATCTCGCGCAGCAGCGTGAGCGGGGAGAGCAGCGTGTTGCCCTTCACGTCGTCGAGCGTCCACATCTCCTTGTCGTCGAAGCGCAGATGCGGCTGCGGGACCAGCGTCCTGCCGTCGGAGCGGACGAAGTTCAGGTCCCTGATCGCGTCGGCCAGATCCCAGCCGTGGTAGAGCGTCTCCCACTCGCGCTTGCCGGAGAAGCGGCCCATGGCGGGCGTCGGCCGGCCCTGGTATTCCTCGGCGAAGGCTTCCACCGCCGTCCAGCGGTCGAGTTCATGCGCGAAGGTGTGAAGCTGGCCGTCGATCTCGTCCACCACCATGTCCTCGCGGATCAGGCAGGGCACGAGGCAGGACCAGCAGCGGTGCGGATAGACGTAGCCCGTCTCCTCGCCCGCGAAGGTGATGACCTTCTGGCCCTTCTTCGAGAGCTTGTCGTACCATTTCCAGAAATCGCCGAACTCGGCGTACCAGCCCGGATACTTCGACTCGAACCATTCGAAGTCGGCGTCGCGCTGCGCCTCGATCCGCCAGAAGTTCACCGGCCAGCCGACCGCGAAGAACTGCGCGACCTTGTGGACGTAGTGCTTCTTGGTGATCCGGTTCCAGGCCTCGTGCACGTCGTCGTGGTGCACCTTCACGCCGTATTTCTCGAGCGGCAGCATGTAGGTGCGGTAGTAGTCCTCGAAGATCCAGCGGTGCCACATCTCCGCGTAGGATTCCTTGTTCTTGTCGCGGTTGGTGGTGCCGTATTCGATGAAGGTGCCGATCGCGGCGTCGACGATCGCGTGGTTCTGCCAGAAGGCGTAGCGCAGGTCGCGCTCGAGCAGCAGGTGGTTCTCCGGCTCCTTCAGCGCCGCCATCAGCATCGAATGGCCGTTGCCGATGTGCCGGCTCTCGTCGGACTGCACCGAGAGGAACACCGTCGGGAGCGCGTAGTCGCCGTTACGGGCGGCCTCCGACGGCATGGCGACGAAGAGCGTGTTGGTGAAGGCGGTCTCCGCGACCACGGTGAGGTACATGCAGGCGGCGGTCATCGTGTCGCCGGTGATGAAACCCTCGCCGAACTGTCGGCCGATCGTGGTGGCGTAGCACTTGCCGAAGGCTTCCTCGGTGATGTCGAACCCGGCCGGGTCGATGTAGTTCTCCATGTACCATTTCTTGAGGTTCATCTGGATGGTCGAATGGCGGAACTCGTCCACCATCTGCATCGTGAACCCGGTCCGCAGATCCTCGCCCGGCGCGAGGCGGGCGACCATCGCCATCGAGCGCGCAGCCGAGATTTCCGGGAAGGGGATGATCGCGAGGAAGAGCTTCATCCACTCGACCCAGCGCGGCTCCACGTTGCGGAACATGTCGCCCCGGAGCGCGGCGTCGAGCGCGCCGTAGACGCGGTTGTCCTTCTCCTCCTGCATCGGGAAGTAGGAGCGCAGCACCTGCTTCATCGGGTCGCGCGGCGCCCTGGAGATCTTGTAGTCGGTCGGGAAGGTATTCGCTTCCTGCACATAGGTGGGTTGCCACCCGAGGTCGGAAATCCGTTTCGTCGCCTCGCCGACGGGAATGCCCCGCTGCGCGGTGATCTTGTTGAGCGTCAAGGACGTCATCGTCTGAAAGCCTCCACCCTGTTGCGCCCTCGGGCCCCATCGCCCGGGCCGGTCGCGGCGCCATGCGCCGCCAGTTCTTCTGTCGAACGGCGGGCCTCGGATCGGATGACCCCGGGGACCGGCCGTTCGGTGGATCCGGCAAAGGTGTCGGTGGCGGGCATTCGGATCCGGACCACGCCTCGGCGGTCTCTCGCGATCCTCGGGCCGGCGGCCTCCCCTTCGTTCTTGTGGCACCGGGCGAGCACCCGGTGGGCTTCTTCTGCCAGCTGCGATGCAAGTTGCGTGCCAGCCTTTTCCATACCCGCCGCGACGGGCCGCGCGCCGCTTCCCGGCCCCGGGCGCGGCGGCGCGGGCCGAAGGGTGTAACGAGGCGTTACACCTGTAATTTACACTTGTCGCGCCGATGACATTTCGCTTACGCGAAGTGATTATTCGCAGCTGCGAAGTAGACGGGGAGTAATGCGCGGCCTATGTGATCGTCAGTCCAGCGGGAGGATGACCGTGGCCGAGTCGCAGGATCCCAGCCGCCCCCGGGCGCCCGAGGAGGTCGCCGCCGAGCTTGCCCGGCTGATGCCGCGCGACGCCGTCTACACCCTGCGCTTCCTCGGGGAGAGCCAGCACCGGCTGCGCGCGCATTTCGAGGAGGTCATCGCGCGCGAACTCGCCGGGCGCGGCGTGACGGCGGAGAGCCATCCGATGATCCGGGGCTTCATCGAGACGCACGCGCTGCTCCTGCGCGACTTCGTCCTCTCGGGCGTCGCGATGACACATCAGCTGCGCCTCGGCGAGATCGAGCGGCTGCTCGGCGACACGACCTCCGTGCTGAGCGTCGACATCTGGGACGACCTGCGCGGCCATATCGAGACCGCCGAGCGCCAGTTCCGCGCGCAGGCGGATGCCCTGCCCGACCAGCTCGAAGGCTACCGGGCGCCGTAGGGCGGACATCTGTCCGCCATCCCGGGCTCATCCCGCCATCGCGGAACGGTCCGCCATCCCGGGCGCGAAGGCGGACAGATGTCCGCCCTACGGGGCGGGCCAGAGGGCGAGCCAGGCGGCGGGGTCGCTTCGCAGCCGCGCATGGGCCGCGCCCATGATCGCCGTCCGCTCCGCCTCGGGCAGCGCGCGGAGCGCGGTCTCCGCCTCGGCGACCGCGGCGGCCTCCGGCTCGGCCGCGGCGCGCGCGAGCGCGCTCACGCAGGCGTGCCCCGCGCCCAGCTTCGCCAGCGCCACCTCGTGGAGCGTGGTGAAGATCACCCGGCCCGCGTTCTCGAACATCGCATCCTCTCCTTCATTGGCCCGGTCCTTGCTTGGCACCGGAAAAAGACACGTCGCGGGGGGCATGCCCGCCGCGCGGGAAGGAACGCCCCATGAACCAGCCTGACCGCCCGCTCACGCTCCACGACCTGCTCGCCCGCCGCTGGCGGACCGAGGCCCCGATCACCGCGATCCGCTTCGCGACCGATGGCGGCGCCACCGCCTTCGCGACGGCCGCGGGCGCGGTGCTGATCGCGGGAGCCGCCGACCCCGAACCGCCGGAGAGCCGGATCCGCGTGACCGGCGACCTCGGCCAGACCACGATCCGGCCCCGGACGAAGGAGCCGCCGGCGCTCGTCCCCGTCACCGGCCTCGCCGATGGCGCGCCGCCGATCGCCGCGCGCGGGAGCGGGTTTCTCGTCGGCGACGCGGCGGGCCGCGTACTCGAGCTCGGCCCCGACGGCGCCGCCACGACGGTGCTGACGCTCGAAGGGCCGGTCGTCGCGCTCGACCAGGCGGGCGGCGCGGTCGCCGCCGCCGACGCGGGCGGCGTCACGCTGCTGAACCGCGACGGCGCGCGGCGCCGGGACCTGCCCGGGACGGTGGCGCTCGCGCTCCACGCGGGCGGCGGGCTCGCCGCCGCCGACGCGGGCGCGGTGCGCCTTCTCGGGCGCGACGACGCCTCCCCGGCCGTGCCCCTCGCCGGCGCGCTCCGGCTGCGCTGGCGCGGCGACGGCGCCTGGCTCGGCGCGGCGCTCGGCGCGGAGGGGATCGCGCTCGTCGACCCGGCCGCCCCCGCGGCCCCGATCCGCCTCGGCGGCTTCCCGGCCCCGGCGCGCGACCTCGTCTGGAGCGCGCCCGGCCACGCCTTCGCCGCCCCGGGCGCCTTCCGCGTCGCCGCCTGGGACGCCGAGGCGCTGCCCGCGACCGACCGGCCGCTCCTGACGGGACAGCCCGGCCTCGTCGCCGTCGAGGCGCTGGCGGCGCATCCGTCCCGGCCGCTCCTCGCGGCGGGTTTCGCCAATGGCCAGGTCGTGATCGCCCAGATCGGCGCCCGCGACGAGCTTCTGCTCCGCCACGAGGGCGCGGCGGTCACCGCGCTCGCCTTCTCGCCCGACGGCCGGCATCTCGCGATCGGCGACGCCGCCGGCGTCGCCGCGATCGCCACCTTTCCCGCCCGCATGTTCAAGTAAGGAGATCCTTCCATGACCACCCCCGAGACCGAGGCCCCGGCCGCCACGCTCACCCCCGAGGAACAGAGCAAGGACCTGTTCTTCACCCGGCTCGGCGAGATCTCGCAGGAGATGGTGACCGCCCATGGCCGCGATTTCGCGATGGGCGCGCTGGTTCTCGCCGCGCGCTGGATCGCCGAGGGCCGGATCGGCCAGCCGAAGCCGCACTGAAGCGAGGCGCCGCGCCGTCATTCCGGCGCGGCGCCCCGATGGTAGAGCAGGCAGATCGTCCGGAGCGCCGAGGCGAAATTCGCGACGTCGCCCTGATGCTCCGCCGTCTCCGCGTGCAGCGCCGCGAGCAGCTTCGGCGTCGTCAGCCCCTCCCGTTCCGCCATCGCGTCGAGCACGTCCCAGAACGCCGCCTCGAGCTGCAGGCTCGTCGCATGCCCCCCGATCCGGAGCGACCGGCTGACCCGGCGGAACGGCCCGGGTCCGGCTTTCGCGACCATGCCGCGCATCCGCTCCGCTTCCACCACGCCCGGCCCGGGGACGGCCGGCCCGGCCGCCCCCGCCCCCCGTCTCAGGGGATCAGGACCGCGCGGCCGTGGATCTGGCCGGCGTTCAGATCGTGCAGCGCGCGGTTGGCGTCGGCGAGCGAATACTCGACCGTCGTCAGGTCGCAGAGCCCGCGGTCGGCCAGCGCCATCAGCTCGACGAGCTCGGCCCAGGTGCCGACGAGATTGCCGATGATGTTCTTCTCGGTGATCACCATGTCGACGGTCGGCACGACGATGTTCTCGCCATAGCCGACGACGTAGTAGCTCCCCATCGGCCGGGTCATCGCGAGGCCCTTCGCGGTCATGCCCTTCTCGCCCACGAAGTCGATCACCGCCTCCGCGCCCGCGCCGCCGGTCTCGGCCAGCACCGCCTCGACCTCGTTGCCATCGGCCTTCACGAGCTTGTCCGCGCCCTTCTTCCGCGCGAGTTCCAGCGAGGCGTCGGACTTGTCGACGACGATCACATCGGCCGCGCACATCGCCTTGAGGCACTGGATCGCGATATGGCCGAGCCCGCCCGCGCCGATCACGACGACGCTTTCACCCGGCAGCAGGTGGCGCGTCGCCTTCTTGACCGCGCGATAGGCGGTCAGCCCCGCGTCGGCGTAGGGCGCGACCTCCTTCGGCGCCAGCGACTTCGGGAGCGCCACGATGTTGCGCTCCGAGGTCGCGAGATATTCGGCGTAGCCGCCGTTGGAATCGAGCCCCGGGAAGGTGCCGGGCGCGTGCATGTCGAAGCCCCGGCGGCAGGCGAGGCAGGTGCCGCCGGAGATCTTCGGATGCACGATCACCGGGTCGCCGACCCTGAGCCCCTCGACCTCCTTGCCGACCTCCTCGACCCAGCCCGCGTTCTCGTGGCCCATGATGAGCGGCAGGAGCTGGTTCCCGTTCGGGTCCATGTGCGGCTTCCAGACGCCCTCGATGATGTGCAGGTCGGTGCGGCAGACGCCGGCGCCGCCGATCCTGACGATCACGTCGGTCGACTTGCGGATCTTCGGGTCCGGCACGTCCTGGAGCGTCACCCATTCGTTGGCGGTCAGTGCCTCGTCGTAGCGTTCGAGTACCTGGGCTTTCATGCGCGTCTCCTCCCGGGGACTGGTTGTGTTCACCTCCTGAAAAGCAACAACCGTGCCAGGTTTTCGCGGCCATCCGACACAGGAGTGTCGCGGAAGCGTCGCCGTTCTGTCATCCGGCGGCGGTAACCGGGGCGCGACCCCAACGGATCCTGGAAATCCCATGCGCCGAACCCTGTTCCTGCTGGCCGCCAGCACCTGCCTCGTCCCCGCGGCCCATGCCGCCGAGATCATGCCGCTCGACCGCGCGACCATTCTCGCCGGCTCGCCCTTCGACATGAAGGTCGAGTTCGACGGCGTGGTGAAGCCGGGCGACGTCTCCGTGACGATCAACGGCGAGCCGGCCGCCGGCCTGCTCGGCAAGGACGCGACCTTCATCGAGAGGGAGGAGGGCGTCGACGCCTCCGCCGTCCGGATCGACGGCGTGAGCATCGCGACCCCCGGCAGCTACACCGTCGAGGCGAAGGCCGGCGACGAGACGAAGTCGGTGACCTGGGATGTCTACGGCACGCCCGGGACGCCGGTCGTGAAGAACGTGATCTTCATGATCGCCGACGGGCTCAGCGTCGCCGACCGCACCACCGCGCGTCTGATGTCGAAGGGCATGACCGGCGGCAAGGCCGACGGCCGGCTCAACATGGACGATCTCGACTACGCCGCCTTCATCGGCACCTCCTCGACCGGCTCGATCGCGACCGACAGCGCCAATACCGCCTCGGCCTACATGACCGGCCACAAGACGGCGGTGAACGCGCTCGGCGTCTATGCCGACCGGACCGAGGACACGCTCGACGATCCGAAGGTCGAGCTCATCTCCGAGGCGCTCCGGCGCACCGGCGGCAAGTCGGTCGGCATCGTCTCGACCGCCGAGATCGAGGATGCGACGCCCGCGGCGCTCATCGCCCATACCCGCAAGCGCGCCGACAAGCCCGAGATCGCCGACATGCTCCTCGCGCATCAGCCCGAGGTGATCCTCGGCGGCGGCTCGGCCTATTTCCTGCCCCGGTCGACGCCGGGCTCGAAGCGCAAGGACGACGAGAACCTCGTCGAGAAGTTCCAGGACGCGGGCTACGCGCTCGCGACCGACGCGGAGGGGCTGAAGGCCGCCGGGGGCTCGAACTCGGGCAGGATCCTCGGCCTGTTCCACACCGGCAACATGGACACGGCGCTCGACCGCAAGTTCCTGGGCAAGGGCACGGTGCAGGACTTCCCGAACCAGCCCGGCCTCGTCGAGATGACCCGCGTCGCGATCGACCAGCTGGCGAAGGATCCGGACGGGTTCTTCGTGATGATCGAGGCCGCCACGGTCGACAAGATGAAGCACCCGATGGACTGGGAGCGCGCGATGATCGACACGATCGAGTTCGATCAGGCCGTCGGCGTCGCCCGGGACTTCGTCGCGGCGCATCCCGACACGCTGCTCGTCGTCACGGGCGACCATACCCACGGCAATTCGCTGATCGGCACGATCGACCCTGCCCGGGGCGAGGGCCGCGAGAGCGTGGGCGTCTACGCCGACGCGGGCTTTCTCGGCTACAGGGACGAGAATGGCGACGGCTATCCGGACGACCTGAACGTCGCGCCCCGGATCGCGATGTTCTCGAACAATTTCCCGGACTATTACGAGACGTGGGGGCCGAAGCTCGACGATCCGTTCGAACCGGCGGTCAAGGACGAGAACGGCGACTATGTCGCGAATGCGGAGTACAAGGACGTCCCCGGCGCGGTGCTGCGCGAGGGCAACCTGCCGAAATCGGCCGATACCGCCGTGCACGCCGTCGACGACGTCGTGCTGCAGGCCTCGGGCGCGGGCGCCGAGAAGTTCCACGGCTACATGGAGCAGAGCGACGTCTACCGGGTGATCGCCGAGCTTATGGCGCTCGCCCCGGCCAAGCCCGGCAACTGAGGCCTGACCGCCTGAACCGAAACCCCGGGGAGCCCGCCTCCCCGGGGAGAGCATTTTCCGGAGCCGCCCGATGATCCGCCAGAGCCGCCGCGCCGTCCTTCTCGCCACCGTCTGCCTCGCCGTCGCGGCGGCCGCGCGGGCGGGCGAAGGCTCGGGCACGCTCGCCTTCGACGAGCTTTACGGCAAGGTCGGCGTGCTCGGCCTTTCCTTCTCCGACAAGCTCAGGGCGCTGAAAGGCCAGACCGTCCGGATGAAGGGCTTCATGGCGCCGCCGCTCAAGGCCGAGGCGAAGTTCTTCGTGCTGACGAAACGGCCGATGGCGCTCTGCCCGTTCTGCTCCTCGGACGCCGACTGGCCGGCGGATATCGTCGTCGTCTATCTCGACCGCGCACAGACCTTCGAACAGGCCAATGCGCTCATCGAGGTGACGGGCACGCTCGAGGTCGGCTCCTGGACCGATCCCGAGACAGGCTTCGTCAGCCAGGTGCGCATCGTCGGCGCGCGGTTCGACCGGGTCTGAGCCATGGCGCGCCTCGCGATCCGGAACCTCGTCGCGCGGTTCCCCGGCCTCGACCAGCCCGCGCTCGACGTACCCGCCTTCGACCTCGACGCGGGCGCGCGGATCGCGCTGCGCGGGCCTTCCGGCTCGGGCAAGACCACCTTCCTCAACATGCTGACCGGCCTCGCGCGCGTGCCGGAGGGGCACGTAACCTGGGACGGCATCGATCTCGCGACGCTCGGCGAAGGCGCGCGCGACCGCTGGCGCGCGGCGAACGTCGGGCTGGTGATGCAGGATTTCCACCTCTTTCCCGGCCTCTCGGCGCTCGAGAACGTGCTCCTGCCCCGGCGCCTGCGCTGGCGCGGCGCGGAGAAGGGCGCGCGGGAGGAGGCGCTGGGGCTCCTGCGGCGGACCGGCGTGCCCCGGCCGGACCAGCCGGTCGAGACGCTCTCGCGCGGCCAGTCGCAGCGCGTCGCGGTCGCGCGCGCGCTCCTCGGCCGGCCGGCGATCCTCGTCGCGGACGAGCCGACCGCGAGTCTCGACGCCGAGGCGGGCGCGGCGGTCGGCGCGCTCCTGACCGATCTCGCCCGCGAGACCGGCGCCACGCTCGTCGTCGCCACCCACGATCCCGAACTCATCGAGCGGATCGGCCGGGTGGCGCATCTGACCGCGGGCCGGCTCGCCGCCTGAGAGGAGACCGACTTGCTCCGCTTCATCCTCGCCGACCTGCGCCGGGCCTGGCCGGGCGCGCTCGCGATCGCGCTCATCATCGCCTTCGCCACCGCGCTCGGCATCACCGTGACGCTGCAGGAACGCGCGCTCCGGCTCGGCAGCGCCCGGGCGGCGGACGCCTTCGACCTCGTGATCGGCGCGCCGGCGAGCGAGACGCAGCTCGTGCTCTCGTCCGTCTTCCTGCAGCCCGCGCCGCTGCCGCTGATGCCGGGCGCGGTGATGGGCGAACTCGCCGCCGATCCGCGCGTGGCCTGGGCCGCGCCGATCGGCTTCGGCGACGCGCACGAGGGCTGGCCGGTGGTCGGGACGACCGGGGCGCTGATCGACGGGCTCGGCGGAATCGCGAAGGGCCAGGGCTTCGCGCGGCTCGGCGACGCGGTGGTGGGCGCGCGGGTGCCGATGGCGCCGGGCGACACGTTCCACCCGGTCCATGCCGAACTCGCCGCCGAGGGGGAGGTGCATCAGGGCACGACCTATACGGTGCGCGGCGTGCTGAGTCCGACCGGCTCCCCCTGGGACCGGGCGATCCTCGTGCCGATCGAGGCGGTCTGGCAGAGCCACGGGATGGAAGCGGGCCATGACAAGGAAGGCGACGCGCGGCATCACGAAGGGGCGCTCGACGCGGATCAGCCGGTGAACCCCGCCGCGGTCGCCGCCCCCAACGCGCCGGGCGTGCCCGCCATCGTTGTGCGCGGCCACACGATCGCGGACGCCTACAACCTGCGCCAGCACTACCGGGGAGACCGGTCCGTGGCGGTCTTCCCGGCCGAGGTGCTGACCCGGCTCTACGGGACACTCGGCGACGCGCGGAGCGTGCTCTCCGCGGTCGCGATCGCCGCGCAGGCGCTTGTCGCCGCGGCGGTGCTGCTGGTCGCGCTTCTCCATGTGACGCAGCGGCAGCGCCAGATCGGCGCGCTCCGCGCCTTCGGCGCGAGCCGGGGCGTCATCTTCCTGATCGTCTGGGGCGAGGTGGCGCTGATCGCCGCGGCGGGCGTCGCGGCCGGGATCGGCCTCGGCTGGCTCGCCGCGCGCCTCATCTCCGCCCGGATCGAAGCGGCGAGCGGCGTGGCGATGCCGGTCGAATTCGCAGCCAGTGATCTCGGGCTCGTCCTCGGCCTGCTCGCGGCGGCGGGCGCCTGCGCGCTGATCCCGGCGGCGATCGCCTACCGCCAGTCGCCGGCGGCGGCGCTGCGGGGGTGAAGGTGGGTGCGGGCACCCACCCCTGCGCGACGCGGATCGCATCGGCGCGGCCGGGGCCGGGCTCCGCTCGTTAACCTGACCGACGGGAAGGATCTCCCGCCCCGGCCCGCGGGCTGCTACCGGTAGATCGGGGGGCGCGGTGGTTATCCGGTTTACCATCATGGCCGGTCATGGTCCGCGGCGTCATTCCTCCACGAGGATGACGTGCACGAAGCCCGGGCCATGCGCGCCCCGGACGTAGCTGCCCTCGATGTCGGTGGTGCCGCTCGGCCCGGTGATCAGGATCGCGTTCCTCGGCGGCTCCGTCCCCTCGAGCCGGGCCGCGTAATCCTCGAGATGGGCGAGCATGTCCGCCACCCGCAGCACCACGACGTGATGGAGAGGCAGGAAGGCGAGCAGGATCGGCGTCTCGGGACCCGAATGGATCACGATGGAACCGCTCTCCGCGACGCCGAAGCGCGCGAGCCCGACCCCCGCCGCCTCGTCCGGGGCGATGGCGGAATGGGTTTCGACCGCGCCCCAGTCGAGCCCGCGCAACTCCGGCGCGCCGTCGAGCGCGACCGAGGGGCGGAGCCCCTGCCCCGCGAGGTAGCGCGCCACCGCCTCCGGCACCGCGTCGAGCGCGGGCACCCGGTCGATCGTGGTGCCGAGCGCGGTGGCCTTGATCGCGAAGCTCTCCGCGAGCGTCGCCCCGGCGAGGCGCGGGCGGACCGCGTCTGGCTCGGCGAGCAGCGCCGCGGCCTCCCCCGCGATCTGAGCCGGGTCGCGGGCTGCGCTGAGCTCGGCCCGCACGGCCGAGAAGATCCGTTCGCGCGCGCTCATTTCCGGCCCCCCCGGTACTGTTCCATGAAGGTCTTCCCCGAAGGTCGCGGCAGGTCGCGATAGGCGGTCCAGCCGCCCGCGAGCGGCACGGAGCCGACCCAGCCGCCCTTGCCCATGAGACGGAGCGCCCGGACGCCGAGCCCGCTCGCGAGGCGGTAGAGCCGGGGTCGCCGCGCGACCCAGGCCCAGAGGCCGAGCCCCGCGCGCATCGCCCGCGGCTCCAGATTCTCGCGCCAGCTCCGCCCGCGCCAGGCGCGGAGCAGCGTCGGGAGCGGGATCCGGACCGGGCAGACCTCGGCGCAGCGGCCGTTCATCGTGCAGGCGAAGGGCAGGTCGCGCGATTTGGCGAGCCCGTCGAGCACCGGCGTCAGCACCGCGCCCATCGGTCCGGGATAGGTGCCGCCATAGGCATGGCCGCCGATCTGGCGGTAGACGACGCAGTGGTTCATGCAGGCGCCGCAGCGGATGCAGCGGAGCATGTCGCGGAACTCGTCGCCGAGCATCCGGGAGCGGCCGTTGTCGACGAGGACGATGTGCATCTCCTCCGGCCCGTCCGCGTCGCCCGGCCGTTTCGGCCCGCGGTGGAAGGTGGTGTACTGCGTCATCTCGCCCCCGGTCGCGGAGCGCACGAGCAGCCGCAGCAGCGCGAAGGCATGGGCGGTCGAGGGCACCAGCTTCTCGATCCCGGCGGTCACGATATGGACGCGGGGCGGCGTGGTGGTGAGCTCGGCGTTGCCCTCGTTCGTCACGGTGCAGGTGGCGCCGGTGTCCGCGATCAGGAAGTTCGCGCCCGAGATGCCCACGTCCGCGCCGAGGAACTTCTCGCGCAGCACGCGCCGGGCGCTTCGCACCATCGAGCCCGGATCCTCGGCGCTCGGCGGGGGCACATGGCCCTCGCGGAAGAGATCGGCCACCTGCTCGCGGGTGCGGTGCATCGCGGGCCAGATGATGTGCGAGGGGTGCTCGCCGGCGAGCTGGATGATGTGTTCGGCGAGATCGGTCTCCACCCGCTCGATCCCCGCCTCGGCGAGCGCGTCGGGCAGGCCGATCTCCTCGCCGAGCATGGATTTCGAGCGCGTGACGCTGCGCGCGCCCGCCTCGCGGCAGAGCCGGACGACGATGGCGCGGGCCTCCGCGTCGTCGGCGGCCCAGTGAACCTTCGCGCCGGAGGCGGTGGCGTTGCGCTCGAAGGTCTCGAGGTAGTGGCCGAGATTGGCGATCACGTGGTCCTTGATCGCCCTGCCCCGCTCGCGCGCCGCCTCGAATTCCGGGAAGGCGCCGACCGCGGCGGCGCGCTTCGTCTCGGCCGTGTTGGTGGTGCGGTCGATCGCGATCTTCAGCGTGCGGTCCGCGAGCGCGATCCCGGCGCGGGTCTTGAAATCCGGCGCCTCGGCCTCGGCATGGGGCGCGTCGCTCATTCGGCCTCTCCGATCGCCGGGCCGTCGGCCATGCCGGCCACGACCTCCACCGTGTGGAAGCAGCGGACCTTCGAGCCCTCGCGATGGAGCTTGCCCGCCATGTTCATGAGACACCCGAGATCGCCCGCGAGCAGCAGGTCGGCGCCCGTGGCCTCGATCGCCGCCGCCTTCTCGCCCACGATCCCGTTCGAGATCGCGGGGTATTTCACGCAGAAGGTCCCGCCGAAGCCGCAGCAGACCTCCGCGCCCTCGAGCGGGCGCATCTCGAGCCCGTCGATTCCAGCGAGGAGCGCGCGGGGTTGGGCCTTCACGCCCATCTCGCGGAGCCCCGAGCAGCTGTCGTGATAGGTCGCGCTCGCGGGCAGGCTCCGGCCTTCCGGCCGGTAGCCCATCACGTCGACGAGGAAGCTCAGGATCTCGCGCGTCTTCCCCGCCAGCGCCTTCGCGCGCGGCCCCCAGACCGGGTCATCCGCGAGAAGCTCGGGATAGCCATGCGCGATGGTCCCGGCGCAGGAGCCCGAGGGCACGACCACGTGGTCGTAGCCATCGAAGACCGAGATCACCTGGCGGGCCAGCGCCTTCGTGTCGGCGTCGTCGCCGCTGTTGAAGGCGGGCTGGCCGCAGCAGGTCTGCGCCTCGGGGACCTCGACCACGCATCCGGCCTCCTCCAGCACCCGGATCGCGGCGAAGCCGATCCGGGGCCGCATCGCATCGACGAGGCAGGTGACGAAGAGTGCGACGCGGGGGCCGGATGCCTGGGTCATGGCCGCCTCACTCCGCCGCGACGGCCGGGGCCGTCCGGCCGCGGTTCACCGCCATGAAGCCGATCACCGCCACCGCCCAGACGATCGCCGCGATCCACCACATGTTGAAGCCGCCCGCGATCAGCGCGGTGCCGATGAGCCCGCCCTGCACAACGTAATAGGCCATCGGGATCAGCGTCTTGCGGATGATCTCGCCCTCGCGGTCGACGAGGCCGACCGTGGCCGAGGCCGCGACGACGTTGTGCACGCAGATCATGTTGCCCGCCGCGCCGCCGATCGCCTGCAGCGCCACGACCAGCATCGCGCCGGTGGCCCCGAGGCCGATCTGCTCCGCCGTCGAGAACTGGAAGAGCGAGAACATCATGTTCGAGATCGTGTTCGACCCGGCGACGAAGGCGCCCATCGCCCCGATCAGCGGCGCGAACATCGGCCAGGCCTGGCCCACCGCGTTCGAGACGCCCTCGGCGAGCACGATCGGCATCGAGGCGAGCCGGTCGGAGGCCGAGTTCAGGAACACCTGCACCATCGGCACGGCGAGCATGAGCGCCGGGGCCGCCGCCACCATCGCGGAGCCGGAGGAGCGCAGCGCCCGGCCGTAGTCCTTCGCCGTCATCCGGTGCAGGAAGAAGGTGAAGAGCGAGGCGAGGATCAGGATCGTGCCCGGCAGGTAGAGCACCTGCACCCGCGCGTTGATGCCCGAGCCGAAGAGGTTGTCGAAGGCGAGCGTCATCTCGGGCGAGGTCAGCCAGGCCTTCACCGGCAGGATGGTGCGCGTCAGCACCAGCAGCGCCACGACGAAGACGTAGGGAGCCCAGGCCTTGGCGAGCGACATGAGCGGCTGGCCGGCCCTGTGGTCCTCGAGATCGTCGAGCTTGCCGACCCAGGCCGGATCCCAGTCCTTGCGCGCCGGGAATTCGAACGTGTCCGCCGGCATCAGGAAACCGCGGCGCGCGGCCGGGATCACGATGGCGAGGCCGATCAGGCCGCCGAGGAGCGACGGGAACTCCGGCCCGAGGATCGAGGCGATCAGGTAATAGGGCACGGTGAAAGCGAGGCCCGCGAAGAGCGCGAACTTCCAGACCCGGAATCCTTCCGCGAAGGAGCGGTTGGCGCCGAAGAAGCGGGTCAGCATGCCGATCATGATGAGCGGGATCAGGAAGCCGATCAGCCCGTGGATCATCGCGACCTTGGCGGCGATCTGGAACAGGTATTCGAGGAAGGGCGTCGGCGCGATGGTCGAGTTGACGATCGCCTGATCCGCGAGCCCGGTCTTGACGCCGACGAGGATCGGGGTGCCGACCGCGCCGAAGGAGACCGGCGTCGACTGGATGATGAGCGTGACCATGACCGCGGCCATGGCCGGGAAGCCGATCGCGACCAGGAGCGGCGCGGCGATCGCCGCCGGCGTGCCGAAGCCCGAGGCGCCCTCGATCAGCGAGCCGAAGAGCCAGGCGATGATGATGGCCTGGATCCGCCGGTCGGGGGAGATCCGGGTGAAGCCGTTCCGGATCGCCCGGATGCCGCCGCTCTCCTCGAGCGCGTAGAGCATCAGGATCGCGCCGAAGACGATGTAGAGCAGGCTGATCGCCGTCACGACGCCGTTCACCGTGGCGCCCGCGACCTTCGCGAGATCGGTGCCCCAGACGAGGAGCGCGGTGATGACGGTGACGACATAGGCGACGAGCATCGAGAACTTGGCCGAGCGCGCGAGCACGACGAGCAGCACGAATACCGTCGCGATCGGCAGCAAGGCGAGCAGGAATGTCAGGAATCCTGGCATCTTTCCCTCCGGTAATGGGCCGCCCTCGGCGGTCCCGGTTGATCTTGTTCTTGACGGGGACGCCCGGCGTCAGTGCCAGTGGGCGCGCTTCGAGGTCTGGCCGATCCCGGGATTGAGGCTGTTGGTGGGATCGAGCGACCGGTAGAAGTCCGCGAGCGCGGGCTTCGCGTGGTAGAGGTGGCCGACATTGTGCTCGGCCGGATATTCCGCGCCGCGGTCGTCGAGCAGCCGCCACATCTCGTGTTCGAGCGCGAGGCAGTCATGCCCCTTCCTTACCACGTAGTCCTGGTGAAAGACATGACAGAAGAAGTGCCCGTAATAGAGCTTCTTTTCTATCTTCGCCTCCATCTCGGGCGGAAGATGCTCGACCCAGTCGCGATCGTCGCGGCGCAGCGCGATGTCGAGCGCGAGGATGTCCTCGACCTCGCGCGCGTGGACGGCGCGATAGCGGTTCGCGGCGCCCGCGACGGCGAAGCGGTGCAGGAAGGCGGCCTTGCCCTCCTCGGCCGTGCATTCGAAGACGTCGCCGGTCGCGGAGGGGAACAGCGTCCCGAGCCAGGCCCGCGCCTCGGCGATCCCGCCGCCGCCCATCCGGAGCAGCAGGTGATGCTCGTAGCGGTCGCGGAAGTCGTTCATCCGCGCGGGGAGATGCTGGGGCGCGAGCGCGGCCACTCCCTGCGCGATCCGGTCGGTCAGCGTCGCGCCGAGGCCGAGCCGCTCGGTCAGCGCGTCGGCCTTCGCCTTCGCGGCGAAGAAGGCGGGCATCCGGTCGGTGCCCGCGCGCTGGATGAAGAGGAAGGTGTCCTTGCCGTATCTCGCCGCCACGTCGTAGGCGTCGCGGTGGATGTATTCGCCCGCGATCGGCAGATGCTCGAAATGCGCGAGGATGTGGCGGCGGATCGTGGTCAGCTCGTCCGGGTCGTTGGTGCCGACGTAGAAGACCGCCGTTTCCGTCTCGGCCTCGAACGTGTCGAGCCGCACCGCGAAGACCGCGAGCTTGCCGGCGCAGCCCGCCGCCTCGCGGAGCCGCCGCGGGTCGGCGTTGAACCGGGCGGGCGTCTCCGCGTCCACCTCGCGCACATGGGCGCTGTATTCGCGGTCCGAACCCCAGGCCTCCGTCGGCTCCGGCGCCGGCAGGTCGCCGCGCTCGACCCGGGCGAGGATCTCCTCCGGATCGTTGCCGAGCGGCAGGCCGAGATGGTTGACGAGCGCCACGGTCCCGTCGTCGCGCACCTCGGCGTAGAGGCTCATCTCGGTATAGGCCGGGCCGCGCCGGATCAGCGCGCCGCCCGAATTGTTGCAGATGCCCCCCAGCACCGAGGCGCCGATGCAGGAGGAGCCGATCACCGAATGCGGCTCGCGCCCGAGCGGGCGGAGCGCCTTCTCGAGCGCGTCGAGCGTGGCGCCGGGCAGGCAGACCACCTGCCGGCCCGCGTCGATCAGATGGATGCCCCCGAGGCGGCGGAGCGAGACCAGCACGATCTCGCGGCCGTAGTCCTCGCCCCAGGGCGTCGAGCCGCCCGTGAGGCCGGTATTGGCCGCCTGGAAGATCACCGCGCGCCCCGCGGCGATCGCGGCGTTCAGCACGCGCCACTGCTCGACGAGAGTGCCGGGCCGGACCACCGCGACCACCGGCCCACCGCCGAAGCGGAAGCCCTTCGTGAAGGCGCGGGTGTCGCGGTCGCGCGTGAGCACATGCGCCGGGCCGACGATGCCGCGAAGCTCGGCGAGCAGCCTTTCCGGGGCGACGGTCACGCGGTGGCCCCGCGGGCAAGCATCGTCGATGGTCGGGGGGACTTCATCCGGCGCTTCCTCCTCGTCGCGGCGCGAGCGCGAAATCCTGAGATTCGCGCCGGCTGCCTGGCTCTTTGTTGAACCGGTGTTTCGTGTTTGGTAAAACATTTTTACCACGATCGTCAACCCTGAAACCTTCTTCACCCTGTCCCGCGATCGGGTTAGAAGAGGCGACTGGCAGGCTCCGACCGGAGGGAGGCATCTTGGCGAGGGATGGCATCAAGGGGATCGGCGCCGCCGAATCCACCGCCCGGCACATCGAGGACCTGATCCTCGAGGGATCGCTCCGCCCGGGCGAGCCGCTGCTGCCCGAACGGGAGATGGCGCTGCGGCTCAACGTCTCGCGGCCGACGCTGCGCCAGGGAATGAAGCTCCTGGAGGAGCGCGGGCTGCTCGTCGCGGAGCCGGGCGGCGCGCGCGTGGTCGCCCCGCTCGCGACCAGCATCACCGATCCGCTGATCGAGCTCATGTCGAGCCGGGGCGAGGTGGTGAACGACTATCTCGAACTGCGCGGCACGCTCGAGGGCATGGCGGCGACGCTCGCCGCGACGCGCGCGAACGACGTGGACCGCGACACGCTGCGCCGCTGCGCCGAGCGCATCGACGCCGCCCATGCCAAGGCCGACCCGCATGACGAGGCGGACGCCGATGTCGACCTGCACGTCGCGATCTACGAGGCGAGCCACAATGTCGTGCTGCTCCAGATCATGCGCGCGCTCTCGGGCATGCTGCGCCGGGGCGTGTTCCACAACCGCGAGAAGCTCTATGCCCGGCCCGAGGTGCGCGAGGTGCTGCTGACGCAGCATCGCGCGATCTTCGACGCGGTGATGGCGCGCGATCCCGCCGCCGCCGGCGGGGCGGCGGAGGAGCACATGGCCTATACCCGCCGGGTGCTCGCCGAGATCGCCGCGGCCGAGGCGCGGCTCGAGATCTCGCTGCGCCGCATCGACGGCGGCAGCCTCAGTTCCCGCGCCCGGACCAGGCCCGCGACCGGCGCCGGCTGAGCCGCGACGACTTGTCCCCCGCCCCGCCTTCCGTTCCCGGGCGCGCTGGCCTATCCGGGAAGGGAGGCATATCGAAGGGAGGGCGACGGGTGGCGGGCGAGGAATGGCACGCGCTGACGGGCGACGAGGCGCTGGCGCGGGTCGAGTCGAGGGCCTCGGGGCTCGAGACATCGGAGGCGAGCCGGCGGCTGGGCGAGGTCGGGCCGAACGCGCTCCCCGCGGCCGCGCCGGTCCATCCCGTGCTCCGCTTCCTCGCGCAGTTCAACAACACGCTCATCTACGTGCTGCTCGCCGGCGCGCTCGCGGCCGGCCTGCTCGGCCATGTGATCGACGCGGGCGTGATCGTCGTCGTGGTCATCATCAACGCGATCGTCGGCTTCGCGCAGGAAGGCCGCGCCGAACAGTCGCTCCGGGCGATCGGGAGCCTGATCTCGCCGCGTGCCACCGTGCTGCGCGGCGGCGAGCGGCTGATCGTGGGCGTCGAGGAACTGGTGCCGGGGGACGTCGTGCTGCTCGAGGCGGGCGAGCGGGTGCCGGCCGACCTGCGGCTCATCCGCGCCCGGGGGCTCAGCGTCGACGAGGCGCCGCTGACCGGGGAATCCGTCACCGCCGCCAAGGCCGAGGCGCCGGTCGCCCCCGACGCGCCGCTCGGCGACCGCGCGGGCATGGCCTTCTCGGGCACGCTCGTCGCCACCGGCCAGGGCATGGGCGTCGTCGTCGCGACCGGCCCCCGGACCGAGATCGGCCGGATCAGCCGCCTCATTCAGGATGTGGAGCGGATGGTGACGCCGCTCCTGCGCCAGATCGACCGATTCGCCATCCTCTTCACCCGCGTCGTGCTGGTGGCCGGGCTCGCACTCTTCCTCTTCGCCGTCTTCGCCCGCGGCTTCGACTGGACCGAGGCGCTGATCGCGGTCGTGGCGCTCACCGTCGGCGTCGTGCCGGAGGGGCTGCCGGCGGTGATGACGATCACCATGGCGATCGGCGTGCGCCGGATGGCGGCCCGCCGCGCGGTGGTGCGCAAGCTGCCCGCGGTCGAGACGCTCGGCGCGGTCTCGGTCATCTGCACCGACAAGACCGGCACGCTGACGCTGAACGAGATGACGGTACGCCACGTGCTCGTCCCCGGCCACGATGTCCGCGTCGGCGGCGTCGGCTACGCGCCGACGGGCGCGCTCAACGCCGAGAACCACGGCGACGACGCCCGGGCGATCGCCGCGCTCTCCCCGATTCTCTCCTGCGGCATGATGTGCAACGACGCGACGCTGCGCGAGGAAGCGGGCGAATGGACGACGCGGGGCGATCCGATGGAGGGCGCGCTGGTCGCGCTCGCGATGAAGGCGGGGCTCGATCCCGCCCATGCGCGGGGCCAGTGGCCGCGCCGCGACGAGATCCCGTTCGACGCCGCGCATCGCTACATGGCGACGCTGCACGAAGGCCCCGACGGCGCGGGCATGATCTACGTGAAGGGCGCGCCCGAGGCGCTGCTCGCGATGGCAGGCGCCCGGGGCGGCGACTGGGAGGCCCGGATCGCCGATCTCGCCCGCCAGGGCGAGCGCGTGCTCGGCTTCGCCGCGAAGCGCCTGGAGGCGCTGCCCGGCCAGCTCACCCCCGCCGATCTCGCCGAGGGGGTCGAGTTCCTCGGGCTCATGGGTTTCCTCGACCCGCCCCGGCCGGAGGCGGTGGCCGCGATCGCCCGATGCCGCTCCGCCGGCGTCGCGGTGAAGATGATCACCGGCGACCACGCCGACACCGCGCTCGCGATCGGCCGCCAGCTCGGCCTCGCCGACCGGATCGAGGCGATGACCGGGGCGGAGGTGGACGCGCTCGACGACGCGGGCCTCGCCCGCGCCGTGCCCGGGGTGGCGGTCTTCGCGCGCACGAGCCCCGAGCACAAGCTCCGCATCGTGCGCGCGCTCCAGGCCGATGGCGCGATCGTCGCGATGACCGGCGACGGCGTGAACGACGCGCCGGCCCTGAAACAGGCCGATGTCGGCACCGCGATGGGCCGTCAGGGCACCGAGGCGGCGCGCGAGGCGGCGGAGATGGTGCTGCTCGACGACAATTTCGCCTCCATCGTCGCGGCGGTGAGCGAGGGCCGCACCGTCTACGACAACATCCGCAAGGTGATCTCCTGGACGCTCCCGACCAACGGCGGCGAGGCGCTGGCGGTGATCGCCGCGATCTTCGTCGGCTTCGCGCTGCCGATGAGCCCGACGCAGATCCTCTGGGTGAACCTCGTGACGAGCGTCGGCCTCGGCCTCGTCCTCGCCTTCGAGCCGCCGGAGCCGGGCGTCATGACCCGCCCGCCGCGCGGCGCGGGCGCGCCGCTGCTCTCGGGCTTCCTGATCTGGCGCGTCGTGCTCGTCTCCGCGCTGATCGCCGCGGCGACGCTCTTCGTCTTCCTCCAGGCGCTCGGCCGGGGCGAGGCGACCGAATACGCGCGCACCATGGCGGTCAACATGACGGTCGTCGCGGAGATCTTCTATCTCTTCAACGTGCGCTACCTGACGATGCGCTCGCTGACCTGGCGCGGCGCGCTCGGCACGCCGGCGGTCCTCGGCGCGATCGCGGCGCTGGTGCTCGCGCAGTTCGCCTTCACCTACGCGCCCTTCATGGCCGCGATCTTCGACACCCGCCCGCTCCGCCTCGCCGACGGGGCGATGATCCTCGCGCTCGGGGTGGGGCTGATGCTGCTGCTCGAGGCGGAGAAGCTCCTGATGCGCCGGCTCGGCCTCTTCGCGGACCTCCGGAGCTAGCCGCGCGGGAGGGCCGCGCGGATCCCGGCGCCCTACCCCGCCAGCATCCGCAGGCCCTGGGTCACGTCCATCCGCACGGCGAGCCTCAGGCCGGGGTTGTCCCCGGCGCGGAGCGCGGCGATGATCTTGCGATGGTTCTCCGCCGCCTGCCGCCGCTGCAGCCGCTCGTAGAGCGCGCGCATCGTGGGACCGGACTGCAGCCAGACCGTCTCGATCAGCCCGAGCATCGCCGGCGCCTGGGCGCGCAGGTAGAGCGTGCGGTGGAATTCGAGATTGGTCCGCACATAGCCCGCCGCGTCGCCCTTCACGATCATCTCGTCGATCACGTTGTTGATCGCCTGCATCCGGTCGATCAGCGCCACATGCGCGCGCGGCAGCGCGCGGCTCGCGAGTTCTGGCTCCAGCAGCGCGCGCAGGGAGGCGAGTTCCTCGATCCGCTCGTTGGTCAGTTCCGGCGTCGAGACCCGGCCGGAGGCGGAAAGCTTCAGCGCCCCCTCCGCGACCAGCCGGCGCACCGCCTCGCGCGCGGGGGTGGTCGAGACGCCGTATTCGGCGGCGATCCCGCGCAGCGTCATCGCCGCGCCGGGCGCGATCAGCCCGTACATCACCCGCGCCCGCAGGCCGCGATAGACCCGCTCATGCGCGGTGAGCGAGGTGTCTCCGCCGGGCAGGGTCTGGATCGGGCGCGGCTCTGTCATCGCCGATGCGGACCACGAAGCGCGCCGCCCCGTCAAGGCCGCCATGATCCGGCCCCGGGCACGGAATCGTGTCCCGCCTCCTCCGCGGGGCCGGGCCGCGAGAAATCGTAGCCGTGCAGCCGGACCCCTTCGCGCCGGAGCCAGTCGCGCGGCGCGGCGTAATCCGGGCAGAGCCCCGCGACGACGGCCCAGAACCGCGCGGAATGGTTCATCTCCGCGAGATGCGCGACCTCATGCGCGGCGACATAGTCGAGCACCGCGCGCGGCGCGAGCGCGAGGCGCCAGGAGAACATCAGGTCGCCCCGCGCGGTGCAGGAGCCCCAGCGCCCCTTCGGATCGCGGAGCGTGATCCGCCGGACGCTCCGCCCGAGCGCCGCCGCGTGGCGGTCGCAGGCGGCGGCGCAGGCCTCCCGCGCCGCCTCGCGCACGAAGGCGGCCACCCGGCCCGGCAGGTCCGCGGGCCGGCCGGGAACGTGGAGCGCGCCTTCGGCATGGATCAGGCGCCGCCCGCCGGAGGCCGCGCGAATCGCGAGTTCCCCGTCGCCGAACGGCAGCCTCGTCCCGTCGCGAACCGCGATTCGCGGGCGGGCGGCCATGTGGCGCCGCAGCCAGTCCTCGTGATCGTCGAGAAAGGCCCGCGCGGCCGCGAGCGGCGCCGCGGTCGGGATCGTCAGCACCGGCCCGCCCGAGGCGAGCCCGGCGACGCGCAGGATCATCCGGCGCGAGCGCGCATCCCGGCGCAGGCGGACCTCGATTTCCGGATCACCGATCCGCAGGATACCCGCCACTCCGGACGCGCCCTCCCCCGTCCGGCCGGCTCAGACCTCGGCCCGGGGCGCCGCGGCGATCCGGTCGGAGACGACGAGCCGGGGCCGCGCCGGGGCGATGTCGCGCCGATGCGCGGCGATGAAGTCGCGCACCCTGGGCTGGGTGGAGCCGCGCCAGCGCGACCCGTTGAAGACGCCGTAATGCCCCACCCCCTCGACCACGAGATGCTCCCGCTCCGAATCGGGCAGGCCCCGGGCGAGATCCTGCGCCGCCTCGGTCTGGCCGAGGCCGGTGATGTCGTCCTTCTCGCCCTCGATCGTCATCAGCGCGATGTCGGTCATCGCGCCGGGATCGACCGGGCGATCGCGATAGCGGTATTCGCCGAGCGCGAGCAGGCGCCGCTGGAACACGCGCTCGATCGTCTGGAGATAGAAGCCGGCGGTCAGGTCCATCACCGCCATGTATTCGTCGTAGAAACGGCGGTGCGCCTCGGCGCTGTCGCCGTCGCCCTTCACGAGATTCTTGAACTGCGAGATATGCGCGTCCATGTGCCGGTCGAAATTCATCGACAGGAAGCCCGAGAGCTGCAGGAAGCCGGGATAGACGCGCCGCATCGCGCCGGGATTGGGCCAGGGCACGCGCACGACGACATTCTGCTCGAACCAGCTCAGCGGATGGCTCTGCGCGAGTTCGTTCGGCTGTTTCGGGTTGCGCGCGGTGTCGATGGGCGAGCCCATCAGCGTCAGCGAAGCCGGGCGCAGCGGATCGCGCTCCATCGCCATGAGGCTCGCCGCGACCAGCGCGGGCACGCCCGGCTGGCAGACCGCCATCACGTGCACCCGCTCGCCGTCGCGGGCCAGCGTCCGGACCATCTCGATCAGATAGTCGGTATAGTCGTCGAGATCGAAATCGCCGTGGCTGAGCGGCACCTGCCGCGCGTCGACCCAGTCGGTGATGTGGACGTCGTGCTCGGGCAGCATCGCCTGGACGGTGCCGCGCAGGAGCGTCGCGTAATGCCCCGACATCGGCGCGACGATCAGCACCTTCGGATCGCGCCGGGCCGCGGCGGCGGCCGAATCACGCCGGAACCGCAGCAGGTCGCAGAAGGGACGCGACCAGACCACCTCCTCGACGACGGGCGTCTCGAAGCCGTCGACGAGCGTCGTCTCGAGCCCGAATTCGGGCTTTCCGTAGCGCCGGGTCGCCTGGATGAACATGTCGAGCGCGGCTGAGACCGCGCGATTGCCGTAGCTTTCCGACAGGAGGTTGAGCGGATTGCTCACCATTTCCTGGCTTATCCGCGCCGCCGCGCGCATCGGGGACAACGCGGCGTGCGTCATTTCATATGCATGGTAAAGAAGCATACCCACCCCACGAAATTTTGTTACAACGAGAATAATACGATTGATCGCGAGGACAAGCGGCATTCGCCCGGCGAACGGGCGGAAGCCGCCCTTCTTTGGTCGCATGGAGAACGGCGCGTTACCGACCAACACCCCTTTGACATCCCGGCCGCTCCGTGGCATGCGACGCCGGATTCGACTCCCACGCACACGAAGGACTTCCGATGCCCAAGGACGAATGGGGCGTTAAGCGCGTTTGCCCGCACTGCGGCTCCCGGTTCTACGACCTGCGCAACGACCCGATGACCTGCCCCGAATGCGGCGCCACCTTCTCGATCGAGAGCCTCTCCTCCGCCGCGAAGGCGAAGGCGCCCCGGCCGGAGAAGGCGAAGCCCGAGCCGATGGACATCGAGGATCTGCCCGATCTCGACACCGACGACGACGTGATCGACGGCGACGACGACATGAGCGACGAGATCCTCGAGGACGAGGAGGACAACGTCGACATCGACGACATCGCCGATGTCGGCAACAGCGAGGAAGAGAACTGATCCGCGTCTTCCGGGCGTGACATCCACGCCCGCCGCGAGATCCGAGGCCCCGCCGCTCCCGCGCCGGGGCCTTTTTCACGGGCCGGTCGAGGGCACCGGAAGCGGCGCGGAAAAAAGCGGAGGACCGCGTCGATTTCCGCTTCTTTTCCCCTTGCACCCCGCCGCCCGTGCCCCTAAAAGCCGCCTCCACGGGGCCATAGCTCAGCTGGGAGAGCGCTTGCATGGCATGCAAGAGGTCAGGGGTTCGATCCCCCTTGGCTCCACCAAATCCCGCCGACAAGCGATTGATATTACACGACGATTTGTAGGCCACTCCGGGTCTTTCCCCCAAGGCTCCTTCCAATAGCTTCAGGACGCTATCGGAACGGACAAGAACCGTCCTTCCTGGCATTTCCATCGGTCCGCCCCCGCGAACTGTGCCGATCGCAACACGAATCATTAACGAGCAACTGGGCGCGCTATCACGAATCGTTGACCGCCTCAGTTGATTCCTCTCCCGTGGAAATACAGAGGGAGATGTCTATGAAAATTCGTTGGATGGCCGGCCCCTGCCTGGCCCTGCTTCTTGGCGGCTGCGCCACAATCACTCGCGGAACCAATGACGTGTTCGAAGTTAATACCATGCCTAGCCAGGCGCAGGTCACGACCACAAACGGGTTCGCTTGCGTTTCCCCCTGCGCTCTGAAGATGCCCAGGCGCTCCGAGTTCGACGTGACAATCTCCAAGCTCGGATACGAGACCGCTCGAGCGCATGTGACCAACGGGGTGGCCGGCGGAGGGGGCGTCGCAATGGCCGGCAATGTGGTTCTCGGCGGCATCATTGGCGCGGGAGTCGACGCCGGCACCGGCGCTATGCTGGATCTTAAGCCCAACCCGCTCAATGTCACTCTCGCGCCTCTGAGCAACGCGCCGGCGGTCGCTGGTCTCGCCGTGGCCACGAACGCCGTCGCGTCCGCGACGCCCACCGCCGCCACGCCGCCTATGGAGTATGTTCCGGTCCAAGGAGGCACGCCCGCCATGGCTCTGGCAGGCCCTGGCACTCCCGCGACCGTGGCGCCCAGCGCCGCGCCGATAGCATCTACCGCCACCATCCCGGCCGCCGCTGTCGCCCCAGCACGGGGCGCCCCATCTCTGCTTCTACCACCGGTCCCGACGCAGACCCAGAAGCTGCCAGGCCATCGCGTCGCCGGCTACGGCTGCCCGGGCTTCGCACCCCGTGTGCTCTATGCGGAGAGCCCCGGCAAGCTGCCGAAGGGGTGCGAGAGGATGGAAGCTCTGTGACCAGCCCGAAACGGCAGGCGAGCCCAAGCGCAGGGCCGAGATCGTCGACCCGCGCCGGCCGCTGCTGACGAACTCCCGCGGGAATCCCTGGACCGCCTCCGGCTTCGGCGCCAGCTGGCGCACCGAACTGATCCGCCTCGGCCTGCGCCCGGAGCGGAACGACGAGCTTGAGCCCGGCGCGTTCCGCCCGACCTTCCACGGCCTGCGCCACACGAATGCGACGCTGATCGCGACGGCGGTCGCCAGGAACCCGGACACATTCGGCGGGATAGCCCGCGTCAAGGCGATGCTCGGGCACATGTCCGAGGCCATGGCACGGCACTACGCCAGGAGGGCGGAAGTGGAACATCTCAACGCCGAGACAATCCTGCTGCTGCCCGAAATTGGGAACACGCCCGCGTGGATTGGGAACAATCCGGAGTAGTGCTGTCTAAGTGATTGATTTTGGTGGGTGATGACGGGCTCGAACCGCCGACATTCTCGGTGTAAACGAGACGCTCTACCAACTGAGCTAATCACCCTGCCGGGAGTCGATCCCCACGAGCGGAGAGGGATATGGTGGGCGATGAGGGATTTGAACCCCCGACATCTTCGATGTGAACGAAGCGCTCTACCACTGAGCTAATCGCCCGGCGGAGTGCGAGATAGCCTCAGACCGCGGGCTGCGCAAGCCCCTGTTTCGCGCCATCGCCCAGTTTTCCTCCCGCGCGCGGCAATCAGGGTGATCCGCGCATTTGCCACGGCTGATTTGTTCCTCAGGATGGTTCCGTTGCATCGCAAGACCGCATGTCCTTCTGCGGCTGACCTGTGACGGGTGGTTCGCCCTACACTGGCGGCTTTCAACGAGGGTTGGTCGTGTCGCGAATGTGGTTGAGATTCCCTGGCAGCTGCTCCGGGCTCGTGAAGTTGGCGCCGTTCAGGCGGCGAGATCAAGAGCCATCGGCTCGAGAGGCTGAGAGAGGGTTTCCCAGCCGTCGACCTTGCGCATCTGGATCTGCCCGGAGGCCAGCAGGGCCCAGAGCAGCATGGGCGGGGTTTCGGCGCGGGGCAGCACGGTCTGGGTCTTGACGCGGCGCCGGAATTCCTCGTTCAGGCGCTCGATCGCATTGGTCGTCCTTGCGGATTTCCATTGCGACGGATCGAGCCGAGTGAAGCTGAAGAGCCGGTCTCCCGCTTCCTCGAGGCTGTCGGCGACCGCCCGGCACTTGAGGCGCCATTTCCGCAAGAACATCTTCCGCCTGAGCTCGATCCCCGCGGCGGTGTCGGCATGGATCATGTCGCGGTAGTCCTCGGTCAGCTCGTCGTGCAGGCGCTTGGGGGCATGCGCCAGGAGGTTCCGGTGCTTGTGAACCGTGGGGCTGTTGAAGAACCGTGGCTGTTCGGCCGGAAGAGGGCTCTGTCAGGCTGTCACGGCCCCGAGGACCACCCGCTCGAACAACCGATCGAAGGCGGCGCGCAGCCCCGTGCGAGCCGTCAG
>NZ_VFRP01000119.1 GCF_006385685.1 Amaricoccus solimangrovi | reverse complement strand
TGTTTAGTCCCAGCATGTCCTGGCGTATGTTTGTCGTCGCCAGAGAGGGATGCGCTATGGGCCAGGTTCTTCACGGGAGCGCCAAGACGACGTAGGTCGTGCGAGTTGAGCTACAGCGATCGGAGGCTCCGGCCGCGGAACTCGCCCGGCGCTACGGGCTCAACGAAAAGACGGTGAGAAAGTGGCGGTCGCGCTCCTCGGTGGAGGACGCGCCGATGGGACCGAAGGAAAGACGGAGTTCCGTTCTGTCCACCATGGAGGAAGCCGCCATCGTGGCGCTCCGGGTCCAGGCCCGCCTGCCGCTGGACGACGTGTTCATCGCCCTGAAGGACGTCATCCCGCACCTGACGCGGTCCTCGTTGCATCGGTGCCTTCAACGCCATGGGATCTCGCGACTGCCGAAAGCGGATCGCGAGAAGCCCAAGCGCTTCAAGGCCTGCGAGATCGGCTATTTTCACATCGATATCGCCGAATTGCGCTACGAGGGCGGTAAGGCCTACCTCTTCGTCGCCGTCGACCGGACATCGAAGCTGGTCTTCGCCAGGATCTACCGCGAGGCCACGAAACTTGTCGCCGCCGGTTTCCTGAAAGCTCTGACCCTGGCCGTTCCCTACAAGATCCACACGGTGCTGACCGACAATGGCGTGCGGTTCGTCCAGCATGACAGGAAGGCCGAGGGCGGCTTCACGCCTCACGTCTTCGGCGCCGTCTGTTCGGAGCGCGGGATCGAGCACAGGTTGACCAAGCCCTACCATCCCTGGACCAATGGTCAGGCCGAGCGGATGGTTCGGACCATCAAGGAGGCGACGGTCCGCGCCTTTCACTACGCCAGCATCGAGGACCTT
>NZ_VFRP01000118.1 GCF_006385685.1 Amaricoccus solimangrovi | reverse complement strand
GAAGAGGATCCCCGAAAGCGCGCCGTAGAGCGCGAGCGTCAGCAGGTTGGCGCCGGCGAAGGCGCGGTCGGCGAAAAGCTCGAGCGGAACGAGCGGCGCCGCGACGCGCCGCTCGTTCCGGATCAGGGCCATTCCGGCGAGGACGCCCAGCACCACCGCGCCGGCCGCTGGCAATCGCCGGCCCGGCTCGACGAGGCTCGTCAGGCCCACCGTCAGGAGCGCGGAGGCGAGCACGGCGAGGACCGCTCCGCGCCAGTCGAGCGGCCCCGCCGTTCCGGACCGGCTCTCCGGCACGTGGCGAAGCGCGAGCAGGACGGCGAGCGCCGCGAGGGGCAGGTTGATCCAGAAGGCCGCGCGCCATCCCAGGCCGTCGATCAGGAAGCCGCCGACCGCCGGCCCCAGCGCCGTGGTGATCGACGCCGCCCCCGCCCAGGTGCCGATGGCGCGACCGCGGATCTCGGGCGGAAAGGCCGCGGAGAGGATCGCCAGACTCTGCGGCACCAGCAGCGCGGCGCCGATCCCCTGCGCGACCCGCGCCGCGATCAGCATGTCGATCCCGGGCGCGGCCGCGCAGAGGAGCGAGGCGGCGGCGAAGACGGTGATACCAGTGACGAAAAGCTTGCGCCGTCCGAAGCGGTCGCCGGCGGCGCCGCCGACCAGGAGCAGCGCGGCGAGGAACAGGGCATAGCCGCTCACCACCCATTGCGCGGCGACGAAATCCGCGTCGAGTTCACGCTGGATCACGGGAAGGGCGATGGTGACGACCGAACCGTCGATGAAGGCCATCGCCGAGGCGAGGATGGTCGCCGCGAGCACCCATGGCCGGGAAGCCGTCGCGCAGCGGCCCGCGTCGACCGGATCTCCGGG
>NZ_VFRP01000117.1 GCF_006385685.1 Amaricoccus solimangrovi | reverse complement strand
CTACAAGGTCGCGGGCGCGCTCACCCTCAACGCCCTCGCCGGCAACCTGATCGGCAAGGCGCGGATCGGGCTCGAATACGCGCTCCGGCGCTCCGGGCCGATGAGCATGGCGCCGAGTCAGCTTGGCGCCTTCACCCGCTCCGATCCGTCGCGTCCCTATGCCAACCTCGAATACCATGTCCAGCCACTGAGCCTCGACGCCTTCGGCGAGGGGCTGCACCGCTTCCCGGCGATCACCGCGAGCGTCTGCAACCTCAACCCGACGAGCCGGGGCAATGTGCGGCTGCGCTCGAACCGTTTCGACGACGCCCCGGCAATCGCGCCGCGCTATCTCTCGACCGACGAGGACCGCTCGATCGCGGCGGAGAGCCTCCGGCAGGTGCGGCGGATCCTCGCGCAGCCGGCGCTCGCGAAGTACCGGCCCGAGGAGTGGAAGCCCGGGGTCCAGTTCCAGAGCGACGAGGAACTGGCCAAGCTCGCCGGCGACATCGCGAACACCATCTTCCACCCGGTCGGCACCGCGAAGATGGGCCGGGAGGATGATCCGGACGCGGTGGTCGACACGCGTCTGCGGGTGCGCGGGATCGGCGGGTTGCGGGTGGTCGACGCGAGCATCATGCCGGAGATCACCAGCGGCAACACCAATGCGCCGACGCTGATGATCGCGGAGAAGGCGTCGCGCTGGATCCTGCGCGGCTGACCCCCGGCGCCCGTCGCCGGGCGCGGCATCTTCCAGACAAACTCCAATCAATGACAACGACGCGGTGATCTCACCGCGCGAGGAGGAACACAATTGGCCCATCAAGAGATCGGCGATGACCGCCTGGACTGGCGCGTCTTCGCGCCCTCGCTGGCGGTCATCGCCGC
>NZ_VFRP01000116.1 GCF_006385685.1 Amaricoccus solimangrovi | reverse complement strand
CTACAAGGTCGCGGGCGCGCTCACCCTCAACGCCCTCGCCGGCAACCTGATCGGCAAGGCGCGGATCGGGCTCGAATACGCGCTCCGGCGCTCGGGGCCGATGAGCATGGCGCCAAGTCAGCTCGGCGCCTTCACCCGCTCCGACCCATCGCGGCCGCATGCCAACCTCGAATACCATGTCCAGCCGCTGAGCCTCGACGCCTTCGGCGAGGGGCTGCACCGGTTCCCGGCGATCACGGCCAGCGTCTGCAATCTCAACCCGACGAGCCGCGGCACCGTGCGCCTGCGCTCCAACCATTTCGACGACGCCCCGGCGATCGCGCCGCGCTATCTCTCGACCGACGAGGACCGCTCGATCGCGGCCGAGAGTCTCCGGCAGGTGCGGCGGATCCTCGCGCAGCCGGCGCTCGCGAAGTACCGGCCCGAGGAATGGCGACCGGGCATCCAGTTCCAGAGCGACGAGGAACTGGCGAAGCTCGCGGGCGACATCGCCAACACCATCTTCCACCCGGTCGGCACCGCGAAGATGGGCGGGGAGGATGATCCGGACGCGGTGGTCGACACGCGTCTGCGGGTGCGCGGGATCGACGGGTTGCGGGTGGTGGATGCCAGCATCATGCCGGAGATCACCAGCGGCAACACCAACGCGCCGACGCTGATGATCGCGGAGAAGGCTTCGCGCTGGATCCTGCGCGGCTGACCGTCCGCGTCCGCCTCGACGGGGCGGGCGCTTCCACACGAGCTCCAATCAATGACAACGACGCGGTGACCTCATCGCGCGAGGAGGAACACAATTGGCCCATCAAGAGATCGGCGATGACCGCCTGGACTGGCGCGTCTTCGCGCCCTCGCTGGCGGTCATCGCCGC
>NZ_VFRP01000115.1 GCF_006385685.1 Amaricoccus solimangrovi | reverse complement strand
CTTCGTCTACGTCGCGTTCGTCATCGACGCCTTCGCCCGACGCATCGTCGGCTGGCGCGTGTCGCGCGTCGCCAAGGCGGAATTCGTGCTCGATGCCCTCGAGCAGGCGCTGCACCAGCGCCACCCCTTCGAGGGCGGCCGGCTCATCTGCCACTCCGATCGAGGATCGCAATATGTCAGCATTCGCTACACCGAGCGTCTCGCCGAGGCCGGGATCGAACCCTCCGTGGGCAGCGTCGGCGACAGCTACGACAACGCGCTCGCCGAAACGGTGATCGGCCTCTTCAAGACCGAGGTCATTCACCGTCGAGGGCCCTGGCGGTCCTTCGAGGCTGTGGAGTTCGCCACCCTCGAATGGGTCCACTGGTTCAACGAGCGCCGCCTCCTCGAGCCGATCGGGAACATCCCGCCCGCCGAGGCCGAAGCAAACTACTACGCCGGACTGGAGGCACCCGCCGTGGCGGCGTAGGACTCAAACCAAAACGCCTCCGGGCAGCCCGGCGCGGTTCAGTCTGACGCTTCCGTGGTTTCCGGGCTGGAGGCGACCTTAGGGCCGACCTTAAGTTCAATGCCACGCTTCCACGCCATGCCTGAACCCTAAGGCGTTGTGCCACAGCCCTGACTTTCGGCGCTTTGTCAACCGTCAGGCCCATGCCTCAACCAGCAATTGGCGTTGGTATCCTGCCCCCGCAACCAGAAATTCTAAAGTATTCTTGTTGGTCAAGCCAGCGTTGGCGTCCATATCCGCTGATCGCGCAACAATGCGTTCGCAAGGATGAGGAGCTTTCGCATGACGGCGGTGATGGCGACCTTCGCCGGTTTTCCTGCCGCAAGGAGTCTGTCGTGCACCGCCTTCAGGTTCGGGTTGAAACGTGCGGCGACGAGGGCCGGCATATACAGCGCCTCGCGCACGAGGGCGCGC
>NZ_VFRP01000114.1 GCF_006385685.1 Amaricoccus solimangrovi | reverse complement strand
CGGGCATCGCGGCGATCTCCGCCGCCGCGCGGGCCTGGTCCTCGAGGCTGTAGGGATAGAGCGTCGGGCAGGCCTCAGAACCGGCCATCGCGCAGCCGGTCAGCGATGCCCCGACGAGAGCGATCCACGGACGCGTTCGCATCCCGCATCTCCTTCTGCTTGGTGAGACTCGCCTCGGCCGCGTCGCGCTTCGCGTCGACCTTGCCGTTGCGCCGGACGGCCCAGATCGCGAGCGCCCAGCCGGCGGCGCCGACCAGGTAGGGCCAGGTGGCCGAGAAGAGCGAGGCGATCATGCCGCGCGCTCCCGGGTGAGGTATCCGGCGGCGGCCATGACGCCGAGCTGCACATAGGGGCCCAGCTGGGCGAGCAGATCCTCGGCCGGCAGCTCGGGCGCGTAGGTCGTGAGCAGGGTCCGGAGGACCGAGATCACCATGCCGGAGAGGATGACGGCCCAGAGCTTGCGGGTGGGCGCGGCGGAGGGCTGATCGACGAGCGGCGGCTGAGGCATGGTCAGGCTCCCTTCGGGCCGAAGAAGCCGCGCAGGGCGGCGAGGATGAGCGCGGCGAGCCCGGGGCGCGGCGGCGCGTCCGGGCTTCCGGTGGTGGCGATGGGGATCGGCGCGGCGGGCCGGGTCTCCTCGAGGACGAGCTGGCGGATGTAGTCGCCGACCGGGCGCGGCCCGACGAGATCCGGGCGCCAGGGCAGCCGCGCGATGTCCCATTTGCCGCGCTGCGCGATCCCGAGCGTCGGCTGGACCTCGGCATGGGTCAGCACGGTCCGGGGCGTGACCGGGATGCCGTAGCGCCCGCAGAGATCGGCGACGAGCTGCGCCGCCGCGCGGAGCTGGAGCTCGTTGATCGGGTGGAGCCCGGGCGAGAACGGCGCCTCGACCGCGCCGACCATGCCGCAGAGCGCGACGCCGAT
>NZ_VFRP01000113.1 GCF_006385685.1 Amaricoccus solimangrovi | reverse complement strand
AGAGCCGGACCCGAAATGAGTTGAGCGATATCATAGGGTTGTGATTCACGTCGGTTTGCGAAGACTGACGGAGATCCGATGCCCTGGACTGATACCGCTCGGCGCGACTATGACCGCCGGGAGCCGCGCTACGCAAGTGATCTGACGGATCGGGAATGGGCGCTGATCGCGCCGCTCCTGCCGGCGCCCCGTCGGGTCGGCCGCCCCCGGACGACGAACCTTCGGGAGGTGATGAACGCGATCCTCTACATCGCGACGACCGGCTGCCAGTGGCGCATGCTCCCGAAGGATCTTCCGCCCGCCTCGACGGTGCAACGCTACTTCTACGCATGGCGCGACGGCGGATTGTGGCGGACGATCAGCAATCACCTGGTCATGGCGGCGCGCGAGCTGGAGGGCCGCGAGGCGAGCCCGAGCGCCGGCATCATCGATAGCCAAAGCGCGAAAACCACCGAGAGTGGCGGGATTTGTGGCTTCGACGCCGGCAAGCGGGTGAAGGGGCGCAAGCGGCACATCGTCACCGACACGCTCGGCCTGCTCGTTGGGCTCGTGGTTCACGCGGCCAGCATTCAGGATCGCGACGGGGCGCCAGCGGTCCTGGGCTCCATCCGCGCCCGCTGGCCCTGGCTGCGTCACATCTTCGCGGACGGCGGCTACGCCGGGCCGAAACTCGAGGGAGCCCTACGCCGCCTCGGCGACTGGACGATCCAGATCGTCAAGCGCTCCGATACCGCGAAGGGCTTCGAGGTTCTGCCAATGCGCTGGGTCGTTGAACGCACCTTCGCATGGCTCGGACGATGCCGCCGACTGGCCAAGGACTGGGAGAAATCCATCGCTTCCGCCGAGGCGTGGATATTCATCGCCCATATCCGCGTCCTGACCAGGCGCCTCGCAAGGTATTGGCACGGCGCGTAGAGTTTCGAGTCCGGCTCT
>NZ_VFRP01000112.1 GCF_006385685.1 Amaricoccus solimangrovi | reverse complement strand
GCCTTGAACAGTCTGTCGGATACCTCTTGCAAGGTCTGCGAGTGAACACACCCTATCCATTCCACGTCCTTAGCGATTGCGGAAAGTTCCTTCTGCATCTGGTTCTTCCCGATGGAAAGTTGATGGTTGGTATATAGTTGTTTCTTGTAGTCCAGGCACAGGTTGTAGACATATCTGCACGAACCAAGCCACTGTGCGAAAGCCTGTGCCTGCGCCTTGGTCGGTTTGAGCTTGAAGCGGTATGTCTTGATTTGGTTCACTGCCTCTTCTGGTCTTCTATGTACTTTTTAACTGTCGCTTCTGAAAGGTGACCCACCGACTCCACGTAGAAGCTTCGTGTCCACAGCGTAGGCAGCTTGCTTTTGAGTTCGGGGAACTCGCTGCGTAGTTTGAACGAAGTGTACCCTTTCAGTTGTGCCACGATGAATTGCGGTGCATCGGCTGGTGACGCTTTCACCAGCAGATGAACGTACTCAGGCATCACTTCCATTTTCTCGATACGCAAACCCAACTCACCGGCTTTCTCCATCAGCAGTTCTCTCAGACGGACCTCTATATGACCTGAGAGCACCTTTCGTCTGAACTTGGGGCACCATATCAGATGGTAGCCGATGTTGTAGACGGAGGTGGAAGATGTTTTCCAGCGTTTCGGTTTAACTTCCTTCATCGCACAAATATACGAGAAACGTTATAAGAATGCCAACTGTATACTGTTGTTTCTTTTTCACCACATCGAGTGGTTCAAAACAAAGTCAAATGCATCCCACGGCTAAAGCCCCAAGGTACTGTTCAGGTTTTCAAGATGAAGAGAAAGGGAAGGGCTTCCTTGGGAGCGACATCTTCAAAGTGTCTAGTGCTAGGGCTTTCTCCTTCCCTTCTCTTAGCTTACGGAAAATAGCTTGGTCAAATTGTACTGGCGGCTATGTTCCCAAAGATAGGAGTGATAGGGCTTTCTTTGACGTTTTGCGTAA
>NZ_VFRP01000111.1 GCF_006385685.1 Amaricoccus solimangrovi | reverse complement strand
GAAGATCTTGGCGTAGGCGTAGCCCGCATCGGCGGTCACGGTCTGGATCGGAACCCCTGTCGCCTGGGCGACCGCGTCGAGCCGCGCCAGGAGCTGCTCGCCCTCGTTCGTCTCGCCGGTGGTAACTTCGACGTCGAGCACCACGCCGAACACGTCATCGACCACGCCATGTTACCTGTAGCTCGGCTCGAGGCGACGATCGCGGCCGCTCGTTGCCATGCTCGCGTCCGGATCGGTCAGGCAGACTTTCCTGAACTTGCCGGTCTTCTTGGAATTGCGCCGCCGCCGCTCGTCCTGCTGGCCGGGAGCATCCTCGGCGTTCGCCGCGGACACCGCCTCGACGTGGCGGACAGCCAGGCTCTCCCAGGCGACATCGGCGCGGATCAGCGACGCATCCGCGTGCACCACCTCGCCCTTGGCGATGCCGGCGGTGATGCAGGCCTGCGCCGTGCGCTCGAAGATCCGGCGGAACCGGTCAGCGCCCCATCTCTGCCGGACGCGCGTGAGCGAGGAATGGTCTGGTAGACGGTCATGGAGGCCGTAGCCGGCGAACCAGCGGATCGCGAGGTTCACCTGTGCCTCGCGCATCAACCGGCGGTCGTGCACGATCCCCAGCGAGGCAAGCCCGCGAGCATCAGCCGGAGTGCTGCCTCAGGATCTATCCCCGGGCGGCCGACATCCGCGGCGTAGAGTTCGCCGACCTCACCACGCAGCCAGCCGAGATCGAGAACGCGATCGACGCGGGCGAGGACGTGGTCGTCCGGAACAAGATCCCTCAGTGAGCCACAGACGAAGAACTCAAGCTGCCCGCGCTCCCTCGAACCGAGCAGCCGCGCTCTCCCACCGAACTCCGCTCAACCTAACGGAATCAGGAAGAGATGGCTTTTTCAACAGCCCCACCGTACAGCACTGGATGGGCAGGTCTTCGCCCCAGAGCGAGACGAGGGCGGCTTCGAGGCCCGGAGCGCCGTCGACGATC
>NZ_VFRP01000110.1 GCF_006385685.1 Amaricoccus solimangrovi | reverse complement strand
ATGACCCATACCACCTCGCCCTCCGTTCAGCGCCGGTACTCCCTGGCCACGGTCTGCCGTGTCTGGGGCGTGTCGTGGGCGACCCTCTATCGTCAGCGCGGGGCCACGGCGGCCAACGAGACGCGCCCTCCAAGCCGGCGCGGTCCGCGCGGCGCCGCCACCGATGCCGACCTGCTGGATGCGATCCGGGAGGTGATCGAGGCATCGCCCTTCACGGGGGAAGGCTATCGCAAGGTCTGGGCGCGGCTGCGCCTGAGCGGCCTCCGGACGGCGGCGCGGCGGGTGCGGCGGATCATGAAGGAGCACGGGCTGCTCGCCCCGCACCGGCCAGCGCCACGGGCGGCGCATCCCCACGACGGGACGATCGTGACCGAGCGGGTGGATCAGGTCTGGGGAACCGACATGACGGAGACGATCACCACGACCGAGGGCCGCGCGTTCGGCATCTCTCTCGGACGGATCGCGTTCGATGCCTCACTCTTCGTCGCCGTCGATCACTGCTCCGGCGAGTTCGTCGGCACTCATGCCGCGTCGGGGGCCAGTCGGTGGGAGGCGCTGGAGCCGGTCAGGCAAGGCGTTGAGAAACACTTCGACGGGCTCGACGCGGGCGCCGCGGCGGGCCTCACCCTGCGCCACGACCACGGCTCGAACTACATGTCGATCGACTTCCAGCGCGAGATCAGGTTCCTCGGCGTCACCAGCTCGCCCGCCTTCGTCCGCCAGCCCGAGGGCAATGGCGTGGCCGAGCGCGCGATCCGGACGCTGAAGGAGCAGCTCCTCTGGGTCAGGCACTTCGCCACGGTCGAGGAGCTTCGTCTCGCGCTCGCCGAGTTCGCCGCCCTCTACAATGCGACCTGGTTGCGAGAGCGGCATGGACACAAGACGCCCGATCAGATCCGGGCCGCGCAACTCGGCCTTGAAACCGAAGCCGCCACGGTCAAACTGGCGGCGTAACCGGCGCAAAGCGCTGTCTCGAATCCGTGCCCCGGTACA
>NZ_VFRP01000011.1 GCF_006385685.1 Amaricoccus solimangrovi | reverse complement strand
GGACGTTTGCCCGCGGGCGATCCTCGATCGGATCGTATCCGGTGACATCGGACAATGGCGAACCGGACGAGCTGTCGCTAATCTCATTCATGGCGTGATCTCCCTGGCGGTTGCAGCCGCCGGTTGGGGTGGGTGTCAGTTCACCCGGAGATTACGCCGCCAGCCAATTTCTACCAATTCCGAGACACGACCCGAGGGTTGCTCGGTGAGCAGTGCCTCACGCCCGGAGGACGAACCATGCAGGAGAATAGCGAGCTTTTCATCGGATTGGACGTTTCGAAGAACAGCCACGCCGCTGCGATAGCCGAGAGTGGTCGGGACGGCGAAGTCCGGTCCTATGGGGAGATCGGAGCGGATGCTGTCTCCGTGCGGCGGTTTGTTCGCAAGTTGGATCGTCCGAACCCGCGGCCGCGGTTCTGTCACGAGGCCGGGCCGACCGGCTATGGCCTGAAACGGCAGATCGAGGCACTCGGCCATGAGTGCGCCGTGATCGCGCCGTCGCTGATCCCGCGCCGTCCCGGCGAACGGGTGAAGACGAACCGGCGCGATGCCGTGAAACTGGCGCGCCTCTTCCGCGCGGGCGAGTTGACGGAAATCTGGACACCCGACGAGGCGCACGAGGCTATGCGCGATCTGGTGCGTGCCCGAGAGGCGGCAGTGAAGGACCGGACGCGTAAGCGCCAGGAGATCCGGTCGTTCTTGTTGCGGAACGGTCGGGCCTATCCCGGCAAGAAGGCCTGGGGGACGAAATACTTCAAGTGGCTCCACAATCAATGGCACGCGCTCCAATGCGCTCCGGTCCGAACAGGGTGTTCCCACCGTCGTGTCGCCGTCCGTTTCGCCATCGCCTCACGTTTCGCGCCTCACCTTCTCCATGCGGGTCCGCGGGCCCGCGATTTCGTCAGGCCCGATAGCTCTCGCCCGACCTGATCAGTGCCCAGACGACCCGGGCCATGCGGTTGGCCAATGCGACTGCGACCAGCTTCACGGGTTTTCTCTCGAGCATCCGCCCGAGCCAATCAGCGCCGGGCTCCTTGCCGCGCCGCGCGTTCGCCATCGTGCTTGAACCGATGGCGCGCGATGGCTCACTGCGCGCCATCGCCCCGAGATAGAGCAGCCGGCGGAGATACCCGTTCCCCGCCTTCGAGATCCCGCCGAGCCGCTCCTTCCCGCCCGAGGAATGCGCCTTGGGCGTGAGACCGAGCCACGCGGCGTAACCCCGCCCCGATCGGAAGACCGCGACATCCGGTGTCGTCGCCGCGAGCGCGCTCGCGGTGATCGCCCCGATGCCGGGCACGGTGGCGAGACGGCGCGCGAGGGGATCTTCTCTCTGCGCGGTCTCGATCCGCGTGGTCACGGCCGCGATCCTGTCGTGCGTGGCGCGGAACTGGTCGGCGAGCAACCCGAGCGCGGGCCGCGCCGCTTCAGGAACCCCCTCCGTGGTGGCAAGCAGACGGTCGACATTGTGAATGCCCTTCGGCACCACGATGCCGAATTCCGCGAGACGCTCGGCCGATTTCACCGGCACGAAGCGCATGGTGGGGCGGCCGACCGCTTCGCAGATCGCCTCGGCATCCGCGGCATCGGTCTTGCCGCGCTTCACATACGGTTTCACGTAGGCCGCCGGCATCAAGCGCGCCTCGTGGCCTCGTGGCCGAGCGCGGTCAGTTCCCGCGCCCAGAAGTGAGCACCCGCGCAGGGCTCCATCCCGACCAGGCAGCGCTCAAGGTCTGCGAAAAAGCCGAGTACCTGGCTCCGGCGAAGCTTCCGACGGACAACTACCGATCCGGCGGCGTCGACGCCGTGGATCTGGAACACGTTCTTGGCGAGGTCGATGCCGATCGTGGCGATCTGATTCATGCGCGGGTTCCTCGATGGGTGGATCAGCCCTCAGCATCGCATATCGCGATGTCGGAAGCGGGAGCCGTCCACCCCATCAAAGGCTGAACCGTACTCCTTGCTGGCCCCTCTAGGCTGCGCTCGTTCAGGCGCATGTCTATCGCGGCGATGACGGCGTCTTGCCCCTCGACGCCTGTGCCCTCCGGAACGCCTTGCTCATGGATGAACGCGGCCAATTCTGCGGTCCAGACACTCCACTTCTCAGTTCGAGGGCGACCTCCAATCACGGTGGGGTTCGCGTTAGCCGTGCCTCCACCCGCTGCCTCCGCCGTCAACATGGCTTCCAGAGCCAGAACGCCCTCCACATCCAGTTTGACATCCGTGGCCTTCACGAAGTATTTCGCGCCGCCGATTTGCCCGCTCCCCGCGAAGGTGCCGGAGACCCAGTCCAGCACCGTGTCCGCGTTAACCGTGCAGTGCTGCCAGAACCAGTCAGGAACTGCGACGTCCTCCGCCTCGTGGTGCGACCTGAGAAAACCATCCTCGCACCGCCATTGGATCGTGGCGCATCGACTCGCGATCAATCCTGCCCGGCATAGACGTACGATCTGCGCCTCGGCTTCCTTCCGGTCGCAACCGATCTGCTCGCGGATTTTCCCCAGGCATTCACCAGCGGGCGCGTAGATCCCATTTTCGGCCTGCTCGACTCAAAGGCCTTTTCTTCGAGGCAGCATCGCTTCGATGTCCGCCTCGAGGAACGTCACTCCATAGGCTCGGCAATCGTCGTGCCGGACCATGGTGGAGAAATCCCCCGCTCGCCAAATTTGCCCGATCAGCTTAGCCCAGAACTCGGGAGGGATCTCGCAGTCCTCGCGGCGCTCCCTCCCCCAAATCAAAAGGCGCGCGCGACCAACGACCACGCCATCGGCCGCTCTAGGACGGATGACGAAGGCGGGCTGGAGTTCGCCGTGCTCCTCCAAGCGGCTGTGCGCGTCGAAGGCGCTGATCCATCCATCTTTCATTACCGCCCAATAGCGCCAATTCGCCTGCGCCAGAAGAGCTAGTCCATCGTGATATGGCCAGCGAGGCACGAATGGGGATCACAGTAGCGCCTTCGCGCAAACTATCGAGGTGGTCCGCCCACCACTAAGCCATGTCGACGCGCTCAGCCCAATGCTTGCCGCGGTGGTAGGCAGCGCGCACGGCGTCGCGATCCTTGTGAGCGAGCGCGCGTTCAATCGCATCGGGCGACCACTTGCCCGATTCGTTGAGCAGGGTGCTCGCCATGGCGCGGAAACCATGCGCCGTCATCTCGTCGCCGGCATAGCCCAATCGCCGCAGAGCCCCATTCACCGTGTTCTCCGACATCGGCCGCGCCGTCGAGCGAATTGATGGGAACACGAATCGTCCGTCGCCCGTCACCTCCTGCGCGGATTGAAACAACTCCACGGCCTGCCGAGGCAACGGGACGACGTGCTCGATCCGGCCCTTCATCCGGGCGGCGGGGATGCGCCAGATCCCGGCGGCGAGATCCAGTTCCCGCCACTCGGCGCCGCGCAACTCTCCGGAACGCACGAAAAGGAGAGCCGAGAGCTTGAGCGCGACCTTGGTGAGCCCGCCGCCCTCGTAACCGTCGAGGGCGCGCAGGAGTTCGCCGGCTTTCTTGGCGTCCAGCACGGCGCCCAGATGCTTCGGCTTGCGGCCGGAGCCCCGCGAAGATCACGCGTGGGATCGGAAGGAGCCAGTTGATTGACGACCGCGTATCTGAAGACCTGCCCAATAAACTGAAGCGTGCGGTGCGCTTTCTCGTCGTTCTTGGCGGCTTCATAGGGCCGGACCGCGTCGAGGATCTCCCAGGGAGCGATTTCGCTGATCGGACGGTGCCCCAGCGGCTGCTTCACCAGCTTGAGGAACCACTCTCGCTTGCTGATGGTAGCCTCGGCGAGCTCGTCCCGCCGGTTCGTTGCAATGTAGGACTGCGCGATGGCTTCGAACGTGTTCACCGCGGTGATCTTCGCGATGTGTTTCTCGCGCCGCCGGCGCTCGGCCGGATCGACGCCGTTCGCCAGATGCCCCTGCGCCTCGTCACGAGCGGCGCGAGCCTGTTTGAGGCTCACCTCCGGATAGGCTCCGAGCGAGAGCTTTTTCTCGACTCCGCCGGAAGCGCGGAACTTTACCCGCCATAGTCGGCCCCCTGATGGCGTGACCTGAAGATAGAGCCCCTCTCATCGGCGACCTCGCAGGGCCTCTCGCGGGGTTTCAGGGCGCGGATAGCGGAATCGGTGAGCGGCATACTGGGGGCCTTTCATTTCCGGCCATCGGAACGGCCCCGGATCGGCCCCACCTTGACCCGGCTCCGGGCGAACGCGGGCGACCAGCCAAGCCCAGAATATGCCTTGTTTTCCAAAGCTTATCCATCAACCGCGACGATCGGCGGACAGGAAAGTGGTGCCGGTGAAGGGACTCGAACCCCCGACCCCATCATTACGAATGACGTGCTCTACCAGCTGAGCTACACCGGCACTTTCCTCGCCGTCGCGCCGTGAACCCCTCGGGGGATCCGCCTGGGCGGCGACGGGGGCTCCATAGCAACGCGCGCGGGCGGCGTCCAGAGGTTACGCGAGAAACGGTGCGACGGCGTCGAGGAAGGCCTCGGGCGCCTCGGCGTGGACCCAGTGGCCGGCGCCCGGGATCGCCGCGTGACGCGCCGCCGGGAAGAGCGCGGTGACACGGGGCCAGTCGCGCGGCCGCGCGTAGCCGGAGGTCTCGCCGGTCACGAAGAGCGCCGGCCCGTCGTAGCGCGCGCGGATCTCGGGAAAGCCGAGGATCACCGGCATCTGGTCGGAGAGCGCGTCGAGATTCAGCCGCCACGCCGCCCCTTCGGGGGAGAGGCGCAGGTTCTGCAGGAAGAAGCCGCGCAGCCCCGGATCGGCCACATGCGCCGCGAGGGCGGCGTCCGCGTCGGAGCGGCGGGCGACGCCGGAGAGGTCGACCGCGCGCATCGCGGCGATGTTGCTGTCCTGGTCGTGGTCATAGGCGACCGGCGCGATGTCGACGACGACGAGCCGCTCGACGAGTTCGGGCCGCGTCAGCGCCAGCACCATCGCCGCCTTGCCGCCCATCGAGTGGCCCATGACCGCGGCGCGCCCGCCATGCTCCTCGATCACCCGGGCGAGATCGGCGGCCATCGCCGGATAGCTGTGCTCCGCGTCCCAGGGGCTGTCGCCGTGGTTGCGCATGTCGACCGAGATCACCTGGCGCCCGGCGGAGAGCCGCTTCGCGATCATCCCCCAGTTCCGTGCCGAGCCGAACAGGCCATGGGCGATGACGAGCGGGGGGCGGGCCGTCGGCTCCCCGGTGACGATGGTATTGAGCGCGAGCGCCATGGGCGATCCTCAGACGATCAGATTGGTGATCACCGCGTCGTCGGTGATGTCGAGATAGACGAAGCCGGCCGCGTCCATGCGCGCGCGCACCGCGTCGGCCCCGGCGGCCGAGCCGCTCTCGATGCCGATCAGGACCGAGCCGAAGTTGCGGGCTGACTTCTTCAGGTATTCGAACCGGGCGATGTCGTCCTCCGGACCGAGCAGGTTCAGGAATTCGCGCAGGGCGCCCGGGCGCTGCGGCAGGCGGAGGATGAAGTATTTCTTCTTCCCCTCCCAGCGCAGCGCGCGTTCCTTCACCTCGGGCAGGCGTTCGAAGTCGAAATTGCCGCCGGAGACCACGGCGACCACGGTCTTGCCGGCGAGATCGCCCAGGTCGCGCAGCGCGTCGATCGCGAGCGCGCCGGCGGGCTCCAGCACCACGCCCTCGATGTTGAGCATCTCGACCATCGTGCCGCAGAGCCGGTCCTCGGGCACGACCGCCACGTCCTCCGCCGCGAAACGGCCGAGGGTCTCGAAATTCAGCTCCCCGATCCGCGCCACCGCCGCGCCGTCGACGAAATTGTCGACCTTCTCGAGCGTGACGAGATGCCCGGCCTCGAGCGCGCGGCGCAGACTCGGGCCGCCGAGCGGTTCGACGAAGCGGGGCCGGGTGCCCGGCGCGCGGGCGGCGAAGACGCGCGTCATTCCGGCCGCGAGCCCGCCGCCTCCGACCGGCATGACGAGAAGATCCGGCGTCACCCCTTCGGGCAGCTGGTCGAGGATCTCGAGCGCGCAGGTCGCCTGCCCCTCGATCACGTCGGCCGCGTCGTAGGGCGGCAGGAACATCGCGCCCGCCTCGGCGCAAAAGTCCCGGGCGGCGCGCAGCGTGTCGTCGAAATAGTCGCCGATCAGCCGGATCTCGACCGCCGGCCCGCCGAAATGCCGGGTCTTGTCGATCTTCTGCCTCGGCGTCGTCACCGGCATGAAGATCACGCCCTCGGTGCCGAAATGCGCGCAGGCATAGGCCATGCCCTGCGCGTGGTTGCCCGCCGAGGCGCAGACGAAGCGGCGCTGGCCGGGATCCGCGGCCAGGGCCTTGCGCATCGCATTGGAGGCGCCGCGCAGCTTGTAGGAGCGCACGGGCGTCAGATCCTCCCGCTTCAGCCAGATCTCGGCGCCGTATTTCGCGCTGAGATATTCGTTGCGCTGGAGCGGCGTCGGCTCGAAGAGTTCGCGCAGCGCCGTCCCGGCCCTGGCGACGCCGGCGAGGAAGTCCGCGGAATCGGTAACGCTTTCCATGAGGTCCGCTAGCACGCGGGACCGCGTCGCGCCAGAGCGCGCCCGGGCGGCCCTCCCGAACAAACCCCGGTGAGAGCCATTGCGCGCCGCCCGCTTATGCGATCTTAAGCTGGGCATCGCATTGCAATCGCGGGTAAGGTCCAGTGTTTGTTTCCTTCTTCCCCAGACCGCGCGCCTTCTTCTGGTCGGTGATCGTCTGGGCGGCCATCTGTGTCGCGGGATGGTACGCGGGGGGCGAGGATCTGGGCGCGTTGCTCGGGCTTTCCATGGACGGAGGCCGGGACGTCGCCGTCTCCCGCTTCTGGTCCGGCCCCTTCCTGTGGTTCTACGCCTATTTCCTCGCCGCCACGCTGGCCTTCTGGGCGTTCTGGCAGGTGGTTTCCCCGCATCGCTGGGCCCACTGGTCGATCCTCGGCTCCGCCGTGCTCATCTTCACGACCTATTACCAGGTCCAGGTCTCGGTCGCGATCAACGACTGGTACGGCCCGTTCTACGACATGATCCAGGCCGCCCTCGGCAAGACACGGCCGGTCACCCTGGGCGAATTCTTCGGCTATGTCGCGACCTTCCTGCGGATCGCCCTCGTCGCCGTCGCGGTCCAGGCGCTCACGCGCTTCTTCGTCAGCCACTACGTCTTCCGCTGGCGCACGGCGATGAACGATTACTACATGGCGCACTGGCAGAAACTGCGCCACATCGAGGGCGCCTCGCAGCGTGTGCAGGACGACACGATGCGCTTCGCCAGCACGACGGAGCAACTCGGCGTCAGCCTGCTCGACGCGATCATGACGCTGATCGCCTTCCTGCCGGTGCTCGTCACGCTCTCCGCCGACATCACCGAACTGCCGATCGTCGGCGCGATCCCGCACCCGATCGTCTTCGCCGCGCTGATCTGGTCGGCGCTCGGAACCGGCCTGCTGGCGCTCGTCGGGATCAGGCTTCCGGGTCTCGAATTCCGCAACCAGCGGGTCGAGGCCGCCTATCGCAAGGAACTCGTCTACGGCGAGGACGATCCGGACCGGGCCGACCCGCGCACGACCGGACAGCTGTTCGCGAACCTCCGGCGGAACTACTTCCGCCTCTACTTCCACTACGTCTATTTCAACGTCGCCCGCTATCTCTACATCCAGACGGACAACGTCTTCGCCTATGTCATCCTCGCGCCCACGATCGTGATCGGCGCCATCACCCTCGGGGCGATGAACCAGATCCTGAACGCGCTCGACCAGGTCCGCACATCGTTCCAGTACCTGATCTCCTCCTGGCCGACGATCGTGGAACTGCTCTCGATCCAGAAGCGCCTGCGCGCGTTCGAGGCCACCATCACCGGGGCGCCCCTGCCTTCGATCGACAGCGAATTCCTCTCCGCGGCCCGCGTGCGCGACGGAAGCGCCCCGCTGATCGACGGCTGACCGGGGCGGCCCCGGAACCGGCGGAGCGGCGCCCGCTTGCCGCTTCGCCCGAAAGGGCCTAATGCGCGAACGAAACCGGAGCGGAGGTTCGCATGTCGTCACCGAAGAAAGTCGTTCTCGCCTATTCGGGTGGTCTCGACACCTCGATCATCCTGAAGTGGCTCGAGACCGAATACGGCTGCGAGGTCGTCACCTTCACCGCCGATCTCGGCCAGGGCGAGGAACTGGAGCCCGCCCGGAAGAAGGCGGAGCTTCTCGGCGTGAAGCCGGAGAACATCTATATCGAGGATCTGCGCGAGGAATTCGTCCGCGACTTCGTCTTCCCGATGTTCCGGGCCAACGCGCTCTACGAGGGGCAGTACCTGCTCGGCACCTCGATCGCGCGGCCGCTGATCGCCAAGCGCCTCGTCGAGATCGCGGAGGCGACCGGCGCGGACGCGGTGGCGCATGGCGCGACCGGCAAGGGCAATGACCAGGTGCGCTTCGAACTCGCCGCCTACGCGCTCAATCCGGGCATCCGGGTGATCGCCCCCTGGCGGGAGTGGAGCCTCACGAGCCGCACCAAGCTTCTCGCCTTCGCCGAGGAGAACCAGATCCCGATCGCCAAGGACAAGCGGGGCGAGGCACCGTTCTCGGTCGACGCGAACCTGCTGCACACCTCCTCCGAGGGCAAGGTGCTCGAGGATCCGTCCGAGGAGGCGCCCGAATACGTCTACCAGCGCACGGTGAGCCCCGAATCGGCGCCGAACACGCCGGAATACGTCGAGATCGGCTTCGAGAGAGGCGACGCGGTCTCGATCGACGGCGAGAAGCTCTCGCCGGCCGAACTGCTGACGCGGCTGAACGTGCTCGGCGGCCGGCACGGCATCGGCCGGATCGATCTGGTCGAGGGCCGGTTCGTGGGCATGAAGTCGCGCGGCGTCTACGAGACCCCCGGCGGCACGATCCTGCTCGCCGCCCACCGCGGCATCGAATCGATCACGCTCGACCGGGGCGCCGCGCATCTCAAGGACGAGCTGATGCCCCGCTACGCGGAGCTCATCTACAACGGCTTCTGGTTCAGCCCGGAGCGCGAGATGCTCCAGGCGCTGATCGACACGAGCCAGGAGCATGTCGAGGGCACCACGCGGCTGAAGCTCTACAAGGGGATGGCGAGCGTCGTCGGCCGCTCCTCGCCGAAGTCGCTCTATTCCGAGCAGCACGTGACCTTCGAGGACGACGCCGGCGCCTACGACCAGAAGGACGCGGCGGGCTTCATCAAGATCAACGCGCTGCGGCTTCGGCTGCTCGGCATGCGCGCGCGCCGCTGAGGCGCGGGATCAGCGGCGGTCGAGCGCCCGCGCGACGGCCGCCGTCAGTCCGAACAGCGCCGCGGCGCCGAGCATGAGACCGATGCGCGTCGCCCGGGCCGAGACCCGGGGCGCCCAGTCCCCCGCCTCTTCCGCGAACGGCCCCCGGTCCCGGCGCACGCCGCTGACCGGGGCGAAGAGGTTGCCCTCGCGCTCGGGGAGCGGCGTATCGGTCAGCTGCCCCTCCCACGCGCCCGCGGCGACGTGATCCGCGAGGCCGGGGAGCGCCGCGTCGCCGAGAATGGCCATGACCGTGGAGCGGCCGAGATAGATTTCGGGCCGGGGATGCGCGGCGGCCTCGGCGATCGCCCGCCCCGCCACCTCCGGCGCGACCGGGCGTCCCGCCGGGCGCGGCCGGACGCCCATCTTCGCGCGCGCCCAGGCGAATTGCGGCGTGTTCACCGCCGGCAGATGCACCATCGCGACGCGGATACCGCTGCCCTCGCTCAGGAGTTCGGTCCGGAGCGACTTCGTGAAACCGACGACCGCGTGTTTCGCCGCGCAATAGGCGCTCTGGAGCGGGATCGAGCGGTAGGCGAGCGCGGAGCCGACCTGCACGATGGTGCCCCGGTCCGCCGGGCGCATATGCGCGAGCGCCGCCAGCGTGCCGTTGACCTGACCGAGATAGGTCACCTCCGTCACGCGGCGGAATTCCTCCGGCGTGATGTCGTCGACCCGGGCGAAGACGGTCGCCATCGCGGAATTCACCCAGGCGTCGATCCCGCCGAATTGCTCCGCCACGCGGTCGGCGGCGGCGCGGACCGCCGCGGCGTCCGCGACGTCGCAGGGCAGGACGAGCGCGCGCGCGCCCAGCGCCTCGACCCCGTCGGCCACTTCCCGCAGCCCCTCCTCGTCGCGCGCGATCAGCCCGACCTCGTAGCCCCGCGCCGCGAGCGCGAGCGCGGTCGCCCGGCCGACGCCGGCGGATGCGCCAGTGACGACGGCGGAGGGACGCCGCCGGTTCGGGCCTTCATGTCCGATGAGTTCTGTCATGCCGCGACAACGCGTCGCGGCGCGCTCCGTTCCGCGCCCGGGTGAGGAGAGCGGCGGTCGGCCGCTACATGAACGCGTAGGCGTTGCGGATCAGGATGGTCTGGAGCGCGTAGATGATGACGATCAGCACCAGCGGCGACAGGTCGAGCCCGCCCATGTTGGGCAGGATCCGCCGGATCGGCCCGTAGATCGGTTCCAGCAACCGCTCCAGCCCGTACCAGATGTTGGAAACCAGCGGCTGATGACGGTTCAGCACGTTGAAGCTGATGAGCCAGCTCATGACCACATGGGCGATGACGATGAACCAGACGATCTTGAGGATGAAGAGAAGAACCAAGATCAGGGAGCCCATCGAGATATCCGCCTTCTGGCAATTGCGCGCCTCCCTAGGTAGTCGCGCGCCCCGCCGGCCGCAAGGGCGGCGCGGGACCCGTCGCGGCGCTTGCGCGCGCGGGCGATCCCGGGCAACCCTGACGCGGCGCGGCAAGCCAGGAGGAACGGCCAATGCATCCCGACTCGCGCGGAGCCGGATCGAGGCCGCTCGACCGGCGGGGCGTCTTTTCCTGGATGCTGTTCGACTGGGCGAACCAGCCCTTCTACACGCTGATCCTGACCTTCATCTTCGCGCCCTATTTCACCTCGCAGGTCGTCGGCGATCCCGTGGCCGGGCAGTCGCTCTGGGGCGCGGCGACCGCCGTCGCCGGGCTCATGGTCGCGGTCCTGTCGCCGCCGCTCGGCGCCATCGCCGACCGGACCGGGGGGCGCAAGGCCTGGGCCCTCGCCTTCTCCCTGCCCTATGTGACCGGCTGCCTCGGGCTCTGGCTCGCCACCCCCGGCATGGGGGCGGTCTGGCCGGTGCTGCTCGCCTTCGGCCTCGCCTATCTCGGATCGGAACTGACGATCCTCTACACCAACGCGATGCTGCCCGACCTCGGGCCGAGGGAGGAGATCGGGCGGATCTCGGGTTCCGGCTGGGCGCTCGGCTATGTCGGAGGGCTCGTCTCGCTCATCCTCGTGCTGACCCTGCTCGCCCCCGCGCCCGGGAGCGGGCGGACGCTGATCGGCATCGCGCCCGTTCTCGGCCTCGACCCCGCGCTCGGGGAACCGGCGCGGGCGACGGGGCCGCTCTCCGCCCTCTGGTACGTGATCTTCGTGATCCCGCTCTTTCTCTGGAGCCCCGACGCGCCGCGCTCGGGCACGGCCCTCGGCGCGGCGGCGCGGGCGGGCCTGCGTGATCTCGGCGGGGCGCTCCGCATGCTGACGCGCGAGCGGAGCCTCGGCTTCTATCTGCTCGCCTCGATGATCTATCGCGACGCGCTCGCGGCGCTCTTCATCTTCGGCGGCGTCTACGCGGCGGGCGTGCTCGGCTGGGGCACGTTCGAACTTGGCGTCTTCGGCGTCGTCTCCGCGGGAACCGGCGCGCTCGGCGCGTGGCTCGGCGGACGGGCCGACCGCGCGCTGGGACCGATGCCCGTGATCGCGACCTCCGCGACGCTGCTCATCCTCGTCTGCCTCCTGGTGCTCGCGACCACCCGGAGCTCGGTCCTCGGCCTCGCGGTCGCGCCGGAGGCACGCCTGCCCGATCTGGTCTTCCTCGCCGCGGGCGGCCTCCTCGGCGCGGCGGCGGGCGCGTTGCAGGCCGCCTCGCGCACGATGCTCGTGCATCAGGCGGAGGGGCGGATGGGGACCGGCCAGGCCTTCGGGCTCTACGCGCTCGCGGGCAAGGCGACCGCCTTCATCGGCCCCGCGGCGGTGGCGGCGACGACGGCGGCGACCGGCTCGCAACGGCTCGGCGTGGCGCCGATCGTGGGGCTGTTCGCAATCGCCCTCGTTCTGCTATCCTGCGTGAGGACGGGAACCGAGCAGCCGAGGACCTCCGCCACATGATCCGCCGCCTGGGCGTCGCCGTGCTCTGCCTCGCCGCCTGCGCGGGCGCCCCCGCCCTCGCCCAGACCGCGAAGCAACTCTTCGCCCCGATCACGCGCCCGAGCACCGGCCCCGCCGCCGCGATCGGCGGCAATTCGAAGGGCTGCCTCGCCGGCGGCGACCAGCTGCCCGAGAACGGGCCGGGCTGGCAGGCGATGCGGCTTTCGCGCAATCACCACTGGGGGACGCCCGATCTCGTCGCCTTCGTCGAACGGCTGAGCGTCGATGCGACCCGGATCGGCTGGAAGGGCATCTATGTCGGCGACATGTCGCAGCCCCGGGGCGGCCCCGTCGCGGGCCATGCCTCGCACCAGACCGGGCTCGACGTCGACATCTGGCTCAACCCGCCGGCCCGGCTCGACCTGTCGCGGAGGGAACGGGAGCGGGTCTCGGCGATGAATGTCCGCACGCGCGACCAGCGCGGGCTGAACGCCAACTGGACGCCCTCGCATGAGGCCCTGCTGCGGCTCGCGGCCAGCGATCCCGCGGTCGACCGGATCTTCATCACGCCGCCGGCCAAGCTCGCGATGTGCGCGCATGCTCCGGCCGGGGACCGTGCCTGGCTGCGCAAGATCCGCCCCTGGTGGGGTCATAACGATCATTTTCACGTGCGCCTGAGGTGCCCGAAGGCGGAGCGGACTTGCATTCCCACGGTCGCTCTGCCACCCGGGGATGGTTGCGCCGAGGCGGTGTGGTGGGTCACCGACGCGCTGAAGCCCCCCGATCCCAACGCGCCGAAGCCCAAACCCGCCCCGCCGACGCGGATGGCGGATCTGCCACCGCGCTGCGCCGAGGTATTGAGTTCCCGATGAAGTTCCTGCTTGCCCTGCTCCTCCTCGCCCCGGGCATCGCCTCGGCGGCGCTGGCCGAACCGCGCCTGATCGAGACGTCACGCCTCGTCTGGAGCGAAAAACCGTCCAATTTCGGCGGTCTTTCCGGGGTCGAGATCCTGGACGGCGGCGAGAAGCTGCTCGCCATCGGCGACAGGGGCATCTGGGTGCGGGCCGATCTCGACCGGAACCGGAGGGGGAACATGACGGGCGCGCGCATGACCGGCCTCGGCGCGCTCCATGCGATCGACGGGCGGCAGTTGCGGGGGCCCAACAAGGACGCCGAGGGGCTGACGCTCGACGCCCAGGGCCGCGCCTATGTCTCCTTCGAGGGCTTCCACCGCGTCCGCCGCTACGACGACATCAACGGCCCCGCCAAGGCCGTTCCGCATTATTCCGAGTTCGACACGCTCATCGACAATTTCTCGCTCGAATCGGTCGCGGTGGGGCCGGACGGCACGCTCTATGCGATTCCCGAACGCACCCGCATCGTCGAGAAGACGGTGCCGGTCTACCGCTTCCGGGGGGGCAAATGGGACAAGGAGCTGTTCATCCCGCGCGGCGAGAGTTTTCTCGAGGTCGACGCCGATTTCGGACCCGACGGCCGATTCTACGTGCTCGAGCGCAAGTTCAAGTGGCTGGGCGGCTTCGCGACCCGGCTGCGCAGCTTCGCCCTCGGACCCGACGGCTTCACGGACGAGAAGACGCTCCTGAAGACGCGATTCGGCGAGATGGACAACATGGAGGGGATCTCGGTCTGGCGGGATCCCAAGGGCCGGACGCGCATCACGCTGATATCCGACGACAATTTCTTCCCGCTGCAGCGGACCTATCTGATCGAGTACATCCTCGACGACACGGCCAGACAGGCAAAGGGCGGCTGAGCCTCACGCCCGCCGCCCCTCATCGGTTCGACATCCGGGCCACGCGGGCCCGGGGCAGGATCACTTGATCTTGCCTTCCTTGTATTCGACATGCTTGCGCGCGACGGGGTCGTACTTCCGCGCCGTCATCTTCTCGGTCATCGTGCGCGAGTTCTTCTTCGTCACGTAGAAATGCCCGGTGTCGGCCGTGGAGTTCAGCCGGATCTTGATCGTGGTGGGCTTCGCCATTTCTGTTCCCTTTCCGCGGTCAGCCCGCGCATAACCCAATTGGCCCGCGCTCTCGGGAGCCGGAATCTCGGGGCGTCAAATGCCGCTTCCGCGTCCGGAAGTCAAGCGCGCAGCAGGTGAAAATGCGAGCCGGCATCGGTGTGGTTGAACCAGGGCACCGGCCGCTCGACCTCGGGATCGGCATGGCGCGCGGCGATCTCGGCGAGCACGATCTCGGTGATGAAAGGCAGGTCGAGCGCCCGCGCCGCGTCGAGATCGAGCCAGCTCAGGAAGCCGAGCTCGCCGCCCGCGCCGGAGAAATCGTCCGCCGCCCCCGCGAGATCGCCGGCGTCCGCGAGGAAGAAGCGCGCGTCGAAGCGGCGGGGCCGTCCCGGCGGCGTGATCGCGCGGAAGAAGAAGCGCAGCGCCTCGGTGCGCGGCCTCGCCCCGTCCGGCTCGCCGAGCCAGAGGCCGGTCTCCTCCAGCAGTTCCCGGATCGCGGCGTGCCGCAGCGCGCGGGCGAGAGGCGGAGCGGTGTCGATTAGCAGGCGCGGATCGCTCTCGGGCAGCCCCTCGCGTTGCCCCGCCGCGTAATCCTCGGGATCGACGGCGCCGCCGGGAAAGACGAACTTGTCCGGCATGAAGACGGCGCCGGAACTGCGCTGGCCCATCAGGATCTCCGGCCCGTGCGCGGTCTGGCGGGTGAGCACGATCGTCGCCGCGTGCCGGATCGGCGGCGGCGCGGCCCCGGCGGCGGCGCTCATTGCCCCGCGCAGCGGGCGGGCGCGGGCCGCGGCGGTTCCGGCGCCTCGCCGAAGCCGTGCATCCGCTTCGCCCACTGGATCCCGACGAAACAGCCCTTGATCCTGGGCAGCAGGTAGAGCGAGAGCGCGACGAAGACGATCGAGAAGCCCACCGCCATCTGCCAGCCCGGCGGGCGGAGGAGGTCGAAGACGATGAGCATCAGCGGCGCCATGATATGGCCCGCGATCATGATCGTCGCCCAGGCGGGGCCGTCGTCGGCGCGCTGGTGGCTGAGGTCGGTGTGGCATTCCGGGCATTCCGGCCGCACGTCGAGATAGCCGAAGAAGAGGCGGCCCTCGCCGCAGGCGGGGCAACGGCGCGACCAGCCGCGGAAAAGGGCGGAGCGGAGGTCCCGTTCGGGAAGCGCGGAGCGATTCTGTGCCATCGCCGCACTATAGCCGCGCGCCGCGCGCCGCGCCAATGCCGCGCCTTGCGACCATTGGCCCCCGCTCGCGGCCCGATCCCGAATGCGTGAGGCGGCGACGGACTCGAGCGGCCGCGCCGTCTATCGGGGCATCGGAACAACGACAGGCACGAAGGAGCCCGATCATGTTCAACCATCGACGCGCACTGGCCGCCGCCGCCCTGGCCGGGGGGATCGCCCTGACGGGCGCCGCGCTGGCGCAGACCGGGGCGGGCGACACGCCCCCGCCTCCGCCCGGTCCCGCAGCGGCGCAGGGCATGCCCCTGGATCCCGTCGGCGGCCCCGGGCCCAGGGGTCCGCGCATGGGATCGCACCCGGGAGCGGGCGGGCCGAGGATCGACTTCGCCGCGATCGACGCGAATGGCGACGGCGCGCTGAGCCGCGAGGAACTGGAGACCCGCGCGACCGGCCGGCTGTCGGCGGCGGACACGAACGGCGACGGCGCGCTCGACCGGGACGAACTCGTCGCCGCGCTGCCCGGGCCCCGCGACCAGATCCTGATGATCTTCGCCCCCGATCCGGCGGCGGAGCGCGCGGATCGGCTCCTCGCCTTCATGGGCGCGACCGACGCGGGCAGGATCGGGATCGAGGCGCTCGCCGACCGGCAGGTCAATGCCATCACCGCGGCGCTCGATACCGACCACGACGGCGCGATCAGCCAGGCCGAGGCGACGGCGAAGCCGGCGCACGCGCGCGGGTCGCGCGGGCACGGCGACGCCGGCGGGCATCGGCGCGACGACCGCGGTTGAGGGTTTCCGCGCGGATGTCGCGGCACTAAGGGTGGGATCCGCGGAGATGCGATCCGCTCTCCGGAAAGGCCGAGACACGCGCGGTACCATGATGGCCCTCGACGGCGAAACCGAGACCTCCGACGCCGCGCTGCTCGCCCGCTACGCGGCGGGCGAGCAGGCGGCCGCGCGGGCGCTGACCTTCCGGCACGCGCCGAGGGTGCTGGCGCTCGCGCGGCGCATGCTCGGGGATCCGGCGGAGGCCGAGGACGTCGCGCAGGAGACGCTGCTCAGGATGTGGAAGATCGCGCCCGAGTGGCGCGAGGAGGCGCGGCTCTCGACCTGGCTCTACCGGGTGGCGAGCAACCTCTGCGTGGACCGGCTGCGCCGGCGCCGCGAACAGGGTATCGACGGCGCCGCCGAGATCGCCGACGGCGCCGCCACCGCCCAGGAGGGCCTCGAGGCGCGGGACCGCGCCGGGGCGCTGCGCGCCGCGCTGGCCCGGCTGCCGGACCGGCAGAGGGCGGCGATCGTGCTGCGCCATTTCGAGGAACGCCCGAATCCCGAGATCGCGGAGATCCTCGGGCTGAGCGTCGAGGCGGTGGAGAGCCTGCTCGCCCGCGGGCGCAGGGCGCTCGCCGAGCGGCTGTCGCCGCGGCGGAGCGAGCTCGGCTTCGCCGATGACTGAGGGGGAACGCGACATGACCGAAGGAAAGACCGATCCGGGCGCGGCCACCCCGCGGGACCCGGCCGACCTGCTCGAAACCTACTTCAACGCCGAGCGGCGGGCGGAGGAACCGCCGTCCGCCGCCTTCCTCTCGGCCGTGCTCGCCGACGCGGCCGAGGTCGCCGCCGCCCGGGCCGAGGTGGCCGCCCCGGTTTCGCGGCCCGGCGCCGGAAGCCTCTGGCGCGCGCTCCCGGCGCTGCTCGGCGGCTGGCGCGGCGGCGCGGCGCTGACCGCCTGCGCGCTCGCGGGCTTCCTGATCGGCGCCTCGGGATACAGCGGGCTTTCGACCGACCTCGGCGGCGCGGCGGAGACCACCGCCAGCGCGTCGGACGGGGTGAGCGGCTTTTACGACCTCGCCGCGCTGGACCAGTAGGAAACAGGCATGGCCGACAGAACCCAACCGCCGACGAAGACGCTCCCCCGCCCCTGGCGCTGGGCGTTCATCGGCTCGCTCTGCCTGAACCTCGCGCTCGCGGGCCTGATCGCCGGCGCGCTCCTCAAGGGACCGCCGTCAACGCCGCCGCCCGGTCTCTGGGGCTACGGCCGCGCGCTGCCGGAACCCTATCGCCACGACCTTTCCCAGGCGCTGCGCGACAGCCGGCGCGACTGGATGGGCCCGCGCGAGGAACTGCGCGGCCAGCGCCGCGCGCTCGCCGAGGCGCTGACCGCGAAACCCTACGATCCGGCCGCGGTGGAGGAGGTCGTCACGCGGGAGCCCCGCCTCATGGACGCGCTCGCCCAGCGCGGGAGCCGGCTGCTGCTCGACCAGATCGGCAGGATGTCGCCCGAGGACCGCGCCGCCTTCGCCGAGGCGCTGCGCCGCAAGCCGAAAGGGCCGGACAGGGACGAGCGCCACGCGCCGCGGGAGGGCGCGGACTGAGATCAGGCCGCCCGGGCGAAGAAGCTCACGCGGTTGCGGCCACCTTCCTTGGACAGATAGAGCGCGCTGTCGGCGCGCTTGATGATCGCCTCGGCGTCGCCGTCGCCGGCGCCCGCCACCGCGACGCCGATGCTCACCGTCACGTCGACCTCGCCCGCCCCGCCCGGCAGCCGGACCGGCGCGTCCTCGATCGCGCGGCGGATGCGCTCCGCCGCGTGCCCGGCGGCGCCCGCGTCGACGTCGGGCATCGCCACGAAGAACTCCTCGCCCCCGAAGCGCGCGACGAGATCGACGCCCCGGATGTTCTCCTGGAGCCGGCGCGAGAACTCGCGCAGCACCGCGTCGCCGGCGTCGTGGCCGAAGCGGTCGTTGATCGACTTGAACTTGTCGAGATCGATCATCATCACCGCGAAGACCCCGCCGGTCTCCCGCGCGCGCTCCATGACGCGGATCATGTGCTGGCTCGCGTAGCGGCGGTTGTAGATCCCGGTCAGCGGATCGATCACCGCGAGTTTCAGCCCGTTGCGCACGTTGGAACGCAGCCGGTCGGAATAGCGCTTGCGGCGAAGCTGCGAGCGGATCCGCGCGATGAGCTCGTTCACGTCGAACGGCGCCTCGATATAGTCGCTCGCCCCGAGGTCGAGCCCCTTCGCCGCCGTCCCGACATCGCCGTTCTCGACGACGAGGATCACGGCCGACTGCCGCGTCTCCGGCCGCGCGCGCAGCGCCGAGACGAGGCGCAGCCCGTCGCCGCCCTCCATCAGCGTCTGATGAACGATGAAACAGTCTGGCAGCTCCAGCCGCGAGAGGTTCAGCGCCTCCCGCTCCGAACTGGTCACGATGGTGCCGATCGAGAGCCGCGCGCCGAGTTCCGCCGCGAGCTGGCCGCCCCTCCCGGCATCGGGCGGCGCGATCAGGATCGGCCCGCTCGGCTCGGCCTCGATGTCCTGGTCCGGCATGACCTCGGCGAGGCCGAGCTCGCGCGAGGTCAGATCGCGCAGCCGCAGCTCGTCGAACATCATCTTCATCCGCATCAGGCTGCGGACACGGGCGAAGAGCGCGAGATCGTTGAAGGGTTTCGACAGGAAATCGTCCGCGCCGGCCTCGAGCCCCCGGATCCGTTCCTCGGCGGTGTCGAGCGCGGTGACCATGATGACCGGAATATGCGCGGTCTCCGGATCGGCCTTCAGCCGGGCGCAGACGGCGAACCCGTCCATCCCGGGCATCATCACGTCGAGCATCACCATGTCCGGCTGTTCCGACCGCGCGAGATCGAGCGCCTTCGGCCCGTCCTCGGCGACGACGACGTCGTAATAGGCCGAGGAGAGTTTCGCGCGCAGAAGAAGCCGGTTGGTGGCGACATCATCGACGACGAGGACCCGACCCGACATCCGCTTTCCCCTTCCGGGCCGGTCTCGGCCAGCCCCGCGCTTCCTGAGGCCGACCCTATTGCCGAAGACGTTAATGAATGGTTTAGCGGTCGCGCCGGAGGGTCCGGAGGAGACGGAGATGGGGCGCGACGGCGCGATCGACCTGGCGCGGAGCGCGCTGATCTGGCTCGCGGGAGAGCCCGAGGCGCTCGGCGCCTTCCTGGGCGCGAGCGGCCTCGACCCCGCCGCGCTCCGCGCCCGGGTGGAGGATCCGGAATTCCTCGGCTTCGTGCTCGACTTCCTGCTCGGCGACGAGGCGATGCTGCTCGCCTTCTGCGGACAGACGGGCACGGCGCCCGCCGCGCCCGCGCGGGCCCGCGCGCTGCTGCCTGGCGGCGATCTTCCGAACTGGACCTGACGGGCCTTTCGCCGCTCCCCGCCGGGCGCTAAGAGGGCGCGGGTGGGGATTCCACCGGAGGAGAGGACCATGCGCGACCAGGTCAGGGGTCTCGTCTTCGACAAGGACGGGACGCTCTTCGATTTCAACGCCACCTGGTCGGCCTGGTGCCACGGCTTCATCCTCGGCCTCGCGGAAGGCGATCCGGCGCGGGCGGAGGCGCTCGCGGAGCGGCTCGGCTACGAGCTCGAGAAGCGCCGCTTCCTGAAGACGAGCCCCGTGATCGCGGGCACGATGGAATTCGTCGTGCAGGCGGCGCTCGGCGTGCGGCCGGAGTTCGGCGAGGCGCGCCTGCGGCGCCATATCGTCGCCTCGACCTCGGCCGCGCCCCAGGTCGAGGCCGCGCCGCTCATCGCCCTGCTCGACCGGCTGCGCGCGGGCGGGCTGGTGCTCGGCGTCGCGACCAACGATTCGGAGGCGCCCGCGCGCGTGCATCTCGAGCGCGCCGGCGTGATCGACCGCTTCGCCTTCATCGCGGGCTATGACAGCGGCCACGGCGCGAAGCCCACACCCGGCATGCTCCTCGCCTTCTCGGCCGCGACCGGGATCCCGCCCGAAGCCTGCGCGATGATCGGGGACAGCGTCCACGATCTCGCGAGCGGACGCGCCGCCGGGATGACGACGATCGGAGTCCTGACCGGTCCCGCCAGCGCCGAGGACCTCGCTCCCCACGCCGACGCGGTGCTGCCCGACATCGGCGCCCTGCCCGCCTGGCTCGGCCTCGCGGAGTGACGCGGAGCCGCGGCCACGCTGCGAGCATCACGCGGGCGCGATGAACCAGGGCGGTGGCACGGCGCGCCAGCGGCGGAACGCCTTGCCTTCCTCCGCCGACGCGCCGCTACCCACCGCCGTTGCCACGCCCGGCTTGGCGATGGGTCGGTATGGGCCCGGCGCGGGCGGCGCTTCCGCCACACCCGGGTCCCTGACCACCTTCTAGCCCAGGCATCCCTACCGACGCCATGGGTCATCCGTGTGTGTCGCGGCGCGCACGATCCGCGCAATTCTCCGTGCGTTCCGCCCGTCCCCGGCCAGGGCCTCTTGACGCGTACCGCCGGCCGCGTGACACCGGATACCGAGGAGGCGTCCCCGCGGGGTCGCCTCGGCGAGGGCCTCGGCTTCGCCGGCGGAGCCCGGCCAGGCGATCATCGCGGGCGCGTGGCGCGAGCAGTCGGCGTCCCCGGGGCGAAATCCAGGGCACGCGACAGGGAGAGCATCACCGGATGGCGGGACGAGCGGCGATCGGGATTCTGGCGGACCTTCTCCGCGTCTGGCGGCTGAGCCGCGCGGAAAGGCGGATCGAGCGGACCTGCGCGGCGCTGGTCCGGGCCCGGGCCGATCTCCGCCGCGCCCAGGACCGGTACGGCGCGCTCCTGCGGGAGGAGAGCGGCGCCCCCGGGCGGGACGAGAGCACCGCCCACCCCCGCGCCCTGTCCAACGCTTACGAGACCCGCGACCGCGACGGCCGCCGCGCCGGGGTGGAAGGCTGACCAGCGCGCGACGGCCCGCGCCTTCGAAACGGAGAATTTTTGGAGCGGCATGAATGATCGGAGTGGCTCTGGCGAAGACGCCGCGCGTGCTGGGCGCGGTCGCGCTGGCCAACCGAACGGCGCTTGGCCTGGGCAGTGACGGGCAAACTGACCGCGGATCTTGCGCTCCCGGAGCGGCGCCGGTCTCTCGCGGCGCGTGACCTCGCGCGCCGGGGCGGTTAACTGGTGGCGCGCCCCGCCCCCGGGGCGGCCAGAACCGAGAGCGCGCCCATGTCGAACTTCGTCTATGTCCTGAACGGCCCGAACCTGAACCTGCTCGGCAAGCGGCAGCCGGAGATCTACGGGCACGAGACCCTCGCCGATGTCGAGCGCGACTGCGGCGCGCTCGGGGACGAGCTCGGGCTCCGGGTCCGGTTCCTCCAGTCCAACTGGGAGGGCCAGATCATCGACTGGATCCACGAGGCGCGGGAGGAGGCGAGCGGGATCGTGATCAATCCCGGCGCCTTCACCCATACCTCGGTCGCGATCCTCGACGCGCTGAACGCGTTCGAGGGCACGGTGATCGAGGTGCATATCTCGAACGTGCACAGGCGCGAGAGCTTCCGCCATCATTCCTACATCTCGCTGCGCGCCGACGGGATCATCGTCGGCTGCGGAACGCTCGGCTATCAGCTCGGGCTCCGGCGAATCGCGGCGATGGCGCCGTAGGGCGGACATCTGTCCGCCGCCGCCACCCGCCCGCGCCGTAGGGCGGACATCTGTCCGCCGCCCCCCTCACCCGTCGAGCAGGAAGTTCCGCCGGCGGGGCGCCTCGTCGGCGAGCGCCTCGGCCTCCTCCTTCAGCGCCACGCCCGAGAGGCCGCGGCGGCGGGCCTCGGTCATCAGGTAGAGGAGCTTGTGCGCCGCAGCCGCGTGGCTCAGCCCCTCGGCGCGGACGTTGGAGACGCAGTTGCGCGCCTCGTCGGTCAGGCCGGGGCGCGGATGGGCGGTCAGGTAGAGCCCGAGGCTGTCGGGCGAGGAAAGCCCCGGCCGCTCGCCGATCAGGACCACGACCATCGAGGCCCCGAGCGCCGCGCCGATCTCGTCCCCGATCGCGACGCGGGCCTGGGTGACGATGGCGAGCGGACCGATGCGCCAGCCCGCGGCGCGCAGCGCCGGGACCATCACCTCGAGGAACGGCGCCGCGTTCGCCGTGATCGCGAGCGCGGAGAGCCCGTCGCCGATGACGAAGACCACCTCGGGCGCCTCCGCCGGCCTCTCCCGTCCGGCGAGGATGGCCCGGGAGGCATCGTCGAGCCGGCGCCCCCTGTCCGGGCGCTGGAGATATTCCGCCCGGCTCTCCGCCGCGCTCGCGAGGGTCAGCGTTTCGAGGCCGAGCGGTTCGAGACGCGCGGCGAGACCGGCCAGGTCGAGGCTGGCGTGGACGGCGGTCCGCGCCCGGGCATGGGCGAGCTGGAAGTCGAGACGCGGCCGGGTCGGCAGGCTGGCGCCCGCCCGCCCGAGCGCGATCCGCGCGGGGGTAAGGGCGCCGAGCGCCGCCCAGGGGTCGCGGCCGGTCGAGGGGGGCTTGTCGCTCATGCGATCCTCCCGAGCGCCCTGGCGAAGGGCGCGGGCAGGCCCGCGCCGGGCAGCGGGCGGCCATCGGGGCCGAAGATGCCGGTTTCCCTCAGCCAGTGCTCGAACTCGGGCGCCGGGCGCAGCCCCAGAACCTCGCGCAGATAGAGCGCGTCGTGGAACGAGGTGGTCTGGTAGTTCAGCATCACGTCGTCCGAGCCGGGGATCCCCATGATGAAGGTGACCCCGGCGACGCCGAGCAGGGTCAGGAGCCGGTCCATGTCGTTCTGGTCGGCCTCGGCGTGGTTGGTGTAGCAGATGTCGCAGCCCATCGGCAGGCCGAGCAGCTTGCCGCAGAAATGGTCCTCGAGCCCGGCGCGGATGATCTGCCGGCCGTCGTAGAGATATTCCGGGCCGATGAAACCCACGACCGTGTTGACGAGGAGCGGCCGGAACCGCCGCGCCACCGCGTAGGCCCGCGCCTCCAGCGTCTGCTGGTCGACGCCGTGGTGCGCGTTCGCGGACAGCGCGCTGCCCTGCCCGGTCTCGAAATACATCACGTTGTCGCCGAGCGTCCCGCGACCGAGGCCGAGGCCCGCCGCCTGCCCTTCCGCGAGCGTGGCGAGATCGACGCCGAAGCTCCGGTTCGCGGCCTCGGTCCCGGCGATGGACTGGAAGACGAGATCGACCGGCACGCCCCGGTTGATGAGTTCGATCGAGGTGGTGACATGGGTCAGCACGCAGGATTGCGTCGGGATCCCGTAGCGCCGGATCACCTCGTCGAGCATCCGGACCAGCGTCTCCACCGCCGCGGGGCTGTCGGTCGCCGGATTGATCCCGATCACCGCGTCGCCGCCGCCGTACATGAGCCCGTCGAGGATGCTCGCCGCGATGCCGGCGGGGTCGTCGGTCGGGTGGTTGGGCTGGAGCCGGGTCGAGAACCGGCCGGGAAGCCCGATCGTGCCGCGGAAGCGCGTCACCACCGCGCATTTGCGCGCGATCAGGATCAGGTCCTGGTCGCGGCAGATCTTCGAGACGGCGGCGACCATCTCGGGCGTGAGCCCTGGGGCCAGCACCCCGAGCGTCGCCGCGTCGGCGGAATCCGAAAGCAGCCAGTCGCGGAAGCCGCCCACGGTCAGATGCGCGACGGGCGCGAAGGCGCGCGCGTCATGGGTGTCCAGGATGAGCCGCGTCACCTCGTCGCTCTCGTAGGGCACGACCGCGTCCCGAAGGAAGGTCGAGAGCGGCAGATCCGCGAGCGCCATCTGCGCGGCGACCCGTTCGGTCTCGTCGCCCGCCGCGATGCCCGCGAGGTGGTCGCCGGAGCGTTCGGGGCTCGCCTTCGCCATCAGCTCGGCCAGCGAGCCGAAGCGGTAGGTCTCGTTCGCGATCACATGCGCGTATGTCGGCATCCGTGCCCCTCCCCCGGGCGCGCGTCGGGCCGCCCCCCTCTCGGTGGAAACAGGCACAGACTAACCCGGTTCAGGCCCCGGATGTCACCCTCCGGGCGCGGCGCAGGTCGCGGACGAGGCGCGCGGCGTCGAAACCGGCGGTGTCCGGGCCGTAGATCGCCGCGTCGAGCCGGTCGAGCGCCGCCGCGCGCCGCGCCGGGTCGCGCGCCTCCTCCGGTGTCAGGTAGTCCTCCGCCGCGCGGCGGAGCGCGAGGAGATCGCCCGAGCGCGCCGCGCGGCGGAGCCGGAGGAGCGGCGCGGGCGACCAGTGCCGGAGCGCCCGCTCCCACCAGCCCGCGCGCCTCTCGACCGCGCCCGCCGAGAGCGCGAGCCCCGCGAGCAGCCCGAGCCCGAGCGCGCCGAGATAGGCGAGCCGCGCGCCCGCGCCCATCTCCCCGCCCGGCACCTGGGAGGCCTTGAAGCTCGCATAGCCGATCGGGAGCGCGGGGATCTCCACCGCCTCGACCCTGCGCGTCAGCGTGTTGAAATAGGGGATCGGGATCGGCGCGATCACGCCCGGCTCGCCGGTCTCGGGCCGGAACTGCCAGCGCCAGATCGCGGTGGAGGCGAGCCCCCAGCGGCCGCGCTCCAGCTTCGTCTCCACCGGCGCGGCGAAGGAGATGAGCCAGGGCTCCTGGATCACCGGGCGCGGCGGCAGCATCTCCGGCAGCGCGCCCTCGGCGCGGAAGGTCACGGTGCGCGTCACCGTCTCGCCGTCGGCGAGCTTCGCCGGATCGGTCGAGAGCGCGTCGGTGATCGTCACCTTCGAGGCGGCGAAGCGCCAGCCCCAGGGCTTCTCGAACGGCGGGTCGTCGGGCATCGGCGCCACCGCCAGCGTGACCGGCTGGGCGCGCAGCGTGATCTCCTCGCGCCGGGAGCCTTCGCCGATCACGGTCAGGTGGTGGTTGACCGGTCCGAACGTGTCCTGTCCGCCGGTCTTCGGGAAGATCGCGAGCCGCCGCTCGACCACGCGGCGGGTGACGCCGCCGATGCGCTCGTCGTGCCAGTCGTCGGGGGCGAGCTGGATCCAGTCGAAGCCCTGGCTCGGGGCGATCTCCATCTTCTCGAGCGCGATCTCGGTGTCGTAGACGCCCCGGATCGTCAGCGGCACCATCTCGCCCGCGATGACCGGCGTCGCGGCGGGCGCGGCGATCAGCGTCAGCGACTTGCCCTCCTCCGCCCGGGCGGCGGTGGCGCATAGCAATGCCAGCGGGAGGAATCCTCTCACCATCGCACGCCATCCTCCTGCGGCGGCACGAGGCCGAGGGCGACGCGGCGCGCGTGTTCGTCGGCGAGGCGGAGCCGCAGGAACTCGCCCGGATCGTCCGGCAGCGTGGCGAGCCAGGCGTCGTCGGCGACGCGGCGGCCCTCGTCGATCGGGCGCATCACGGCGGAGAAGCGGCCGCCGGGCGGATCGGTCGGCCGCGCGGCCATGCGGCCGGTCCTGTCGCCCTCGCCGATCACAGGCGGCACCAGCGCCGCGACGACCTCGCGGTTGTCGCGCGCCTCGGAATCGGCGGGATTGGCGAAGAGCACCGCGTCGAAATAGGCTGTGGCGAGCGCGTAGTTCCCGATCGCGGCGAGGCCGAGGCCGCGGTTGTAGGTCGCGACCCGGCCCGCCTCGGCGAAGGCGCGGTCGGCGCGCGCGTAGTCGCCCGCCCTGTAGAGCGCGACGCCGCGCGCCGAAGGGTCGGCGAGCAGGCGGGCCGCGATCCCCGGCAGGCCGGCCGCGTAGGCGAGCCGGCCCCAGGCGTCGCGCCCGGGCAGTGCCATCGCCGCGAGCGCGACGGCGAGCAGCAGCGCGGAGCGGGAGGCGATCCGGCTCATCGTCCCGGCTCCCGCGTGGGCCGGAAGAACGCGAGCGCGAGCGGCAGCGCGAGCAGCAGGAGCCAGCGGCCGAGATCCTCGAAGACCTCCGGCGCCTCGGCCTCCCGCGCGAGCTGGCGCGTGCGCGCCGCGGCGATCGCGGCGACGAGCGGCGCGGGATCGCGCGCCGGCCAGGCCGCGCCGCCGCCCGCTCGGGCGATGGCGGCGAGGCCCCCGGGATCGGGCGGGGGCGCGTCCGGGTCCGCCGCGCCCCGGTCGAGCGTCAGGCCCCAGACGCGGGCGCCGCGTTCCGCGAGCACGCCGGCCCGCCGCTCCGCCTCCGGGCTCGCGCCGCCGCCGTCGGAGATCATCACCACGTCGGTGCCGCCCGCCCCGGGCATCCCGGGGGCGGCGAAGAGCTTCGCGGCTTCGCTGAGCGCGATGTCGGGCCGGCTGCCCCCGACCGGCATCGTTCTCGCGTCGAGCACCGCGACCAGGCTCTGCAGCGTCGCCGGATCACTGGTCGGGGCCGAGGCGAGGAAGGCGTCGGCGGCGTAGAGGAGGATCCCGATCGGCCGGCCGCCGCCATGGGCGAGCAGCCAGGCGGCGGCGGCCTGCGCGTCGGCGAGATCGCCGCCCTCGGTCACCGAGGGCGAGAGGTCGATCATCAGCACCAGCGGATCCTGTCGCTCGAAGGCCGCGCCATGGGTCCGGAGCCGCGCCGGGCCGCTCAGCGCCAGCGCGACGAGTCCGGCGAGGGCGAAGGGCAGCAGCGCCGGCCAGCGCCGTCCCGGCGCGCCGACGTCGCCGCGCGCGCGGAGGAAGGCGATCAGCTCGGGCGCGACGATCGCCTCCCACCCGCCCGCCGCGCGCCGCCGCCAGGCGAGCGCGGCGAGGGCCACGAGCGGAACGAGCGCGAGAAGCCACCAGGGCCGGAGCAGGATCAGCGTCATGCCGGGCTCTCCGCGCGGAACCCCCGGCGGAGGCGGGGCAGCCGGAGGAGCGGCAGCGCGCCGAGCGCCGCCGCGGCGAGAAGCGCGAGCGCCGCCGGCCAGGGCCAGAGCGGCCGGGGCACGAGGACTGGCGGGCGGCCGGAGGGATTGGGCTCGATCCGGTCGAGATCGGCGGCCATCGCGACCAGATCCGCCGTGCCCCGGACGCGGTAGCCCTTGCCGCCCGAGGCCTCGGCGATGGCGCGGAGCGTGGCGGTGTCGACCGCCTCGCGGTCCGAAGGCTGGCTCTCCAGGTCGGCGGGGCCGAGCGCGATCGTGTGGATCCGGACGCCGTGCTCGGCGGCGAGCCGCGCGACGCCGGTCGCGTCGAGCCGGTTCGCGGTGTCGCGGCCGTCGGAGAGCAGCACGATGACTCGCGCGCGTCCGTCCGCGGCGATGATCCGCTTCAGCGCGAGGCCGAGCCCCTCCGCGATCGCGGTGGAACGGCCGGTGACGCCGACGCCCGCCTCCTCGATCGCGCGGCCGACGGCGGCGAGATCCCAGGTGAGGGGCGCGGCGACATAGGCGCGGTCGCCGAAGAGGACGAGGCCGATCCGGTCCCCCGGCCGCTCGGTCACGAAGCGCCCGGCGACGCGCTTCACCGCGTCGAGGCGCGAGACCGGCGCGCCGTCGAGGTCGAAATCCTCGGTCAGCATGCTGCCCGACATGTCCAGCGCGAGCATGATGTCGCGCCCGGTCGCGCGGGTGTCGCGCGTCGGCTCGAGCCGGACCGGGCCCGCGAGCGCGAGGACGAGGCCGATCCAGGCGAGCCAGGCGAGGCCCCGGCGAGGGCCGCGCCAGCGCCGCGCCGCTTGGACCGGCGCGGCCTCCGCCGCGATCCCCTCGGGCAGGCGCAGCGCGCCCTCCGCCGGATCGCGCGGCGGCAGCAGCCGGAGCGCGAGGAAGGGCAGCGGCAGGAGGAGCAGGAAGAAGGGGGCGGCGAGGTCATACATGCGCGGTCCTCCGCGCCTCGGGCGCCGCCTGCGCGAAGGCGGCGGCGAGCGCGGGCTCGAGCGTTCGCGGATCGAGCGGCGCGGGTGTCGGGCGGTAGAGGCGGGCCGCCACCGCCTCGGGCGGCGGCGCGCCGAGATGGCCGAACAGACGCGCGGCGGCCAGCGGGCGCGCCGTGTCCGGCAGCGCCGCGAGGCGTGCGAGCAGATCCGCCGGCCGGGGCGCACGCCGCCGCGCGCGCAGGACCGGGCGGGCGAGGGCGAAGAGGGCGAGCGCGATCAGGAGGCCGAGGCCGAAGGCCGCGACGAGGGCGCCGGGGCCGAGCGACGCCGTGCCCTCCGGCAGCCGCGGACCATGCAGCGCGGCGACGACCTCCGCGGGCGTCACGCGGCCACCCCGGCGACCCGGTCGGTCGGCACCTCCTCCGCCGCGATTCCCATGTCGGCGAGCCGGCGCAGTTCCGCCGCGCGCGCCGCCGGCAGGCGGCCGAAGGCGCCGAGCGCCGCGCCCCTGCCCGCGAGATAGGGCAGCTCGCCCCCCGGTGGCGCCGCCTCGAACGGGTCGAGCGGCAAGAGCACCCGGAGCGGGCCGCGTCGGCGGATGCCGTCGAGCGCCGCCGGCAGCCCCGGCCCCGGCAGGTCGAGCGCCGAGCCGAGCAGCACCCGCGCGCCGCGCGGCGCCAGTCGGCCGGCGCGGACGAGATCGGGCGCGAGCGGGCGGACCGGATGCCCGGTGAGGGTCAGCGCGAGGGCATGGCCGCGCGCGAGGCAGCCCGCGACCTTCGCCATGCCGCGCGCCCGGGCCGTCGGCCGTTCCGAGAGCACGCCGTCGTCGGTGATCACCGCGACGCCGACCGCGCCGCCGTCGAGCACCGCCCGCCAGCCCGCGAGTGCCAGAGCCTCGGCGAGCGCCACCGAGCGCAGCCGGCGCGTGCCCCAGAGCATCGGGCGGCGGAAATCGGCGATCAGCATCAGCGCCCGGTCGCGGTCCTCGTGAAAGCCGCGCACCTGGGGCGAGCCGGTGCGCGCGGTCGCGGCGGCGTCGAGATGGCGCGGGTCGTCGCCCTCGGCGAAGGGGCGGATCTCGCGGATCTCGTGCCCCTGGCCGCGCGGCCGCGTCGCCGTCGTGCCGGGCCGGCGCGCGATCTCGGGCCGGTCGCGCCCGAGCCGCGCCGCGAGAGACCCGAGCGCGACCAGCCGCTCGGCGGTCACCTCGGTCGGAGAAGCGTCACCAGGGCCGGACATGGGTCAGAAGCCTTGCCACGATGTCGCGCGCCGAGAGCCCCTCGGAAGTGGCGCGCCAGCTCGGGATCAGGCGGTGCGCGAGCGTGTCGGTGGCGAGCGCCTCGACATCCTCGGGCAGCGCGTGGTCGCGGCCATGGATCAGCGCCCGCGCCCGCGCGGAGGCGGCGAGGGCGAGCGTGCCGCGCGGTGAGACCGCGTGTTCCACCAGTCCTTCGAGTGGTGTCCCGGCCGTCTCGCGCGTGCCGATGACGAGCCGCACGATGAAATCGCGCAGCGCCGGGGCGAGATGCACCGCCGCCGTCGCCGCGCGCGCCTCAGCCAGCGCGGCGTGGCTGAGCCGCGTCGCGGGGGGGCTCGGTTCCGCCCGCGCCTCGCCCTCGACGAGATCGAGGATCGCCCGCTCCCGCGCCGCGTCGGGAAGGGCGAGGTCGACGTGGATCAGGAACCGGTCGAGCTGCGCCTCCGGCAGCGGGAAGGTGCCCTCGTGCTCGATCGAGTTCTGGGTCGCGACGACCATGAACGGGTCGGGCAGGGCGCGCGTCACGCCGCCCGCCGTCACCTGCCCCTCCGCCATCGCCTCCAGGAGCGCCGACTGCACCTTGGGCGGCGCGCGGTTGATCTCGTCCACCAGCACGAGCGAATGGAAGATCGGCCCGGCGACGAAGTCGAAGGTCTCGCTCTGGCGGCGGAAGACCTGGGTGCCGGTGAGATCGGAGGGCATCAGGTCGGGCGTGCACTGGATCCGGGCGAAGGTGCCGTCGAGCCCGCCGGCGAGCCGCTTCACCGCGCGCGTCTTGGCGAGCCCCGGCGGCCCCTCGATCAGCACATGCCCGCGCGCGAGCAGCGCGGTCATCAGCCGTTCGACCAGTTCCTCGTGCCCGATCAGCGCGGCGCGCATCTCGGCCGCGAGGGCGGCGACCGGCTCCGCCGCGCTCACCCGCTCCGTTCCATCCACGCGCGACTCCTCCCACGGATCATTGGTGTTTTCCGCAGACTGGCAGAGGAACGGGCCGCGCGCTCTCCTACTTAAGCATTGGAGGGGACGGATCGGGGGACCGTCCCCCCGCCCGCTCAGTCGAGCCCGAGCTTGCCGCGCAGCGTCGAGAGATCCTCGGCGAGCGTGTTGACGGCCGCGGAGAGCGTCACGCGGTCGGATTCGGTCAGGTGGTCGTAGGTGACGTAGCCGTCGCCCTCCTCGTACTTGGCGAGGATCGTGTCGACCGTGGCGAAATTGCCGTTCACCTGCTCGAGGAAGGCGGGGTCGTTCACCAGCGGCTCGACCAGTTCGACGATCTTCTGCGATCCGTCCACGTTGCCGCGGATATCCCAGAGGTCGGTGTGGCTGTAGCGGTCCTCCTCGCCGGAGATCTTGGTCGCGGCGACCTCCTCCATCAGCACGCCCGCGCCGCCGACCACCACCTCGGGCGGGAAGGTGAGGCTCTCGATCCGGCCCTGGAGCTCGGTCACGTCGGCGAGCAGCTTGTCCGCGACCGGGCCGAGCCCCTCGGTCGAGTTCTTCTCCCAGAGGCCGTATTCGACGCGGTGGAAGCCCGGAAAGGCGGGATCGGCCTCGGCCTGCTCGTAATCGTCGGCGCGGCTGTCGATCGAGACGTCGAGATCGGAGAAGAGCTCGGCGATCGGCTCCACCGCCTCGTAATGCATCCGGGTCGGCGCGAAGAGGGCCTTCGCCTGCTCGACGTCGCCGGACTTGATAGCCTCCACGAAGGTGGTCGTGTCGGACACCAGCGCGTCGACCTCCTCGGAGACGAAGATCTTGTAATCCGCGATCGGCGCGACGAGATCGAGCGTCGCATCCGCCGCGCGGGCGGTGCCCTGCGACAGCGCGAAGGCGCCCGCGGCGGCGGTCAGGGTGAACAGGCGCTTGCAAAGGCGCATTGGAAACTCCTCTGGTTTCGTTCCGTCGCCGGGCGACGGCGATGACTATCCCGACTGGCTGGAGTCCTGGCTTGCCGGGGAGATGGCTTCGATCAGCGGGCGGCCGAGATAGTCCCCGCCGTCCTGGAATCCGGGCGGGGCGAAGAAATAGCCGCCGCCCACGGGCTTGATGTATTCCTCGAGCGGCTCGCCATCGAGCCGGCGCTGCACGGCGACGAAGCCCTTCTCGAGATCCGCCTGCCAGCAGATGAAGAGCAGCCCCTGGTCGAGCTGCCCGTTCCGCAGCACGCCGTTCACGTAGTTGAACGGGCGGCGCAGGATCAGGTTCGCCTGGCTCTCCGCCGTGCGGGGATTGGCGAGGCGGATGTGGCTGTCATGCGCGGTGAGCGCGCCGTCGGGATCGGCGGCGAAATCGGGAACCATCGCCTCGGTCCCGCCCGGCCGGTCGAGCGGGGCGCCGGTCATCTTGGTCCGGCCGAAGATGCGCTCCTGCTCGCCGAGCGGAGTGCGGTCCCAGCGTTCGACGGTGTTGCGGATGATCCGGGCCGCCTGGTAGCTGCCCCCCGCCGCCCAGTCCGGCTCGTCATTCGCCGGGCCGACCCAGACCACCTTCTCCATCAGGCCCTGGTCCGCGCTGTCGGGATTGGCCGAGCCGTCGCGGAAGCCGAGCAGGTTGCGCGCGCTTTCGGGCGGCGCGCCCTTCGGCGTGACGATGACCGGGACACTGCCCATCTGGACCCATTTGAGGACGAGCTGGTCCGGGATCGTCTTCACGACGTCGCGCAGCGCGTGGACGACGGTTTCCTGGGTATGGGCGCAGAACTGGATCGAGAGATCGCCATGGGTGATCTCCGCGTCGAGCGCGTCGTTGGGAAATCTCGCCATCTGGCTCAGCGCGCGCGGCCTCAGCGGCGCGAGCCAGGGGCGGTTCTCGAACAGCGAGGCGCCGAGGCCGACGGTGATCGTCAGCGCGTCGGGCGGCACCTCCGGGCCGAGGATGCCGCTGTCGGGTGGCGGCAGCTTCGGATCCTCCTCCGCGACCGGCCCGCCATGGGTCAGGAAGACGATGCGCTCGGTCAGCCGTCGGAACAGCCGTTCGAGATCCGCCGGCGTCTCCGCGATCACGTGGAAGGCCGCGAGCGCGCCGTTGGCCGGCCTCGGCGTGGTGATGCCCGCCTGATGCGCGCCGAAGGGCGAGACCATGTCGGTGGCATGCGCCCGGTCGGCGACCGGCGCGTCCGCGACATGGCTCTGCCCGGCGGAGGCATCGGCATCGGCCCCGGCCCGGCCCGCGCGGGCGAGTACCGGGGTGGCGGCGAGCGCGGCGGCGCCGGCGAGAAGGCCGCGCCGGCTCGGGCGGAAGGTCTCGTCCCTCATCGCCGCCTACTCCAGCCCGATGGCGGCGTTGTAGGCGCCCGCCGCCCCGGCCACGGCCGCGAAGGCCTGGGCGATCTTCTCGCGCCCGGCCGTGTCGATCGTGTCGTAGGAGGGCCAGGCGCCCTCGACCATGAACCCGTCGAGCACGCTCCGCGCATTGCCGAGCGCCTTGTGGAGCGCCTCGGAAGTGGCGGGGCTGGCCGCGGCGACCAGCGGGTCGACGAGCAGCGCGGATTTCGCGATGCCGTCGAGATCGGCGGAGAATTCCGCGAGCTCGGTATGGCTGTAGGGAGTCTGCGATCCCGTCGCCTGATCGGCCACGCGCTGCGCGAAGGCGGCGGCGTTGCCGGCGAGATCGGCTGGGGCGAGGTCGAGCGCGCCGAGCCGTTCCTTCAGCGTGGCCGCGTCGGCGAGAAGCTTGTCGGCCGCGGGCTGAAGCCCCTCGGTCGTCCCCTGGCTCCAGAGGCCGTACTCGATCCGGTGGAAGCCGGTGAAGCCCGGATCCTCCTCGCGCTTCGCGAGATAGTCGGCCTGGGGGTCCATGCCGTTGGTGAGATCGCTCCAGCGGGCGGAGACCGGCGCGATCTCGCGCCAGGGCACGCGCGCCGCGGTCCAGGCGGCCTTCGCCCCCTCGACGTCGCCCGCCGCGATCCGCTCCGAGAGCGCGGCGGTCGCGGTGAGCACCTGGCCCGAGCGGCGGCCGAGGTAGACCCGGTATTCCGAGAGCGGGCCGATGAATTCCCGCGTCTCCGGCGCCGCTTGCCGCGCCTCGGATTCGGCGGTCGCGACGACGGTCAGCGTGCCGCGCGGGTTGGAGAGCAGGCCGCAGGTGATCTCGTAGGTGCCGGGCGCCAGCCGCTGGCTCAAGGTGGCGTTGAGCCCGGGCGCGATATTCTCGCGCTCGGCGACGACCATCACGCCGTCGAGGATCTCCCATTCCAGCGGCCGGTCGGAGGCGTTGTGGATCCGGAAGGTGCGCCGGCCCGCCGGCACTTCGAGCGTCGCGGGCTCGCAGGTGGCGTCGTTGACGGTCACGACGATCTCGTCGGCGGCCGGGGGCGCCGCGGTCCTGCGCGCCGCGAGCCAGAAGGCACCGATGCCGAGCAGCACCAGGACGGCCGCGCCGGCCAGCATCAGGCGCGTCGCCGTCCCGGCGGATTTCCGGGGAGTTTCAGGCATCGGGGATCAGGCCTCGCGGCGCGCCGGGCTGGCCGCCGGCGCGGAGGCCGAGGGCTCCGCCGGGCGGAAGAAGAAGAAGAGCGTCACGCCAAGCACGAGCGCCCAGAGGATCACCTCGCCGACCGCGGGGGTGTCGTGATAGCCGAACATGCCCGAGAGCAGCGTTCCGGTGACCGAGGAGAGCGGCAGCGCGCGGGAGAGATCCCAGGCGGGTTGCTGCAGGAAGTTCCAGATCCCCGCCTCGTGCAGGTTGCGCAGCACCGAGGCGGCGAGCCCGGCGGCGACGAAGATCACGAAGACCCCGGTCCAGAGGAAGAAGCGGCGCAGGTCGAGCCGGAGTCCGCCCCGGTAGATCCCGAAGCCGAGCAGCACCGCGCAGCCGATGCCGAGCAGCGCGCCGACCGGCGCCGCGGGGCCGGGGCTCTGCTGGAAGATCGCGAGCAGGAAGAAGACGGATTCGAGCCCCTCCCGCGCCACGGCGAAGAAGCTGAGTCCGATCAGGCCCCAGACCGGGCCGCGGTCGTCGGCGAAGACCGCGTCGATCTCGCTCTGCATCTGGGCGCGGATCGAGCGCGACGCCTTGCGCATCCAGAAGACCATCGAGATCAGCACGACCACCGCGACCGTTCCGATCGCCGCCTCGAAAAGCTCCTGCGTCTTCTGCGGGAAATCCCCGCCGACCGCGAGCACGGCGGCGCCGACGAAGAGCGACAGCGCGGCGGCGAGCAGGACGCCCACCCAGACCGTGGGCACGTATTCGCTCCGTCCGGTCCGCGCGAGATAGCTCGCGATGATGCCGACGATCAGAGCGGCTTCGATCCCTTCGCGGAGCATGATAAGAAACGACGCCAGCATGCGGACCCCCCCGATGCCCGTGGGCCAGGACTTCCTGACCTTTCCACTAGGTTATTGCCGTGCCTAGCGTCGCCTCCGGTTCAGCACAAGCGGGGAATCGTCACATCAGGGTAAAATTTCGCGTGGGGGCCGAGGGCGCGGCGGATCGGCGCCGACACGCGCGGGCGCCCGAGCGCCCGCGTTCGGGACGAGGATCCGCCCGGATCGCCGTGCCTCAGCGGCCCTTCATCGCATCGAGGAGCGCCGCTCCGAGGGATCCGGTCTCCTCGCGCCGGGCACCGTCGCGCGGCCGCTCGCCGCCCTTCGGCCCGCCGCCCCTCGGGCCGCCGCCTTTCGGCCCGCGCCCGCCCGGCCCCGGCGCCTCCCGGCTGTCCCGGCCGCCCGGGCGCGCGCCCGATTCGGCCTCCCTGCGCATCGTGAGCGAGATGCGCTTGCGCGGAATGTCGACCTCGAGCACGCGCACCTTCACCACGTCGCCGGCCTTCACCACCTCGCGCGGATCCTTCACGAACCGGTCGGCCAGCTGGGAGACATGGACGAGTCCGTCCTGATGCACGCCGATGTCGACGAAGGCGCCGAAGGCCGCGACATTGGTCACCGTCCCCTCGAGCCGCATGCCGGGCCTGAGGTCGGAGATCTCCTCCACCCCCTCGGCGAAACTCGCGGTGACGAAGCCGGGGCGCGGGTCGCGGCCGGGCTTCGCGAGCTCGGCGAGGATGTCGCGCACGGTGGGCAGGCCGAAGGCCGCGTCGACGAAATCCGCCGGGTCGAGCGCGCGCAGCCGCGCCTCGTCGCCCATCACCGCGCGCAGGTCGCGGCCGCAGGCGGCGACGATCCGGCGCGCGACGTCGTAGGCCTCGGGATGGACGGCGGAGGCGTCGAGCGGCTCGGCCCCGTCCCGGATCCGGAGGAAGCCCGCGCATTGCTCGAAGGCGCGGGGGCCGAGTCGGGCGACCCTCAGCAGATCGCGGCGTTTCGCGAAGGCGCCGTTCTCGTCGCGATGCGCGACGATGGCCGCGGCGAGCGACGGGCCGAGGCCGGAGACATAGGCCAGCAGCGGCGCCGAGGCGGTGTTGAGATCGACGCCGACCGCGTTCACCGCGTCCTCGACCACGCCGCCGAGCGAGCGGCCGAGCCTGTACTGGTCGACGTCGTGCTGGTACTGGCCGACGCCGATCGCCTTCGGCTCGATCTTCACGAGTTCCGCCAGCGGATCCTGCAGCCGCCGCGCGATCGAGACCGCGCCCCTGAGCGAGACGTCGAGCCCCGGCAGTTCCTTCGACGCGAGTTCGGAGGCGGAATAGACCGAGGCGCCCGCCTCCGAGACAATGACCTTGACCGGTTTCGGCGCCGGCAGGTCGGAGAGAAGTTCCGCGACCATCCGCTCGGTCTCCCGGCTCGCGGTGCCGTTGCCGATCGCGATCAGTTCGACGCCATGGGCGCGGATCAGCCGCGCGAGCGCCGCCTGCGCGCCGCGCAGGTCGTTCCTCGGCTGGAACGGATAGACGGTCTCGGTCGCGAGCACCTTGCCGGTCGCGTCGACCACGGCGACCTTCACGCCCGTGCGCACGCCCGGATCGAGCCCCATCGTCGCCCGCGCCCCGGCCGGCGCGGCCAGCAGCAGATCCTTGAGATTATGCGCGAAGACCCGGATCGCCTCCTCCTGCGCGCGCTCGCGCAGGGTGCCGAGCAGGTCGAGCATCATCGTGACGGAGAGCCGCGTCCGCCAGGCCCAGCGGGCCACCTCGCCGAGCCAGAGGTCGCCGGGCGCGGCGCCCGGCCGCACGCCGAGCGCCGCGGCGATCATCGCCTCGACGCGGGGCGCGCCCGCTTCCGGTTCCGGCCCGATGTCGAGCGTCAGCGCGCCCTCGTTCGCGCCCCGCATCATCGCGAGCGCCCGGTGGCTCGGCACGCCGGCCCATTTCTCGGAATGGGCGAAGTAGTCGGAGAATTTCGCGCCCTTCTCCTCCTGCCCGGCCACGACCTTCGCGGTGACGACGGCCTCGGCCTCGAGAAAGCCGCGCAGCCGCCCGAGCAGGGCCGCGTCCTCCGAAAGCTGCTCGGTCAGGATGTCGCGCGCGCCCGCGAGCGCCTCCTTCGCATCCGCGACCTCCGCCGTGACGAAACCCGCCGCCAGCGTCGCGGGCGCCGCGGCGCGGTCGGCGAGGATCGCCTCGGCGAGCGGCCCGAGCCCCTTCTCGCGCGCGATCATCGCCCGCGTCCGGCGCTTCGGCTTGTAGGGGAGGTAGAGATCCTCGAGCACCGCCTTGGTCTCGGCCCCGGCGATCCGGTCCTCGAGTTCCGGGGTCAGCTTGCCCTGTTCCGCGACCGAGGCGAGGATCGTCGCCCGCCGCGCCTCCAGTTCGCGCAGATAGGCGAGCCGGTCGGCGAGGTTGCGAAGCTGCGTGTCGTCGAGCCCGCCGGTCGCTTCCTTGCGGTAGCGCGCGACGAAGGGCACGGTCGCGCCCCCGTCGAGCAGCGCGACCGCGGCGGTGACCTGTTCGGGCCGCGCGCCGATCTCGGCCGCGACGGCCCGGGCGATCCGCGTCTCGGTCGCGGGGCCGGCGGCGGCGCTCACGAGATTTCCCCTTCAAACGACGGCTCGGCGGAGATCATCTTCATGGCTCGGGTCTCGCAGTGGGTCGCACGGGGTACCTTGTAGAATGACGCCCCGCGCCGGAGTCAAGCAGGCGCGGCGCCGCCGGCGGGACGGACGGTTCGCCCTTTCCTTCGCGGCGGAAATCGGCTATGCGCGCGCTTCGCGGCCTTACACCCTTGGAGGAAGGCCGTCATTGCCATTTGCAGGAGCATGAACATGGCTGAGACACCGGTTCTCGAAGCCGTGGCGCGCGCAGGGGTCGGCAAGGGGGCCGCCCGCACTGCCCGCCGCGAGGGGCTCGTCCCCGGAGTTATCTATGGTGGCGGGCAGGAGCCCGAGACCATCAACGTGAAGTTCAACGAGCTTCTGAAGGCGCTGAAGGCGGGCAAGTTCCTGTCGACGCTGCTGAACGTGAAGGTCGACGGCAAGGACAACACCGTGATCTGCCGCGCCGTGCAGCGCGACGTGGTCAAGGACCTGCCGACGCATGTCGACTTCCTGCGCCTTGCCGAGCGCAGCCGGATCAATCTCTACATCCCGGTCGAGTTCATCAACGCCGAGAAGTGCCCGGGCATCAAGCGCGGCGGCGTGCTGACCATCGTGCGTAACGAGGTCGAACTCGTCGTGACCGCGGGCAACATCCCCGAGAAGCTCACCGTCGATCTCGAGGGCCTCGCGATCAACGCGCATATCCACATCTCGGACGTGAAGCTGCCGGCCGGGACCCGTCCGACCATCACCGACCGCGATTTCGTCATCGCGAACATCCAGGCGCCGTCGGGCCTGCGCTCGGCCGAGGCCGAGGAAGCCGAGGCCGAGACGGAAGCCTGATCGCAGGGGCGGGAGATCCATGGCGGTTTCCCGCGCCGACCGCGAGAGACAGCGACGCGCCGCGGAGATTTCGCGGCGCGTTCGCATTTGGGCCCAGGGCGGAACCCGAGGTGGAACGATGAAGCTGATCGTGGGACTCGGCAATCCGGGCGCGCAATACGCGCGCAACCGGCACAACATCGGCTTTCTCGCCGTCGAGGCGATCGCCGACGCCCAGGGCTTCGGGCCGTGGCGGACGAAATTCAACGGGCTGGTCTCCGAGGGCCGGCTCGGCGCGGAGAAGGCGCTGCTGCTGAAGCCCGGGACCTTCATGAACCTCTCGGGCGACAGCGTGCGCGCCGCGATGGGCTTCTTCAAGCTGACGCCGGCCGACGTGATCGTGCTCCATGACGAACTCGACCTCGCGCCGGGCAGGCTGCGGTTCAAGACCGGCGGCGGACACGCGGGGCACAACGGGCTCCGCTCGATCGACGCGCATGTCGGCGCGGCGTTCCAGCGGCTCCGGATGGGGATCGGGCATCCGGGCGACAAGCGCCTGGTCAGCAACTACGTGCTCGGCGACTTCGCGAAGGCCGACGAGGCCTGGCTCGATCCGCTGCTCGCCGCCGTCGCGGCCGAGGCGCCGCTTCTGGCGAGCGACGGGGCGCGGTTCCTGACGGCGGTCGCCGCGCGCCTCGCGCCGCCGAGGCCGAAGGCGGAGCGGCCGGCGGAGAAGCTCGCCACCCCGGCGCCGGCGGACGGCGAAGCGGCGCCCGACGCGCCGATGGACGCGCTGCGCCGCCTCGCCGAGCGGTTCCGCTGATCCAACGGAAAAGGGCGCCTCGCGGCGCCCCGATCCTCATCCGATCTCTCAGCCTTCCTTGCGGAAGTACTTCTTCTCGCGGGGCTTTCCGTCCCAGCCGGGCTTGCCGCGCGGCTTGTCGTCGCGGGCGCCATAGGGCTTGCCGCCGCCTTCGCGATCGCCGCGGAAGGGCTTGCCGCCCGGGCCGCCGGCGGGCCGCGCCGGGCGCTCGTCCTCGCGGAATTCCCATTTCTTCAGCAGGCGGGGGTCGAAGGTGTCACGGCCGATCCGGCCTTCGTGGCACCAGACGCAGCCGATCTGGCCGTCGCTGACCGATTCGACCGCCATGCGCATCGACCCGGCGGTGAGGATCACCAGATCCCCGATCTCGTAGCTGTCCATAAACGTAACGTACTCTCTGTGGAGCGCGACGCCCCTCCGGCGCCGCGCAAGGAGCCTCTCCTATATCGCCGCGCCGCGCCGGGCAAGAGGCAAGCCCGACCGCGCCCGCCCCGGCTCAGTCGTCGTGGCCGGAGTCGTGACCCGAGTCGTGGCTTGAGGACTCGTGGCCGGAGTCGTCGCCGGAGGAATGGCTGGAGCCGCTGCTCGACGAGTGGCTGGAATCATCGGAGGAGTCGTGGCCGGAGCCACCCGATGAGTCATGGCTCGAATCGTCGCCGCCCGAGCCGGACTGGCCGCTTCCGTGATCGTCGTCCGCGTCATGGCCGCCGTCATCCGAACCCGGGGCGCCGTGATCATCGTCATCGTGACCGGCCCCGCCCGCCCCGGCCATGCCGGTCTCGTCGGAGAGAAGCTTGCCGGTGCGCGAATCGTAGACGAGTTCCCGCTCGCGCGTCGCGTCCTTCGCCTCGATCCTGAGCTGGTCTCCGGTCCGGCTCACCTCGAAATCGGTGAAGCCCTGGGTCCGAAGCCGGTCCAGCACCGCGTCGAGCGGCGAAGCCGCCCATGCCGCGGAGCCGAGAGAGAGGGCCATGAGGCCCGCCGCGATCCTGATCATCCCTTTCAATCCCCCCGAGAGCGCGGCGACCCCCGCCGCGGAGCCAGCAAGGCGCGGCGAGGGGGCGAGGACGCGGGAGGTCCGCGCCCGGCGTGCCGGCCGATCCCCCATCCGCCCGCGCGGGGCATGTTAGGGCAGCCGCGCCGCTCCGGAAAGGATCAGATCGCGGTGCCGAGCGCCTCGGCGACGGTGAAGATGTCCTTGTCGCCGCGGCCGCACATGTTCATCACGATGAGATGGTCGGCGGGCAGCGTCGGCGCGATCTTCGCGACATGGGCGAGCGCGTGGGCGGGTTCGAGCGCGGGGATGATCCCCTCGGTGACGCAGGAGAGCTGGAACGCCTCGAGCGCCTCCTTGTCGGTGATGCTCACGTATTCGACCCGGCCGACGTCGTGGAGCCAGGCATGTTCCGGCCCGATGCCCGGGTAGTCGAGCCCGGCGGAGATCGAATGCCCCTCGATGATCTGGCCGTCGTCGTCCTGCAGCAGATAGGTGCGGTTGCCGTGCAGCACGCCCGGCCGGCCGCCGGTCAGCGAGGCCGCGTGCTCCATCCGCTCGTCGACGCCATGGCCCCCCGCCTCGACGCCGATGATCCGCACGCCTTCGTCGTCGAGGAACGGATGGAACAGGCCCATCGCGTTCGAGCCGCCGCCGATGCAGGCGACGAGCGTGTCGGGAAGCCGCCCTTCGCGCTCCCGGATCTGCTCGCGCGCCTCCTTGCCGATGATCGACTGGAAGTCGCGCACCATCGCCGGATAGGGGTGCGGCCCCGCCACCGTGCCGATGCAGTAGAAGGTGTCGCGGACATTGGTCACCCAGTCGCGCAGCGCCTCGTTCATCGCATCCTTGAGCGTGCCCCGGCCGGAGGTGACGGGCACGACCTCGGCGCCGAGGAGCCGCATCCGGAAGACGTTCGGCTTCTGCCGCTCGACATCGGTCGCGCCCATGAAGACGATGCATTTCAGTCCGAACTTCGCGCAGACGGTCGCGGTCGCGACGCCGTGCTGGCCGGCGCCGGTCTCGGCGATGATCCGGGTCTTGCCCATGCGGCGGGCGAGGATGATCTGGCCGAGCACGTTGTTGATCTTGTGCGCGCCGGTGTGGTTGAGCTCGTCGCGCTTGAAGTAGATCTTCGCGCCGCCGAGCCGCTCGGTCAGCCGCGCGGCGTGATAGAGCGGCGAGGGGCGGCCGACATAATGCTTCCAGAGATCGTCCATCTCGGCCCAGAAGTCGGCGTCGGTCTTCGCCTTCTCGTATTCTGCCTCGAGATCGAGGATCAGCGGCATCAGCGTCTCGGAGACGAACCGGCCGCCGAAATCGCCGAAACGGCCGCGGGCGTCGGGGCCGGCGCGGAAGGAATTGGGCCGGGGGGCGTCTTGCATGGGGTCGGGCCTCCGCTTCGGGTGCGGCGCCTTCCTAAACGGCGACGCCCGAACCGTCCAGAGCCGATCCGCGCGGCCCCCCGCCCCCGGCGGCGAGCGCGGCGGCGGTGAAGGCGGCGATCAGCCGCGGATCCTTGTAGCCGGGCGCGATCTCGACGCCCGAGGATACATCGACCTGGGAGGCGCCGGTGGTCAGGATCGCCTCGGCGACATTCGAGGGGGTGAGCCCGCCGGCGAGCATCCAAGGCACGCTCCAGCGCCGCCCCGAGAGCAGCCGCCAGTCGAAGCTCACCCCGTTGCCGCCCGGCAGCGCCGCGTCCTTCGGCGCCCGCGCGTCGATCAGGATCTGGTCGGCGACGCGCGCGTAATCGGGCAGGACCGCGAGATCCTGCTCCTCCGCGACGCCGATCGCCTTCATCACCGGCAGACCGTAGCGCGCCCGGATCTCCGCCACCCGCTCGGGCGTCTCGGCGCCGTGGAGCTGGAGCATGTCGAGCGGGATCGTCTCGACGATCCGGTCGAGATTCTCGTTCGACGCGTTCACCGTGAGCGCGACGCGGGTGAAGCCATCCGGCATCGCCTGGACGATCCAGCGCGCATCCCCGAGCGGCAGGTGCCGCGGCGAGCGCGGAAAGAACACCAGGCCGCCATAGGAGGCGCCGGCGGTCACGGCGGCCCGAACCTCGGCGCGCGAACGCAGTCCACAGATCTTGACGCGCACGGCCGGGGGCTCAGCGGCTGATGAGCGCCAGGACCTCGTCCTCCGGCTTGCCGGTGGACGTGCGCAGCTCGTGCATTTCGCGGCTCAGCCGGGCGGCCTCGCGCGCATGTTCCGAGGCGCGGCGGCGGTGCTTGTGCTCCCGCAGCCATTCGAGCAGGTAGCCGAGGATCATGCCGACGAGGATCGACAGCAGGCTGACCAGGAAGAGCGGCACCTGAACCGAGACCGGCATCAGCGTGGCCATGCCCTCCGGCAGGAGGTTCAGCGTGACGAGCTCGCGGTTGGCGAGCGACAGGACGACGATGACCAAGAGGATCAGCGCGAGGAGGAGGATCTTCACCGTGCGCATGGCAGCTCCGGAAGTTGCGGGGGTCTATCTACTGCTGATTGAGCCGGTCGCGCAACAGCTTGCCGGTCTTGAAGAAGGGCACATGCTTCTCCTCCACGTCGACCGCGTCGCCGGTGCGCGGGTTGCGGCCCTGCCGCGCGTCGCGCCTCTTCACCGAGAAGGCGCCGAAGCCGCGCAGTTCGACCCGGTTGCCGTTCGCCATCGCGTCGATGATCTCGTCGAAGATCGTGCTGACGATCCGCTCGACATCGCGCTGAAACAGATGCGGATTTTCCTCTGCGATCTTCTGGATCAGCTCTGACTTTATCATCACCCCATCCCGTTCACCGCCGCCGGTCGAGCGGCGCGGCGCAGAAATCCTGACCGAAATCCCGATGCGGGCATACTGTCAGGAATCAGCGCATGAGGGAATAGAGCTTCACGCCCGTCCCGCGCGATATTTCTCCGAGAATCCCGCCGCTTGCGCCCCCGAGACCGAGCCAGCGGCCCACCAGCGTCTCGTCGTGCTCGACTTCGCGTTCCTCCACCGGGAGCGCGCCAAGTCCGGCTTCGCGCGATTCGAGCCAGGCCAGCGCCTCGGGCTCGCCGCCGATCTCATCCACGAGCCCGTTTCCGAGCGCGACGCGCCCGGTGAAGACCCCCCCGGTCGCCACCGCGTCGAGCCGCGCGCCCTCGAGCCCGCGCCGCGCGCCGACGAGGCCGCGGAACCAGCGGAAGCTCTCCTCGATCATCGCCTGCTCCTCGGCGCGGGCCGCGGGACTGGTCGGACGGAACGGCGAGGGTTCGGCCTTGAGCTCGGAGGAGCGCACGGTCTCGTAGCCGATGCCCATCTTCGACATCAGCTCGGTGAAGTCCGGATATTCCATGATGACGCCGATCGAGCCGGTCAGCGTGTTGCCGCGGGCGACGATGTGATCGGCCGAGAGCGCGGCGATGTAGCCGCCGGAGGCCGCGAGTTCGGAGAGCACCGCCACCACCGGCTTCTTCGCCGCGATCGCCCGGACCGAGGCATAGAGCGCCTCCGATCCCGCCGTGGTGCCGCCGGGGGAATTGATCCGCAGGATCAGCGCCTTGGTCGCGTCGTCCTCGGCGATCTTCCTCAGCAGTTCGTCGCGGTCGGGATCGTCGAGGATCATGCCCGTCACGTCGAACCGCGCGACCCGCGCATGCGGCAGATCGGCCGAGCCGAGGGCGAGGAACGCGATCACCGCGCCGAGGATGGCGGCGACGAGAAAGCCGCGCCAGAAGGCCCCGCGCCGCCATTTCCGGCGCCGTTCCTCGTAGAAATCCCGTTCGAGCGCGTCCACCGGTCCATCCTTTTCCGGGGCGCCCGGCGCCCCCGTCCGGCGCGGAAGCTAGCGCGCGGCGCAGGGAAGATGAAGGCCCGCGGCAAAGGAAAACGGCGCCGCTGGGAGGCGGCGCCGTCGCAGGATGCGGTTCGCGAGAAGCGATCAGCCGTCGCGCTTCTTCAGCGCGGCGCCGAGGATGTCGCCGAGCGAGGCGCCCGAGTCGGACGAGCCGTACTGTTCCACGGCCTCCTTCTCCTCGGCGATCTCGCGCGCCTTGATCGACAGGCCGAGCCGGCGGCTGCCCTTGTCGATGTTGGTGATGCGCGCGTCGACCTTGTCGCCCTTGGTGAAGCGCTCGGGGCGCTGCTCGGAGCGGTCGCGGGAGAGGTCGGACCGGCGGATGAAGGACTTCATCCCGTCGTATTCGACCTCGATGCCGCCGTCCTCGATCGCGGTGACGGTGACGGTGACGACATCGCCCCGCTTCACGCCCGAGGTCGCGTCGACGAAGGGATCGCCGCCGAGCGCCTTGATCGAGAGCGAGATGCGCTCCTTGTCGATGTCGACGTCGGTCACGACCGCGCGGACGACGTCACCCTTGTGGTAGTCCTGGATCGCATCCTCGCCCGACCGGTTCCAGTCGAGATCCGAGAGATGCACCATGCCGTCGATGTCGCCGTCGAGACCGATGAACAGACCGAATTCGGTGATGTTCTTGATCTCGCCCTCGACCTCGGTGCCGTTCGGATGGCTGGCGGCGAAGTTGTCCCACGGATTGCCCTGGGTCTGCTTGAGGCCAAGCGAGACGCGGCGCTTCGCGGTGTCGATCTCGAGCACGAGAACCTCGACCTCCTGGGAGGTGGAGACGATCTTGCCCGGATGGACGTTCTTCTTGGTCCAGGACATCTCAGAGACGTGCACGAGACCCTCGACCCCCGGCTCCAGCTCCACGAAGGCGCCGTAGTCGGTGATGTTGGTGACGCGGCCGAGGTGCTTGGAGCCGATCGGGAACTTGTCCTCGACCGTATCCCACGGATCGGCGAGCAGCTGCTTCATGCCGAGGCTGATGCGCTGCGTCTCCTTGTTGATCTTGATCACCTGGACCTTGACGGTCTCGCCGATGTTCAGGATCTCGCTCGGGTGGTTCACGCGGCGCCAGGCCATGTCGGTGACATGGAGCAGGCCGTCGACACCGCCGAGATCGACGAAGGCGCCGTATTCGGTGATGTTCTTGACCACGCCGTCGACCACGTCGCCCTCATGCAGCCGGGCGACGATCTCGGCGCGCTGCTCGGCGCGGGATTCCTCGAGAACCGCGCGGCGGGAGACGACGATGTTGCCGCGCCGGCGATCCATCTTCAGGATCTGGAACGGCTGGTTCATGTGCATGAGCGGGCCCGCGTCGCGGACCGGGCGCACATCGACCTGGCTGCCGGGCAGGAAGGCCACGGCGCCGCCGAGATCGACGGTGAAGCCACCCTTCACGCGGCCGAAGATCTGGCCCTCGACGCGCTCTTCCTTCGCGGCCGCCTTCTCGAGACGGTCCCAGGCCTCCTCGCGGCGGGCCTTCTCGCGGGAGAGGACCGCTTCGCCGCGGGCGTTCTCGACGCGGTCGAGATAGACCTCGACGGTGTCGCCGGGGCTCAGCTCGGCGGGCTTGCCGGCGGCGCTGAATTCCTTGAGATCGACGCGGCCTTCCATCTTGTAGCCGATGTCGATGATGGCCTGTCCCGCCTCGATGGCGAGGACGGTGCCCTTGACGACGGTACCCTCGTCGGGGGTCTCCAGCTCATAGCTTTCGTTGAGCAGGGCTTCGAAATCTTCCAGTGTCGCAGTCGACGACATTAAGTTCTCCGTATGGGGTTGCTGGCCGGGCGGTTGGCTCCACCGGTCTTTCGGGAAGTTGATGGGCGCTCAAAGACCAAAAACGGGCGCGGGTCAAGCCCCGCCCGACGGAATCCGGTCCCTGACATGGCCGATCGCGGCGGCCACGGCCTCGGATATAGTCATTCCGCTCGTGTCCAGCAAGAAGGCGTCCCCCGCGGCGCGGAGCGGCGCCACGTCGCGGGCCGCGTCGCGGGCATCGCGCGCGCGCAGATCGGCGAGCACCGATTCGAGCGTGCCGGCGCCAAGCTCGGCGTGACGCCGCGCCGCGCGCGCCTCGTCCGAGGCGGTGACGAAGAGCTTCGCCTCGGCCTCCGGGCAGATCACCGTGCCGATGTCGCGGCCGTCGAGCACGGCGCCGCCCTCCCGCCGCGCGAAACGCTTCTGGAAATCGAGGAGCGCCTCGCGCACCTCCGGCAGCGCCGCGACCTTCGAGGCCGCCTGCCCCGCCAGGGCGGTGCGCAGGTCCGGTCCCTCGAGATCGGTCGGATCGAGCCGCCGCGCCACCTCAGCGGCCCAGGCCGGATCGATCACGCCCCGCCCGTCGTCGAGCGCCCGCGTGCCGACGGCGCGGTAGAGCAGCCCGGTGTCGAGATGGGCGAAACCGAAATGCGCCGCCAGCGCGCGCCCGATCGTGCCCTTCCCCGCCGCCGCCGGCCCGTCGATCGCAACCGTGAAGATCATGGCCGACCCGCGGGGTACCGAGGCAGGCGGTCGGCGATGTCGTAATAGCCGCCCTTGTCCGCGACGAAGTGCCCGCGATGGCAGGCCGCGAGATCGCCGAGCGGACCGTCGACCCGGTAGCGCACCGCGCCGCGGGCGCATCCGCCGGTCGCCATCACGCGATCTCCGCGCCGAGGCCGCGCATCAGCGGCACGAAATTCGGGAAACTCGTCGCGATCGGCCCGGCGTCGTCGACCGTGACCGGAGCCTTCGTGGCGAGGCCGAGGCAGAGGAAGGCCATCGCGATCCGGTGGTCGAGCCGGCTCTCCACCGTCGCCCCGCCCGGGACGCCGCCCGCGCCCATGCCATGGACGATCAGGAAGTCCGGCCCCTCCTCGACCGTGACGCCGCAGGCTTCGAGCCCGCGGGCCATCGCGTCGAGCCGGTCGCTCTCCTTCACGCGAAGCTCCTTCACCCCGCGCATCACCGTCCGCCCCTCCGCCGTGGCGGCGAGCGCGGCGAGGATCGGGTATTCGTCGATCATCGAGGCGGCGCGTTCGGGGGGGACTTCCACCCCCCTGAGCGCGCCGTGGCGCACGCGGAGATCGGCGGCGGGTTCGCCCCCCTCCTCGCGGCGGTTCTCGAAGGCGATGTCGGCGCCCATCTCGACCAGCGTCTCGTAGAAGCCCGCGCGCGTCGGGTTGAGGCCGATGCCGGGCACCAGCACGTCCGAGCCTTCCGCGAGCAGCGCGGCGGCGACGGGGAAGGCCGCGCTCGACGGGTCGCGCGGCACGGCGATCGCCTGGGGGCGCAGTTCCGGCTGGCCCCGGAGCGTGATGACCCGGCCCTCCTCGGTCACCTCCGTCGCGATCTCGGCGCCGAAACCGGCGAGCATCCGCTCGGTATGGTCGCGCGTCGCCTCGCGTTCGATCAGCGTGGTGACGCCCGGAGCGTTCAGCCCGGCGAGCAGCACGGCGGACTTGACCTGCGCCGAGGGAACCGGGCTCGTGTAGGTGGCCGGAAGCGGATCGGCCGCGCCGGTGAGCGCGAGCGGCAGCCGCCCGCCGCGCCGGCCGCGCGTGGTCGCGCCGAAGAGGGCGAGCGGCTCGGTCACGCGGCCCATCGGGCGCGAGCGCAGCGAGGCGTCGCCGGTGAAGATCGCGGTCAGGTCCGAGGTCGCGACCGCGCCCATGATGAGCCGGACGCCGGTGCCGGAATTGCCGCAGTCGATCACGTCCTCGGGCTCGCGGAAGCCGCCGACGCCCACGCCCGCGACGCGCCACGCGCCGGGGCCGAGCCGCTCGACCGTCGCGCCGAAGGCGGCCATCGCGCGCCCCGTGTCGAGCACGTCCTCGCCTTCGAGCAGGCCGGTGATCCGGGTCTCGCCCACCGCCATCGCGCCGAGGATCAGCGCGCGGTGCGAGATCGACTTGTCGCCCGGCACCTCCGCCGTGCCCCGGAGCGGGCCGGTCCTCTCGGATCGCATCGGAACGGGCGCGCCATGTCCGGCCATGATTTTCCTCTCCGGGCTTCGTCAGATCGAAGGCCCCTTTACGCGATCGGACCGCGCGGGTCCATCGGGGCGGACGCGGGCGGGGCGCCCCCGCGCCGCCTTACCCGCGGCGGATGAAGCTCAGGTAGTTCGGCGCCCGCCCTTCGCGGATCGCCTTGGCCTCGTAGCGGGTCCGGTGCCAGTCGGGCCAGGGCGCGGAGGAATCGCGCGCCACCGTCTCGAAGAGCGCGGCGACCTCCGCGACCGCCTCGCGCGTATGCTCGACATAGGCCGGAATGTCGGTCGCGACGCGAAGCTCGGCGCCGGGCTTCATCACGCGGGCGAGCACCGTCAGGTTCTCGACGCTCGTGAACCGCCGCCGGGCATGGCGCGCCTTGGGCCAGGGATCGGGATAGAGCAGGAAGACCCGGTCGAGACAGCCGTCGGGCAGCGCGTCGAGCAGGTCGCGCGCGTCGCCCGCGTGGAGGCGCACGTTGCCGGAGGGCGGGGCGTCCCCGCCGGCGGCGGCGGGGCGCTTGATCCCGGCGGGCTCGATCCCCGCTTCCTCGATCTGGTTCAGCGCCATGGCGACGCCGTTCACGAAGGCCTCGCAGCCGATCAGCCCGACGCCCGGATTGGCGAGCGCCTGGTGAACCAGATGCTCGCCGCCGCCGAAGCCGATCTCGAGCCAGACCGGCCGGGGCCCGCCGAAGAGCGCGGACGGGTCGATCGGCGCGGTGCCGAGCGGAACGGCGAGCCGGGGCAGCAGTTCGGCCAGGTGCCGACGCTGGTTCGGGCGCAGCGACTTGCCGTGGCGCCGCCCGTAAAAGTCGCGGCGCGGCCGAACCGCGCCGGTGGTGATCTCACTCATCCTGTCGCATCCCCGGGGCGGCGGGGCGGCGCGAACCGCCCCTCGCCGCGTTCAGACCGCCTTGCGCAGCGCCTCGGTCAGGTCGGTCCGCTCCCAGGAGAAACCGCCGTCGTTGTCCGGCGTCCGGCCGAAGTGACCATAGGCGGAGGTGCGCTGGTAGATCGGCTTGTTGAGGCCGAGATGGGTGCGGATGCCGCGCGGCGTCAGATCCATCACATTGGCCAGCGCCGCCTCGATCGCCGCCTCCGGAACCTCGCCCGTGCCGAAGGTGTCGGCGTAGATCGACAGCGGCTTCGCGACGCCGATCGCATAGGAGAGCTGGATCACGCAGCGATGCGCGAGGCCCGAGGCGACCACGTTCTTCGCCAGATAGCGCGCGGCATAGGCGGCGGAGCGGTCGACCTTGGTCGGATCCTTGCCCGAGAAGGCGCCGCCGCCATGCGGTGCCGCGCCGCCATAGGTGTCGACGATGATCTTGCGGCCGGTCAGCCCGGCGTCGCCGTCGGGCCCGCCGATCACGAACTTGCCGGTCGGGTTCACGTGCCAGGCCGTCGCATCGGTCAGCCAGCCCGCCGGCAGCACCTCGCGGATATAGGGCTCGACCATCTCGCGCACGTCGGCCGAGGTCATGTCCTCGTCGATGTGCTGGGTCGAGAGCACGAGGCTCGACACCTCGACGGGCTCGCCCTTCTCGTAGCGCAGCGAGAGCTGGGACTTCGCATCCGGGCCGAGGCGCGGCTCGGCCCCGCTCTTGCGGACATCGGCGAGGCGGCGCAGGATCGCATGGGCGTAGTGGATCGGCGCGGGCATGAGCTCCGGCGTCTCGTTCACCGCGTAGCCGAACATGATCCCCTGGTCGCCGGCGCCCTCTTCCTTGCCGTCGGCCGCGTCGACACCCTGGGCGATGTGCTCGGACTGGCCGTGGATGTAGTTCTCCACGTTCAGCGTCGCCCAGTGGAAGCCCTTCTGCTCGTAGCCGATGTCGCGCACGCAGTCGCGCACGATGTCCTCGACCCGCGCCAGCACGTCGCCGGGGCCGCGGACCTCGCCGCCGACGATCACCCGGTCCGTCGTCGCGAAGGTCTCGCAGGCGACGCGCGCCTCCGGATCGACCGCGAGGAAGGCGTCGAGCACCGCGTCGGAGATCCGGTCGCAGACCTTGTCGGGATGGCCTTCGGAGACGGATTCGGAGGCGAAGATGTACTCACCGCGGTTACTCATGCAGACAACCCTTCTCGGTTTGGATATCGGCGTTCCTAAGCCACCGCGGCGAGCGAGGTCAACGACCATCCGCCGCCACCGGCGCGCCCGCTACTCCGGCGCCGCCGCGCCCGCGGGCAGGGCCGCGAGCGAGCGGACGAGCGCCAGCACCGAGGCGCGCGTCTCCTCCCCACCGATCGCGCGGAAGGCCATCAGCAGATCGGCCTCGGTATCGCGGGCGAGCGGCGCCGCGCCGGTCGGCGCCCCGCCGAGCCCCTCGAAGAAGAAGGTGAGCGGCACGTCGAGATAGGCCGCGATGTGATAGAGCCGGCCCGCGCCGATCCGGTTCGCGCCCTTCTCGTATTTCTGGATCTGCGAGAAGGTGAGGCCGAGCTGCCGGCCGAGCCGCCCCTGGCTGATCCCGAGCCGCTCCCGCCGCGCCCGCATCCGCGATCCCACATGCTTGTCAATCTCGTTCATGGACGGCGTCAAGGCAGTTCCCCGAAATACTTGTCCCCGGTCACCCCGCCTCGACCTGTTCCAGGTCCGAGAGGAGCCCGAAGGATCCACCACATCTGAAGAAAATTTTATCGATGAGACGGTTTTAAAATGCCACTGACAAAAACTGTCGCAGTTAACAGGTAAATTGTAAACAGGATTAACAGGACTGGAATGTCCCCGGTTCGTGAATAGACTGTTGGCGGAAGCGGCGCGGGAAGCGGCGCGTCGACATGGCCCTGCGCGCCGAGGCCCAGTTCCGCGACGACCCGGCCTTTCGGATCGACCATGGCCGAGATGCCGGTATTGGCGGCGCGCGCCAGCGGCAGCCCCTGCTCGATCGCCCGCGCCCGGGCCTGGGCGAAATGCTGGTAGGGGCCGGAGGCCTCGCCGAACCAAGCGTCGTTTGTGACCTGGACCAGCCAGTCCGGCCGCTCCCCCGGCGCCCGCGCCGCCGCGGGAAAGATCGCCTCGTAGCAGATGAGCGGCAGGAAGGGAGGCACGCCGGGGACGGAGACCACCCGCGGGCCGGGGCCGGCGGTGAAGCCGCCCCGCGTCAGCGTGGTGAGCGCCGGGATGCCGAGCCGCGCGGCGAGGCCCTTGAGCGGGATGTATTCGCCGAAGGGCACCAGACGCGCCTTGTCGTAGACCGCCTCGGTCGTCCCGTCGGGCGCGAGGGCGGCGAGCGAATTGAACCAGCTCCAATCCTCGCCCGCGGACTCCGCCCGGCGGATGCCGAGCAGCAGGTGCCCGTCGGGTCCGACCGAGGCCGCGGCCGCCGCCTGGGCCGCCGGGTCGCGGTCGAGGATGAAGGCGACGGCGGTCTCCGACCAGATCGTCACGTCGGGCCGGGGCCCGGCCCCGTCGGCGCTGAGCGCGAGATGGCGCCGGAAGAATTCCTCCTCGCGGCCCGGCAGCCATTTCTCGTCCTGCGCCATGTTGGGCTGGACGAGGCGGACCCGGACCGGCTCCGCCCGGACCGGCAGGGGCTCGGCCAGCCGCCAGGCGCCGAAGCCCCAGCCGAGCACGACGAGCCCCACCGCCCCGGCAACCGCGGCCGGGCGGCCGACGCCGGGCAGCAGGCCGGCGGCGAGGGTGAGGAAGGTGAGCCCGTAGGGGCCGGTCAGCGACAGGACCTGCGCGACCGGCGTGTCGATCCAGGCATAGGCGGGCAGCGCCCAGGGAAAGCCGGTCAGCACATGGCCGCGCGCGAATTCGACCAGCGCCCAGACGGCGGCGAAGAGCACCGCCCGGCTCCAGCCCGGATGCCAGAAGAGCCGCGCGAGGGCGAAGGCCCAGCCCCAGAAGAGCGCCATTCCCCCCGCCATGCCGACGAGCGCGAACGGCGCCAGCCAGCCGAAGACCTCGGGTTCGACGAGGAACGGATCGACGATCCAGAACATCCCCGCCCCGAAATATCCGACGCCCACGCACCAGCCGAGCGCGAAGGCGCCGCGCGGAGCACGCACGCCATCCATCAGCCACAGGAGCGCGGGAAGGGCGAGAAAGATCAGCGCCGGCCAGGAGAGCGGCGGCTGCGTGCCCGCGAGCGCCACCCCGGCGAGCAGCCCGAGCCCGGCGCGCCGCCAGGCCCCGAGCCCGCGCATCGCGCGCGCGACACCGGGACCGCGCCGGGCGCGGGACAGGGAGTCCTGCAACGGGATTTACTCCGCGGCGGCCCGGACGTCCCCGCCCGGCCGGAGCCGCAGCCGCGTGATCCGTCGCACGTCGCCGTCGAGAACCTCGAATTCGTGGCCGGCGGGATGCTCCACCAGTTCGCCCACGGCCGGGACCCGGCCCGCGAGCAGCACGACGAGCCCGCCGAGCGTGTCGACCTCGTCCGCCCGGTCGGGCGGCAGCAGCTCGATCCCGGTTTCGTCCTCGAAATCGTCGAGCTCGACCCTGGCCTGGGCGACGATCGCCCCGTCCGGTTCCCGCGCCCAGAGCTGGCTCTCGGCCTCGTCATGCTCGTCGGCGATGTCGCCGACGATCTGCTCGACCAGATCCTCTATGGTCACGAGCCCGTCGACCCCGCCGTATTCGTCGATCACCAGCGCCATGTGGATATGCGCCGCCCGCATCTTGTGCAGCAGCGCGCCGATCGGCATCGAGGGCGGCACGTAGAGCAGCGGGCGGATCATCGGTTCGAGCGCGAACCCATCCGCCGGGGCGCCGAAACCGTAGGTCAGCGCGAAATCCTTCAGATGGACCATGCCGCGCGGCTGATCGAGGCTCTCGGTATAGACCGGCAGGCGCGAGAGCGTGCTCTCCCGGAAGGTCTCGACCAGATCCTCGAGCGAGCAATCATCGGCGACCGCCACGATCTCCGCGCGCGGCACCGAGACGTCGTCCACGCGCATCGAGGCGAGATTGCGAAGGTTCAGGAGCATCTCGCCGGAGGAATCCGCGTCCTCCGACTCGCCTTCATCCGCGCGGTCCTCCGTCTCGGGAGGCTCGCGCCGGAACAGCCGCGAGAAGAATGTCGACCTGGCGGGACTGTCCGGATCTCCATCGTCCGAAACGTGCTGCCCCGTCGCCGGGTGCGCGTCGTGTGTCTCGCCCATGTCTCCCTATCCGTAAGCCTGGCGCCCGAGGGGCGTTCCTAGTGCGAATATGGGTCCGCCACCCCCAGGCTGGCAAGTATTTTCGTCTCGAACGATTCCATCGCGTCGGCCTCGTCCTCCATCTCGTGATCGTAGCCGAGCAGGTGCAGGATCCCGTGGACGACGAGATGCGTCGCGTGATCGGCGAGGCTGATACCCCCCGCCTCCGCCTCCCGCGCGCAGGTCTCGTAGGCGAGCGCGAGGTCGCCGAGGAAGAGCGGCTCGGGGTCCTCGGGATCGGGCGCGGGCACCTCGCCCTCGAAGGCGGGCCAGGACAAGACGTTGGTGGGCTTCGGCTTTCCGCGGAAATCGGCGTTCAGCTCCGCGATCCGCGCGTCGTCGCAGGCGAGCAGGCTCAGCTCGTGCGCGGCCGGATCGAGCCCGGCCGCCTCGAGCGCGCGCCGGGCCGCGGCCTCGGCGAGGGGGCCGAGCCCCAGCGCCTCCCAGCGCGGCTCCTCGATCACCAGATCGACGAGCGGCGCTTCTCCGCCGGTCTCCGTCATCGCCGTTCCTCAGCCCTCCGGCCGCGCGCTCTCGTAGGCGCGGATGATCCGCGCGACCAGCGGATGGCGCACCACGTCCTCGGCCTTGAAATAGGCGAAGCCGATGCCGTCGACCCCGCGCAGCACCCGCTCCGCCTCGATCAGGCCCGACATCACGCCGCGCGGCAGGTCGATCTGCGTCACGTCGCCCGTGATCGCCATCCGGCTGCCCTCGCCGAGGCGGGTCAGGAACATCTTCATCTGCATCGTCGTCGCATTCTGCGCCTCGTCGAGCACGACGAAGGCGTTGGCGAGCGTGCGCCCGCGCATGAAGGCGAGCGGCGCGATCTCGATCTGCTTCTCCTCGATCATCTTCTGCACCTGTTTCGGCGGGAAGAAGTCGTTCAGCGCGTCGTAGAGCGGCTGCATGTAGGGATCGACCTTGTCCTTCATGTCGCCGGGCAGGAAGCCGAGCCGCTCGCCCGCCTCCACCGCGGGACGGCTGAGGATGATCTTGTCGACCCGCCCCTCGATGAACATGGCGACGGCGGCGGCGACCGCGAGATAGGTCTTGCCGGTACCCGCGGGGCCGAGGCCGAAGACGAGCTCATGCCGGAACAGGTCGCGCACATAGACGCGCTGGGTCGGCGTGCGGGGCTCCACCACCTTGCGCCGGGTGCGGATCTCCAGCGGCCCGCCGTCGAACATCTCGAGCTGCCCGGGATCGGGCGCGGGGGTCCGCGCCTCCGGCGCGCCGCCCATGCGGATCACCGCGTCGATGTCGCCCGGCGTCACCGGGCGCCCCTGCTCCAGCCGGGCATAGAGCGCGCGCAGCACCTGCTCCGCCGCCTCCCGCTCCTGGGGCGAGCCGTGCAGCGCGAGCTGGTTGCCTCGTCGATGGATCGCCACGCCGAGCCGCTGCTCGATCTGGACGATGTTGCGGTCGAGTTCTCCGCAGAGATCTATCAGCAGGCGGTTGTCCGGGAACTGCAGCGCGCTGTCGGACGTTTCGTCCGGGCTCAAGGCGGGATAGGGGGCGTTGATCGCCAATTGGCCTCCGTGGGGCAAGAGGCCGGCCGGCCTCCGTGGGGCAAGAGACTGCGAGACGCGTCTGGCGCGAGACTGCCCCAGCCGGGCCGACCGCGCAAGCGGGAGATCAGGGGCGCGCGGCGCCCTCCTCCCCCGACGCGCCGCCCTCGACCGGGACGGTCCGCTTCCTGCCGCAAACCGACTTGCAGAGTTTCGGTTCCTGGCGATCCCAGTAGGGGGCGAGAAACTTCAGGAATTCGTCATAGGCGGCGCGCGCCGCCTCGTAGCCGTGCCGGGCGACGTTGAGCCGCTCCATGTCGAAGGCGTCGAAGAGCGCCGCGAGTTCGCGGTCGTCCCGCCCGGCGCCGCCGTGGTGGTGGATGTAGAGCCGCCGCCCGAAGTAGCAGCAGGGCAGCAGATAGCCCTCGAAATCGAGATAGGCGGTGGATTTCCGGATCGCCTCGCAATCGATCCAGGCCTCGGTCCGCGTCAGCTCGCCCGAGGCGATCGAATGCCGGCCCTCGACCTTCGGCGCCACCTTCGCCGCCGGCGGTTCGAGCACGAACTGCCGGCCACCGAGCGTGTAGCGGAAATCGGCTCCGTTGAACCGGTTCGACGGATAGGCGCGGAAACCGGTGAAGCCGAGCGCCTTCGCCATCGCCTCCGCCTTCGCGACCTCGTGCTCGTTGTGGCGAAAGACGAGCATGCGCCATTCGGCCTTGCCGCCCGCCTCGATGAAGGCGGTGAGATTGCCGATGACGCGCTCGAAATCGGTGCGCACGCGATAGAGGCTGTTCGTCTCCTGGCTCGCGCCGTCGATCGCGGCGATCACGCTGAAGCGCCGGCCCTTCGCCGCCTCGGCCAGTTCCACCCACCAGTCCCGTCCGCGCATCCCCGCGTTGGTGTGAAGCTGCAGCTTCAGCTTCGGATTGGCCTCCCAGCAGTAGCCGAGGATCCCGATCAGATCCGGCACCACCGCCGCGTCGCCGTAATTGCCGCAGAAATAGGCCGAGTCGAGCGAGGCGAGCAGTTCCGGCGGGCTGTAGGCGCGGAACTCCTCGAGGCTGCCCGCATGCTTGCGAAGCCACTCCTGGGGACGGCAACCGTTGGGATCGGTGCGCGGGCATTGCGGGCAGCCCGCGTTGCAGAGATCGGTGATGTCGAAATGGACGCAGCCGATCCCGGCCGCTTTCTCCGCGCCGTCCATATCAGGCCGCGTCGAGCAGGTCGCCGAAGAGGGAGTTCCGTCCCGACGCCGTGACACGCGCGCGCACCACCCGGCCGATCGTCTCGGCGCCCGCGTCGATCTGGATCGCGTTGAGATAGGGCGACTTGCCCGCCACCTGCCCCGGCTCGCGTCCCGGCTTCTCGACCAGCACGGCGAGGTCCCGGCCGACCATGCTGGCCTGGAACGCCGCCTGCTGCCGCCCGAGGAGCTCCTGCAGCCGCCGGAGCCGCTCGGCCTTCACCTCGCGCGGCAGATCCTCGCGCCCGGCCGCGGGCGTGCCCGGGCGAGGCGAATAGGCGAAGGAGAAGGCCTGGGCGTAGTTGACCGCCTCGACGAGCGCGAGCGTCTCGGCGAAATCGGCCTCGGTCTCGCCGGGGAAGCCGGTGATGAAATCGCCCGAGAGCGCGATGTCGGGCCGCGCGGCGCGGATGCGCTCGATCAGGCGCAGATACTGCTCGGCCGTGTGCCTGCGGTTCATCGCCTTCAGGATCCGGTCGCTTCCCGACTGTACCGGCAGGTGCAGGAAGGGCATGAGCTTCGGCTCCGCCCCGTGCGCGGCGATCAGGTCCGCGCCCATGTCGTTCGGATGCGAGGTGGTGTAGCGGATCCGCTCCAGCCCCTCGATCGCCGCGAGCTCGCCGATGAGCCCGGCCAGCGTCTCCCCGTTCTCGTCGCGATAGGCATTCACGTTCTGCCCGAGCAGCGTGATCTCGGCCACGCCGCGGGCGACCAGATCGCGCGCCTCCGCGAGCAGGCGGCCCGCCGGGCGCGACACTTCCGCGCCGCGCGTATAGGGCACGACGCAGAAGGCGCAGAACTTGTCGCAGCCCTCCTGGACGGTGAGGAAGGCCGTCGGGGCGCGGCGCGCGCGCGGCGCCTCGGGCAGGTGGTCGAACTTGTCTTCCGCAGGGAAGTCCGTGTCGACCGGCCGCTCCCCCTCCCCGATCCGGTCGAGCATCCCGGGCAGGCGGTGATAGGCCTGCGGCCCGACGACGAGATCGACGAGCGGCGTCCGGCGCAGGATCTCCCCGCCCTCGGCCTGGGCGACGCAGCCGGTCACCCCGATCCGCAGATCCGGCCGCGCGGCCTTCAGCGGACGCAGCCGGCCGATGTCGGAATAGACCTTCTCGGCCGCCTTCTCCCGGATGTGGCAGGTGTTGAGCAGGATCAGGTCGGCGTCCTCGGCCGTCTCCGTCGCCTCGTAGCCGCGCGTGGCCAGGGCGGAGGTCATCCGCTCGCTGTCATAGACGTTCATCTGACAGCCATAGGTCTTGACGAAGAGCTTCTTTACCGGCGCGGACATTCCCGACCCCCTCAAAGCCGAAAGGCACGCCGGACCTTCGCCCGGGTGCCTTCCGCGTTCCATGGTTGGCGCTGGCCGGGTTTACTTCGCCCGGGGCTTCCGGCCAAGCCCGATCTTCTTCGCGAGCTCCTGGCGCTTCGCGGCGTAGTTCGGCGCGACCATCGGGTAATCCGCCTTCAGGCCCCACTTCGTCCGGTACTCCTCCGGCGTCATGTTGTAGGCGGTCATCAGGTGGCGCTTCAGCATCTTGAGCTTCTTGCCGTCCTCGAGACAGATGATGTAATCGTCCGTCACCGACTTCTTGATCGGCACGGCGGGGGTCAGCTCGACCGAAGCGGCCTCCTCGCCGGAGGCGAGTTCGCTCAGCTTCGCGAAAACCGACTGGATAAGCTCCGGCACCTCGTTCTGGACCACCGCGTTATTCGCCAGATGGGCCGAAACGATTTCGGTCGTCAGAGCCAGGATCTCGCCCCGCCCAATGGTCTGATCTTCGATCATCCTCAACTCTTTCCTGTTTTAACCCGTGGCATCCGATCTGGGCCGGCCGGGACTGTATGAGACAATCGGTCGTGCTCCACGATACCGATATGATACTACTTTATTTAGATCTCATACAAGAAACAAGAGTTCCATAAAAATAACGATAAAAATTCTCTCACCGAAACGTGAGAGCTCGCAAATCGCGCGGATACCCCGGTAAGATCCCCGGTGCCGCCTCAACGGGGCAGACCTTGGCCTGACCGCCTCCGTTGAAGGACAGGTTCTAAGCCGTTAGTGGGAGTTTAACGATACCGCAAGCCGCCGTCGCATAGCGATCAGCGTGATTCCGCTCATACGCGAGCAAGACGCGCCGCCGGCGCGCCTTTCAGGGGGGATTCGAGGCCAAGATCCGCCGGATCAGACCGGATCGAGCAGCCCGCGCTGGCGCAGCAGCGCCTCGACGCCGGGAAGGCGGCCGCGAAATTCGGCGTAAAGCTCCGCCGCGTCGCGCGATCCGCCGGCGGAATAGACGCTGGCCGCGAGCCGTCCGGCCATCGCCGGATCGAACGGATCGCCGGTTTCCTCGAAGGCGGCGAAGGCATCGGCGTCCATTACTTCCGACCACATGTAGGAATAGTAGCCGGACGAATAGCCGTCTCCGGTGAAGACATGCGCGAAATGCGGCGTGGCATGGCGCATCCGGATCGCATGGGGAACGCCGAGCCGGCCGAGAGTCGCGGCCTCGGCCGCCATCGGATCCGCCGGCGCGGGTCCGGCGTGGAAGTCGAGATCGACCATCGCCGAGGTCACGTATTCGACCGTGGCGAAGCCCTGGTCGTAGTTGCGCGCCGCGAGCAGCCGTTCGAGCAGATCCGCCGGCATCGGCTCCCCGGTGCGCGCATGGCGGGCGTGTCTGGCGAGAATCTCGGGCACGGACAGCCAGTGTTCGTAGAGCTGGCTCGGCAGTTCCACGAAATCGCGCGCGACCGAGGTGCCGGAGATGAAGGGATAGGTCACGTCGGAGAGGAGGTTGTGCAGCGCGTGGCCGAATTCGTGGAAGAGCGTGCGCGCGTCGTCGAAGGTGAGCAGGTTCGCCGCCCCCTCCGGCGCCTTGGCGAAGTTGCAGACGTTGACGACGATGGGCCGGACCTCGCCGTCGAATTTCGACTGCGCGCGGAAGGAGGAGCACCAGGCGCCGGAGCGTTTCGAGGGGCGCGCGAAATAGTCGCCGATGAAGACGCCCATGTGCCGCCCGTCCCGCCGGACCTCCCAGGCCCGGGCATCGGGGTGATAGAGCGGCGCATCGACCGGCGTGAAGTCGAGGCCGAAGAGCCGGCCCGCCACGTCGAAGGCCGCCGCGATCATGTGATCGAGTTCGAGATAGGGCTTCAGTTCCGCCTCGTCGAGATCGTGCTCCCGCTTCTGGCGGATCGCGGAATAGTAGCGCCAGTCCCAGGGTTCGAGATCGCCATTCACCCCGTCCTCGCGCATGAGCGCGCCCAGGCGCGCGGCGTCGGCCTCCGCCCGCGCCCGCGCCGGGGTCCAGACGGCGGTGAGCAGGTCGCGCACCGCCTCGGGCGTCTTCGCCATCTCGGTCTCGAGCTTGAAGGCGGCGAAGGTCGGATAGCCGAGCAGCCGCGCCCGTTCCTCGCGGAGCGCCAGCGTCTCGGCGACGATCGCCCGGTTGTCCGTCTCGCCCCCGTTCGCGCCGCGCGCGACCCAGGCGCGGAACGCCTTCTCGCGCAGGTCGCGCCGGGGCGAGAACTGCAGGAAGGGCACGATGAGGCTCCGCGACAGCGTCACCACATGTCCGGCCCGCCCCCGCTCCCGCGCGGCCTCGGCGGCCGCGGCGACGACGAAATCCGGCAGCCCCTCGAGATCGCCGGGGGCCAGCTCCATCTCCCAGGATTTCTCGTCGGCCAGCACGTTCTGGCCGAAGGCGGTCCCGAGCGAGGCGAGCCGGCTCATGACGGCGGTCAGCCGCGCCCGGTCGGCGCCCTCGAGCTTGGCGCCCGCGCGACGGAACATCCGGTGGTAGAGCGTCAGCACCCGGCGCTGCTCCGCCGTCAGGCCGAGCGTGTCGATGGCGCGCATCAGCCCGTCGATCCGCGCGAAGAGCGCGGCGTTCATCATCGTGGCCGAGCCATGCGCCGAGAGCTTCGGGCTCAGATCGCGGCGCAGCGCCTCCAGCGCGTCGCTGGAATGGGCGCCGGCGATGTTGAAGAAGATGGCCGAGACGCGGTCGAGCTCCGCCTCCGCGCGCTCCATCGCCTCGATCGTGTTCGCGAAGCTCGGCGCCGCCGGATCGCCGGCGATCGCGTCGATCTCGGCCCGCGCCTTCGCCATCGCGGCGTCGAAGGCGGGGGCGAAGGCCTCGACCTCGATCCGGTCGAAACCGGGCAGGCCGAACGGCCCGTGCCATTGCCCGATCAGCGTCTCGACACCCTTCGCGCTCGCCCCAGACATGAAAACCTCCCGATCTCTTCGCTCGCGGAAGATCGGGAGGTTCCAGGGTCAGGTCAAGGGGCGGGAACGGGGTTGATCTGCTGGTCCACGCCGCGGGCGAAGGCCTTCAGGAGCGCCTGATAGGATTCGGTGCTGTCCGGCGCGGGCGGCGTCTTGCCCCCCTGTTCCTCGCTGGCCATGGCCTCGGCCATCGTCGCCGTCACGTTGTAGGTGCCCGCCACGGTGCCGCGGTGGTTGACGATGACCTGGCCCTTCAGCGTCGAATTCTGCGTGAGACCCTGGCTGTAGGATTGCGCCAGCGCGAGTTCGTCCACGTCGACCGTCAGCTGCGCGCCGCCCGGCGCGATATCGTTCACGAATTCATTCGCGAGCGCCGTCTTCAGGTCGGTGCTGAGGTTCGACCAGTAGTTCACGGCGCTCCGGTTGCCGATCGCGCTCAGGTCCGTGTTCACGGTGATCTCCGAAATCGGCAGCCTGGTCGGCATCTCCGGTTCGCCGGAACAGGCGGCGAGCGCCAGCGCCGAGGCGGTCAGCAATGCGAAAGCCTTCATGACGGTATCCCTCCTTGCGTTTGACCGGGCAACGCCTTGCCCGGGCCGGGGATCCGCGTACCCCGGGCAGCGGTGAAACGCGGCGGTCTCGTGAATGGTTCCGGGTCGGAATGGCCCGCGATCTGTCGTCGTACCGCCTTCGTCCTCGCAAGGATTCGTCTAAAGGCGCGGGGGGCGAAGCGCAATCCGGCAATCGCGGGACCGGGGGGGGGGCGGCGGACCGGGGGCGGCGGGCCGGGGGCGGCGGGCCGGGGGGCGGCGGACTGAAGTCCGCCCTACGGGTTCGGGCCGGGGGAACCGCGCGCCCTTTCCTGATGCCTTCCGGGCGCTAGAGTAGCGGAGGCCCGGGAGGCAAGGGAAGGAAACTGGAATGCGGAAGATCTCCGTGCTCGTCGGCAGCCTGAGGGCCGCCTCGATCAACAGGACCTATGCGAAGGCGCTCGGAAAGCTCGGCGCCGATCTCTTCGAGTTCGACTATCCGAGCCTCGACCTGCCGCTCTACAACGAGGATCTCTGGCCCGACCCGCCGGAGAGCGTCTTCGCGCTCAAGCGCTCAGTCGAGGCCGCCGACGCGGTCCTGTTCGTGACGCCGGAATACAACCGCTCCTTCACGCCGGCGACGAAGAACGCGATCGACTGGGGATCGCGGCCCGTGGGCCAGCCAAGCTGGCCCGGCAAGCCGGCCGCCATCACCGGCGCCTCGGGCGGGGCGATCGGCACCGCGGCGGCGCAGGCGCAGCTGCGCTCCATCGTGGTTGGCCGCGGCATGGTCCTGATGGGCCAGCCGGAACTCTACTACAGCTTCAAGCCGGAAGGGATCGACGCGGAAGGGAATTTCACCAGCGACAAGACCCGCGAGATCATGCGGGGCTTCCTCGAGAAATTCTCGGCCTGGATCGAGAAGCACGGATGAGTCCCGGGGGCGGGCGCGCCGGGCGCCCGCCCCTCAGACCGCGTAGCGCTGGATCGTCCGGGCGAAGAGCGTCGAATCGACATTGCCGCCCGAGCCGATGGCGATCACGCTGTCGCCCGCGATCTCGTCGCCATGGAAGAGCGCGGCGGCGAGCGCGACCGCCCCGCCCGGCTCCAGCACCACGCGCAGATGCGCGAAGGCGAGCGCCACGGCGCGCAGCGCCTCCTCGTCGGAGACGACGAGCCCGGGGCCCGCGAGCCGCGAGAGGATCGGGAAGGTCATCTCGCCCGGCCGCACCGTCAGGATCGCATCGCAGACCGACCCCGAGAGCGCCGCGTTCTCGACGCGCGCATGCGCGGCGAGCGAGCGCGCCATGTCGTCGAACCGCTCCGGCTCGGTCGGGCGCACGCGCAGACCCGGCGCCAGCGCCTCGAGCGCGAGCGCGACGCCGGCGCTGAGCCCGCCGCCGCCGCAGCAGACGAGCACGTCGGCGCGCGCGATGCCCGCCGCGCGTGCCTGCTCGGCGATCTCGAGCCCGGTGGTCCCCTGCCCCGCGATCACCTCCGGATGGTCGTAGGGCGGGATGATGGTCAGCCCCCGCTCCTCCGCGATGCGCGCGCCGATCTCGTAGCGGTCCTGCGTCGCGCGGTCGTAGAGCACGACCTCGGCCCCGAGCGCGCGGGTGTTCTCGACCTTCACCGAAGGCGCGTCGGAGGGCATCAGGATCACCGCCGGCGCGCCGAATTCCAGCGCCGCCCGCGCCACGCCCTGGGCGTGGTTGCCCGAGGAGAAGGCGAGAACCCCGCGCGCCCGCGCCTGGGCCGGCAGCGCCGAGAGCGCGGCCCAGCCGCCGCGCGCCTTGAAGGATCCGGTGACCTGAAGGCATTCGGCCTTCAGCCAGACGCGGCGCCCGGCCAACCGGTCGAGCGCCGGGCTCGTCAGCAGCGGCGTGCGCCGGATACGCCCCCGCGCGCGATCCGCCGCCGCCCGGATCGCCGCGAAATCGCTCATGCCGCCGGTCTCGCCAGCAACGCGTCGAGCGCGCCGAGCGCCTCAGGCTCGTCAAGGAAGGGCACGTGCCCCCGGTTCGGCACCTCGGCCGCGATCAGGTCGGGCCGGCGCCGCGCCATCTCCGCCACCGTCTCGCGCGACAGGAGATCGGAATTCGCGCCCCGGAGCACGGCGAGCGGAATGCCTGCGAAAGCGTCGAAGAGCGGCCACATGTCGGGCGTCGGCGCCGCCGAGCCCTCGAGCACCGCGTCGCGGAGCTTCGGATCGTAGTTGAGCCCGATCCCGTCGGGCGTCTCCGCGAACCAGCGCCGCGCGCTGATCTCCCACCGTTCGAGCGGCACATCGGGGAATTCGGCCCCGCTCGTGGCGCGGAGCGCGGCGGCGACGTCGGCGTAGGTCCGGCCTTTCGGCGCGATCCCGAGGTAGCCCATGATCCGGTCGAGGCCCACCGCGTCGATCTCCGGGCCGATGTCGTTGAGCAGAACCGCCGCCAGCCGATCCCGGGCGACCGCCGCGAGCAGCATCGCGATCAGCCCACCGCGCGACGTGCCGACGATGGTCACCTTATCAAGGCCGAGGTGATCGAGCAATTCGATCACGTCCCGCCCCTCGACCGCGACGTTGTAGTTCTTCCACTCCGGATCGAAATCCGAGCCGTGCCGGCCGCGCGAGGTCAGCGCGATCAGGCGATGGCGCCCGCCGAGCGCCGCCGCGAGATCCTCGAAATCCGCCGCGTTGCGCGTCAGCCCCGGCAGGCCGAGCAGCGCCCGCCCCTCCCCGGTGTCGGTATAGGCGAGCGAAAGCCCGTCCGAAGTCGTGAACCGCCGCGTCATCGGCCTCCTTCCCCGCGTGCCACCGCGAGCACCCCCGTCAGGTCATGCGTCTCCCGATCGGGCGCCGCCGCCAGGCGTTCCGCCGGCGCGCGGCCGCGGTTGACCCAGACCGTCCGGAACCCGTGGCCGGCCGCCGAGCAGGCGTCCCAGCCGTTCGAGGAGACGAACAGGATTTCGTCCGGTTTGCAACCGAAGCGCGCGGTCGCGAGATCGTAGACCTTGGGCGAGGGCTTGTAGACGCCCGCCTCCTCGACCGAGATCAGCGCGTCGAAGCGGTCGGCGAGCCCGGCGTGGCGGACGGCGGCCTCGATCAGTTCGGGCGTGCCATTCGACAGGATCGCGGTCGCGAAACCGTCGCCGCGCAGCCCGTCGAGCACCTCGGCCGCCTCCGGGAAGGCATCGAGCTCCCAATAGAGCGCCAGCAGCCGCTCGCGCAGGTCGTGCCCGGCCATGCCGGCGGCCTCCAGCGCCCAGTCGAGCGACTCCCGGGTGACTTGCCAGAAATCGGCGTGGGTGCCGGTGATGGCGCGGAGCCAAGTGTATTCGAGCTGCTTGCGCCGCCAGTCGGCCGACACACGGGGCCAGACGGCGGCGAATCCGTGCCGCCCCGGTTCCGCCGCGACATGGCGCGCCGCGGCGTCGACATCGAACAGCGTTCCGTAGGCGTCGAAGACGATGGCCCGGAACACCGTCGCGCTCCTCAGGGCAGATATTCCGGCTGCGCCATGCCGAGCACATGGAAGCCGCCGTCGACGAAGATGACCTCGCCCGTCACCGAGGCGCCGAGATCGGAGGCGAGATAGACCGCCGTGCCGCCCACCGCCTCGAGCGTCGCATTGGCGCGGAGCGGCGCGTTGCGCTCGACCGCGTGATAGACCTTGCGCGCGCCGGAGATCGCGGCGCCGGCGAGCGTGCGCATCGGCCCCGCGCTGATCGCATTGACGCGGATCCCGTCTGGCCCGACGTCGTTGGCGAGATAGCGCACCGAGGCCTCGAGCGCGGCCTTGGCGACGCCCATGACGTTGTAATGCGGCGTCACCCGCTGCGCCCCGATATAGGTGAGCGTGATGATCGAGCTTCCCGGCGCCATCAGCGGCGCCGCGCGGCGCGTCAGCTCCACGAGGCTGTAGCAGGAGACATCGAGGGAATTGAGGAAATTCTTCCGGCTCGTGTCGAGGAACTTCCCGTCGAGCTCGGCCTTGTCGGAATAGGCGATCGCATGGACGAGGATGTCGAGCCCGCCCCAGGCGGCGCGGAGCGTCTCGAAGACGGTGTCGAGCGAGGCGGGATCCTGCACGTCCGCGGGCAGGATGTGCCGCGCGCCGACCGATTCGGCCAGCGGCACGACACGGCGGCCGAAGCCGGTGCCCTGGTAGGTGAAGGCCAGTTCCGCGCCCGCCGCGCGCATCGCCTTCGCGATGCCCCAGGCGATGGAATGGTCGTTCGCGACCCCGAGGATCAGCGCCCGCTTCCCCGCGAGCAGGCCCGCGCGCGCCATCTTCTCCTCGGTCCAGGCCTCACCCATGGTAGCGGCTCATGATGAGCGACGCGTTGGTGCCGCCGAAGCCGAAGCTGTTGGACATGACGGAGTCGAGCCCCGCCTCGTCGACCCGGGCGGTCGCGATCTCCTCCGGCCGGATCGCCGGGTCGAGCGTGTCGACATTGATCGACGGAGCGATGAAATCGTCGCGCAGCATCAGCATGCAGTAGATCGCCTCCTGCGCGCCGGTCGCGCCCTGGCTGTGACCGGTCATGGACTTGGTGGAACTGATCGGCGGGGTCGTCCCGTCGCCGAAGACGCGGCGCACCGCCTCCACCTCCGGCACGTCGCCGACCGGGGTGGAGGTGCCATGCGCGTTGATGTAGCCGACCTTGCGGTCGGGATCGAGCGACTGGAGCGCGAGCCGCATCGCCCGCTCTCCACCATAGCCCGAGGGCGCGACCATGTCGTGCCCGTCGGAGGTCGCGCCATAGCCGGTCACCTCGGCGTAGATCTTCGCGCCGCGCGCCTTCGCATGCTCGAGCTCCTCGAGCACGACCATGCCGCCGCCGCCCGCGATCACGAAGCCGTCGCGCTCGACGTCGAAGGCGCGCGAGGCCGCCTCGGGACGGTTGTTGAACTTCGAGCTCATCGCCCCCATCGCGTCGAAGAGGCACGAGAGCGTCCAGTCGAGTTCCTCGCCGCCGCCGGCGAAGACGATGTCCTGCTTGCCGAACTGGATCTGCTCCACCCCGTTGCCGATGCAATGGGCCGAGGTCGAGCAGGCCGAGGTGATCGAGTAGTTGAGCCCCTTGATCCTGAACGGCGTCGCGAGACAGGCCGAGACGGTCGAGGACATGCAGCGCGTGACCATGAACGGACCCATCCGCTTTGGCCCGCCCTTCTCGATCACCGTGCGGTGCGCCTCGAACATGTTGCGCGTCGAGGGGCCGCCCGAACCGGCGATGAGGCCGGTCCGCTCGTTCGAGACGTCGCTCTCCTCGAGGCCCGAGTCCGCGATCGCCTGCTGCATGGCGATGTAGGCATAGGCCGCGCCGTCCCCCATGAAGCGGAGCTGGCGCTTGTCGATATGCTCGGAGACGTCGATCTCGGGCTTGCCCTGCACCTGGCTGCGGAAGCCGTGCTCGGCGTAGTCGGGGGCGAAGCTGATGCCCGACCTACCCGCCTTCAGCGCGGCGGCCACGGCGTCGGCGTCGCAGCCGATCGAAGAGACGATGCCGAGTCCGGTGACGACGACGCGGCGCATGGCGGATCCTCCTCGGGATTATTCCTGAAACAGCCCGACCTTCATGTCGGTGGCGGTATAGATCACCTTGCCATCCGCCTTCATGGTCCCGTTGGCCATGCCAAGCTTCAGCTTGCGATCAATGATCCTCGTGAAATCAACGTTGTACTCGACAAGCTTGACATCGGGCGTGACCATGCCCGTGAACTTCACCTCGCCGACGCCGAGCGCGCGGCCCCGGCCGAGCATCCCCCGCCAGCCGAGCGCGAAGCCGGTGAGCTGCCAGAGCGCGTCGAGCCCGAGGCAGCCCGGCATCACCGGATCGCCGATGAAGTGGCAGGCGAAGAACCAGAGATCCGGCTTCACCTCGAGTTCGGCGACGACATGGCCGAGGCCGTTGGAACCGCCGTCGGACGAGATCTCGGTGATCCGGTCGAACATGAGCATCGGCGGCGCCGGAAGCTGCGGGTTGCCCGGGCCGAACAACTCTCCCCGCGCGCAGGAGAGAAGGCCTTCGTAATCGATGCTGGTCGGGCGGTCGTTCATCGCTGCTCCCAGTCGCTGGGACTGTTCATTGTCTGTCAAAAACCGCGCGATCCCTAGCATCCGGGGCGCGCGCGGCGCAAGGCCCCCCCGGCGCGGGCTGCGGCGCCGGGCGGCGGATCCGGAAGGCACTGGAAAATCCTGAGCCATTTCGTTATGTGTTCTGGGTAGCTGTCTTCGGAGGCCAAAAATGCCGGGTGCGGAACCGGATCGTCGGCAAGCGCGGCTCAGCGCCGCGAAATGGTTGACCGGGGCGGGCCTCCGGCCGACGCGCCAGCGCCTCGCCCTCGCGGAACTCCTGATCGGGGATGGCCGGGATCGCCACGTGACCGCCGAGGGGCTGCACGAGGCCGCCCGCTCGCTTGAGGTCTCGGTCTCGCTCGCGACCGTCTACAACACGCTGCGCGCCTTCTGTTCCGCCGGCCTCATGAACGAGGTGACGGTGGATGGCACGCGCTCCTATTTCGACACGCGCATCGACGATCATCCGCACTACTACTGGGAAGAGGACGGGCTGCTCACCGACGCGCCGAACGAGGCCGTGCGCCTCGTGGGCGCGCCCACGCTGCCCGAGGGCGCGACGCTGAGCCGCGTCGACGTCGTGATCCGGCTGCGCCGCCAGGTCGCCTGACCCGGCGGCCGCCCGGCCCTCAGCGGGCGCGCAGCATCCGGACGATGACCCGGTCGCGCAGCACGAAGTGGTGGAAGAGCGCGATCGCCGCGTGGCCGCCCGCGACGATCATGAGCGCGTTCGCAAGCAGCGAATGCAGGTCGGCCGTCGCCTCGATCCCGCCGAACCATGTGACCGCCCCGAGCGCGGGGACGAGCACCATCAGCGCGTAGAGCAGACGGTGACCCCAGTGCGCCGCGTGCCGCATGGCACCCGCCCCGGCCGCCGCCGGCACGCCGGACCGCGCCCGGACGAGGAACCGGAGCAGGACGAGCACGAGCACCGCGACCCCGACCCAGACGTGAATGCTCGGATTGATCTCCGGATTGACCGGCGACCCGCCCTCGAGCGAGGCGTCGAAGGCGCGGCCCATGCCGTCGCTGTAGAGATAGTTGAAGAGGATCAGCCCGGCTATCGACCAGTGCAGCGCGATCTGCGCCCCGCTGTAGCCCTCACGTTCGCCCATCGATTGACTCCCTCGCACCCCCTCCGGGGCCCATGTCCGCGCGGGACGCCGTCGTGCCCGCGCGCGCGGCGACCTCGCGTCCGAGTCTCGTGAAGGGCCGAGCTTGCGCTCTCCTTACGATGGCGGCGAATGACGGAGGCGTGAGAGCGGTCAGTCGATCGTCTCGTCCGGCGAGACGCCCCAGATCGCGGCGCGCGGCAGCCAGCCCTCGCTGCCCGCCGCGCTGATCTCGCACCAGGCGCCCGCGCAGGCGTCGATCCGGCCGATGGCGCCGGGGTCGGCCAGCGCGACGATCCGCGCCGCCTCCTCCGGCCGGTCACGGAGCGCGACCCGATCCGCGCCGATCACGAGCGCGGTACGCGTGCCCGAGAGCAGCGCGTGGTGCACCCAGCCGCCCTTGCCGTCCACGTCGCGCACGCGCCGCCAGTTGCCGTATTCCGCCGTGACCTCGAGCGGCATGCCGCGGTGGCGGAACTCCCAGTCCACGCGCTGGTCGAGGCTCGGCCCGCGCCGAGCATTGGCCGTCTCGCCGCGCATCGAGACGAAACGGGGCAGCGGCAGGTGGGTGACGGGGCCGACGCCGGAGGCGACAGCCTGGGGCGCGGCGGCGGGCGCCGCCGCCTCCTCGGCCGGCGCGGCGGCGGCGAGCGACGCCAGCGCGGCGAGCCCCGCGACGGCGCGCGCGGCCCAGCGATAGGGTTCAGCCATGAGTTCCTGCTCTCGACCTTCGTACGCCGGGAAGTATCTGGATTCCGCCGGACCCCCCGTGCAATTATCCGCGACGATAACAAAATTACGCCTCAGAGGAACAGGAAAGCGCATGGCCCCGCCCAGATTGAAAGTCGTCGTGACCCGGCGCCTGCCCGAGCCGGTCGAGGCGCGGATGCGCGAGCTCTTCGACGTCACCCTGAACCCCGACGACACGCCGATGGGTCCGGAAAAGCTCGTCGCCGCGATCGCCGACGCCGACGTGCTGGTGCCGACGATCACCGACCGGCTCGACGCGCGGCTGCTCGGCCAGGCGGGGCCGCGGCTGAAGCTGATCGCGAACTACGGCGCGGGTTTCGACCATATCGACGTGGCCACCGCGCTCCAGCGCAACATCATCGTCTCGAACACCCCTGGCGTACTCGCCGAGGATACCGCGGACATGGCGATGGCGCTGATCCTGTCGGTGCCGCGCCGCCTGCCCGAGGGCGCCGAACTGATGCGCACCGGCGAATGGACGGGGTGGAGCCCGACCGCGCTGATGGGGCACCGGATCGCCGGCAAGCGCCTCGGCATCCTCGGCCTCGGCGGCATCGGCCGCGCGGTCGCGGCGCGCGCGAAGCCCTTCGGGCTCGAGGTCCACTACCATGCCCGCCGCCGCGTCCATCCCGAGATCGAGGCCGGACTCGGCGCGACCTGGTGGGAGAGCCTCGACCAGATGCTGGCGCGCATCGACATCCTGACGATCCACGTGCCGCACACGCCATCGACCTTCCACCTGCTGAACGCGCGCCGGCTGAAGCTGATGAAGCCCACCGCCTATCTCGTGAACACCGCCCGGGGCGAGGTCGTGGACGAGAACGCGCTGACCCGGATGCTGCGCGCGGGCGAACTCGCCGGGGCCGGCCTCGACGTCTACGAGCATGGCCACGAGATCAACCCGCGGCTTCGTGAATTGCCGAATGTGCTGCTTCTGCCTCACATGGGTTCGGCGACCATGGAAGGCCGGCTCGAAATGGGCGAGAAGGTCATCATCAACATCAAGACCTTCGCCGATGGCCACCGGCCGCCGGATCAGGTCGTTCCATCCATGCTCTAAGGTCCCGCCCGGGGCCGGAAGGGAAGCCCGTTGGCCGTCGACATCTACGAAGAGAACGCCCAGGACACGCTGAGCCTCGAGGAGCTGCGGCTCTACCACCAGATCATGGACTACCGCGCCGAGGAGGGGCTGGATCCGATCCGGCTCTCCGCCTCGCTCACGCTGACCGCCGGGCGCCACGTCGTCGACACGCGCGAGAACATCTGGGGCGAGGATCTGGACCTGCCCCGGGGCGCCAACCTGCACAGCTGGAGCGACGCGCCCTACATGGCCGACGGCTCGACGCCGGAGGCGATGTGGGAGGCGCCGGAACGGCTCGGCACCGACTATCCGGGCTATGGCTACGAGATCACCGGCGCGGGCTACGCGACCAGCGCGGCGGCGCTCCAGGGCTGGAAGGAGTCCTCGGCGCACAACGCGATCATCCTGAACGAAGGCGCCTGGGCCTCGATGGAATGGAACGCGATCGGCGTCGGGCTCGACCGGAGCGCCGGGCCGGGCATCTATGCCGGGCGCGTCTACGACGTCTGGTTCGGCACCCAGTCCGATCCGTCCGGCCCGCCGGAGATCCTCGGCACCTCGGGCGACGACGACGTCTTCGTCACGGAGTTCGCGGACTTCCTGCGCGCGCGCGGCGGCGACGACACGATCGACGGCGGCGGGGGCGACGACAGCCTCTACGGAGATTCGGGCCGCGACACGCTCTACGGCCGGGACGGCGAGGACAGGCTCTCCGGGGGCACGGGCCGGGATCGGCTCTATGGCGGCGCGGACGACGACAGGCTGTTCGGGGGCAGACATTCCGACCGGCTGAGCGGAGGCACCGGCGACGATCCGCTGTCGGGCGGCACGGGCGCCGACACCCTCTACGGGGGCACCGGCCATGACACGCTCATCGGCGGGTCGGGCCCCGACCGGATGACGGGCGGGAGCGGCGCGGACCACTTCGTCTTCCGCGCGACGAGCGAGTCCCCCGCCATCCGCGGCGCGCGCGACGAGATCGTCGACTTCCAGCGCGGCGTGGACAAGATCGACCTCTCGGAGATCGACGCGAACACCGAACGCTCCGGCCACCAGCATTTCGACTTCATCGGCGGCGCCGGGTTCTCCGACACGCCCGGCGAGGTCCGGAATGCCTTCCGCGTGCTCTCGGCCGACGTGGACGGCGACGGGCACGCCGATCTCCAGATCGAGGTCGGAACCAACGCGCTGACGCATTCCGACCTGATCCTCTGACCGGCCGGCGCCCGCGTCAGCTTGCCTCGGTCACCTCGAGCGTGAAGCAGATCTCGCCGTCGCTCAGCACGGTGACCGTCGCATACTGGTCCCGGACCGCCGGCTTCTCGAAGCGGACGGGCCGGTAGGCGACGTCGTCCGTTCCCACCTCGCCGCATTGCTCGAGCGAGAGCACGAGCAGCAGATCCCGGGGGTTGATCCCCTGGGGCTCGGCCTCCGCGAGTCGGGGAAGCAGGTTGCCGGAGGTCGTCTTCACCTCTCCGGCGACGATCAGGCGGCTTTCGTCGCCGGGCATCAGGTCGATCCATGCGGCGAAATCGCGCGTGTCGGGGCAGGCCATATCGATTCTCCTGAAAGGTCTTCTGAAAGCGGTGCGCGCGAGTCTACTCCCCGCCCCTCGGAGCACGGAGTCCGGATTCGCCGGCGACCGAAGGGACCCGAGGAGCCAGCGTCAGCCGCCGACGCGCAGACCGAGGAAGAGCCCGCCGACCGAGGCGAGGAGCGACAGCGCGACATAGCCCGCCGCCGTCGCCGGGGCCCCGCGCTCCATCAGCACGGCGGTGTCGAGCGAGAAGGTGGAGAAGGTGGTGAAGCCGCCGAGCATGCCGGTGGTGATGAGCAGGCGCCATTCCTGGCCGATGCCCGGCCGCGCGAGAAAGACCTGCGTCAGCAGCCCCATCATGAAGGAGCCGAGCACGTTGACGGTGAGCGTGCCGAAGGGAAATCCGGTGCCGAGCAGCCGCGCGGCCGTCACGTTCACCCCGTGACGCATGGCGCCGCCGATCCCGGCGCCCAGCGCGACGATCAGGTAGTTCCCCAAGCCCTCAATGCCCCGCCCGGGCGCCGACCGCGGCGCCGAAGGCCTGGAAGAGCGGGCGCGAGACCGGATCGTTCGCGGCGTTCCATTCGGGATGCCACTGCACCGCCATGGCGAAGCCCGGCGCCGCCTCGATCACGATCGCCTCGGGCGTCGTGTCGGGCGCGTAGCCCTCGATCACCACCCGCGGCCCCTTGTCGAGGATGCCCTGGCCGTGCAGCGAATTCACCATCACCTCCTCGGCGCCGAGGATGCGGGTGAACTGCCCGCCTGGGGAGAGCCGCACCGTGTGGCGATGCTCGAACTTCTCCTCGATCGTGCCGTCGGGCGGCATGCGGTGGTTGATCCTGCCCGGGATCTCGCGGATCTCCGGATGCAGCGTGCCGCCGAAGGCGACGTTGAATTCCTGAAAGCCGCGGCAGATCCCGAAGACCGGAATGCCGCGGGCCACGCATTCGCGGATGAGCGGCAGCGTCACCGCGTCGCGGTCGGGGTCGAAGGCGCCGTGCTTCTCGGTGACCTCGTGCCCGTAAAGACTCGGGTGGACATTGGGACGCCCGCCGGTGAAGACGAAACCGTCGCAGGCGCAGATGAGATCGGCGACGGCGCCCACCATGGGCACGGCGGGCACCAGAAGCGGGATCGCCCCGGTCAGCGTCGCCACGGCCTCGATGTTGGACAGGCCGACCGCCTGGACCGAATACTGGTCGTTGATCGTGTGAGCGTTACCGATGATGCCGATGACGGGTCTGGGCATTCCGAGGGTGCGAATCCGCGACAGTTACCAGCGATATATAGTCCCTTGCTGCGCCTGCGTCGAGCGCGAACCGTCCCCCGCGTCGCGGGGGACGGCCGAGGGCCTCATTCGGCGGAGGCGGTCCGGATCTCCTCGAAGGAGCGCACGGTCACGTAATCGCCGGCGCGGGCGAAGGAATAGGTGACGTTCGGCACGCCCGGGAGCCTGAAGCTCACGCCGTCGCCGTCGCGCATGCCCAGCACCAGCCGCGCGGGCTCGCCGGCGCCGTCGCGGGCCGCGTAGGTGGCGGTGACCTCGAGCAGGCCGTCCTCGGCGGGCTGGTAGTAGGCGACCATGTCGACCGGCCCCTCGTGCAGGCTCATGCCCTGGCCGGGCGCCTTGATCACGAAATCCTCGGCGAAGGCGGGGGCGGCGAAAACGGCGGCGGCCGCCGCCAGAAGGCTGACGTTCTTCATCACTGCGATACTCCGGGTTACGAATTCCGGGACTCTCCCGTCCCGGTGATGAGGGTAGAATGATGCGCCGGGGGCCTTTTCGCAACCGCGGGAGCCGCGCGTTTAGCGCAACCCCGTCTTGCACCGCGTCATGGTCTCCCTTGACCCTTTCTTCATCTTTGTGACAGGGTCCGCCGACCCGGCGCCCGGCCCTGGCGGGCGGATGCGCCGGGCGAACCGGCCTCGAACCACCGGAGCGGCCCATGCGCCTCGACGCCCAGCCCCCCCTGATCCGCCTCGAAGACTATCGCCCCCCGGCGCATCTGCTCGACCGGGTCGAGCTTGTCTTCACCCTCGCGCCCGAGGCGACGCGCGTGCGCGCCCGGCTCCATCTCGCGCCGAACCCGGCCCGGGCGGCGGAGGGTCCGCGCGACCTGCGGCTGGACGGGCGGCTGCTCCGGCTCGTCTCGGCCACGATCGACGGCGCGGCCATCCCGGCGAACGCGCTGGTCGTGGACGACGAGGGGCTGACGGTCGACGCGGCCCATGTCCCCGACGCGCCCTTCGTCTGGGAGGCCGAGACCGAGATCGCGCCCGAGGCGAATACCGCGCTCGAAGGGCTCTACATGTCGAAGGGCATGTACTGCACGCAATGCGAGGCGCAGGGCTTCCGCAAGATCACCTTCTATCCCGACCGGCCCGACGTGATGGCCCGCTTCCGCGTCCGGGTCGAGGGGGAGGCGCCGGTCCTGCTCTCGAACGGCAATCTGATCGCCTCGGGCGAGGGCTGGGCGGAATGGGAGGATCCCTTCCCGAAACCCTCCTATCTCTTCGCGCTGGTCGCGGGCGACCTGCGCGCCGTCGAGGACCGTTTCACCACCCGCTCCGGCCGCGAGGTGCTGCTGCAGATCTGGGTGCGCCCGGGCGACGAGGACCGTTGCGGCTATGCGATGGACGCGCTCAAGCGCTCGATGAAATGGGACGAGGACGCCTACGGGCGCGAATACGACCTCGACCGGTTCATGATCGTCGCGGTCGACGACTTCAACATGGGGGCGATGGAGAACAAGGGGCTCAACGTCTTCAACTCCCGCTACGTGCTCGCGAGCCCCGAGACCGCGACCGACGCCGACTACAAGTCGATCGAGACCATCATCGCGCATGAATATTTCCACAACTGGACCGGCAACCGGATCACCTGCCGCGACTGGTTCCAGCTCTGCCTCAAAGAGGGACTGACGGTCTTCCGCGACCAGCAGTTCTCGGCCGACCAGCGTTCGGCGGCGGTGAAGCGGATCGAGGACGTGATACGGCTCCGCGGCGCGCAGTTCCGCGAGGACGGCGGCCCCCTCGCGCATCCGGTCCGGCCAGAGGAATACGTCGAGATCAACAACTTCTACACGGCGACCGTCTACGAGAAGGGCGCCGAGGTGATCGGGATGCTGCGCCGCCTCGTGGGCCCGGAAACCTACCGCGCCGCGCTCGACCTCTATTTCGAGCGCCACGACGGCCAGGCCTGCACGATCGAGGACTGGATCCGGGTGTTCGAGGACGCCTCGGGCCGCGACCTCGCGCAGTTCAAGCTCTGGTACTCGCAATCCGGCACGCCCCGCCTCGCCGCCGAGGAGACTTGGCGGGACGGCCGCTACACGCTGCGCCTCAGCCAGAGCCTTCCGCCGACGCCGGGCCAGCCGGTGAAGAAGCACATGCTCATCCCGGTCGCCTATGGCCTCGTCGGCTCCGACGGGCGGGAGATCGACGCGGGGCTGATCGAACTCGCCGGGGCGAGCCGGGAGGTCTCCTGGGAACTGCCGGAACGGCCGACCGCCTCGCTGCTCCGGGAATTCTCGGCCCCGGTCATTCTCCAGCGGAACCTTGGCGCGAAGGACCGCGCCTTCCTGCTCGCCCATGACAGCGACACGTTCAACAAGTGGGAGGCCGGCCGGGGCGCCGCGCTCGAAGCCATCGCGACGCTCGCCGGGGACGCGCGGGCGGAGGTCGACGCCGAGTATCTCGCGGCGCTGGCGACGGTGGCGGACGATGCCACGCTCGACCCGGCCTTCAAGGCGCTGCTGCTCGGCCTGCCCTCCGAGGAGGAGGTGATCGGCCATGTCGCGGGCAAGGGCGGCGTGCCCGATCCGACGCGGATCCACGCCGCGCGAGAGGCGCTGACCCTGCTGACCGCGGAGGCGCTCGGCGACCGGGTGGAGGCGCTCTACGCCGCGAACGCGGTCACGGGCCCCTACGCGCCCGACGCCGCGGCCGCCGGCCGCCGCGCGCTCCGCGCCCGGGCGCTCGCGCTGATCACCGCGCGCGATCCGGAGGCGCGGGCGGCGCGGGCGCAGTTCGATTCGGCCGACAACATGACCGAGCGGATGACCGCGCTGACGCTTCTCGTCGCCCATGGCGCGGGGGCGGAGGCGCTTGCGCGGTTTTTCGCCAACTGGCGCGACGACCGGCTGGTGGTCGACAAGTGGTTCACCGTCCAGGCCGCCCATACCCCGCCCGAGGCGGCGGCGGAGACCGTGGCGCGGCTGACCGAACATCCCGATTTCGAATGGCGCAACCCGAACCGGTTCCGCTCGGTGATCGGCACCTTCGCGATGGCCAACCCGGCCGGATTTCACCGCGCGGATGGCGCCGGCTACGCGCTTTTCATCGACTGGATGACCCGGCTCGACCCGGTGAACCCGCAGACCGCGGCGCGGCTCACCGCCTCGCTCGGCAACTGGCGGCTCTTCGACGCGCGCCGGCGGACGCTGCTGCGCGGCCAGCTCGAACGGCTCGCCGCGCTCCAGGGCCTGTCGCGCGACACGGGCGAGATCGTCTCGCGCCTGCTGCGCGATGACGACGCCTGAGACCATGCAACGGTTTGCCCCGTCCCGGCATTTCCCGATGACTTGTCACGGTTCCGTCAAGCTGCGAGCGTAGGTCGGCGATCATGAGCGAAGTGCTGGACCAACTGATCGAGGAGCGCGCGCCCTGGCTTCGGCGCCCCGGGCCGGCCGTGGCCGGCGCGCGGGCCGTGCTGTACCGGCTGCTCCAGTACCAGCGCACCGCCGAGATCAAGCGCGCGCTCGATCCGATGCCGGGGCCGGAGATCATGCTCTCGCTCGCGGACATGATCGCCCATCACGTCGAGATCGGCGGGCTCGAGAACCTGCCGAAGTCGGGTCCCTGCCTCGTCGTCTCCAACCATCCGACCGGGATCGCGGACGGCGTCGTGCTCTACGGCGCGCTCGCCAAGGCGCGGCCGGACCTGTTCTTCTTCGCCAACGCCGATGCGATCCGGATCCTGCCGCAGCTCGGCGACGTGATCGCCCCGGTCGAATGGCGCCCGGAGAAGCGCAGCCACCGGCAGAACCGCGAGACCATGGCCTACGCGCACAAGGCCTTCGGCGCGGGGCGGCTCGGCGTGCTCTTCCCCTCCGGGCGCCTCGCCAAACGCCGCCGCCTGTCGCTGCACGAGCGGCCCTGGATGGCCTCGGGCGCGATGATGGCGCGCAAGTTCAACCTGCCCGTCGTGCCGCTCCACATCCGGGCGCGCAATTCGGTGATGTTCTACCTCTTCGACCGGATCCATCCGACGCTGCGCGACATCACCCTGTTCCACGAGGTGCTGAACAAGACGCACCAGCCCTACCGGATCACGGTCGGGCAGCCGATCGACCCGGCCTCGCTGCCCGCGGATTCGGCCCAGGCGATCGAGATCCTGAAGGCGCGGACGCTGGAGCTCGGCGGGCACAAGCCGCAGACGGTGCTGACCGCGCCGCGCTACGGCCGCCCGACGCCGCTGCGCCAGGCGCGGCTGCCCGCCTGAGCGGGCTAGGGCGCGGGCGCGGCGCGGGCGGGCTCCGTCGTCATCGCGACCAGTCCGTAGCCGGGCGTGATCTCGCAGACGCCGCCGACGAGGGGCTCGGTCGCGCCGAGCCGCACCAGCGCGTTCTCGCCCTTCATCGCGCGGCCGAGCACCTGGACATCGTGCGAATTGATGCCGAGCCATTGCGAGAAGGTGATGGCGCAGATCGCGTCCTGCCGGCCCGGCCCGGAGGCCGGCACGGGAATCTCGCTCTGGGCGCAGGCGCCGAGCAGCGGCGGGAGCAGAAGCGCGAGCAGTCTTTTCATGGTCTTACCCCGTTCGGTCCCGCGCATCATCACGGCTTCGGCCGGGGCGCGCAAGCGCGGAGCGCGGCCCTTGCCGGGACGGCCCCGCCCGAGTAAGACGGCACATCCCAAGCGCATATTGAGAGCGGAACTGCCATGGCCGAGCTCGCCTATACCGAACCGGATCCGAAGATCATCCCCGGCGCCAAGGGCGACTGGGAACTCGTGATCGGGATGGAAGTGCACGCGCAGGTCACGTCCAATTCGAAGCTCTTCTCCGGCGCCTCCACCACCTTCGGGGCGGAGCCGAACACCAATGTCAGCCTCGTCGACGCGGCGATGCCCGGCATGCTGCCCGTCGTCAACGAATACTGCGTGGCGCAGGCGGTGCGCACCGGGTTGGGGCTCAACGCGAAGATCAATCTCTTCTCGCGCTTCGACCGGAAGAACTACTTCTATCCCGACCTGCCGCAGGGCTACCAGATCAGCCAGCTCTACCACCCGATCGTCGGCGAGGGGGAGATCCTCGTCGATCTCGGCCCCGGCGTCGCGCGCAAGGTGCGTGTCGAGCGGATCCATCTGGAGCAGGACGCGGGCAAGTCTGTCCACGACCTCGACCCCAACCTCTCCTATGTCGACCTGAACCGCTCCGGCGTCGCGCTGATGGAGATCGTCTCGCGGCCCGACATCCGGGGGCCGGAGGAAGCGGCGGAATACGTCCGCAAGCTTCGCCAGATCCTGCGCTATCTCGGCACCTGCGACGGCAACATGCAGGAGGGGAGCCTGCGCGCCGACGTGAACGTCAGCGTCTGCCCGCCGGGCGCCTACGAGAAGTACCGGGCCACCGGCGACTTCTCGCATCTCGGCACGCGCTGCGAGATCAAGAACATGAACTCGATGCGGTTCATCCAGGCCGCCATCGAGTTCGAGGCGCGGCGCCAGATCGCGATCATCGAGGACGGCGGCGCGGTCGAGCAGGAGACCCGGCTCTACGACCCGAACCGGGGCGAGACCCGCTCGATGCGTTCGAAGGAGGAGGCGCACGACTACCGCTACTTCCCCGATCCCGACCTGCTGCCGCTCGAACTCGAACACGCCTATGTCGAGCAGATCGCCGCCGGCCTGCCGGAGCTGCCGGATGCGAAGAAGGCGCGGTTCGTGACGGATTTCGGCATGACCGAATACGACGCGGGCGTGCTGACCGCCGAGGTCGCGAGCGCGGACTATTTCGAGGAGGTGGCCCGCGGCCGCGACGGCAAGACCGCCGCGAACTGGGTCATCAACGAGCTCTTCGGCCGGCTGAACAGGGAGGGCCACGGCATCGCCGACAGCCCGATCGATCCCGGCCAGCTCGGCGGGCTCATCGACCTGATCGCCGGGGGCGACATTTCGGGCAAGATCGCGAAGGATGTGTTCGAGATTCTCTGGGCCGAGGGCGGCGATCCGGCGGAGATCGTCGAGTCGCGCGGCCTGAGGCAGGTGACCGATACCGGCGCGATCGAGGCGGCGGTGGACGCGGTGATCGCCGCGAACCCCGCCAAGGTCGAACAGGCGAAGGCCAAGCCCTCGATGGCGGGCTGGTTCGTCGGCCAGGTGATGAAGGCGACGGGCGGCAAGGCGGCGCCGCAGATGGTGAACCAGCTCGTCCGCGCGAAGCTCGGGCTGGAGTGAGCGAGGCAGGCGGATGAGTTACTACGATTACAAGGTCGTTCCCGTCCCGAAACGCGCGAAGAAGGTCAAGGGCGTCTCCGGCGCCGCCGAGCTCTTCGCGCTGACGCTGACCGACGCGATCAACGAGGTCGCGCGGGAAGGATGGGAATACTACTGCTCCGAGGCGCTGGCGATCGAGACGCCGGGCGGCTGGCTGAGCCGCGCCCGGACCGAGGAGCACGCGGTCCTTGTCTTCCGCCGCGCGCGTGAGCATCTGAGCCCGAGGGTCGCGGTCGAGACCCCGCGCGAGGTGCCCCGGCCGCGCGCGATGGAGGAGCCGAGCCTCGGCCCGGCGCGGACATCGGCCCGGCCCGAGGCTCCCCGCTTCCCGACGCTCGGCCCGGCGGGACGCGACTGAGCGGGGTCAGTCCGGCGGCGCGAGGTCGAGCGCGAGGGCATGCACCCCGCCCGCGAGTTCGTCCGAGAGCGCCGAATGCACCGCGCGGGAGCGCTGGACCCGGGACATGCCGGCGAAGGCCGGGGCGCGCATGACGACGCGGTAATGCGTGCCGCCGCCCTCGCGCCAGCCGCCATGGCCCCGATGCTGCTCGCTCTCGTCGATCACTTCGAGCCGCGTCGGTGCGAAGACCGCGTTGAGCTTCGCTTCGAGCTGTTCAGGTTTGATGCCGCTCAAGTCGTCTTCTCCCGATAACGCCGCCTTCGGCCCTTGGCCCCCGGCGGCAAAACATTAAACTGATGCGCCCGAGTCGGGAAACGCCTGAGATCCCTGGAAAGGAACGGCCGAAGATGAGCCGACGCTCTCCGTTCGAATTCGACATTTCCGTCTCCGCCGACAAGAAGCGGCGGTCGCGGGGCCGCGGCCTGAGTGGCGCGGTCGAATCCTCGCACCGCGGCTGCGACAAGCCCGGCTGCGACAAGCCCGGCAAGTTCCGCGCGCCCAAATCGCCGGACAACCTGGACGAATTCCTGTGGTTCTGCATGGACCATATCCGTGAGTACAACCTCAAATGGAACTACTTCCAGTCCCATTCGGAGGAGGATCTCGAGAAGCAGTTCGCGGCGGATCGCGTCTGGGAGCGGCCGACCCAGCCCTTCAGCGGCACGGTCGACCGGGGCCAGCGTCCGCATGCCGAGGGCCGGGCCTGGCAGCGCTTCGGCTTCAGCGATCCGGCCGATCTGCTCGGCGAGAACGCGACGCTCAACCCCGGTACGCCGCGCGGCACCGTGCAGCGCCGCCGCCTGCCCCCGACCGAGCGCAAGGCGCTCGAGATCCTCGACGCGCAGGACACCCAGACCAAGGCCGAGATCCGCAAGATCTACAAGGCGCTGGTCAAGGACCTGCATCCGGACATGAACGGCGGCCGGCGCGACGACGAGGCGCGGCTGGCCGAGGTGGTCTGGGCCTGGGAGCAGATCAAGGTGAGCCGAAGCTTCCGCGACTGACGGAACGGGGCGGCCGGCGCCCGGGTTGCGTCGGAGGGACATTTGGGACACATCAGTGCTGATGGGGCGACCGCGCCCTGAGGAGCGAGTGACATGGCGGACGGCGGATTGGAAATGGCAGCGGAGCCCACGGTGGACATGAGCGTGCGCGATCTCTTCGGCATCGACACCGACATGACCGTGAAGGGTTTCGCGGAGCACACCGACCGGGTCCCGGACGTCGACCCGACCTACCGCTTCGACCGCGACACCACGCTCGCGATCCTCGCGGGCTTCGCGCACAACCGGCGCGTGATGATCCAGGGCTACCACGGCACCGGCAAGTCCACCCATATCGAGCAGGTGGCGGCGCGGCTGAACTGGCCCTGCGTGCGGGTGAACCTCGACAGCCACATCAGCCGCATCGACCTGATCGGCAAGGATGCGATCCGGCTGAAGGACGGGATGCAGGTCACGGAATTCCAGGAGGGAATCCTGCCCTGGGCGCTCTCGAACCCGGTGGCGATCGTCTTCGACGAATACGACGCCGGCCGGCCGGACGTGATGTTCGTGATCCAGCGCGTGCTCGAGGTCGAGGGCAAGCTGACGCTGCTCGACCAGAACCGGGTGATCCGGCCGCATCCCTATTTCCGGCTGTTCGCGACGGCGAACACGGTCGGGCTCGGCGACACGACCGGGCTCTATCACGGCACGCAGCAGATCAACCAGGGCCAGATGGACCGCTGGAGCCTCGTGGTCACGCTCAACTACCTGCCCCATGACGACGAGGCCAACATCGTCCTGGCGAAATATCCCGGCTATGCGACGCCGGAGGGCAGAAAGACGGTAAGCCAGATGGTCACCGTCGCCGATCTCACGCGCGCGGCCTTCATGAACGGCGACCTCTCGACGGTGATGAGCCCGCGCACCGTGCTCGCCTGGGCCGAGAACACCCGGATCTTCGGCGACATCGGCTTCGCCTTCCGGCTGACCTTCCTCAACAAGTGCGACGAACTCGAACGGCAGACGGTGGCCGAGTTCTACCAGCGCTGCTTCGACAAGGAACTGCCCGAAAGCGCGGCGAGCGTCAGCCTCGGCTGACGCGGCGGATCCGAGGGTCGGGGGCGGGGACGGCGGACCGTGGTCCGCCCTACGTCGGGGCGCGGGCGGGATGTCGTCGGCGCTTTACTTTTGCCCGCTTCGTCGAATGATGGTCCCGCGGAATGGCAATCCCGGGGGGCGGACATGAGTGGCGAGAAGGACTACGCGGCGCGGATCGCCGGCATCGGGGCCTATATGGCGGAGCTGAGGAAGGCGACGCCGCCGATGATGCAGGGGTTCCACGCGCTCTCGAAGGGGGCGATGGCCGCCGGGGCGATCGATGCCAAGACCAAGGAGCTGATCGCGCTCGCGATCGGGGTCAGCCAGCGTTGCGACGGCTGCATCGGCTTTCACGGCAAGGCGCTGGTCGAACTGGGCGCGACGCGGGAGGAAGTGGCCGAGATGCTCGGCGTCTGCGTCTACATGGGCGGCGGCCCGGCGCTCATGTACGCCGCCGACGCGCTGCGCGCCTATGACCAGTTCGCCGCGGCCAGGACCGCGACCTGACGCGAAAATGCCTTGCGGAGCGGCGGCGCGCGGGGTCTATCAGGGGGCATGAGCAAGCCCAGCGACAATCCCGCCGACCCGTTCAAGAAGGCCCTCGCGGAGGCGACGCGCGCGCTCGCCAACCAGCCCGAACTCACGGTCGGCTTCAGCGTCGATCCGCCGGGGCTGAGCAACGAGGCGATGCGGCTGCCGCAGGTCACGCGGCGGATGACGCGCGACGAGGTGATGCTCGCGCGCGGCACCGCCGACGCCTACGCGCTGCGCCTGCGCTATCACGACGACGCGCTGCACCGCCGCTACGCCCCGCCGGGCGACGTGGCGGCGGCGCTGTTCGAGAGCATGGAGACGGCGCGCTGCGAGGCGATGGGCGCGCGGGTGATGCCGGGCACCGCCGGCAATATCGACGCGAAGATCGCCGAGGAGGCGCGCCGCTACGGCTATGCCGAGATAACCGACCAGACCAGGGCGCCGATGGCGCAGGCGGCGGGCTATCTGCTGCGCCATCTCGCCACCGGGCGGCCGCTCCCGAAGGGCGCGGGCAACGTGATGGAGCTCTGGCGCGGCTTTCTGGAGCAGAACGCCGGCCCGACCTTCGCGGCGCTGCGCGACAGCCTCGACGACCAGCGCGCCTTCGCCCGCGCCGCGCGCCAGGTGATCGAGGAACTCGGCTACGGCGACCAGCTCGGCGAGGATCCGGACCAGATCAGCGACGAGGATGAGGACGAGCCCGAGGCCGCGACCGAGGAGGATCAGCGCGACGAGGAATCGAGCGAGGGCGATTCCCCCGAACAGGCGGACGAGGACACGAGTTCGGAGCAGAACACCTCCGACCAGGCCGGCGACCCCGAGCAGATGCGCGCCGCGACCGACGCGCTCGACGAGGGCGAGGTCGAGGACGAGGTCCAGGCCGAACAGGCCGAGCCGCCGGAGGAAGCGCCGCCGCCGCCGATCTCGGAGGCCGATCCCGGCTACAGGGTCTTCCAGACCGCCTTCGACGAGGAGATCGCCGCCGAGGATCTCGCGGACACGGTGGAGCTCGAACGGCTGCGCGCCTATCTCGACCAGCAGCTCGACCCGCTGAAGGGCGCGGTCTCGCGCCTCGCGAACCGGCTGCAGCGGCGGCTTCAGGCGCAGCAGAACCGGGCCTGGGAATTCGACCTCGAGGAGGGCACGCTCGACGCCGGCCGCCTCGCGCGCGTGGTGGCGAATCCGATGACGCCGCTCTCCTTCAAGCGGGAGCGCGACACCGAATTCCGCGATACGGTGGTGACGCTGCTGCTCGACAATTCCGGCTCGATGCGCGGCCGGCCGATCTCGATCGCGGCGATCTCGGCCGACGTGCTCGCGCGCACGCTGGAGCGCTGCCAGGTGAAGGTCGAGATCCTCGGCTTCACCACCCGCGCCTGGAAGGGCGGGCAGAGCCGGGAGCAGTGGCTCGCGGCGCAGCGCCCGCCCCTGCCGGGCCGCCTGAACGACCTGCGCCACATCGTCTACAAGTCGGCCGAGGCGCCCTGGCGGCGCGCCCGCGCCAATCTCGGGCTGATGATGAAGGAAGGGCTGCTGAAGGAGAATATCGACGGCGAGGCGCTGGAATGGGCATACCGCCGCCTGACCGCGCGGCCGGAGGCGCGGCGGGTCCTGATGGTGATCTCCGACGGCGCGCCGGTCGACGATTCGACGCTCTCGGTCAATCCGGCCAACTATCTGGAGAAGCACCTGCGCGACGTGATCGCGATGATCGAGCGGCGCCGCGCGGTGGAGCTCATCGCGATCGGCATCGGCCACGACGTGACGCGCTACTACTCCCGCGCGGTGACGATCACCGACGTGGAGCAGCTCGCCGGCGCGATGACCGAGCAGCTCGCCGCGCTCTTCGACAACGATCCGGGGCGGCTGGCGCGCGAAGGCCGCCGGGCGCGGCGCTGACAATTCGGGTTGACAGCGGGAACCTTCGGGTACGGCATGGGTTGGTTGCGGCCGGCGCGCGATGGCCCCTGACCGGGGCCGCGCGGCTGGATCGACGCAACGGCGCGGACGGAGGGACGAGATGCGCTTTCAGTACGGTGGGATTCTAGGCCTGATCCTTCTCGCGCTCGACATCTGGGCGATCATCTCGGTCATCGGCTCCGCCGACAAGACGTTGAACAAGGTGCTCTGGGTGCTCGGCATCCTGGTCCTGCCGCTGGTCGGCTTCATCGTCTGGTTCTTCTTCGGACCCCGCTCCTCGCGCGTCTGACCGCTTCCTCGAACACGCATCAGGACCGCGGGCCGGAAGCGCCCGCGGCAGGGAAACCATATCCATGAAACTCTTCGCTTGCCAGAATTGCGGGCAGCTCGTCCATTTCGAGAACGTGAGCTGCATGAACTGCGGCATGCCGCTCGGCTACCTGCCGGGCGCGCAGACGCTCAACGCGCTGAACCTGGAGAGCGACGGCTCCCGGACGCCTGTGAAGGGCGACGGCTCGCACTGGCGCCCCTGCGCCAACGAATCCGCGCTCGGCTGCAACTGGATGGTTCCGGCGGAATCCGACGCGGCCTATTGCGAGGCCTGCGCGCTCAACGACACGGTGCCGGACCTGAGCGTGCCGGGCAATCTCGAGCACTGGCAGGCGATCGAATTCGCCAAGCGCCGCGTGATCTACACGCTCGACCGGCTCCGCCTGCCGCTCGTGAGCCCCGTCGGCGCGCATACGCCGCTCCGCTTCAAGTTCCTCGCCGATGTCGAGGGGCAGGATCCGGTGCTGACCGGCCATGACGACGGCCTCATCGTGCTCAACATCGCCGAGGCCGATTCCGCCGAGCGCGAACGCCGCCGCGCCGAACTTGGCGAGCCCTATCGCACGCTGCTCGGCCATTTCCGCCACGAGGTCGGGCATTACTACTGGGACATGCTCGTCCGCGATTCCGGCCGGGAGGAAGCCTGCCGCGCCCTCTTCGGCGACGAGCGCGCGGATTACGGCGCGGCGCTGCAGGAGCATTACAACAACGGCACCCCCGCGGGCTGGGAATACAACTACGTCTCCGCCTATGCGACGATGCATCCCTGGGAGGATTTCGCCGAGACCTGGACGCATTACCTGCACATGATCGACACGCTCGACACCGCGGCGAATTTCGGCGTGGTCGTCAATCCGGTCGTGAGCGACGCGCCCGAGGTCAATACCGAGGTGGAGTTCGACCCCTACAACGCCCGGTCGATCGACCAGCTCATCGATGCCTGGGTGCCGCTGACCGTGGCGCTCAACAGCCTCAACCGCAGCATGGGCCAGCCCGATCTCTACCCGTTCTCGCTGAGCCCGGCCGTGGTGGAGAAGCTGCGCTTCATCCACATGCTCGTGCAGGAAGGCCCGCTCGGCGCCGGAACGGGCGCCTCGGACGCGGCGGCCTGAGAACCCCGCGGCCCGGCGCCTCCTCAGCGGCGGCGCCGGCGGCGGACCCAGAGCAGCGCGCCGGGCACGATCAGGACCAGCGCCATCGGCAGCGCCATGAGCCTGCGCCCGAGCGGATCCCAGAGGAACGGGATCCGCGTGGCCTGCCAGACCGCCATCAGCCGCGCGTAGAAATCCGGCGCGGCGTCGGCCAGCACCTGCCCGACCGGCGTCAGGCGATAGGCATAGCCGACGCCGATCGTGGCGTTCCAGTCGGAGACCGCCTGCCAGGCGCCGAGCCCGAGCAGAAGCAGCGCGAGGGCTAGGCGCATCCATTTCCTCCGGCGGTTGAATCACGTCCGGGGAAGCTATCCTTCATTGACCGGGATCGCAAACCGCCGATAAACCGGGATGGCGCGCGAGCGCGCCTTCGAGGGAGAGAGATGCTTCAGGATTTCCGGCGCCGGACCATGCCCGAGACGGGGGCGCCGCGGCTCGCGGCCCTGCGGGCGGCCATGGCGGAGGCCGGGGTCGACGCCTTCCTCGTGCCCCGGGCCGACGCCCATCAGGGCGAGAACGTCGCGCCGCGCGACGAGCGGCTGGCGTGGCTTACCGGCTTCACCGGATCGGCCGGCGCGGCCGCCGTCGCGCGCGAGCGGGCGGCGGTCTTCGTCGACGGCCGCTACCGGCTGCAGGTCCGCGACCAGGTCGATACCGGGGTCTTCGAGACGCTGCGCATTCCGGAGGACGCGGTCGCCGACTGGCTCGTCGCGGCGATCCCGGGCGGCGGGCGGCTCGGTTTCGATCCCTGGCTGCATACGCGCGGCGAGATCGACCGGCTGGAGGAGACGCTCGGCAGGCACCAGATCGGGCTCGCGCGCGTGGCCAATCTCGTCGACGCGGTCTGGCCCGACCAGCCGCCGCCCCCCGCCGAGCCGATCGTGCCCCATCCCGACCGCCTCGCCGGCCGCCCCTCGGCGGAAAAGCGGGCCGAACTCGCCGCCGCGCTGGCGGCGAAGGATCTCGCCGCCTTCGTGCTGACCTTCCCGGATTCGATCGCCTGGCTCCTGAACATCCGGGGCTCCGACATCGCGCGGACGCCGGTCGGCCTCGCCTTCGCGATCCTCGGCGCCGATGGACGGGTGAGCCTCTTCGTCGATCCCGCGCAGGTCGGGCCGGAGACGCGCGCCCATCTCGGGCCGGAGGTGAGCGTCGCGCCGCGCGAGGCCCTCGGCCCGGCGCTCGACGCGCTGAAGGGCCGGGTCGGGCTCGACAAGGCGCGGGCGCCGGTCTGGATCGCCGACCGGCTGGCCGAGGGCCGGGCCGAGATCGCGTGGGAAACGGATCCCTGCCTGCTGCCCAAGGCCTGCAAGACCGAGGCGGAACTCGCCGGATCGCGCGCCGCCCATCTGCGCGACGCGGCGGCGATGGCCGAGTTCCTCGCCTGGCTCGACGCCGAGGCCCCGTCCGGCAAGCTGACCGAAACGGCCGTGGTGCGCCGGCTCGAGGAATTCCGCGCCGCCACCGGGCAGCTCCGCGACATCTCCTTCGAGACGATCTGCGGCGCCGGATCCGACGGGGCCATCGTGCATTACCGCGTGACCGAGGACAGCGACCGTCCGGTCCGGCCGGGAGAGCTGCTCCTCGTCGACAGCGGCGCGCAGTATCCCGACGGCACGACCGACATCACCCGCACCGTCGCCGTCGGCGCGCCACCCGAGGCGGCGATCCGGCCCTTCACGCTGGTGCTGCGCGGCCTGATCGCGGTATCGCGCCAGAACTGGCCGGAGGGACGCACCGGGCGCGACATCGACGTGCTGGCCCGCGCCGCGCTCTGGAACACCGGGCTCGACTACGACCACGGCACCGGGCACGGCGTCGGCGCCTATCTCGGTGTGCACGAGGGACCGCAGAGCCTGTCGAGCCGGGGGCTGGAGCCGCTCCGCGCCGGCATGGTCGTCTCGGTCGAGCCGGGTTACTACCGCGAGGGCGCCTTCGGCATCCGGACCGAAAATCTCGTCGCCGTGCGTCCCGCCGCGACGCCGGAGGGCGGCGAGCGGGCGATGCTCGGCTTCGAGACGCTGACGCTCGCCCCGATCGACCGGCGCCTTATCGATCCGGCGCTGCTCGGACCCGAGGAAAGGGCCTGGCTCGACGCCTATCACGCGCGGGTGCTGGCCGAGGTGGGGCCGGCTGTCACACCGGAAACCGCGCGCTGGCTCGCGAAAGCCTGCGCGCCGATCTGACGACCGATCCCAATGCTTCCGGCGCCCCAGGGGCGCCGCCACGCGAAAGGAACTGCGATGCTGACTGCCAAGATTCGTGTCCAGCCCGCCGAGGGCGACTGGGTCGTGCGCGCCGATGGCGCCGTGATCGGCGAGAGCAAGCGCGCGCTGGAAGTGATCGAGGAGAATTGCGCCCCGGTCATCTTCTTCCCGCGCGAGGATCTGGCGATGGCCTTTCTCGAAGCTTCCGAGACGACCCTGCCGAATACCCCTGCCGGAACGGCGCGCTACTACAACATCGTGATGAAGAGCCGGACCATTCCGGACGCCGCCTGGACGATCGAGGCCCCGACCGCCGAGACCGAACGGGTCGCGGGCTACGTCGCCTTCCACCCGCGGCTGGTGACGCTCGAACAGCTCTGACCGCCGGGCCGCCCCGCCTCAGCTTTCGAGCAGGGCGCGGGCGGCGGCGCGGGCGGCGTCGGTGATCGTGTCGCCCGCGAGCATCCGGGCGATCTCCTCCACCCGCTCGGCCGGGTCGAGCGGTTCCACCCGCGTCACCGCGGCCCCGCCCTCGATCATCTTGCCCACGCGCCAGTGATGGCCGCCGCGCGCCGCGACCTGCGGCGAATGCGTGACGACGAGCACCTGCGCCTCGGCCCCGAGCGCGCGCAGCCGGCGGCCCACCGCGTCGGCCGTGGCCCCGCCCACGCCCCGGTCGATCTCGTCGAAGATCAGCGTCGGATCCTCGCCCCGCGCGCTGAGACAGACCTTGAGCGCCAGCAGGAAGCGCGAGAGTTCCCCGCCCGAGGCGACCTTGTCGAGCGGCCCCGCCGGCGCGCCGGGATTGGTCGCCGCGGCGAAACGCACGCGGTCCGCGCCGTCCGGCCCCGGCTCGCCGGGTTCGACCTCGGTCGCGAACACCGCCCGGCCGAGCCGGAGCGGTTCCAGCTGCTCCGCCATCGCCGCGTCCAGCCGCCGCGCCGCGGCCCGCCGGCTTTCGGAGAGACGCGCGGCCGTCGCGGTGTAATCGGCCTCCGCCGCCTCGGCGGCGGCGGTCAGCCGGACGATCTCGTCGGCGCCGCCGGTGATCCGGCCAAGCCGTGCCCGCAGGTCCTCCGCGAATTCGGGCAGCAGGTCCGGCGCGAGGTTGTGCTTGCGCGCCAGCGCCCGGATCGCGAAGAGCCGTTCCTCCACCGCCTCGAGTTCGCCCGGATCGCCGCCGAGCCCGTCGAGCAGCGTCTCGACCGCGCCCGCCGCGCCGGAAAGCTCCTCCAGGACCCGGGCGAGCGCGTCGAGCGCGGGATCGACCGCGCCTTCCGCCTGCTCCGCCGCGCCTTCGAGCCAGCGCAGCGCCTGGAGCAGCGGCCCCTCCGCCCCCTCCGGCCCCAGCGCCTGCGCCGCCTTCGCCACGTCCTCGCGGATCCGGGCCGCCGCGCGGAGCCTCCGGCGGCGCGCGTCGAGTTCCGGCTCCTCCTCCGCCGTCGGCGCGAGCGCGTCGAGTTCGGCCACCGCGTGTTCGAGATATTCCGTGTCCCGCGCCGCCTCCTCGAGCGCGCGGCGTTCCGCCTCCAGCGCCCCGCGTGCCTCGCTGAGCGCGGCCCAGGCGGCGCGGACCCCGGCGAGGAGATCGGCGTGACGCGCGTAGGAATCGAGCAGCCCCCGATGCCCGCGCGGATCAAGCAGGCCGCGGTCGTCACCTTGGCCATGCAGTTCGACGAGCAGGTCGGAGAGGCCGCGCAGGGTTTCCGCCGCCACGCGGCGATCGTTCACATAGGCCTGCCGGCGTCCCTCCGCGCTGATCGTCCGGCGCAGGATCAGCTCCTCCGCCCCGGCGATCCCCGCCTCGTCGAGCAGCGCGAAGGCCGGATGGCCGGGGGGCAGCGCGAAGGCCGCCGTCACCTCGCCCTGCGCCGCGCCCGGGCGCACGAGGTCCGCCCGCGTGCGCCAGCCGAGGACGAAGCCGAGCGAATCGAGCAGGATCGACTTGCCCGCTCCGGTTTCCCCGGTCAGCACGTTGAGGCCGGGCGCGAAGCTCAGCTCCGCCTCGGCGATCAGGAGCATGTCCCGTATGGCGAGCGTGTTCAGCACCTCAGGCCCCCTGCGCGCGCGGGGATCGCTCGTCCCTCAGCGCCATTCCCCGAGAACCACCTGGCGGTAGGTCTGGTTCAGCCAGCTGTCGCCCGCGTTCGCGGGCACGAGCCCCCTGCCCGTCAGCAGCGCATAGGCGCGCGCGTACCAGGTGGTGCCCTGGAAGTTGTGGCCGAGGATCGCGGCCGCCGTCTGCGCCTCCTGCGTCAGCCCGAGCGAGAGATAGGATTCGACCAGCCGGTAGAGCGCCTCGGGCGTCTGCGTCGTGGTCTGGTATTCCTCCACCACGACGCGGAAGCGGTTGATCGCTGCCGTGTAATGGCCGCGGCTCAGATAATACCGGCCGATCTCCATTTCCTTGCCGGCGAGATGGTCGAGGGCGAGCTCGAACTTCATCTGCGCCGATTTCGCGTATTCGCTGTCGGGATAGCGCTCGATGATGTCGCGCATTTCCTGAAGCGCCTGGAAGGTGTTGTCCTGGTCGCGGCCGATGTCGACGATCTGATCGTAATAGGAGAGCGCGATGATGAACTGCGCGTAGGGCGCGTCCACGTCGGCCGGGAAGAATTCGAGATAGCGTTCCGCCGCCGAGCGGCTCTCGTCGTACTGGCCCGATTCGTGATAGGCGAAGGCCGACATCAGCATGGCCCGCTTCGCCCAGTCGGAATAGGGATAGAGCCGTTCCACCTCGCCGAACATGTCGCCGGCCTGTTTCGCATTGCCCTCGGAAAGCAGGCGCTCCGCGTCGAGATAAATCTCCTCGGGCGTCCGCGTCTCGATCTCGGCGGAACTGTCGCCGAAGCGGGGCAGGTGATAGTCACCCGCGCATCCCGCGAGAGCGAAGGATGTGCCGAGAACGATCAGGAGCGCCAGACCACGACCTGTCAAACGCTCCATTCGCATGCTGACCCTCAGAAGTTCCGGCCCGGGCGGGCCTGCTGGCATCCGCTCCGGCGGGTTCAGATAACACAGCTTTTCGAGGGGGGTAAAACGAAAAGCGCAGCCCGGGGACGGGCCGCGCCAAGACCCGCCGCCCCGGCTCAGCCGGCGCGGGCGAGATCGCCGAGATCGACCCCCGCGCCGGGCAGGGAACCCGCTTCCGCCTCGCCGAGCATCACCTCTTCCCAGGCGCCCTCGGTCGCGAACATCTTGCGCAGGAGCCGGTTGGTGACGCCGTGGCCCGCGCGCACGCCGCGATAGGCGCCGAGGATCGGCGCGCCCGCGAGCGCCAGGTCGCCGAGCGCGTCGAGCATCTTGTGCCGGACGAACTCGTCCGCGCGGCGCAGCCCGCCCGGATTGAGGATCCTGTCCCCGTCGACGACGATCGCATTGTCGAGCGAGCCGCCGAGCGCGAGGCCCCGCGCCTGCATCGCCTCGACATCCGCGCGGCGGCAGAAGGTGCGGCAATCGGCGAGTTCGCGCAGGAAGGCGCCGTTCACCATCGAGAGCGACCTGGACTGCCGGCTGATCGCCGCGTCGGCGAAGTCGATCTCGAAATCGATCGACAGCGCCGACGCGGGCCGAAGCTCGGCGACCACCCCACCCTTCTCCTCGAGCACGACCGGCTTCAGAACGCGGATCGCCCGCGCCGCGCCGTCGAGCCGTCTCAGCCCCGCCTTCAGGATCGCATGGGCGAACCGCAGCGCGCTGCCGTCCATGATCGGCACTTCCGGCCCGTCGATGTCGATCAGCGCGTGGGTGACCCCGGTGCCGGCGAGCGCCGACATCAGATGCTCGACCGTCGAGACCGAGACGCCGGCCTCGTTCGACAGCAGCGTGCAGAGCGTCGTATCGGTCACGCGGTCATAGCGCGCCGGAATGATGTTGTCCCGGTCGGTCACGTCGGTGCGCCGGAACCGGATTCCCCCCTGGGTCGCCGGCCGCAGGACAAGGCGCGCCGGACGCCCCGAATGGAGGCCCATGCCGACCAGCGACACGTCTCGCTTGAAAGTCGTTTGCATCTCAGCCCTCGATTGCGATGAAGGCGCGCGCGGTCAATGGACGCGGGGCAGCCTTGTTGATTGCAATCTAGGAACTTGCCCCGATCGTCACAAATCAAGCTTTGTGACGATTTGTAACAGTGTTCCGGAGACTTGCGGCGCCGAGTTCAGAACGGCACGACCACCGCGGAAGGAAAGGCGCGCGGACAAAAAAAGGCACCCGCGAACGGGTGCCCTGCTGGCCACGTGGCGCGAACGGCGGGGGGAAACCGCCGGGCCCGGGTCAGTTCGCCTGACGCCGCAGGAAGGCGGGGATGTCCACGCGCTCCCGCTCGGCCTCGTCGTAATCGGGCTCCGGCAGGCGCTCCTCGCGGTGGAGACCCGGCTCCTCGACGCGGGGCCGCGCTTCCTCGCGCGGGCCCTGGCCGGTCATCCGGTGGATGAGGCTGTTGATCGTGAGCCGGCTCTGCCGCTCCGCTTCGCGCGGGGCGGACTGCGGCTGCATCATCGGCGGGGCCTTCGGCACGCTCTGCACGGCGGCCTGGAGACGGCGCAGCGCCTCGGGCGAGGGCTCGCCCGGACGGCGGGGCTGGCCATCGGCGGTCTCGACGCGGGGCTGGCCAAAGGGCGTCGAGCGCGGCTCGACCGGGGCGGGGCGCGCCACCGGCTGGGCGGCGGCCGCGTCGGCGAAGGTGGCCGGGCGCGGTGCCTCGGGCTCCGCGACATGGGCGGCCTGGGCCGGCGCGGCGGGCGCCGCCGGGCGCGCGGCGGGCTGCGCCGGAGCGGCGGCCCTGGCCGGCGCTTCCGCCTCGGCGCGGACATGGGCGTCGATGCCGGTCGCGACGACCGACACGCGCATCATCCCGGCCATCTCCGGATCGAGCGTGGAGCCGACCATGATGTTGGCGTCCGGGTCGACCTCGGAGCGGATCCGGTTCGCCGCCTCGTCGAGCTCGAAAAGCGTGAGGTCGGGACCGGCGGTGATGTTGATGAGCACGCCCTGCGCGCCCTTCAGGCTGATCTCGTCGAGCAGCGGGTTGGCGATCGCCTTCTCGGCGGCCTGGACGGCGCGATCCTCGCCGGTCGCCTCGCCGGTGCCCATCATCGCCTTGCCCATCTCGTTCATCACCGAGCGGACGTCGGCGAAGTCGAGGTTGATCATGCCAGGGCGGACCATCAGGTCGGTCACGCCCTTGACGCCCTGGTAGAGCACGTCGTCGGCCAGCGCGAAGGCCTCGGTGAAGGTGGTCTTCTCGTTCGCGAGCCGGAACAGGTTCTGGTTCGGGATGATGATGAGCGTGTCGACGTGCTTCTGCAGTTCCTCGACGCCCGCCTCGGCCTGCTTCATCCGGCGCGAGCCCTCGAACTGGAAGGGCTTGGTCACGACGCCCACGGTCAGCACGCCCATCTCGCGCGCGGCCTTGGCGATGATCGGCGCGGCGCCGGTGCCGGTGCCGCCGCCCATGCCGGCGGTGATGAAGCACATGTGGCAGCCGCTCAGGCGGTCGACGATATCCTCGATCGATTCCTCGGCGGCGGCGGCGCCGACCTCGGGCCGCGCGCCGGCGCCGAGACCCTCGGTGACCCGCGCGCCGAGCTGGAGCTTGTTGCCCGCCCGGCTCTGCTGCAGCGCTTGGGCGTCGGTGTTGGCGACCACGAATTCGCAGCCCTCCAACGCGTTCTCGATCATGTTGTTGACGGCGTTCCCGCCGGCGCCGCCGACACCGATGACGGTGATACGGGGGCTGAGATCATTCGTAACCGGAATGCTGAGAGTCAAAGCCATGTTGAGGTCCGCCTGTCCTGTTTGCCCCTGCCACCGCGCACCCGCGCCCCCGCGCGGGATTCTTGTTCTTGATTCGAAACCCTAACGAGAAAACCCGCAAGGGTCACGCAAAAACAACAGGTCAACCCCAATATGTTGGGGATTACCGCAAGATGCACTAACAAGTATCAGATGTTGCACAAAATCACCAGTTTTCCTTGAACCAGCGCAGTGCCCGGGTGACCCGGCGGGCCCCCTGCCGGTCGGCCGGCACCTCGAAATCCCAGCACTCGTCCTGCGGGTGGGAGACGTGGAGCGCGAGGCCGACGGCGCCCGCGAAGGCGCTCCCCGTCGCCGAGCCGGGCAGGCCCCGGACGCGCAGCGGCTTGCCGACGCGGCACTGCCGGCCGAGGAAGCGCGAGGCGATCATCTCGAAACCCGGGATCTGCGCGCTGCCGCCGGTCAGCACGATGCGCTGGCCCGGCAGGTACTCGAAGCCAGCGGCGTCGAGCCGCTCGCGCACCTCCTCGAGGATTTCCTCGACGCGCGGGCGCATTACGCCGATGAGCTCAGACCGGCTCACCTGCCGGCGGTCGTGATCCCAGCCGCCGAGCGCGGAGGGCAGGTCGATCATCTCGCGGTCGTCGAGCCCGGTCGCGACCAGGCCGCCGTGCATGGTCTTCAGCCGCTCCGCCTCCTGCGGCGTGATCCGGAGCGCGTGTGCGATGTCGGAGGTGACATGCGCGCCGCCCATCCGGACGGAATCGGCGTAGATCATCTGGCGGCGGACGAAGATCGAGATGCCGGTCGTGCCGGCGCCGATGTCGACGCAGGCGGCGCCGAGTTCCTGCTCGTCCTCGATCAGCGCCGCGAGCCCGCTCGCATAGACGCCGGCCGCGACGCCCGCGAGTTCGAGATCGCAGCGCCGGATGCAGTGGATGACGTTGCGCAGCGCCGCGCTGTTGATCGTCAGCAGATGCATGTCGACGGCGAGCGTGCGGCCGATCTGGCCGCGCGGATCGGTGAGGCCGGTGCGCCCGTCCAGGCAGAAGTTCACCGGAAGCGCGTGGATCGCCTCGAAATCATGGCCGTGGTCCGGCACCTCGCAGGCGGCCAGCACATGGCCGATGTCGTGTTCGGCCACCGCGCCGTGGCGCACCTCGGTCTCGCCGTTCAGCCCGTAGGAGCGCGGACGGCCGCCCGAGAAGCCGACGATCACATGGTCGACGCGCAGGTTCGCCATCTTCTGCGCGCCCTGGATCGCGGTGCGGATCGCGCGCTCGCATTCCTCCATCGAGGCGACCTCGCCGAAGGCGACGCCGCGGGAGCGGGTGTTGGCGGCGCCGATCACCCGGAAGGCGCCCTGCCTCAGCGTCGGCCGGTCGGCCGGGGCGCCCGAGCCCTCGTCCGGGACGAACTGGAGGACGAGACAGGCGACCTTCGACGTCCCGATGTCGAGCACCGCGATGACGCCGCGTCGAAGCGCCGCCTCGCGACGGGCGCGCATCGCCCGTTGCACTTCGTATAGCTGGCGCCTCATGCGTCTCCTCCCGCGGCCTCGGCGCGGACCCGCGCCAGTTCGTCCTTCCCGTAAGGGGTCAGTCCCAGCATCGGCCGGCGCGGATCGCGCAGGTCGAGCGTCGTCACTTCGCGTTCGAGCAGCTTCTGCCCGGTCTCGAGCGCCATCGCGTGTTTCAGCGCCGCCTCGGGCTCGGCCTCGGGCAGGCGGATCACCTGACCCCGGTCGAGCACCAGATCCCAGCGCCGTTCGCCGATCCGGACCAGCCCGCGCAGACGCCCGCGCACCGGCGCCGCCTCCGCGACGAGCGCCAGCGCCTCGCCGACATGCGCGTCCGCGCCCGCGCCCGCGATCAGCGGCAGGTCGACGCGGCGGCGCCGGCTGTCGACCTCCGCCACGCGCGCGCCGCCCTGGTCGAGCAGCATGATCCCCCGGTCGGAGCGCCAGACCACCGCCGGCACCCGCTCGATCGCGCGGATCTCGAGCACGCCGCTCGTCAGCACGCGCACCCGCGCCCGCTCGACCGCGCCGAGCGCCTCGACCCGGTCGCGGACCGCGTTCACGTCGACCTCGAGCGAATTGGCCGGCAGGGTGACGAAGGCCGCGGTCCGGATCTGCTCCGCGAGATCGGGACTCGCCTCCGGCACCTCGATCGAGGTGATCTGGAACTGCGGGCGGCGCACCACCGACTCGCGCAGCGTCTCGTAGGCCGCGATCACCCGGTCCCGCGCATCGAACTGCGCGAAGAGCGTCCAGGACGCCAGAACCAGCGCGAGCCCCGGAACGCCGAGGTTCACGGTCCGGCGCACCCAGGGCCGGAGCCAGAGCCGGTCGATGCGGTAGCGCAGCCGCGACGGCGCCGGATCGCGGCGCGGCCGGCGCGGCTCGGCGCTCAGCGGCCGCACGAGGCATCCTCCACCATCCAGCGCACCAGCGCCCCGAAGGACATGCCGAGCACCGCCGCCTGTTCCGGCGCGAGCGAGGTTGGCGTCATGCCCGGCTGCGTATTGGTCTCGAGCAGGTAGAGCCCGGCGAGACCGCGGGACTCGTCCCAGCGGAAATCGGTCCGGCTCACGCCCCGGCAGCCGAGCGCGCGATGCGCGCGGAGCGCGTAGTCGAGGCAGGCCGCGGTGATCTCATCGGGGATATCGGCCGGAACCACGTGGCGCGAGCCGCCGGCCGAGTACTTCGCGTGATAGTCGTACCAGCCGTCGGCGATGATGTCCGTCACCCCGAGCGCCCGGTCTCCCATCACCGTCGTCGTGAGTTCCCGGCCCGGAATGTACTGCTCGACCATCAGCACCTCTGGCATCTCGTCCGAGACCTGGGCCGGGCCGTTCGCATTCTCCCGCACCAGATAGACGCCGACCGAGGATCCCTCGTTGACCGGCTTCACGACATAGGGCGGATCGATCGGATGGGAGCCGCGCACCTCGGCCTTGCAGCAGAGGCGTCCCGCCGCGACGGGCAGACCGGCCGCGGCGAAGACATCCTTGGCGCGGGCCTTGTCCATGGCCAGCGCGGAGGCGAGCACGCCGGAATGCGTATAGGGAATGCCCAGCCATTCGAGCAGACCCTGCACACAGCCGTCCTCGCCCCACCGTCCGTGCAGCGCGTTGAGCACCGCGTCGGGTTTGTCGGAGATCAGGACGGATGCCAGATCGCGGCCGGCATCGACCTCGATCACTTCGTATCCTTCCTCCCGCAACGCGGCCGCGCAGGCGCGCCCGGAGACGAGCGACACTTCGCGCTCGGCCGACCGGCCACCCATCAGGACCGCGATACGGGCTGCTGTCCTGCTCGACATGCCCGCCTCGTTCCAAGAAGCGCCCCGCGGTCCTTCGGAACCTTGAATGGGGTCGCCGCGTTCAGCCTTATGTTCGGCCGATCCGCATGATTTCCCACTCTAGCCGGATTCCGCTTGTTTCCAAAACCTTTTTTCGCACGATCTCGCCGAGATTCTCGAGGTCCGCGGCCGTGGCCCCCCCGGAATTCAGGAGAAAGTTGGCATGCTGGGGCGACATGCGCGCGCCCCCGAGCGCCGCGCCCCGCATTCCGGCGTCGTCGATCAGCTTCCAGGCCTTGAGATCGTGAGAATCATCCGCGCGGCCGGTGGAGGAGAATCCGGCCGGATTGCGGAAGGTGGAACCGGCGGAGCGTTCCCGCGTCGGCTGGCTTGCGTCGCGCCGCGCCACCTGCTCGGCCATCCGCGCGGCGAGGGCCTCGGGTTCCGCCCGGGGCGCGCGCATCGTCACCTCGGTGACAACCATGTCCGGCGGCAGGTCGCTGTGGCGGTAGGCGAAGCCCATCTCGGCCGGGCCGAGCGTCACCGCCCTCCCCCGCCGGTCGATCGCCCGGGCGCTTTCGAAGACATCCGCGAGATAGACGCCGTAGCAGCCGGCGTTCATCCGCGCCGCGCCGCCGATCGAGCCCGGGATCGTGCGCAGGAAGGTGAGGTCGAGCCCGGCTTCGACCGCGCGGCGCGCGACGCGCGAATCGAGTTCCGCGGCGCCGGCGATCACCCTCTCCCCCTCGACGCGGATCCCGGCGAAGGCGCGGCCGAGGCGGATCACCACGCCTTCGATCCCGCCGTCGCGCACGATGAGGTTGGAGCCCACGCCCATCGGAAAGACGGGCACGCTCTCCGGAAGCGCGGCGAGGAAATCCGCGAGATCCGCCTCGTCCGCCGGCTGGAACAGCCAGTCCGCCGGGCCGCCGACGCGGAGCCAGGTCAGATCGGCCATCGGCTTGCCCGGGGTGAGCGCGCCGCGAACGGGGGGCAGGGTCATCGTGTCGCTCGTCTTCATCGCGGGCGGACTTCGGTCCGCGTTCGGGGCCATCATGGCGGACCGAGGTCCGCCCTACGCCTCGACCGGTTCCTTGGCGCCGTTCTTCTCCGCGAGCCGCCCCGGCAGCGCGTTCGCCCAGGCGCTGATCGAGCCGGCGCCGAGGCAGACCAGCATGTCGCCCGGCCTGCATTCCGCCTTGACGAAATCCGCGAGCGCCGCCTCGCCGGCGAGCGGCAGCGCGCGCCGGTGGCCGTGCGCGATCAGCCCGCCCACCAGCGTGTCGCGGCTGATCCCGTCGATCGGGGTTTCGCCGGCGGCGTAGATGTCGGCGATCGCCACCGTGTCGGCGTCGTTGAAACAGGCGCAGAACTGGGTGAAGAGGTCGCGCAGCCGGCTGTAGCGGTGCGGCTGGTGCACCGCGATCACCCGACCCTTCGTCGCCTGCCGCGCCGCCTTCAGCACGGCGGCGATCTCGACCGGATGGTGGCCGTAGTCGTCGATGATCGTCACGCCGTTCACGACGCCGACCTTGGTGAAGCGCCGGCTCACGCCCTTGAACCCGGCGAGGGCCTGGCGGATCGCCTCCTTGGAGATCTTCAGATGCCGCGCCACCGCGATGGCGGCGAGCGCGTTCGACACGTTGTGATCGCCGGTCATGGGCAGCTTCACGCCCTCGATCACCTGCCCCTCGGCGTTGAGCGCCACGTCGAACCTCGCGCCGCCGTTCTCGAAGACGAGGTTCTTCGCCTGCACGTCCGCCTGCGGGCTGAAGCCGTAGGTCGTGACCTTGCGGTCCGACACCCGCCCGACCAGCGCCTGCACCTCGGGATGGTCGATGCAGCAGACCGCGAGCCCGTAGAACGGGATGTTGGAGACGAAGGTGTCGAAGCCCGCCTTCAGCGCCTCGAAATCACCGTAGTGGTCGAGATGCTCCGGGTCGATGTTGGTGATGACGGCGATGGTGGCGGGGAGCTTGTTGAAGCTGCCGTCGCTCTCGTCGGCCTCCACCACCATCCAGTCGCCCGCGCCGATGCGGGCATTCGAGCCATAGGCGTGGATGACGCCGCCGTTGACCACGGTCGGATCGATCCCGCCCGCGTCGAGCAGCGCCGCCACCATCGAAGTCGTCGTCGTCTTGCCATGCGTTCCCGCCACCGCGACATTGGATTTGAGCCGCATCAGCTCCGCCAGCATCTCGGCGCGCCGCACCACCGGCAGGTGCCGCGCGTGGGCCGCGTCGAGTTCGGGGTTGCCGGGCTTGATCGCGGAGGAGATCACCATGACCTGGGCGTTCTCGATGTTCTCGGCCTTCTGGCCGATGAAGATCGTCGCGCCCTTGGCGCGCAGCCGCTCGGTGATCGGGCTTTCGCGGAGGTCGGAGCCCTGCACGGTGAAGCCGTGGTTGAGCAGCACCTCGGCGATGCCGGACATGCCGATCCCGCCGATACCGGTGAAATGGATCGCACCGATGTCGTGCGGGAGCCTGGTCTGTCCGTTCATGCACTTGCTCCTTGTTGCGCGAGATGCTCGACGAGCCCCGCGAGTTGCTCGGCCGCGTCCGGCATCCCCTGTGCCAGCGCCGCCGCCGCCATCGCCTCCGCTCCCTCCGGATCCTCGAGAATCGCGGTGATATGCCCGGCCAGCAGATCCGGAGTCAAATCCCGCTCCTGGATCACGAAGGCGCCCCCCGCCTCCACCAGCCCCTTCGCATTCGCGCTCTGGTGGTCGTCCATCGCCGCGGGATAGGGGATCAGGATCGAGGGGCGGCCGATCACCGTGATGTCGGCGATCGAACTCGCCCCCGCCCGGCTGATGACGAGCGTCGCCTCGGCGAGGCGCTTCGGCACGTCGTCGAAGAAGCCGCGCAGGTCGCCCCGGATCCTGAGGCCGCGGAAGCTGTCCTGCATCCGCGCCATGTCCTCGGGCCGTACCTGCTGGCTCACGCGCAGCCGGTCGCGGAGCGCGGGGTCGAGCAGCATCAGCGCCTCGGGCATCACTCGGGAGAAGACGCCCGCGCCCTGGCTCCCGCCGATGACGACCAGGCCCATCGGATGCGCGCCCGGCGGCTCGTAGGGCGCGCCGGCCCGTTCGAGCACGACGCTCCGGACCGGATTGCCGGTATGCGTGTGGCGGGTGCCGGCGGGCAGTTCGGTCGGCCAGGTGCCGCAGGCGACCACGTCCACCCGCGTCGCGAAGATCCGGTTCACGCGGCCGAGCACGCCGTTCTGCTCGTGGATCAGCCGCGGCAGCCGGAGCGCCCAGGCCGCGATCATCGCGGGCAGCGCCGGGTAGCCGCCGAAGCCCGCGACGCAGGCCGGACGGTCGCGCAGCATCGAGAAGATGCTCGAGACGGTCCCGGCGAGGATCGCCAATGGCGCGAGGGCGCGGGCGATCAGGCTTCCCTGCGCGAAGGTGCCGGCGCGGGTCACGCGGCGTTCGACCGCCTCCGGAAAGCCGCCGGCGTAGCGCGCGCCGCGCGCGTCGGTCGCGAGCCGCACGCGCCAGCCGCGCGCCAGCATCTCCTCGGCGAGCGCCTGGGCGGGAAACATGTGCCCTCCCGTGCCGCCCGCGCCGATCACGAGGAGCGGCGGCCTGCCCCGCGTGGGAACGGCGCTCGGCCCGGACTCGAAGGAGGCGGGATCGGTCGGGGCGATGTCAGTGGACGGGACCAAGGATGTCTTCCATTTCGTCGGGCCGCGGGCGCGCGCGCGTCATCGCGAGCAGGGCGCCGAGGCCGAGGCAGGCGGCGATCAGCGAGGAACCGCCATAGGAGATGAGCGGCAGCGTCATGCCCTTCGCGGGCAGGAGCCGGACGGCGACGCCCATGTTGATCATCGCCTGCATTCCGAACTGGCAGGCGAGGCCGGTCCCGGCGAGACGGATGAACGGGTCGCGCTCGCCGACGAGGCGCATCAGCGACCGCGCGACCACGGTCGCGTAGAGCGCCATGATGACGACGCAGAGGATGAGCCCGTATTCCTCCGCCGCGACCGCGATGATGAAGTCGGTATGCGCGTCGGGCAGCGTCCACTTGACCGAGCCGTTGCCGACGCCGACGCCGAAGATCCCGCCCTCCTGGATCGCGCTGGTCGCATAGCCGATCTGGGTCAGCGGATCGATCTCCTCCGAGAGGAAGCCGTTGATGCGCCGCGCCACGTGCTCGGAATGGTGGTAGGCGAACCAGCCGACCCCGATCACGCCCGCGCCGATCCCCGAGAGCAGCCCGACCGGGGCGCCGGCCGCGAAATACATGAGCGCCCAGGAGGCGATGATGAGCCCCGCCTGGCCGAAATCGGGCTGGAGCGCCAGCATCGCCGTCAGCGTCACCGCGATGGCGAAGCTCAGCCCCTTGCCCGGCGGACCCTTCAGGTCGTAGCTCGCGGCCATGAGCCAGGCCGCGCAGATCGCGAAGGAGGGTTTCAGGAATTCCGCGGGCTGGACCGAGATGACCCGGAGCGAATACCAGCGGATCGCGCCCTTGCCGAAATCGGTGCCGAGGAAGGGCAGCAGGGCCAGCGCGACGAAGGAAATCAGGAAGGCGACGACCCCCCAGCGCCGCAGGCGCAGCGGCGAGGCCATCGACACGGTGACGAGCGTCAGCAGCGCCACGATCCCGAAGCCGAGCTGGCGCCAGAAGTAGTAGAACGGGTCGAGCCCGTTGCGGACCGCGAGCGGCGGCGAGGCCGCGAGGCAGAGCAGCAGCCCGATCAGGAAGAGCGCGATGATCGCGGCGAGCGACCAGCGATCGACGGTGCGCCACCATTCGGGAATGATCGCTTCCCCCGGCTTCGCCGGAGTCGCGCCGAAGACCATGTCGGTCATGGGGAACCGCCCTCGTTCCTGATGCCTGTTTCACTGCCGGTTCCACCCGGGTTGCTCCCGGCGCGGACTGTTTGGGGGCAGTCTAGCGGCGAATTGGCGAACGCGCCAGCATTTCAACCGGCGCTTGTCCGCGGGGCCGGCGGGGTCCGGACCGGCCGCGCCCTCTTGACTCGCCGGGGCGATAGGCGTGCCCTCTTCAGCCCATGCCGCTCCGGTTCACATTGCGCCAGCTCGAATACCTGCTCGCCGTCGGGGAGGCCGGCGGCGTGACCCAGGCGGCCGAGCGTGTCAATGTCTCGGCGCCCTCGATCTCGACCGCGATCGCGCAGGTCGAGGCGGAGTTCGGCCTGCCGCTCTTCATCCGCAAGCACGCGCACGGGCTGACGCCGACCGGCGCCGGCCGCGCCTTCCTCGCCCAGGCGCGCCGGGTGATCACGGCGGCGGAGGAGCTTCACGCGATGGCCAACGACCTGTCGGACACGGTGCGCGGCCCGCTCGCGGTCGGCTGCCTCGTCACCTTCGCGCAGCTCGTCCTGCCCGAGTTGCGCCGGCGCTTCGAGGACCGCTACGCGGGCGTCGCGGTGCGCCAGCACGAGCTCAACCACGCCGAGATCATCGAAAGGCTGCGCGTCGCGAATCTCGACATCGGGCTCACCTACGATCTCGGCGTGCCGGGGGACATCGTCTTCGAGCCGCTCGCCGAGCTGCCGCCCTTCGTGATGCTCTCCCCCGACGATCCGCTCGCCCGCGCCGAGGCGCTCCGGCCGGAGGATCTGGTGGACCATGGCATGGTCCTGCTCGACCTGCCGCACAGCGGCGACTATTTCCTGTCGATCTTCGGCCGGTTCGGCCTGCGCCCCCGGATCGCGGAGCGCACGCGCGACATGTCGGTGGCGCGGGCCATGGTCGCGAACGGCTTCGGCTACACGGTGGTGACCGCCCGGGCGCGCCACGACCTGGCGCCCGACGGCAAGCCGCTCGCCTTCGTGCCGCTCGCGGGGCTCGCGCCGCTCAGCCTCGGGATCGCGCTGTCGCGGGCGGCGCACCGGACCGCGACGGTCGAAGCCTTTCTCGAGCATTGCCGCGCCCTCGTCCGCGCCGAGGGCGTGCCGGGCCTGTGGCACGACCGCGGAAACCCTCCGTAGGGCGGACATCCGTCCGCCTTATCCTTCGCGCGGTGGGGGGAGGCGCCGGCGGGCGGGATCGTGGCGGACAGATGTCCGCCCTACGCCGCGAGGCGCTCGACGAGCGCGGCCAGCATCGCGTCGCAGCGCGCCATCTGCTCCTCGGTCACGAATTCGTCGGGCTTGTGCCCCTGCGCCATCGAGCCCGGGCCGCACACCACCGTCGGCAGGCCGAGCTTCTCGGTGAAGAGCCCGCCCTCGGTGCCGAAGGCGACCTTGATCGTTCCGTTCGCCCCGGTCAGCGACTGGACGAAGCGGACGACCTCCGCCGTCTTCGGCGTGTCGAGCCCGGGATAGGTGTTGAAGACCTCGATCTCGATCCCGGCCTCGGGAAAGCGCGCCCGCGCCTCGGCCGTCAGCCGGTCGGCCGCGGCGCGGATCGGCGCCAGCACCTCGTCGGGACGGTCGGCGGCGAGGTTGCGCAGCTCGAAATCCATCACCGCGAGGTTCGGCACGATGTTGAGCGCGACGCCGCCGTTCAGCCGCCCGACATGGAGCGTGGAATAGGCGATGTCGTAATCGCCGTCCCGCGTTCCCTCCTCCGCCACCCGCGCCTGTTCGGCGCGGATCACCGACATCAGATCGGCGGCGAGATGGAGCGCGTTCAGCCCGGTCGGAGCGAGCGCCGAATGCGCCTCCACGCCCCGGCAGGTCGCGCGCAGCCCCGTCTTGCCCTTGTGGCCGGTCGCGACGCGAAGCTCGGTCGGCTCGCCCACGATGCACATCGCCGGCCGCGCCGGCCCCCGGGCGATCAGGTCGATCAGCGAATGCACGCCGAGGCAGCCGAGTTCCTCGTCGTAGGAGAGCGCGAGATGCAGCGGGGCGGCGAGCTCCATCTTCGCCGCGCGCAGCATCGCGGCGATCGAGGCCGCGACGAAGCCCTTCATGTCGGCGGTCCCGCGCCCGTAGAGCCGTCCCCCGTCCCGCGTCAGCGCGAAAGGGGGCCGGGTCCAGTGCTGGCCCTCGACCGGCACCACGTCGGTATGGCCCGAGAGCATCACCCCGCCCTCGAATCCGCCGACGCTCGCGAAGAGATTGGCCTTTGCGCCGTCGGCGTTCGGCACCAGGACCGGCTCGATCCCGCCGGCGCGCAGCAGATCGGCGACATACTCCATCAGCGGCGCGTTCGGATCGCGGCTCACGGTCGGAAAGGCGATCAGCCGTTCCAGGATCTCCAGCGTTTCCATCGCGCGCTCCTTCTCAAAGCCCTTCGATGCCGCGCCCGCCGCCCGGTGGTCAAGCCGGACCGGAGGCACAGGGCGCGCCCGTCTCAGCCGTTGCGCGCCGCGAGCGCGCCGGCGATCCGCGCCGCGAGCCGGGCGTTGTTCCGCGCGAGCGCGATATTGGCCTCGAGACTGCGCCCCCCGGTCAGTTCGAGGACGCGGGCGAGCAGATAGGGCGTGACCTCCTTGCGCGACACGCCCGCCGCCTCGGCATCGGCGAGCGCGGCGGCGACGCGGCCGTCGATCGCCAGCGGATCGAGCGCGTCGGCCTCGGGGATCGGATTTGCGACGAGGATGCCGCTCCCGAAGCCGAGCGCGCGATGCGTCGCGATCACCGCCGCGACCTCTTCCGGGCTCTCGCAGGAGAAATCGAGCCGTTCGCCGCTGTCGCGGCAGAAGAAGGCGGGGAAGGCATGGGTGCGATAGCCGAGCACCGGCACGCCCCGCGTTTCCAGCACCTCCAGCGTCTTCGGAATGTCGAGGATCGACTTCGCCCCGGCGCAGACCACGGTCACCGGGGTGGTCGCGAGTTCGGTCAGGTCGGCGGAGATGTCGAATGTCTCGGCCGCGCCGCGATGGACGCCGCCGATGCCGCCGGTCGCGAAGACCGGTATTCCCGCCATCGCCGCGATCGCCATGGTCGCCGCGACCGTGGTGCCCGCCGTCCCCCGCGCGGCGATCACCGGCGCGAGGTCGCGGCGCGTCGCCTTGAAGACGCCCTCGGCCCGGCCGAGTTCGTCGATCTCCTCCGCGCTCAGCCCCGCGCGCAACTCGCCGCCGATCACGGCGATCGTCGCGGGGATCGCCCCGGCCGCGCGCACCTCCGCCTCGACCGCCCGCGCCGTCTCCGCGTTGCGCGGATAGGGCATGCCATGCGTGATGATGGTCGATTCGAGCGCGACCACGGGCCGGCCGTCGGCCATCGCCTCGGCGACCTCCAGGCTCCGCTCGACCGGAATCCTTTCGGGCGGGTTCACCGCGCCCTTCCCCGACTCAGCCTCACCGCCTCTCCCTCCTTCGCGTCGTCACGCCTTTCTAGCGCAGGCGGGCCGGCGGGGCGCAAGGGCGCAAGCGAAAGGCGCCGGACGTTTCCGTCCGGCGCCCTCCTTTCGGATCAGACCCTGTTCCGATCAGGCGAGATCGAACCGGTCGGCGTTCATCACCTTGGTCCAGGCGGCGACGAAGTCCTTCACGAACCTCGGCTGCGCGTCGGCCTGCGCGTAGACCTCCGAGAGCGCGCGGAGCTGCGAGTTCGAGCCGAAGACGAGATCGACGCGGGTCGCGGTCCATTTCGGCTCGCCCGTCTTCCGGTCGCGGCCGGCGAAGACCTCCTCGTCCGCGTCGACCGGCGCCCACTTGGTGGCCATGTCGCAGAGGTTGACGAAGAAGTCGGTGGTCAGCGTCTCGGGCCGGTCGGTGAAGATCCCATGCGTCGCCCCGCCCGCGTTGGCGCCGAGCACGCGCAGGCCGCCGACCAGAACCGTCATCTCCGGCGCGGTCAGGCCGAGAAGCTGGGCCTTGTCGACCAGCAGTTCCTCGCCCGTCACGCTGTAGCGCTTCTTCTGGTAGTTGCGGAACCCGTCCGCGATCGGCTCCAGCACGGCGAAGGCCTCGACATCGGTCTGCTCCTGTGTCGCGTCGGTCCGGCCGGCCGCGAAGGGCACCTCGACCGGCGTGCCGGCCGCCTTGGCCGCCGCCTCGACGCCCGCGTTGCCGGCGAGCACGACGAGATCGGCGAGCGAGACCTTCTTCTCCCCGGCGGCGTCGAAATCGGCCTTGATGCCCTCGAGCACTGAGAGGACCTTCGCGAGCTTCTCGGGCTCGTTCGCCTCCCAGTCCTTCTGGGGGCTAAGGCGGATGCGCGCGCCATTGGCGCCGCCGCGCTTGTCCGAGCCGCGGAAGGTCGAGGCCGAGGCCCAGGCGGTGGAGACGAGTTCGCCGACCGAGAGGCCGGAGGCGAGGATCTTCTCCTTCAGCGCCGCCTGATCGGCCGCGTCGATCAGCGGGTGGTCGACGGCCGGAACCGGATCCTGCCAGAGCAGATCCTCCGCCGGCACTTCCGGGCCGAGGTAGCGCGACTTCGGCCCCATGTCGCGATGGGTGAGCTTGAACCAGGCGCGCGCGAAGGCATCCGCGAACTCGTCCGGGTTCTCGAAGAAGCGGCGCGCGATCGGCTCGTAGATCGGGTCGAAGCGGAGCGCGAGGTCGGAGGTCAGCATCGTCGGCGCGCGGCGCTTGGTCTTGTCGAACGGATCGGGGATGGTGCCCGCGCCCGCGCCGTTCTTCGGCGTCCACTGATGCGCGCCGGCCGGGCTCTTCGTCAGTTCCCAGTCGTAGCCGAACAGGTTCCAGAAGAAGTTGTTGCTCCACTTCGTCGGCGTCGAGGTCCAGATGACCTCGAGTCCGCTCGTGATCGTGTCGGGGCCGACGCCGGTGCCGTGCTTGCTCGTCCAGCCGAGCCCCATCTCCTCGAGCGGCGCCGCCTCCGGCTCCGGCCCGACCAGCGCGGCGTCGCCGGCGCCATGGGTCTTGCCGAAGGTGTGGCCGCCCGCGATCAGCGCGACGGTCTCCTCGTCGTTCATCGCCATCCGGGCGAAGGTCTCGCGGATGTCCTTCGCCGAGGCCAGCGGATCGGGATTGCCGTCCGGCCCCTCGGGGTTGACGTAGATGAGGCCCATCTGCACCGCGGCGAGCGGGTTCTCGAGGTCGCGCTCACCCGAGTAGCGGGTGCCGCGGCTGCCGCTCGGGGCGAGCCATTCGTCCTCGGCGCCCCAGTAGATGTCCTCCTCCGGCTCCCAGGTGTCGACGCGGCCGCCGGCGAAGCCGAAGGTCTTGAAGCCCATCGATTCGAGCGCGACATTGCCCGCGAGCACGATGAGATCGGCCCAGGAGATCCTGTCGCCGTACTTCTGCTTGATCGGCCAGATCAGGCGCCGGGCCTTGTCGAGGCTCACGTTGTCGGGCCAGGAGTTGAGCGGCGCGAAACGCTGCTGCCCGCCGCCCGCGCCGCCCCGGCCGTCCCCGGTGCGATAGGTGCCGGCCGAGTGCCAGGCCATGCGGATGAAGAGCCCGCCGTAATGGCCGAAATCCGCCGGCCACCACTCCTGGCTGTCGGTCATCAGCGCGGTGAGATCGGCCTTCAGCGCCTCGTAATCGAGCTTCGCGAATTCGGCGGCGTAGTCGAAATCCTTGCCCATCGGATTGGACAGCGCGAGGCTCGAAGCCGAATTCTGGTGCAGGATCCTCAGGTTGAGCTGGTTCGGCCACCAGTCGCGGTTCCCCCGCATGGCCGAATTCGAGGCGATGCTCGGACCGTGTCCCATCGGGCAACCGCCGCCCTTCTCGTCAACGACCGCGTCCATATCCGCTCCCCTTCATGGCATGATGTCGTGCAATGGCTGCGGCGTTGATACGCCCTCGGCGCCATAGTTGGAAGTTGTATTTCCTTCACGTTCCGATAAGAGAAAATTATGGAAATCACGCTGCGCCAGCTCCGTTACATGGTCGCCCTCGCCGAGGAAGGCGGGTTCGGCCGCGCCGCCGCCTCGGTCAACGTCAGCCAGCCCGCGCTCTCCGTGCAGATCCGCGAGCTCGAGACGTCGCTCGGGGTCGAGCTCTTCGAACGGCGCCCGCGCGAGGTGGTGCCGACGCCCGCGGGGCGCGAGGCGCTGATCCATGCCCGCCGCGTCATGGAGGAACTCGGCGAGTTGCGGCGCATCTCGCGCTGGCGGGGCGGGCTCGGCGGGCGGCTCCGGCTCGGGATCATCCCGACGGTCGCGCCCTACCTGCTGCCCGCCGCGCTGCCGCTCCTGCGCGGGCGCGACCTCGCGCTCGATCTCGGCGTGCGCGAGGGTCAGACCCAGGCACTGCTCGACGAATTGCGCGGCGGCGCGCTCGACGCGGCGATCGTGGCGCTGCCGATCGGGGCGCGCGACCTGATCGAGGAGCCGCTCTTCGAGGACCGCTTCCTGCTCGGCGGGTCGGAGACGCAGATCGCCGCGCTCGGCGCCCGGCCGGTCAGCCCGGCGGAGATGCGCCCCGACCGGCTGCTGCTGCTCGAGGACGGGCATTGCCTCACCGACCAGGCGCTCGCCGCCTGCGCGCTGGCGCGCGATTCCGGGCGGCTCGACCTGCGCGCCTCGAGCCTCTCGACGCTCTGCCGGCTGGTCGAGGAGGGATTCGGCCTGACGCTGATCCCCGAACTCGCGCTCCGCGTCGAGCGGGCGGCGGCGCCGGGGCTGGCGCTGCGCCGCTTCTCGGCGCCGGAGCCCAGGCGCGCCATCGGCCTGGTTCGCCGCGCCCGCTCGGCCGACGACGGCTGGTTCAGCGAACTCGCGCAACTCCTCTCCGACGCCGGCCGGGCGGAGATCGCCCATGCCGAGGCGCTGTCGCCGCCGCGCATCGCGGCGTGATCACAAACCGTTTCCCCCCTGACATTCCCCCCGATACCGCCTATGTTGAGGCCGCGCCGCGCCAGGGTCGCGGCCTGTCCCGGGGGAAGAGAATGAGCCGCGACATCAAGGACCGCGCGCAGAGGCATCCGGAAAAGGCGCATCGCGCCGACGCGCCGCTCCTGCGCAAGCCGGACTGGATCCGCGTGAAGGCGCCGACCTCGGAAGGCTACCGCCGGACCCGCGACATCATGCGCGAGAACCGCCTCGTCACCGTCTGCGAGGAGGCGGGCTGCCCGAACGTGGGCGAATGCTGGTCGCAGGGCCACGCCACGATGATGATCATGGGCGAGATCTGCACCCGGGGCTGCACCTTCTGCAACGTCGCCACCGGCAGGCCCGACGCGCTCGACGTGTTCGAACCGGGCCGCGTCGCGGTCGCGGTCGAAAAGCTCGGCCTCAACCACGTCGTCATCACCTCGGTGGACCGCGACGACCTCGCGGATGGCGGGGCCGAGCATATCGCGCAGACGATCCGCGCGGTGCGGCGCAAGGCGCCCGGGACGACGATCGAGGTGCTGACGCCCGATTTCCTCAAATGCGGCCCCGACGCGCTGGAAGTGGTGGTCGCGGCGAAACCCGACGTGTTCAACCACAACCTCGAGACCGTCCCCGGCCTCTATCCCGAGGTCCGGCCCGGCGCGCGCTACTTCCACTCGCTGCGGCTCCTGCAGCGGGTGAAGGAGCTCGATCCGAGCATGTTCACCAAGTCCGGCATCATGGTCGGCCTCGGCGAGGACCGGCAGTCGGTGATCCAGGTGATGGACGACATGCGCGCCGCGGACGTCGATTTCCTGACCATCGGCCAGTATCTCCAGCCGACGCCGAAGCACCACGCGGTGAACCGCTTCGTGACGCCGGAGGAATTCGCAAGCTATGAGAAGGCGGCCTTCGGCAAGGGCTTCCTCATGGTCTCCGCGACGCCGCTGACGCGCTCCAGCTACCACGCCGGCGACGATTTCGCCCGGCTGAGAGCGGCGCGTCTGGCAAAGCTCGGCGAAGCGTAGGGCGGACATCTGTCCGCCACCCCTTTCACACCGCGCGCCCCCTCGCGATTGACCCGGGCGGCTTTCGCCGCTACGACCACCCCCACGGTCCCGTAGCTCAGCGGATAGAGCAACCGCCTCCTAAGCGGTAGGTCGGTGGTTCAAGTCCACCCGGGATCGCCATGCCCCGGCGCCCGTAGGGCGGACATCTGTCCGCCGTCCGGAGCCGAACGGCCGCCCGCGGGAGGGGGCGGCGGACAAATGCCCGCCCTACGCTTGCTACGCTTGCCAGCAGTCTTCAGGCGGTTCCTTGCAGAGCTATTGCATCAATCTCTATAGTGGACGTTTTTCTTCCAGCCCATAGTGGGCTAGAAAAAGCAAAAAATATTTTCCCATATTTGTTATAAATATCATGTCACCCTCTTGAATAATAAGATTATTAACAAATAAAAATCTCAAATACTTATGCAAGTTCCACTCTAAAAAAGCCGGATTTTCTAACTTTAATTTTGAAAATGCCTCCTCCGCCTCAGCCCAAGAAACGGGACCCCCTCGCTGATTCGCCAGTTGCAGCGCCTCGATCTGACTCCCAAAGATATTGATATACACAAACGCACAATGTTTCTCGGCTCGCTCGACAGCAGCAGCCCGTATAAGAAAATCTGACCTTTCTCCCTGATCAATTTGCTCCAGTCTTTCTTTAATAAATTCTTCCATCTCAATTATTGCCGGATGCGCTAGAGTCAGAGGGGAACGCGCAGATTCGATAATATCTTCACTGCTTTTATCAGAAATACTCGCTTGCTTTGTGTCGATATCCAACTCTATCGAGGATGGCCCAATGCGTCGGACTCTAGGGAATAGCGCCTTGATCTCCGATCGATAAATTCTGGCAATAAGATATGCCGCTGTTGGCCACGCCAGTACTCGCAACGCTTCAATGGCTATCGCCAAATACGGCAATCCTGTCTCAGGGCGGTAAGCGAAATCTATCAAATCTCCAACGCCCCCTCAAATTCCCGCCACTCCCCCTTGCTCATCCCGCTGGTCTCCTGCGTGACCACCTCCCCCGCCAGCATCCGGCGCAGGCACCCCATCCCCTTCGCCGAGAACTGCACGGCGCCGAGCCGGTAATCCTCGAACGCCGCGTAGGCCGCCGGCACCCAGTCCTTGACGATCTCGCACAGCGCCTCCGCGTAGACGCGGATCTCGTATTGCGCGTGGGGGTCGGCGCGCAGGCGCAGGAAGTGGAAGAGGTTGTGCAGGTCCACCTTCCAGTACCATTGCGTGTAGATGTTCGCCGGCAGGTTCATCCGCGCCAGTTCCCGCGCCAGCCCGGCCTGGGGTGTTCCATCGGCCTGGGCCTGGCTCAGCATCGCCTCGTAATGGTCGTAGGCCCGCCCGGCGTCGGCGCGCAGCCAGTCGAGCACGCGCGCCGCCTCATCGCCTTCCAGCACCGCACCCCGGCCCTGGTTGTTCACCGTCGACTGGGCCGCGAGGTGTTCCGGCGCGGGAATGTAGAATTCGCGGTCGAGGATCGAATAGCGCGCGCTATACTCGTTCACATTGGCGGTGCGGTGCCGGATCCACTGGCGCGCGACGAAGACGGGGAGCTTCACGTGCAGCTTGATCTCGCACATCTCGAAGGGGGTCGAATGCCAGTGCCGCATCAGGTAGCGGATCAGCCCCTCGTCGTTCGAGACCGACTTCGTGCCCCGGCCGTAGCTGACCCGCGCCGCCTGGGTGATCGCCGAATCGTCGCCCATGTAGTCGATGACCCGGATCAGCCCGTGGTCGAGCACCTCGACCGGCCTGTAGAGCCAGCGCTCCATCCCCTCGGAGACCGCGCGCAGCGTGGGCCGGGGTTCGGCGCGGGCGGCCTCGATCTCGGCCTTTTGTTCCTCGGTCAGTGGCATATGCTCATTCCTCGCAGGCACTCGCGGGGAGTCGGGCGCCAGCTAAATCTAGCGTTTCACACGACGGAAGCCCCAATATGAAGATTACATACCTCCACACCATGGTCCGCGTAAAGGACATCGAGGCGTCGAAGCGCTTCTATTGCGACCTGCTCGGGCTCGAGGAGACGCGGCGGGTCGAGAACGAGAAGGGCCGCTTCACCCTGGTCTTTCTCTCGCCCCCCGGCCAGGAGAACGCGGCGGTCGAGCTCACCCACAACTGGGACCAGAGCGAGGGCTATGGCGAGGGGCGCAACTTCGGCCATCTCGCCTACGCGGTCGAGGACATCTACGCGCTCTGCGACAAGCTCATGAAGGGCGGCGTCACGATCAACCGGCCGCCGCGCGACGGGCACATGGCCTTCGTGCGCTCGCCCGACGGGATCTCGGTCGAGCTCATCCAGTCCGGCCCGGCGAAGGAACCGGCGGAGCCTTGGGCGAGCATGGAGAACACCGGCACGTGGTAAGGCTCGCCCTCGCCCTCGCGCTCGGCCTGCCCGGGGCGGCCACCGCCGAACAGTGCCGGATCGCGCTGGCGCTCGGCCTCGACGTCTCCTCCTCGGTCGACGGGCGGGAATACGCGTTGCAGACGCGGGGGCTGGCCGCCGCCCTCGCCTCCGATTCGGTGCGCGAGGCGTTTCTCGCGGTGCCGGGCGAGGTCGTCGCGCTCAACATCTACGAATGGAGCGGGCGGCGGCAGCAGCAGACGCGGCAGGAGTGGGTCATCATCCGCTCCGCCGCCGATCTCGACGCGGTGGCGGGGCGGCTCGCGGAGATGGGGCGGAGCTTCGAGCAGTATCCGACCGCGCTCGGCCACGCGGTGCTCTACGGCGCCGAGACCCTCGCGGCGGCGCCGCCCTGCGCGGAGCTGAAGCTCGACATCTCCGGCGACGGGACCAACAACGACGGCATCCCGCCGCCGCTCGCCGCGCCCGACGCGCCGATCGTGATCAACGGGCTCGTGGTCGGCGACGAGGGCGAGACGCTCGCGCGCTACTATGCGAATTTCGTGATCCGGGGGCCCGGCGCCTTCGTCGAGCAGGCGAGCGACTACCAGGATTTCGAGGTGGCGATGAAGCGCAAGCTGGAGCGCGAACTGCGCCCGGCCGCGGTCAGCCTGCTCGGCGCGCCGCCCGCGCCGAGGCTGTGATCGCCCGCGCTCACGCCCCCTCGGGCATCAGGATCGCGTAGATCTTGGTGACCCGCCCGATCGATTCCCAGGTGCCGCGGAAGCCCGCGGCGACGACGAAGGCCTCGCCGGGGCCGTATTCGACCGTGCCCGTCGCGTCGGTCAGCCGCACCCGCCCCTCGAGCAGGACGCAGAGCTCGCTCTCGGCATAGTCGACGGAGAGCGTGCCGGGCTCCGCCTGCCAGTGACCCGCGTGGTAGCGGCCGGAGGGATCGCTGAAGGCGTTCCAGAGGCGCGCGACGCCCGAGCCCGCGACGACGCGGGAAAGGGCCGCGTCGGCGGGCTCCGCCCTGTCGCTCATGTCGACGGTCACGACGTGGTCTGGCTTTGGCACGGATGACCCCCGATGATCTTCCCCGGCCGAGGCGCCGGAACGGCGCGAGGTTACCGCCTCCCCCGCCCCCCGCCCAGCCAGGATTTCGCCACCTCCCCCCGGCGATGCGATTGCCCCTTCAAAACGGCGGGCGGCGGACCTATATTCCCTCCTGTCCGGGCAACCGGACTATGGTGATAAACGCGCACGTAATAAGCGGATCGGACCCGGGGGCGGTACCCGGCGGCTCCACCAGACACCCTCGTTGGGGGCGGACGGGGCCGAAACAGGATCGACGGACGTCCAAAGGTGTTAGCTTTCACTCGGCTGGATGCCACCGTTACCGGCTCAAGAGCAATAGTTGCCAACGACAACCACGCTCCGGTCGCGCTCGCCGCGTAAGCGGTTCGCAAGACCAAATCTAAGCCCCGGGCTCTAGCAGGTCCGGGCGGGGTTCGCAGGCACCTGGCAACAGAAGCCTGCACTTTCCTCCCGACTCCCCCCGAATCCCGATGACCGCGGCCGCTTCCCGCGGATGCCCGCGCGCCGGGCCAGAGCGGCCATTTCCCGCTTTCCTGCCCGCGAAAAAGCGTTAGGGTGACCCCGAATACCAGGGAGCGCCGCATGGCAAAGGGGATCGACTACCGGCAACTCATGTACAAGGCGATGCGCCAGCTGATGGCGGACGCCCTGGCACAGGTTGCGCGGGAGGGCCTTCCGGGCAAGCATCATTTCATGATCAGCTTCGACACCACCCATCCGGGCGTCGACATGGCCGACTTCCTGCGCCAGCGCTATCCGACCGAGATGACGATCGTGCTCCAGGAGTGGTTCGCCGATCTCGCGGTGATGAAGGACCGGTTCACGGTGACGCTCAACTTCGGCAATGTGCCGGAGCCGATCGTCGTGCCCTTCGAGGCGGTCAAGACCTTCGTCGATCCGAGCGTCGAGTTCGGCCTGCGGTTCGAGGCGCACGAGGTCGACCCGGCGGAGGACGAGGCGGGCTCGTCCGAGGACAGGGACGGATCCGACGGGGACGAGCCGCCCGAGCCGCCCGCCGCCCCCCCCGCCGGCGACGCCGAGGTGGTGAGTCTCGCCAAGTTCCGCGGCAAGCATTGAGGGACGACACCGGCGCGCGGCGCGCGCGGGCGATGCGGCTGACCCCGGAGATGGTCCGGCGCGCCCATCGCGAGGAGCCGGACCCGGGGCCGGGTCCGGGATTCACCCCGGCGACCGAGGCCGAATCCGCCGCGCTGGTCGAGGCGCTGCTGGCGCGGCCCGAGGCGCCGGGGCCGGGTGAGCCGCTCTACGTCTTCGCCTATGGCTCGCTGATCTGGAAACCGGAATTCGAGGTGACCGAGAGCCTGCGCGGCACGCTGCGCGGGTGGCACCGCTCCTTCTGCATCAGCCTGACGCGCTGGCGCGGATCGCCGGCCTGCCCGGGGCTGATGCTGGCGCTCGAACGTGGGGGCACCTGCGTGGGCCTGCTGCTCCGGTTGCCGGCGGAGGGCCGGACGGAGGCGCTGGTGAAGCTCGTCCGGCGCGAGATCCCGCATCGCGAGGGCGCCGACATGGCGCGCTGGTCGCAGATCGATACCGCGCGGGGCCGGCTGCCGGCACTGGTATTCTGGGCCGGTCCGAAGGGGCCGAACATCGAGCACCGGCTGCCGCTCGGAACCGTCGCGCATCGGCTCGCCCATGCCTGCGGGCATGGCGGATCGGGGGCGGAATATCTCTACAACACCGTGGAGCATCTCGAGGCCGCGGGCATCCATGACCGCAACCTCTGGCGCCTGCAGGATCTCGTCGCCGAGGAGATCGGCGCCTGGCCGCTGCCGAGGGCCTGACGGGCGCGCGCGCGCCCCGGACCTCGCCTCAGTACTGGCCGGTCTCGAGCAGGTCGCTGCCGTCGAAGAGCTTGTCGAGCCCCTCGATCATGTCCTCCGCCACCTGCGGATGCGAGAGCAGGTAGCCCGCCGTCGGGCGATCCCGCCGCTCGGCCGCCAGCGCCACCGCCTCCTGCCACTCGTCCGGCTCGAAATCGCCGCGGCCGACCCACATCAGCGCGACGAGCTCGGCCTGCTGATCGGGTTCGAGATCCTCGATCTGCGCCACGATCTCGTCGCGGGTCAGGTTGTCCGGACTGTCCTGCAGCACGGCGGCGGCCTCGTCGTCGGACGGGTTGGAGCCGGAATCCGGCGAGACCATCTCCTCCTGCGCCATCAACGCGCCGAGCTTCAGGATCAGGCTGCGCAGGAATTCGGGGTTGAGCGAGATCTCTTCTTCCACGGCGAACCGGCCCTTTCTCATCTTCACGCGGAACATAGCGCCGGATCGCCGCCTCCGCCAGCCGTCGGCGAGGTCCGGCCGAACCGGGAGGCGGCGGGAGCGCGGGGAGCGCGCGCCGAATCCGGTTGGAGGCCGCGCCATGCGACGGTATACCGCGCGCGACCCTACACGGAAACGAGGAGACGCCGATGACCGCGACGCGCACCGAGACCGACAGTTTCGGACCGCTGGAAGTCGCCAGCGACCGCTACTGGGGCGCCCAGACCCAGCGGTCGATCATGAATTTCCCGATCGGCTGGGAGAAGCAGCCCGTCGCCATCGTCCGGGCGCTCGGCGTCATCAAGCAGGCGGCGGCCGAGGTCAACATGGCCCAGGGCAAGCTCGCCCCCGAGCTCGGCAAGGCGATCGTCGAGGCGGCCTCCGAGGTCGTGGCCGGCGGGTTCGACGATCACTTCCCCCTCGTCGTCTGGCAGACCGGCTCGGGCACGCAGTCGAACATGAATGCGAACGAGGTGATCTCGAATCGCGCGATCGAGATCATGGGCGGCGAGATCGGCTCGAAGAAGCCGGTGCATCCGAACGACCATGTCAACATGTCGCAATCCTCGAACGACACCTTCCCGACCGCGATGCACGTCGCCGTGGCGATGACCGCGCGCGACGTGACGCTGCCCGGCCTGCAGAAGCTGCACGCGGCGCTCTCCGAGAAGGCCGAGGCGTTCCGGGACATCATCAAGATCGGCCGCACGCATACCCAGGACGCGACGCCGCTCACCCTCGGCCAGGAATTCGGCGGCTACGCCTTCCAGGTGGAACAGGGGATCAAGCGCGTCACCCAGGCGCTGCACAACATCTATCCGCTCGCCCAGGGCGGCACGGCGGTCGGCACCGGGCTCAACACGAAGGCCGGCTTCGCCGAGGGCGTGGCCGCGAAGATCGCCGAGATCACCGGCCTGCCCTTCGTGACCGCGCCGAACAAGTTCGAGGCGCTCGCCGCCCATGACGCGATGGTGGAGATGTCGGGCGCGCTCAAGACCGTCGCCGCCTCGCTCTTCAAGATCGCGAACGACATCCGCCTGCTCGGCTCCGGCCCGCGCTGCGGCCTCGGCGAGCTGATCCTGCCGGAGAACGAGCCCGGCTCCTCGATCATGCCCGGCAAGGTCAACCCGACCCAGGCCGAGGCGCTGACCATGGTCTGCGCCCATGTGATGGGCAACGACGCGGCCGTCGGCTTCGCCGGATCGCAGGGCCATTTCGAGCTCAACGTCTACAAGCCGATGATCTCCTACAACGTGCTCCAGTCGATGCAGCTTCTCGGCGACTCGGCCTCCGCCTTCACCGACAACTGCGTCGCGGGGATCGAGGCGGACGAGGAGCGGATCTCGCGGCTGATGTGGGAGAGCCTGATGCTCGTCACCGCGCTCGCGCCCACGATCGGCTACGACAATGCGACCAAGGTCGCAAAGACGGCGCACAAGAACCGCACCACCCTGAAGGAGGAGGCCATCAATCTCGGCTTCGTCGATGCCGAGACCTTTGACAGGGTGGTACAGCCGAAGGATATGCTTGGCCCCAAGGACTGAGCAGGATCCTCGGGGGGAGATGCGATGGACTGGCGTGGACGGCGTGAAAGCTCGAACATCGAAGACCGTCGCGGGATGGGCATGGGCGGGATGGGCGGCAGGCCCATCCGGCTCGGCGGGATCGGCCTCGTCGTCGTGCTCCTCCTCGGCGCCTTCTTCGGCGTCGATCTCTCGGGGATGGTCGGGCCGGGCGACACCTCCCGCCAGGCCTCGACGACCTCCGCCCCGGGCGACCCCCAGGCGGAGGAATACAAGGCCTTCGTCTCCGTCGTGCTCGCCGAGACCGAGGACGTCTGGGGCGCGATCTTCAAGGCCTCGAACCTGACCTACGAGGATCCGACGCTGGTGCTCTTTTCCGGCGTCACCCGCTCCGCCTGCGGCGCGGCGCAATCGGCGATGGGGCCGTTCTACTGCCCGGTCGATCACAAGGTCTATCTCGACACCGATTTCTTCGACGTGATGCGGCGCCAGCTCGGCAGCCAGGGCGAATTCGCCCGCGCCTATGTCGTCGCGCACGAGGTCGGGCATCACGTGCAGAACCAGCTCGGCGTGCTCGGACAGGTGAACGAGATGCGCGCCCGCGTCTCGGAGGCGCGGTCGAACGCGCTTTCCGTCCGGGTCGAGCTGCAGGCGGACTGCTATGCCGGGGTCTGGGCCAACGCGGCGCGGGACCGGCTCAGCGTCACGGACGACGACATCCGCTCCGCGCTCGACACCGCGGCGCGGATCGGCGACGACGCGCTGCAGAAGGCGGCGCAGGGCTACGCCGTGCCGGACAGCTTCACGCACGGCACCTCGGAACAGCGGCAGAACTGGTTCTATCGCGGCTTCCGGAGCGGCGACCCCGATCAGTGCGACACGTTCAACGCCAACAGCCTGTGAGGCGCCGATGACCGAGATCGTGAACCTCCGCCAGGCCCGCAAGCAGGCGCGCCGCGAGGCCGAGCGCCAGGCGGCCGACGAGAACGCCGCGCGTCACGGGCTGACGAAGGGCGAACGCCGCCGGCAGGAGATGGAGCGCGCGCGCGGCCTCGCCCATCTCGACCGCCACCGCCGCGAGACCGAGGACTGAGTCACGCGCCACGGGCCGGCCGCCCGGGCGCCGAGTCGCGAGGATTTCCCTTGGCCCGTCCGGTCAAGCACTCCCTGACCCTGAGCGGCCACCGGACCTCGGTCAGCCTCGAGGCCGAGTTCTGGCGCGCCTTCCGCGAGATCGCCCGGATCGAGGGCCGGGCGCTGAACGCGCTCGCCGCCGAGATCGACGCCGCCCGCGAACCGGGCACCGGCCTCGCCTCGGCGATCCGCCTGCACGTCCTGGCCTGGTATCGCGACCGCGCGGAGCCGCCCGCGGCCTGAGCGGGGTGGCTCAGTCGGCCTCCTCCGCCGCGAGCGGGCGCTTGCGGCCCGTCAGCATCGCGGCGACGAGGTTCTCGCGGTGGCGCAGGCTCTCGAAGATCACGCCGCCGACATGGACGGCCACCAGCGCGAGGATCCCGTTGCCGAGCGTCCGGTGCGTCACGTCGAGCAGCGGCGAGCCGAACCAGGCGTCCGTCGTCTGCAGCCAGCCGGTGAGCCCGGTGGCGGCGATGGTGAGCAGCAGCGCGACGATCATCGCCCCGCCGGCCGGATTGTGCCCCAGCATCCGCCGGTTGCGCCCGCGCAGGAGATCCCCGAGATAGCCCCGCACCGCGCGGGGGCCGCGCACGAAGTCTGAGAACCGGGCATGGCCCGGCCCGACGAAGCCCCAGACGATGCGCGCCGCCACCAGCGCCGCGACGCAATAGCCGAGAAACTCGTGCGCGGCCTTCCATTCCCCGGCGAGAAGCCAGACGGTGGCGATGAGCGCGACGAGCAGCCAGTGGAAGACCCGGACGAAGGGGTCCCAGACCAGGACCCCCTCCGCCGCCACGGGGCGGTCAGTCATCCGAACCGACCATGGCGAAGGTCGCCGGATCGAAGAACAGTTCGACCCGCTTGCCCGCCTCGTCCTTGCCATAGACCTCGTAGCAGCCGTCCTCGGTCTTGACGTTGGCGATGGTCCAGCCCTTGGCGGTAAGCTCGGACTTCAGGTCCTCCACCGGGCGCCAGTTCTCCTTCGGCACGTCGCACCGCTCGCCCGCGAAGGCGGCCGAGGCGGAGAGGGCGAGGATCATCGGGATGAGGGCGAGACGCATGGGAAAACTCCGGATTGATGCATTCTGCGTGCCTCTTCCTCGCCGGCCGTTCTTGCGCTCCGCTTACAGGGCGAGGGGGCGCGTCATTTTTTCATGCGCCGCCCCCGCCCCCCTTCCGCCCCGGCCGGCCCGTGCCTAATCTCCCGCGCCATGCGGGTGCTCGTCGTCGAGGATACCCGGGATCTCGCGGACGCGCTGGTCCGCTATCTCCGGGCGGAGGGGCACGCCGTCGATCACGTATCGACGGCGGCCGAGGCCGATTCCGCGCTGCGGGTGTCGGATTACGGCGCGATCATCCTCGACCTCGGCCTGCCCGACGGATCGGGGCTCGACCTGCTGCGCGCGGAGCGGGCGCGGGGGAACCGGGCGCCGGTGCTGATCGCGACGGCGCGGGACGGGATCGCGGACCGGATCGCGGGGCTCGACGCGGGCGCCGACGACTACGTGCTGAAGCCCTTCGACCTCGGGGAGGTCGCCGCCCGGCTCCGCGCCCATGCGCGCCGCGCGACGAGCGACGGCGCGACCGATGTGACGGTCGGCCCCTACCGGGTGGATCTGGTCGCCGGGCGGGTGTTCGGCCCCGCGGGCGAGGTCCGGCTGACGTCGCGCGAATGGTCGGTGCTCGCGGTGCTCGTCTCCGCGCGGGGCCGGGTCCGCTCCCGCGCCGCGCTCGAGGAGGCGCTCTATTCCTTCGACGACGAGATCGCCGGCAACGCGGTCGAGGTCTATGTCTCGCGCCTGCGCGCCAAGCTCGGCCCCGGCATCATCGAGACCCGGCGCGGCCTCGGATATCTCGTGCCATGAGGATCGGAGGGCGCGGCGGCTGGTCGCTCGGCGGCCGCCTCGCGCGGCGCATCCTGATCGGCGCGGGGTTGGTCTGGACCATCGTCCTCGGCGTCGCCCTCGCCGTGATGTGGCACGAGATGGGCGAATTCGCCGACGACGCGCTCGGCCTCAAGGCGCGCGTCGCCCTCGCCGCGCTCGAACGGGGCATACCGCCCGAACCGGAGGATGACGAGACCCGCGCGCGGCTGGAGCGGCCCGGCGCCGCGGCGACGCCCGCGCCCTGGCCGCCGCTCGCCGCGGACGGCTTCGCCGAGGTCGGGGGCTGGGCCGTGGCGCGCAGGTCGGGTCCGGACGGATTCGCGGTCGAGATCGGCCAGACCCTCGGCGAGCGGCGCGACGACTTCCTCGAGGCCGCGCGCGTCTGGCTCCTGCTTACCGTCCCGCTCCTGCTCACGCTCGGTCCCCTCGTGGTGCTGACCGTGCGCGGGGCCATGGCGCCGGTGGTGGGCTTCGCCGCCGGGATGGAGCGCCGGCGCGCCTCCGATCTGTCGCCGACGCCGGAGGCCGGGCTGCCGGTGGAACTGCTGCCCATTCCGCGCGCGCTCAACCGCTACCTGTCGCGGATCGACGGGCTGCTCCGGTCCGAGCGCGCCTTCTCGGCGAATGCCGCGCACGAGATCCGGACCCCGCTCGCGGTCGTCGCGGCCGAGGCGCGGCTGATCGCGGATGGCCGCGCCGGGCCCGGGGCGGCCCCGGCGATTCTGGAGGCCGTCGACCGGCTCCGGGTCACGGTGGACCGGCTGCTCGAACTCGCCCGGGCCGAGACGCTGATCGGCCAGCCGGGCGAGGGCTGCGATCTGGCGCGGGTGCTGACGCTGCTGGTCCGGGAGGCGCCGGCGGGCCGCGTCCGGTTCGACGATGGCGATATCGAGACGCTCCCGATCGAGGCGGACGCCGAGGCGGCGGCGATCGTGCTCGGCAATCTCCTGCGCAACGCGGTCGAACACGGCGCGGGCGCGGTCCGCGTCGCGCTGCGGCCGGGGCCCCGGGTGGAGATCGCGAACGAGGTGGCGCCGGGCGCGCGCTTCCACGAGCCGCGCCGCGCCCTCGGCGCCGGGTCCTCCGGCAGCGGCCTCGGCCTCTCGATCGCCCGCGCCATCGCGGAGCGCTACGGCTGGCGCCTGGATCTGACGCTCGAGGACGGCCGCGCGGTGGCGACGCTCGATCTCGGGGCTCCGCCTTCCGCGCCCGCATGACCTCGCCCGCGGGGATACGCCGCGCTTGGCAGGACCGGTCCGCTTTGCTACCCCGATCCCGGCGCGATTGTCGCGCCAGAGGACGCCGCGGCTCGCAGCGGGCCCCGGCGCCATAGCGCCGAACAGGGGGAAGCCATGAGCCTCGGGGCGATTCTCGAACAGATGATGCGGCAAGGCGGCGGTGGCGGGAGCCGCCTCGACCAGCTGTTGCGCAACCTAGGCGGGACCGGCCGGACCACCGGCGGCGGCCTCGGCGACCTGCTGGGCCAGCTCCAGGGCGCGCTCGCCGGGGCGACGGGCGGCGCTTCCGGCGGCGTTTCCGGGGGCGGGACGGGCGGTCTCGCCGGTCGGGCCAAGGACTTCCTCGGCAGGGAACAGGTCGGCGGCCTGACGGGCGGCCAGCTCGGCGGCATCGGCGCGATCGCGGGCGCGCTGCTCGGCGGAGGCGCGGGCGGCGCGGCCAAGGGCGGGGCGATGGCGATCCTCGGCACGCTCGCGCTCGGCGCGTTGCGCGCCGCCCAGGCGGAACGGGCTGGCGGGGCGCCGGCGGCGGACATCCCGCCCGCGACCGAGGAAATCGCCTCGGTGACCGGGCCGGAGGCGGAACGGCTGGTGCTCCTCGCCATGATCTCCGCGGCCAAGGCCGACGGCAGCGTCGACGAGGCGGAAATGAAGAAGATCATCGGCAAGGCCGGCGAGGACGGAGTGACCGAGGAGGAGAAGCAGTTCGTCCTGTCCGAACTGACGACGCCCGTCGACATCGACGCGCTGGCCGCGCGGGTCACCTCGCCCACCCAGGCGGCCGCGGTCTACGCCGCGTCGCTGCTCACGATCACGCCGGACACGCCGGCGGAGAAGGCCTATCTCTCGCAGCTCGCCGCGGCGCTCCGGCTCGACCCGGCCGCGGTCGAGGCGCTCGAGAAGACGACCGGCGCCTGAGCATGGCGACCGCCCGGCCCGCCGCGCCATCGACCGCGACGCGGCGGGCCTCGCGGGGGCGGCGCTTGACCCGCCCCCGCCGCGCCCTAGCCTGCCCGTCATGACCAGTCTCGCGACCGACAGCGCCCGGATCCACGAATCCCTCGGCGCGGAATTCTTCGACACCGCGACCCCGGCGGATTTCCCCCGGGCCGAGTTGCGATTCCGCAACGACCGCTGGGCCGCGCGCGTCGGGCTCGACTCCCTCTCCGACGCCGACTGGATCCGGCATTTCGGCCGGTTCGAACCCCTGCCCGGCAACATGCCGACGCCGCTCGCGCTGCGCTATCACGGGCATCAGTTCCGGGCCTACAATCCCGATCTCGGCGACGGGCGCGGCTTTCTCTTCGCGCAGTTGCGCGACGCGGTGGATGGCCGGCTGCTCGACCTCGGCACCAAGGGATCCGGCCAGACGCGCTGGAGCCGCGGCGCGGACGGACGGCTGACGCTCAAGGGGGCGCTGCGCGAGATCCTCGCGACCGAGATGCTGGAGGCGCTCGGCGTCTATACCTCCAAGACCTTCTCGGTGATCGAGACCGGCGAGGCGCTGACGCGGGGCGACGAGCCCTCGCCCACGCGCTCCGCCGTGCTGACCCGGCTCAGCCATTCGCACATCCGGATCGGCAGCTTCCAGCGGCTCGCGGCCCTCGGCAACCATGACGCGACCCGGCGGCTGGCCGATCACTGCGTCGCGCATTACTGGCCGGAAGCCGCCGGAACCGATCCGGTCGCCGGGCTCTACGACCAGATCGTCACCGCCGTCGCCCGGCTCGGCGCCGAATGGTTCGCCGCGGGATTCGTCCACGGCGTGCTCAATACCGACAACATCAACATCACCGGCGAAAGCTTCGACTACGGGCCCTGGCGCTTCCTCGACCGGTTCGACCCGGCCTTCACGGCCGCCTATTTCGACCAGACCGGCCTCTACTGCTTCGCGCGCCAGCCCGAGGCGTTGGTCTGGAATCTCGCGCGGCTCGGCGAATGCCTGATCCCGATCGCGTCGCGCGAGGCAATCGAGCCAAGGTTCAATGATTTCGCCGAACGTTTCCACGCCGCGCTCGAGCGCCAGACCTTCGCCCGGCTCGGCCTGCTCACCCCGGCGACGCCGGCCTCGCGCGAGCTCATGCACCGCTTCTGGGGCGCGATGCAGGAGACGCGGCCGCCGTTCCAGCGGATCTTCCTCGACCTCCTCGCCGCGCGGCCGGAGGGAATCGCGGCGAGCCCGCTGCGCCCGCTCTATGAGACGGCGACCTGGGCGGAGGTGATCGAGGGCCTGCGCGAACTCGCCCCCGCGCCCGGCCTCGAGGCGGCGCTCGCGATCCGGCCGGAGGCGCCGGAGACGATGGTGATCGAGGAGGTCGAGGCGATCTGGGCGCCCATCGCCGAAAGCGACGACTGGGGACCGCTCAGGGAGAAGATCGCGCGCGTCCGCGCCTTCGGCGCCTTCACCGCCGCGCTCGGCCTGCTCCGGGGGCCGAACGGGCGGCCCCGCCACGTGCCGATCGCGTAGGACCGCATGGGCGCGCCCGGGTCCCCGAGCCTCGTCCGCGTCTATCTGCGAAGCCTCGGCCTGCTCGCGGCGGAACGCGGGCAGGCCGTGCTCCTCGCCGCCGCCTCGGTCGCGATCGCGGTCGCCCAGCTCGCCGAGCCGATCCTGTTCGGCCGGGTGGTGGACGCGCTCGCCTCCGGCGCCGACGCCTTCCCGACCATCGGCCTCTGGGCCGCGCTCGGCCTCTTCGGCATCGTCGCGGGCGTCGTCGTCTCCGTTTCCGCCGACCGGCTGGCGCACCGCCGGCGGATGGCCGCGATGGCCGGGGCCTTCGAGCGGGCGATCACGCTGCCGATCGGCTATCACGCCGCGCGCGGCACCGGCGCGGTGGTGCGCGGCATCCTCGCGGGAACCGACGCGCTCTTCGCGCTCTGGCTCGCGGTCCTGCGCAACCAGTTGACGGCGGTCGTCAGCATCCTGCTCCTCATTCCGACCGCGCTCGGCATGAACCTCGCCATGGCCTCGATCCTGATCGTGCTGGCCGCGCTCTACGCCGTGCTGAACGTCGCGGTGATCCGTCGCACGCGCGCGGGCCAGGCGAATGTCGAGGCGCATCATGCCAATGTCTTCGGCCGCGTCGGCGACGTGATCGGCAACGTGACCATCGTGCAGAGCTTCACCCGGCTCGGCGCCGAGACGGAGGCGATGCGGGGGCTGATGGACCGGCTGCTGGCGGCGCAATACCCGGTGCTGACCTGGTGGGGCGTGCTGACCGTGCTGACGCGCGCGGCCGCGACCATCGCGATGGTCCTCGTGCTCGCCGTGGGCGCGATCCTCGCGCGGCGGGGCGAGGTGAGCGTGGGCGAGATCGTGGCCTTCGTCTCCTTCGCGACGCTGCTGATCGGCAAGCTCGACCAGCTCTCCGGCTTCGTCGCGGGCATCTTCAAGCAGACGCCGACGCTGACGGGCTATTTCGACCTGCTCGACGCCAAGGCGGGGGTCGCGGACAGGCCCGGCGCGCCCGATCTCGGCCGGGTCCGGGGCGCGGTGCGGTATTCGGGCGTCTCGATGCGCTTTCCGGGCAGCGACCAGGGCGTGTTCGATCTCGATTTCTCGGTCGAGCCCGGCCGCACCGTGGCGCTGGTCGGCCCGACCGGCTCGGGCAAGTCGACCACCCTCGCGCTGCTCCAGCGGCTGCGCGACCCCGATGCCGGCGCGATCACGGTCGACGGGCACGACATCACCGGCGTCACGCTGAACTCGCTGCGCCGCGAGATCGCCGTGGTGTTCCAGGAGGCGGGGCTCTTCAACCGCTCGATCGCCGAGAACATCCGCGTCGGCAGGCCCTCCGCCACCGACGCCGAGGTGGAGGAGGCCGCGCGCCGCGCCGAGGCCGACCGCTTCATCGCGCGCAAGCAGGGCGGCTACGGCTTCGTGATCGGGGAGCGCGGCTCGGCGCTCTCGGGCGGCGAGCGCCAGCGGCTCGCGATCGCCCGCGCGATCCTGAAGGACGCGCCGATCCTGATCCTCGACGAGGCGACCAGCGCGCTCGATCCCGAGACCGAGGCGAAGATCAAGCGCGCGCTCGACGCGCTGCGTGCCGGACGCACCACCTTCATCATCGCGCACCGGCTCTCGACGGTCGCGGACGCCGACGAGATCCTGGTGCTCGACCAGGGCCGGATCGTCGAGCGCGGAACCTTCCGCTCCCTCGTCGCGGAGGGCGGGCTCTTCGCCCGGCTGGTGGCGGAGGGCGGCTTCACGGAGCCGGAGGAGGCGCCGCCTCAAGCGAGCCCGTAGAGCGCCCCGGCTCCGCTCCCCTCCACCGCGACGCGCTCCCGTCCCGCCAGATCGACGAGATGGGCGAGCACGGTCCGCGCCGCGGCCCCCCGCAGCTTCGGATCGAGCCCCCGGTACATCGCCTCCACGAGTTCCGGCACCCGCGCCGGCCCCTTCGCGAGCATGTCGAGCACCTGCGCCTCGCGGGCGGCGCGATGCGCGAGCATGTGGCCGATCAGCCGCCCCGGGCGCGTCACCGCCGCCCCGTGGCCGGGGTAGTAGACGCCTTCCCCGCGCTCCCGCAGCCGGCCGAGGCTTTCGCGATAGGCGGCGAGGTCGCCGTCGGGCGGCGAGATCATCGTCGTGGACCAGCCCATCACCAGATCGCCCGAGAAGAGCGCGGCGCCCTCCCGGTAGACGAAGCTCAGGTGATCCGCCGTATGGCCGGGCGTCGCCAGCGCGGCCAGCGTCAGGCCCGGCGCGGCGATCACCTCGCCCTCGCCGATCCGGCGATCGGGCGCGAAGCCGGGGACGAGCCCCTCGCCCCCGCCGAGGCCGAGATCGCCCGCGAGCCGGGCCATCCCGGGCGCGCGCGCGCCCACCGGATCGCCATGCGCCAGCACCTCGGCGCCGAGCCGCGCGCCCATCGCCGCCGCGCCCTCGGAATGATCCCGGTGCGCGTGGGTGACCAGCACCGCCACCACCGTTTCCCCCGGCCCGAGCGCCCGCGCGACGGCCTCGCGATGCCGGGCATCGTCGGGGCCGGGGTCGATCACCGCGACCTGGCCCTCCCCCACGAGATAGGTGCGCGTCCCGGTGAAGGTCATCGGCCCGGCGTTCGGCGCGGTGACGACCCGCACCCCCGGCGCCAGCCGCTCGGCCGCGCCGATCGGCGGGGCATGGTCGCGCTCGAACGGATCCTCCGCCATGGTCCTCCCCGGCGCCCCGGGGCGCCCTTCCGCTTGCGCCCCCGCGCGGCGCCGCGTAACGCTCGCCTTGCGATGAAATGGCCAACCGCCCGGACCGTCCTGCCAACCAGCCTCTTCGGCCGGGCGCTGACGATCCTACTTGTGCCGATCGTGCTTCTGCAACTCGTCGTCGGCCTCGTCTTCTTCCAGCGGCACTATCTGCGCGTGACGGACCAGCTGACGAGCGGCGTGGGGCTCGAACTGCGCTACGCGATCGGCGAGGTCAACCGCGCCCGCGATGTCGCGGAGGCGCGGGCGGCGCTCGACCGGCTCTCCGCCCCGCTCGACCTCGAACTCACGCTCCGGCCCGGCATCGGCGTGACGCCGGGGCTCAGGCGCGTGTTCTACGACATCAGCGGCGGCACCCTGGCGGCGACGCTGGGCGAGGAACTGCCCGGCCCGCTCGCCGTCGATCTGCGGACCGACCAGAGGGTGGCGAGCGTCACCGCCGCGACCAACAAGGGCGCGCTGCGGGCAACGATTCCGCGGACCCGGCTCTCGGTCTCCAATCCGCACCAGCTTCTGGTGCTGATGATCGGAACCTCGATCCTGCTGACCGCGATCGCGGTCATCTTCCTGCGCAACCAGGTCCGCCCGATCCGCGCGCTGGCCGAGGCGGCGGAGGCCTTCGGCAAGGGCCGCTCCCTGCCGTTCCGTCCCGCCGGCGCCGAGGAAGTCCGCCGCGCCGGCGCGGCCTTCCTCGCGATGCGCTCGCGCATCGAGCGCCAGATCGAGCAGCGCACGCAGATGCTCTCGGGCGTCAGCCACGACCTCCGGACGCCGCTGACGCGGATGCGCCTGACCCTCGCGCTGATGGAGGACAGCGAGGAGGCGCGCGACATGGTGCATGACATGGACCAGATGGACCGGATGCTCGGCGAGTTCCTCGCCTTCGCCCGGGGCGACGGGCTCGAGACCACGACGCCGACCGATCCCTTCGCGCTCGCGGAGCGCGTCGTCGAGAATGCCCGGCGCACCGGCGCCGCGATCGAACTCATCGAGGAGAACGAGACGCCGGAGAACCGGCTCGTCGAGATGCGCCCCGGCGCGATCACCCGCGCGGTGCAGAACCTCGTCGGCAACGCGATCCGCCACGGCGCGCATGTGACGCTGCGCGCGCGGCTCCGGACCAAGACGATCGATTTCGTCGTCGAGGACGACGGCCCCGGCATTCCCCCCGAGGACCGGGCGCGGGCGCTCTCGCCCTTCACCCGGCTCGACCACGCGCGCGGACAGGACGAGGACGGCAACGTCGGCCTCGGCCTCTCGATCGCGCTCGACGTCGCGCGCAGCCATGGCGGCAATCTCGACCTCGCGGAGAGCGAGGCGCTCGGCGGCCTGCGCGCGACGCTCCGCATCCCGCGCTGAGACGTGCATCGGCGCCGGCCCGGTGCTAAGGAGCCGCGATCCCTGTCGCCCGTTTCCGGAGTCCCCATGTCCCGCCCCGCCCTGCTGTTCGATCTCGACGGTACGCTCCTCGACACCGACCCGCTGCATCACAAGGCCTTCGTCTCCGTCTTCGCCGAGCGCGGGCGCGGCCTCGACATCGAGGAATACAAGACCCGGATCATCGGCAAGCCGAACGCGCAGATCATGGCGGAATACTTTCCCGGCGAGGAGACGCGCCACGCCGAGATCGCGGAGATCAAGGAGAGCCGCTTCCGCGACCTGCTCGGCGGGCGCGCGGATCCCACGGCCGGGATCCACGCGCTGCTCGACTGGGCGGAGCGGGAGCGGATCGGCACGGCGGTCGTGACCAACGCGCCCCGGGTGAACGCCGAGGCGATGCTGGCCGCGGCCGGGCTCGCGGAACGGCTGACGCTGCTTTTGATCGGCGAGGAATGCCCGCGGCCGAAGCCCGATCCCCTGCCCTACCGGATGGCGATGGAAGCCCTCGGCGCCACGCCCGCGCGCTCGGTCGCCTTCGAGGACAGCCCCTCGGGCCTGCGCGCCGCCCGCGCCGCCGGGGCGCATGTCTTCGGCCTGACGAGCAGCCTCTCCCCCGAGACGCTGCGCGGCGCGGGCGCGCATGAGATCATCGACGACTTCACCGCCCCCGCGCTCTGGTCCTATCTCGACGCGCTCGTGGCGCGGGACGCCTGAATGGCACGCCAGCCGCCCGCGCCAACCGCGCCGCGCCCGTGGAAGGAGGTCCCGGGCGGCGTCGAACTCGCCGTCCGGCTCACGCCCCGGGGCGGTCGGGCGGCGATCGACGGCCTCGCCGAGGCCGGGGGCCAGCCGGTCCTGCGCGTGCGCGTCTCCGCCCCGCCGGTCGAGGGCGCGGCGAACGCGGCGCTGATCGCCTGCCTCTCCGATCTGCTCGGCCTGCCCCGTTCCGCGATCACGCTCCTCGCCGGGGAGCGCGCGCGCGTGAAGCGGCTCCGCCTGCTGGCCCCGGGCATCGCGGAGAGGCTCGAGGCCATCGCCGCCGGGCTCTGACGGCGCTCGGACGGCCAAGGCGCCCGCGCCCGGCTCCCTCCGGAGCCGGAGGGCATCTTGACCGGCGGCGCGTTTGTCGATACCTCCGGGAATCGAGGCGGGTGTAGCTCAATGGTAGAGCTTTTGCTTCCCAAGCAAGTGACGAGGGTTCGATTCCCTTCACCCGCTCCATCAAAAATGGTGCCCATCTGAAAATTTCCTTCAGATCAGCCCGTTAACCGACGCCCCCCGATCCCCTGCGAGAGTGCCCGATTTTTGCGCCATATATTGCGCTACGATCGACAACCTGAACGGGAATGGCATTGGCGCGGCACAACGAGGGAAATTGTCTGTATCAACGCGGCGGACGCTGGTGCTTCAAGCAGCGCGTTCCCCGAAGATTCGAGAGGCCGGACCCGAGACGACCGGTCCGGATCGCGCTCAGGACGGATTCCGAGCGCGAGGCGCCGGGGATCGCGGCGGGCCTCTGGGCCTGTTGGGAAGCGCTCGAAGCCGGCAACACGACCGACGCGAAGGCGGGTCATTACGCGACCCTCAAGCTCGCGGAAGCGCACGGCTTCACCTGCCGCCCGGCAACCGACCTCGCCGCCGGCGACTTCGAGGCCCTGCACGCGCGCGTCGAATCCCCGGTGCATCCCGGCGGCGCGGTCGCGATCGGCGCCGAGCCCAACGCGGCGCTCGGGCTGGTCGCCTCCCCGCGCCCGCGCCTCTCGGAAGTGCTCGAAGACTTCGTCGCGCTGACCTCGGATCGGCTCAAGGGCAAGAACGAAGGTCAGATCCGGCGCTGGAAGAACGTGCGGATCCGCTCGGTCGCGAACATGACCAAGGTGTTCGGCGACAAACCGATCAATCAGATTACCTGCGAGGACGCGGTCGCGTTCCGGACGTGATGGCAGGCGCGGGTCGCGAAGGGCACGTCGCGGATACCGCGAACAAGGAACTGGAGCACGCCTCGAACATCTTCGAGACTGTCAACACGCCGCGCCATTACGGGCTGGTGAGCCCGTTCGGCCGGTTGAGCCTGCGCGACCTCGGGAGCAGCAAACGTGATCCCTATTCCCCCGATTTCATCCGCGAGATCTGAAGTGATGCGGTGGATACCCCCAGCCAGCGGCATCTCGTATGCCATGAAGGTTCGATAGGACCGAGCCGAGGCGCATCGATGATGACGAAAATCAGCATGCTGGCGATCGACCTGGCGAAGGGCAGCTTTCAGGTCTGCGCTGTCGGAGCGGGTGGGACGGTTCTGTACAATCGGGTGCTGTCGCGGACAGAGCTATGGATGAATTTGGGTGACTCGTGCTGATCAGGCGGCGCGGCTTTGGGCGGCATCGCTCGTGGCGACGCCGTCGGCGAATTTGACGCCTTCGATGACGCGCGGCAACTGGTTTGCGCCGTTCAGGCGACGCCATTTCTTCGACGCCTCGCGCACGAGGGTGAACACCATCAGCTTCACGGTTTTCTGCGATAACGCGCCCTTGGTGCGCACGGCGCGGTGGCGGACGGTGGCGAAGGCGCTCTCGATCGGGTTGGACGTGCGCAGGTGGTCCCAGTGCTCGGCCGGAAAATCGTAGAACGTCATCAGCGCGTCGACGTCCTTGGTCAGGCAAGCGACGGCGGGGGCGAACTTGAAGCCGTACTTTTCCTTGAAGACCTCGACGGCAGCCAGAGCCGCCGCTTTCGTCTCGGCATGATGGATGTCCTGCGGGTCGGACTTGACGGCCGGGCCCATGGATTTCGGGAACTTGTTCAGAACGTTCGAAATCTTGTGGAACCAGCAGCGCTGGTGGCGCGTGCCCGGAAACACTTCGTCGAGGGCCTTCCAGAACCCCAACGCCCCGTCGCCGACGGCGACCTCGGGGGCGACGGCCAGCCCACGGGCCTTGATGTCGACCAATAACTCGTGCCAGCTCTGCGCGCTTTCCCGCACCCCGACCTGAAAGCCGAGCAGTTCCTTTCCGCCTTCCGGCGTCGCCCCGATCATCACGAGGATGCATTCGGCCCGAGGCTCCATGCGCGCCTGGAGGTAGACCCCGTCGGCCCAAACGTAGACGTAGCGACGCGCCGAGAGATCGCGCCCTTGCCAGCGGTCATACTCCTCCCGCCAGCCGGCGCTGAGCCGGGCGATCGCGCCGGGCGACAGGCTCGGCGCGTCCGTCCCGAGCAGCGCCGCCAGGTTCGGCCCGCTCGCTCGAACCCGTGGCGCTCGGGGCCTCACCCTGGAAATCGCCGGTGGAGACGCCGCGCAAATAGAGCACCGGCAGCAGCGCATCGAGGCTTCGTCGACACCATCGGCCTCCTGTTCGGGCTGGTGGTCCATGCCGCCGACATCCAGGATCGCGACGGCGCGCCGGCGGTCCTGAAATCCATCCGCCATGCCTGTCCCTGGCTTCGGCACGCCTTCGCGGACGGAGGATATGCCGGGCCGAAACTGCGGGCGGCGCTCGACAGGATGGGCGACTGGACGCTACGGATCGTCAAGCGATCCGACACCGCGAAAGGCTTCGAAGTCCTGCCGCGCCGATGGGGGGTCGAACGCCCCTTCGCCTGGCTCGGGCGCTGGCCGCGTCTGGCAAAGGACCGGGAGAAATCCGTCGCCTCGGCGGAAGCATGGATCAACGTCGCCCACATCCGCATCACAACCAGAGGCCTCGCAAGGTTCTGTTACCGTTGATTGGATTCCGAGTCCGGGACCTCGCGAAGCTTGCCGCGACCGGGCGACAGCCCGGGGTGTGTTCTTCAACCTCGATGCGCTCTGGTCCTCGCCTCATGTCGATTTCGTCGCGATCGACCAATGTCCGCCCATGGCCGACGGGCGCCCGGGAGACGATCATCTCGATGACGATCCGGCGGCGGGTCGCGTCTCGATCTACGACCTCGATTATCTCAAGGCGAACGTCGAGGGCGGGGAATACTTCGCCTGGTACTACGCCAGCGACGCGGATCGCGCGGCGCGGGTCCGGACCCCGATCGCGGACGGGGCGCACGGCGAGGACTGGATCTTTCGGCGAAAGGCGATCCGCGACGGGTTCGGGAACGCGCACCGCAACCGCCCGGGCGGGGTCCGCTCCGCCACGGCGACGAGCTGGACCCCGGACGCGAAGCCGCTCTGGTTTACCGAAAGCGGCTGCCCCGCGGTCGACTTGGGCGCCAATCAGCCGAACATTCGCGGCGATCAATACCTCGGAATCAGGGCTCCCGCGGTTCTCGGGCGGGGTCCGCGATGACTTCATGCCGCGCCAGTATCTCCGCGCTGTCATTGAATGGTGGCGCGACAACGGCTCGGCGATCCTCGATCCGGCGAACGTGCTGGTCTGGGCCTGGGACGCGCGGCCCTGGCCGGAATGCCCCAATTTCGCCTGGGAATGAGCCGACGCGGCGATCGTGGTCGGGGCCGCGCCGAGCGCGGGCCAGCGCGCGGCGCTGATCGCCGCCGCCGGGGAGCGCGCGGGGCGCTGAGCCCGCCGCGCCGCCCGCGTCCCGCGCCGCGCGGGGCGCCTCCGATCCTTCGAACGAGGTCCGCCATGTTCTTCCGTGACGCGCCGCTCGGGCGGATCGACTCGAACCTGATCGCGACGCTCGCGGGCGCCACGGCGGTCGATCGCACGGTCCGCCTCGTCGCCCAGGTCGCGGATCCCGGCTCGCTCGCGCTCGCCGCGCGGCGCTTCGTCGAGGTCGAGGTGCCGCGCTTCGCCCTCGGCGGCGGGAAAGTGTTCATGACGGCGACGGATCTGATCGCGCTCGGGACCGGGGGATCGTGCTGGCGTGGTTCGGGGCGTGGCTACCGGCCCCGCTGGTCGGGCCGCCGCGGAGGCGGTAGCCGGGAGGCTCGGGCCAAGGCGCGCGCATGTGACCGGCGCGGCGGAGGAATCGGATGTTCCGATGCCTTCAAAAGGAATACAGTGCTTCGATAGTAGTAGAACAGTATTCGAAATAGATCAGGGAAGATGTGCTTGGCGTGCCGCTGGCACATCGAAGGGGGTACTCGTGTCGCTACAAATCGTTGGCGCGGGCTTCGGCCGGACTGGAACGCATTCGCTGAGGGAGGCGCTCGACACGCTGGGTCTCGGTCCTTGCTATCATATGATCGAGATCATCCAGGATCCCGACCGCAAGGTGCCGCAATGGGTGGCGGCGAGCGAAGGGAAGGCCGACTGGGACGCGATCTTCGAGGGCTATGGCTCGACGGTGGACTGGCCCTCGGCGGCGTACTGGAAGGAGATCCTCGCCCATTATCCGGACGCGAAGGTGATCCTGAGCACGCGGCCCGCCGAGGGCTGGTACGACAGCTTTTCGGAAACGATCGCCTGGCTGATGGCCACGCCCGCGACGCTGCCGCCTCATCTTCAACCTTGGCTGACGATGGCCAGCGACCTGGTCACGAAAACGACCTTCGGCGGCCGGCCGACGGACCGGGAACATGCGATCGCAGTCTTCAATGCCTACGAGGCCGAGGTCAAGGCCAGCGTGCCGCCGGACCGCCTGCTGGTTTTTCAGGCCTCGGAAGGATGGGAGCCGCTCTGTCGCTTTCTCGACAAGCCGATCCCCGCCACCCCCTATCCGAGGACAAACACCAAGGACGATTTCATCCATCGCTTCAAACAACCGGCCTGAGCGGCCACACCGCGAAGCGGCGGCCACCGCGGCCGAAGTCGCTCCGATGGCCGCGGCGCCGGACCGGCTGGCGGCGGAACCTCATTGCCATGGCCCCCTCGGGGGCCGAACCCGGACCGCGGACCGGAACTGTCCCCGCCATCCGCGGGATCGCGCCTCGGGCACCTTCGTTTTCGCAGCCATTTTCCGTCCTTCACCGTGTGCCGCGCCGGAGCCGGCGCGGGTGGGCAGAGCATGACGGAGCGGCGGTCCGCGGGGGGGCACGCGGCCGATACCTCCCATCCGGCCGGCCCAGTTCTCGGCCCCGATCAAGGCGCCCGAGGGCGCGCCGAACGTCCTGCTCGTCCTGCTCGACGATGTCGGCTTCGGCCAGTTCGACGTCACCGGCGGCGGCGTGCCCTCGCCCGCGATGGACGAGCTGGCGCGCGAGGGGGAACTCTACACCCGCTTCCACACCACGGCGCTCTGCTCGCCCACCCGCGCGGCGCTGCTGACCGGGCGCAACCACAACGTGGCGGGCACCGGCGTCATCACCGAACTCGCCACCGGCTACGACGGCTATACGGGGATCATCCCGAAGGACACGGCGACCGTGTCCGAGATCCTGCGCCAGAACGGCTATGCCACCGCCTGGATCGGCAAGAACCACAATACGCCGATCTACGAGACGAGCGCGGTCGGCCCCTACGATCACTGGCCGAACGGGCTCGGCCTCGACTACTTCTACGGCTTCATGGCGGGGGATACGAACCAGATCCGGCCCTTTCTCTTCGAGAACCAGACGCCGCTCGGCACGCCGACCGCCCCCGACTACTATCTCAGCGTCGATCTGGCGGACCAAACGATCGACTGGCCGCGGTCACTCGAGGCGATCGAACCGGACAAGCCATTGTACCGGGGCACGGATTCGAGACAGCGCTTTGCGCCGGTTACGCCGCCAGTTTGACCGTGGCGGCTTCGGTTTCAAGGCCGAGTTGCGCGGC
>NZ_VFRP01000109.1 GCF_006385685.1 Amaricoccus solimangrovi | reverse complement strand
GTCAGCCGCGCGGCCGTCGCGCGCCGGCGCGGCGCCGCGCTTCGTCCTACTGAAATCTCGTGTCACGCGGCCCTCCCGTGCCATCCGCCAAGGCCCGCGCCGGGCTGTTCCGCCCTTCGCGTCGGGTCTCCCGATCATCCGTCCGGCGATGTGTCTTCCGGTCTTGTTGGGCGGTTTCTCTCACGACCCGCGAAACGCGAACAGGCCGGAAAGAATCATCCTTCCATCAGTTTTTTCGATGGAGCATCCTGAGTGCGTCCGAGTAGCGCCGCGGCGGCGCGGGAGGGATATCCTTGGCCCACGAGCTGCCTCCTCTGAAATCACTGCGGGTTTTCGACGCCTGCGTCCGCGCTGGCAGCTTCACGAAAGCCGCGGGTGAGCTGAACGTCGGCCAGCCCGCCGTCAGCCATCAGATCCAGGCGCTGGAACGCGACCTCGGGGTGAAGCTCTTCGAGCGGCGCGGCGCACAGACCTTCCCGACCCCGGCGGCGCTCGCCTATCATCGCGCCGTCGCGGCGGCGATGGCTGACATCGCGCGCGCCTCGACGGCGCTGCGCCGGGCGGCGGCGCAGCCGGGCCTGACGCTCGCCACCTATCCCGGCATCGCCATGTTCTGGCTGATGCCGAAGCTCGCCGCCCTGCGCGCGGCGGACTCTTCATTGCGGGTGCGGGTGACGACGGCCGAGCGCGACCGCGACGTGCGGATCGACGACGTCGACTGCGCGATCCTCTTCGGAGACGGCCACTGGCCCGGCTACGAGAGCCGGCTTCTGGTGCGGGAAGCTGTGATCCCGGTCGCGGCGCCGCCCGTGGCCGCGCGGTTCGCGGGACGGGGATTCGCGGAGATGCTGGCGGAGGGACCGCTCATCCACCTCGAGGACAGCGACCGCCGCTGGTTCACCTGGCGCGACTGGCGCGACGCGCGCGCGCCCGACGCGCGCCAGATCGACCCGGGCGTGCGGGTCACCAACCACGGGATCGCGATCCACCAGACCCTGATCGGCCAGGGGATTTCGCTCGGCTGGTCCGG
>NZ_VFRP01000108.1 GCF_006385685.1 Amaricoccus solimangrovi | reverse complement strand
TGGCCGAGACGCCCGATGACGTGTTGCCACGCTTCGTCGATCTGGCGCTGGAAATCACTGGCGGCGTCTCCGCCGGGCTGAGCCTCTACGAACCGGATCCCGCCCCGGGGGTGTTCCGCTGGCAGTTCCTGCGCGGCACGTTGTCGAGGTTCGAGGACGCGACGACACCGCGCGATCTCAGTCCCCGCGGCGTGACGCTCGACGAGAACGCCCCCGTCCTCGCGCGACACCCCGAGCGCCATTACAGCTGGATCTCCGAGGCGGGACTTGTGGTTCCCGAGGTCATGCTGGTTCCGCTCTACATTCGCGGGATCGAGCCTCTCGGCACGCTCTGGATCGTGTCGGAGACCGAGGGCCATTTCGCGCGCGGGCACGCGCGCGCGATGACCGAGCTCAGCTCCTTCGTCGGAATCGCGCTGCGCATGCGCGAGAGCGAGACACGTCCGCGGGCGGCACTCGACGAACAGGCGGTTCTGGCCGCCGAGATGGATCACCGGATCAAGAACCTCTTCGCATTGACCGACGGAATGATTCGCGCGGGCGCGAGGACCGCGTCCGACGTGTCCGGCTTCGCCAGGGGACTGTCCGGACGGCTGCGCGCCCTGGCCAGCGCCCACGCGCTGGTGAGCCGCGACGTCCGGCGGGACGAGAGTGGTCCCGCCCGGAGTGATCTGCGCGCCCTGGTCGCCACGGTGGCCGAACCGTATCAGGAAGGTTCGGGATCCGTTCGGCGCGTCGAAGCACGGGGGCCCGAGATCATCTGTGGACACCACACCCTCAACGCGCTTGCCCTGGTGCTGCACGAGCTGACCACCAACGCGGCGAAGTATGGCGCCCTCGCAGCCGAAACCGGGCGCGTCGAGGTGCGCTGGCGCGTGCGGGGCGAGGGAGTGGAGTTGGTGTGGTCGGAACGTCGGGGTCCTCCGGTCATCTTCCCTCCCGAGGCTGAGGGGTTCGGCGGCTCGCTGGTGCGCAGGATAATCACCGGTCAATTGGGTGGCACGATCGCCTACCGCTGGCGGCATGACGGACTCGAAGTCACCCTCACGCTTCCACTGCGCCACCTCGAACACTGACC
>NZ_VFRP01000107.1 GCF_006385685.1 Amaricoccus solimangrovi | reverse complement strand
TTCGGCCCGCTTGCCACGCGGGCACGGCGTGGGACAAGAGGGCGTGGCCGCCGATTGGCCCTTGTATCCATGATCGGGCCTGGTCGGTATACGCCAGGAGGGGTCATCGAAAGCTTTCGCGCCCAATGACTGGGCCGCGGGCAGACCTGTGGTTCGTCAAATTTCGGCTACGGTCGGGGCGTCTTATGACCGCTGACGACGGTCGGCCCTCTCGCCAGTGGCTCTCGGCTCATCCGTCACTCCCGACACGCCGCGCGATCTCGCGGAGATGCCGGAGATCGGTGCCACAACAGCCTCCCAGGACGCGAATGCCGGACAGCGAGCGCCTGAGATCGGCGAGTTGCCTGCCAAGTTCGACGGGGTCTCCCTCATCGAGGGTCTCGGCATTGTCCAGTTCCGCGTGGCTTTGCCGGGATGCGTTCGCAACGATGCCGGCGAGACTGGCTTGCCATGCTCCGCCATCGAGGCTCTTCGCGATGTGATCGGGATGGGCGCAATTCACGCAGATCGCGAACGGCTCCGCTGTCTCGACGAGCTGACCGACGGCGGCCGAGAGCGGTGTACCGTCCGCCAGCCCGCCGTCGGTCTGGATGGTGAAGGACACGAGAGCCGGGATGCCGGACCGCCGCGCGGCGATGGAAATGCCGATAGCCTCGCCCGTCGATCCCATCGTGTAGGCGCTGACCATGTCGGCGCCGGCCTCCCTGGCGGCCTCCACCTGCGGAGCGTGGTAGCGGGCGGATGTCTCGGCGGCGGCGATGCCGGGCTGATAGCCATCGCCCCGCGGACCGATCTGGACGCTGACACGGGTGGCGACGTCGGGATGCGCGACCGCGACCTCGCGGGCCAGGTCGACGGCGGCGCCGGTCAGCCGGGGCAGGTCGCTGGCCGCGTAGCCGACGCCCTTGGCGCGGTCGGGATTGGCCATCCACGTCGGTGTATCCAGGATGATCCCGACGCCGGTGTCGCGGCCGAGCGCAATCAATTTCAGATAGTAGTCCCGAAGCCGCGCGCGCCCGTCGGAACTATCGACCATGGGGAATGCCGCGAAGCCGGGCAGATCCACACCCTGGTTGAAGATCAGGTCCGT
>NZ_VFRP01000106.1 GCF_006385685.1 Amaricoccus solimangrovi | reverse complement strand
CGGCATGAAGGATTCGAAGGTCATCGTCGCGATCAACAAGGACGAGGAGGCGCCGATCTTCCAGGTCGCCGACTACGGCCTCGTCGGCGACCTCTTCGAGATCGTCCCGGAGCTCGCAGGTAAGCTCGGCTGAGGCGCCGGGTACCCGGCGGGCGAGGCCCCTCACGTCAGCCTTCGGCCCGCGCGAAGGGATCGCCCGGGCGCCCCTTTGCGAAGACCACGGGCGCGAAGTTCGATCTCCCCCCGCGCCGCGACCGAGGTCGCGATGTCGAAGACGTAAGGGTCACCGCCCGGACGCGGCCAGCCGAAGGCGAAGGGATTGGTGCCGAGCAGCGGGGCGGTGCCGCCCGCCGGGGCCACCGTCGAATAGCTCGGGCACATCGCGAGGCAGGCGAGACCCTGCGCGGTCATGAGTTCCACCTCGGGCCAGAGCGCCGAGAGATGGCCGCAGTCGTTGACGACCAGCGCGGCGAGCCCGAGCGCCCGCGCCCGATCCGGAGATCGGACTGGCCCGGGGGCTCCGGATCAGGCGCTGCTCTGGCCAGGTCTGCCTCCCATCGAACCGATCGACGATCAAGACACCCAGTGCGCGCGACGGACAAGGCGGATCCCAGCCGCCGCCCTCCGGGCGCCCGCGGTGTGGGCGTTCCCAAAGGGGGGCGTGGTCAACTTCTTCGAAAACAGGGTCTCCACTGGTCTCATGTGGAGGTAAAGCGGCGAAATTAAGGCGATGCTCCCTGCCAAGCGCCATCATGAAGTCGGATCGATCCCGCCTCCCGCGGTAGCGTGTCACACATGCGACACATGCCAGCCATCGACGCGGATCCGGCGAGAATGTCCGGGACTCCCGCGATCAGGAAATCCGGAGTCCGGGAAGAACATGAGTGAAGAGAACCGGGCCTTCGTGGCCTTTGAACATGTCCAGAAGAGCTATGACGGCGTCTCTCTGGTCGTGAAGGATCTGAACCTCAGCATCGGGAAGGGCGAGTTTCTGACGATGCTCGGGCCGTCCGGTTCGGGCAAGACGACCTGCCTGATGATGCTGGCGGGGTTCGAGACGGCGACGCACGGGGAGATCCTGCTGGCGGGGCGGCCGATCAACAACATC
>NZ_VFRP01000105.1 GCF_006385685.1 Amaricoccus solimangrovi | reverse complement strand
GAACATCCCGCCCGCCGAGGCCGAAGCAAACTACTACGCCGGACTGGAGGCACCCGCCGTGGCGGCGTAGGACTCAAACCAAAACGCCTCCGGCAAACCCGGCGCGCTTCAGCCGGCGGGTCTGGAACCGGCTACGCTACGTCAAGGATCCCTCGACCGGCCGGCGGGTGTCGCGGCTCAATGCTCCCGAGGACTGGATCACCGCCGAGGTTCCGGAACTCCGGATCATCGACGAGGAACTCTGGGCGCGCGCCCGAACCCGCCAGGCGGAAGCCGCCCTGCCCCGTCGCGAGAACGGCGCCGAGGATCCCGCCGAGAACCGGGGCGCCGCCCTCCGCCGCGCCAACCGCCCGCGCTTCCTGCTCTCGGGCCTGGTGACCTGCGGCGTCTGCGGCGGCGGCATGTCGATGATCAGCGCCACCCACATCGGCTGCTCGAGCGCGCGCAACAAGGGCACCTGCGAGAATCGCAAGACGATCGCGCGGAAGAACGTCGAGGAGCGCGTGCTGGGCGCGCTGGCGACGCGGCTGATGGATCCCGATCTCTTCGCGGTCTTCTGCGCCGAGTTCACGGCGGAGACGAACCGGCTGCGCGGTGCGGCGCGGGAGCGGATCGAGGAGCGCAAGCGCGAGCTTGCCAAGGTGAACCGCGATCTCGAGCGGCTGGTGCAGGCGATCGTTGACGGCACGCCGGCGCGGACGATCCACGCGCGGATCGCGGCGCTGGAGGCCCGGCGCGAGGAGCTCGAGGCCGAGCAGACGCGGGGCGAGACGCCGCCGCCGCTGCTTCACCCGGCGATGGCGGAGATCTACCGCGCCAAGGTCGGCAACCTCGCGGCGGCGCTGACGGCGCCGGACAGCCGGGTCGAGGCGACGGAGATCCTGCGCGGGCTGATCGACGCGATCGAGCTTCGCTCTGGCGCCGAGGGCTACGAGATCCTGCTGCGGGGCGACCTGGCCGGGATCCTGACGCTGGCGTCGGACACGAAGAAGCCCGGCGCCGTTTCCGGGACCGGGCTTTCGCAATTGGCGTTGGTTGCGGGGGCAGGATTTGAACCTGCGGCCTTCAGGTTATGAGCCTGACGAGCTACCGGGCTGCTCCACCCCGCGTCAAGGGTTGCGTCT
>NZ_VFRP01000104.1 GCF_006385685.1 Amaricoccus solimangrovi | reverse complement strand
TCGGCATCGCCGGGCTCTTCGCGCTGATGATCCTGCGCACGCCCGTCGCCTTCGCCATGCTCGTCGTCGGCTTCCTCGGCCTCTGGGTGCTTGAGGGGCTGCGCGCCGCGGGTGGCGTGCTGCTGACCGAGGGCTACGGCGCGGTCTCGAACTACTCGCTGATCGTCGTGCCGATGTTCATCCTGCTCGGCAACATCGCGGGCGCGGCCGGGTTCAGCCGCGGGCTCTACGACGCGGCCAACGCCTGGGTCGGCCGGTTCCGGGGCGGGCTCGCCTCGGCCTCGGTGCTCGGCTGCGCCGCCTTCTCGGCGGTCTCGGGCTCCTCGGTCGCGACCGCCGTCACCATCGGCAAGGTCGCGCTGCCGGAGATGCGGCGGCTCGGCTACGGCCCCGGCCTCTCGACCGGCGCGATCGCGGCGGGCGGCACGCTCGGCTTCCTGATCCCGCCCTCGACCGGCTTCGTGATCTACGCGATCCTGACCGAGGAATCGATCGGCCGGCTGTTCATGGCGGGGATCCTGCCCGGGCTCCTCTTGATGGCGCTCTTCATCGCCACCGTCTGGCTCATCGCCTGGCGCGATCCGGCCGCCGGCCCGCGTGGCGAAGCCCTGCCGCTCGCCGAGCGCTTCCGCGTGCTCGCCCGCGCGCTGCCGCTGATCGGCGTGATCGTGATCTCGATCGGCGGCATCTATGTCGGCGCCTTCACGCCCGTCGAGGCCTCGGGCATCGGCGCGGCGCTCGTGATCCTGCTCGCGCTGATCCGCCGCGCGCTCGACCGCGAGACCTTCCGGAGCGCGGTGCTCGACACGGTGAAGACCTCGGCGATGCTCTATACGATCGTCATCGGCGCCAATGTGCTGAACCCGTTCCTCGCGGTGACGCGGATCCCGGAGGCGCTCGGCGAGGCGCTGACCGGCCTCGGGCTCGGCGCCTATGGCACGCTCGCGCTGATCATCCTCGCCTATGTCGTGCTCGGCATGTTCCTCGACGGGCTCTCGATGCTGGTGGTGACGATCCCGATCGTCTTCCCGGTCGTCACCGCGCTCGGCTTCGACCCGGTCTGGTTCGGCGTCGTCGCGGTGATCGTCATCGAGATGGGGATGATCACGCCCCCCGTCGGGCTCAACGTCTTCGTCGTGAAGGGCGTCGCCACCGACGTGCCGATG
>NZ_VFRP01000103.1 GCF_006385685.1 Amaricoccus solimangrovi | reverse complement strand
ATGGCGAAGGCAAAGTTTGAGCGGACGAAGCCGCATGTGAACGTGGGGACGATCGGCCACGTGGACCACGGCAAGACGTCGCTGACGGCTGCGATCACGAAGTACTTCGGCGAGTTCAAGGCGTACGACCAGATCGACGCGGCGCCGGAGGAGAAGGCGCGCGGCATCACGATCTCGACGGCGCATGTCGAATACGAGACCGAGAACCGGCACTACGCGCATGTCGACTGCCCGGGTCACGCCGACTACGTGAAGAACATGATCACGGGCGCGGCGCAGATGGACGGCGCGATCCTGGTGGTCTCGGCGGCGGACGGCCCGATGCCGCAGACGCGCGAGCACATCCTGCTCGCCCGCCAGGTCGGCGTGCCGGCGCTGGTGGTCTTCCTCAACAAGGTCGACCAGGTCGACGATCCCGAGCTGCTCGAGCTCGTGGAGATGGAAGTGCGCGAGCTGCTGTCGTCCTACGACTTCCCCGGCGACGACATCCCGATCATCACCGGCTCGGCGCTGGCCGCGCTCGAGGATTCGAACAAGGAGATCGGCGAGGACGCGGTCCGCAAGCTGATGGCGGCGGTCGACGAGTACATCCCGACGCCGGAACGCCCGGTCGACCAGCCGTTCCTGATGCCGGTCGAGGACGTGTTCTCGATCTCGGGCCGCGGCACGGTCGCGACCGGCCGCGTCGAGCGTGGCATCGTCAAGGTCGGCGAGGAGCTCGAGATCGTCGGCATCCGGCCGTCGAAGAAGACCACCTGCACCGGCGTCGAGATGTTCCGCAAGCTGCTCGACCAGGGCCAGGCGGGTGACAACGTCGGCCTGCTGCTCAGGGGCGTCGACCGCGAGGGCATCGAGCGCGGCCAGGTGCTCTGCAAGCCGGGCACGGTGAAGCCGCACACCAAGTTCGAGGCCGAGGCCTACATCCTGACCAAGGACGAGGGCGGCCGCCACACGCCGTTCTTCGCCAACTACCGCCCGCAGTTCTACTTCCGCACCACCGACGTCACCGGCACCGTCTCGCTGCCGGCCGGCACCGAGATGGTCATGCCGGGCGACAACCTGAAGTTCGAGGTCGAGCTCATCTCGCCCATCGCCATGGAAGAGAAGCTCCGCTTCGCCATCCGCGAGGGCGGACGCACCGTCGGCGCCGGCGTCGTCTCCAAGATCATCGAGTAA
>NZ_VFRP01000102.1 GCF_006385685.1 Amaricoccus solimangrovi | reverse complement strand
TGTAGTGGTTCTATAGATACGCTACAGTTAGAGGCCTGCCAGAAGTTAGACATTTCTAATTTTTGGCAGGCCTCTCCTTTTTCTTGTATTTACTCAGCTTTCTCTCCCAGCCGTAGTTCTGCTCACGTATCGGTTCTCTGGCCGAATCATATTTTGCCTCTATGTCTTCCCACAGCGGGGTCAGGGCTGACTTTTCGGTGACAACATCCATTGGCGTTTTGCCCTTTAGGGAACTGTGGGAACGGTGCCAGTTGTAATGAAACTGCCATTCCTCCAGCCTATCGTTCAGGCATGGATCCTTCAGGTTAGCCATCATATAAAATTCCTGCAGGTCCGTCTGGTGGCTCCTCTCTACCTTGCCGTTCAGGTGGGGAGAGCGAGGTTTTATGGGCCTGAACTTGATGCCGTACTCCTGCAGTATCTCCTGGAAAGCGATGCCGAAGAACTCCTTGCCCCTGTCAGTTTGCACCCGCTGTATGGGAAAGGGCATTTGCTCTACCACCCGCTCGAGAAAGCTCACAGTGTTTTTGGCTGTTCTCCTAGAATAGATGTGCAGTACTCTGAAGCGGCTACAGTCGTCAATGGCTGTGTATTGATAGATACCTGTATCTATCTTACAGACATCCATCTGCACCCTTTCTCCTGGGATTTCTTTAGCGTAGCGCTTAAAAACTTTCTTCTTGTGGTATCGCTTGAGCAATTTCATATCATACTTCTCAAGCACCCTGGCCACGGTGGAAGGAGAAATCTTCACCTGATGTTGCTGCAGAAGGTGTGAGCAGATCCTTATTTTGCCAAAGCGGCAGGTGTCCCTGATATCCAGAATCAGGTTGATTACATCATCATCCCATTTCTGTCGGGCCAGCCTGTGTGGCCTTCTGGAACGGTCCGCCAGCCCTTCATCTGGCAGGCGCTTGATCCATCGGTGCAGAGTGGAGCGGGCGATGCCACATCGAAGAGCAGCTTTGCTGACAGAGCCCAGCTGTTGGTAAACCCTTATCCAGTCTTCTCTGGCTTTCTGCTTCTGCTCTTCTTTTTTCATAGCGACACAGGCAAAAAAATAGCTGTGGATTTATGGATAACTCTGTCGAGTTACCCACAAGTCCACAGCAGTAATAATAGTAATATCTAAAGATTAAATCAACAGGTAAAAATGTAGCGAATCTATTGAACCTTCACA
>NZ_VFRP01000101.1 GCF_006385685.1 Amaricoccus solimangrovi | reverse complement strand
GCCAGCCAGGACTGGAAGCGGCCGTCGAGTTCGTCGCGGTGATCGGCCCACCAGGTGTAGTTGAAGAGGAAGCCGGTCTTCGCGTTCTCCGGATTGGTCGGCATGTGCGGGGCCATGTCGATGCCGAGATCGGCGTGCTGGCCGACGAGATCCTGCGACGAGGCGCGGGCCGGGCCGTAGGAGATGTACTTGGTCTGGTCGGCGAGGTGCCGGGTGTCGGTGGCGAAGCGCAGGAAGTGCCTCACCCGGTTCAGCCGCTCCTCGGGCAGGCCCGCCGGCACGACGAAACCGTCGATGTCGAGCACCTCGTAGTCCCAGAGCATCGCGACCGGCTGGTTCTGCTCGGCGATCAGCGAGAACAGGCGGCCGTTGTAGGTCGAGCCGATCACCGCCTCCTTGTCGGCGAGCAACTGCGGCGTCTCGGCGCCGGCCGACCACCAGATGGTCTGGCCCTTGATCGTGCCGAGCTTGTCGAGCGCCTTCTGGATCCCCTCGTCGGTCTCGAGCGTGTCATAGACCTGATCGGCCGGCACGCCCGAGCAGATCAGCGCCCATTCGAGGTTGTTGATCGGCCGCTTCTCGAGCGCGCGCTTGCCCGGGAACTTCTCGAGGTCGAAGATGTCGCAGACCGAGGTCGGCACCGCGCCGTTCCAGGCGGCGACGTCGGTGCGATAGCCGAAGGTGGTCGAATAGAGGTTGGTCGGGATGTGGCATTCCGAGACGGTATACTTGGCGAGATCCTCGCTCGCCGGGGTGCCGTCGGGCGCGGGCTTCAGCCAGTCGTCGAACGGGATCTCCTCCGCCAGCCCCTCGTCGCAGAGCCGGATGCCGTCGGAGGCGAGCAGGTCGATCAGGTCCCAGGTGACGTTGCCGGCCTCGGTCATCGCGCGGAGCTTGGCGACGCCCTCGCTCGCGCTCTCGTCCCAGATCACCTTGACGCCGGTCGCGGCGACATAGGGATCGACATAGGCCTTCTTCTGCATGTCCTGATAGGCGCCGCCCCAGGAGACGATGGTGATCGTGTCGGCGCAGTTCTCGCAGGGCGGAACCTCCTCCGCGTCCTGCGCCCAGGCGGCGAATGGCAGGATCCCGAGGACGGATGCTCCGAGCAGGGCCGTGAGTTTCATGCGTGTCTCCCCTTGGTCTGGTCCGGATTCGCCCGGCGGCTTCCGGACGAACATAGCGCCATGCCACGCGCGGCGTCCAACCCGCGTCACACCTCCCGCGCGAGAGCCGGCCGCGCGCTCGCGGCGTTCACGGGCCTCC
>NZ_VFRP01000100.1 GCF_006385685.1 Amaricoccus solimangrovi | reverse complement strand
AGGTCGCCGACGAGGCCGTAGTCGGCGACCTGGAAGATCGGCGCCTCCTCGTCCTTGTTGATCGCGACGATGACCTTCGAATCCTTCATGCCGGCGAGATGCTGGATCGCGCCCGAGATGCCGACGGCGATGTAGAGATCGGGCGCCACCACCTTGCCGGTCTGCCCGACCTGCCAGTCGTTCGGCGCGTAGCCGGAGTCGACCGCCGCGCGGCTGGCGCCGACCGCCGCGCCGAGCTTGTCGGCGAGCGCGGTGATCACCGCGAAGTTCTCCTCCGAGCCGAGCCCGCGCCCGCCCGAAACCACGATCTTCGCGGAGGCGAGCTCGGGCCGGTCCGAGGCCTGGACCTTGTCCTCGACCCAGGACGAGAGCCCCGGATCGGCCGGGCCGGTCGCGGTCTCGATCGGCGCCGGGGCCTGCTCGCCCGGAGCCGCGAAGGAGGCGCCGCGCACGGTGATCACCTTCTTCGGATCGGCGGTCCTCACCGTCTGGATCGCGTTGCCGGCATAGATCGGCCGCTCGAACGTATCGGGCGCCACCACGCCGGTGATTTCCGAGATCACCATCACGTCGAGCAGCGCCGCGAGGCGGGGCGCCACGTTCTTGCCGCTCGTCGTACCGGGAAAGACGATGTGCTCGTAATCTCCGGCGAAGGCCTTCACGAGCTCGGTCAGCGGCTCGGCCAGCCGGTGCGCGTATTCCGCGCCCTCGACATGGATCACCTTCGAAACGCCCGCGAGCTTCGCGGCGGCCTCGGCGACCGGCCCGCAGTCCGCGCCCGCGACCAGCACGGTCACGTCGCCGCCGATCGCGGTCGCGGCGGTGACGGCCTTGCCCGTCGCCTCGTTCAGATGCGCGTTGTCGTGCTTGGCAAGGATCAGGACGGCCATCAGAGCACCCCCGCTTCGTCTTTCAGTTTCGCGATCAGCTCGTCGACCGAGCCGACCTTCACCCCGGCGGCGCGGCTGCCGGGCTCGGCGGTCTTCACCACGGTGAGCCGGGGCGTGACGTCGACGCCGTAATCGGCCGGCGTCTTCTCCTCGAGCGGCTTCTTCTTCGCCTTCATGATGTTGGGAAGGCTCGCGTAGCGCGGCTCGTTGAGGCGCAGGTCGGCGGTGACGATCGCCGGCAGCTTCACTTGGATCGTCTGCAGCCCGCCGTCGACCTCGCGCGTCACCGTGGCCTTCTCGCCCTCGACCGCGAGCGCGGAGGCGAAGGTCGCCTGCGGCCAGCCGAGCAGCGCCGCCAGCATCTGCCCGGTCGCGTTCATGTCGTTGTCGATCGCCTGCTTGCCGGCGATCACCAGCCCCGGAGCCTCGGCGTCGATCACGCCCTTCAGGATCTTCGCCACCGCGAGCGGCTCGATGTCGGTCGCGACATCCTCGGCGGCGACCACGAGGATCGCGCG
>NZ_VFRP01000010.1 GCF_006385685.1 Amaricoccus solimangrovi | reverse complement strand
CTAGCAGGTCGACATGCAAACGATCCGCTTCGTCGAAAACAAAGCCAAACCGCCCGCATATCCCTTCATCATTCCAGATATGTCAAAGAGCGTAACCGGCAAAAACAGGGCGATGGCGTCCTTACCCGACGCGTCCCGCCTCGTCATCTCCCGATTTTCCCGCCGCGCCGGTGATCGTTGCGACCCCCTCCGCTGCGGTGAGGCGCTATTTAGGCCCCGACCCACCGACTCGCAACCCCAAAAAAGACACTCCCGTGAATTTTTCCCCAAAATCACGAAATACCACACAATCCCAACAACTTGCCCAAAACGAACCCCGAAAACCCCGCGCCGGGGACAACCCGCGAAAGCCAAGGCCGGACCCCTCACTCCGCAAGCCGCGGCGTCGGGCGCAGCCCCATCGCCTCCTGGCGCCGGATCTCCGCCGCCGCACCCGCGATCCCCCGCATCCGATCCGCCGACGCCGGATGCGTCGCAAGCAAACCCCCGCCCCCCGCCAGCGCCGGACTGCGGAAGATCATCGCGCCCCGCTCGGGATCATAGCCCGCCCGCGCCGCGATGAAGGCCCCCAGCGTATCGGCCTCGAGCTCGTAGGTCTGGCTGTATGCCCGCCCGCCGACGAAGGCGCCCATGTCCATCGCCTGCCGGATCCGCGCGTCGCTCGCCGGGAGCCCCGCGTATTCCCCCGCCGCCGCCGTCAGCCCGCCGAGGACCAGCGCCCCGAGGATCCTCTGCTGCTCCTGCTTGCCGAGATGATCCGCGATCTGATGGCTCGCCTCATGGCTCAGCACGAAGGCGAGTTCGTCGTCGTCGGTCATCTCGCGCAGGAGCGCGGCGCTCACCACGATCACGGGCCGGCCGGCCTCGTCGCGCGTCTGGAAGGCGTTCGGCGGCATCTCCGGGTCGCGGCTCAACCCGATCGCGAAATCGCAGGCGATGGCCGGCGCGCCCGGATGCTCCTCGCGGCAGAAGCTCTCCGCGACCGGCTCCACCCGCGCGGCGACGCGGCGGAAGTCGCCCGGCGCGCGGGCGGGACCGGCCGGAACGCCGCCCGCCGGCGCCGGCGGGAGCGACGAGGCGCCGGCGCTGGCCGGCACCTGATAGGTCGCGCCACAACCCGAGACCAGGAGAGAGAGCGCGGCCGCCGCGGCGCGGACGAGAGAGGCGGGAGAGGCCGGACGACGGGTCATGCGGTGGAGGCTCCGGAAGATCTTCCCGCGCATCTTCCGCTCCGCCGCCGCCATGTCCAGTGACGCCCGCGTGACGAGAGGCCGCGCCCCCCGGGACGCCCCCCCGGGACGCTTCGGGCGCCGCTCAGGCCATCTCCCTTTCCCGCTCCAGCACCGCCTCGCCGGAAACGGGATCGGTGACCCCGAGCTCGCCGCCGAGATCCTCGAGGAAGTCGCGCACCCGGTCGAGCGTCGCGATCATCGCCGGCCGCGCCGCGGCCAGCGCCTCCATGTCGTCCCACTGGCCGATGAAGCAGAAGTCGCGCTCGCCCGTGCGCGCGATGGCGACCGAGCGCAGGCCGGGAAAGGACGCGATCCCGATCTCCTCATGCGCCGCGAGGTAGTCGTCGACCCGCCCGGGCTTCACCCGCATGCGGACCACGTTGTAGGCGGTCATCCCACATCTCCCCGTCGTCGCCACCCGGCCGGGGATCCGGCGCTCCGCCGGCCCCTGGACACCGGCCGCGTCCGCGCCGGGCGGCCTGGCCGGCGCGCCATGATAGCACTCCGCGCCGGCCGCCGTCCCGCCGGACGGGCCGCCCGCGCGGGCCGTCGCACGAATGTGTCCGCCGCTCCGGAAAGGCCGGTCGCGCGGCGGCGTCAGGGGGTCTTGAGGAGCGGGATCGCCGGCAGGGCGTGGCCGAGCACCTGGTCCGATCCCTCGTAGATCATCCGGACCGCCACGAAGAGGATGATGGCGAGGCCGACATAGGCGATCCAGCGGTGGCGGTTCAGCAGGCGCGCGATATAGGCCGAGGCGACCCCCATCAGCGCGACCGAGAGAATGAGCCCGAGAACCAGCGCCGCCTCATGCTCCCGCGAGGCGCCGGCGACCGCGAGCACATTGTCGAGCGACATCGAGACGTCGGCGATCACGATCTGGCCCACGGCCTGACCCAGCGTCTTGGTCCGCTTCGCCGCCGCGCCACCACTCGGCGCCGGCTCCGGCACGTCCTCGCCCATGTCGAGCAGCCCGTCTCCCAGCGCCTCCTCGGCGGCGCGGTCGGATTCCTCGGTATGGCGCAGCTCCTGCCACATCTTCCAACACACCCAGAGCAGCAGCAGGCCGCCCGCGAGCACGAGCCCGACCAGCTCCATCAGATGCACCGCCAGCACCGCGAAGACGATCCGGAGCACGGTGGCGGCGATGATGCCGATGAAGATCGCCTTCCGCCGCTGCTCGGCGGGAAGGCCGGCCGCGGCCAGGCCTATGACGATCGCATTGTCACCGGCGAGCACGAGGTCGATCATCGCGACCTGCAGGAAGGCGGTCACGAGGCTGAGGTCTAGGGCCATGAAGCGATGGTCTCCGGCAGAAGCTTGGGCACAGGGAACTCATGCGCGAACCGGCAAGGGGCGCGCGAGGCGCACCCTATGCCCCCCGGACGGGGAAGGCGAGGCCATATGTCGCGGTGGCGCGGGATCGCATCTCCCCTGCCCGCGGGCAGCGCCGCCCGATGCGCCCTTGCGGAGCGCCCGCCGCCGCGACTAACTGCCCCGATGGCGCGAGGCGCCCCGGAGGATGAGATGATGGCGCCGCCCGATCCCCTGTCCGCCCTGCTCGGAGCGAGCGAGATGGCCGGGCGTATCCGCGCCTTCGACTGGTCCCGGACCCCGCTGGGACCGATCGGGCGCTGGCCCGCGCATCTGCGCGCGGCGGTCTCGATCGCGCTGCGCGCGCCCACGCCGATGGTCCTGTTCCTCGGCCCGGACGGGCTCATGATCTACAATGATCCCTATATCCCCATCGCCGCGGGGCGGCACCCCGGCTGCCTCGGCGCGCCGGTCTGCGATGCCTGGCCCGAGATCGCCGATTTCAACCGCAACGTGCTCCGCGTCGTGCTCGGCGGCGGAACCCTGAGCTACGAGGACCAGGAGCTGACGGTGCGCCGCAACGGCGTCGACGAGCGGATCTGGATCAGCGTCGACTATTCGCCGATTCCCGACGCCGATGGCCGCCCCGACGGCGTCTTCATCACGATCCGGGAAACCACCGAGAACGTGCGCCTGCGCCACGCCGTCGCGTCCGAATGGGAGCGCCTCGCGCGCATGTTCGAGCAGGCGCCGAGCTTCATGGCGCTGCTGAGCGGCCCCGAGCATGTATTCGAACTGGTGAACCCCGCCTACCGCAAGCTCGTCGGCCATCGCGACGTGATCGGCAGGACGGTGCGCGACGCGCTGCCCGAGATCGAGGGCCAGGGAATCTACCAGCTGCTCGACCGCGTCTACGAGACCGGCGAACCCTTCCTCGGCCAGGGCTTTCCGGCGCAGCTTCAGCCCACCCCAGGGGCGCCGAGCATGGACCGCCTGCTCGATTTCGTCTGTCAGCCGATACAGGACGCGACGGGACAGACCATCGGGATCTTCGTCGAGGGGATCGACATTACGGAGCGTGTCGCAGCGCAGAGCGCGCTGAGCGAGAGCGAGCAGCGGTTCCGCGTCTTCGCCGACACCTCGCCCAATCACATGTGGTCGACGCTCCCCGATGGGACGATGGACTGGTACAACCGCCGGCTGCGCGAATATTTCGACCTCGATGCCCGACCCCTGGCGGAGGGCGGCTGGATCCGCCTGATCCATCCCGCCGACCGCCGGGACGTCGCGCGGCTCTGGCGCCGGTCGCTCGGAACCGGGACGCGCTACGAGGCCGAGGCGCGGCTGCGCCGGGGCGACGGAGCCTGGCGCTGGCATCTGATCCGCGCGGTCCCGATCGAGGCCGGGGGGCGGATCACGCGCTGGATCGGCACCAGCACCGATGTCGACGACAGCCGCCGCGCCGTCGCCGCGCTCCGCGCCAGCGAGACGCGGCTGCGCCTGTCGCAGGAAGTCGCGGGGATCGCCTCCTTCGAGGTCGGGATCGCCGACAACCGCGTGACCGGGTCCGACGCCCTCTGGGCGCTCTGGGGCCTCGAGCCCCGGCCGGAGGTGGACGTCAGCGTGCTGGAATCCCTCGTCCTGCCCGAGGACGGCGCGGCGCGCTCGACCCCGGCGAGCCGGCTCGACGGCTCGGCCACCCGCCAGGTCGAATACCGGATCCGCCGGGCCGACACGGGCGAGATCCGCTGGATCGCCCGCCAGGTCGAATTCCTCCGCGACCCGGCCGGACGTCCGGTCCGCATGTTCGGGGTGATGCGCGACATCACCGCGGCCAAGGAAGCCGAGATGCGCCTGCGGCTGCTGACGCACGAACTCTCGCACCGGATCAAGAACATCCTGGCGACCGTGCTCGCGCTCGTGTCCCAGACGCTCCGCGATCCCGACGCCGCGAGCCTGCGCGAACTGCTCACCCAGCGCCTGCGCGCGCTCGCGGCCGCGCATGACCTGCTGAACGACGCGCGCTGGACCCAGGCGCCGCTGCGCGAGGTGGTGGAGGCGGCGCTGGCCCCCTTCGCCTCCGAGCGGATCTTCATCGCGGGTCCGGACGTGGCGCTCGGCCCGAAACGCGCCCTCTCGCTCTCCCTCGCCGTGAACGAACTGGCGACGAACGCGCTCAAGTACGGCGCGCTCTCGACTGAGGGCGAGGTCCGGCTGACCTGGGAGCGCGCCCTCGACGCCACCGGCGCGCCGGCTCTCGCGCTGACCTGGAAGGAGACAGGCGGCCCCCCGGTCCGCGCCCCGACGCGCCGCGGTTTCGGACGCAGGCTGATCGAGCGCGTCCTCGCCGGCGATTTCGCGGGCGAGGTCCGCATCGACTTCGCGCCCTCGGGCCTTGAATGCCGGCTGGCCGCCCCCTGGGCGGCGCTGTCGGAGACGGCGGAGGGAGACGACGCCTGAGCGGAATGAATCCGCGACCGCGGCCGCCTCGTCCCGCCCGGGCCCGCGACCGAGCCCGCATGGCCCCGGCACCGGTGCGACGCATCCCCGCCGCCCCGGCGCGCTGTCGAACTCGTTTCTCCCGGCCGGACTTTCCTCCATTCCCGAAAGCCCTTGAGCTTTCGAACCCCGCCACCTATACGGGGCGACGGAGAGGTGGCCGAGTGGCCGAAGGCGCTCCCCTGCTAAGGGAGTAGGCGGCGTGAAACCGTCTCGAGGGTTCGAATCCCTTCCTCTCCGCCACTTGCCTCCGCGAAAGCGTTCCCCCGATCTGGCCGCGGCCGGATTTTCCCGTTGTATTCGCGGGCAGGGCGACCTGATCGCGGGTGCTGGTTCGGGCGTAGCCAACAAGCATCGGGAAAGCTCCGATCAGTGTGGCATACTGCCATTAGGATCTACGACATCCTGCCTGACACCCTCGCCGCTCTCGACACCGCCGTCGCGGAACGACGGCCGCGTCCTCGGCAACAACCGCAACCTCCTCGGAGGTAACGTTGGCTTCCACTCGCGCTCCAACCGAGCAGTCCCGATCTGATCATGCGGAGATGGTATCAGAGGCCGAGCGCGGCCTTCACCAGTTCCTCGAAATGCCGGCCCCGCGTCTCGAAGCTCGCATACTGGTCGAAACTCGCGCAGGCCGGGGCGAGCAGCACGACCTCGCCCGGCTCCGCCTCCGCCAGCGCGCGTTCGACGGCGCGCTCCATCGTGCCCGCGATCTCGGACGGCGTCTCGCCGAGCGTCGCCGCGAAATCCTCCGCCGCCTCGCCGATCAGATAGGCCTTGGCGATCCGGCCGAAGAGCGGGCCGAGCGCCGCGATCCCGCCCTCCTTCGCCCGGCCGCCGGCGATCCAGCGGATCCGGTCGAAGGACAGGAGCGCCTTCTCCGCCGCGTCCACGTTCGTCGCCTTGGAATCGTTGATCACCTTCACTCCGTCCGCCCGGGTCGCGATCAACTGCGAGCGGTGCGCGAGACCGGGGTAGCTCGCGAGCGCCGCCTCGATCTGCTTCGGCCCGAGCCCGAGCGAGCGCGCCACGGCGTAGGCGGCGCAGGCGTTCTGGTGGTTGTGCGCGCCGGGAAGCGTCGCCACGCCGCGCAGGTCGATCGAGGCGACCTGCCTGCCGCCCCGCCATTCGGCGAGAAAGCCCTTGCGCGCGAAGACGTTCCACCCGGGCCCGGAGAGCTTGCGCCCGCTCGAGATCCGGATCACCGGCTCGCCGGTGCCGGCCTCCTCGCGCACCACGTTGGCGAGGAAGCGGCCCTCGTTCTCGTCGACGCCGATGACGCTGCGCTCCGGCCCGCCCTGGTCGAAGAGCCGGCGCTTGGCGGCGAAATAGCCGCCCATGCCGCCATGCCGGTCGAGGTGGTCGGGCGAGAGGTTCATGAAGACCGCGATGTCGGGCGCGAGCGCGCGGGCGAGGTCGATCTGGTAGGAGGAGAGCTCCAGCACCACGACCATCCCGTCCTCCGCCGGATCGAGGTCGAGCGCGCCGCGCCCGAAGTTGCCGCCGACCTGCACGGTCCGGCCGGCGAGCCCGGCGACATGGGCGATGAGCGCGGCGGTCGTGCTCTTGCCGTTCGAGCCGGTGACGCAGACGACGGTGGGCGCGCGGTCGAACTTCTCCCAGGCCGGCGTCGCGAAGGAGCGGAAGAAGAGGCCGATGTCATTGTCGACGACCACGCCCGCGTCCCAGGCGGCGGCGACCGCCGGATGCGGCGCGGGATAGAGATGCGGGATGCCGGGGGAGACGATCATCGCCTTCACGCCGTCGAGGCCGCCGCCCCGCGTCGGATCGGCGGCGGCGAATCCCTCCGCCTCGGCGGCGGCGCGCGCCGCCTCGCCGTCGTCCCAGACCAGCACCTCCGCCCCGCCTTCGCGGAGCGCGCGCGCCGAGGGCAGGCCCGAGCGGCCGAGGCCGAGGACGAGAACCTTGTGGCCGGAATAGCCGCGGACCGGAATCATCGCCTCACCTCAGCTTCAGCGTGGCGAGGCCGATCACCGCGAGGATCAGGCTCACGATCCAGAAGCGGATCACGATCTGCGGCTCGGCCCAGCCCTTCTTCTCGTAATGGTGGTGGATCGGCGCCATCAGGAACACCCGCTTCTTGGTGCGCTTGTAGTAGCCGACCTGGATGATGACCGAGAGCGCCTCGACGACGAAGAGGCCGCCGATGACGGCGAGCACGATCTCGTGCTTGGTCGCCACCGCGATCGCGCCGAGCGCGCCGCCGAGCGCGAGGCTGCCGGTGTCGCCCATGAAGACCGCCGCGGGCGGGGCATTGTACCACAGGAAGCCGAGGCCGCCCCCGATCAGCGCCGCGACGAAGACGGTGATCTCGCCGGTGCCGGGGACGAAATGCACGTCGAGATACTGCGAGAAATTCGCATGGCCGACGACATAGGCGATGATGCCGAAAGCGGCGGCGGCGATCATCACCGGCATGATCGCGAGCCCGTCGAGCCCGTCGGTCAGGTTGACCGCGTTGGCGGCGCCGACGATCACCAGCATCCCGAAGACGAGGAAGACCGGCCCGAGCGGGAGCAGGAGGCTCTTGAAGACCGGAAAGGCCAGCATCCCCGTCAGGCCCGCGGGATGCAGATGCATCGCCCAGGCTCCGGCCACGAGCGCGATCAGGAAGCCAGCGCCGAGCCGGATCCGGCCCGAGACGCCGTCGACCGTGTGGCGCTTCACCTTCGCATAGTCGTCGGCGAAACCGATCAGCCCGAAGCCCAGCGTCACGAAGAGGACGAGCCAGACGAAGCCGTTGTCCCAGCGCGCCCAGAGCAGCGTCGCGACCGTGAGCGCCGAGAGGATCAGGAGCCCGCCCATCGTCGGCGTGCCGGCCTTCGAGACGATGTGGCTCTGCGGCCCGTCGGAGCGGATCGGCTGGCCCCGGCCCTGTTTCAGCCGGAGCATGTCGATGAGCGGCCGCCCGAACAGGAAGCCGAACAGGAGCGCGGTCATGAAGGCGCCGCCCGCCCGGAAGGTGATGTAGCGGAAGACGTTCAGAAACGAGAACTGGGAGGAGAATTCGGTGAGATAGTAGAGCATTCGAGGGCCTGTCCGCTCGCGGTCTGGTTGTTGTCCCCGCCAGGGAGCGGGATTGTTCCTGGTCGCCGGCTTCGTTTCCCCGGAGACTCAGTCGAGCGAGTCGGGCGGGCGCGCGTCGCCGAGCCGCTTGATCGCCTCGACCACCTGCCCGACGCGCGAGCCGAGCGAGCCCTTGACCATGGCGATGTCGCCCGCGTCGAGCAGACGGCCGACGCGCTCGGCCATCTGGCCCGCGGTCTCGAACCATTCGCCGCGCTGGCCGGGCGGCAGCGCCTCGTAGAGCGCGCGCATGCGTCCGCCCGCGCAATGGACCTTGGTCACCGCGCGCATCGCCGGCACCTCCGCCAGCCCCTCGTGCAGCGCGCGTTCCGAGGGGCCGAGTTCGAGCATGTCGCCGAGGAAGGCGATCCGGCGGCCCTGGGCGACGCGGCCGAGCCCGTCCTCGGGCTTCTCGGCGGCGAAGACCTCGAGCGCGGCGGCCATGGCGGCGGGATTCGCGTTGTAGCTCTCGTCGATCAGCCGGATGGCACCGTCGAGCCCGCCGGGCCCGAGCAGCACCGTCCAGCGCGCGCCCCGCCCCTCGGGCGCGCGCCAGGAGGCGAGCGCGAGCGCGGCGCGGGCGAGATCGGCGCCGAGCGCCTCGACGCAGGCGAGCGCGCCGAGCGCGTTCAGCGCGAGATGGGCGCCGGGCGCGGCGAGCTTGAAGAAGAAGGTCTCGCCGCCGCGCCGCGCGGCGACCGAGGTGCCCTCGCGCCCGACCTGCGCGTCGAGCAGCCGGTATTCGGGCCGCCCGGTGCTTCCGAACCGGGCGAGCCGCGCGCCCGCGCGCCGCGCCGCGGCGAGCAGGATCGGATATTGCGCGACGTCGCGGTTCAGCACCGCCGTCCCGCCCGGTTCGAGCCCGGCGAAGATCGCCGCCTTCTCGCGCGCGATCCCGGCGAGACCGTCGAAGGCGGCGAGATGCACCGCGGCGACGGTGGTGATCATCGCCACGTGCGGACGGGCGAGGCGGGCGAGCGGCGCGATCTCGCCCGGGGCGTTCATGCCGATCTCGATCACCGCGTAATCGGCCTCGGCGGGCATCCGGGCGAGCGTCAGCGGCACGCCCCAGTGGTTGTTGAAGCTCTTGTCGGCCGCGTGCGCGCGGCCCTGGGCGCCGAGCGCGGTGCGCAGCATCTCCTTCGTCCCGGTCTTGCCGACCGAGCCGGTGACCGCGACGACCCTGCCCCGGAACCGCGCCCGCGCCGCGGCGCCGAGCGCGCGCAGCCCTTCGAGCACGTCGGGCACGATCAGCAGCGGCGCGTCGGGCGCCACGCCCTCGGGGACGCGGGAGACGAGCGCCGCCGCCGCGCCGCGCGCCAGCGCCTCGGCGACGAAGTCGTGCCCGTCGCGCGCGGCGGTGAGCGCCACGAAGAGATCGCCCGGCAGGAGCGAGCGCGTGTCGATCGAGACGCCGGTCGCCTGCCAGTCCCGGTCGGAGGTTCCGCCGGTCGCCGCGACCGCCGCCTCGCGCGTCCAGAGCACGCTCAATGCCTCAGGCCCCCAGCCCGTCGAGCGCGGCCACCGCCACGCTCGCCTGTTCGATGTCGTCGAAGGGCAGCACGTCGTCGCCGACGATCTGCCCGGTCTCGTGCCCCTTGCCCGCGATCAGCAGCGCGTCTCCCGGCTGCAGCGTGTCGACGGCGGTCAGGATCGCCTCGGCGCGGTCGCCGATCTCGACCGCCTCGAGGCAGCCCGCCATCACCTCGGCCCGGATCGCCGCGGGATCCTCGCTCCGGGGGTTGTCGTCGGTCACATAGACCACGTCCGCCCCCTCGGCCGCGGCCTGGCCCATCAGCGGCCGCTTGCCCCGGTCGCGGTCGCCGCCCGCGCCGAAGGCGAGCACGATCCGGCCCATCACATGCGGGCGGAGCGCATGGAGCGCGGTCGCGATCGCGTCCGGCGTATGGGCGTAGTCGACGAAGACCTGCGCGCCGTTCGCGCGCGTCGCCGCGCGTTCCATCCGGCCGCGCACGGTGCGAAGCCGCTCGAGCGCGTCGATCGCCTGGGCCGGATCGCTACCCGAGCCGATGGCGAGGCCGAGCGCGACGAGCGCGTTATGCGCCTGGAACCCGCCGATCAGGTCGAGCCGGGCCTTGTGGCTGCGCCCGGCCCAGGCGAAGAGCAGATCCTGGCCGGTCGCGTCGAACCGCTGGCCGATGAGGCGCAGCTCCGTTCCCTCCGCCCGACCGACCGCGATCACGCGCTGGCCCCGCTCCCGCGCGACGGCCACGAGATCCGGCCCGCGCGGATCGTCGACATTGATGACCGCCACGCCCCCCTTCGGCAGCACGCGGTCGAAGAGGCCGCGCTTGGCGGCGAAATAGGCCTCGGCGTCGGCGTGATAGTCGAGATGGTCGCGGGTGATGTTGGTGAAGCCGGCCGCGCGCAGGCGCACGCCGTCGAGCCGGTGCTGGTCGAGCCCGTGGCTCGACGCCTCCATCGCCGCGTGGGTCACGCCCTGCACCGCGAGATCGGCGAGCAGCGCGTGCAGCGTCAGCGGCTCGGGGGTGGTATGTTTCAGGGGGGCGCTCACCGCCCCCTCGACGCCGGTGGTGCCGAAATTGACCGCCCGCTCGCCGAGATCCTCCCAGATCTGCCGGGTGAAGCTCGCGACCGAGGTCTTGCCGTTGGTCCCGGTGACGGCGACCATCACCTCGGGCTGGGCGCCGAACCAGCGCGCGGCGGCGATGGCGAGCGTCCGGCGCGGATTGTCGGAGACGACGACCGGGATCGCCATCGGCCCCTCCGCCCCCTCGACCTGCGCGAGCCCGGCCGGATCGGTCAGGATCGCGCTCGCCCCCATCCGGAGCGCGTAGGGAATGAATTCGGCGCCGTGCATCCGGCTGCCGGGCAGCGCGGCGAAGAGATGGCCCGGCCGCGCGTCGCGGCTGTCGACCGAGAGGCCCGAGATCTCGGGCAGGGGTCCGGACCAGTCGCCGCCCCGGCGCGTCCCGGTCAGCAGGCCGAGGCTCTCGAACCCCATCAGCTTGTCCGCGCGATCCTCGCCCGCCATTCTCAAAGCCTCCGCGCCCGGATCCGGACCTCGCCCGCCGCCCGCGCGGGCGCGCTCCCGTCCATCGGGCTAGTCGTTTCCGGCAAGGGTGTAAAGCGACGCCGCCCGCTCCGGGGATTTCCCGCCATCGGCGGTCCGGCCCGGATCCGCCGGCGGATACTCCGGGCGCAGGCCCAGCACCGGGGCGAGCCGCTCGATCGCCTTCGCCGCGACCGGCACCGCGGTCAGGCCGGCGGTGCGGAAGGCGGTCTTGTTGATGATCGTCACCGGCTCGTCGAGGCTCACGACCAGCACGTATTCCGGGTGATCGGCGGGAAAGAAGCTCGCGAAGGTCGAGATCGTCTTGTCGCGCGCGTAGCCGCCCTGGGGCAGCGGCTTGTCCGCCGTGCCGGTCTTGCCCGCGACGTCGTAGCCGGGAATGTCGGCGATGTTGGCGGTGCCCCGCGCCACGACTTGGCGCAGCATCTCGCGCGTCTCCGCCGAGGTCCGGGCCGAGATCACCCGATCCGCCTCGCCCGGGCGCCAGTCGCTCGCCAGGATGCTCGGATGGACGAGCAGCCCGCCGTTCGCGAGCGCCGCGTAGGCCGTCGCGAGGTGGAGCGGCGTCACCGCGATGCCGTGGCCGAAGCCGATCGTCATCGTCGAGAGGTCGGACCAGTTGCGCGGCAGCATCGGCGTGGTGCGCGCCGCCTCGCTCAGTTCGACCGGGACGGGGGCGAGCATGCCGACCCGGCCGAGGAAGGCCTTCTGCGCCGCGGCGCCGCTGCCGATCGCGAGCCGGGCGGCGCCGATGTTGGAGGAATGGACGAGGATGTCCTCGACGCTCAGCCGGTCGCCGTAGTCGTGGAAATCGTGGATCGTGTAGCGGCCCCATTTCATCGGGCCCTTGGTGTCGATCATCGTATGGGGCGTCACCTCGCCCCGCTCGATCGCGAGCGCGGCGGTGAGCGGCTTGAAGGCGGAGCCGAGTTCGTAGCGGCCCTGGGCGGCGCGGTTGAAGAGCGGGCTGTCCGCCGGATCCCCCGAGACGGGCGGCGCCGGGCGCAGGTTCGGGTCGAAATCGGGCAGGCTCGCGAGCGCGCGGATCTGGCCGGTGTCGGCTTCCATCAGGATGCCGACCGCGCCCCTGGCGTTCATGTCGGCCATGCCCTTCGCGAGCACCTCCTCGAGCGCCACCTGCGCGTCGAGATCGATCGAGAGGCGGAGCGGCGTGTCCACCTCGGCCGGATCGCGCAGGCGCGAATCCATCTGCCGCTCGACGCCGGCGGTGCCGACGATCTCGGCCGCGCCCACCCCCTCGCGGCCGAAGCCGGCGCCGCCGAGGATATGGGCGGCGACCGCGCCGTTGGGATAGAGGCGCACCTCGCGCGGGCCGAAGAGCAGGCCGGGCTCGCCGATGTCGTGCACGCGCTGGCGCTGCTCGGGCGAGATCGTGCGCTTGATCCAGAGGAACTTGCGCCCGTCGGTGAATTTCCGCGTCAGATCGCCGGCGTCGAGATCCGGGAAGATCCCGGCGAGCTGGCGCGCCGCGTTCGCCGGGTCGATCAGGTCGCGCGGCTGGGCGTAGAGCGAGGCGGTGACGATGTTGGTCGCGAGCACCGCCCCGTCGCGGTCGACGATATCCGCGCGCTGGGCATGGATCGGCTCGGACCCGGCGGAGCCGCGCGGCTCGACCGGCACGGCGGCGGAGAGCAGCGTCATGCGCGCGCCGACGGCGGTGAAGCCGAGGATGAAGACCGCGCCGAGCAGCATGAGCCGCGTCTCGGCCTTGCGCCGCTCCTCGCGGTGGCGCTGGGCGAGCCGCGCGGCGCGTTCCTCGGCCTCGATCAGGTCGGGGTCGGACCCCTCGGCCCTGGCGGAGAGGACGCGGGCGAGCGGGCGCAGGGGTCTCCGGATCATTCGATCGCTCCATTCGTCGCGAGGGCCGCGCGGCGGTGGGCCGCCGCGGGGGCCGGGCCCGCGGGCGGCGCGGCGCCCGTCTCCGCGCCCTCGGCCTCGGGCGGCGGCGGCGGCGGGAAGGCCACTTCGGAAACCTCGCCGAACTGTTCGGGCGTCAGATCGACGAGGCCGAGCGCCTCGGCATTGGCGGTGACGAGCGCGCGCAGCCGGTCGGGCCGGTTGAGATAGGCCCATTCCGCCTTCAGCACGCCGAGCGCCTCGCGCTCCTCGGCGATGTCGGCGCGCAGATCCGCCGCGCGGTTCAGCGCGTCCTGCGTCGCGTAGTTCACGCGGTAAGCCCAGGTGGCGCAGACCGCGAGGAGCACGACGGCGGAGAGATAGAGCACCGTCCTCATCGGCCCATCTCCCGCGCGAGACGCGCCGGCAGGCCGAGATCGGCCGCGCCGGGCGGCGCGGGCGGCGTGTCGAGGCGGCGCGCGATCCGGAGCTTGGCGGAGCGTGCCCGGGGATTGGCCGCGACCTCCGCCGCGTCGGCCTCCACCGCCTTGCGCGTGACGAGGTCGAAGGTGGGCGCCGGCCCCTCGGCCACCGGCGCGTGCCGGCTGCCCGCCGGGGCGCCGCCCGAGCGGGTCCGGAGGAAACGCTTCACGATCCTGTCCTCGAGCGAATGGAAGGTGACGACGGCGAGAATCCCGCCCGGCGCCAGGATCCGCTCCGCCGCCGCCAGGCCCCGGACGAGTTCCCCGAGTTCGTCGTTGACGGCGATCCGGAGCGCCTGGAACGAACGGGTCGCGGCGCGGGGCTGGCCGGGCTTCGGCCGCGGCAGCTGCCGCTCGATCACCTCGGCGAGCGCCAGCGTCGTCTCGAAGGACGCCTCGCGGCGCGCCGCGACGATCGCGCGCGCGATCCGGCGCGAGGCGCGCTCCTCTCCGTACTGGAACAGGATGTCGGCGATTTCCGCCTCGGGCAGCTGGTTCACGAGATCGGCCGCGCTCGGCCCGGCCCGTTCCATCCGCATGTCGAGCGGTCCGTCCTTCTGGAACGAGAAGCCCCGCTCCGGCGCGTCGATCTGCATCGAGGAGACGCCGATGTCGAGCACCACCCCGCTCACCTCGTTCGCACCCGCGTTAATCGCAATACGATCAAGATCGCCGAACCGGCCGGGCACGAGCGTGATCCCCTCCGCCGGTTCCGCCGCCGCCAGCACCTCCGGATCGCGGTCGATGCCGATCACGTGATCGGCGCCCGCCGCCCGCAGCGCGCGCGAATATCCCCCCGCCCCGTAGGTGCCGTCGATCCAGATTCCCCCGACCGGCGCGATCCGTGCGAGGATCGCCCCGATCAGCACCGGAACATGGGGCGCGGCGGCGGAAGCGGGAGACATCATCATTCGTCGTCCTCGTCCGGAATGAGGTCGAGCGCGGCGAGCGGGTCGCTGCCCGGGTCGCCCTCGATCATGCGCGCGCGCCGCGCCTCCTCCTCGGCCCGCGCGACCTCGGGAAGCGCGATCCGGAAAGTGTCGAGATGGCCGAGGAAGAGAAGTTCATCCTCCGCGCCAATAAGCTCGCGCAAGTCCTTGGGAAGAACGATTCGCCCGTTCGGGTCGACCTCGAGGTAGGTCGATTCGGTGATGTACATCCGGACGGCGTTCTCGCGCGCCTCGCGCGTGGGGATCTTGCGGATCTTGCGCTCGAGCCGCGCCATCTCCGCGATCGTGTAGCATTCGAGATAGCCGGCCTGCCGCGCCTGGCCGTGGACGAGGATGAACCGTGGCGGTTCGCCATCGCTCCATTCGGGATCGCCGCGGCGCAATTCGACGCGAAACGAGGCCGGGATCGACACGCGACCCTTGCCGTCCACCTTGTGGACCGACTTGCCTCTGAACGCCGGTCGCAAAGCCCGCCCTACTCCTGCCTCTCGCGGAACGAAAACGGGCCGCGCTTCCTCTGAAGCACGACCCGCCGTCGGTCCTGATTGGGCCCTTTTTGGCCCGACTGTCACGCTTTTGCGTGCTTGCTCTTTTCCAGTCGCGCCGGGTCCGTCTACTTTGGGAAATCAGGGGGGTGCCTGTATGAAGCCTGCCGAACTTCTGGTTGGGTCTTTCGCCCTATTGAACCGTGATCCTCTGTTTTCCTGAGTATTGGGATAGCATGGGAAAACATGGAAATCAATGGACTTTGGCCCGCGGAAGCGTGCGCGGCCGGAGGCGTGTCCGGGGGCGGGAGGGCACCGACGATTCGGGCAGAACTTGTAGGCTCACCAGCGCGTTACCACTAGATGTTCTGCAACTTATGGTTGTCGAAGCGGGCATGAAAGCAGCGGGTTTCGAGCACCGGCCACGGTCTTGACGCGATGCAAGGCAAAACGCTCCCGAATCGCGCCACATCGGCGGATTTCCGCCGCACTTGGGCGAGAATCGCGCGCGGATGGCCTGTAAGCCGGATTCTGTAGCTCGGCCAATCGCTTGGTCCGAGCCGATGGCCATTCCTCTAGGCCCGTCGTCGCCAACGGGCTCCAGCGGCCAACCCGGATCGCTCGGGTGGAAGAACCCTGGGATGAAATCCCACGCGATCCCTATTTGGCCTTGCTCCTGGCGGGGCTTGCCGTGCCACCGACGTCGCCGCCGGCGCGGTGGGCTCTTACCCCACCGTTTCACCCTTACCACCCCGCGCGGGACGACTCCCACGCGGAGAGGCGGTCTGATCTCTGTGGCGCTTTCCCTCGGGTTGCCCCGGGCGGGCGTTACCCGCCGCCATTCCTTCCCGGAGTCCGGACTTTCCTCGCCCCGGTCACCCGGGCCGCGGCCATCCGGCCATCCGCGCGCGCTTCCTTTATGTGGGGAGGCGGGCCGCGTCAACGCAAGGGTGCCGCTCCGCGAGATCGCGCGCAAGCCCGACATCCGCGCCCGAGAGCGGGCCGTTCGCCCAGGGACGGAAGCGGAGCCGGAAGGCGTCCAGCACCGCCGCCCAGCCGCCGGGATCCGGGGCATGGTATCCGATGGCACCGGCGGCCGCGGCGAAGGCGGCCCAGTCGGGCGCCGCGCTGGCGATCTCCCTAGACGAAAACACCGCCCGGCCGCCGAGCGCGAGCCGGCGCCAGTCGAATTTCGGCCCCGGATCGGCCTTGCGGCCCGGCGCCATGTCGGAATGGCCGATCACGCGCGCCGGCGGAATGCCCCAGCGCGCCATGACGCCGTCGAGCAGTTCCTCGAGCGCCGCCATCTGCGGCTCGGGAAAGGGCGGCAGGCCGGCGAGCGGACCGGGATTGACGAGCTCGATCCCGATCGAGCGCGAATTGACGTCAAGGACCGCGCCCCAGGCCCCCGCCCCCGCGTGCCAGGCGCGCGCCTCCTCCGGCACCAGCCGCCAGAGACCGCCCCGCTCGGTGACGACGTAGTGCGCGGAGACCTCGGCCGCGGGATCGCAGAGCCGCGCCAGCGCGGCCTCCGCGCTCTCCATCGCGGTATAATGCAGGACGACGAGATCGGGCCGCGCGCCGCCGCGCCGGACGCCGCGGTTCGGGCTCGGCCGCGACGCGATCAGCTCGGCAGCTCGCGATAGGGTTTCGGATCCCAGTCGCAGGCGAAGCCGTCGCCATCGGGATCGAGCCCGTACTGGTCGGTCGTGGGTCCGCCGGCGGCGAGGAAGGCGCGCTGCGCGTCGTCGCCGCTGCGGAACTTGCGGCAGGCCGAGCCGAAGCCGAGCCCGCCGTCGCGGCTGTAGATCCGCTCCCCGACCGCGTTGGTGCTCTGCCGCGCGAAGAGCGCGATGTTCACGCCGCTCACCTGATCCGGCAGCCGGCCCGGCTGAACGATCACGAGCTTCGAGCGGTCCTCGTCGAGCTTCTGCTGGGCGATCGCCGCGTCGATCTTCTGCTCCTCGAGCGTCGTCTGCATCAGGTTCAGCGTGTCCGTGTCGAGCGGGCGGCCGATGCCGGGGGCGGCGGTGGCCGTGGTCACGCCCGCGGGAGCACGCTGGACGCCCTCGGGCAGCGCGCTGAGATCGGGGGACGAGGTGGAGGCCGCGCCGGTCGCCGGCGGCGCGTTGTAGCCGTAGGGCGCGTCGGCGCCGCCATAGGGTACCTCGGTCACCGAGACGGGCTCCGGAACCGAGAGTTCACCCGAGGTGCATCCTCCGAGCAGGCCGAAAGCCAGTACCGCGATAAGCCCCTTGTCCATCTGCTCGACGCCCTGTTTTCACCGGTTTGGCGTTGTTTCTACCACCATTTTCCGGGCTTCGCAGAAAAATCGCAGGCACTCTCCAGGGCGAAGGCCACGTCGAGCATCCCGGCCTCGTCCCAGGGCCGCCCGATGACCTGCAGCCCGAGCGGCAGGCCCTTGCCGTCGAGCCCCGCGGGCACCACGGCGCCGGGCAGGCCCGCGAGGTTCACGGTGACGGTGAATACGTCGTTGAGATACATCTGCACCGGATCGCTCGACGCCATCTCGCCGAGGCCGAAGGCGGCGGACGGCGTGGCCGGCGTCAGGATCGCGTCTATCCCCTGCTCGGTGAAGACCTGCTCGAAATCGCGCTTGATCAGCGTGCGGACCTTCTGCGCGCGGGTGTAATAGGCGTCGTAGAACCCGGCCGAGAGCACATAGGCGCCGATCATCACGCGCCGACGCACCTCCGGCCCGAAACCCTCGGCGCGGGTGCGCTCGTAGAGTTCGGTGATCCCCTCCCGCGCGCCGATCCGCGCCCGGCGGCCGTAGCGCACGCCATCGTAACGGGCGAGGTTCGAGGAGGCCTCGGCCGGGGCGATCACGTAATAGGCCGGCAGCGCGTATTTCGTGTGCGGCAGCGTGATCTCGACGATCTCCGCCCCCGCGGCGCGCAGCTTCTCCGCGCCCTCGACCCAGAGGGATTCGATCTCCTCGGGCATGCCGTCCACGCGGTATTCGCTCGGGATGCCGATGCGCTTGCCGCGCATGTCGCCGACGAGCGCCGCCTCGAAATCGGGCACCTCGATCGGGGCGGAGGTGGAATCGCGCGGATCGTGGCCGGACATCGCCCGGAGCATGATCGCGGCGTCGCGCACCGTCTTCGCCATCGGCCCCGCCTGGTCGAGCGAGGAGGCGAAGGCGACGACGCCGAAGCGGGAGCAGCGGCCATAGGTCGGCTTCACGCCGACGATCCCGGTGAAGGCGGCGGGCTGCCGGATCGAGCCGCCGGTATCGGTGCCGGTGGCACCGAGGCAGAGACTCGCCGCGACCGCCGCCGCCGAGCCGCCCGAGGAGCCGCCGGGCGTGAGCGGCGTCGCCTCGCCGCGCCGCCGCCAGGGGCTGACCGCCGGACCATAGGCCGAGGTCTCGTTCGACGAGCCCATGGCGAATTCGTCCATGTTGAGCTTGCCGAGGCAGACCGCGCCCGCCTCCCAGAGCTGGCGCGTGACGGTGCTCTCGTAGGGCGGGCGGAATCCGGCGAGGATGTTGGAGGCCGCCTGCGCCGGCAGCCCCTCGACGCAGAAGAGATCCTTGATGCCGAGCGGCACGCCGCAGAGGTCGGGCGCGTCGCCGCGCCGCAGACGCGCGTCCGCGGCCTTCGCCTGCTCCCGCGCCCGCTCGGGCGTCGGCGCGGTGAAGGCGTTGAGCGCGGCGGCTCCCTCGACCGCCTCGAGGCAAGCCTCGGTCAGTTCCTCGGCGCCGATCTGTCCGGCGCGCAGCCTGTCGCGCGCCTCGGCGATGGTGAGTTTGGTGAGATCCGACATCACTCGACGACCTTCGGCACGGTGAAGAAGCCGGAGCGGGCGTCCGGCGCGTTGGCGAGAACCTTCCCGGGGCAGCCGCCGTCATTCACGACATCGGCGCGCATCGGCGCGGCCATCGGCGTGACCGAGGTCATCGGCTCGATGCCGGAAATATCGACTTCGCCGAGCTGCTCCATGAAGCCGAGGATCGCGGAAAGCTCGGTGGCGAGCGGCTCCAGATCCGCCTCGGCGACCTCGATCCTCGCGAGGTGAGCGACGCGGCGCGCGGTCTCCTTGTCGATCGACATGGCGGCTCCAGGGTTTCGGGGACGACGGGCTTGGCCTCTACCCCGCCCCGGCCCGCGGCGCAAGGCCCGGCCCCGCCCGATGCCGGACGAGGACGCGGATCATCCAGCCGAGCATCGCCGCGTTCAGGAGATGCCAGAGGAAATGCGTGCCGAGCGGGAAGCTGGCGCAGACGGCCGAATCGACGGTCCGGAAGGCGAGCGAGACGAGAAGCACGGCGAGGCCCGCCGCCAGTCCCCGCGCGGTCGCGGGCGCCCGGGGGCGCAGGATCAGCGCGTAGGCGCCGATCAGGACAACGACCGGCAGATAGTTCGCCGAGCCGTTCAGCGATCCGGCCACCCGCTCCGCGGCCCCCGAGACGAGCGCCGAGAACGGGAGATAGAGCGCCGCCGCGAGCAGACCCGCCCAGCGCGGCCCGCCGAGGAACCGGGTGGTGGCGAGATACGTATAGACGAGGATGAAGGCGAGGATCGGCGCCACGTCGGCGAGGCCGGCCCAGACCTGAGCGAGGGTATGGAACAGAAAGGAGCCGATCCCGATCAGCGCGAGCACGACCGCGAGCAGCCGCGCGCCCCCGTCGCCCCGCGTCATCGGCCAGACGCGCGCGGCCGCGACGAGAAAGGCCGCGTTGGTCAGCGCGTTGACCGGCTCCGCCCAGAAGCCCGGCTCCGCGCGTTCGCAATAGGCATTGACGGCCCGCGTCCAGTCCATCGACAGTCCCCCTCGCGCGACATCCCGCTTCTACCGCGACGACAGGAGAAAATCGACATGAAGATCATATGGTTGGGACACTCCGGGTTCCGCGTCGAGATCGAGGACCAGGTGCTGCTCATCGACCCCTGGATGACCGGCAACCCGATGTTCCCGGCCGAGCGGCGGGCCGAGGCGATCGCGGGCGCGACGCAGGTGCTGCTCACCCACGCCCATGGCGATCATTCCTCCGACGCGCTGGCGATCGCGAAGGAACTCGACATCCCGATCGTCGGCACCTACGACCTCGTGAGCTTCTGGGAGGCGAGCGAGGGGATCAAGGCGACGGGCTTCAACAAGGGCGGCACCGTCGCGCTCGGCAAGGTCAGGGCCACGCTCGTCAACGCGACGCATTCCTCCTCGCTCGGCGGCGAGAACGGCCCGGTCTACGGCGGCACCGAGGCCGGCTTCATGATCGAGGGCGAGGGCCGGACGATCTATGTCTCCGGCGATACCGACGTGATGGCGGACATGGAGATCTTCGAGGATCTGCACCATCCCGAGATCGGCATCCTCTGCGCCGGCGGGCATTTCACGATGGACATGCGCCGCGCCGCCTACGCGGCGAAGCGCTATTTCAACTTCAGGACCGTGATCCCCTGCCACTACCGCACCTTCCCGCTGCTCGCGCAATCGGCGAAGGAACTGGCCGACGGTCTGCCCGGGGTCGACGTGATCGAGCCCGAGGTGCTGGTCCCGATCGAGCTCTGATCGCCCCGCCTCCGGCCTCAGGGCCGGAGGTAGGAATAGCCCTCGGACTGCAGTTCCATCAGGTGCACGACGCCCGAGGGCACGACCTTCGCCTGGGACATCAGCGGCACGTCGACGCCGTCGCGCCGCTTGATCGTCTCGATCGAATTGGCGCAGACCGAGAAGGTCAGGTTGGGCATCTTCTCCGACATGCGCTCGATCCGGTCCTTCACCGGCGAGATGTCCTCGCGCAGCATCGCGATGCCCGCCCCGTTCGTGACCATCTCGATCGCGACCTCCTCTCCACGCTCCTCGTAGTAGTTCTCGATGTTCTGGGCGTTGCTGAGTGCCATGTTCATCTTGTCGGGGCTGTCCTCGTCGACATGGATGGCGACCCGCGCGGCGACGCCGGCGGCCGAGGGGGAAACGGATCCGACGATGGCAAGGACGCCCAGCGCGAGGGCGCCGAGGGCGCCGCGGAGATCGATCATGAAACACCTCAACGTTTACGGTTCGTTAAGATCAACGTAATGCGCCCCGATTCCGTTGCGCACAACTCCCGCGAAGGTCTGCGCGGGTTTTCGCCCGGCTCAGCGGCGGGCGGCGAAGAAGGCGCGCAGCAGGTCGGCCGCCTCGCGCTCGGCGATGCCGGGGAAGACCTCGGGGCGGTGGTGGCTCTGCGGATGGGCGAAGACCCGCGCGCCATGCTCGACCCCGCCCGATTTCGGATCGGCGGCGCCGTAGTAGATCCGCCCGATCCGCGCCGCGGCCAGCGCGGCGGCGCACATCGCGCAGGGTTCGAGCGTCACGTAGATGTCGAGCCCGGGCAGGCGTTCGGAGCCCACCGCCGCGCAGGCCGCGCGGATCGCGAGCATCTCCGCGTGGGCCGTCGGATCGCGCAACTCCCGCGTGCGGTTGCCGGCCCGGGCCAGCACCGCGCCCGTCGCGGGATCGGCGACGACCGCGCCCACCGGCGTCTCGCCGCGGGCCGCGGCCGCGCGCGCCTCGTCGAGCGCGATCCGCATCAGGGGGGCGAAGATGACCATGCCGCCGCTTCGCATGCGCGGGGCGCGCGCGGCAAGCGCGTTTCGCGCCCCGATTTGCTTTGCCGCGGCCGCGCCGCCCCTGTAGGAGCGTCGGAATGAGCACCGAACCCGAATCCGAGCGCATCGCGAAACGCCTGTCCCGCGCGGGCGTCGCCTCCCGCCGCGTGGCCGAGACGATGATCGCCGAGGGGCGCGTGGCCGTGAACGGGCGCGTGATCGACAGCCCGGCGCTGAACGTGACCGCGAAGGATCGGATCACCGTCGACGGCGTCCCGCTCGCCCAGGCGGAGGCGACGCGGCTCTGGCGCTATCACAAGCCGGCGGGCCTCGTGACCACCGACCGCGACGAGAAGGGCCGCGACACCGTCTTCACGCATCTGCCGCCCGAGATGCCGCGGGTGCTCTCGGTCGGCCGGCTCGATCTCAATTCGGAGGGGCTGCTGCTTCTGACCAACGACGGCGCGCTGAAGCGGCGGCTGGAACTGCCCTCCACCGGCTGGCTCCGGAAGTACCGCGTCCGCGCCAAGGGCGAGCCGAGCGAGGCGATGCTCGAACCGCTGCGCAAGGGCGTCGTGGTCGAAGGCGAGACCTTCCAGCCGATGACGGTGACGATCGACCGCCAGCAGGGGGCGAACGCCTGGCTCACCATCGGGCTCAGGGAGGGGCGTAACCGCGAGATCCGCCGCGCGCTCGAAAGCGTCGGGCTCACGGTGAACCGGCTGATCCGGCTGTCCTACGGCCCCTTCCAGCTCGGCGATCTCGCGCCCGGCGCGGTCGAGGAGGTGCGGCCCAAGGTGCTGCGCGACCAGCTCGGCCTCGCGGCGCCGGCCGAGGGCGGAGCGTCCGGGCCGGCCCGGCGCGACACCGGCGCCCGTCCGGCGAAACCGGCCGGTCCGGGACGGCCGCGCGGCGGAGAGCCCTCCAGAGCGAAGCGGCCGCCCCGGCGATGACCGGGGCGACCGCGTCGACAAACGATCAAGCTTTTCTCGGAAAGGGCGGGCTGCCTGGGCCCGGCCGCGTCCCCGTCACACCTTCAGATGGCCGGCGCTCTTGCGGCCGTCGCGGCCGTCGATCAGTTCGTATTCGATCGGCTGGTTGTCCTGCAGCGTCTGCAGGCCAGCCGCCTGGACGGCGGTGATGTGGACGAAGATGTCCTTTCCCCCGTCCGCGGGCTGGATGAACCCATAGCCCTTCTCAGTGTTGAACCACTTGACAGTCCCTTTAGCCATTCCAAAGCGCCCTTTAGTCATTCGGCCAGGGCAGGATGCCCGGGTCACGGCGGAGTCACGTCCTCGTGAGCGGTGAGCCGCGCCGAGCCCGGGACCTGCCTGCGAAAAGACTAGCGCGAATCGACATCCAAAAAAAGCACCTTGGCCGCTCCCGAGGCCCGGAGCGCCCCGGCGGGCGCGAATCCCCGCCGCCGGGGTCATGGTACTAGCAACCGCCGCGCGAGGTGACTATCTTTCGCGCAGTGCCCGCGCGGAAGACCGCCGGGCACGTGAGGATAGAGGGGCGCATTCTTGCGACTGATCGGTTTCATCGTGCTCGCCGCGATCGTGCTCTCGACCGGATTCGCCGCCATGGCCGCGCCGGCGCTCCCGGGCGCCCCGCCCGTCCGGGCGGTCGCCGGGCCGTCCTGATGGCGGGCCAGCGCTACGGGGGTCCCTATTCCCCCGATGGCCCGGCCGCGTCGAAGGAGGGGCGGGCCGCGCCGCCACCGCCGCCGTTCCGGAACCGCCGCGCGAGCAACGTGAGCTTTCGCGCGCGGCTGATGTTCGCGTTGCCGGCGCCGCTCCTTTTCGCCGGGCTCTTCGCGATCGGCTCCGGCGATCCGGCGGCGATGCTCGCCGATCTCGGCGGCTTCGCGGGGCTGACGGGCTCCGCCTGGCTGCTCGCCGAGGGGCAGCGGGCCGAGGCCGCCTACGCGGCCCGCGCCGTCGCGAGGCCCCCGGCGATCCCGCGCAAGCTCTTCGCCGCCGCGCTCACCGGCGTCTCCATCGCCGCCGTCAACTATCTCAGCCTCGACCAGGGGCTCGGCTCGGTCGCCTATGGCCTCGTCGCCGCGCTCGCCCATGTCGCGGCCTTCGGCGTCGATCCGATGCGGAAGAAGGGCATCGCGGGCGTCGACGATTTCGCCGCCGAGCGCGTCGCGAAGGCGATCGACGCGGCCGAGGAACTGCTGCGCGACACGCTGGCGGCCGCCGCCGGGCTGCGCGACCGGCGGCTCCGGAGCCGGGTGGAGCGCGTCTGCGACAATGCCCGAGAGGTCTTCCGCGTGGTGGAGCGCGACCCGCGCGACCTGCCGCGCTCGCGCGCCTTCCTCAGCGTCTATCTGCTCGGGCTGCGCGACGCGACGGTCAAATACGCCGATCTCGCCGACCGGGGCGGCGCGCCGGGCGCGAAGGAGCGCTACGAGGCGCTGCTCTCGGATCTCGAGACCAGCTTCTCCAAGCAAAGAACCCATCTGCTGGAGGACAACCGCGGCGATCTCGACATCGAGATCGAGGTGCTGCGCGACCGGCTGCGGCAAGATGGACTCGTCCCCATCGAAGGAGAGAAGGCATGACCGAGGAAGTCCGGGCCCAGGCCGAGGCGGCCCTGAGGGAGGTCGAGGCCGTGACGGCGACCCTGCTGCCCGAGCCGGAGCCGGAGGAGCCCGTGCTCGACCCCGGCGCCGCCGACCCCGCGACCCGGGCCGAGATCGAACGCCGCAAGGCGGAGATCGACATCGGGAACTCCCAGTCGATCATCCGCTTCGGCTCCGCCGCCCAGTCCGAGCTTCAGTCGATCAGCCAGGACATGCTGACGGGCGTGCGCAACAAGGACGTCGGCCCGGCCGGGGATTCGCTGCGCGAGATGGTGAGCTCGCTGCGCGGCTTCTCGATGGACGAGCTCGACCCGAACCGGAAGCGCAGCTGGTGGGAGCGGCTGACCGGCGCCGCCGAGCCGCTCGCCGAATTCGCCGCGAAATACGAGACCGTCCAGGCGCAGATCGACAAGATCACCGGCGAACTGCTCCAGCACGAGCACGCGCTGCTGAAGGACGTGAAGTCGCTCGACAAGCTCTACGAGAAGACGCTCGACTTCTACCGCGAGCTCGCGCTCTACATCGCCGCCGGTAGCGCGAAGCTCGCGGAGATCGACGCGGCCGACATTCCCGCGAAGGAGGCGGCGGTCGCGGCGGCGAGCGAGGAGAACAAGATGCTCGCCGCGCAGGATCTGCGCGACCTGCGCGCCGCGCGCGACGATCTGGAGCGCCGGGTACACGACCTGCGGCTGACGCGGCAGGTGACGATGCAGTCGCTGCCCTCGATCCGGCTGGTGCAGGAGAACGACAAGAGCCTCGTCACCAAGATCAACTCCACCCTCGTCAACACCGTGCCGCTCTGGGAGACCCAGCTCGCCCAGGCGGTGACGCTGCACCGCTCGCGCGAGGCGGGCCGGGTGGTGAAGGAGGCGAACGACCTCACCAACGACCTGCTGCGCAAGAACGCCGAGAACCTGCGCGAGGCCAATGCCGAGATCCGGACCGAGCTCGAGCGCGGCGTCTTCGACATCGCGGCGGTCGAGAAGGCGAACGAGGACCTGATCGCGACGATCGAGGATTCGCTCAGGATCGCCGACGAGGGCAAGGCCCGCCGCGCGGAGGCCGAGCAGAGCCTCCAGCGGATGGAGCGCGAGTTGCGCGACACGCTCGCCTCGGCGAAGGCGCGGACCGACGCGCCGCGTCCCTCGGCCTGACGGGAGCCTGAATGGCGGCGGGATCCGCGGAGGGAGCGGGCGGGTGCGACACGGGGCGGATCCGTCCCGGCCTCGCCCTCGCCCTCCTGTTCGCGCTCGCCGGCTGCGGCGGCTTCGGCGGGGAGGCCGCGCCCGAGGCGGCGCCCGCCCCGGCGAGCGCCGCGATGCCCGAGACACCGCCGCTGCCCGACCGCGTCGGCGACGAGGCGGCGCTGCGCCAGTTCTACGCCAATGTGCAGAGCGACCTGATCGCGACCGGCCGGCTCCGGCTCGAGACCGCGCCCGCCGACGCGCCCTATGGCGTGCCCGAACTGGTGCGCGATTTCGAGCGCGTGGCGCTCTACAACGAATATACCGACGTGAACGGCGAGTTCCTGCACCAGGAATCGCCCTCGATCCTGCGCCGCTGGACCGTGCCGATCCGGGTGGCCGCGATGGCGAGCCCGTCGACGCCCCGGGAATCGGCGCACGACCGGGGCAATGTGGCGGCCTTCACCAAGCGCCTCGCGCGGCTCAGCGGAACCGACATGGCGATGGCCGACGACGCCTCGGTCAACTTCCTCGTCCTCTTCATGAATTCCTCCGAGCGCGAGGCCTTCGCCGACCAGATCCGCCAGCGTTACCCCACCTTCGCGCCGGCGGTGATGAACGCGCTGCGCGACACGCCGCTCGACACGTTCTGCACCACCTACGCCTTCTTCGATCCGGAGAACCCGGCGCTCTACGCTTCCGTCCTGATCCTGATCCGCGCCGAGCACCCGCCGCTCACCAAGCTCTCCTGCGTGCACGAGGAGATGGCGCAGGCGATGGGCCTGCCGAACGACAGCCCGGAGGCGCGGCCCTCGCTCTTCAGCGACAGTCTCGAATTCGCGCTCCTGACCGAGCATGATGAAATCCTGCTCCGGATGCTCTACGATCCGCGCCTGAGACCCGGAATGACGGCGGAGGAGGCGCGGCCGCTCCTCCCCGACATCGCCCGCGACGCGATCGCCGCCGAGCAGCGCGACGGCGGCGCGCCGGGGCTGGCCGTGAACTGAGAGGAAACGCTTCCATGTCGATCTTCGACTTCCTGCGCGGCGAGTTCATCGATGTCATCCACTGGACCGACGACACGCGCGACACCATCGTCTGGCGGTTCGAGCGGCAGGGCCATGCGATCAAGTACGGGGCGAAGCTGACGGTACGCGAGGGACAGGCGGCGGTCTTCGTGCACGAGGGCCAGCTCGCCGACGTGTTCGGGCCGGGGCTCTACGAGCTCCAGACCAACAACATGCCGATCCTGACCACGCTGCAGCACTGGGACCACGGGTTCCGGAGTCCGTTCAAGTCGGAGATCTACTTCGTCAACACCCGGATCTTCACCGATCTCAAATGGGGTACGAAGAACCCGATCCTCTGCCGCGACAGGGAATTCGGCGTGGTGCGGCTCAGGGCCTACGGCAGCTACACGATGCGCGTGACCGACCCGGGCCGGTTCATGACGGAGATCGTCGGCACCGACGGCGAATTCACCACCGACGAGATCGAGTTCCAGATCCGCAACGTGATCGTCGCCCATTTCAGCCAGTTGATCGCCGCCTCCGGCATCCCGGTGCTCGACATGGCGGCGAACACGCTCGACCTCGGCAAGCTCGTCGCCGGGAAGATCGCGCCGATGGTCGCGGATTACGGGATCGCGCTGCCCGCCTTCTACATCGAGAACATCTCGCTCCCCGCCGAGGTCGAGGGCGCGCTCGACAAGCGCACCTCGATGGGCGCGGTCGGCGACCTGCGCAAATACGCCGAGTTCTCGGCCGCCGAGGCGATGACCGCGGCCGCCGCCAATCCCTCCGGGGGCGGCGGCATGGGCGCGGGGATCGGCGCCGGCATGGGCATGGCGATCGGCGCGCGGATGGGGCAGAGCGGACCCTGGGGCGCCGCCCCCGCCGCCGGGACGACCCCGCCGCCCCCGCCACCGCCCGCGGGGCGCGTCTGGCACATCGCCGAGAACGGCGCGAGCCGGGGGCCGTATTCGGAGGATCAGCTCGCCACGATGCTCTCGACCGGCGGCGTCACCGGCGATACCTGGCTCTGGACGCCCGGCGGCCCCGACTGGCGCCGCGCGCGCGACATTCCCGAGCTCGCGGAGATGATGAGCGCGACGCCACCCCCGCCGCCGGCCGGCTGAGGCCGCTCCGATGACCGCGGGCGATTCCGGGAACCCCTGGTCGGGGATCCCCCACTCCGGCGCGAGGCCATGGCACCCGGCGGCGGAGCCGCCACCCCCGCCGCGTCCCGATCCTCCGGCCTCCGCCGGCGCGGCGACGCCGGAGGATCACCGCTTCCCCTGCCCCGCCTGCGGCGCGCCGATGCGCTTCCAGCCGGGGACGACGGCGCTGCGCTGTCCGCATTGCGGCCACGAGGAGCCGATCCCGGACGCGCGCGGCGGCATTCCCGAACTTGACCTGCGCGACGCGGCCGGGAAGGCGGTGCCGGCGGAGGCGATGGAGGAACTGCGCGTCGTCCAGTGCCAGAGCTGCGGCGCGCAGGTCGAGTTCGACCCCGAGATCCACGCCAAGGTCTGCCCCTTCTGCGCCGCCCCGATCGTCACCGACACCGGCGCGCGGCGCTACATCAAGCCGCAGGCGCAGCTTCCCTTCCTGCTGACCGAGGAGGATGCGCGCCAGGCGATGAACCACTGGCTCGGCCGGCTCTGGTTCGCGCCCTCGGACCTGCGCGCCTATGCCAGGGCGGGGCGGGCGATGGACGGGATCTACGTCCCCTACTGGACCTACGACGCCGAGACCCGGACCCGCTACAGCGGCCAGCGCGGCAAGGTCTATTACGAGACGCGCCCGGTGCAGGTGATGGTGAACGGGCGCATGCGCACCGAGTTGCAGCAGGTCGCCCGCGTGCACTGGCAGCCGGCGAACGGACAGGTCGCGCGCAATTTCGACGACGTGCTGGTGCTGGGCTCGAAGAGCCTGCCGAAGCACTATACCGACGGGATCGCGCCCTGGGATCTCTCCGCGCTTTCCGCCTACGAGCCGCGGTTTCTCGCGGGCTTCCGGTCCGAGGGCTACACGGTTCCGGTCGAGGACGCCTATGGCGAGGCGAAGGCGGTGATGGACGAGGTGATCCGCCAGGACATCCGGCGCGACATCGGTGGCGACCAGCAGAGGATCGGCGCGATGGAGACGAGCGTGGGCGCGCTCACCTTCAAGCATGTGCTGCTGCCGGTCTGGGTCGCCGCCTATCGCTACCGCGGGCGCAGCTACCGCTTCGTCGTCAACGGGCGCACCGGCGCGGTCGAGGGGGAACGGCCCTGGTCCTCGGTGAAGATCTTCTTCCTCGTCCTCGTGATGTTCCTCGCCGCGGCCGCCTTCGCCTGGTTCGAGGCGACCCATGGCTGAGGGATCCGCGCGGCGCCTCGCCCTGGTCCTGCTGGCCCTCTCCGCGCTCCCCGCGCTCGCGGCGCCGCCGCTGCCCGCGCCGATCCGCGGGATGACCGACGAAGCCTTCGCCGAATGCCGGAGCGCCGGCGGCGCGCCCTCGCTCGCGGCCGATTACGCGCGGCCCGCGGATCTGAACGGCGACGGGACGGAGGATTTCCTCGTCGATTTCGTCGGCCTGACCTGCGCGGGCGCGGACGGGCATTTCCGCGGCCCGGACGGCTTCCCGGTCTCGGTCTGGCTCTCGGGGCCCGGCGGCCATGTCCGCGCCTGGTCGGGCACGGCGCTCGAGTCGCGCCTCGAGACGGAGACGGATCCGCCCGGGGTGATCGTGCGTCTCGCCGGGGCATCCTGCGACCCGCCCGGGACCGGGGCCTGCGAACGGCGGCTCGATCTCGCCGCGCCGGCGGGCGCGGGCGCGGCGTCCGGGCGTCCCGGGGGCTGGTCGCTGCGCGCCGCGCCGGGACCCGCGCCGGTCGCCGTCGCGCCGATGCCGGGGCCGCTGCGCGACATGGCGCTCTTCTGTCTCTCGGGCCGGCCCTTCCTCGCGCTCATGCCCGCGCCCGGCGCGTCCCTGCCCGAGACGATCACGCTCTCCTTCCGCTTCTCCGACCGGACGCTGACCGCGACCGCCCGGCACGAGGCCACGGCGGGCGAGGCCCATGTGATCGACCTCGCGACCACCCCGCTCGCCCAGGCGCTGGCGGGCCGCGATTCGGCGGTGGATGTGGCGCTCGGGGAGAAACCCCTCGGCACGCTCTCGCTCGCGGGATCGAGCAAGGCGATCCGGGGCGCGCTCGAAGGCTGTCTCCGCTTCTGAGCCCGTCCCCGGCTCAGCCGATGCTGGCGGCGATCTCCTCGACCGTGGCGCCTTCCTTGATCTCGCGCAGCCGCGCGTAGACGAGGGCGGTGAAGATCGAGACCAGCGCGTAATAGAAGGCCGAGATCAGCGATTCGACGAGGAGCGAGAGGACCGCGTTGGTCTCGACCGCGTAGAGCGCGCCGCCGGCGAGCACGACGAGCACCAGCGTCGCCACCCCCATGAGCAGGATCGCCCCGACCAGCGGCCAGCGGTAGCCCTCGGTCAGTTCCTGCGCCCGGCCGAGCCCTCGCCAGCCCGCGTCCTCGAAGACGACGGCCTCGACCCAGGGCAGGAACCGGGCGATCACGTAGAGGCCCGGCACGATCAGGAGCAGGAAGCCGAGGCCCGCGAGCAGGCTGATGGCGAGGCCGAGCACCGCGATCGGCAGAAGCTGGCGCGCGGCCTGACGCGCGTATTGCCCGACGCTGTGCGACCGGCCGATCACCGCGTCGAGCGCGACGAGGCAGAGGAAGCCGACGACGAAATAGCTCAGCACCATGCCGAGCGTTCCGAGCAGCACCCCGGCGAAGCCCGGCGCCGCGACGAGTTCGCCCTCCGCCGGCGCGGGGCTCAGGCGCTCCGCGACGAGGTTGACGAGCGACAGCGCGACGGCCGGCACGAAGGCCATCGGAAAGACCGTCGAGAATTTCGCGAACAGGAGCCCGAAGGTCTGCGAGATGACGCGGCCGACCCCGAACGGGGGCGAGGAAGGATGACTCACGGGCGAACACTCCTTGCGTCCGCCATCGGCGCGGCGGCGTCCCGAGACCTAGCGGATCGGCGCCCGCCTGAGAAGGCCGGGCGCGGCGCTCAGGCGAAGGCCTCGGGCCGCGCCTCGCGCGCCATGTGGTCGAGCACGGCGTTGACGAAGCCGGATTCCCGGCCCTCCGGATAGAAGGCCTTCGCGACGTCGACGAATTCGGTGATCGTGACCCGGGGCGGCGTCTCGGTCGCGATCAGTTCCGCCCCGGCCGCGCGGAAGAGCGCGCGCAGCGTCGGGTCGATCCGGTCGATCGGCCAGCGCGCGACCAGGGCGCGATGCGTCAGCTGGTCGATCCGCGCCTGGTCGGTGACCGTGGCGTTCAGAAGCCGGCGGAAATGCTCGAGATCGGCGTCGGCGTATTCCTCGCCGTCGATCTCCGCCCCCATCCGGTGCGTCTCGAATTCGTGGCGCACGGTCTCGAGCCCGGCATTGGCCGCTTCCATCTGGAAGAGCGCCTGCACGGCGTAGAAACGCGCGGCCGAGCGCATGCGCCGGCCCTGCGCGGGCGTCACCTTCGGCGGGGCGGGAGGGGGCGTCTCCATCACGAATCCGCCACCTGGAAGCCCGCCGGGCGGAAACCGGCGCCGGTGAGGCGGCCCGCCTTGGCGAAGCGGCGGGCGAGCGCGATCAGGTGCATCGCCGCGATCGCCGCGCCGCCGCCCTTGTCCTGTCCCGCCGCCTCGGCCCGGACCTCGGCCTGCGCCCTGTTCTCGACCGTGAGGATCCCGTTGCCGACGCAGAGCCCGCCGAGGCCGAGCATGCTCAGCCCGCGCGAGGAATCGGCGCAGACGGTCTCGTAATGCGTCGTCTCGCCCCGGATCACGCAGCCGAGCGCGACGAAGCCGTCGAAGCTCTCGTCGCGGCTCGCGAGGCGGATCGCGGTCGGGACCTCGAGCGCGCCCGGCACCTCGATCGTCTCGTGCGTGGCGCCCGCGCCCTCGATCGCGGCGCGCGCGCCCTTCAGGAGCTCGTCGGCGATGTCGCGGTAGAACGGCGCGACGACGATCAGGAGCTTCGTCGGCGCGTCGAAAACGGGGGCGGGCAGGCCCTCATGGGCCTCGTTGCTGGCCATGGTTCAGCCTCCGACGGCGGGAATGGGCCGGGTGCCGGCGATCGAGAGCCCGTAGCCGTCGAGCCCGACGACCTTCGGCATCGGCGAATTGGTGAGCAGCGTGATCTCGTGCAGGCCAAGCGCGTTCAGGATCTGCGCGCCCACGCCGTACTGCCGCAGCTTCTCCGGCGAGACGTGGTCGCCGAGAACCACCTTCTCCTCCATGTCGCGCAGGAGCACGACGACGCCCCGGCCCTCGCCCGCGATGGCGAGCATCGAATCGCGCAGCTGATGCGACCGCTCGGGATGGACCGCGAGCATGTCCTCGATCACGTTGACCGCGTGCATGCGGACGAGCACCGGCCCCGCGGCCGTGAGGTCGCCCTTGGAGAGCACGATGTGCTCGGCCCCCTTGGCCGTGTCGGCGAAGATCCTGAGCTGCCAGTCGCCGCCGAATTCCGAATGGATGCTGTGCACCGCGGTCTCGCGCACGAGGTTGTCGTGGCGCAGGCGATAGGCGATCAGGTCCGAGATCGTCCCGACCTTGATCCCGTGGCGCTGCGCGAACTGGATCAGGTCGGGCAGGCGCGCCATCGTCCCGTCCTCGTTCATCACCTCGCAGATCACGCCGGCGGCGTTGAGCCCGGCGAGCCGCGGGATGTCGACCGCCGCCTCGGTATGGCCGGCGCGCACCAGCACGCCGCCCTCGCGGGCGCGGAGCGGGAAGACATGGCCCGGCGTCGCGATGTCCTGCGGCCCCGAGCGCGGGTCGATCGCCACCGCGACGGTGCGGGCGCGGTCGGCGGCCGAGATGCCCGTGGAGATCCCCTCGCGCGCCTCGATCGACACGGTGAAGGCGGTCTCGTGGCGCGAGGAATTCGTCGCCGACATCATCGGCAGGCCGAGCGCGTCGAGCCGGTCCGAGGTCAGCGCGAGGCAGATCAGCCCGCGGCCATGGGTCGCCATGAAGTTGATCGCATCCGGCGTGCACATCTGCGCGGGGATGATGAGGTCGCCCTCGTTCTCGCGATCCTCGTGATCGACGAGGATGAACATCTTGCCGTTGCGCGCGGCGTCGATGATCTCCTCGGTCGGCGAGATCGCGTCGTGATAGTCGCTCGTCATCTTCATTCCCCGCCCCTCCGGCCTCAACCCGCGCTGAATTCCGTCAGGCGCGCGACATAGCGCGCCAGAGTATCGATCTCGAGATTGACCAGCATGCCCGGACGCGCCGTTCCCCAGGTCGTATGCGACCGCGTGTGCGGGATGATGTTCACGCCGAACTCGCGCCCGTCGACCTCGTTCACGGTGAGCGAGGTGCCGTTGAGCGCCACCGACCCCTTGGGCGCGACGTATTTCGCCAGCGACCGCGGCGCGCGGAACAGGAAGCGCGCGCTGTCGCCCTCGGGCGTCACGCCGACGATCTCCGCCCGGCCGTCGACATGGCCCGAGACGATATGGCCGCCAAGCTCGTCGCCGAGCCGGAGCGCGCGTTCGAGATTGACGCGCCCGCCCGGCGCCCAGGCGCTGCCCTCGGAGCGGATGTTGGTCTTCTCGATCGTCTCGGCGGAGATGTCGACGTCGAACCAGGCGCCCCCCTCGGGCAGGGGCCCACGGTCCACCACGGTCAGGCAGACGCCGTCGCAGGCGATCGAGGCGCCGAGCGCGATCCCGTCGGCGGGATAGGCCGTCCGGATCCGGGCGCGCAGGTCGCCCCGGTCCTCGAGCCGCTCGATCACGCCCATGTCGGTCACAATTCCGGTGAACATCCGCGCCCCCGGTCGCATCTCTCACTCCGCCCCGCCTCCTAAACCCCGCGCCTCCCGACGGCAAGGCAGGATATCGGTGCGGATCCGCAACAATCGCGTTCACGACGGAAGGAGGGAAGCCGCCGCCGTCTGGCCTCCTCCCGCGAAAGCCGCTAGTGTCCCCGGCCGAGCCCGGGCGGCGACCCGGGGAAGAGGCGAACGAGCGGATCAAGAGGCGAGCGATGGGATTGAAGGCGAAAGCCGCGGCGCGCCTCGCTGGCGCGCTCCTGATCGGCGCGCTGGCGGGCTGTACCCTGCCCCGCTCCGGCCCCACCGCGAGCGATCTCGAACGCCGCGGCTCCGATCCGACGTTCAGCATGCAGACGGTGAATGTCACGCCGACCATCGCGGCGATCACGCGCGTCGACACGCCGCTCGGCTTTCCCTCCTCGATGACCGGCGCGGGCACGGTCTCGCCGGACACGATCGCGGCGGGGGACCGGCTCGCGGTCACGGTCTGGGAGAACGTCAACACCGGCCTTCTCGCCGGGGTGGGTCAGAAGAACACGCCGCTCGCGGACCTGCAGGTCGACCAGGCGGGCGACATCTACGTGCCCTATGCCGGACGCATCCGGGCGGGCGGGCTCACGCCCGACCAGCTCCGCGACAGGCTGGTGGCGAGCCTCGAGCAGCAGACCCCGGATCCGCAGATCGAGGTGCGCCGCGTCGCGGGCGACGGCTCGACCGTCGCGGTGATGGGCGAGGTGGCCGAGCCCGGCGTCTATCCGATCGAGGCGCCGACGCGGCGGCTCTCGGCGATGCTCGCGCGCGCCGGGGGCGCCAAGGTTCCGATCGAGGTCGGGCAGGTGAAGCTCGAGCGCGGCGGCACGACGGGCCGGGTCTGGCTCCAGGATCTCTACGACAATCCGGTCGAGGATGTCGCGCTCCGGCCGAACGACCGGGTGATCGTCGAGACCGACCGCCGCGCCTTCACCGCGCTCGGCGCTTCCGGGCGGCAGAGCCGGGTGAACTTCACCCAGCGCGACATGAGCGCGATCGAGGCGATCGCCGCGGCCGGCGGCCTCGACGGGCGCGCGGCCGATCCGACCGGCGTCTTCATCTTCCGCGAGGAACGCTCCGACATCGCCAACCGCGTGCTCGGCCGGGGCGATCTCGTCGGCGCGCAGCGCATGGCCTATCTGATCGACCTGACCAAGCCCGAAGGCCTCTTCGCCGCGCGCGACTTCGTCGTCCGCGACGGCGACACGATCTACATGACCGAGGCGCCCTTCGCCGCCTGGAGCCGCGTGCTCGCGGTCGCGGTCACGGCGGTCAACTTCACCGCCTCGGTCGACAACCTCGCGAACTGACCGGCCGCCCCGGGCGGGCGGCCGACGCCCGCGGGGCGCTCAGCTCCGGACCCAGCGCGTCCGCGTGTCCGGCCCGATCCGCGCGACGTCGGCGAGCCGGTAGCGCGGCGCGAGCGCGAGCGACTCGAGCCCGATCCCCCCCACGCCCGGCAGGCCCTCGGCGCCGATCACGATCCCGGCGGTGTAGCAGACGAGCTCGTCGACCAGACCCGCCTCGATCAGCGCGCCGGCGAGCCGGCCGCCCCCCTCGCAGAGCACGCGCGTCAGGCCCCGGTCCCCGAGCAGCTGCATCATCGCCGAGAGATCGAGCTGACCGTCCTGCTGGAACGGAACCTGGATGAGCTCGGCGCCCAACTCTTCCCAGGCGCTCCGGCGCCCCTCCTCCGCCTCGGCGTGGTGGCAGAGCCAGAGCGGGATGTCGCGCGCGGTCTGGCCGAGATGGCTCGACCGGGGCAGCGCGAGCGAGCCGGTGACCACGACGCGCACCGGATCGGCGTCGGCGACGCCGAGGCCCCGGACGTTGAGCTTCGGATCGTCGTCGCGCGCGGTGGCGGCGCCGACCAGCACCGCGTCGGCGCGGGCGCGCATCAGATGCACCTCGGCCCGGGCGCGCGGGCCGGTGATCCACTTGCTCTCGCCGCTTCCCGTCGCGATCCGGCCGTCGATCGAGGTGGCGATCTTCAGCGTCAGCATCGGCCGGCCGGTCCGCACCCGGCGCAGGAAGCCCCGGTTCAGCGCCTCCGCCTCCTCGGCGAGGCAGCCGGTCTCGACCGCGACGCCCGCGGCGCGCAGCGCGGCCAGGCCCTTGCCGTCCACCCGCGGGTCCGGATCCTCCATCGGCACCACGACGCGCGCGACGCCCGCGGCGATCAGCGCCTGCGAGCAGGGGCCGGCGCGGCCGACATGGGCGCAGGGTTCGAGCGTCACATAGGCCGTCGCGCCCCGGGCGCGCTCGCCCGCCTGGGCCAGCGCGATCGCCTCGGCATGCGGGCGGCCGCCGTCCTGGGTGAAGCCGCGCCCCACCACCTCGCCCGCCGGCGAGACGATGACGCAGCCGACCGCGGGATTGGGCCAAACCCGGCCGAGCGCGCGCGCGCCGAGGCCGATCGCGGCGCGCATGAAGCCCGCGTCCAGATCCGAAAATGTCATGATGCTCAGTCTTCGTCCTGTACCGCCGGGGCCGGCCGGAGCTCGGAGACGAAGTCCTCGAAATCGTCGGCCGCCTGGAAATTCTTGTAGACGCTTGCGAAGCGCACATAGGCGACGGTGTCAATGCGCGCCAGCGTCTCCATCACGATGGTGCCGATCGTGTCGGAGGGCACATCCGTCTCCCCGAGCGATTCGAGCCGCCGCACGATGCCCGAGATCAGCTGCTCCAGCCGGTCCGCCTCGATCGGGCGCTTCTGCATCGCGATCCGGATCGAGCGCTCGAGCTTGTCGCGGTCGAAGGGCTCGCGCCGGCCGCTCTTCTTGACCACGACGAGGTCGCGCAGTTGCACCCGCTCGTAGGTGGTGAAGCGGCCCCCGCAGGCCGGGCAGAAGCGGCGGCGGCGGATCGAGACGTGATCCTCGGCGGGACGGCTGTCCTTGACCTGCGTATCGATGTTTCCGCAAAACGGACAGCGCATGCCCCATCCCTACCCTGGCCCCGCACCGCCGGCACTATAGGCACAAGACCACAGATTGGGTAGAGGCTTCGTCGCGACCACAACAGGCCGCGGGGCGTCCGCTCATCCCTCCTCGAATCCGGTCAGCACGCCGACCGCGTTCGCGCCGATCGGCTCCACCGCGTAGCCGCCCTCCATCACGAAGAGCGTCGGCAGGCCAAGCGCCGCGACCGCCGCGCCGATTCCGGGATAGTCGGGCGTGTCCAGCTGGAAGCGGCTGATCGGATCCTCCCGGTAGGTATCGACCCCGAGCGAGACGACGAGCGCGCCGGGACCGAAATCCGCGATGGCGGCGAGCCCGGTCGCGAGCGCGGCCATGAACGGCTCGATCCCCGTGCCCCAGGGCAGCGGCAGGTTCAGGTTCGCCCCCTCCCCCGCGCCGGTTCCGCGCTCGTCGGCATGGCCGAGGAAATAGGGATATTCGCGGACCGGATCGGCGTGCAGGTTCACGACCTGCACGTCGCCCCGCGCGTAGAAGATCTCCTGCGTGCCGTTGCCGTGGTGATAGTCGATGTCGAGCACCGTCACCCGCTCGTGCCCGCGCCCGCGCAGGTATTCCGCCGCGACGGCCGCGTTGTTGACGAAGCAGTATCCGCCGGCGAAGCGGCTCCCGGCGTGATGGCCCGGCGGACGGCAGAGCGAGAAGACCGCGCGCTCGCCCTCCGCGAGAAGCGCCGCGCCCGTCAGCGCGACGTCGTGGCTCGCCCTGACGGCGTCCCAGGTGCCTTCGACGAAGGTGGCCCCGGCATCGAAGGCGTAGAAGCCGAGCAGCCCGTCGATATCCTCCGGCGGCCGGTCGCGCCTCAGGCCCGGCACCGGAAAGACGAAGGGCATCGCCGTGCCGCCGCGGCCTTCCGCCGCCCACATCGGCCAGGCCCGCGGCAGGAAGTCGAGATAGCCCCGGTCGTGCACCCGCGCCGCCACCGAGAGGTCGAATTCGCGCGGCGCCTCGATCGGCCCGAGCCCGACCTCGCGCACCCGGTCCCGGATGATCTCCGCCCGCCGCGGCAGTTCGAAGGCGGGAACGATCGCGCCCGAATTGAGCTCCACATTCCCGGCGTGACCGGCGTGCCTGGGTGAGTATATCGTGCGCATGGGATCTCCTCTCGCCTCGGGAAGGTAGCGGCGCTTCCCCCCGCGAGCAACGCGCCCCCTTGACCGCGGCAGAATGCAGGATTATGCGCATTCTCGCCTGATACTGCCGATTCAACGCCCATCCAGAAGAATCTCCATGAGCAGTCTCCTGACCTCCGAACGGCTCGACGCGATCGAGGCGCGGCTCCAGAGCGAGGGCCGGGTCGTCGCGGCCGAACTCGCGCGCGACTTCGACACCTCCGAGGACACGATCCGGCGCGACCTGCGCGCGCTCGCCGCCGCCGGGCGCTGCCGCCGCGTCTATGGCGGCGCGCTGCCCGCCACGCCGTCCCGGGGACCGGTCAGCAGCCGCGCCCGTCTGTCGGCGCCCGCCAAGGATGCGCTCGGCGCGGCGCTGGCGCGGCTGGTGCTGCCGGGGATGACCGTGTTCCTCGACGCCGGCACCACCAATCTCGCCGCCGCCCGCGCGCTCGCCGCGACCCCGGATCTCGGCGGCGCGACGCTCGTCACCCACGCCCCCGCGATCGCCGCCGCGCTGGTCGAGGCGCGGGGCGCGAGCCTCGTCACCATCGGCGGCCGGGTCGACCCGGTCATCGGCGCGGCGATCGGCGCCCGCGCGTTCGAGGAGGTCTCGGCGATCCGGCCCGACCTGCTGCTGCTCGGCACCTGCGGCCTCGATCCCGAGGGGGCCCTCAGCGCGCATTCGATCGAGGACGCGGTGCTGAAGCGCCGGCTCGCCGCCAACAGCGGCGCGATCGCCACCGCCTGCGACCGCGGCAAGATCGACACCGCCGGCCCCTTCACCGTGATCGACGCCGCCACCTGCGACACGCTCGTGGTCGAGGCGGGCCTGCCCCCCGCCATCCGCGCGCGCCTCGCCGAACTCGGCCCCGAGATCATCGAAGTGGAGACCGGCGCATGAGCGACACCTCCCTGCCCCGCGCCGCCTCCGCGGCCATGCCGCCGCGCCGGATCGCCGTCTCGATGGCCTTCCTGCTGAACGGCTACGTCGTCGGCAACTGGGCGCCCCGGATCCCGGGCTTCAAGGCCGGGCTCGGCATCGACGAGGCGATGCTCGGGCTCCTGATCCTCGCCTTCGGCGTCGGCTCGCTCGTCATGATGCCGCTCGTCGGCGCGGCGATCGCGCGGGACGGGTCGCAGCGCGTGCTGCGCGCGCTCACGCTCTGCCTCGCCCCCTGCTGGCTGCTCATCACCCTCGCCCCCGCGCTGCCGGTGGCCTTCGCCGGCGCCTTCCTCTTCGGGGGCGTCATCGGCGGGATGGACGTGGCGATGAATTCGAACGCGGTCTCGGTCGAACGCTCGATGCGCCGCGCGATCATGTCGTCCTGCCACGGGTTCTGGAGCCTCGGCGGACTGATCGGCTCGGCGACCGGCGGGCTGCTGCTCGGCCGGCTCGGGGGCACGGCGCAGAGCGTCGTGATCGTCGTCGCCTGCCTCGCCCTGCTCGCGCTGACCTGGGGCGCGATCCTGCACGACCGCGCGCCGGCGCAGGAGGAGCGGCAACCGCTCCGGCTGCCCCGGCAGGCGCTGCCCTGGATCCTCGGCGCCATGGCGCTCTTCTGCATGATCCCCGAGGGATCGGTTCTTGACTGGAGCGCGCTCTACCTGCGCTCCGAACTCGGCGCCTCGGTCGAGGTGTCGGGCCTCGCCTTCGCCGCCTTCTCCGCGACGATGGCGGTGATGCGTTTCACCGGCGATCCGATCCGCGACCGGTTCGGCGCGGTCCGGACCTTCCGGATCTCGGCGCTGATCGCCGCCGCCGGGCTCGTCACCGCGGGGTTCGCCCCGGCGGCCCCGGTCGCCATCCTCGGCTTCGCGGCCGCGGGGCTCGGCATCGCCAACCTGGTCCCGATCGCCTTCTCGGCCGCGGGCAACCTGCCCGGCCTGCCGCCCGGCGTCGGCATCTCCCTCGTCACCTTCCTCGGCTATTCGGGCATGCTCTTCGCGCCGTCGCTGATCGGCTTCGTCGCCGCCCATGTCGGCCTCGGCCCGGTCTTCGCCACGCTGCCGCTGCTCTACCTCGCGGTCTTCGGCCTCGCGCACCACGCGCGGAGCGCGGATATGGGGGACGCGGGGCACTGAGGGTCCGGGGGCCTCAGGCCCCCCGAATGTTCTCGAGCCGGATCGCCGTCCCGTGCGGCGTCGCCTCCGCCGCGCGCTCCCAGTCGCGGGCGAGGGCCGCGACCTCCGCCGCCGAGGCGACGCCCGATCGCGCGAGCATCGCCTCCAGCGCTTGGAGCCAGGCCTCGTAATAGGGACCGCCCTTCGCGCATTCGGCGCCCAGCGCCTCCGCCCAGTCGGACCAGGCGAAGACTCCCCGATCGGCGAGCAGCACGGCGAGCGCGAAGGCCTTCGCCTCCCAGGGCCGGGCGAAGACCGGCTCCGCGGCCGGAAGGGGCACGGTGTCAGGCGGGTTCAAGATAGCTCTCCCAGGCATCGATCGAGACTTCCGAGCCGGGATCGGCATCCGCGCCCCAGAGATCCTCGCCCCTGAGGACGACGGTATAGACCCACTGAGGCCGCTCGCCGCCGCCATGGGCGTTGCTGTCGGGGAATACGAAACCGCCCTGGACCGCCTCCACCACGCCCGGCTTGTCGCGGGCATAGCGCGGCAGGCGCGTGTGGTGCTCCGGGTTCATCGCCACCGTCCGTACCCGCGCCCCCGGCGCGAAGCGCGGCGGCGCGGCGACGGGGCGGTCGCAAGGCCCGCCGCGCGCCAGCGTCCCGGCCACCGCCTCGGCGCGGAGCACCCGCGGCGCCTCCGGCGCGAGGCGGAGCGCCCGCCCCGCCGCGCGCTCCTCCGAGGCGACGAATCCATGGCGCGCGAGCAGCGTCTCGAGCGCCCGGATCCAGATCTCGTAATAGCTCGAACGGTAGTAGGTGACCCAGCCGAGCGTCTCCCGCGCATGGCGGCTCTCGTCGATCGTCCAGGCGCCGAGCGCGCCGCAGGCAAGCGTCAGCGCCATCGCCCGCGCCTCCCAGGGCGCGTGGAAGAGCGGCTCGTCCGCCTCCGGCGCCACCGCGCCGAAACCCTGCTGGCCGCCGAGATCCTGCGGCCCGTTCACGGCCGCGCCCCGGCGAGCGCGGTCCCGATCATCGCATCCCGGCTCACGAGATCCGCGAGATCCTCGAGCCCGAGCCCCCCGGTCCCCGCCGGCCGCTCGGGCACGACGAGATACCGCAGTTCCGCCGTCGAGTCCCAGACGCGAATCCTCGTCGCCGCCGGCAGGTCCAGCCCGAACTCCCTCAGCACCCCCCTCGGATCGCTCACCGCCCGCGCGCGATAGGGCGGCGCCTTGTACCAGACCGGCGGCAGGCCGAGCACCGCCCAGGGGTAGCACGAGCAGAGCGTGCAGACGACGAGGTTATGCGTGCCCACGCCGTTGAACACCGCGCGCATGTGCTCCCCCTGGCGGCCGGAATAGCCCATTTCCGCGATGGCCGCCGTCGCGTCGCGGCGCAGCCAGTCGGCGTAGCCCGGCTCGAGCCAGGAGCGCGCCACCACCCGCGCCCCGTTGCGCGGCCCGACCTTCGAGGCATAGGTCTCGATGATGGCGTCGAGCGCCGCGGGATCGACCAGGCCCTTCCCGGTCAGGATGGTCTCGAGCGCCATCACCCGCGCCGTCATCGGGTCGAGATGGTTGTCCGGCCCGTGCCCGTGGCCGTGTCCCTGATCGTCGCCATGGTCGTCGTGTGGCATTTCCCGCCCCCCGATTGCGAACGCCTGTCCGCCCGCCTATAACCCCTTATCAGACGCTTGCGCGCCCCGGAACAGGATCGCCTTCCCTTGACCGACACTCCCGACGACGAGACTCCCGACCAGGAGCCGGAGGCTCCGCGCCCGTCCCATGGCGGACCCGCCATCGCGATCGAGTCGGAGATGCGCACCGCCTATCTCGACTATGCGATGAGCGTGATCGTCAGCCGCGCGATCCCGGATCTGCGCGACGGGCTGAAGCCGGTACACCGCCGCATCCTCTTCGCGATGAACGAGACCGGCAACACGCATGACAAGGCCTATCGCAAGTCGGCCCGACCGGTCGGCGACGTGATGGGCAAGTACCACCCGCACGGCGACAGCGCGATCTACGACGCGCTGGTCAGGATGGCGCAGCCGTTCTCGATGTCGCTGCCGCTGCTCGACGGGCAGGGCAACTTCGGCTCGATGGACGGCGACGCGCCGGCGGCGATGCGCTACACCGAGGTAAGGCTCGACAAGCCCGCCGATTTCCTGATGGCGGATATCGAGAAGGACACGGTCGACTTCCAGCCGAATTACGACGGCAAGGACATGGAGCCGTCGGTGCTGCCGGCGCGGTTCCCGAACATGCTCGTCAACGGCGCGGGCGGCATCGCGGTCGGCATGGCGACCAACATCCCGCCGCACAACCTCGGCGAGGTGATCGACGCGACGCTCGCGCTGATCGAGAACCCCGATCTCACGGTCGCCGAGATCATGGACTACATCCCGGCGCCCGATTTCCCGACCGGGGGCATCATCCTCGGCCGGGCCGGCGCGCGGAAGGCCTATCACGAGGGCCGGGGCTCGGTGATCCTGCGCGCGCGCACGAAGATCGAGGAGATCCGCAAGGACCGTTTCGCGATCGTCGCGACCGAGATCCCCTACCAGGTCAACAAGGCCACGATGATCGAGCGCATCGCGGAACTCGCCCGCGACCGCAAGATCGAGGGGATCGCCCATGTGCAGGACGAGAGCGACCGCTTCGGCGTGCGCGTGGTCGTCGAACTGAGGCGCGACGCGACGCCCGAGGTGGTGCTGAACCAGCTCTTCCGCTTCACGCCGATGCAGACCTCCTTCGGCTGCAACATGCTGGCGCTGAACGGCGGGCGGCCGGAGCAGCTCGACCTGCGCAAGTTCCTGACCGCCTTCCTCGCCTTCCGCGAGGAAGTGGTCGCGCGTCGCACCGCCTTCGAGCTGCGCCGCGCGCGCGAGCGGGCGCATATCCTCTGCGGCCTCGCCGTCGCGGTCTCGAACGTCGACGAGGTGGTGGCGACGATCCGCTCCTCCGCCGACCCGGCCGAGGCGCGCGAACGCCTGATGACGCGCCGCTGGCCCGCCGAGGAGATCGCGCCCTACATCCGGCTGATCGACGATCCCAGCCACAGGATGAACGAGGACGGGACCTACAACCTCTCCGAGACGCAGGCGCGCGCGATCCTCGACCTGCGGCTCCAGCGCCTGACCGCGCTTGGCGTGAAGGAAGTGACGGACGAGCTCGAGGAACTCGCGGGCAGGATCAAGGACTATCTCGCGATCCTCGCCTCGCGCGCCCGCATCCTCGGGATCATCTCGGACGAACTGCGCGAGGTCCGCGCCCAGTTCGCCGTGCCGCGCCGCTCCGAACTCGTCGAGCATGACACCGATCTCGAGGACGAGGACCTGATCGAGCGCGAGGACATGGTCGTGACCGTGACCTCCGGCGGCTACATCAAGCGTACGCCCCTGACCGAGTACCGCGCCCAGCGCCGGGGCGGCCGGGGCACGCAGGGCATGGCCACGAAGGACGAGGATTTCGTCACCACGCTCTTCGTCGCCAACACCCATACCGCGCTGCTCTTCTTCACGACGGATGGAATCGTCTACCAGCTCAAGACCTGGCGCCTGCCGGCCGCCGCGCGCAACGCGCGGGGCAAGGCGATCGTCAACATCCTGCCGATCGACCAGGGCACCTCGATCGCCGCGATCATGCCGGTCGACGTGCCGGAGGAGGACTGGGCGAGCCTTCAGGTGATGTTCGCGACCTCCGACGGCGACGTGCGCCGCAACGCGCTCGACGACTTCACCAAGATCATGAAGAACGGCAAGATCGCGATGAAGCTGCCCGAGGGCACGCGGCTCATCAACGCGCGCATCTGCGACGAGAACGACGACGTGATGCTGACGACCAAGGGCGGCCGGGCGATCCGCTTCCCGGTCCCGGACGTGCGCGTCTTCAAGGGCCGCGATTCGACCGGCGTGCGCGGCATCCGGCTCGCGCCCGGCGACGAGGTCGTGTCGATGGCGATCATCCGCCATTTCGAGGCCACCCCGGACGAACGCGCCGCCTATCTCAAGATGCGCCGCGCGGTGGCGGGCGTCGCCGAGGAGGAGGTCGAGACCGACGAGGGCGAGGAGACCGCCGGCGGCAATTTCGAGCTCGGCCAGGCGCGCTACGTCGCGATGTCCGAGGCGGAGGATCTGCTGCTGACCGTGACCGAGAAGGGCTACGGCAAGCTCTCGTCGAGCCACGACTATCCGGTGCGCGGCCGCGGCGGCCAGGGCGTCGCGGCGATGGACCGCGCGCTGCGCGGCGGGCCGCTCGTCACGCTCTTCGCGGTGGATCCCGCCGACCAGATCATGCTCGCCACCGACGCCGGCCAGTCGATCCGCGTTCCGATCGCCGGCATCTCCTTCCGCTCGCGCGGCGCGGGCGGGGTGCGGGTGTTCAACACCCAGGGCGGCGAGCGGGTGGTCTCCGTGGCGTTGGTGGCGGAGAACGGCGAGGATGTCGAGGGCGGCGCCGGGAGCGGCGAGGAATAGCGCCGCGTCCCGCGGGCAGGCCATTGCCGGGACGGCGGAACCCGCGTCCCGGCATGAATGCGCCCGCCTTCTCCCCGATTATGTCCGCGAGGGAAACATAGCCTGTCCGCCCGCCCGGCTATGTCGGGCGCGGCGCGGCTGCTATCTCTGCGCCCAAGCGCAGTTCCGCGCCGTGACCCGAGAGGCTTCCCGATGAAGAACCTGAACGCTCCGCTGCTCCTTCTGGCGCGGATCCTGCTGTCCTACATGTTCATAACGGCCGGCTTCGGCAAGCTCGGCGACATCCAGGGTTCGATGGCCTATACCGCCTCGGGCGGGATCCCGGGCTTCATGGTCTTCCCCGCGATCGCGATCGAGGCGCTGGGGGGGCTCGCGGTGCTCGTCGGCTTCCAGACCCGCTGGGCCGCCCTCGCCCTCGCCGTCTTCTGCGTCGTGACCGGTTACCTCTTCCACTACGTCCCCGCGCAGGGCCTGACGGGCATGGAGCAGATGGGCCAGATGATCAACTTCCAGAAGAACATCACCATCGCGGGCGGCTTCCTCGCGCTGATCGCCGCCGGCGCCGGCGCCTTCTCGGTCGACGCCTTCCTCGGCCGCTCGCGCGCGGCGCGGGCCTGAGACCCCGGCGGGGGCCAGCCCCCGCCACCCTTCCCTTCAGGGTGATTCGCCCCTAGAAGCGGGCGCCATGAGCGCGATCGAACCCATTCACGTCATCGGCGGCGGCATGGCCGGCTCCGAGGCCGCCTGGCAGGCGGCCGAGGCCGGCGTCCCGGTGATCCTGCACGAGATGCGGCCCGTCACGGGCACCTTCGCCCATCGCACCGACGGGCTCGCTGAGATGGTCTGCTCCAACTCCTTCCGCTCCGACGATGACGAGAACAACGCCGTGGGCCTGCTGCACTGGGAGATGCGCGCGGGCGGCGGGCTCGTCATGGCGATGGCCGACGCCCATGCGCTGCCGGCCGGCGGCGCGCTCGCGGTCGACCGCGACCCGTTCTCCGCCGCCGTGACGGCGAAGCTGGAAGCCCATCCGCTGATCCGGATCGAGCGCGGCGAGATCGCGGCCCTGCCGCCCGCCGACTGGTCGAGCGTCATCGTCGCGACCGGCCCGCTCACCTCCCCCGCGCTCGCCGAGGCGATCCGGGGCCTGACCGACGAGCGCGCCCTCACCTTCTTCGACGCGATCGCGCCCATCGTCCATTTCGACTCGATCGACCTCTCCAAGGCCTGGTTCCAGTCGCGCTACGACAAGGGCGAGACCGAGGCGGAGCGCACGGCCTATCTCAACTGCCCGATGGACCGCGACCAGTACGAGGCCTTCATCGACGCGCTGCTGGCCGCCGACAGGGCCGAGTTCCGCGAGGGCGAGACCGACACGCCCTATTTCGACGGCTGCCTGCCGATCGAGGTGATGGCCGCGCGCGGCCGCGACACGCTCCGCTTCGGGCCGATGAAGCCGGTGGGCCTCACCAATCCGCACGCGCCGGAGAAGAAGCCCTACGCGGTGGTCCAGCTGCGCCGCGACAACGCGCTCGGCACGCTCTTCAACATCGTCGGCTTCCAGACCAAGATGAAATACGGCGCGCAGACGGAAGTCCTGCGCATGATCCCGGGGCTCGGTAACGCCGCCTTCGCCCGGCTCGGCGGCATCCACCGCAACACCTTCCTCAATTCGCCCCGCCTGCTCGACGACCGGCTGCGGCTTCGCGCGGAGCCCCGGCTGCGCTTCGCGGGCCAGATCACCGGCGTCGAGGGCTATGTCGAGAGCGCGGCGATGGGCCTGCTCGCCGGGCGGATCGCCGCGGCGGAGCGGCTCGGCCGCGACCTGCCCCCGCCGCCGGAGACGACGGCCATGGGCTCGCTCGTGCGCCACATCACCGGCGGGGCGGATGCGAAGACCTTCCAGCCGATGAACGTGAATTTCGGCCTCTTCCCGCCGCTCGACGCGGTCCGGGGCGGCCGCCGCGGCCGGCGGGAACGCTACAAGGGCTATACCGACCGGGCCAAGGCCGACTTCACCGGCTGGCTCGCCCTCTCGACAGCGAGCGCCGCGGCGGTCTAGCGTTTCCCCCTGGGAAAACCGGGGGCCATCCGATGACCAAGAAGCGCGCCGATCCGCCTGACATCCTGCATCCGCCCGCCGCCGACTACGACCGCGTGATGGCCGAGGCGGGCTACGAGGGGCCGACCCGCGCCGCCGCCGCGCTCGCGGGCGCGGGCGCGGCGCATGACGCGCCGCTGATCGAGTTCGGCGCCGGCACCGGCCTCGTCGGCGTCGCGCTGCGAAGCCTCGGCTTCACCGCGATCGACGGGCTCGAACCCGACCCGGACATGCGCGCCATCGCGCGGGCGCGGCCGGGCGGGATCTACCGCCAACTGCTCGCCTGGGACTGGCAGGGCGATCCACCGGTGGAGCCCGGCACCTATATGAACGCCGCGGCGGTCGGCGTGCTCGCCCCCGGCTGGGCGCCCGCCTCGGTCATCGACCAGGGCCTGCGGCTGATCCCGCCCGGCGGGCTCTTCGTCTTCTCGATCAGCGATCTCGCCCGGAACGAAATCGATTACGTCGGCCGGATCCGCGAGAATGTCGATTGCGGCTTCGTCGAGATCGCCTTCCGCGAATACGGCCGCTTCCTGCCCGGCGCGGATCTGAAGGCCGATATCTACGTGCTCCGCCGCCGCTGATGCGGACCCGCTTCGCACCCTCGCCCACCGGGCGGCTCCATCTCGGCCATGCCTTCTCGGCGCTGACCGCCCGGGATCTCGCGCGGGCGGCGGGGGGCGAATTCCTGCTCCGGATCGAGGATATCGACACGACGCGCTCGCGCCCCGAATACGAGGCGGCGATCCTCGCGGACCTGCGCTGGCTCGGGCTCGACTGGCCGGAGCCGGTGCTCCGGCAATCGGAGCACCGGCCGCGCTACGCCGCCGCGCTCGACCGGCTCGGGGCGATGGGACTCACCTATCCCTGCTCCTGCACCCGGGCGGAGATCCGCGCCGCGCTCTCGGCGCCGCAGGAAGGGGCGCCGGGCCCGGCGGTCTATCCCGGTACCTGCCGCGGCCGGCCGATGGCGGCGCGGCGGCCGGAGGATGCGATCCGCCTCGACCTCGCCGCCGCGCTCGAGACGGCGGGGCCGGGCGTGGCCTTCACCGAGACCGGGCCGCTCCTTTCCGGCACCCACGCGCTCGATCCGGAGGCGATGCGCGCCAACCTCGGCGACGTGGTGCTGGGGCGCCGCGACATCGGCGTGGCCTATCACCTCGCGGTGGTGGTGGACGACGCGGCGCAGGGCATCAGCCATGTCGTGCGCGGCGCCGATCTCCGGGAGGCGACGCCGCTGCACCGGCTGCTCCAGGCACTGCTCGGCCTGCCGGTCCCGCTCTGGCACCACCACCGGCTGATCCGCGACGAAAGCGGCGGGCGGCTCGCCAAGCGCGACGACGCCCGCGCCCTCGCCACGCTCCGCGCCGCCGGCGCGACGCCGGAAGACATCCGGCGCCTCGTCGGCCTCGCCCCCTCCCCGGCGCCGTAGGGCGGACATCTGTCCGCCGCCCCCCGCCCCCGCCCCGCGCAGGGCGGACATCCGTCCGCCCCGTTCGGCGCGCGCGGGATCGAGGCGGACAGATGTCCGCCCTACGCGGGCTCGGTCAGCACGACTTCCGCGCCGTCGCGCACGGCGGTGTAGAAGCAGCTCGGGCGGTTGGTGTGGCAGGCGGGGCCGATCTGGTCGACGATCAGCAGCAGGCAGTCGCGGTCGCAATCGACGCGCAACTCGACGAGGCGCTGGACATGGCCCGAGGTCGCGCCCTTGCGCCAGAGTTCGGAGCGCGAGCGGGACCAGTAGGTGACCTGCCCGGTGGCGAGCGTCTCGCCGAGGCTCTCCGCGTTCATCCAGGCCATCATCAGCACTTCACCGCTCCGCGCCTGCGCGATGGCGGGGATGAGCCCCCGCGCGTCGAACCGCAGGCTCGCGATCTCGAAGCGCGCGCCTTCCCGCCGGTTCCCCGCCTCCTGCTCGGCCATCGACCCCGCCTCCCCTTTTCCGCGCCGCGTTTCCGGCCTATCTAGGGGCCAGTGGGGCCGAATGCAAAGCCGGGGCGACTCATGGCCGAACAGGATCTGATCAAGCTCTACTCGCAGCGCATCCTCGCGCTCGCGAGCGACATTCCCCGCGCGGAACGGCTCGCCGCGCCGGGCTTCTCCGTGCGCCGGCGCGCGCCGCTCTGCGGTTCGACCGTGACCGTCGACCTCGACCTCGACGCGGAGGGGCGGATCGCGGATTTCGGCCAGGACGTGCGCGCCTGCGCGCTGGGCCAGGCCTCGGCCGCGCTGCTCGCCGAGCACGTGATCGGCTGCGACCGCGCGGCGATCCAGCGCCTGCGCGACCAGCTTCGCGCGATGCTGCGCGACGGCGGCCCGGTGCCCGGCGCGCCCTTCGACGGATACGAGGTGCTGGTGCCCGCGCGCGACTACCGCAACCGGCACGATTCGATCATGCTCGCGATCGAGGCCACGCTCGAGGCGATGGATCAAGCCGCGCGCGCGGCCTGAGCCGGACCGGGATCATGGCGGCGACCTTCGCGGCGGCTCTCGTCTATTTCGCGATCCTCTTCCTGACCCGCCTCGCCGGCAACCTGCTTCGCGTCTACCTGCTGGCGCCGATGCTGGGCCATGCGCTGACCGCCATCCTGGAACTGCCGGTCGTGCTCCTGATCGCCTGGATGGCATCGCGGGCGCTGATCCGGCTCTTCGGGATGCGCCGCCGCCTGCCGCACGCGGCCGCCATGGGGGCGCTGACCTTCGTCCTGCTCATCCTCGCGGAGATGCTTCTCTCGGTCCTGGCGGGCGACCGGTTCGTCTCCGTGCTGCGCTCCTATTCCGGACCGCCGGGCGCCCTCGGCCTGATCGGCGCCTTCATCCTCGCCTTCTTCCCCGCGATCCAGGTCGCCCTGTCGCGCAGCCTGCACCGCTGAGCGACCCGCCACGCAAAGGGGCCGCGCCTCCGGGGGGAGGCACGGCCAGGTGGCGGTGTCCAAGGCAGGTCGACAGGGGCGCGGAGAGGCAATCCGCGCCAGGCACCGCGGGCAATCGGATCAGGTCAGCGCCGGCAGGCAGAAGAGCGCGAAGATGGCCGCGCAGAGCCCGGTCAGGCCCAGCGCCTCGAAGGCGATCTTGCGGGGGGCGGCGTTCAGCAGGCGGGCAATCTCGGAAATCATCGTCTGTTCTCCGGGTGGCTGCTTTGTTCCCTTAATGTTCCCGATTCTCGTCCGCGAGTCAAGAAAATCTGGAACATTAAGGGAACACGAGCGTCAGCCCACCCCGAGAAGCCGGATCGCCTTGTCCCGCTCCATCAGGTGCAGCAGCACCCGCGCCGCCCGCCCCCGCTCCGAGACCAGGCCGGGATCCCCCGCCAGCAGCATCCGCGCGTCGTCCTGCGCGATCCGCATCAGCCCGGCCTGGGTCTCGAGATCCGCGATCCGGAACCGCGGCAGGCCCGATTGCGCGGTCCCGATCAGATCGCCCGCGCCCCTGAGCCGCAGATCCTCCTCCGCGATCGCGAAACCGTCCTCGGTCGCGCGCATGATCTCGAGCCGCGCCCGCGCCGCCTCGCCGAGCGGAGGATCGTAGAGCAGGATGCAGGTCGATTCGGTCCCGCCGCGCCCCACGCGCCCGCGCAGCTGGTGCAGCTGCGCGAGGCCGAAATGCTGCGCGCCCTCGATCACCATGATCGAGGCGTCGGGCACGTCGACGCCGACCTCGATCACCGTGGTCGCGACGAGAAGCCGCGTGCGCCCGGCGACGAAATCGGCCATCGCCTCGTCCTTGCGCGCGGGCGGCATCTGGCCGTGGACCAGCCCCACCGTCCCGCCCAGCGCGAGGGCGAGCGCGCGGTGCCTTTCCTCAGCCGCGACCATCTCGGCTGTCTCCGATTCCTCGACCAGCGGGCAGACCCAGTAGGCCTGGCGCCCCGCCGCGAGCGCGGCGCGCAGATGGTCGATCACCTCGTCGGTCCGCCCGGCGGAGACGAGCGCGGTCCTGACCGGCCGGCGCCCCGGTGGCTTCTCGTCGAGCACCGACACGTCCATGTCGCCGTATTGCGCGAGCGCGAGGCTGCGCGGGATCGGCGTCGCGGTCATCACGAGGATGTCCACCCCGCGCCCCTTGGCGCCGAGCTCCATCCGCTGCCGTACGCCGAAGCGGTGCTGCTCGTCCACCACGGCGAGGCGCAGATCGTTGAACGCCACGTCGCCCTGAAAGAGCGCATGCGTGCCCACCAGCACGTCGACCCGCCCCTCCACGAGCGCCGCGAGCTTGCCCGCCCGCTCGCCCCCCTTGTCCCGCCCGGTCAGCAATTCGACGCGCACCCCCGCCGACGCGGCGAAGGGCGCGAGCGCGGCGAGGTGCTGGCGCGCGAGGATCTCGGTCGGCGCCATCATCGCCGCCTGCCCGCCCGATTCGACAGCCGCCAGCATCGCGAGGAAGGCGACCAGCGTCTTGCCCGCGCCGACGTCGCCCTGCAGCAGCCGGTTCATCCGGATCGGCGCCGCCATGTCCGCGGCGATCTCCGCCACCGCCCGCTCCTGCGCCCCGGTCGGACGATAGGGCAGCCTCATGAGCACCGCCGCCCTGAGCCGCCCGTCGCCCTTCGTCTCGTAGCCCTTCGGCCGGCGCGCATGCGCGCGGGCGAGCGCCAGCGTCAGCTGATGCGCGAGGAATTCGTCATAGGCGAGCCGCGCCCGCGCCGGCGTGTCGGGCGAGAGATCCCCCGCCCCCTCCGGCGCATGGGCGCTCACCAGCGCCGCGCGCCAGGACGGCCAGCCGCGACGGCGCATCAGGCTCGGCTCGATCCATTCGGGCAGCTCGGGCGCGAGGCGCAGCGCCTCCGCCACCGCCCGGCCCACCGCCCGCGTCGTCAGCCCCTGAGTCAGCGGATAGACCGGCTCGAACGCGGGCAGACTCGCATCCGGGCCGGGCCGCAGCACATGATCGGGATGCGCCATCTGCGCGATCCCGTCGAAGAGTTCGACCCGCCCGGAGACGATCCGCCGCTGCCCGGTCGGGAAGGTGTCGCGCAGCCACTCGGCGCGCGGATGGAAGAAGACGAGATGGAAGCTCGTCGCGGAATCGCGCACCTCGATCCGGTAGGGCCGGCCCTTGCGCGCCGCCGGATGATGCGCGCCGATCTCGACCTCGACCGTCACCACCTCGGGCAGGGCCGCGTCCCGCACCGTGGCGCGGAGCCGGCGGTCCACCACGCCCGCGGGCAGCGTCATCAGCAGATCGGCGGGCTTCTCGACCCCGAGCTTCTCGAAGAGCTTCGCTCCCTTCGGTCCGACGCCGGCCAAGCCGGTCATCTCGCCGAAGAGCGGGAACAGGATCTCGGGGCGGCTCATCGCGCGCTCACGCCCCGATCAGGCTCAGCCATTGCTCCTCGTCGAGCACCTCGAGCCCGAGGTCGCGCGCCTTCTTCTCCTTCGATCCGGCGCCGGGGCCGACGACGACGATATCGGTCTTCGCCGAGACCGAGCCCGCGACCTTCGCGCCCAGCGCCTCGGCCCGCGCCTTCGCCTCGGCCCGCGTCATCTTCTCGAGCGTGCCGGTGAAGACCACCGTCTTGCCCGCGACCGGGGAACCTTCCGTGCGCGGCGCCTCGACGTCCTGGATGGCGAGCTCCGCCACCAGACGGTCGACGGCGGCCCGCGCGGCGGGTTCGTGGAAATAGTCGACCAGCGCCGCCGCGAAGACCGGGCCCACCCCGTCGATCGCGTTCAGCTCCTCCCATTCCGGCCCCTCATGCGTCCGCGCCGCCTCCATCGCGTCGCGGAACCGGTCCCAGGAGCCGTAGTGGCGCGCGAGCAGCATCGCACCCGTCTCGCCGACATGCCGGATGCCGAGGCCGAAGATCAGCCGGTTCAACGGAATCGCCCGGCGCTCGTCGATCGCGGCCAGCACGTTCTCCGCCGATTTCGCACCCCATCCCTCGCGGTTCCTGAGCTGCAGCGGCCGGCCCGGCCCGTAGCGTTCGCGGAGCTTGAAGATATCCGCCGGCTCCCGGATCCAGCCATCCGCGAACAGCGCCTCCACCTGCCTGGAACCCAGCCCCTCGATGTCGAAGGCGTTCCGGCTCACGAAATGCCGGAGCTTCTCCACCGCCTGGGCCGGGCAGATCAGCCCGCCGGTACAGCGGCGCACCGCCTCCCCCTCCTCGCGGATCGCATCGGAGCCGCAGATCGGGCAGGTGTGGGGGAACTCGTAGGGCACGCTGTCCGCGGGCCGCCGCGACAGGTCCACGTCCTCGACCTTCGGGATCACGTCGCCCGCGCGGTAGACGCGGACCCAGTCGCCGACGCGGATGTCGCGCCCGCCCCGGATCTCCTGGCCCTTCGAATCGAGGCCCTTGATATAATCCTCGTTGTGCAGCGTCGCGTTCGAGACGACGACGCCCCCGACCGTGACCGGGGTGAGCCGCGCGACGGGCGAGAGCGCGCCGGTGCGGCCGACCTGGATGTCGATCCCCTCGACCCGCGTGCTCGCCACCTGCGCCGGGAACTTGTGCGCCAGCGCCCAGCGCGGCGTGGTGGAGCGGAAGCCGAGCCGGGCCTGCAGGTCGAGCCGGTCGAGCTTGTAGACCACGCCGTCGATGTCGTAGCCGAGCGTCGCCCGCCGCTCCTCGATCGCGCGGTACTGCGCCAGCATCTCCTCGATATGCTCGCAGCGGCGCATCAATGGATTGACCTGGAAGCCGAGCGCCGTGAGCCGGGCGATGGCCTCGGTCTGCGTCGCGCCGAGCGGTTCGGAGAGCGCGCCCCAGGCATAGGCGAAGTACCGCAGCGGCCGGCCCGCGGTGATCCGCGCGTCGAGCTGGCGCAGCGAGCCGGCGGCGGCGTTGCGCGGATTGGCGAAGGTCTTGCCGCCCGTCTCCGCCTGCCGCGCGTTGAGCGCCGCGAAATCGGCGTGGCTCATATAGGCCTCGCCCCGGACCTCCAGCACCTCCGGCGCGCCGTCGAGCTGCTCGGGGATATCGGGAATCGTGCGCGCATTCGCGGTGACGTTCTCGCCGGTCTCGCCGTCGCCCCGCGTCGCGGCCTGGACCAGCACGCCCTTCTCGTAGCGCAGCGACAGCGACAGCCCGTCGATCTTCGGCTCGGCGGTGAAGGCCAGCGGCTCCTCCGCCGAGAGGCCGAGGAAGCGGCGGACGCGCGCGTCGAACTCGACGAGCTCGGCATCCTCGAAGGCGTTCTCGAGGCTCAGCATCGGCACGACGTGGCGCACCTTGGCGAAGCCCTCGGCCGGCGCCGCGCCTACCTGTTCCGAGGGCGAATCGGCCCGGCGCAATTCGGGATAGAGCGCCTCGATCTCCGCGTTGCGCCGCTTCAGCGCGTCGTATTCCGCGTCCGAGAGCTTCGGCGCGTCCTCCTGGTGGTACTCGCGGTTCGCCGCGTTCAGCCGGTCGGCGAGCGCCCTCAGCTCCTCCGCCGCCTCGTCGAGGCTCAGTTCAGCGAGGGGGCGGGGATCGGTCATTGGCGCGCACTCCGCGGGATGGTCCCGCCGGAATATCCGCTTCGCCCCGGCCGCTCAACCGCCCCGGAAACGAAACGGCCGCCTCCGGGGCGGCCGTCCTATCTTCGGGCGGACCTCCGTCCGCGGCGGGGCGCGCGCGCCGTCGCGCTCACGCCCCCATCGCGAGCTTCCGCCGCGCCTCCGCGCTGTTCGGATCGCGCAGCACATAGCCCCGGCCCCAGACCGTCTCGATGTAGTTCTCGCCCCCCGTCGCCTCGGAGAGCTTCTTGCGGAGCTTGCAGATGAAGACGTCGATAATCTTCAGCTCCGGCTCGTCCATCCCGCCGTAGAGATGGTTGAGGAACATCTCCTTGGTGAGCGTCGTCCCCTTGCGGAGCGAGAGGAGCTCCAGCATCTGGTATTCCTTGCCGGTCAGATGCACCGTCCGCCCGTCCACCTCGACCGTCTTCGCATCGAGATTGACGGTGAACTTGCCCGTCGTGATCACCGATTGCGCGTGGCCCTTCGAGCGGCGCACGATCGCGTGGATCCGCGCGATCAGCTCCTGCCGGTGGAACGGCTTCGTCATGTAGTCGTCGGCGCCGAAGCCGAAGCCCTTGAGCTTCGATTCGGTGTCGTCGGTCCCGCTCAGGATCAGGATCGGCGTCTCCACCTTCGCGATCCGGAGCTGGCGCAGCACCTCGTGCCCGGTCATGTCGGGCAGGTTCAGGTCGAGCAGGATCAGGTCGTAGTCATAGAGCTTGGCGAGATCGATGCCTTCTTCCCCGAGATCGGTCGCGTAGACGTTCAGATTCGCGTTGCGCAGCATCAGTTCGATGCTCTTCGACGTGGTCGCATCGTCCTCGACAAGCAGGATACGCATTGGCTGCTCTCCGTTTTCCCGGGGACGGGTCCCCATAACTCGCCCCCGACTAGACCGTCACAGGGTTAACGACTGATTACGATAGCCGAACGCTATCATCGCAACCTATAGTTGTCTATATCGCTGAAGCGCCGTGACGCGCAACGCGGCCGCCCCGTGCCGGTGCACGGCCTCGCGCCAGAGTTCGAGCTCCTCCGCCGACAGCCGATACATCTCGCAGGCTTCCTCGGCGCCGAGCAGCCCGTGATCGACGGCGGAAACCACCGTCGCCTTGCGCCGCGCCACCCAACGCTGCGTGTTGCTCGGCGGCAGATCCGAACGCGTCATCTTGCTCCCGTCCGGCAATACCACGAAGACTGGCCCCTTCTCCCGGCGAATATACATGTTCCACTCCGTTACCCACGTTTCACCCGAGCGAATACTTGCGCCTTCAACTCTTAAGTGCCCATGAAGCAAGCCCTTGTCATTGTTTAGGCTTTTACTATATTGCGGGTCATCCAGAGGAACGCTCCCATGCTCGACAAGACGGCCCGGACGGGTCTGAACAGTCTCGGATTGCCCGGCGCCCCCGCCGACACGCGGGTCGTCGTCGCCATGTCGGGCGGCGTCGACAGTTCCGTCGTCGCGGCCATGCTCCACGCCGAGGGCTACGACGTGGTGGGCGTCACGCTGCAACTCTACGACCACGGCGCCGCGCTGGCGCGGAAGGGCGCCTGCTGCGCGGGGCGCGACATCCACGACGCGCGCCGCGTCGCGGAAACGCTGGGATTTCCGCATTACGTGCTCGATTACGAGAACCGCTTCCGGGAAAGCGTGATCGAGGAATTCGCCGAATCCTATCTCGCCGGCGCGACCCCGGTCCCCTGCATCCGCTGCAACGAGCGAGTGAAGTTCCGCGACCTGCTCGGGACCGCGCGCGACCTCGACGCCGACTGCATGGCGACCGGCCATTACATCCGCCGCCTCGAGGGTCCGGCCGGGCCGGAACTCCACCGCGCCGCCGATCCGTCACGCGACCAGAGCTATTTCCTGTTCTCGACCACGCCCGAACAGCTCGACTTCCTGCGCTTCCCGCTCGGGCATCTCGGCTCGAAGGCCGAGACGCGCGCGCTCGCGGCGCGCTTCGGCCTCGCGGTCGCGGACAAGCCCGACAGCCAGGACATCTGCTTCGTGCCGAACGGCTCCTACGCGGCGGTCATCGAGAAGCTCCGCCCCGGCGCGGCGGAGCCGGGCGAGATCGTCTATCTCGACGGCCGCGTGCTCGGCCGCCACGAGGGGGTGATCCACTACACCGTGGGCCAGCGCCGCGGCCTCGGCATCGGCGGCGGTCCCTCGGGCGGCGAGCCCCTGTTCGTGATCCGGCTCGACGCCGGGGGCCGGCGCGTGATCGTCGGACCGCGCGCGGCGCTGGCGAGCCGCTCCTTCCCGCTCGCCGAGATCAACTGGCTTGGCGACGCGCCCTTCGAGGCGGCGCCGGAGGAGGGCTGGGAGGTCGCGGTCAGGGTGCGCTCGACCCGGCCGCCGAAACCCGCGCGCCTCCATCCGCTCGGGCCGGACCGCGCCCGCGTCGACCTGCTCGACCCCGAGGAGGGCGTGGCGCCGGGCCAGGCCTGCGTCTTCTACGCGCCCGAGGGCAGCCGCGTGCTCGGCGGCGGCTGGATCCGCCGCTAGGGCGGACATCCGTCCGCCCCCCCGCGCCACCGTAGGGCGGACCTCGGTCCGCCGCCCCCGCCGCCTCCCCCCGCCCCGCTACCGCGCCGCCCAGGTCGCGAATTCCGCGCGCGATCCCACGAAGGCGTTGAGATCCGAGCGTCCGGCGATCCCCGGCACGACCCCGGTCCCGGTGTACTGCCAGAAGATCCAGTCCTGCGCCGGATAGGTGACCGAGGGATGCCCGGCGACGGAGCGAAGCCAGAAATTGAACCCCGTCACCTTCCAGAGCTCGTTGTCGGCGTAGAAATCCACCGTCGAATAGATCACCGGCCGCTTGTGATAGCGCAACGTCAGCGCCTTCAGGAAGCGATAGATCATCTCCCGCGCCTCCTCCGGCTCCGGCCGGAAGCGGCAGGTCTTCGACTGGTGCGTCCATTCGATGTCGAGCACCGGCGGCAGGGCGGAGGGGTCGACCGGCACATGGGCGGCGAACCAGCGCGCCTGCTCCTCCGGGCTCCGGCAGAAATAGTAGTAGTGATAGGCGCCGCGCGGCACGCCGGCGGCGCGGGCGCGGGACCAGTTGGTCTCGAACATCCCGTCCACCACGTCGCCGCCCTCGGTCGCCTTGATATAGGCGAAGGAGATGTCGGCGCTCCGCACGCGGTGCCAGTCGATCTCGCCCTGGTAGCGGGAGACGTCGACGCCATGCACCGCGTAGTGCCAGGGCGCGGTCCCGACCCAGTCATGCGGATCGGTATCGTCGAACAGCGGCGCGCCGCCCAGCGCGGCGCGCGCCGCCTCGGGCCGCGGCGTCTCGTGTCCGCCACCGCAGGATCCGAGGATCAACAGGAGCGCACAAGGGATTAGGGACGGAAGAAACTTCCGCGACTGCCACTGCCTCATGTTCCGAATCGCTCTTTGGCTTTTCGGGCATGGTAACGCGGCCGGGAGGGGACGTCTCGCCCCAATGCCGAAAATGCGAGCGATCTGGGCCGGCGCCGCTCCGGCGAGTCGCCTGGGCGCCCGTTTCGCGCTATTCTCCGCTCAGGCCGCGGCTTTTCGCGAGGTCCGGATGTCCGTGCTCATTCACTCCTCCCTCGACCACCACGCCGATTTCTACGACGCGGGGCTGGGACCGGTGCTGCTCGAGGGCTTCGCCGCCGATCTCGCCTGGCGCGCCGCGGAACTCGGCCCCCGGCGCATTCTCGAACTCGCCGCGGGGACCGGGGTCCTGACCCGGGCGCTCCGCGCGCGGCTGCCCGGCGCGGCGCTGACGGTGACCGACATCGACGCGGCGATGCTCGCCCGCGCCCGCGCCAGCATGGGCGACGGCGCGGATTTCGAACTCGCCGATTGCGCCGCCCTGCCCTTCGCGGACGCGGCCTTCGACCTCGCCGTCTGCCAGTTCGGCGTCGCGCTCTTCCCGCGCAAGACCGATGCCTTCCAGGAGGTGGCGCGGGTGGTGCGTCCGGGCGGGACCTATCTCTTCAACTGCTGGGGGCCGATCGCCGCCAATCCCTATGCCAGGATCGCGGGGGATGCGATCGCGACGCTGATCGGCCATCCGCCGGAGAGCTGGACGACGCCCCACGCCTATGCCGATCCGCGCCGGATCAGCCTCGACCTGCGCGCCGCCGGCTGGTGCCGGATCGACGCGGCCGAGGTCGCGGTGACCGCGCGCGTCGCCGATCCGGAGGGATTCGCCAGGGGGCTGGTGCTCGGCTCCCCGGTAAGCGCCGAGATCCGCGCGGCGGCGGTCGATCCGGCCGAGGCCGTCGCCGCCGTCGCCCGCGCGCTCACCGCGGCCTTCGGTCCGCCGCCCTTCGCGATGCCGCTCGCCGCGACCGTCCACATCTGCCACACGCCGTAGGGCGGACATCTGTCCGCCCCCGGCCCGAGGCCTCACGCCCCGACGGTGCCTTCCACCTCGTATCCCGCCGCGTCCATGACGCGCAGGAGTTCCCGGTGCCCGATCTTCGCCATCTCGAGCGGCGGCGAGACCTTCGGATCCTGCTCCGCCTCGACGACGAACCAGCCCTCGTAGCCGTGGCCGGCGAGCTTCCTCACGATCGCCTCGAAATCGAGCGAGCCGTCGCCCGGCACGGTGAAGGCGCCCTTCACCACCGCGTCGAGGAAGCTCTCGCGCGTCCGGTCGAGCCCGTCGATCACGCCCATCCGCACGTCCTTGGTGTGAACATGGGATATCCGCGCATGATGGTTGTCGATCACGCGCAGCACGTCGCCGCCGGCGAAGGCCATGTGGCCCGCGTCGTAGAGAAGCGGAATGCCCTCGCCCGAATGCTTCATGAAAAGGTCGAGCTCCTCTTCGGTCTCGATCGCCGCCGCCATGTGGTGATGGTAGGAAAGCGGCATCCCCTGCTCGGCGCACCATTCACCGAACTCGGTCATCTTGCGGCCATAGACCCGGATCTCCTCCTCGGAGAGCTTCGGCTTGGTCGCGAGCGGCGCCGATTTCACCCCCTGGATCGAGCGCGCGGTCTCGCCATAGACGATGCAGGGCGCCCCCATCGCCTTGAAGAGCTCCATCTGCGGCGCGATCCGGTCCTTCTCCACCGCGATCTCGCCGTCGAGCAGCAGGCCCGAGAACCAGCCGCCGCAGACCGAGATCCCGTATTTCGCGAGGATCGGCCCGAGTTCCTTCGGATCCATCGGGAAGCGCCGCCCGGTCTCCATGCCGGTATAGCCCGCCTCGCGCGCCTGGCGCAGGCATTCCTCGAGCGACACGTCGTCGCTCAGCTCCGCCAGATCGTCGTTCCACCACGCGATCGGCGCGATTCCAAGTTTCGCCTTCATTGCGGACCCTCCCGGTCGATATGGCCGCGGCGTCGATTCGCGGGCGCGGCGCGGCTTCGCGATGATTAGGGATTCCGGATTGACAGCACAAGCATTCCAAATGATACAACTGACAGAATTTTTGTTCCCAATGGCCGCGGGTCACGGAACGGAGGGGGAGGACAAGGAATGGCAGTCGCGAAACGCGAACTGAGGATCGGCCTGATCGGCACCGGATTCATGGGCAAGACCCATACCTTCGGCTTCGCCGCCGCCGACCGTGTGTTCGACCTGCCCTATGCGCTCACCCTGCGCGCGGTCGCCGACCGGACCGACGCGCTCGCCGCCGAGGCCGCCGCCTCCTTCGGCTTCGAGAGCTCGACCGGCGACTGGCGCGCGATCATCGCCGATCCCGCGATCGACGTGGTGGACATCACCACCCCGAACGCGCTCCACAAGGAGATGGCGCTGGCCGCCATCGCGGCCGGCAAGCACGTCTATTGCGAGAAGCCGCTGGCCCCGCTCGCCGCCGACGCCATCGAGATGGCGGACGCGGCCGAGAAGGCGGGCGTCAAAACGCAGGTCGGCTTCAACTACCTCTGCAACCCGATCATGCTGCTCGCGCGCGAGATGATCCGCTCGGGCGAGCTCGGCGAGATCCGCTCCTACCGCGGCGTCCATGCCGAGGACTACATGGCCGACGCCGCGAATTCCGGCGGCTTCCGCGTCGATCCGGCCGGCGGCGGCGCCTTCGCCGACATCGGCAGCCACGCGCTCGCCACGGCGGAATACCTGCTCGGGCCGATCACCGCGGTGATGGGCGACCACGTGACCGCGATCGCCGAGCGCCCGGACGGCCAGGGCGGCGCGCGCAGGATCGAGGTCGATGACATCGGCCGCGCCTTCCTGCGTTTCGAGAGCGGCGCCTCGGGCAGCCTCGAGGCGAGCTGGATCGCCACGGGCCAGGAGATGCAGCACGAATTCGAGGTCTACGGCTCGAAGGGCGCGATCACCTTCTCCCAGGAGCGGCTGAACGAGCTGCGCTACTTCAACGCGGGCGATCCCGAGGGCCGCCGGGGCTTCCGGACCATCCTCTCGGGACCGGAGCATCCGCCCTATGGCCGCTTCTGCGTCGCGGGCGGGCACCAGCTCGGTTTCAACGACCTGAAGGCGATCGAGGTCGCGGGCTTCGTCCGCGCCATCGCGGGCGAGCAGCCGGAGCCCTTCAACTTCCGCGCCGGCGCCCGGATCATGACGCTGGTCGAGGCGATCGCGACCTCGTCCCGGACCCGCGCCTGGGTCGAGGGACTCTGACCCGCGCGATATGCATATGCATAATCGCCGCCTGAAAAGCCCCGCGGCGCAATATGCATATGCATATCATCCTACTTCCGCCGCCGGTGCTCCTCGAGCCGCGGCAGGATCTCGACGAAGTTGCAGGGCCGGTGGCGGTAGTCGAGCTGGCCCTTCAGGATCTCGTCCCAGGCATCGCGGCACGCTCCGGGCGAGCCTGGCAGCGCGAAGAGATAGGTTCCGCCCGCGACTCCGGCGCAGGCCCGGCTCTGCACCGCGGAGGTGCCGATCTTCTGGTACGAGACCAGCGTGAAGACCGTCGCGAAGGCCGTGATCTCCTTCTCGTAGACCGCGCGATGCGCCTCCACCGTCACGTCGCGCCCGGTGAGCCCGGTGCCGCCGGTCGAGATCACCACGTCGACCCCCGGATCGGCGATCCATTCGCGCAGGCTCGCCGCGATCTCCGCCTCCTCGTCACGCAGGATGCGCCGGTCGGCCAGCCTGTGCCCCGCCTCCGCGATCCGCTGGACCAGCGTATCGCCCGAGCGGTCGCTCGCGAGATCGCGTGTGTCGGAGACGGTCAGCACCGCGATGTTGACCGGCAGGAAGTCCCGTTCCTCAGCCATGCCCGTTTCCGTCCAGCCAGACGCGGAGCGCGAGCAGATCCGCCCAGGCCTCCCGCTTCGCGATCCCGTTCCGGAGCAGATAGGCGGGATGGAGCATCGGCAGCACCGGCCTGCCCCGCCACTCCGCCCATTGCCCGCGCAGCCGGGTGATCCCGGTCGTGGTGCCGAGCACCGTGCGCGCCGCCGGATTGCCCATCACGACGATCACCTCCGGCGCCGCGAGTTCGATGTGGCGGAACAGGAAGGGCATCATCATCGCCGATTCCGCCCCCGCCGGGTCGCGGTTCTCCGGCGGGCGCCAGGGCAGCACGTTGGTGATGTAGAGCGCCTGCCCCGGCTCCTCCGCCTGGCGCGACAGGCCGATCGTGGCGAACATCCGGTCGAGCAGCCGCCCGGAGCGCCCGACGAAGGGCAGGCCCGCCATGTCCTCGTCCCGCCCCGGCGCCTCGCCCACGATCATCACCCGCGCCGCCGGGTTCCCGTCGGCGAAGACGGTCGATTTCGACGCCGCCTTGAGCGGGCAGCCCTCGTAGGCCGCGATCGCGGCGCGGAGCGCCGCGAGATCGGCGCAGCCGGCGGCGATCGCGCGCGCGTCCTCCGCCGCCGCCTCCGCCTCGCTCTCGGGCGTGGCCACGCGCGCCTCGGCCGGCGGCGGCGCGGGCCGGGGCGGCTTCGCCGGACGCTCCGCCGCCTCGAACCGGTTGACCGGCGCCTCGCCGATCGCCTCGTCGGCGCCGGCCTCGACCTGCCAGGCGAGCGCGGCGAGATCGGCCGCGAAGGTGGAGGAAACCGCTGTCATGACCCCGGTTCTACCCCGCCGCGGCCCCGGGAGAAAGCCCGCCCGGAGCCGAGGCACCGGCCACGGGCGTGGCATCCGGAGCGCGCCGCGGGCGCGACATCGGCAGCGCGCCGCCGGCGCGACATCGGCAGCGCGCCGCGGGCGCGACACCGCCACGGGCGCTCCGCCCGACGCGGCGCCCCCCGCCGGAGGGGGGCGACGGGCGAAGCCCGGCGGCGACGGCCGGCCGACCTTGCCCGCGCGGCCGACCTTGGTATAGATGCCGCGACACGGGAAGCGGAGGGCCTCTTGTTCGCGCATCGCCACCTTCTGGGCATCCAGGGCCTCTCCCGGTCCGATATCGAGACGATCCTCGACCTCGCCGACAGCTATGTCGAGCTGAACCGCGGCCGCGACAAGCGCGCCGACGCGCTGCGCGGCATGACCCAGATCAACATGTTCTTCGAGAACTCGACCCGGACCCAGGCGAGTTTCGAACTCGCGGGCAAGCGGCTCGGCGCGGATGTGATGAACATGGCCGTGGCCCAGTCCTCGGTGAAGAAGGGCGAGACGCTGATCGACACGGCGATGACGCTGAACGCGATGCATCCCGACCTGCTCGTCGTGCGCCATCCGAATTCGGGCGCGGTCAACCTGCTCGCCTCCAAGGTCAATTGCGCGGTGCTGAACGCCGGCGACGGGCGGCACGAGCATCCGACGCAGGCGCTGCTCGATGCCTTGACGATCCGCCGGCGCAAGGGGCGGCTCTCGCGGCTCACCGTCGCGATCTGCGGCGACATCGCGCACAGCCGGGTGGCGCGCTCCAACATCCTGCTGCTTGGCCGGATGGAGAACCGGCTGCGGATCATCGGCCCGCCGACGCTGCTGCCGCCCGGCATCGGGAATTTCGGCGTCGAGGTCTTCGAGGACATGCGCGAGGGGCTGAGGGACGCGGACGTGGTGATGATGCTGAGGCTGCAGAAGGAGCGGATGGACGGCGCCTTCATCCCGTCGATGCGCGAATACTACCACCGCTTCGGCCTGGACGCGGAGAAGCTCGTCCATGCGAAGCCGGATGCGATCGTGATGCATCCCGGCCCGATGAACCGGGGCGTGGAGATCGACGGGCTGCTCGCCGACGACATCAACGTGAGCGTGATCCAGGAGCAGGTCGAGATGGGCGTGGCCGTGCGCATGGCCGCGATGGACCTGCTCGCGCGCAACCTCCGCGCCCGCAATGATCGCGACGAGACCGTGCCATGCTGACCCTCGTGAACGCGCGCCTGATCGACCCGGAAGAGGGCAAGATCCGCGAGGGCGGGATCGTGATCGACGCCGGGCGGATCGTCGAACTGCTGAGCCCCGGCGAGCGGGCGCCCGCCAGGGGCGCGGTCGAGGATTGCCGCGGCCTCTGCCTCGCGCCCGGCATCATCGACATCGGCGTCAAGATCGGCGAGCCGGGCGAGCGGCACAAGGAGAGCTTCCGCACCGCGGGCGCCGCCGCGGCGGCCGGGGGCGTCACGACCATGGTGACGCGGCCCGACACCGAACCCGCGATCGACGATCCCGAGGTGCTCGAATTCCTGCTGCGACGCGCGGTCGACGCGAGCCCGGTCAACGTGCTGCCGCTCGCGGCGCTCACCAAGGGGCGCGCGGGCCAGGAGATGACCGAGATCGGCTTCCTGACCGACGCGGGCGCGGTCGCCTTCACCGATGTGACGGCCGTCGCCAATCCGCGCGTCTTCCAGCGCTGCCTCACCTACGCCGCCGGGCTCGGCGCGCTCGTCATCGGCCATCCGCAGGAGCCGGTGCTGTCGCAAGGCGCCTGCGCGACCTCGGGCCAGTTCGCGAGCCAGCTCGGCCTGCCCGCCGTCTCGCCGATGGCCGAGCGGATCGGGCTCGAACGCGACCTCGCGCTCGTCGAGATGACCGGGGCGCGCTACCACGCCGATCAGCTCTCGACCGCGCGGAGCCTGCCGGCGCTGCGCCGCGCGCGCGAGGCCGGGCTCGACGTCACCGCGGGCGTCTCGATCCACCATCTGACGCTCAACGAATTCGACGTCGGCGACTACCGCACCTTCTTCAAGCTCACGCCCCCGCTCCGCTCCGAGGCGGACCGGATGGCGATGGTCGAGGCGGTGATGGCGGGCGAGATCGAGATCATCGGCTCCTTCCACACGCCGCGCGACGAGGAGGAGAAGCGGCTGCCCTTCGAGGAGGCCGCGGCCGGGGCGGTCGGGCTCGAGACGCTGCTGCCGGCGGCGCTGCGCCTCCATCACGCCGGGCAGATGACGCTGCCCGCGCTCTGGCGCGCGCTCGCCCTCAACCCCGCGCGGCTGCTCGGGCTCGAGGCGGGCCGGCTCGCCCCCGGCGCCCCCGCCGATCTCGTGCTCTTCGATCCGGACGTGCCCTACGTGCTCGACCGGGCGAAGCTGCGCTCGAAGTCGAAGAACACGCCCTTCGACCTGACGCGGATGCAGGGCCGGGTCGAGGGCACCTGGGTCGCCGGCAACCGGGTCTTCACGCGGGAGGCGGCCTGATGCTCGCGCTGGTGGCGCTCGGCGCCTATCTTCTCGGCTCGATCCCGTTCGGCCTGCTGATCACGCGGGCGATGGGCCTCGGCGACCTGCGCGGCATCGGCTCGGGCAATATCGGCGCGACCAACGTGCTCAGGACCGGGAACAAGGGCGCGGCGGCGGCCACGCTGCTGCTCGACGGGCTGAAGGGGGCGGTGGCCGTGCTGCTCGCCGGCCGGATCGCGGGGCCGGAGGCGGCGCTCGTCGCGGGTGGCGCGGCCTTCCTCGGCCACTGCTTTCCGGTCTGGCTCGGCTTCCGGGGCGGCAAGGGGGTCGCGACCTTCCTCGGCGTGGTGCTGGCGCTCGCGCCGCTCGTCGGCCTGATCTGCTGCGCGACCTGGCTTCTCGTCGCCAAGCTCACGCGGATCTCCTCGCTCTCGGCGCTCGTCGCCGCCGTGCTGGCGCCGGTCTGGCTGGCGCTGCTCGGCCCGCCGGGCTCGGTCTGGCTCGGGATCGTGCTCGCCGCGCTGATCCTCGCGCGGCACCACGCCAATATCCGGCGCCTGATGAACGGGACGGAACCCCGGATCGGCGCGAAGGGCTGAGGCCTCTCAGCCGAAGGCGGCGAAGATCTTCGCGAGCTGCGCCCTGGGATCGGCCCCGGGCGTCGACTCGGCGGCGACCTGCTGGCCCTGATCGACCAGACGCTGGAGCGCGGCGATCAGGCCGCATTCCTCGGGATAGAGGGCGCCGGCGGGCGGTATCGGATGCGGTTGGGTCAGCGACGGTTGCATGATGTCCTCCACGGGGTTCGCGCCGAGCGTGCGGCCCCGCCGGTTAGCAATTCGTAACCGGCGCGCGGGTCAGGCCCGGCTTCGTTACCCGACTGTCGCTCAATCGCCGAAATCGGCGGCGCCGAGGCTGTCGAGATCGACGTAGCACCGGCCGGCGCCGAGGTCGAAGGCGCCGCTCACCGAGCAGCGCGCGCGGGCCACGGCGTAGCGCAATCCCTCCACGAAATCGTCGGGATCGGCGTAGAGGTCGTCTTCGGACTCGAATTCGAATTCGTCCCTGGGGGCGGTCTTTCGCGGGCGGGGCATGGCGAATCTCCTTGATCAATGACTCAAGGATGCGCCCCGCCCCGTGATGCGGCCGTGATAGGCCCGTTACAAACCGTCGCCCGCGCGCCCCGGATCAGTAACTATATGCCTCGTAGAGCGGGGAAAGCTTGCCATTCCACGCGTCCCGGTAGCGGGCGAGCATCTCGTCGGCCTGGGTCTGGCCCGATTCGACGATCTCCTGCAGCGCGTTCAGGAAGTGGGTCTCGTCGGGCATCAGCCCGCCCGCGCCGGGCCGCGCCCGCGCCCTGAGCCCCGCCTCGGCGACGGCGAGCACGTCGCGGGCGAAATCGCGAAGCGGGCGCCCGTCGGGCATGGTCGCGCGAAGCCCGTCCTTCGCCGCGTCGTGGCGAAGCCGGTCGCGCTCCTCCGCGCTCCAGCCCTTCACCAGATCCCAGGCGCCGTCGAGCGCGGCCGTGTCGTAGAGGAGCCCGACCCAGAGCGCCGGCAGCGCGCAGAGCCGGCGCCAGGGGCCGCCGTCCGCGCCGCGCATCTCCATGAACTTCTTGATCCGGACCTCGGGGAAGATCGTCGTCAGGTGGTCCGCCCAGTCCGAGAGCGTCGGCTTCTCGCCCGGCAGCGCGGGAAGCTCGCCCCTCAGGAAGTCGCGGAAGCTCTGGCCGAGCGCGTCGATGTAGCGGCCGTCGCGGTAGACGAAATACATCGGCACGTCGAGCGCGTAGTCGACGTAGCGCTCGAAGCCCATACCGTCCTCGAAGACGAAGGGCAGCATGCCGGTGCGCGCCGGATCGGTGTCGCGCCAGATCCGCGCGCGCCAGGACTGCCAGCCGTTCACCTTGCCCTCGAAGAAGGGCGAGCAGGCGAAGAGCGCGGTCGCGACCGGCTGCAGCGCGAGCGAGACGCGGAACTTCTTCACCATGTCCGCCTCGGAGGCGAAGTCGAGATTCACCTGCACGGTGCAGGTGCGGTACATCATCTGCGTGCCGTGGCTTCCGACCTGGCCCATGTAGCGCGTCATCAGCGCGTAGCGGCCCTTCGGCATCACCGGCATCTCGTCCGCGGTCCATTCCGGCGCCGCGCCGAGGCCGAGGAAGGCCGCGCCCACCTCGTCGGCGATCGCCTTCACCTCGCGCAGATGCGCGTTCACCTCGTCGCAGGTCTCGTGGATCGTCCTCAGCGTCGCGCCGGAGAGCTCGAGCTGGCCGCCGGGTTCGAGGCTGACGTTGGCCCCGTTCTTCTCGAGCCCGATGAGCTTGCCGCCCTCCTCCACCGGCGCCCAGCCGAAGCGGTCGCGCAGGCCCGAGAGCATGGTCAGGATCGAGGCCGCGCCCTCGTAGGGCAGCGGCTTGTGATCGGCGATCGTATAGCCGAACTTCTCGTGCTCGGTGCCGATGCGCCAGTCCTCGGCGGGCTTGCAGCCGGAGGCGAGATATTCGGCGAGCTGGTCATGCGACTCGATGAGGCCGCCGCCGGATTGTGGGATCGACATGGGATAGCTCGCCTTCGAATTCGTGGCACCGGCCGTTCAACGCGGCCCAGCCTTAGTGCCGCGCCATGGCCAAGGCAAGTCGTGGAAAAGTCCCGAATCGGGCGCCCGCGCCGCCTCCGCTCAGCCCGCCTTGCGCCAGAGCGTGGCGCGGCGCGCGCCCGGCTCGGTGATCGTCGCGGCGCCCAGATCGAAGTCGATCCCGGGAAGCGCGCTCAGCGTGGAGACGAGCGCCTCGGCCCCGTGCGCGCCGAGGGGAATCACGAGTTCGGACCCGTCCTCGGCCCGGATGAGCCAGGCGTGGGACGAATCGGGCGGAACATGCGGCCGGGTGACGATCTCGACCGAGACCACGGCGGGCAGGTCGACGAAGCCGCCGCCGCGCGGCCCGAGATAGCCGATGCGCGCCTCGTCGATCACGACCATCCCCTCGGAGGGTACGTCGCTCCGCAGCCGCCGCCGGCGCAGCGCGTCGCGCAGCAGGCCGAAGCCCGCCGCCGCCGCGACGAGGCCGACGACGAAGCTGAGCGGCGCGAGATTCATGTAGCCGATGAAGATCAGCCAGAGGCCGAGCGCGAGGAGCGCGCCCCAGAGAATCGGCTCGCGCCAGTCGCGCAGCCGCGCGACGATGCCCGCCCCGAGGAAGCTCACCGCCAGTCCCCCAGCACCGACTGCCAGAGCGTGACCGCGGCGACGGCGGCGGTATCGGCGCGCAGCACCCGGGGGCCGAGCGTGACCGGCAGGACGAAGGGCAGACCGCGCAGCCGCGTGAGTTCCTCCTCCGCGAAACCGCCCTCCGGGCCGATCAGGATCGCCCAGGGCGCGCCGGGCGCGGCCTCGGCGAGCGCCTCGGCGGCCGGGCGCGCCATGCGCGTCTCGTCGCAGAACATCAGCCGCCGCGCGGAATCCCAGCCGTCGAGCAGCCGGTCGAGCTTCGCCGGCTCGACGATCTCGGGCACATGGGTCTCGCCGCATTGCTCGGCCGCCTCGATCGCATGGGCGCGCAGCCGGTCGAGCCGCAGCCGCTCGGAATTGGTATGACGCGTGAAGACCGGCGCGATCCGGGCGCAACCGAGCTCCGTCGCCTTCTCGACGATGAAATCGGTCCGCGCCTTCTTGATCGGCGCGAAATGCAGCGTGAGATCCGGCGGACGCCGCTGCGGCTGGCCCTTCGCGAAGACCCTGAGCGCGCCGCCGTTGCGCGCGACGCGTGTCACGCGGGCGTACCATTCGCCGTCGCGCCCGTTGAAGACGGTGACCGGCGCCTCGGGGCCCAGGCGCATGACATTGAAGAGATAATGCGCCTGCTCCGGCGCGAGCGGAACCTCGGCGCCGGTGTCGAGCGCGGGATGCACAAAAAGCCTGATCTTGCCGCCGACTTCTGCCATATATCCCCCCATGAGCGCGCAATCTAATCCGAGCGGAGCCTCCCAGGGAAGCGTCGCGGACGCGGTCCGCGGCAACTGGGTCGACTTCCGCGCCCCCCGCTGGACCCGCCCTTATCTCAGGCTGAGCCGGGCCGACAGGCCGATCGGAACCTGGCTGCTGCTGATCCCCTGCTGGTGGGGCGTCGCGCTGGCGGCCGCGGCCGATGCGGGCGGCGCGCGGCCGCCCGATCTCTGGATCGCGCTCGGCTGCGCGCTCGGCGCGGTGCTGATGCGCGGCGCCGGCTGCACCTGGAATGACCTGACCGACCAGGATTTCGATGCGAAGGTCGCGCGTACCCGATCCCGCCCCCTGCCCTCGGGCCAGGTGACGCCGCGCGGCGCGGCCGCCTGGATGGTGATCCAGGCGCTCCTGGCCTGCGCGATCCTCCTGACCTTCCCCCCGGCGGCGATCTGGCTCGGCGTCGCCTCGCTCGCGCTCGTCGCGATCTACCCCTTCGCGAAACGCTTCACCTGGTGGCCGCAGGTCTTTCTCGGCCTCGCCTTCAACTGGGGCGCGCTGCTCGCCTGGGCGGCGCATGCGGGCGGGCTCGGCTGGCCCCCGGTCCTGCTCTATCTCGCGGGCATCTCCTGGACGCTGTTCTACGACACGATCTACGCTCATCAGGACCGCGAGGACGACGCGCTGATCGGGGTCAAATCAACCGCGCGCCTCTTCGGAACGGCGACGAAACGCTGGCTCGCGGGTTTCGCCACGCTGACCGTCGCGCTGCTCGCGCTCGCCATCCTCGCGGCGGGGCTCGAACCGCTCGCGCGCGCCTGCGCCTTCGCCGGGCTCGCGGCGATGGCGGGCCATCTCCTCTGGCAGCTGCGGCGGCTCGACATCGACGATCCCGACGGCTGCCTGACGCTGTTCCGCTCGAACCGCGACGCGGGGCTGCTGCTCGTGGCGGGCTTCCTGCTCGCCATCGCGGCGGCGGCGCTCCGGGACGTGACGGGGTCGTGAGGGCCGGGCCGTTGAAGCGCCCCGCGGCTTGGGGGTAAACACGGCGGCCGCCCGCTGGGCGCGCGGCCCGGGGAGACAATCGAGGCAACCTGATCGATGCGGCCAGCGGCCCTCATCTTCGGCGTGATCGCCTTCGGCGCGGCGGGAGCCGGCGCCTTCGAACTCGCCCGGCTCGGCGTCGCGCGGTTCGAGGCCGCCTCGCGCGCGGAGGTCGCGGGCGCGCTCTCGGAGGCCGGGCAGGACTGGGCGCGGGTCACGACCGACGGGCTCGTCGTCGCGCTCTCGGGCGAGGCCCCCGACGAGGCGGCGCGGGTGCGCGCCGTCGCGGTCGCCCGCTCCCTCGTCGACGAGGGCCGGGTCCGGGACCATGTGACGGTCAGGGCCGCCGACCCGGTCGCCCCGCCCGATTTCTCGCTCGAACTGCTGCGCGACGGCGACGAGGTCTCGCTGATCGGCCTCGTTCCGGCGCGCGGCGGGCGCGCGGCGATCCGGACCGGGCTCGAGGACGCAGGCCTCGGCGGCACGGTGAGCGACATGCTGCAGACGGCGGAGGAGCCCATCCCCGCCGGCTGGACCGACGCGCTCGCGCTCGGCCTGCGCGCGCTCCGGCAGGCGCCGCGCTCGAAGGTCAGCATCGACCCCGGCCATGTGCGCGTCGCCGCCGCCGTCGAGACCGAGGAGGCGCGGCGCGCGCTCGAGGCGGCGTTGCGCGGGGCGCGGCCGCGCAGCGTGATGCTGACGCTCGACGTCACCGCGCCCCGGCAAGTCATCTCGCCCTTCCGGATCGATTTCGTCTCGACCGGCGAAAGCGGTCATTTCGAGGCCTGCTCGGCGGAGAGCGTCGCCGACGTGGTGGAGATCAGCGTCGCCGCCCATCGGCTCGGCGCCGAGGGCGATCCGGATTGCGCCATCGGCCTCGGCGCGCCCTCGGCCGACTGGACGGCGGCGGTGGTGACGGGGCTCGACGCGCTGCGCGCGCTCGGCGGCGGCCGGTTCGCGATCCGCGACCTCGAGGCGACGCTGACCGGCCCCGAGGGCATGGATCCCGCGCGGCTCGCCGAGGCCGGCGCGCGCCTCGGCCGCGACCTGCCCGAAGGCTTCAGCCTCAACACGATCGCCCCGCCGCGCACCGCCGCCGGACCGGACGGGGCGGAGCACTACGCGCCGCGATTCGACGCGCGGCTCGGAGCGGATGGCGCGCTGCGCCTCTCCGGGGCGCTCCAGAACGCGACCTCGCGCGACGCGATCGAGAGCTACGCGGCGGCGCTCGCGGGCCATGACCGGGTGACGAACGAGACGGTGATCGATCCCTCGCTGCCCGACGGCTGGCCGAGCCGCGTGCTGGTCGCCCTCGCGGCGCTTTCCGAACTTCGCGAGGGCGCGGCCGAGGTGACGCCGGACCAGGTCACGCTCCGGGGCGAGGGCGCGGATGTCGGAACCAACGCGCGCGTCCGCGCCCTGCTCGCAGAGAAGCTCGGGGACGGCGCCGCGGCGGAACTGACGCTCGTACCCCCGCCCGCCCCGGCGCCGCCCGACCGCCCGCCGGCGCCCCCGCCCCCGGCCGCGCCGGCGCCCGAGACCGCCGCGCATTGCAGCGAGGACGTGACGGCGATCCTCGATGATTCGCAGATCGCCTTCGCCCCGGGCTCCGCCGAGATCGATCCGGAGAGCCACGGCACGATCCTTGCGATCGCGGACGTGCTGCGCGGCTGCCCGGGCGCGGGGTTCGAGCTTGGCGGGCATACCGATTCCCAAGGCTCGGACGCCGGCAACCTGCGCCTCAGCCAGAGCCGGGCGGAGGCGGTGGTGGCGGCGCTTCGCGCCGAGATCCCCGAGGGCGTGACGCTGACCGCGAAGGGTTATGGCGAGGCCGAGCCGATCGCCGACAACGCGACCGAGGCGGGCCGGGCGAAGAACCGGCGGATCACCATCCGCGTCACCTCGGCGCCGGATGCTTCCCCGGACACGGCGGAAGGCACCCCGGGGGCGGCGCCGGCGCCAGGCACGACGGTGGTGGCCCCCGCGCCGCGGGCCACGGTGGAGACCGCGCCGGAGGAGGTGGCACCCCCGCCGCCGCAAGGATCGGGAGACGAATGAACCAGGAACAGCTTACGCTCGCCCTCGCCGGCGCGCTCTTCGGGGCCATGCTGCTCGGCTGGGTGCTGCGCTGGATCTTCGGGCATCTCAACGCGGGGCCGCGGGTGGATCTCGCCGAGCATCACGCGCTCGTCGCCCGCTTCGCCGCCGCCGAGGCGGAGATCGCCGAGCTTCGCGCCCGCCTCGACTCGCGCGAACCCGACGCGGCGCCCTGAGAAGGACGCCGCCCGCGTGTCATCCGGCGGCCCGCGCCGGATGAGCCGTCATGCGCGCTGTTCGAAGGCGGCGCGGACCATGCCGAGGGCGAGCGAGGCGTCGACCTGCGGGGTGAGATGGCTCACCTCGACCACGGCGCCGGTCGGCAGATGCTGGACGCGGAGATGGCCGGGCCGCTTGCCGGGACCGACGCGCAGGTGGCGGGCGGGAACTTCCCGCTCCCGCGTCGCGCCGCAGGCCCGGGCCGTGCTCAGCGCGACATGGCCGGCGCTGACCAGCGCGGAGAAAAGCTCCGGATCGGCGTCGGGCCGCTCGTCCCATTCCGCGTCCGTCAACGGACGCTCCCCGTCGAGTTCCAGGATGTGATCGAGCGCCGCGCGCAGGGCGACCCGGATCAATGCTTCGTCATTCATTCCCACCCCTCGTCACTCATACTCGTGAGCAAGCCATGTCAGTTCAAATATCTTGCGGCGAAAGGTCAACTCCGTTCGCGGCCCCACGCTGGTCGAGACGCATTTTTTCCGCCGAATCCCGAGCAAAACTCGAGGATTAGTATGCCATGCCCGGGCAGGGAAACAAATATAGAATACCGCCCATGGTCAATGCATCGCGGCGATGACAGCCCTGAGTTGCTCGATTCCCGCGCCGCTCTCCGACGAGGTGAGGAGGATTTCCGGAAAGGCCGCCGGCTGCTTGCCGAGACGCTCGGCCACTTCCGCGACGGTGGCGTTGAGCGCCCCGCCGCGCGGCTTGTCCGCCTTGGTGAGCACGACCTGGAAGGTCACGGCGGCGCGGTTGAGCAAGGTCATGATCTCCTCGTCCACCGCCTTGATCCCGTGGCGCGCGTCGATGAGCAGCATGACGCGGCGCAGCGTCGGCCGCCCGGAAAGATAGGCGCGCAGCAGCGCCTGCCATTTCTCGACCACCGGCTTCGGCGCCTCGGCGAAACCGTAGCCCGGCAGGTCGACGAGGTAGAACTGTTCGCCCAGGGTGAAGAAGTTGATCTCCTGCGTCCGGCCCGGCGTGTTCGACGCGCGGGCGAGCGCCTTGCGTCCGGTCAGCGCGTTGATGAGGCTCGACTTGCCGACGTTGGAGCGGCCGGCGAAACACACCTCCAGCCGGTCGGCCGGCGGCAGGCCGTCCATCGCGACGACGCCCTTGAGAAAGTCGCAGGGGCCGGCGAAGAGCTTGCGCCCGGCCTCCACCTCCTCGGGGGCGGGTTCCGGGGCGAGGGTGAAGACCGGTTTCACGCCATCACCTCCGCGGGATCGCCCAGCGCGACGCGGCCGCCCTCGACGACTTCGGCGTAGACGCCGAAATCCCGGTGGCCCCAGCCGGACTGGAGCAGGCCGAGCGTGTCGACGTCGATCCGCCCGGTTTCCGGACTGGCCCCGGTCGCGCGGCAGCGGGTGATGCGCTCGCGCACGAGCAGCAGCGACTCGCCGATCCGGATCTCCCGGCCGACGAGGTCGAATTCGGCCCAGGGCTCGAGCCCGTCGAGCCAGACGTTGCCCCGGAACCGCTCCATCGCGAGCGGCTGCCCGGCGCGTTCCGAGAGCGCGGCGAGACTCGCGCGGTTGAGGATCGCGATCGAGGGAAAGCCGCTGTCGGTCATGCCGCGCGTCGGGCGCACCACGAAGGCCGGCGCCACGCGGCCCTCCTCCGCGAGGCCCCGCGCCCAGGCGACGAGGCGCTCGGCATCCTCGGGCAGGTCGGGATCGACGGTCAGTTCCGGCATCCGCGGATGGGTCAGCGTCACGGTCCCCGCCTCCTCGTCCATCCTGGCGCGGATCGCCATCAGCGCGGGCGTGCGCGCGCCCCGCGCGAAGTTCGCGCAGGGCATCCAGCCGGTCGCCCCGGGGGTGATCCGGGCCGCGTCGTGGGCGATCGCCCAGACCCGGTCCCAGGGCATGGTCTCGCTGGGGGCGAGCCTCGTCTCGCGCACCGCCTCGGCGCCATGGCCCTTGATCGGGTGGCGCCAGAGATGGCTGACCCGCGCCATGCTACCCGGCCTTCTTCGACTTGCCCCGGAAGCCGAACATGTTGCCGAAGACGTCCGGCTTGATGCCCTGGCTGCGCATGATCAGGTACTGCTGGGTGAAGGTGATCGTGTTGTTCGCGACCCAGTAGATCACGAGGCCGCTCGCGAAACGTCCCAGCATGAACATGAAGACCCAGGGCATCCAGGCGAAGATCTGCGCCTGGGTCTTGTCCGCCGGCGCCGGATTGAGCTTCTGCTGCAGCCACATCGAGATGCCGAGCAGGATCGGCCAGACCCCGATGGAGATGATGTGCAACGGGCTCGTCGCCGCGGGCGTCGCCCAGGGCAGCAGGCCGAAGAGATTGAGGATCGACGACGGGTCGGGCGCCGAGAGGTCCTGGATCCAGCCGAAGAACGGCGCGTGCCTCAGTTCCAGCGTGACGAAGATCACCTTGTAGAGCGAGAAGAAGATCGGCACCTGCAGCAGGATCGGCAGACAGCCGGCGGCCGGGTTGACCTTCTCGCGCTTGTAGAGCGCCATCATCTCGGTCTGGACCTTCATCCGGTCGTCGCCCGCCTTCTCCTTGATCTTCTCGAGCTCGGGCTGCAGCGCCTTCATCTTCGACATCGAGACGTAGGACTTGTAGGCGAGCGGGAAGAGCAGCGCCTTGATGAAGAAGGTCAGGCCGATGATCGCGAGGCCCATGTTGCCGATCAGCATGTGCAGGTGGTGCAGCATCCAGAAGATCGGCTTGGTCAGGAAGAAGAACCAGCCCCAGTCGATCGAATCGACGAAGCGGTCGATATGCATGTCGTTCTGGTAGTCGCGGATCGTCGCCCATTCCTTCGCGCCGGCGAAGAGCGAGGTGGTGGAGCTCGCGGTCTGGCCGGGGGCGACGGTGACGAGCGGCATCCGCACGTCGGTCTGGAAGGTATCGGTGGCGGCCGTGTACTTGGAGACCGCCGTGAAGGGCTGGCCCGGCGGCGGGATCAGCGTGGTCATCCAGTAATGGTCGGTGAAGCCGATCCAGCCGTTGTCCTTCACGTCGATCTTCTCGAGCGCGGCGCCGCCCTCGGCGGCGTCGGTCGGCAGCTCCATGACGTTCTTGTACTTGATCTCGGTCAGCTGGCCGTCCGCGGCGCCGATCACGCCCTCGTGCAGGATGTAGAAGTTCAGCAGGTCCGCCGGCATGCCGTGGCGGGCGATGATGCCATAGGGGGCGAGCTTCACCTCGGCGCCGGTGTTGTTCTCGACCGTCTGGGTGATCGTGAACATGTAGTTCTTGTCGATCGCCATCTCGCGCCGGAAGACGAGGCCCTGGCCGTTGTCCCAGCTGAGCGTGACCGGGGTCGTCTCGGTCAGCGTGTCGTTGCCCTCGACCGTCCAGTTGGTCGCCGGGCCCGGCACGGCCGAGGCGGGCAGGCCGCCCGAGGGGGACCAGCCGTAGAGCGCGTAATAGGCATGCGCCACCCCGGCGGGGGTCAGAAGCGTGACGTCGGGCGAATCCTTCGCGATGGTCTCGCGGTAGTCCTTCAGGTCGAGATCGTCGATCCGCCCGCCGCGCAGCGAAAGCGAGCCGCCGAGACGAGCGGTGTCGATCCGCACGCGCTGGGTCTCGCCCAGCGCCTCGGCGCGGGTCACCGTCGGCGCGGCGGCGAGCTCGGGCGCGCCGCCGCCAGCGGGGGCGGGCGCGGTGGCCCCGGTCTCGCCCTGCTCGGCGGTGACGGCGGGGGTGGGGGTCTCGTCGACCGGCGGCGTGCCGATGAGGATCGGCGACAGGAACATCCAGAGCACCAGCACCGCGATGCTGAGCAGAGTCGCCAGGATCAGATTCTTGGTCTGGTCTTCCATGGCGACGGCTCTCCGGTCAGCTAAGCAAACTGACAGGCCTTCAACAGCCGCGCGCCTGAAAGGTCAAGGTGTATTCGGCCCGGCCGCGACCCGGCAAGCCCCGCCCTTCCCCGCCGCCTCGAAGGCGCGCAGCCAGTCGAAGGTCTCGCCGAGCGGCATCGGCTTCGCGATCAGATAGCCCTGCGCGAGATCGCAGCCGAGTTCGCGCAGCACCTCGGCGGCCGCCCGGCTCTCCACGCCCTCGGCCAGCGTGCCGATGCCGAGCGCGCCCGCCATCGCGATCATCGAGGCGGTGATCTCGCGCTGCTCCGGGGTGGTCTCGATCCCGTCGACGAAGCTCCGGTCGATCTTGATCCGGTTGACCATGAGCCGGCGGAGATTCGCGAGCGAGGCGTGGCCGGTGCCGAAATCGTCGAGTTCGATGTGGAACCCCGCCGAGGCGAGGCCGCGCAGGTTGCGCGCCACCATGTCGGCGTCGCCCCGGATCATCACCGTCTCCAGCACCTCGATCGCCAGCCGCGACGGGTCGATGTCGGCCCGCTCGACCTCCCACTTGATCTTCTCGATCAGCGCCGGGTCGCGCAGCTGCTTCGCGGCGAAGTTCACGCCCACGCGCGGCACGTCGAGCTTCGCCCGGTCCCAGGCGCGGATCGCGCGGAGCGACTGGCCGAGAACCGCCTCGCCGATCCGCTCGGTCAGGTCCGCGTCCTCGGCGAAATCCAGGAAGGCGCCGGGCGCGAGCACCCCCCGGCGCGGATGCCGCCAGCGCACCAGCGCCTCGAACCCGGCGAGGGCGCCGGTCCGGAGGCAGATCTGCGGCTGGAAATAGGGCACGAGTTCGCCCCGCCCGAGCCCCGCGAGCAGTTCGGTGAAGAGCGCCTCGCGCCGCTCGACCTCGACGCGCAGCTCGTCGCGGAAATAGCGTACCACGCAGGCGCCGTTCGCGGCCTCGGCGGCGGCGAGGGCGATCTCGGCGTTGGCGAGCACCCGTTCGGTGTCTGGCGCGTCGTCGGAGACGAGGGTGACGCCGATGCTGGTCGCGATCCGCTGTGTGCCGCCCCGGATCGCGAAGGGCTTCGACAGCGCCGCCTGGGTCCGCGCGGCGATCGCGGCGGCCGCGCCGGCGTCGGCGAGGCCGCTCGCGACGAGGACGAAATCGTCATGGCCCATGTGCGCGGCGAAATCCCCCGCGCGCAGCGTGTTGCGCAGCCGCCGCGCGACCATGCGCAGGATCTCGTCGCTGGTGCGCGGGCCGAGCGTGTCGCGCAGCATCCCGAACCTGTCGATGTCGAGCCGGAGCACCGCCGTCTGCGTCGCCTCGCGGTCCGCGCCCGCGACGAGCCGGCCGAGATGCGCGCGCAGGAAGGTGCCGTTCGGCATCCCCGTCACCGGATCGTGAAGCAGGCGGAACCGGTTCTCGCGCTCGGCCTCGCCCGCCCGCGCCGCCCAGGCCCGGATCCGCCTTCCCGCGGGCAGCGCGACGAAGAGCAGGAGCCCCCCCGCCGCCAGCGCGCCGCCGCCGGCGAGCAGGAGCAGAAGCCGCGCCCAGCGCGCCTCCGCCGCCGCGAGACCGGCCAGGGCCTCCCGCGCCCGCCTGTCGGTCTCGGGCAGCACCGCGGTCGTCAGGAGCGCGCCGAGCCGCGCCCGCGCCTCGGGCCGGTCGGTGAGATCGTGCGACATCGCGAAGAAGCCGCCGGCCGCCGTTTCCGAGAGCAGCCCCGCCGCGCGGAGCGCCGCTACCCGCGCGTCGAGCCCCCCGCGATGACCGAAGGGAACTGGCGTGGCGATCTCGCCGAGCAGCGCATGCGCCGTCTCGGTCTCCGCGCGCGCGGCCTCGAGCGCGCGCCTGGCGCCCGCCTGCCCGGCGAGCGGCGCGCGCGCCCCGATGGCGAGGGTAAGCGCGATGACGCCCAGCGCGCCGACCGTGGCCCCGAGCACGCGGCGGAAGAGCGCGCGCGGATCGGGTGGGACGGGAATGTCAGGCTCGTTCTCCATGCCGGCACGCTAGGCCCGCGGGGGGTGAACAAGCGTTAATCCGCCGGGGGCGGAATGCGCCGCATTGAAGGTGAACGCCGCGCCGCAGCCGGAGCGCCCGCGCTCAGAGGCCCTTGAAGTCGAAGAGGGCCGGGTCGAGCAGGTGGCTCGCGTTCACCTGGGTCAGCGCGCGGAACAGGATCTGGCGGCGGCCGGGGCTCCGCGCCTCCCATTCGTCGACCATGCGCTTGATCCGCTGGCGCTGCAGCCCGTCCTGGCTGCCGCAGAGGTCGCAGGGGATGATCGGGTAGTTCATCGACCGCGCGAACTTCTCGCAATCGGCCTCGGCGACGAGGGCGAGCGGGCGGTGCACGTAGAGATCGCCCTCGTCGTTCAGGAGTTTCGGCGGCATCGCCGCGAGCTTGCCGCCGTGGAAGAGGTTCAGCAGGAAGGTCTCGATCACGTCGTCGCGGTGGTGGCCGAGCACGACGGCGGCGCAGCCCTCCTCGCGCGCGATCCGGTAGAGATTGCCGCGCCGGAGCCGCGAGCAAAGCGCGCAATAGGTCTTTTTCGCCGGCACCTTGTCGATCACGATCGAATAGGTGTCCTGGTACTCGATCCGGTGCGGCACGCCCATCCGGGTCAGGAACTCGGGCAGCACCGTCGCCGGAAAGCCCGGCTGGCCCTGGTCGAGATTGCAGGCGAGCAGATCGACCGGCAGCAGGCCGCGCCACTTCAGTTCCACGAGCGCGGCGAGCAGCGTGTAGCTGTCCTTGCCGCCGGAGAGGCAGACCAGCCAGCGGTCGCCGCGGCGGATCATGCCATAGGTCTCGATCGCCTCGCGCGTCTGGCGCACGATCCGCTTGCGGAGCTTCCGGAACTCGGTCGTGTCCGGAGCGCCGTGAAACAGCGGATGGATTTCGGTCTCGTCGAACATCGCTACCTCGGCACCTCGTCGATCCCGGACCCGCCCCAGGGGTGGCAGCGCGCGATCCGGCGCGCCGCGAGCCAGGCGCCCCGGAAGGCGCCATGCCGGGCCAGCGCCTCCAGCGCGTAGGCCGAGCAGGTCGGGTGAAAGCGGCAGTGCATCCCGACCCAGGGAGAAAGGACGAGACGATAGGCCCGGACCGGCAGCGCGAGGAGGAAGGCCAGCGGCCCCATCGCCGGGAGCGCCCGCGCGGCGCGGCGCGCGGTCATCGCGGGGGGGCTCCCCTGCCCTGGTGAAGCTGCGCCAGACCGTCCCTGAGATCGTCGAGCAGGTCCGGCCAGGGACGGGCGGCGGTCGCCTCCGGCCGGCCGATCAGCACATAGTCCCAGCCCGGCCGCCCGGCCTCGGGCAGCACCGCGGCGGCGGCGGCGCGCAGCCGCCGCTTCGCCCGGTTGCGGGCGACGGCGTTGCCGACCTTCTTCGAACAGGTGAAACCGACGCGCACCCCCTCGGCCGGTTCCCCGGCGCCGCGGCGGCGCGCCTGCAGGTTCAGCCCCGCGCGCGAGGTGCGCCGGGCCTTCGACGCGGCGACGAATTCGGACCGCTGGCGCAGAACGGCGAAGGCCGCGCCCGGCCCCGGGGCCGGCGCGGCGGATGCCTCGCCGTCGGGCGCCTGCGTCGTCGCGACGGGCGCCGTCATCGGTTCGCGCGCGCCCCGTCCGCTCAGGCGGACAGGCGCTTGCGGCCCTGCGCCCGGCGGCGGTTCAGGATGATCCGGCCGTTCTTGGTCGCCATGCGGGCGCGGAACCCGTGGCGGCGCTTCCGCACCAGGTTGCTCGGCTGATAGGTACGCTTGCTCATCTTCGCCATCTCCAGACTGCGCCGGAGGTTCACCCGGCCAAAGGCTCCCCACCCCGGACGAGCCCGGCGCGTGGAACCCCGAAAATTCGAAGCCCTGCCTATAGGGACCGGGCGGGGGGAAGTCAATTCGTTCCGCGCCCGGATAATGCCCCGGAAGGGGGCGGACGGACGGAAAAATCCGTGCCCGCCCGGCGCGGCGCCCGCCCGGCGCCGAATCACCCGCGCCGGGGTCCCTTGTTCCCCTGAGCCGGAAGCCCTAGATTTCGCGCGAGTCAGAGGCCGGGGCGGAAGGGGGCGCTCGGGACGGAAGGGACCTGCGCGGAAAGCCATATGTTCTTCAACACGCTGTCGCGTCGCTTTCTCGGGCTCGCCGCGATCTTCCTTGTCATCGTCGAGGCGCTGTTCTTCGTGCCCGCGGTGTCCCGGTTCCGCCAGAACTACCTGCAGAACCAGCTCGAGCTCTCGCAGCAGGCGGCGCTCGCCGTGCTGGCGACGCCCGGGGACGTGCCCGCGCCCGATCTCGAGAAGCAGCTTCTCGACAACGCCCAGGTGCTCACCATCGCGCTTCGCCGGCCGCAGGTGCGCGAGATGGCGCTGCGGGTGGAGAACCCGCCCCGGGTCTCGCAGACCTACGACCTGACGGCCGCCTCGGATCTCCAGCTCGCGCGGGCGGCGATGCGCGTCTTCCTCGTGCCCGGCAACCGGGTGATCATGGTGATCGGCCAGGCCCGGCAGTCGGAGAACGTGATCGAGATCACGATGTACGAGGGACCGCTCCGCGCGGCGATGGTGAACTACGCGCTCCGGATACTTTACACCTCGCTCGCGATCTCGATCGGCGTCGCGCTGCTCATGTATCTCGCGGTGCGCTGGTTCATCGTGCGCCCGGTCCGGCGGGTGGTGGCGAACATGTCGCATTACCGCGCCAATCCCGAGGACGCGGGCCGGGTCATCGAGCCCCGGAGCGGCGCGGCCGAACTGCGCGAGGCCGAGGCCGCGCTGCGCGACCTCCAGATCCAGCTGACCGCGCTCCTGCGCCAGAAGGATCGGCTGGCCCAGCTGGGCGGCGCCGTGGCGAAGATCAGCCACGACCTGCGCAACCTGCTCACCACAGCCCAGCTCCTCGCCGACCGGATCGAGATGAGTTCCGACCCGGCGGTGAAGCGCAGCGCGCCGAAGCTGGTCAACTCCCTCTCCCGCGCCATCGCGCTCTGCGAACGCACGCTCGCCTTCGGCCGCGCCGAGGAGCCGCCGCCCACGCTCGAGACCCTGCGCCTCGCGCCGCTGATCGAGGAGGTGGTGCACAACGAATGCCTCCTAGCCGGCGAGAAGGTCTCGATCCGGGCCAGCGTCGCGCCGGAGGTGAGCGCGCGCGCCGATGCCGACCAGCTGTTCCGGGTGCTGACCAACCTCGTGCGCAACGCCGCCCAGGCGATCGACGGGGCGGGCAAGACCGGCGAGGTCGTGATCGCGGCCAGCCGCGAAGGCGCGGGCACCGTGATCACCGTCGCCGATACCGGTCCCGGCCTGCCGCCCAAGGCACGCGAGAACCTGTTCCAGCCCTTCCGGGGCGGCGCCCGCCAGGGCGGCTCGGGGCTCGGGCTGGTGATCGCCTCCGAGATCGCCAAGGGTCATGGCGGATCGCTCGGCCTCGCCTCGACGGGACCGGAGGGGACGGTCTTCCGGCTCTACCTGCCCGACGCGTCGTGACGGGCGATCCGGGCCTTCGGCCCTGATCGGGCGGAGCGGCCCTTTGGCCGCGAGTCCGGTTTCTCCCCGCCTGTTGGCGGGGCCCCTCGTTCCGGAGCCTGACGGCTCCGGCGCGGACTGCCCGATAGATTTCATGCCCATATGAAACATGAGGAAGAAGCGAGCCCTGGCCGAGCACCCGGCACGGCGAACAGCCGGCGGGTTCGGCGTCGTGCCTCGGAGCGAAGCGCCCCGGCCACGGGCGAAGATCCCGAAGCGCGCCGCGGGCGCGGCCTTGCCACGCGCGGAGCGCCGGACGCGGCGCCACCGCCCGGAGGGCCTTTCTCTATCGCGCCCGGATCGGGATGCCCGCGACGGTCAGGATGACCCGGTCGGCGCGCGCCGCCAGCCGCTGGTTCAGGACGCCGGCCGCGTCGCGGAAGCGGCGCGCCAGCGCGTTTTCCGGCACGATGCCTAGCCCCACCTCGTTCGCGATCGCGACCCAGGGTCCGCGCGGCGCCGCGAGGATTTCCACGAGGCGCCCGGTCTCGGCTTCGAGATCGGCCTCCGCGAGCAGCAGGTTCGAGAGCCAGAGCGTCAGGCAGTCGACGAGGACCGGCGCGCCGTCCGGGATCGCGCCGAGCGCGCCCGCGACGTCGCGCGGCGCCTCGGCGGTGATCCAGCGCGCATCCCGGCGGGCGCGGTGCGCGGCGATGCGCGCGCCCATCTCGGCGTCGAGCGCCTCGGCGGTGGCGATGTAGTGCCAGGGCGCGGGGTGTTCGGCGATCAGCGCCTCGCCGTGGCGGCTCTTGCCCGAGCGGGCGCCGCCGAGGACGAACGTCAGGCTGCCCGTCATGCTCAGGCGTTGAAGAGGAAATGCAGCACGTCGCCGTCGGCGACCCGGTAGGCCTTCCCCTCGGCGCGCATCTTGCCCGCCTCCTTCGCCCCCTGCTCGCCGCCGAGTGCCACGTAGTCGTCGAAGGCGATGGTCTCGGCCCGGATGAAGCCGCGCTCGAAATCGCCGTGGATGACCCCCGCCGCCTGTGGCGCGCTGGCACCGTCCGGAATCGTCCAGGCGCGGGCCTCCTTCGGGCCGACGGTGAAATAGGTCCTGAGGCCGAGGAGCGCGTAGCCCGCCTTGATCAGCCGGTCGAGGCCCGCCTCGTGGAGGCCGAGCGACTCGAGAAAATCGGCGCGCTCGGCATCGTCGAGCTGGGCGATCTCCTCCTCGATCGCGGCCGAGATCACGACCGAGGCCGCGCCCTGCTCCGCCGCCATCCGCGCGACCGCGGCGGAATGTTCGTTCCCCTCCGCCGCGTGCTCCTCGTCGACGTTGCAGACGTAGAGCACCGGCTTCGCGGTCAGGAGCTGCAGGAGCCGCCAGGTCCGCGCGTCGTCCTCCGCCACCTCGACCATGCGCGCGGGGCGGCCATCCTCGAGCACGGCCTTCGCCGCTTCGAGAAGCCGCGCCTGGTCGGCGGCTTCCTTGTCGCCACCCTTCAGCTTGCGCTGGAGCCCCGCGAGGCGCTTCTCGACGCTCTCGAGATCGGCCAGCATCAGCTCGGTCTCGACCGTCTCGGCATCGGCGACCGGATCGACCCGGCCCTCGACATGGGTGACGTCGCCGCCTTCGAAGCAACGCAGCACATGGGCGATCGCGTCGCATTCGCGGATGTTGGCGAGGAACTGGTTGCCGAGCCCCTCCCCCTTCGAGGCGCCGCGCACGAGGCCCGCGATGTCGACGAAGGTCATCCGCGTCGGGATGATCTGCTTCGACTTCGCGATCGCCGCGAGCCGGTCGAGCCGGTCGTCGGGCACGCTCACCTCGCCCACGTTGGGTTCGATCGTGCAGAAGGGGAAATTCGCCGCCTGGGCCGCGGCGGTCCGCGTCAGCGCGTTGAAGAGCGTGGACTTGCCGACATTGGGCAGTCCCACGATTCCAGTCTTGAACCCCATCTCTCGTCTCCTCTTGCGCGCGCGGCGCATCTATGGCCCCGGCGTGGGGTCCGTCAAGCCGCGCGCCCATTGCGTTTCGGCGCCGCGCGCGGCATTCACGGGGACCGATCGACTGGGAGAGCGGCATGACACGGATCGAGGCGCGTTTCGCGAAACTGAGGGCCGAGGGCCGCAAGGCCTTCGTCACCTTCGTGATGGCGGGCGATCCCGACGCCGGGACCTTCGAGGCGATCCTCGCCGGCCTGCCGGCCGCGGGGGCCGACGTGATCGAGATCGGCATGCCCTTCACCGACCCGATGGCGGACGGGCCGGCGATCCAGCTCGCCGGCCAGCGCGCGCTCGCGGCCGGGCAGACGATGAGCCGGACGCTCGCGATGGTCCGGAAGTTCCGCGAGGGCGACGCCGAGACGCCGATCGTGCTGATGGGCTACTACAACCCGATCTATTCGCGGGGCGTGGAGAAATTCCTCGCCGAGGCGGTCGAGGCCGGCGTGGACGGGCTCATCGTCGTCGACCTGCCGCCCGAGGAGGATGACGAGCTCTGCCTGCCCGCCCAGGCCGCCGGAATCGACTTCATCCGCCTCGCGACGCCGACGACCGACGACCGGCGGCTGCCGAAGGTGCTGAGCAACACCTCGGGCTTCGTCTATTACGTCTCGATCACCGGCATCACCGGCTCGGCCTCCGCGAACGCGGAGATGGTCGCGCCGGAGGTGGCGCGGATCAAGGCGGGGACGGATCTGCCGGTCTGCGTCGGCTTCGGGATCAAGACGGCCGACTCCGCGCGCGAGATCGCGGGCGTGGCCGACGGCGCGGTGGTCGGCTCCGCGATCGTGGACCGGATCGGGCGCGGCGACGCCCCCGAGCAGGTGCTGGGCTTCGTGCGGGAACTGGCGGCCGGCGCTCACGGCTGAGCCCTCCGCCCCTCCGTCAGAGGCCGAAATCGGCGCGCGCCTCCGCGACCATCTCCGCGACGGGCGCCGCGATGTCGACGACGACGCCCCGCTCGTCCGGCCCGAGCGGCTCCAGCGTCGCGAGCTGCGACTCGAGCAGCGCCGCCGGAAAGAAATGCCCCGGCCGGTGCGAGACGCGCTCGGCGAGCAGCGTCCGGTCGCCATGGACGTGGAGGAAGCGCACGTCCGGGGCGCCGGAGCGCAGGATGTCGCGATAGGACCGTTTGAGCGCCGAGCAGCCGATGACCGAGGACCGGCCCGCCGCGTCGTCCTTCGCGATCTCTGCCGCGAGCGCCTCGAGCCAGGGGCGGCGGTCGGCGTCGTCCAGCGGATGGCCGGCGGCCATCTTCTCGACGTTGCGCGGCGGGTGGAAGCTGTCGCCCTCGACGAAGCGCCAGCCGAGGGCGGCGGCCAGCGCCTCCCCGACCGTCGTCTTGCCGCTGCCCGAAACGCCCATCACGACGATATGCGCGGGCCTGTCCGCGGTCTCGCTCACAGCAGCCACCAGCCGACGAGCGCGATCGCGAAGCCGATCGTCCCCAGCAGCGTCTCCATCACCGTCCAGGTCCTGAGCGTCGTCTTCTCGTCCATCTCGAGGAAGCGGCCGACCAGCCAGAAGCCCGAATCGTTCACATGGCTGAGCACGGTCGAACCGCAGGCGATGGCGATCACGAGGAAGCAATGGTCGAGCGCCGAGAGGCCGGAGGTCGCGGCGACGGTGGGGGCGAGCAGCCCGGCGGTGGTGGTGAGCGCGACCGTGGCCGAACCCTGCGCGACACGCAGCGCGGTTGCGATCAGGAAGGCCGCGACGATGAGCGGCAGGCCGATCGACGACAGGCTGCCCGCGAGCGCCTGACCGATGCCCGAGGCGCGGAGCACGCCGCCGAACATGCCGCCGGCGCCGGTCACGAGGATGATCGCGCAGACCGGGCCGAGCGCGCCGTCCATGATCTTCTCGATCTCGACGCCGCCATGGCCCCGGCCGAGCACCCGCATCGCGAAGAGCACGGTGATCAGGAGCGCGACCGGCGTCTGGCCGATCATGCGCAGCAGGTTGACCCAGACCGCGTCGCCCGGGACGAGCCCGGCGGTGGCGAGGGTGTTGAGGCCGGTGTTGAGGAAGATGAGCGCGAGCGGGAGCAGCAGGACGGACATCACCGTGCCGAAGCTCGGCGGCGGACCGGCGAGGGCGGGCAGGTTACCGCCGCTCATCAGTTTCGGGACGGGGAGGTCGAAACGCCGGCCCACCCAGAGGCCGTAGAGGTAGGCGCCGAAGAACCAGGTCGGCAGGCCGATCACGAGGCCGACGAGCACGAGCAGCCCGAGATCGGCGCCGAGCAGGTCGCCGGCGGCGACGGGGCCGGGGTGCGGCGGCACGAAGGCGTGCATGACCGCGAAGGCGCCGGCCGCCGGGAAGGCGTACCTGAGCACCGAACCGCCGAGCCGGGAGGCGACCGAGAAGATGATCGGCAGCATCACGACGAGCCCGGCGTCGAAGAAGATCGGAAAGCCGAAGAGCAGCGAGGCGACGCCGAGCGCGAGCGGGGCGCGATGCTCGCCGAAGGCGGCGATCAGCCGGTCCGCGAGCACCTGCGCGCCGCCGGTCACCTGCAGGAGCCGTCCGATCATCGCGCCGAAGCCGACGAGCAGCGCGACCGAGGCGAGCGTGGAGCCGAAGCCCGTGAGCAGCGTCGGCACGATGTCCTTGAAGGCGACGCCGGTGACGAGGGCGGTGAGCAGGCTCACCAGCGTCAGCGCGACGAAGGCGTGCAGCCGGAAGCGCAGGATGAGGACGAGCAGGAGCGCGACGGCGGCGGCGGCGATCAGGAGCAGCGTCGCCGTGCCGTAGGCCGGTGTGATTTGGTCCATTGTTCTCCCCCGGGAAGGCGGCCGGCTGGCTCCGGTCGCTCGTTTCGCGAGCCTGCGCCCGAAAACCCGCGGATGGCAAGTACTTGGGCGCGGCGTCGCGCGGCGCCACCGCCCGAACGAAAAGGCCCCGGAGCGGTGCTCCGGGGCATAGAGTTGGTCCTGGAGAGGGAGAGAGCCCGGAGGCTCAGCCCATCGTCGGCATGACGAATTCGGAGACCGCGCGCATGCCCGTGGGCCAGCGGGTCGTGATCGTCTTCAGCCGGGTGTAGAAGCGCACGCCTTCCGGCCCGTGCATGTGGTGGTCGCCGAAGAGCGAGGCCTTCCAGCCGCCGAAGGAGTGGAACGCCATCGGCACCGGGATCGGCACGTTGACGCCGACCATGCCCACCTCGATGTCATGGGCGAAGGCGCGGGCCGAGTCGCCGTCGCGGGTGAAGATCGCGACGCCGTTGCCGTATTCGTGCTTGCCGATCAGGTCCACGGCCTCGGAATAGTCCTTGGCGCGGGCGATGCCGAGGACGGGGCCGAAGATCTCCTCCTTCCAGATCGTCATGTCGGAGGTCACGCCGTCGAAGAGCGTGCCGCCGATGAAATAGCCGCCCTCGTAGCCCTGCGGCGCCTTGAAGTCGCGGCCGTCGACGACGAGTTTCGCGCCTTCCTTCTCGCCCTGGTCGATGTAGCCCCGGATCTTCGCCAGATGCTGGGCGGTCACGACCGGTCCCATCTCGGAGGCGCGGTCGGCCGCCGGGCCGATCTTGAGCGATTCGATCTGCGGCACGAGCTTGTCGATGAGCCGGTTCGCGGTCTCCTCGCCCACCGGCACCGCGACCGAAATCGCCATGCAGCGCTCGCCCGCCGAGCCGTAGGCCGCGCCCATCAGCGCCGAGACCGCCATGTCGAGGTCGGCGTCGGGCATGATGACCATGTGGTTCTTCGCGCCGCCGAGCGCCTGGACGCGCTTTCCGTTCGCGGTGCCGGTCGCGTAGATGTAGCGCGCGATCGGGGTGGAGCCGACGAAGCTCACCGCCTTCACGTCCGGGTTGTGCAGCAGCGCGTCGACCGCCTCCTTGTCGCCATGGACGACGTTGAAGACGCCCGCCGGCAGGCCGGCCTTCGTCAGCAGTTCGGCGATGATGAGCGAGGGGGACGGATCGCGCTCCGAGGGCTTCAGCACGAAGCAGTTGCCGCAGGCGAGCGCGACGGGGAACATCCACATCGGCACCATGCAGGGGAAGTTGAACGGCGTGATGCCGGCGACGACGCCGAGCGGCTGGCGCAGCGAGTGGCTGTCGACATTGGTGCCGACGTTCTCGGTGATCTCGCCCTTCAGGAGATGCGGGATGCCGACGGCGAATTCGACCACCTCGAGGCCGCGGGTCACCTCGCCGAGCGCGTCGTCATGGGTCTTGCCGTGCTCGGCGGAGATCGCCTCGGCGATGCGGTCGGCGTTTTCCTGGAGGAGGAACTTGAACTTGTCGAGGATGCGCGCGCGGCGCAGCGGCGGCGTCTTGGCCCACTTCGGCCAGGCGGCCTTCGCATTCGCGACCACGGCGTCGACCTCGGCGGTCGTGGCGAGCGCGACGCGCTTCTCCGCCTGGCCCGTCGCCGGGTTGAACACATCCGCGAACCGGCCGGACGTGCCGGCCACTTCCTCGCCGCCGACGTAGTTGTTGATCTCGGTCATCGGGTTCCTCCTTGAGTTTCTGCGTGCCGAAGTGACATTATCGAAATCATCATGCAATCACCCGGAATGCGCGAACTGATATGCATAAAATCGACATCATGAGCGAATCCGGCCTGAACTGGGACGATTGCCGGCTGTTCCTCGCGGTGGCGCGGGCGGGACAGATCCTCGCGGCGGCCCGGGCGCTCGGACTGAACCAGGCGACGCTGAGCCGCCGGATGGGCGCGCTCGAGGCGGCGATCGGCGCGAAGCTGCTGGTCCGGCGCACGCATGGCTCGGATCTGACCGAGGCGGGGCAGGAACTGCTCGAGACGCTGGAGCGGGTGGAGGCGGAGCTCATCGCGCGCCAGGCGCGGCTGCGCGGCGCCGAGGGCGGGGTGGCGGGCGTGGTGCGCGTCGGCGCGCCGGACGGGTTCGGCGTGGCCTTCCTCGCGCCCCGGCTCGCCCGGCTCGGCGAACGGCATCCAGACCTGCGCATCCAGCTCGTCCCCACGCCGCGCGGCTTCTCGCTCTCCCGGCGCGAGGCCGATGTCGCGATCCTGGTCGGACGGCCGGACCGCGGGCGCCTCATCGCCCGGAAGCTCACCGACTATAGCCTCGGCCTCTACGCCTCGCGAGACTATCTCGCACGCCGGGGCGCGCCCGAGGGCCTTTCGGAACTCGCCGGGCACGATCTCGTCGGCTACGTCGAGGATCTGATCACCGCGCCGGCGCTCAGCTATTCCGCCAGCTTCCTGCGCAGCTGGCGGTCGCGCTTCGAGATCTCGAGCGCCATCGGCCAGGTCGAGGCGGTGCGGGCCGGGGCCGGGATCGGGGTGCTGCACGACTATCTCGCGCGCTCGCATCCCGAACTCGTCCCCGTCCTCCGCGAGCACCGGGTCACGCGGTCGTACTGGACGGCGATCCACGAGGATCTGCGCGACGTCGGCCGGGTCCGGGTGATGAGCGATTTCCTCGCCGAGATCGTGCGCGAGTCCCATGGCGCCTTCGGCCCGCCGGAGGCGTGACGCGGGCGGGGCTCAATCCTCGCCCGCGGCGTGGTCCCGGACCTTCCTGACGGCCTCGGCCCGGTCCAGCCGGCTGATGTCGGTCATCACGCTGACGAGGACCGAGGCGGTCCAGCCGAAGGTGAAGAGACCGGCCATGGCAATGAGCGGCCCGGTCAGCCGCCAGCCCTCGGGCGCCGCCACGAGCGTGGAGCCGAGCGTCGTGTAGCTCTCGAGCGCGTAGTAATAGGCGTCGCGGAACACCGGGATGATGCGCGCGGCGGTGAGCACGAGCGCGACGGCGAGCGTCTCGACGAGGTGAAGGAGCACCAGCGCGGCGATCACGCTGGCGAAGAGCAGGTTGACGCTCCACTGGCCGGCGCCCGGCCCGATCCGCGCCCAGCGCGCGCTGAACCAGCGCGCGATCCGGCGCACGCCGACGCCATGGATGAAGATCACGAAGATGAGCCCGAGGACGCCGAAGGCGAATTCGAGATAGGGATGGTCGATGATGTCCAAGCCGCCCGTCCCTCGCCCTCCCCGCGCGGCTCATCCTGGACGGGCGCGCGGAGCGGAGTCAACGCGCCCGTCCGGGCTCAGCGGTCGCTCTCGCGCCAGCGCGGGTTGATCCAGGGCTTGCCGTCGAGCGGGGCGAGCGGCGTCCGGCCGAGGATGTGGTCGGCCGCCTTCTCGCCCACCATGATCGAGGGGGCGTTGAGGTTGCCGTTCGTCACCCTCGGGAAGATCGAACTGTCCGCGACGCGCAGGCCCGCGACGCCGATCACCCGGCATTCGGGATCGACCACCGCCATCGGATCGTCCTTGGCCCCGATCCGGGCGGTGCCGCAGGGGTGATAGGCGCTCTCGACATGTTCGCGGATGAAGCCGTCGAGTTCGTCGTCGGACTGCACCGCCGCGCCCGGCTGGATCTCGTCGCCGGAATAGGGGGCGAAGGCGGGCTGGGCGAAGAGTTCGCGCGTCAGCCGGATGCAGTGCCGGAAGTCGGCCCAGTCCTTCTCGTGGCTCATGTAGTTGAAGAGGATCCGGGGCGCGGCGGCGGGATCGGCGGAGGCGAGGCGCACCGTCCCGCGCGAGGGGGAGCGCATCGGGCCGACATGCGCCTGGAACCCGTGACCCTTGACCGCCGACTTGCCGTCGTAGCGCACGGCGAGCGGCAGGAAGTGGTACTGGATGTCGGGGTAGTCGACGCCCGGGGCCGAACGGACGAAGGCGGCCGATTCGAACTGGTTCGACGTGCCGAGCCCGACCTTGGCGAGCAGCCACTGCATCCCGATCCGCGCCATCGCCGGGTAGTTGTAGTAGCGGTAGAGCGTGATCGGCTGCAGGCTCTTCTGCTGGATGTAGAGCTCCAGGTGGTCCTGCAGGTTCGCGCCCACGCCCGGACGGTCGGCGACGAGGGGAATCCCGTGCTCGGCGAGATGCGCCCCGGGGCCGATCCCCGACAGCATCAGGATCTTCGGCGTGTTGATCGAGGAGGCGGCGACGATCACCTCGCGCCGGGCGCGGATGATCTCCTTCGCGCCGTCGCGGCTGACCTCGACGCCGACGGCGCGGCCGTCCTCGATCACCACGCGCTCGGCGAGGCAGCGATGGACCTTCACATTGCCGCGCCGCATCGCCGGGCGCAGATAGGCGTTGGCGGCGGACCAGCGGCGGCCGTGCCAGACCGTCTGTTCCATCGCGCCGAAGCCTTCCTGCTTCTGGCCGTTGTAGTCGTAGGTGAGCTCGAACCCCGCCTGCGCGCCCGCCTCGACGAAACTGTGGTAGAGCGGATTGCGCCGCGGCCCCCGCGTCACATGGAGCGGCCCGGAGGTGCCGCGCAGCGCCGAATGGCCGCCGTGCCAGCTTTCCATCCGCTTGAAATACGGCAGCACGTCGGCGTGGGACCAGCCGGACGCGCCGCTCTCGGCCCAGTGGTCGAAGTCGCGCGCGTGGCCCCGGACATAGACCATGCCGTTGATCGAGGAGGAGCCGCCGAGCACCTTGCCGCGCGGCGTCGCGAGCCTCCGGCCGCCGAGATGGGGCTCCGGCTCGGTCTGGAAGCCCCAGTCGTAGCGCGCCATGTTCATCGGATAGGAAAGCGCGGCCGGCATCTGGATGAAGGGGCCGATGTCGGAACCGCCGAATTCCAGCACGAGGACGGATGTGGTCCCGTCCTCGCCCAGACGATACGCCATGGCCGAGCCGGCGGAGCCCGAGCCGATGATCACGAAATCCGCTTCCATTACGCGCCGTGCACCTTGAGCGAGGAGTAATCGAGCATGACACGCCGCTGGTAGCCGGGCCGGTCCGTGAGGCGGCTGTAGTAGGCGGACAGGACCGGACGATGCTCGCGGTGGATGTCCATGGTGAAATAGCGATAGAGCGACTGGCCGATCATGATGTCGGCCAGGGTGAAGTGGTCGCCGGTGACGTAGGGCCGGTCGCCGAGCTGTTCCTCGAGGATCGCGAGATCGGCGTCGAAGGTCCGGAGCGCCGCCTCGACCGCGGCCGCGTTCCGGTGTTCGGCGCGCACGAAATAGAGCGGGTAGAAGATCGGCGCGGTGAAATGCGCCTGCATCGTCACCTTGCCCCATTCGGCCCACATCTCGACCGGGGCGCGCTTGACCGGATCATGCGGCCAGAACGGCGCGCGGCCGTGGCGGGCGGCGAGATAGCGCAGGATCGCGCCGCTCTCGAACATCGTCACCTCGCCGTCGGTCATGACGGGCACGAGGCCGTTCGGGTTCATCGCCCGGAACTCGGGCGTGTCGGTGCCGCCGAAATGGTGGCCGTAGTCGCGCCGCTCGAAGGCGAGGCCGAGTTCGTCGAGCCCCCAGAGCACCGCCTGCACGTTCATCGAGGTGGCGCGGCCGAGGATGGTGATCGCGGGTTTGTTCATCAGTAGGGTGCCTCCACCGGGCCGGTTCCGACATAGACGGACTTTACCTGGCTATAGTGTTCCAGCGCGGCGTGGCCGTTCTCCCGGCCGATCCCGCTGCCCTTGACGCCGCCGAAGGGCGCCTCGACGGGCGTCAGGTTGTAGGTGTTGATCCAGGTGGCGCCGGCGCGAAGCTGGCCCACGACGCGATGCGCGCGGGCGAGGTCGGCGGTGAAGACGCCGGCGGCGAGGCCGAAATCCGTCGCATTCGCGCGCGCGATCACTTCCTCCTCCTCGGCGAAGCCGAGCACGCTCATCACGGGGCCGAAGATCTCCTCCCGCGCGATGGTCATGTCGTCGGTGACCTCGGCGAAGACCGTGGGCTGGACGAAGAAGCCGCCGTCGAAACCCTGCATCGCCGCGCGCGCGCCGCCGGTCAGCAGCCAGGCGCCCTCCGCCTGCCCCTTCGCGATGTAGTCCATCACCCTCTCCCCCTGCGCGGCGGAGACGAGCGGCCCCATCTGCGTCGCCGGATCGAGCGGGTCGCCCATCCGGATCGCCTCGGCCCGTTCCGCGAGGCGGGTCAGGAAGCGCGCGCGCACGCCGTCCTGCACGAAGACGCGGGTGCCGTTCGAGCAGATCTGGCCGGAGGAGTAGAAGTTGCCGAGCATCGCGCCGCCGATCGCCGAATCGATGTCGGCGTCGTCGAAGACGATCAGCGGCGACTTGCCGCCGAGCTCCAGCGTGACGTGCTTCAGGCTCGCCGCGGCCCCGGCGTAGACGCGCTTGCCCGTGCCGACCGAGCCGGTGACGGAGACCTTGGAGATCATCGGGTGGGAGACGAGCGCGGCCCCGACCGGGCCGGTGCCCTGGACCACGTTGAAGACACCGTCGGGCAGCCCGGCCTCCCTCAGGATCTCCCCGAGTTTCAGCGCGCCGAGCGGCGTGACCTCCGAGGGCTTGAAGATCATCGCATTGCCGCAGGCGAGCGCGGGCGCGGCCTTCCAGCAGGCGATCTGGCTCGGGTAGTTCCAGGCGCCGATCCCGGCGCAGATGCCGAGCGGTTCGCGCCGGGTATAGACGAAATCGCCGCCGAGATCGATCATCTCGCCGGTCATGGTCGCCGCGAGCGCGCCGAAATATTCGAGCGCGTCGGCGCCCGAGGGCCAGTCGGCGACCTCGGTCTCCTGGATCGGCTTGCCGGTGTCGAGCGTCTCGAGCCGGGCAAGCTCGGCCCCGCGCGCGCGGATGATGTCCGCGGCCCGGCGCAGCACGCGGCCGCGCTCGGCCGGCGGGGTGCGGGACCAGACGGTGAAGCCCTCGCGCGCGCTCGCGACCGCCGCGTCGATCACGGCCGGCGTCGCCTCGGCGAGCGTCGCGATCACCTCGCCGGTGGCGGGATAGAGCACGGGCAGCGCCGCGCCCCCTTCCCCCGCGAGAAGCGCGCCGCCGATCCAGTGGGAGCCCCGGGGCTGAACGTCGTGCTGGCTCATGCGGAGACCTCCGGCCGGTCGATGGTTCGGGCGAGATGGCAATCTACGTAATCCTCGACGATGGCGATGGCCGCCTCGGGCGCGACGACGCGCCCGCGCAGCGCCTCGCGCAGATAGACGCCGTCGATCAGCGCGCCCATCGCCTCGGCCACGCGGTCGACATCGGCCGCGGGCACGAGGCCGCGCAGCGCATGGCGCAGGTTGGTGTGCAGGCGGCGCTGGTAGATCGCGAGCAGCCGCGCGGCCCCGGGCGAGGAGAGCGCCTTGGCATAGAAGGTGAGCCAGGCGGTGATCGTCGCCTGATGGAACTGGTCCTCGCCGAAACTGCCCGCGATGATCGCGGAAAGCCGCTCGCGCGGCGTCGCGGCCTGCCGCAGCCGCTCGCGCACGCCGTCGGCGAATTCCGCGAGGAGATGGCGCATCGTCGCGAGGATCAGATCCTCCTTGCCGCCGAAATAATGGTGCGCGAGGGCGGAGGAGACGCCCGCGCGGCTGGCGATCTGGGCCACGGTGACATCGAGCGTGCCCCGGTCGGATATCTCGCGCAGCGCGGCGCCGATCAGCGCGCGCCGTCGCATTTCCGTCACGGCGATACGGGGAGACATGGCCCCTCCTCGAAAAAGTTTATTGACTGATCAATCAATAAAGGTTTTCCTTGCCCGGGTCAACGAATTCACGCGAGCGTAAAGGAGACGGCACGGGTCCAGGAATCCCGCCCCGCCCCGCGCCGCAAGCCACGGGAGCCTGTCGAATGAAGCATACCCTGACCGCTCTTGCCATCGCCGCCCTCCCCTTCCTCGCCGCGCCCCCGAGCCTCGCCGCCGAGCCCGAAAGTTGCGCCAAGGTGCGGTTTTCCGATGTGGGCTGGACGGATATCACCGCGACGACGGCGACCGCGCGCACGATCCTCGACGCGCTCGGCTACGAGACGAGCGTCGATCTGCTCTCGGTGCCCGTGACCTACGCGAGCCTCGCGCGGGGCGATGTCGACGTCTTCCTCGGCAACTGGATGCCGACCATGGCCGGGGACGTGGAACCGTTCCTGAAGGACGGCACGGTCGATTCGGTGCGGGTGAATCTCGAGGGCGCGAAATACACGCTCGCGGTTTCCGACAGTCTCGCCGCCGAGGGACTGAAGGATTTCTCCGACATCGCGAAGTTCGGCGACGAACTGAACCACAAGATCTACGGGATCGAGCCGGGCAACGACGGCAACCGCCTGATCCTCGACATGATCAAGGAGGACAAGTACGGGCTGGGCGACTTCGAGCTCGTGGAAAGCTCGGAACAGGGAATGCTCGCGCAGGCCGCGCGCGCGGAGCGGCAGGGCAAGGGGATCGTCTTCCTCGGCTGGGCGCCGCATCCGATGAACCAGAACCTGAAGATGACCTACCTGACCGGGGGCGACGACGTGTTCGGGCCGAATTTCGGCGAGGCGAAGGTCCATACCAACACCCGCGCCGGCTATGTGACGGAATGCCCGAACGTCGGCCAGTTCCTGAAGAACCTCGATTTCACGGTCGAGATGGAGGGCACGATCATGGGCAAGATCACCGACGACGGCGAGAAGCCGGAGGCCGCCGCCGCCGAATGGCTGAAGGCCCATCCCGACGCGGTCACGCCCTGGCTCGAAGGCGTGACGACGCGCGACGGCGGCGACGCGGCCGCGGCGGTCAAGTCCGCGCTGGGCGCGTGAGCGGATGGAGAGTATTCCGAAAATCCCGGTCGGCGACATCGCGAGCACCGTCGTCGACTGGCTGACGATCAACGGCGCGTGGTTCTTCGACGGCCTCGCGAACATCGTGAACTGGCTCATCGACTGGATCCAGTGGGCGCTGCAGGCGCCCCCGGCGCTGGTCGTGGTCGCGATCTTCGCCGCGCTCGCCTGGTACCTGCAACGCTCCTGGACCACGGTCGCGCTCGTTGTGCTGGGGTTCCTCTTCATCCTCAACCAGGACTACTGGGAGGAGACGACGCAGACGCTGACCCTCGTGCTCTGCTCGGTCATCGTCTGCATGGGGCTCGGCGTTCCGATCGGCATCTACGCCGCGCATCATCCGCGATTCTACAGCTGGCTCCGGCCGCTCCTCGACCTGATGCAGACGCTGCCGACCTTCGTCTATCTGATCCCGGCCATCGTCTTCTTCGGCATCGGCATGGTGCCGGGGCTGATCGCGACGACGATCTTCGTGATCCCGGCGCCGATCCGGCTGACCTATCTCGGCGTCAATTCCACGCCGAAGGAACTGAAGGAGGCGGGGCTCTCCTTCGGCGCGACGCCGGGGCAGCTGCTGCGCAAGGTCGAACTGCCCTACGCGCTGCCGCAGATCATGGCCGGGCTGACGCAGACGATCATGCTGTCGCTCTCGATGGTGGTGATCGCGGCGCTTGTCGGCGCCGACGGGCTCGGCGTGCCGGTGGTGCGCGCGCTCAACACCGTGAACACCGCGCTCGGCTTCGAGGCGGGGCTCGTCATCGTCGTGGTCGCGATCGTGCTCGACCGCGTCTTCCGGCGCGACTGAGGAGGCGGCGATGGAACCGATGATCAAGTTCGACAACGTCAGCATCGTCTTCGGCGGCGAGCCGGACGAGGCGCTGCCGCTGATGGACCGCGGCAAGAGCCGGAGCGAGATTCAGCAGGCGACCGGCCAGGTGCTCGGCGTGCACAACTGCTCGCTCGACGTGCGGAGGGGCGAGATCAGCGTGCTGATGGGCCTCTCGGGCTCCGGCAAGTCCACGCTGCTGCGCGCGGTCAACGGACTCAATCCGGTGACGCGCGGCGCGCTCGTCGTGCGGGGCAAGGACGGCCAGCCGGTCGACGTCGCGACCTGCGGCGCGCAGGCGATGCGCGGGCTGCGCCGGGGCGGCGTCGCGATGGTCTTCCAGCAGTTCGGCCTGCTGCCTTGGCGCACGGTGCTCGAGAACGTGGCGCTCGGGCTCGAACTCGCGGGCGTCGGCCGCGAGGAGCGGATGGCGAAGGCGCGCGAGGTGCTCGGCACGGTCAACCTCGGCGACTGGGGCGACAAGAAGGTCTCCGAACTCTCCGGCGGCATGCAGCAGCGCGTCGGCCTCGCCCGCGCCTTCGCGACCGACGCCGAGATCCTGCTGATGGACGAGCCCTTCTCCGCGCTCGACCCGCTGATCCGGACCCGGCTGCAGGACGAACTCCTTCAGCTGCAGGAGAAGATCCACTGCACGATCGTCTTCGTGAGCCACGACCTCGAGGAGGCGGTGAAGATCGGCAACACGATCTCGATCATGGAGGGCGGGCGGATCGTGCAGACCGGCAAGCCCGAGGACATCGTGCTGCGGCCGGCCAACGAATACGTCGCGGATTTCGTCGCGCATCTCAATCCGCTGAGCGTGCTCCGGGCGGAGGATGTGATGGAGCCGGGCGCGGGCATGGCCGGGCCGGGACCGAGCGTGCCGGCCGACCTGCCGCTTCGCGAGGCGCTCCGCCATTTCGCCGAGAGCGAGGCGCCGCTCGCCGTCACCGATCCCGACGGCCGCGCGGTCGGAACCCTCACGCCGCAGGCGGTCTTCCGCGCGCTGGCGCGCCGCGCCGCCTGACCGCGGCGGGGTGCGCCGCGCCAAGGCGGGCGAAGCAACGGGATGGGCGGGGCTCCCCGCGAACTCCCCCATCCCGATCGTTCGACCCGAAAGCGGCGGGTTGCCCCGGCCGAACCAGTTACTCGGAAAACACCGGCCGTTCGATCCGCTCCGCCCCGTTCCCGGCGCGACGCCGGACCGGAATAGCCCCCGCGGACTTAAGGCGCGGTAAATCGGCGGAAATTTGCCGATCTCTTGTGAAATTCGGAGACAATCATGTGACGTTTCGGCGCTTTGTTTCCGAAACACGGCCCTCTATCTTCGGGACAACGCATTCGATGGAGGATGTCATGCTCGATCAGATCAAGGGACTGCATCATGTGACCTCGATGGCCTCGGCCGCGGCGGAGAACAACCGGTTCTTCACCGGGACGCTGGGCCTGCGGCGCGTCAAGAAGACGGTGAATTTCGACGCGCCGGACGTCTACCACCTCTATTACGGCGACGCCGCCGGCACGCCGGGATCGGTGATGACCTATTTTCCGTTCCCCGGGATCGGGCCGCGCAAGCCCGGCGCCGGCGAGGTCGGGCTGACCGCCTTCGCCGTGCCGGAAGGCGCGCTCGGCTTCTGGCGCGACCGGCTGTCCACGCTAGGCGCGACGGGCCTCGTCGAGGAAACGCATTTCGGCGAGAGGCGCCTGCGCTTCAAGGGCCCCGACGGCGACGAATTCGCACTCGTCGAGGCGGAGGACGACCGCGCGCCCTGGACGGAGGGCGGCGTGCCGGAGGAGGTGGCGATCCGGGGCTTCCAGGGGGCCGCGCTCCGGCTCCGCGACCAGGGCGCGACCGGGGAACTGCTGCGCTTCATGGGCTACGAGGCGGCGGAGCGGCGCGATGGCGTGACCCGCTTCGTGATCCCGGGCGGCAACGGCGCCGACATCGTCGATGTCGAGACGCTGCCCGGCGCGCCCCGGGCGCAGCTCGGCGCGGGCTCGGTGCATCACATCGCCTTCGCCGTGCCCGACCGCGCGGCGCAGCTCGAGGTGCGCCGCGCGCTCCTCGACACCGGCTATCAGGTGACGCCGGTGATCGACCGGGACTACTTCTGGGCGATCTACTTCCGGACCCCCGGCGGCGTGCTCTTCGAGGTGGCGACGAACGAGCCCGGCTTCGACCGGGACGAGGACACCGCCCATCTCGGCGAGGCGCTGCGGCTGCCCCGGCAGCACGCGCATCTGCGGCCGTTCCTCGAGCAGCATCTGGAGCCGCTGTCATGAGCGCGCTCCGGAGGGCCGACGGCTACGCCTATGCCGAGGAGGCGGGGAGCGAGGGCGCGCCCACGTTCCTTCTCTTCCACGGGACCGGCGGCGACGAACGGCAGTTCACGCCGCTCGCCCGCCAGCTCCTGCCCGGCGCGCGGCTGATCGCGCCGCGCGGCGACGTGTCGGAGGGCGGCGCGCCGCGCTTCTTCCGCCGCGCGGCCGAGGGCGTCTACGACATGGACGACCTCGCGGCGCGGACCACGCGGATGGCGGATTTCGTCGCCGCGCGGAAGGCGGAGGGGGGCGGACCGGTCATCGGGCTCGGCTATTCCAACGGCGCGAACATTCTCGCGAGCGTGATCCTCGCGCGGCCGGACCTCTTCGACGCCGCCGTGCTCCTGCATCCGCTGATCCCCTGGGAGCCGGCGCCGGTCCCGATCGCGACGCGCGTGCTGATCACCGCCGGTGAGCGCGATCCGATCTGCCCCGCGCCGCTCACCGCCCGGCTCGCCCGCTGGTTCGAGGACCAGGGGGCGCCGACGACGCTCCACTGGCATCCGGGCGGCCACGAGGTTGACCGGAGCGAGATCACCGCCATCTCGCGGTTCCTGGAGCGGGAACGAGGAAGGACGGCCGCATGACACGAGAGCCCGGGGCGATCACGCTGGAAGAGAACGACACGCGCGGCCGCTACGTCTATCATCTGGACGGCGCCGAGGCGGAACTCACCTTCTCGAAGGCCGGCGATCTCTGGATCGTCGATCACACCGGCGTCCCCCGGGCCTTCGAGGGCCGGGGCGTCGGCGCGGCGCTCGCAAGGCGCGCGGTCGCCGACGCGCGGCTGGCAGGGCGGAAGATCGTGCCGCTCTGCTCCTTCGTGGCGGCGCAGTTTCGCCGCCACCCCGACTGGAGCGATGTCCTGAGCGCGTGACCCCGCGCGCCCGGGAGAAGCGGCCCGGACAGGCCGATCCCGAAGCGGAGGACTGCCAATGAGCTGGAACCCGACACTCGACCCGATCTGCCCCGATGCGACCGCGATGGAGTCGATCGAGACGCTGATCATCCCGCGCGCGCGCGATCTCGGCGGCTTCGAGGTGCGCCGCGCGCTGCCCTCGGCGAAGCGCCAGATGGTCGGCCCCTTCATCTTCTTCGACCAGATCGGGCCAGTCGAATTCCTGACCGGCGGCGGGATCGACGTGCGGCCGCATCCGCATATCGGGCTCGCGACCGTGACCTATCTCTTCGACGGCGCCTTCCGGCACCGCGATTCGACCGGCGCCGACCAGCTGATCCACCCGGGCGACGTGAACTGGATGACCGCGGGCCAGGGCGTCACGCATTCCGAACGCACCACGGCGGAGGCGCGGGCGAATCCCAGCCGGATGTTCGGGATCCAGACCTGGGTCGCGCTGCCCGAATCCGCGGAGGACGCACCCGCGCGGTTCGAGCATGCCGGGCGCGACAGCCTGCCGATGCTGGACGCGGAGGGGATCCGGGCGCGGCTGATCCTCGGCCACGCCTATGGCCAGCGGGCGCCGGTCACGACCTCGTCGGAAATGTTCTATCTCGATGTCGAACTCGCCCCCGGCGCGATCCTGCCGCTGCCCGACGACCACGAGGACCGGGGCGCCTATGTCGCGCGCGGCTCGATCGATGTGGCGGGACAGACCTTCGAGAGCGACCGGATGCTGGTCTTCCGCCCCCGCGACCGGATCGGGCTCCGTGCCGGGCCGGAGGGGGCGCGGCTCATCCTGCTCGGCGGCGCGACGATGGGCGGGCCGCGCTACATCTACTGGAACTTCGTCGCCTCCTCGCAGGAGCGGATCGAGGCGGCGAAGGAAGCCTGGCGCGCGGGCGACTTCCAGCATGGCCGCTTCCGCCTGCCCCCGGGCGACGAGGCGGAATTCATTCCGCTGCCGTAGGGGACGCTTCCCGCGCCGGATGGCGGACAGATGTCCGCCCTACGGCCAGTCCTGTCCGGAGGCGAGGGCGGCGCGGATCGCGGGGCCGTGCTCGTCGAGGCGGGGCGGCGGGCGGTCGGCGGCGAGTTCGGCGGCGGAGAAGCGCATCGGCGGCCGCGGCGCGCGCGAGCCGCCGATGTCGCGCGCGATCCCGCGCGCCAGCGCCTGCGGCTCGGCGAAGGCCTCGGCGACGGTGTTGATCGGCCCGGCCGGCACGCCGGCCCGGTCCATGATCGCGAGCGCCTCGGCCCGCGGCAGCTCCGCGATCCGCGCGGCCAGCAGCGCCACGACCTCGGCGCGATGCCCGACCCGGCCCCGGTTGGTGGCGAAGCGCGGATCCTCGGCGAGGCCGAGCCCCGCGCAAAGCCGCGCGAACTGCGCGTCGTTGCCGCAGGCGAGCACGAGCGGCGCGTCCGAGGCGGCGAAGACCTGATAGGGCACGATATTGGGATGCGCGTTGCCGAGCCGCCGGGGCGTCGCACCGCCGATCAGGTGGTTGGCCGCCTGGTTCGCGAGCACCGCGAGCTGCGTGTCGAAGAGCGCCATGTCGATCCATTGCCCCGCCCCGGTCCGCTCGCGGAGCGCGAGCGCGGCCTGCACCGCGATCACGCCATAGAGGCCGGTGAAGAGATCGGCGAAGGCGACGCCCGCCTTTTCCGGCGGGCCGTCCGGCTCCCCGGTCAGGTCCATGATCCCGCCCATGCCCTGGATGATGAAGTCATAGCCCGGGCGGGCGGCGAGCGGGCCGTCCTGGCCGAAGCCCGTGACCGAGACATAGACGACGCGCGGATTGAGCGCGGCGACGGAGGCGTGGTCGAGCCCGAATTTCACCAGCCCGCCGACCTTGAAGTTTTCGATCACCACATCGGCCGCCGCGGCGAGCCGGAGAGCCAGCGCACGGTCGCCGGCGTCGCGAAAGTCGAGCGTCATGCCGCGCTTGTTGCGGTTGGCGGCGTGGAAATAGGCGGCGGCGCCGTCCGGGGCGAAGGGCGGCCCCCAGCCGCGCGTCTCGTCGCCGCCGGGGCTCTCGACCTTCACGACGTCGGCGCCGAGATCGGCGAGCGTCTGCCCGATCCAGGGCCCCGCCAGCACCCGCGCGAGTTCGAGCACCCGCAACCCCGCCAACGGCCGTTCCATCGCCCTTCCCCCGCGCGGATTCCCCGCTCCTTGCTCCCCCGCCGGGGCGCCGAATGCAATGGCCGCGATGCAACCAAAACCCTCCGCCGCGCATTGAAGCCCCGATGCAAACCGTGAGCTCTCTCCCGTGAAACCCCAGAAACCTGACATCCGCGTCATCCTGAACATCGGTTCGGGCAAGCGTCGGGGACCGGCGCTGATCGAGGAACTCGAGACGGAATTCGGCCGCTACCCCGGCCGGTTCGACCTGCTGCGCGTGAAACCCGGCACCGACATCGCGGCGGAGGCCCGCCGCGCCGTCGAGCAAGGCTTCGAGACCGTGGTCGCCTGCGGCGGCGACGGGACGCTCTCGGGCGTCGCCCAGGGCCTCGCCGGGACGAAGGCGCGCATGGGCGTGCTGTCCTTCGGCACGTTCAACTATTTCGCCCGCTCGCTCGACCTGCCCGAATCGACAGAGGAGAAGGTCCGGGTGCTGGTCGAGGGCGTGCCGAAGGCGATCGACATCGGCTCGGTCAACGGCCAGGTCTTCCTCAACAACGCGAGCCTCGGCGCCTATGCGCGCATTCTCGAGCGGCGCGAGGGGATCTACAGGCGCTTCGGGCGCAGCCGGCTCGCCGCCTTCTGGTCGGTCTTCGTCACCCTCGCCGACAGCCGCGCGCCGATGGTGCTGCGCGTGAGCGTCGATGGCGAGGTCCGGCGCGCGCGCACGCCCCTCGCCTTCGTCGCCTCGAACGCCTACCAGCTCGAGCAGTTCAGCCTCGCGGGCGCGGATTGCGTGCGCGACGGCCAGTTCGCGCTGTTCCTCGCCCCCGACGGCACGCCGCGCGAACTGATCGGCTTCGCGCTCGGCCTCGGCCTCGGCCGGCTGAAGCCCGACCGCGATTTCGAACTGGTCTGCGGCCGGGAGATCGTGATCGAGACGGCGCGGCGAACCCGCCTCGTCGCGCGCGACGGCGAGCGGTCGCGGATGGACGCGCCCTTCCGCTTCGAGATGCGCCGGGCGGGGCTGACGGTGCTCGTGCCGCGCGCGGAGCAGCGCGAATCCTCCGGCGAGAAGGTCGCCTGAGCCATGCGCCGCCTCGTCCATCTCTCCGACCTGCATTTCGGCCGCGACCGGCCCGAACTGCTGGAGCCGCTGATCGCCGCCGTCAACGACCTCGCCCCCGACGCCATCGCGATCTCGGGCGACCTGACCCAGCGCGCGCGTCGGCGGCAGTTCGCGGCCGCCCGCGCCTTCGTCCAGCGGCTGGAGGCGCCCTGCCTGATCGTGCCGGGCAATCACGACGTGCCGCTCGACCGGCCGGTGAGCCGGCTGCTCCGGCCCTGGCGACGCTATCGCGAGGCCTTCGGCCGCGATCTCGAACCGGTCTGGTCGGACGACGAGATGACGCTGGTCGGCGTCAACAGCGTCAATCCCTTCGTCTGGCAGCGCGGCTGGGTCGCGCGCCGGGCGCTGTCCCGCGTTCGCCGGGTGCTGGCGCGGACTCCGCCGGACCGGGCGCGCGTGATCGTGATGCACCACCCGCTCGAACATCTTCCCGACGAGCGCAAGGCGCTGACCCGCGGGGCCGAACGCGCGGTCGACGCGCTCGCCGCGGCGGGCGCCGACGTCGTGCTTTCGGGCCATCTGCACAGCTGGCGGGCGGAACCCTTCGCGCATCGGGAAGGGCGGGCCGGGCTCGTCCAGGTGCAGGCCGGAACCGGGCTCTCGAACCGGCTACGCGGCGAGGAGAACGACTTCAACCTGCTGAGCTTCTCCCCGGACGAACTGATCGTCGACCGCTACGTCGCGCCGGAAGGGGCGGCCGTTTTCCGGCCCGCCGCGCGGGCGCGCTTCCGCTCGGGCGTCGGCGGCTGGGCGCTCCACAGCCAGCCACCCGCCGCTTGATCCGGGCACATGAGCCGGGCGCGGCGCCCCTTGCCCGCTCGGGGCCGCGCGCCTAAATCGGGGCGATGATCGGGATCACGCGCATGTTCGAGAACATCCTCAGCCGCTTCCGGGGGCGCCGCCCCCTCGTCACCGTGCTGCGCCTGGAAGGGGTGATCGGCGGCGGCGGCCGGCTCGGCGGGGCCGCGCTGAACGACGCGGCGCTGGCGCCGCTGATCGAGGCCGCCTTCACCCGGGGCGGGCCGAAGGCGGTGGCGATCGCGATCAACTCGCCCGGCGGCAGTCCCGCCCAGTCGAGCCTGATCGCCGCGCGCATCCGCCGCCTCGCGGACGAGAAGAAGATCCCGGTCCACGCCTTCGTCGAGGACGTCGCCGCTTCCGGCGGCTACTGGCTCGCCACCGCCGCGGACAGGATCCATGTCGACCGCAACAGCATCCTCGGCTCGATCGGGGTGATCTCGGCGAGCTTCGGCTTCCAGGACTTCATCGCCCGCCACGGGATCGAGCGGCGGGTGCACACGGCGGGCACCGACAAGAGCATGCTCGATCCGTTCCGGCCGGAGCGGGCGGAGGATGTCGCCCGGCTCGAGGGTCTTCAGGCGGTGATCCACCGCAATTTCATCGATCAGGTCCGCTCGCGCCGGGGCGCGCTCCTCAGGGAGGACGGGCTCTTCACCGGCGACTTCTGGCTCGGCGAGCAGGCGATCGAGCTTGGCCTCGCCGACGCGCTCGGCCATCTCGTCCCGACCATGAAGGCGCTCTATGGCGAGAAGGTCCGGTTCCAGCCGATGGCGCCGCGACGTCCGCTGCTGCGCCGCCTCGGCCTTCCGGGCGTCTCGGAGACGATGGCGCGGCTCGAGGATGGCGCGCTCTGGGCGCGGTTCGGCACGCGGGCGCCCTGATGCTGAAGGTCGCGACCACGGTCATTCTGATCGGGCTCCTCGTCGGCATGGTGATCCGGTCGGTCCTGCCCCGCCCCCCGGCGGCTTCCGGCGGGAAGCGGCGGGTCGAGACCGCGCGCAAATGCCCCGTCTGCGGAGCCTACCGGCTCGGCGACGGACGATGCCCCACGCCTGGCTGCCCGTCGGGGCGCTGAATTCCGGAGATGGCACGATGACAGGAGCGGCCCTCGTCACTGGTGGCGCGCGGCGCCTCGGCCGCGCGATGGCGCGCGAACTCGCCGAGCGCGGCCTCGACCTCGCGATCCACTACCACACCGGCGCCGAGGAGGCCGAGGCGCTGGCGGCCGAGTTCCGGGACGAGGGGTTGCGCGCCGTGGCGCTCGGCGCCGACCTGCTCGACCGGGCGGAGACGGGCTCGCTGGTGGCGCGCGCGGCCACCGCGCTCGGGCGGCCGCTGACGGTGCTCGTGAACAACGCCTCGATCTTCGACCATGACCGGATCGCGACCGCGACCTGGGAAAGCTGGGACCGCAACATCGGCGCCAATCTGCGCGCGCCCTTCGAACTCATCCAGGCCTTCGCCGCCCAGGCGCCGCGCGCGGTCGAGGATGCCCGGGGCGAGCCGGTCGCCCGCGCCTCGGTCGTCAACATGATCGACCAGCGCGTGCTGAAGCTCACGCCCGAGTTCACAACCTATACGATTGCAAAGATGGGTCTCTGGGCGCTGACGCGGACCGCGGCGCAGGGGCTCGCGCCCCATGTCCGCGTCAATGCGATCGGTCCCGGGCCGACGCTGATCGCCGCGCGCCAGTCGGCCGCGCACTTCGCCGGGCAGCGTGCGAACACCATCCTGGAACGCGGCTCCAATCCGGAGGAAATCCGGACGGCGCTGCGCTTCATCCTCGACTCCCCGGGCTTCACCGGGCAGTTGCTCTGCGTGGATGGCGGGCAGCATCTGGGCTGGAGAACACCGGATGTGCGTGGTCTGGAATAGGCTTGGGCGGCCTGGAAACGGCCGCCACGCGGCCCCGCCCGTTGACTTTTCCACCCCGTTGGCGGCGTCACAAAAGCGTGTTGATTCTGTCAACGATTCCATAATTTTACCGTTGGCCATAAAAAATCCGCAGGAAAATCAGCCGCTTGCAAAAGTGGTTAAAATTTGACCATATGGAGGAAGGGCCTTGTTTTCCAATGAAAAACCGGGAAGCCACCAAGTTTTCCACATGGTTATGCACCGAAACGGTGGAAAGCTTTGCGCTTGAAAATCCGGGCGGCCGGGCGCAGCGAGGTCGGGAATCAATCGTACCAATGGAGACGGGCGGGTGACGGAGCAGACGGAGAGCGGATTCATCGAGGAAGGGGCCGGCGCGGCGGCGGCGCCGACCGGCCATCTCGTGATCCGCGACTATCTGCGGCGGCTCGAGGAGCGCCCCGGCGTCTACCGGATGCTCGATGCGAAAGGCGAGGTTCTCTATGTCGGCAAGGCGCGGAACCTGAAGCGGCGCGTGGCTTCCTACGCCAAGCCGACCGGGCACAATTCGCGCATAAGTAGAATGATCGGCGCCACGGCGTCGATGATGTTCCTGACCACGGAGACCGAGACGGAAGCCCTGCTGCTCGAACAGAATCTCATCAAGCAGCTGCGCCCTCGCTATAACGTCCTGCTCCGCGACGACAAGAGCTTTCCGAACATTCTCGTCACCGGGGATCATCCCTATCCCCGGATCGAGAAGCACCGCGGCATGCGCCGCCAGCCCGGCCAGTATTTCGGCCCCTTCGCCTCGGCGGGCAGCGTCACCCGGACGCTGAACCAGCTGCAGAAGGCCTTCCTGCTGCGCTCCTGCTCCGACGCGACATTCGATGCCCGCACCCGGCCCTGCCTGCTCTACCAGATCCGGCGGTGCAGCGCGCCCTGCGTCGGGCTGATCGGCGAGGCCGATTACGCGGCGCTGGTCGAGGATGCGACCGACTTCCTGCGCGGCCGCTCGACCAAGGTGCAGGAGCATCTCGCGGCGGAGATGGCACAGGCGAGCGCGGCGATGGAATTCGAGCGCGCCGCGGCGCTGCGCGACCGGATCCGCGCGCTGACCACCGTCCAGGCGAACCAGGGGATCAATCCCGAGGGCGTGGAGGAGGCGGATGTCGTCGCGCTGCATCAGGAGGGGGGGCACGCCTGCGTGCAGGTCTTCTTCATCCGCGCGCATCAGAACTGGGGCAACCGCGCCTATTTCCCGCGCACCGGCTCGGGCGCCGAGCCGGGCGAGATCCTCGAGGCATTCCTCGGACAGTTCTACGGCAACAAGACCCCGCCCCGGCTCATCCTGATGAGCCACGCTCCCGACAACCCCGACCTGCTGGCCGATGCGCTGACCGCGGAGCTTGGCCGCAAGGTGGAGCTCGCTCTGCCCCAACGCGGCGAAAAGGCGCGGCTCGTCGAGCACGCGGCGCGCAACGCGCGCGAGGCGCTGGCGCGGCGCATGGCCGAGAGCGCGAGCCAGCAGGCGCTGCTCGAAGGGCTGGCGGAGGCCTTCGGACTCGACGGGGCGCCCGGGCGGATCGAGGTCTACGACAACAGCCACATCATGGGCACGAACGCGGTCGGTGGCATGATCGTCGCGGGGCCGGAGGGCTTCGTGAAGTCGCAGTACCGCAAGTTCAACATCCGCTCCACCGAGCTTACCCCGGGCGACGATTTCGGGATGATGCGCGAGGTGCTGACGCGCCGCTTCTCGCGCCTCGTGAAGGAGGATCCGGACCGGCGGAGCGACGCCTGGCCCGATCTGGTGCTGATCGACGGCGGCGCGGGCCAGGTCGCCGCGGCCGAGGCGGCGCTCGCCGATCTCGGCGTCGAGGACGTGGCGCTGATCGGCGTCGCCAAGGGCGTGGACCGCGACGCGGGCAAGGAGGAATTCCACGTCCCGGGCCAGCCGCCGCGCGCGCTGCCCTACCGAGACCCGGTGCTCTACTTCATCCAGCGCCTGCGCGACGAGGCGCACCGTTTCGCGATCGGCGCGCACCGGACCCGGCGCGCGGCGCAGACGCGGGCCACGCCGCTCGACGAGGTGCCGGGGGTCGGCGCGGCGCGCAAGCGCGCGCTGCTCGCGCATTTCGGCTCCGCCAAGGCCGTCGCGCGCGCGGGCCTCGCGGACCTGCGCGCGGCGCCCGGAATCTCGGACGCGCTGGCCGAGCAGATCTATGGCTTCTTCCATGGAGAGCGCTAATTCGCTACATAGGAAGGGGCGGTTCCGGATCCGCCCGGGGGACGGTTGCTGCGATGCGTTGGACGATTCCGAATATCCTGACAGTGCTGCGCCTTCTGGCCGCGCCGGGAGTCGCGCTCGCCTTCGTCGTGTTCCCGCGGCCCGCGGCCGACTGGGTCGCGATCGCGCTCTTCATCCTCGCCGCGCTGACCGACTATATCGACGGGCGCCTCGCCCGCGCCTGGAAGCAGGAATCGAACTTCGGCCGGATGCTCGATCCGATCGCGGACAAGGCGATGGTGGTGATCGCGCTCGCCGTGATCGTCGGCATTTCCGGGATAAAGGGCCTGATCCTCGTGCCGGTCGCCTTCATCCTGCTGCGCGAGGTCTTCGTCTCGGGCCTGCGCGAATTCCTCGGCTCCCGCGCCGGCCGGCTCAAGGTCACCAATCTCGCGAAGTGGAAGACCACGGCGCAGATGGTCGCGATCCCGGTGCTGCTGCTCGCGGGCGTCTTCGAATATGACCGGCGGCACGGGCAGTACTGGTACAGCCACTGGCTCCACAACTGGCTCGGCTGGCTGCTCGAGAACGGCGGGCTGCTGCTCATCTGGGTGGCGGGGCTGCTGACGCTCATGACCGGCATCGACTATCTGATGAAGGCGCTGCCCTTCCTGAGGGACCGCAAGCGGTGAGTCTGACCGTCCTCTATTTCGCCTGGCTCCGGGAACGCATCGGAGAATCGGAGGAGCGGGTGGAAACCTCCGCGGCGACCGTCGCCGATCTCGTCGCCGAACTGCGCGAACGCGAGCCGCGCTACGCGCTCGCCTTTTCGGACATGCGCGCCGTGCGGGTCGCGGTCGACCAGGAACTGGCCGATCTCGCGGCGCCCCTCGCCGGCGCGCGGGAAGTGGCCTTCTTCCCGCCGATGACGGGCGGCTGAGCAAGGTGTCGGTCCGGGTCCAGGCGGAGGATTTCGACCTTGGCGCCGAACTCGCGGCGCTCCGTGCCGGTCGCACCGATATCGGCGCGCTGGTGAGCTTCACCGGGCTCGTGCGCGACGTCACCGCCGGGGCGGGGGCGATCAGCGCGCTGGAGCTCGAACACTATCCCGCGATGACGCTCAGAGCGCTCGGCGCGATCGAGGCCGAGGCGGCGGCGCGCTGGCCGCTGCGCGCCAGCCTCATCATCCATCGCCACGGCCTGCTCCACCCCGGCGACCAGATCATGATGGTCGCCACCGCGTCGGAATCCCGCGCGGCGGCCTTCGCGGCGGCGGAATTCCTGATGGACTACCTGAAATCCCGCGCGCCGTTCTGGAAGAAGGAAACCCGGCCCGACGGCGCGCACTGGGTCGCGGCCCGCGACGAGGACGAGGCAGCGCTCGCCGCCTGGGACCGCTGACGCGCCGCCGGCCTCTCAGTACTTCCAGAAGTGGAACAGGTCGGACGGGTAGGCGCTCGGAAAGCCAGCCTCGGCCGCGAGCGCGATCGCCTGGTCGAGCGCGCCCTCGCTCCTGACCGGCCCGATGTAGAGCCGGCGCCCGAGCTTCTCCGCGCCGATCGTCCGCGTCTCGTAGCCCTGGCTCTGGAAGAAGGCGGTCGCGCGGCCCGCGTCGCTGAAGCCGCCGGTGAGGATGCCGACATGCACCGCCGTCGGCGGGATCGGCGCGCCGGACTCCGCGGGCTTGCGCGGCCCGAGCTTCATCTGGAGCGATTCGAGCCCCTTGAGATCCGCGGTGGTGGTCAGGCAGCCGTTGCTGATGATGGCATTGCTCGCGACGCTCAGCGCCGGGGTCTGGGTCGAGCGGCCGTCGAGCCGGGCGCTGTAGGTATAGGGCTGGAACAGGCTCGCCGCCCGGTCGTAGTTCTGGAACAGTACGCGGCAGTTCGCCGGATCGCCGCGCGGCGGCCGGGGCGGCAGGCTGGCGCAGCCAAGCAGAGGCAGAAGTCCCGCGATCAGGACGAGGACCGTTCCGGCGCGCATCCGCTTTCCCTCACATCTTGCCCGGATAGGGATAGGCGAAGCCGGCCGCCCGGGCGAGCGCCGCGCCGCCTTCGAGCGCGCCGGCCGTCGTGAACGGGCCGACATAGATCCGCCGCCCGAGATAGGGCGCGCCGATCCCCCGGGCCCGTAGACCCTGCGCGGCGAAGAAGGTGATCGCGCGGGTCTCGTCGGCGGTGCTGGTCACGATGCCGACATGCAGATCCGTCGGCGGGATCACCGGCCCCGAGGGCGTCCGCGCGGCGAGACCCGCTTCCGGCCCGAGCGCGCTCATCGGCGCCAGCTGATCGGAGAAGGTGAGGCAGTTCGCCATCCGGAGCCACCGGGCCGCCGCCCTGACCCGCGGCGCCACCGTGCGCGATTGCTGATTGCCGAACGCCGCGACCGAATGCGTCGCGGTCTCGTAGAGCTGGAATCTTTCGGGACAGTCCGGGTTGGACGGATCCTGCGCCCGGCTCGGCGCCGCGGCGCAGAGGATGATCATCGCGGCGGCGAGCGCCGGGATCTGGTGACGAGCGGCCATTCCTGCCAATCTCCTTGTCCGCTGGACGGCGAGACTGTATTCCCGCGCCCGTCCCTTGGCAACGCGGGGGCCCGCGCAACTCCTCGTGCGCGAGCCCGCGCCCCGGACCCGGAGAGAGACGTGGAGAAATCGACCGCCCATACGCGCGACTGGATCGCGACCGCGCGCACGCTGAGCGAGGCCCTGCCCTATCTCCAGCGCTATGACGGCGCGACCATCGTGATCAAGCTCGGTGGCCATGCGATGGGCAGCGAGGAGGCGATGGCCGACTTCGCCCGCGACGTCGTGCTGATGAAGCAGTGCAACGTCCATCCGATCATCGTCCACGGCGGCGGACCGATGATCAACGAGATGCTGAGGCGGCTCGAGATCCGATCCGAATTCGTCGAGGGCAAGCGCGTGAGCGACGCCGCCACCGTCGAGGTGGTCGAGATGGTGCTCTCCGGCCGGATCAACAAGCGCATCGTGCAGGCGATCAACACCGCCGGCGGCAAGGCGGTCGGCCTCTCGGGCAAGGATGCCAATCTCATGATCTGCGAGAAGGATCTCGCCACCGTGCTGCGCGACGGCGCGGAGGTCACGGTCGATCTCGGCTTCGTCGGCAAGCCGGTCGAGATGCATCCGGAGGTGCTTCACACTTTCCTCCGCTCGGATTTCATTCCCGTCGTGGCGCCGGTCGCGATGGGACGCGACGGCGAGACCTTCAACGTGAACGGCGACACCGCCGCCGGCGCCATCGCCGCCGCGATGAAGGCCGACCGGCTGCTGCTGCTGACCGACGTGGCGGGGGTGAAGAACGCCGAGGGCGAGCTTCTGACCCAGATCACCCCGCCACAGGTGCGCGAACTGACCGAGGCCGGTGTGATCGCCGGCGGGATGATCCCGAAGACCCAGACCGCGCTCGACGCGATCGATGATGGGGTACGCGCCGTGGTGATCCTCGACGGCCGGGCACCCCACGCGGTGCTGCTCGAACTCTTCACCGCGCATGGCGCGGGCACGCTGATCCGGGGCTGAGATGGCGGCCGCCCCCGGGCTCGACTCCCTCGCGGCCCGGGTGGCGGCGGACGGGCTCGTCCCGCTCGACGCCTTCCACCCCGGGCCGGACGACGGGGTGCCCGAGGGACACGGCACGCTGGTCCTGCTCGGCCCCGGGCCGGAGTTCTGGAACGTCTTCTCCGCCTCGGCGGAATACGCCGACGGGCGCCCCGATCCGCTCGACCGCTGGTCGGCGCGGGTGATCGGGGGGCAGGCGGAGGCGCTCGGCGGTCTCGCGCTCTTTCCCTTCGGGGGGCCGCCCTGGCATCCCTTCATCGCCTGGGCGCGCCGCGGCGGGCAGGTCTGGCAATCCCCGGTCGGCCTGCTGGTGCACCGGACCGCCGGGCTCTTCGTCTCGTTCCGGGGGGCGATCGCACTCGCGCCCCGGCTCGCGCTCCCGCCCCCCGCCGGCCCGCCCTGCACCGCCTGCGCGGCGCCCTGCCGGGGGGGCTGCCCGGTCGACGCGCTCGGCGCGGCGGGCTACGACATCGCCCGCTGCCACGCCCATCTCGATACCGAGGCCGGGCGCGACTGCCTGAGCCGGGGTTGCGCCGCGCGCCGCGCCTGTCCGGTCGGCGCCGGGGCGCGGGAGGCCCGGCAATCGGAGTTCCACATGACCGCCTTCCATCCCGGAGCCGCCCGATGACGCGGCTGATTCTCGTCCGTCATGCGAAATCGAGTTGGGACGACCCGGAACTCGAGGATTTCGACCGGCCGCTCGGCAAGCGCGGCCGACGCGACGCGCCCGCGATGGGGGCCTGGCTGCGGGCCGGGGGACATGAACCCGAGGCCGCGCTGGTATCGAGCGCCGCCCGCGCGGTCCAGACCTTCGCCCGGCTGTTCCAGGGAGCCACTCCGCCGCCGGCGCGCTTCCTCGACGCGCTCTATCTCGCCGACACGGCGGTGATGCTCGGCGCGCTCCGGGGCGCCCGGGGCGAGAGGGTGCTGATGGTCGGACACAATCCGGGCATCGGCGCCTTCGCGACCCGCCTGCTCGGCCTCCCGCCCGACGACCCGGACTACGAACGCTTCCCGACCTGCGCGACGGCGGTGATCGACTTCGCCTCCGGCTGGGACGCGGTGGACTGGCATTCGGGGCGGCTCGTGGACTTCATGACCCCGAAGCGGCTCGCTCGGTAGAAGCGGGCCGGGGCCCGCTCCGCGCGCCTCAGTGCCCGAGGATCTGGCTCAGGAACAGCTTGGTGCGTTCGTTGCGCGGGTTGTTGAAGAATTCCCGCGGCTCGTTCTGCTCGACGATCTGGCCCTGGTCCATGAAGATGACCCGGTTCGCCACCGCCTGGGCGAAGCCCATCTCGTGGGTCACGCAGAGCATCGTCATCCCCTCCTCGGCGAGCTCGATCATCGTGTCGAGCACCTCCTTGATCATCTCGGGATCGAGCGCGGAGGTCGGCTCGTCGAAGAGCATGATCCGGGGCTTCATGCAGAGCGAGCGGGCGATCGCCACGCGCTGCTGCTGCCCGCCCGAAAGCTGGCCGGGATACTTGTTCGCCTGTTCCGGGATCTTGACCTTGCGCAGGAAATGCATCGCCGTCTCCTCCGCCTCCTTCTTCGGGACCTTGCGGACCCAGATCGGCGCCAGCGTGCAGTTCTCGAGGATCGTGAGGTGCGGGAAGAGGTTGAAGTGCTGGAACACCATCCCGACCTCGGAGCGGATCTTGTCGATGTTCTTGAGGTCGGAGGTGAGTTCCGTCCCGTCGACGATGATCTTGCCCTTCTGATGCTCCTCCAGCCGGTTGACGCAGCGGATCAGCGTCGACTTGCCCGAGCCCGAGGGGCCGGCGATGACGATCCGCTCGCCCCGGTTCACCGTGAGGTTGATGTCACGAAGCACGTGGAACTGGCCGTACCACTTGTTCATCTCGATGATCTGGATCGCCACCTGATCCGAGACCTTGAGCCGGTCCGGGTGCACGGGTTCGAGATCGGAGGCGTCGAGCGGGTGGGGTTCGGACATGGCGGGCCTCCTCAGCGATGGTCGGTGCGGAGCTTGCGCTCCAGATACTGCGAATATTTCGACATGCCGAAGCAGCAGACGAAGAAGAGCACGGCGACGAAGCCGTAGAGCTCCCAGACCATGCCGTTCCAGGCCGCGTTGGCCCGGATCGAGGTGATGAGCCCGATCGGGTCCAGCAGGCCGATGATCGCGACCAGCGTCGTGTCCTTGAAGAGCCCGATGAAGGTGTTGACGATACCGGGGATCGAGATCTTCAGCGCCTGCGGCATGATCACGAGCCGCGTCGCCTGCCAGAAATTCAGGCCGAGCGCGTCCGCGCCCTCGTACTGGCCCCTCGGCAGCGCGGCGAGGCCGCCCCGGATCACCTCGGCCATGTAGGCGGCCGAGAACAGCGTGACCATGATGATGACGCGCAGGATGATGTCGAAATTCGTGCCCGGCGGCATGAAGATGTTCAGCAGGAACGACGCGACGAGCAAGAGCGCGATCAGCGGCACGCCCCGGATGAACTCGATGAAGCCGACGCAGATCGCCTTCACGAAGACGAGGTCGGAGCGCCGGCCGAGCGCCAGCAGCACGCCGAGCGGCAGCGAGAAGGCGATGCCGGTGACGCCGATCGTGACCGACAGCATGAAGCCGCCGAACTGCTTCGACTGCACCGGCATGAGCCCGATGTCGGGGAGCAGGTTGATGAGCGGCGAGGCGATGAAGAACCACCAGACGAGCGCGAATACCGCGGCGAGCAGCGGCGCGACGAAGGCGGCGCTCGCCCGCGCCCCGAGATGGAAGCCGAGCCAGCCGGCGGCGAAACCGGCGTAGATCACGATCGGCACGAAGATCGACCCGCCCCAGAGCAGCCAGTAGGCGAGTCCGGGGAAGATCAGCGAGAACCACAGCATCTTCCGCGGCAGGGCCGAGAACAGGATCGGCGCGAGTGCCACGAACATCAGGATGAAGGCGAGCGTCGGGCGCCAGTAGGCCTCGATCGGATAGAAGCCGAACATGAACTGCTTCCATCGCTCGCGGATCACCGCGAGGCAGGCGCCGCCCGCGTCGGGGCCCCAGGTGTCCGCGATGATCTGGCGGCACTGGGCGTAGGAGTCGGCGTTCCAGACCGCGTGGGCGAGCCATGGCCAGACATGGGACAGCACCAGCCAGATCAGCGCGAGCGCCAAGATCGTCAGGATGCTGTTGCCGATCGAGGAGAAGAGGTTCGCGCGGAGCCACCCGACCACGCCCACCGCGCTGCCCGGGGGCGGTTCGGGCGGCAGCATCTCGGAGCGGCTGAAGGGCATCGCTTGGTTGGCCATCTCAGCGCTCCTTCAGGGCGATGGAGGAGTTGTACCAGTTCATCAGGCTCGAGATCGCGAGGCTGATGAGCAGGTAGAAGCCCATCATCAGCAGCATGCATTCGAGCTCCCGCCCGGTCTGGTTCATCGTGATGCCGCCGAGCGTGGCGCGCACGTCCGCGTAGCCGACGACGATGGCGAGCGACGAGTTCTTCGTCAGGTTCAGGTATTGCGAGATCAGGGGCGGGATGATGATCCGCAGCGCCTGCGGCAGGATCACGAGGCTCATGATCCGGTTCGGCCGGAGCCCCAGCGCCCCCGCCGCCTCGCTCTGGCCGCGCGAGATCGCCTGGATGCCGCCGCGCACGATCTCGGCGATGAAGGCGCCGGTATAGAGGGCGAGGGCGAACCAGAGCGCGACCAGCGACTTGTCGATCAGGCCGCCCCCCTCGAAGTTGAACCGCTGCAGCGTCGGGACGTCGAGGGTGACCGCGCCCACCACCGCGTCCGCGGCGAGCGCGGGCAGGAAGAAGAGCGCGAGGCTGATCCAGAAGACCGGCAGGGCCTGGCCCGTCGCCTCCTGCCGCGCATGGGCGTAGCGGCGGAAGAGGAGGATCGCGATCAGCGAGAGGATGAAGACACCGGCCACCACCTGCCAGCCCGGTCCGAAGATCGGCCAGGGGACATAGGCGCCCCGGTTGGTCAGGGCGACGGTGTCGCCGAACAGCATCGAAGCGCTCGCATTCTCGCCCCGGAAGGCGCTCGGCGCCGGAAGCGTGTCGGTGATGATCGCCATCAGCGCCAGGATCCAGAGCAGGACCGGCACGTTGCGGAACATCTCGACATAGACGGAGGCGAGCCGGGCGATCAGCCAGTTCGACGACAGGCGCAGCACGCCCATGAAGACGCCGATGATCGTGGCGGTGACGCAGCCGAGGAAGGCGACCAGCAGCGTGTTCAGGATCCCGACCAGCGCGGCGCGCCCGTGCGTGCTGTCGTTGGTATAGGGGATCAGGGTCTGGCTGATGTCATAGCCGGCCCGCTGGCCGAGGAAGCCGAAATCGAAGGTCTTGCCGAGCGCGTGCAGGTTGGCGACCGTGTTGTGCACGATCCAGCCGAAGAAGGTCAGGACGGCGATCAGCGCGATGATCTGGATGGTGATCGATCGGTATCGCGTGTCGTAGAGGAGCATCCCGAGACGGAATGGCTCCCGGCTGTGAGCCTCGGTAATGGCCATGCGACACCCCCCTCTGCGAAATCCGGTTCGAATTCGCGGCCCGGGCAGGTGCGCCCGGGCCGCCCGCCGTCGGAATCAGCGGAACGGCGGCGAGTACATCAGGCCGCCGTCCTTCCACTGGGCGTTCAGCCCGCGGGCGAGGTTGGACGGGGTGCCCTCGCCGATCGTGGCGGCGAAGATCTCGCCGTAGTTGCCGTTCGCCTTGATGGCGTTATAGGCCCAGTCGGGGCTGAGCCCGAACATGCCGCCGAGATTGCCCTCGACACCGAGCAGCCGGCGGATCTCCGGATTGTCGGAATTCTTCATCTCGTCGAGATTGTCCTTGGTCACGCCGAGTTCCTCGGCCTCGACCAGGGCGTTGAATGTCCAGCGGACGATGTCGCCCCACTGGTTGTCGCCGTGGCGCACGGCCGGGCCGAGCGGCTCCTTCGAGATGATCTCGGGCAGGATGATGTAGTTCTCGGGGTTCGGGTAGGTCGCGCGGACGGCGGCGAGGCCGGAGGCGTCGGTCGTATAGGAATCGCAGGCGCCGGCGAGGAACTGCTGCCGCGCCTCGGCCTCGGTCTGGATCGGCACCGGCTGGTAGCTCATGCCGTTGGCCTTGAAGAAATCGGCGAGGTTGAGTTCGGTCGTGGTGCCGGTCTGGATGCAGACCGTGGCGCCGTCGAGCTCCTTCGCCGAGGTGACGCCGAGATCCTTCGAGACGATGAAGCCCTGCCCGTCGTAGTAGTTCACGCCGACGAAATCGAGCTTCAGGTCGACGTCGCGGGAGAAGGTCCAGGTGGAGTTGCGCACCAGAACGTCGACCTCGCCCGAGGCGAGCGCGGTGAAGCGCGTCTCGCCCGAGAGCGGCGTGAACTCGACCTTCGCGGGATCGCCGAAGATGGCCGCGGCCAGCGCGTAGCACACGTCGACGTCGAAACCGTGCCAGACGCCGTTGGCGTCGGGCGCCGCGAAGCCCGCGAGGCCGGGGTTCGAGCCGCATTTGAGCGTGCCACGCGCCTTCACTTCATCGAGCGTCGCGGCCGAGGCCGCGCTCACCGCCCCGAGCGTCAGCGCGAGCGTGGTTCCGAGGATCAGAGAATGTCTCATGGCTACCCTTTTGGTTCTGTCGCGCGCCAGCCTGGACGCGAGGGGCAAGGCCCGGGGGTGGTTTCCCCGCGGGCGTTGCCAGAAAATTGACAGGACCGTTCAAAAGGTCAAGGAAAAGGCAGCGCGACCATGAATCCCGCGCTGATCTGTCCGCGCCTCAGGCAACCGGGCACAAGCTTGAGTGGTATTAGCGCAGATCAGGACGATATCTCGTCGGTCCCCAGCAGCCCGAGCAGCGTTTCGGCGCGCAGGAACGCCACGCGGCGCACCTCCGCCGCCTGCTCGGCCTCCAGATCGACGCCCCATTGCTCGGCCTGCCAGATCTCGTCGAGGCGCGAGATCTCCCAGGCCTCGGCGCCGGCGAGCGCGCCCCGGGCGACGGCGAGCCCGAGAACGAGCGAACCGGAGAGCGTCACCAGATCGTAGAGCGCGGTGAGGCCGAGCGCGTCGAAGCGGGCGACCTCGCGCCGCAGCGCCGCGAGGCTCGCCGCGTCCTGGGCGCGGTGCATCACGCCCCGGACGGGAACCAGCGCCGCGCCGAATGCCGCCTCCGCCCAGTCGAGCCAGGGCTGCCACGCGGCCTTCTGCCGCGCCGCCAGCCCTTCCGGCTCCTCCGCGCGATAGCAGAGCAGGTCGCTGTCGCCATAGGCGGCGATCGCGTCGATCACCGCCTCCCGCTCGCGCGAGACACGGTCGATCGCGGTATTGGCCGCCTTGGTATAGTGCAGGATCTCGGGATCGATCTCGCCGGTGATCGCGCGCCATTCGCCGGCGATCGCCTCGGCGAGCGCGGCGGTCGGGACGACGAGCGGCGCCTGGCCCGGGGTCCGGAGTTCGCGGGCATCGAGCCGGACCGTGTGGCCCGCCTCCGCCGGCGCGACGCTGACCTCGTCCCAGAACTTCCGCCGCGGCTTCCAGCTCATGCCCGCTCTCCCAGGAGCGCTGCCAGCGCGGCGTCGAGCGCCGCGAAATCCTCGATCACCCGGTCGGCCCCGGCGGCCTCCAGCCGCGCGCGCGGATGATAGCCCCAGGCGACGCCGATCGTCGCGAAACCCGCGGCCCGGCCCATCGCGATGTCGAATTCCGTGTCGCCGACCATCACCGCGCGCTCCGCCCGCGCCCCGGTCTCGACGAGCGCGGTCTCGAGCATCGAGGGATGCGGCTTCGAGGGATGCTCGTCCGCCGTCTGCGTCGTCACGAAGAGATCCCGCAGGTCGTGGCTCTCCAGCACATGGTCGAGCCCGCGCCGCGCCTTGCCGGTCGCGACGCCGAGCAGGACGCCGGGATCGGCGCGCAGCCGGTCGAGCGCCTCCCGCGCGCCCGGATAAAGCGGCGCGTGCGCCTCCGCCCCGCCGCGCTCGCGCGCCGCGACGAAGGCCTGGCGATAGCCCTCCGCGAGCCGTTCCAGCGTCGCCTCCGGAAGCTCCGGGGCCAGCGCCTCGACCGCGCGCGGCAGCGAGAGGCCGACGATCCCGAGGATCTCCGCGCGCGACGGCGGCGCGAGCCCCTCGGCGCGGAATCCCTCCTCCATCGCCGCGACGATCAGGTGCTGGCTGTCGATGAGCGTGCCGTCGACATCGAAGACGACAAGCTGCGTCTCGGTCATCTCAATTCCTCGAATGGATCGCTGGCGGCGTCCTCGGCGCGCCAGCCAAAGAAGTCCCAGGTCCGCCGCATGTGCTCGGGCAAGGGAGCGGTCAGGCTCAGCCGCGCGCCGGTGACGGGGTGGCGGATCTCGAGATGACGGGCGTGCAGGTGCAGCTTGCGGCTGATCCCGCCGCCGAGCTGCGCCCCCCAGCCCTCGCCCTCGTTCACCTGGCTGTTGCCGCCGTACTTGCCGTCGCCGATGATCGGATGCCCGATCGCCGCCATATGCGCGCGCAACTGGTGCGTGCGGCCCGTGATCGGCGCCAGCGCGACCCAGGCGGCGCGGTTTCCCGCGGCCTCGATCACGCGGTAGTCCGTCGTCGCGCGGCGCGCGCCTTCCACCGCGGCGACCTGATCGGGCGGGACCACCCGCATCTTCTCGCCCTCGCCGCCGGCGCCATGGCCCGGCGCCTTGACGAGGCCGTAGCGGATCGTGCCGAGTTCCGGCGCCGGCCTGCCGGCCACCACCGCCCAGTAGATCTTGCGCGCGTCCCGCGCCTGGAAGGCCTTCGCGAGCCCCTGCGCCGCCCTCGGGCTGCGCGCGAGGAGCAGCACGCCGGAGGTGTCGCGGTCGAGGCGGTGGACCAGGCGGGGCTTGTCCTCTCGCTCGAACCTCAGCGCCTCGGCCAGCGCGTCGACATGCCGGCTCTGCCCCGAGCCGCCCTGGACCGCGAGTCCCGGCGGCTTGTTGAGCGCCAGCACGTCGGCGTCGCGATAGATGACGCTCGCGCGCATCATCTCCGCGTCCGCCTCCGAGATCCGCGTCTCCCGGGGACGCTCGGAGGCCTGCGCCGCCTCGGGCAGCGGCGGCAGGCGCACCTCCTGGCCGGGCTCGAGCTTCGTCGCGGCGCGGACCCGCCCGCCGTCGACCCGGATCTCGCCCTTGCGGCAGAGCCGTTCCACCAGCGATTGCGGCACATGCGGATAGCGACGGCGGAGCCAGCGGTCCAGCCGCTGCTCGCCCTCGTCCGGCGTCACCAGGATACGCTGAACCCCGCTCATCGCGGCCCCGCGCCCACCGGAACCCGGCCTGTCAGATCGCGCACGTCCACCGTTCGCCCCCTTTTCCCGAGGCGTTCAAAGGCGCCGCGCGCGGCCGAATGTCAAGCGCGCCGGTCGGCCAGCGCCCGCGGCGAGGCGTGGGGTTCCGTCACCACGGCGGCGAGGCGGCCGATCCTCGGTCCGGCGGTCTCCGCCGGCGTCGCGCTCGCGGCGCGCAGCGCGCAGAACAGCTGCGAATCGTCGAGCCCGACCACCTGCCATTCCGCGTGGCTCCGGCTCTCGACCGGTTCGAAGCGCCGGACCTCGATCCGCTGGTGCCGGGGATCGGCCAGGATGTCGCAGGCCACGACCATGACCGCGTCGCAGGGGCCTTCGATCACCTGGGCGAAGCGGCTTCCCTCGAAGCGCAGCTCTCCCGTCAGGCCCAGCTCCCGGTTGCGCCGGGTCGCGGCGCGGGCGATCCGCCGCAGCGCGGCCTCCGGCAAGGCGGGGGCGACCCGCGACACGAAGCTGAAGTGAACGAATGAGACGTCGCCGCCGCACCCCATGATCGCCCTCCCGTAAGCGGCGACTTGGGACTGGCAGTCACCCAGGCGGCCGGCACTCGATTTTTGTTCCGAAACGGCGACGTGGCGTCATGCGATTAGCCACAACCCTTCCGGCGCCCATGTTTTTATTCGATAAAGTTTTATGTCAAGTGTCCAGGTGAAGCACACTGCAACCTTCGCGCGTGAGAGGTATTTTGACCATCCGGCATTCAGTCATCAGGCATGCCAAGCGGCAAACCTCCGGCGAGCATGGCGAGCAGCGCGCTTTCCGCCTCGGTCCCGCCCGCCGCCGGCAGCGCGGCGAAGGTCCAGTTCTCGAATCGCCGCGTCGGCACCCGCTGCTCGCTGAGGATCCGGAGGTCGCGGTGACGGGGGTCGGTGATGATGACTTCCATCCGCCCGAGCACCGCCGGTTCCGGTCCCTCCAGCACGGCGAAGAAGCGCCCTCCCCTGTGCATCAGCATTCCCGTGAGTTCGAGGGGTGCGTTCCGGCGCTCCCCCGCCCGGCCGATCGCGGCGAGTTCCTCCGGATCGAGCGGGCGGGAAGCACGGCTGACATAGGTGAGCCGCAGAACGGGGCGTGTCGCCCTCGGGTTTCTGGCCGCCATCTGGCCGGTTTCCTCCTCCGCGTGCAAGGACACGTTTCAGATCAATCCGGGGCGGAACCTCGCAGTCTTTCACGCTCCTCGGCCAGAAAGTCCAGCCTTTGCCTCAGATCCTGCTCGACCCCGTGTCCCGCCGGCCGGTAGAGCGCGGGCCGCTCCATCTCCTCCGGAAAATAGGACTGGCCGGAGAAACCGGAGGCGAGATCGTGATCGTAGATGTAGCCCTTGCCGTATCCTTCGTCCTTCATCAGCCGGGTCGGCGCGTTCAGAATGTGCTTCGGCGGCGTCAGCGACCCTGTCTTCTCCGCCAGGGCGACCGCCGACTTGTAGGCGGTGTAGGCGGCGTTCGATTTCGGCGCGAGCGCCAGATAGATAACCGCCTCCGCCAGCGCGAGTTCCCCCTCGGGTGAGCCGAGGCGTTCGTAGGTGTTCCAGGCGTCGAGACAGAGGCGCTGCGCGGCGGGATCGGCGAGGCCGATGTCCTCGACCGCCATCCGGGTGATCCGCCGGGCGAGGAAACGCGGATCCTCGCCGCCCCGCAGCATGCGCGCGAACCAGTAGAGCGCGGCGTCGGGATCCGAGCCGCGCACCGATTTGTGCAGGGCGGAGATGAGGTTGTAATGCTCCTCCCCCGACTTGTCGAAACGCATCGCCCGTCGGCTCAGCCGCTCGCCGAGCGCCGTCGCATCGAGGGTCTCGCGCGCCTCGGCGATCTGCTCGATCATGTTGAGGAGAGCGCGCCCGTCGCCATCGGCCATCTCGAAGAGCTGGCTCCGCGCCTCGGGCGTCAGCGGCAGCGGATGGCCGAGGGTCGCCTCCGCGCGAGCCGCGAGCTTTCCGAGGGCTTCGGGTACCAGCGGGCGCAGGGTCAGCACCCGCGCGCGCGACAGGAGCGCCGCGTTGAGTTCGAAGGAGGGATTCTCGGTCGTCGCGCCGACGAGGACGATGGTCCCGTCCTCCATCAGCGGCAGGAAGGCATCCTGCTGCGCGCGGTTGAACCGGTGGATCTCGTCGACGAAGAGCAGCGTCGCCCTGCCGTTGTCGTGCCGGATCCGCGCCGCCTCGAAGATCCTGCGCAGGTCCGCGACCCCGGTGAAGATCGCGCTCACCTGCTGGAAGGAGAGGTCGGTCGCATCGGCGAGCAGGCGCGCGATGGTCGTCTTGCCGACCCCGGGCGGGCCCCAGAATACGATCGAGCCGAGCTTGCCCTCGGCGAGCATGCGTCGCAGCGGCGCGCCGGGTCCGAGCAGGTGATCCTGCCCCACCACCTCGTCGAGCGTGACGGGGCGAAGCCGGTCCGCGAGCGGCCGCGGCCCTTCGCGGCGGGGGGCGCGCGGCTCCGCGGGCGGCGGCGCGGCGGCGGCGCGGCGCGGCTTCGGCGTGGGCGGGGGAAGGTCGTCGAACAGGTCGGCCATGATCAGGACATCTAGGGCCTGGCTTCGCCGGGGGGAAGGGCGCGCGTCTTGCCGCCGCGCGCGCATTGTGCGCAGGTGCGCCCCAGGATTCAGATGGACATGCCGATGCCTGCTTCTCCCCTCGTCATCCGCCCCGCCGAGGCGCGCGACCGCGCCGCGCTCTGGTCGATCCTCGAACCGATGGTCCGGGCGGGAGACACCTACACGATCCCGAGCGACTTCTCCGAGGCGGAAACCCTCGCCTACTGGCTCGGCCCCGATCGCGAGACCTTCATCGCCGAGCGCGACGGCGAGGCGCTCGGCACCTATTACCTGCGGGCGAACCAGCCGGGGGGCGGCGCGCATGTCTGCAACTGCGGCTACGTGACCGGCGCGGCGGCGCGGGGCCAAGGGGTTGCGCGGGCCATGTGCGCGCATTCGCTCGATCTCGCCCGCGCGCGCGGCTACCGCGCGATGCAGTTCAACTTCGTCGTCTCGACCAACGAAGGGGCGATCCGGCTCTGGGAGAGGATGGGGTTCGAGACCGTCGGGCGCCTGCCCGGCGCCTTCGCGCATCCCCGGCTCGGCGACGTCGACGCGCTGGTGATGTACCGCACGCTCTGAGGTCCGACGGCGGATCGCGGTCCGCCACGCCTCCCCCCGGAAAGACCAAAGGCCGCCCCGAAGGACGGCCTTCCGCGAAACCGGATGGATCGGGCGATCAGGCCTCGGCGGCCAGTTCCGCCTCGACGCGGGCCTTGTCGGCGGCGCCCTTCGCGGCCGGGTCGCGATCCACGAGTTCGATGATCGCCATCGGCGCGGCGTCGCCATAGCGGAAGCCGGCCTTCAGCACACGGGTATAGCCGCCGTTGCGCTCCTTGTAGCGGGGCGCGAGCGTGTCGAAGAGCTTCTTCACCGCCGCGTCCTGACGCAGCTCGGAGCTGGCGATGCGGCGCGAGTTCAGGTCGCCGCGCTTGCCGAGCGTGATGATCCGGTCCGCGATCCGCTTCAGCTCCTTGGCCTTCGGGAGCGTGGTCTTGATCTGCTCGTGCTCGATGAGCGAGGAGACCATGTTGGCGAACATCGCCTTGCGATGCTCGTGGGTGCGGTTCAGCTTGCGGTAGCCGTTGCCGTGGCGCATGTCGTTCTTCCTATCGTCTCAGGTTGTGCTTTGTCCGGCGGCCCTCTCGTGGGACCGCCTCCTTGGGGCGGGATTGCCCGGGGTCGTCGGGCGCCGGGAGCAGGCGGACCAAGGTCCGCCCCCCATCGGCGCCCGTAGGGCGGACTTCGGTCCGCCTGCTCCTTAGAACTGGTCCTCGTACTTCTTCGCGAGATCCTCGATGTTCTCCGGCGGCCAGTCGACGATCTCCATCCCGAGATGCAGGCCCATCGTGGTCAGGACCTCCTTGATCTCGTTCAGCGACTTGCGGCCGAAGTTCGGGGTCCGGAGCATCTCCGCCTCGGTCTTCTGGATCAGGTCGCCGATATAGACGATGTTGTCGTTCTTCAGGCAGTTCGCCGAACGCACCGAAAGCTCGAGCTCGTCCACCTTCTTCAGGAGGAGCGGGTTGAACTCGAGATCGTCCGCCTCGTCCATCCGGGTGCCGGCGGTCGGCTCCTCGAAGTTGACGAAGACCGAGAGCTGGTCCTGCAGGATGCGGGCCGCGTAGGCGATCGCATCCTCGGGCTTCACCGAGCCGTCGGTCTCGACGTTCAGCGTGAGCTTGTCGTAATCGAGCACCTGGCCCTCGCGGGTCGGCTCGACCTTGTAGCTCACCTTCTTGATCGGCGAGAACAGCGCGTCGACCGAGATGAGGCCGATCGGCGCGTCCTCTGGCCGGTTGCGGTCGGCCGGGACGTAGGCCTTGCCCTGCTCCACGGTCAGTTCCATGAAGAGCGAGGCGCCGTCGTCGAGATGGCAGATCACGTGATCGCGGTTCAGCACCTCGATCCCGTTCGTCACCTGGATGTCGCCGGCGGTGACGACGCCGGGGCCGGTGGCGCGGATCTCGACCCGCTTCGGACCCTCGACCTCCATCTTGAGCGCGACGCCCTTGAGGTTCAGCACGATGTCGGTCACGTCCTCGCGAACGCCCGGCACCGACGAGAATTCATGCAGCACGCCGTCGATCTGCACGCTGGTGATCGCGGCGCCCTGGAGCGAGGACAGGAGCACGCGGCGCAGCGCGTTGCCGAGCGTCAGGCCGAAGCCCCGCTCCAGCGGCTCGGCGACGGCGGTGGCCTGACGGAGGGGGTCGGCGCCGACCTTGATTTCGAGGGCGGTGGGCCGAATCAGCTCCTGCCAGTTCTTGTGGATCAGCATGCTCTATCCTCCATTCCTGTCCGCTGGCCGATCCCGGTAGCCAGCGAACGCCCGAGGGAAACGCGAAAACGGGCCGCGCGCTCCGATCGCGGAGCGGCGGCCCGAATGGACTGGTCCGTCAGACGCGGCGGCGCTTCGGCGGACGGCAGCCGTTGTGCGCGATCGGCGTCACGTCGCGGATCGCGGTGATCTGGAACCCGACGGCGGAGAGGGCGCGCAGCGCGCTCTCGCGGCCCGAACCCGGACCCTGGACCTCGACCTCGAGCGTGCGCACGCCGTGCTCCTGCGCCTTCTTGCCCGCGTCCTCGGCGGCCATCTGGGCGGCGTAGGGGGTCGACTTGCGCGAGCCCTTGAAGCCCATCGTGCCGGCGGACGACCAGGCAATGGCATTGCCCTGCGCGTCGGCGATCAGGATCTTCGTGTTGTTGAAGCTGGCGTTGACGTGGCAGACGCCGGTCGAGATGTTCTTGCGTTCCTTGCGCTTCAGACGCGCCTTTTCGCGAGCCATGGTCCGGCCTCCTTACTTCTTCTTGCCGGCGATGGCCTTCGCGGGGCCCTTGCGCGTGCGAGCGTTGGTATGCGTGCGCTGGCCGCGCACGGGGAGGCCCCGGCGGTGGCGCAGGCCGCGGTAGCAGCCGAGATCCATGAGCCGCTTGATGTTCATCGACGTCTCGCGCCGAAGGTCGCCCTCGACCATCAGGTTCGCGTCGATATACTCGCGGATCTTCAGCACCTCGGCATCGGTCAGGTCGTTGACACGGCGATTGTCGGCGATGTCGAGAGCCTCGCACATCTGCTTCGCGGTCGTGTTGCCGATACCGGTGATGTAGGTGAGTGCGATCTGCACCCGCTTGTTCGTGGGAATGTTAACGCCAGCTATGCGCGCCAAGGTTATGCTCCGTTCATCCTTCGGGCCGTCAGCCTGCCCCTATCCAAAAGCCATAGCCCGCCGATCCCGACGGCGGGCTTTCGAGTACCCTCATCCCTGGGCCAAGCATCCCGCGTCCCCCGAGGTGAAAGGAAGGGGAACGACTCTCTTTCGAGAGAGCGCGGAGTATAGAAATACCTAATCCGGCGTCAAGAGCGGTTGGCACGGATTTTGACGCCGGCCCACAAGGCCGAAATGGCGACGATCGGCGGGAAAACAAGGCCGTCCCGGCCCCCGCGGCGCCGCCGCCACGCAAGAAGGCCCCGGCGCACCCGGGGCCTTTTCGAATCGGGACCGGCTCAGAGGCCGAGGCCGGCCTTGATCTCCTTCGCCACGGTCTCGATCTCGGCGAGTCCGTCGACGGTGACCAGCTTGCCCTTGGCGTAGTAGTAGCCGATGAGCGGCGCGGTCGAGCGGTAGTAGGCCATGAGCCGCACGCGGATCGCCTCGGCGTTGTCGTCGGCGCGGCGCGTGAATTCGGTCGAGCCGCAGACGTCGCAGACGCCCTCCGCCTTCGTCGGCTTGGTCGTGTCGTGGTAGACCTCGCCGCACTTGGCGCAGGTGAAGCGTCCGGAGACGCGGTCGACGAGAACCTCGTCGTCGACCTTCATCTCGATCACCGCGTCGAGCGTCTTGCCCTTCTCGGCGAGCAGCTTGTCGAGCGCGTCGGCCTGGGCGAGCGTGCGCGGGAAGCCGTCGAAGATCAGCCCCTGCTTGCCGGCCTCGCCGTCGAGCTGCTCCGCGATCAGGCCGATCACGATGTCATCGGTGACGAGATCGCCCCGCGCCATCACCTCGGCCACCTTGTTGCCCATCTCGGTGCCGGAGGTCTTGGCCGCCCGGAGCATGTCGCCGGTGGAGAGCTGGACCATGCCATGCTCCTCGACCAGCCGCCGGGCCTGCGTTCCCTTGCCGGCGCCGGGCGGGCCTAACAGAATGATGTTCATCGCCTCGGTTTCCCTCGTCCCTTCCCGCGAAGCCGCGATTTCTCGATCAGTCCTTCGTATTGGTGCGCGAGCATGTGGGACTGTATCTGCGTGATCGTGTCCATGGTTACCGAGACGACGATCAGAAGGGAAGTGCCCCCGAAGTAGAAAGGCAGCGAAAACCGCGAGATGAGTACCTCCGGCAGCATGCAGACCGCCGCCAGATAGGCCGAACCGATCACGAGAATACGCGTGACGATATAGTCAAGACGGTCGATGGTCTGCTGTCCCGGCCGGATGCCCGGGATGAAGCCACCCTGCTTCTTCAGATTGTCCGCGACGTCGTCCGACTTGAAGGCGACGTTCGCCGTATAGAAGTAGCTGAAGAAGACGATCAGCGCGCCGAAGAGCACGAGATAGAGCGGCTGGCCGTGGCCCATGTAGGCCGCGACGTAGCTGAGCCAGCCCGACCCGCTCCCCGCCGAGCCGGCGAAGGTGGTGATCGTCGCGGGCAGGAGCAGCAGCGAGGAGGCGAAGATCGCCGGGATCACGCCCGCCGGGTTCACCTTGATCGGCAGGTTCGAGCTCTCGCCGCCATAGATCTTCATCCCGACCTGGCGCTTGGGATACTGGATGTGGATCTTGCGCAGCGCCCGCTCCATGAAGACCACGAAGGCGATCACCGCGACCACGAGCACCATCACGCCGAGGATGAGCGCCGGGGAGAGGGCGCCGGAGCGGCCCTGCGTGAAGAAGAGCGCCAACGCGTGCGGGAAGTTCGCGACGATGCCGGTGAAGATGATGAGCGAGATGCCGTTGCCGATGCCGCGCGCGGTGATCTGCTCGCCGAGCCACATCAGGAACATCGTGCCGCCGACGAGCGTGATGATCACGCCGAAGCGGAAGAACCAGCCCGGATCCGTCGCGAGCCCCTGGCTCTCGAGCCCGACCGCGAGGCCGTAGGCCTGGAAGGTCGCGAGCAGCACCGTGCCGTAGCGGGTGTACTGGTTGATCTTCTTCCGTCCGGCCTCGCCCTCCTTCTTCAGCGCGCCGAGCGAGGGCACCATCGAGGTCAGCAGCTGCACGATGATGGAGGCCGAGATATAGGGCATGATCCCGAGCGAGAAGATCGCCATCCGCGACACGGCGCCGCCGGTGAACATGTTGAGCATGCCGCCGATGCCGGCGCTCTGCTGCTGGAAGAAGCTCTGCAGCCGGGAGGCGTCGATGCCCGGCACCGGAATGTAGGTGCCGATCCGGTAGACGACCAGCAGCCCGATCGCGAAGAGAATGCGGCTCTGCAGGTCCTTCGCCTTGCCGAAGGTGCTCCAGCTCAGGTTGGCGGCCATCTGTTCCGCTGCCGATGCCATCCGAGGCCCCCTTAAGTGGAAGCGCCGCCGGAACCCGGTTTCCGGGCAGCCGACGGCGCGAAAACAGCACTGATTTATGCGGCCACCGGAGCGGCCACAAGCGTTATTCCTGCGCCGCGGCCTCGGCCTTCGCGCCGGTGACGGTCACGCTGCCGCCCGCCTTCGCGATCGCGTCGACGGCGGCCTGCGAGGCGCCGGTCACGGTCAGGTTGATCGCCGAGGTGATCTCGCCCTTGGCGAGCAGGCGCACGCCGTCGAGCTTGCGGCGGACGAGGCCGGAGGCGACGAGGATCTCCTCGGTCACCGGCTGGCCGGCGTCGATCTTGCCCGCCTCGACGAACTTCTGCAGGATGCCGAGGTTGATCACGGCGAAATGCTTCGCGTTCGGCTTGTTGAAGCCGCGCTTCGGCAGCCGCATGTAGAGCGGCATCTGGCCGCCCTCGTAGGCGTTGATCGCCACGCCCGAGCGCGACTTCTGGCCCTTGATGCCGCGGCCGGCGGTCTTGCCCTTGCCCGAGCCCGGGCCGCGCGCCACGCGCTTCTTCGACGGGGAGGCGCCGGGATTGTCCCGGAGTTCGTTCAGCTTCATGTCGCTTCTCCTCTGGCCGGACGCGCCCCATGAGCGACGAATGCGGGCGGCCACGGCACTGGTGTCAATGAGTCCCCGGAGGGAAAGCGGTCGATACACCGGGCCGGGCGCGGCCGCAAGGGATTCCGCGCCCCACGCGCCACACCGCTCGCCTCGTCACGGCTCTCCCCCCGCCGTCGCTGGTCGCGGTTGCGAGACGGCGGGATGCCGCGAAATCTCCGCGCGCAGGCGTCGAAACCTGCTAGGATGACGGCGATGTCGGAGGGGCCGCGATGCAGGAAGGCGACAAGCTCTTCGCGGGATCGATTCCCGCGCTCTACGACCGGTTCCTCGTACCGCTGATCTTCGAGGCGGCCGCGGAGGACATGGCCGCGCGGGTGGCCGAGGGCGATCCGGCCGCGGTGCTCGAGATCGCGGCGGGGACCGGAGTCGTGACCCGCGCGCTCGCGCCCCGGCTCGGGCCGGAGTGCCGCTACGTGGTCCCCGACCTGAACCAGCCGATGCTCGACCATGCCCGAAGCCGCCAGCCGGAAGTTCCGCGCCTCGTCTGGCAGGCGGCCGACGCGCTCGCCCTGCCCTTCGAGGAGGCGAGCTTCGACGTGGTCTGCTGTCAGTTCGGCGTCATGTTCTTCCCGGACCGGGTCGCGGGCTTCCGCGAGGCGCGGCGGGTGCTGAGGCCGGGCGGGCGCTTCATCCTCAGCACCTGGGACCGGCTGGAACTGAGCGAACTGCCCCATTGCGTGACGCGCGCCGTCGACGAGCTCTATCCCGACGACCCGCCGCGCTTTCTGGAGCGCACGCCCCACGGATACCATGATCCGGAGCGGATCCGGAGCGATCTCGCCGCCGCCGGCTTCGGCTCCGTGGCCGTCGACTTCCTCGACGCGATCAGCGCCGCGCCGCGAGCCTGGGACGTGGCGACGGCCTTCTGCCAGGGAACGCCGATGCGCAACGAACTCGAGGCGCGCGGCGCCTCGCTGGAAGCGGTGACCGCGCACGCGGCGCGGGCGGTCGAGCGGGAATATGGCGCCGGACCGGTCTCGGGCCGGATCCGCGCCTTGGTCGTGACCGCGATGCCATGATCCTCGCACCCCCGCGACTCCAACGACGGGGCCGGAACATCACTCTCGCTTCCTCGTGACGGCGGCGCGCCGCGGCGCCATCGCGCCGCATGCGACAAATCGCCGCGGAGGGTGCTCAGTGTCTTTTTCTGGCATCTGGCATGCCAGTATCGTTCCGCGCGGAGCGACACACCACGTCGCGCCCGCCCGACCGCTTCACGGGACGGTTCCCTCCTAGAGGGGCTGCCCCCGGGCTCCGCCAGGGCGCGACGCATGATACAGAAGGAAACGCCACATGAGCCATTCCGGAACCACGCGCCGGGGCGCGCTTTTCGGGTCCGTCGCCGGCCTCGCCGCGCTGACCGCGGGCACCGCCCGCGCGGAACAGGCCGCGCACACGGCCTCGCATCCCGTGACCACGCAGCTCACCGCCGACGAGGCCCTGGCCCTGCTCAAGGAGGGCAACGCGAGTTTCGAGACCGACGCCCCCTACCGGGGCGCGATCGGCCGCAAGCGGCGCCTGGAACTGGCGGCGGGCCAGATGCCCTTCGCGGTCCTGGTCGGCTGTTCCGATTCCCGCGTCTCACCCGAACTCCTGTTCGGCCGGGGGCTGGGCGAGCTCTTCATCATCCGCGTCGCCGGCAACACCGTCGACATTCCGGCGCTCGGCTCGATCGAATACGCGGTCGGCCCCCTCGGCGTGCCGCTGGTGGTCGTGCTCGGGCATGAGCGCTGCGGCGCGGTCCAGGCCGCCATCGGGGTCGTGGAGGAGAATGCCGAGTTTCCCGGGCGGATCGGCGAGATGGTAGAGCCGATCCTGCCGGCGGTCCTCGCCGCGCGCGGCATGGAGGGCGACCTGATCGCCAATTCCGTGGCCGCCAACGTGAGGCGCGTGGTCGCGAGCATCGCGGACCAGAGCCCGATCGTGCGCGAGGGCGTCGCGGCGGGAAAGGTGAAGGTGGTCGGCGCGGTCTACGACCTCGACGACGGCCACGTGAGCTTCCTCGGCGAGGCGTGACCGGAGCGCACTTCCCGCCCCCTGAAACGAAGAAACCCGCGGCGTCTCCGCCGCGGGCCGGATCCGGAACCCGAAGGCGCGCTCAGGCGCGCTCTTCGACGATGGTCACGAGATGCGGGATGCTCTCGACCATGCCGCGCACAGCCGGGGTATCCGGCAGCTCGCGGGTGCGGTTCAGCTTGTTCAGCCCGAGGCCGACCAGCGTGGCGCGCTGGATCTTGGGGCGGCGGATCGGCGAGCCGATCTGCTTGACGACGATGGTTGCCATTGTCCCTCTCCTCACGCCTCGGCGGCGACTTCGGTCGCCTCCGGCGCCGGCGCGTCGGTGCGCGGCAGGATGTCCGCGACCTTCTTGCCGCGGCGCTGCGCGACCTGGCGCGGCGAGGTCTGGCTCTGCAGCCCGTCGATCGTCGCGCGGATCATGTTGTAGGGGTTCTGGGAGCCCAGCGACTTCGAGACGACGTCATGGACGCCGAGCATCTCGAAGACCGCGCGCATCGGACCACCGGCGATGATGCCGGTACCCGCGGGCGCCGCCCGCATCACGACCTTGCCCGCGCCGTGACGGCCGGCCATGTCGTGGTGCAGCGTCCGGCCCTCGCGCAGCGGCACGCGGATCATCTGGCGCTTGGCCTGCTCGGTCGCCTTGCGGATCGCCTCGGGCACTTCGCGGGCCTTGCCCTTGCCGTAACCGACGCGGCCCTTCTGGTCGCCGACGACGACGAGCGCGGCGAAACCGAAGCGCTTTCCGCCCTTGACGGTCTTGGACACACGGTTGATCGCCACCAGGCGGTCGGCGAATTCCGGGTTCTCCTCGCGGTCGCGACGATCCCGGCGATTGTCTTCCCTTGCCATTCTCGTCTCCCTCAGAACTTCAGACCGCCTTCACGGGCGGCGTCGGCGAGCGCCTTGACCTTCCCGTGAAAGAGGAAACCGCCGCGGTCGAAATAGACCTCCTCGACGCCGGCGGCCTTCGCGCGCTCGGCGATCGCGGCGCCGATCTTCGCGGCCGCTTCGACGTTGTTCTTGCCGACGAAGCCCAGATCCTTCTCCATCGTCGAGGCGGCGGCCAGGGTGCGGCCCTGGACGTCGTCGATCAGCTGGACGGAAATGTTCTTCGAGGACCGATGGACGCTGAGGCGCGGACGACCATTGGCCATCGACCGCAGCTTGTTCCGGACGCGCAGGCGGCGCTTCTGGAACAACTCTCTCTTGCTGTTCGCCATTTGAGCGCTCCTTACTTCTTCTTGCCTTCCTTGCGGAAGATGAATTCGTCGCGGTACTTGATGCCCTTGCCCTTGTAGGGTTCCGGCTTCCGCCACTCACGGATGTTCGCCGCCACCTGGCCGACGACCTGCTGGTCGATGCCCTCGACGATGATCTCGGTCGGCTTCGGGGTGGTGATCGTCACGCCTTCCGGGATCGCGAAATCCACGTCATGCGAGTAGCCGAGCGAGAGCTTCAGGACCTTGCCCTGGACGGCGGCGCGGTAACCGACGCCGGTGATGTCCATTTCCTTCTTGAAGCCCTTGGTCACGCCGTCGACGAGGTTCGCGACCTGCGTGCGGGACATGCCCCACTGCTGGCGCGCGCGCTTGGAGGTGCCGCGCGGCGTCACCGTCACCGCGTTCTCCGCCAGCGCGATCGTCACGTCGTCGGTCGCGGTGAATTCGCGGGTGCCCTTCGGCCCCTTCACCGAGACGGTCTGGCCGGAGACGGTGGCGCTGACGCCACCAGGCAGCTCGACCGGTTTCTTCCCAATACGAGACATTGCCCTCTCCTCAGAACACCATGCACAGCACTTCACCGCCGACATTGGCGGTGCGCGCATGCGCGTCGGTCATCACGCCCTTCGGGGTCGAGACGATGGCGACGCCGAGACCCTGGCGGATCTGCGGAATCTCCTTCGCGGCCGAATAGACGCGGCGGCCCGGCTTCGACACGCGCTTCAGTTCCCGGATGACCGGGGCGCCGTCGAAATACTTCAGCGAGATCTCGATCTCGGGCAGGCCCTTCGCCGAGGTCACGTCCTCGTAGCCGCGGATGTAGCCCTCGTCCTTCAGCACGTCGAGGACCCAGCGGCGGATCTTCGAGGCCGGGGTGCGGACGGTGGACTTGCCGCGCATCGAGGCGTTGCGGATGCGGGTGAGCATATCGCCCAGGGGATCATTCATCGACATATCCGTTCCCCCTTACCAGCTCGACTTGACCATGCCGGGGATCTGCCCCCGCGAGGCGAAGTCGCGGAGCGCGATACGCGACATCCGGAGCTTGCGGTAGTACGCCTTCGGACGGCCGGTGACCTCGCACCGGTTGTGAAGACGCGTCGCCGAGGAATTGCGCGGCAGCTTGGCGAGCCGGAGCTGCGCCTTGAACCGCTCTTCCATCGGACGGGATTCGTCGCGGGCGATCGCCTTCAGCTCGGCGCGCTTGTCCGCGTATTTCGCCACAAGAGCTTCACGCTTCTTCTGGCGGTTGATCATGCTAACCTTGGCCATCTCTAACCTTTCCCCCGCGTCACGCCGTGAAGGGCATGTTGAAAGCCTTCAACAGCGCCTTCGCCTCCGCGTCGGTCTTCGCGGTGGTGGTGATGACAATGTCCATGCCCCAGACCTGATCGATCTTGTCGAAGTTGATCTCGGGGAAGACGATGTGCTCCTTCAGGCCCATGGCATAGTTGCCGCGGCCGTCGAAGCTCTTGGGGTTGATCCCGCGGAAGTCGCGGATGCGCGGCATCGCGACGGTGATCAGCCGGTCGAGGAATTCGTACATCCGGTCGCGGCGCAGCGTGACCTTGACGCCGAGCGGCATCTCCTCGCGGACCTTGAAGCCGGCGATCGACTTCTTGGCCTTGGTGATGACCGGCTTCTGGCCGGCGATCAGCGTGAGATCGGCCTCGGCCGAGCGGATCTTCTTCGAGTCGGACACGGCCTCGCCGACACCCATGTTCAGGACGATCTTGTCCAGACGCGGGATCTGCATGTCGTTCTTGTAGGAGAACTCTTCCTTGAGCGCCGCGCGGATCGTGTCCTTGTAGAGCGTCTCAAGCCGCGGCGTGTAATTCGTGGCGTCGAGCATCAGATCGCCTCCCCGGTGGTCTTGGCGAAACGCACCTTCTGGTCGCCTTCCAGACGGAAGCCGACGCGGGTGGCCTTGCCGTTCGCGTCAAGGAGCGCGAGATTGCTGAGGTCGATCGGCATGGCGGTCGGGATCCGGCCGCCCTGGCTCGCCTGCGTCTGGCGCTGGTGGCGGATGGCGACGTTCACGCCCTCGACCACGGCCTTGTTGTCCTTCGGCAGAACCCGGGTGATCTCGCCCTGCTTGCCCTTGTCCTTGCCGGCGAGCACGACGACCTTGTCGCCCTTGCGGAGTTTCGCGGCCATCACAGCACCTCCGGCGCGAGCGAGATGATCTTCATGAAGTTCTTCGCCCGCAGCTCGCGCACGACCGGCCCGAAGATGCGGGTGCCGACCGGCTCGTTCTGGTTGTTGAGGATCACGGCGGCGTTGCGATCGAAGCGGATGGCGGTGCCATCCTCGCGGCGGACTTCCTTGGCGGTGCGCACGACCACGGCCTTGCGCACGTCGCCCTTCTTCACGCGGCCACGCGGAATGGCCTCCTTCACCGACACCACGATGATGTCGCCGACGGAGGCGTACTTCCGCTTGGATCCGCCCAGAACCTTGATGCACTGAACCCGGCGGGCGCCGGAGTTGTCAGCGACATCCAGATTGGTCTGCATCTGGATCATAAGTCGTTACTCCCGACCTGCGGGCACGAAGCCCGCGGTTTCGTCAAAATCCGAGAACTCAGGCTTCCGCCCGCGCCGTCTCGACGAGCACTTCCCAGCGCTTGGTCTTCGACACCGGCGCGCATTCCTGGATGCGCACGACGTCGCCGACCTTGAACTGGTTGTTCGCATCGTGCGCGCGATACTTCTTCGACTGACGCACGGTCTTCTTCATCACCGGGTGGGTGAAGCGACGCTCGACGAGGACGGTGACCGTCTGGTCGTTCTTGTCGCTGGTCACGGTACCCTGGAGAATACGCTTGGGCATGGCTCAGGCCTCCGAAGCCGCCGCGGCGGCCTTTTCGTTCAGGATCGTCAGGACACGGGCGGCGTCGCGGCGGACGGCTTCCATGCGCGCGGTGTTCTCGAGCTGGCCGGTGGCCCGCTGGAAGCGCAGGTTGAACGATTCCTTCTTGAGGGTGGCGAGCTGGTCGCGCAGCTGGTCGGGCGTCTTCGCCCGCAGATCGGCCGATTTGGTGGCCATCGGTTTATCCTTTCAACATCGCCAGAGGGCCCCCAAAGCTGGGTCACCCTGATTCTGGCGGAGTTCATGGTGAGCGGGCCGTGTACCCGCAACGGCGGGGAAATGCAACGCCGAAACGCCGGGAACGGCGGCTCCCGGCGTCTCGCCGGCGCGCGCGGAGGCTATCGCGCCGGGGCGCTCTCCTCCAGCCGCTCGCTCCCGCCGAGCGCCCAGCGGGTGACGGGCCGCGCGAGGACGAGCAGCACGACACCGAAACCGGCGCTGGTGAGGAAGATCCGCCAGAAGGCCTCGGGCAGGCCCGAGGCGTGTTCGGTATCCATGCCGGCCGCGAGCAGCCCCGCCATCAGGTTGCCGAGCGAGGCGGCGACGAACCAGAAGCCCATCATCTGGCTCACGAACCGCTCCGGCGCCAGCCGCGAGAAGGTGCTGAGCCCGACCGGGCTCAGCAGGAGTTCGGCGACCGTGTGGAGGAAATAGGTGCCGACGAGGAAGAGGAGCGAGACCTTGGCGCCCGTCGCCGCCGTCCCCGCGGCCGGCACGAGCAGCAGGTAGCCGAGCCCCATGACGATGAGCGCGATCCCGAACTTCACCATCACCGGGATCTCCCAGCGCTTCTCGGCATAGATCCAGAAGCCGGCGAAGACCGGCGTCAGCACGATGATGAAGAACGGGTTGAGGTTCTGGAACCACGACGCGGGAACAAGGAAGCTCCCGAACTGTCGCTGGGTGAGATCGTTCGCGAAGATGCTGAGCGAGGAGCCGGCCTGCTCGAACCCCGACCAGAACAGCGCCGCGGCGACGAAGAGGATCGCGAGCACGATCATTCGCCGCTTCTCCGGCCCGGTCAGGTCGCCGGCGAGATAGATGTTGAGGAAGAAACCGACCGCCACCGCGACGATCACCAGCCCCATCGCCCGCGCGAGCCCCTGGGCGCCGCCGAGGTCGATCCGGCCGGTCAGCGCCGCGGCCGCGATGACGAGCGCGACGGCGCCCACGATCAGCGCCGTGAACAGGTGGTCGCGGCGTCCGGTGGCCGTGTCGGGATGGGCGTGGTGGCGCGGCGGCGCGCCCTTGCCCTTGAGCGAGGTTCGCGTGGCATGGACGAAATTGACGAAGCCGAGCGCCATGGCGACCGCCGCGGCGCCGAAGCCCCAGTGCCAGCCCCATGTCTCGCCGAGATATCCGGCGATCAGCCCGCCGAGGATCGCCCCGACATTGATGCCCATGTAGAAGAAGGAGAAACCCGCGTCGCGCCCGCCGATGTCGTTCTTGTCGTAGAGCGTGCCGACCATGGTCGAGATGTTGGGCTTCAGCAGGCCGGTGCCGAGCGCGATGGCGACGAGGCCGAGGTAGAAGACCGCCGCCCTTTCGCCGGAGACGGCGAGCAGCACATGGCCGGTCATGATCGCGACGGAGCCCGTCAGGATCGCGCGGCGGCAGCCCCAGAAGCGGTCCGCGATCCAGCCGCCGGGCAGCGCGAGGATGTAGACCGAGGCGGTATAGAGCCCGTAGATCGCCGCGGCCTCGGCCGTGTCGAGGCCGAGCCCCCCGGTCTCCGCCCTGTCCACGAGAAACAGCACGAGGATGGCGCGCATCCCGTAGTAGCTGAACCGTTCCCACATCTCGACGAGGAACAGGGCGGGCAGCCCCGACGGATATCTGGCGAGATAGTTCATCGGCCGTCCCCCCGGTCGCCGCGCGGGATCAGCCTAGCGCAAAGCGAGTGTCCGCGCCATCCGTTCGGCCGCTCCCCCCAACCGCGACGCGCCGCGCGAAGATACCCGCGCCCGCCGGTTCCGAGGATCGAAACGACAAAGGCCCCGGTCTCCCGGGGCCTTCCGAGGGACGGCGATCCGCCGGCCTCTTACCAGTCTTCGCGGGCGACGAACCGGCACTTGATCGGGAGCTTCATCGCGGCGAGGCGGAGCGCCTCCTTGGCGACCTCCTCGTTCACGCCCTCGATCTCGAACATGATCCGGCCGGGCTTGACCTTGGCGGCCCAGAATTCGACCGAACCCTTGCCCTTGCCCATGCGGACCTCGGTCGGCTTCTTCGTGACCGGCACGTCCGGGAAGATGCGGATCCAGACGCGGCCCTGGCGCTTCATGTGGCGGGTCAGGGCGCGGCGGGCGGCCTCGATCTGACGCGCGGTGATGCGTTCCGGCTCGGTCGCCTTCAGGCCGTAGTGGCCGAAGGTGATCTCGGTGCCGCCCTTGGCATCGCCATGGATGCGGCCCTTGAACTGCTTGCGGAACTTGGTGCGCTTCGGTGAAAGCATCTTACTCTATCTCCCCCGCTCAGCGCGCGTCGCGGTCGCGGTCGCGGCGCTGCGGACGCATGCCGCCGCCTTCCTGCAACTCGGCGTGGCGACGGTCGCGGGCCTGCGGATCGTGCTCGAGGATCTCGCCCTTGAAGATCCAGACCTTGATCCCGATGATGCCATAGGCGGTCGAGGCCTCGGCGAGCGCGTAGTCGATATCGGCGCGGAGCGTGTGCAGCGGCACCCGGCCCTCGCGATACCACTCGGTGCGCGCGATCTCGGCGCCGCCGAGGCGGCCGCCGACGTTCACGCGGATGCCGAGCGCGCCCATGCGCATCGCGTTCTGCACGGCGCGCTTCATCGCGCGGCGGAACGAAACGCGGCGCTCGAGCTGCTGCGCGATGTTCTCGGCCACCAGCGCGGCGTCGATCTCGGGCTTGCGGACCTCGACGATGTTGAGGTGCAGTTCGGACTTGGTGAACTTCGAGAGCGCCTTCCTCAGCGTCTCGATGTCCGCGCCCTTCTTGCCGATGATGACGCCCGGACGCGCGGCATGGATCGACACGCGGCACTTGCGGTGCGGACGCTCGATCACGACGCGGCTGATGCCGGCCTGGGAGGCGTGCTTCTTGATGTAGTCGCGGATCGCGATGTCCTCGTGAAGCAGCTTGCCGTATTCCTTGCCGTCGGCGAACCAGCGGCTGTCCCAGGTGCGGTTGACCTGCAGGCGCAGGCCGATCGGATTGATCTTCTGACCCATTACGCGGTCTCCTCGCTGACCTGACGAACCTTGATCGTGACCTGGCTGAACGGCTTCAGGATCTTGCCGAACCGGCCGCGGGCGCGCGGACGGCCGCGCTTCAGGACCATGTTCTTGCCGACCCAGGCCTCGGCCACCACCAGCTCGTCGATGTCGAGACCGTGGTTGTTCTCGGCGTTGGCGATCGCGGACTGCAGCGTCTTCTTGACGTCCTCGGCGATCCGCTTCTTCGAGAAGGTCAGATCGGAGAGCGCCTTGTCGACCGGCTTGTTCCGGATCATCGCGGCGACGAGGTTCAGCTTCTGCGGGCTGGTACGCAGCATCCGGCTCACGGCCATCGCCTCGTTGTCAGCCACGCGACGGGGATTCTTCTCCTTGGACATGGCTTACTTCCGCTTCGCTTTCTTGTCGGCCGCGTGCCCGTAATAGGTACGGGTCGGGCTGTACTCGCCGAACTTCTGACCGATCATCTCCTCGGTGACGTTCACCGGGATATGCTTCTTGCCGTTGTAGACGCCGAAGGTCAGGCCGACGAACTGCGGCAGGATCGTCGAGCGGCGCGACCAGATCTTGATGACTTCGTTGCGGCCCGATTCGCGGGCCTTCTCGGCCTTCTTCAGGACGAACGCGTCGACGAAGGGGCCCTTCCAGACAGAACGTGACATGATGGCTCCTTACCGCTTCTTCTTCTGGTGACGCGAGCGCAGGATGAACTTCGCGGTCGCCTTGTTCGAACGGGTGCGCGCGCCCTTGGTCGGACGGCCCCAGGGGGTGACCGGATGACGGCCGCCGGAGGTGCGGCCTTCGCCGCCGCCGTGCGGGTGGTCGATCGGGTTCATGACGACGCCGCGAACCTTGGGCCGCAGGCCGAGGTGGCGCGAGCGGCCGGCCTTGCCGAGGTTCTGGTTCGAGTTGTCGGGGTTCGAGACCGCGCCGACCGTCGCCATGCACTCCTGGCGCACCATGCGGAGCTCGCCCGAGGAGAGACGGATCTGCGCGTAGCCGCCGTCGCGGCCCACGAACTGCGCGTAGGTGCCGGCGGCGCGGGCGATCTGGCCACCCTTGCCGGCCTTCAGCTCGACATTGTGGACGATCGTGCCGATCGGCATCGCGGTGAAGGGCATCGCATTGCCCGGCTTGATGTCGGCCTTGGCCGCGGCGACCACCGAGTCACCGGGGGCGAGCCGCTGGGGCGCCAGGATGTAGGCCTGCTCGCCGTCGGCGTAGCCGATGAGCGCGATGAAGGCGGTGCGGTTCGGATCGTATTCGATCCGGATCACCTTGCCGGGCACATCGAACTTGCGCCGCTTGAAGTCCACGATGCGGTAGAGCCGCTTGGCCCCGCCGCCGCGCCGACGCATCGTGATCCGCCCGGTGTTGTTGCGTCCGCCCTGGCTCGACAGACCCTCGGTGAGGGTCTTGACCGGACGGCCTTTCCACAGCTCCGAACGGTCGATCAGAACCAGCCCTCGCTGGCCCGGCGTCGTAGGATTGTACGATTTCAACGCCATCTTGCTGTCTTCCGTTGCTTTCCGTCCCCTCGGGAAGGGGATCTCTTCAATTCAATCGCCGCCCGGTGGGGCGGCGACATGCGACTCGGTCGATCCGAGGGGTGCGCCCCCTTATCAGAGACCCGTGCTGACGTCGATGGTGTTTCCCTCGACCAGCGTCACATAGGCCTTCTTCACGTCGCGCCGGGTGCCCGGGCGGCCGCGGAAGCGCTTCACCTTGCCCTTGGTGACGGTGGTGTTGACCGCCTTCACCTTGACATTGAAGAGCTTCTCCACCGCTTCCTTGATCTGCGGCTTCGTCGCGCTCATCTGGACCTCGAACACCACGGCGCCGCTCTCCGAGGCCAGGGTGGCCTTCTCGGTGATGATCGGCCTGCGGATCAGGTCGTACTGTTCCGGCTTCACGCTCATTTCAGACGCGCCTCCAGCGCTTCGACGGCGGACTTCGTCAGCACGAGCGTGTCGCGGCGCAGGATGTCGTAGACATTCGCGCCGATGCTCGGCAGCACGTCCACGCCCTCGATGTTGCGCGCGGCCCGCGCGAAATCCGCGTTGACCTCGGCGCCGTCGATGACGAGCACGCGCTTCCAGCCCAGGTTCTTCAGGGTCGAGGCGAGCGACTTCGTCTTGGCCTCGGCGACTTCGGCGGTGTCGATCACGACGAGGTTGCCCGCGCCGGCCTTGGCCGAGAGCGCGTGCTTCAGGCCGAGGGCCCGGAACTTCTTCGTCAGATCATGCGCGTGGCTGCGCGGCGTCGGCCCCTTGTAGGTGCCGCCGTGCCGGAAGGTCGGCGCCTTGCGCGAACCGTGCCGCGCGCCGCCGGTGCCCTTCTGGCGGTAGATCTTCTTCGTCGAATAGCTCACATCCGACTTGCCGAGCACCGAATGCGTGCCCTGCTGGCGCTTCGCAAGCTGCCAGCGCACGACGCGGTGCAGGATGTCGGCGCGGGGCGCGAGGCCGAAGATCGAGTCGTCGAGCTCGATCGACCCGGCCGCGCTCGCGTCCAGCTTGATCACATCGGTCTTCATTTCTCTTCGGTCCCTTCTCCCGGAGCCGTGTTCGGGGTCTCGGCCGCCTCGATCGCGGCCTGCTCGGCCTCGGCCGCCAGACGCGCCGCCTCGGCCTCGGCCGCCGCCGCTTCCTCGGCCGCCTTCATCGCCGCCTCGTGCGCCGCCTTCGCCGCCGAGCGGAGCGCCGCCGGCAGGATGACGTTGTCGGGCGTCGCCTTCTTCACGGCGTCCTTGATCGTGACCCAGCCGCCCTTCGAACCGGGGACCGCGCCCTTGACCATGATCAGGCCGCGGTCGGCATCGGTGCGCACGACCTCGAGGTTCTGCGTCGTGACCCGCACCGAACCCATGTGGCCGGCCATCTTCTTGCCCTTGAAGATCTTGCCCGGGTCCTGGCACTGCCCGACCGAACCGTGCGAGCGGTGGCTGATCGACACGCCGTGGGAGGCCCGCAGACCGCCGAAGTTGTGCCGCTTCATGCCGCCCGCGAAGCCCTTGCCGATCGAGGTGCCCGCGATGTCGACGTACTGGCCGGCGAAGTAGTGGTCCGCCGTGATCTCCTCGCCCACCTCGATCAGGTTCTCGGGGGAGACCCGGAACTCGACGAGCTTGCGCTTCGGCTCGACCTTGGCGGCGGCGAAGTGGCCGCGCATGGCCGCGCTGGTGCGCTTGGCCTTCGCGGCGCCCGCGCCGAGCTGAACGGCGGAATAGCCGTCCTTCTCGCCGGTCCGCTGCGCGACGACCTGCACGTTCTCCATGTGAAGAACGGTGACGGGGATCTGCTTCCCGTCTTCCATGAACAGCCGGGTCATGCCCAGCTTCCTTGCTAATACTCCGGAACGCATCTCTTCCAGTCCCTCAGAGCTTGATTTCAACGTCGACGCCGGCGGCGAGGTCGAGCTTCATCAGCGCGTCCACCGTCTGCGGCGTCGGGTCGACGATGTCGAGAAGACGCTTGTGCGTCCGGATTTCGAACTGCTCGCGGCTCTTCTTGTCGATGTGCGGCCCGCGCAGAACGGTGAATTTCTCGGTCTTGTTCGGCAGCGGGATCGGGCCACGCACGCGCGCGCCGGTGCGCCGCGCGGTGTTCACGATCTCCGAGGTGCTGGCATCCAGGACACGGTAGTCGAAGGCCTTCAGCCGGATGCGGATAGTCTGACCTTGCATGTTATTCGCCTCTCGGCTCAAGGGTTGAAACGTCGCGTGGCCGGGACTTCCGCCCCGGCCACGGGGATGCCTCTCGGCGATTTACTCGATGATCTTGGAGACGACGCCGGCGCCGACGGTGCGTCCGCCCTCGCGGATGGCGAAGCGGAGCTTCTCTTCCATGGCGATGGGCGA
>NZ_VFRP01000001.1 GCF_006385685.1 Amaricoccus solimangrovi | reverse complement strand
GCCGAGGCGTGGATATTCATCGCCCATATCCGCGTCCTGACCAGGCGCCTCGCAAGGTATTGGCACGGCGCGTAGAGTTTCGAGTCCGGCTCTTAGACGGCGGGAATACTCCTCTGCCTCATGCTCGCTTGGCGCCGGCACTTCCAGCCTTTCTATCTCCGATTTCGTAATAGCTTGGCGTGTGGCTCCTGCTTCCGCAATGCGCAAAAGATTGGCATTCATATGTGGATGGCATAGCGCGCCCATTATGAAATCGGTGAATATCGCGTTGCTTGGACGGATAATTGCAACATGCTGATTCACTCGCGCTCCCGACAGGGAGTCGTCAGAACGACAGCAACGGGCCACGGAGGCACCTGTGATGTTGAGGAACACATCGTTTTCGGTAACTTCAACATTGGAGAGTTGCCGTGCCGCTGCATCATCGATGCAGACCATCCCCTCTTCCGAAAAGATCCCGTCCCGGACGTTCATACTTCGAATAAACTTCGTCCCCTTCTCTCGATAAACAGTTGCTCCACCGCGCGGTGTAGCGCCACTGCCAACCTTGGAAGTGATCTCGCCGAGGGGCACGAACTCTCGATCGCGCGACCTCTCGACCGGATCTCCGAACATCTCCGCGAAGATCGCCCCTGGGAGCGCGTCGAGCAGAGCGAGGGCCTCGCGGCGGCGGCGGCGCAGGGCGTCGGCCGCGTCCAGAATCCCCGCGATCCGCCGCTGCTCGGCGAGGGGGGGGAGGGGGATTTCGGTCGTGGCCAGCTCTGAAGGCGGCAACCTGGGCAAGTTTATGCCCGTAGATTTATTTGCCGCTTCGGCAACCTGTGCCGGAGACCTCAAGTAGTGCAGAAGAAACATGCGATCGACCCTCTTTCCGGGGCGGATCGGTAAAATATCGGTGCTGCAGACACCGCTACGGTCAGGCGCGACGATCTTCGCAAGGTAAGGGCGAAGCTTGCCATAGAGGATTGTCTCGCTGTCGAATCTGAACTTGTTGCTCGCTAACTCTCCAGCCGAAACCGTGATCGGTGCGAAGAATGCGCCCCACGAACCGATGTGTTCGAGGCCGACGTAGGTGGTGCCAGTTCTGATATCTCTAGGTTCGACGGCTCTCCGTTCTATCTCCGCTAGCTCATGCAGTGCCACCATCGGCCAACTCATGCCGTCGCCTCCTGGCGCGCCGCCCGCGCCTGCTGCCAGTCGTGATAGGTCTCCCTCGATCCCCTCACCTTCCACTCCGTCCGCCCGTTGCTGTTGCGGTCCAGCACGACCGCCGCGGCGGCCGAGGGGCTGTTAAAGGGCCAGGGCTTCGAAAAGCGCAGCCTGTCCGTCGCCTGTCCAAGCCCCTGTGGGACCAGCACGCCATCGGCGATCAGCTTCTCCTTCAATTCACGGTAGCCCAGCTGCACATAGCCGGTGCCGGTCAGCGCCTCGGAGCCTTCCAGCACGATGAACTCGCCCTCCTCCTCCACCGCCGTCGCCTGCACGCCGCTCTTGTGCCGGATCTCGAAATGCACCTCGCCCGTGGTGCGCTGCTCGGCCGGTTGCGCCGCCTGGCTGACCGCGCGGGGCTGCGGCTTCAGCATGTCGAGCCCGATCACCGGCAGGATGATGGCGAGATTGGCGAGGAACTGCTCCATATTGGCGACATCCGCCTCGGGCAGGCGCCGGCGGCCATGATCGGGCGAGGTGCCGTTGTCGAGCACCACGCGCCCCGCCTTCCGCGCGATCTCGATCAGCCGCGCCTCGAGATATTCGGCGTGGCCCTTCGACAGATCGTCGTCGCTGGTGGTGACCGCGATGGCCGTCTCCCAGAACTCGCGCTTGACCGCGCTCTGCCGGATCCGCTCGGCGACCGAATTGCCCGAACCGATGTAGACGCGCGTGCCGCCCGCCGTCGCGGGATCGGGCCCGGCGAGGACATAGACGCCGGTGCGGTCCACCTCGTCCCGCGCGGTCAGGTCGCCGAAGGCGGAGGCGCCGCTCACGAAGAGCATCCCGGTCCAGCCGTGGATCGTCGCCTTGCGCAGGCCCGTGGGTTTTCCGTCCACCAGGAAGAGCTGGATGGTGCGCCCGAAGGTCTCAGCCGTGCTCACTCGGCCGCCTCCAGCGCGACCCCGGCCAGCATCGCCTCCAGTTCGTCCAGTCCCTCGGAGATCTCCCGCTCCATCTCGCGCAGGCGCGACAGGATCTCCGCCGGCGCCTCATGCTCGACCGCGTCGTGCTCGATCTCGCGATAGCGGTTCAGCGACAGGTCGTAGCCCGCCGCCGCGATCTCGGCCTTCGGCACGACGAAGCTCCGCGCGGTGCGCGGCCGCGCGCGCTCGGTCCCTTCGCGCTCCCGCCAGCGGGCGAGCGCGTCGGGCAGATCGTTCAGCGCGGCCTCCGCTTCGGTCAGGTCGGCCCACGGACCGAGCTTGTTCTCGTCCACCAGGAGGTTGCGCTTGTCGTCGAGGCTCAGACCATCGGCGCGCAGGTCATAGAACCAGACGCCTTCGGTGCCGCCGGAATCGGTGCGCTGGAACATGAGGATCGCCGTCGAGACCCCGGCATAGGGCCGGAACACCCCGGCGGGCAGCTTGACTACGCCTTGCAGCTGCTGGTCCTCGACCAGCATCCGCCGCACCTCCTTATGCGCCTTGTTGGACCCGAAGAGCACGCCGTCGGGCACGACCACCGCCGCCCGGCCGCCGCGCTTCAGGAGCCGCAGGAACAGGGCGAGGAACAGGAGCTCGGTCTTGCGGGTGCTGACGATTCGGGTCAGGTCCTTCGCCACCGCCTCGGCGTCGAGGGAGCCGGCGAAGGGCGGGTTGGCGAGGATCAGCGAATAGGCCTCGGCCTCGTCGCCATGCTCCTCGGTCAGGGAGTCGCGATAGGTGATCCGCGCGTCCTCGAACCCGTGCAGCGCCATGTTCATCGCGCCGAGGCGCAGCATGGTGCCATCGAAGTCATGGCCGTTGAACATCGCGGTCTCGACATGAAGCCGGGCGTCGGGGTCGGTCCAGGCATCGGGGTCATGGCGCCGCAGGTATTCGGCCGCGCCGACGAGGAATCCGGCGGTTCCGCATGCGGGATCGCAGATCACGTCGTCGCGGCGCGGCGCGGTCATGGCGACCATCAGCTCGATGATGTGGCGCGGGGTGCGGAACTGTCCGTTCTGGCCCGCGCTCGCGATCTTCGAGAGCATGTATTCGTAGAGGTCGCCCTTGGTGTCGCGCTGTCGCATGGGCAGGTCGGAGAGCAGGTCGACGACCTTGGCGAGAAGCCTGGCCGTCGGGATCTCGTATCGCGCGCTCGCCATGTGCTTGCGGAGAGGAGCGCCATCCGAGCCGAGACGGCGCAGGAACGGGATCAGGTGGTTCTCCGCCGCTTCCTGCATCTCGGCGGGCGGCAGGGTTGCGAAGCGGCTCCAGCGGAGGTCTCCGTAGGGCCGGCCATCGGCGACCTTCTCGCCTTGCTCGTCGACGATCGGAATGCTGTCATGGTTATCGGGAAAGAGATCGCGTTCGAGGGCCGTTCCGCGCGCCCGGGCCTGCCGCTCGGCGCGGGTCTGCGTCTCGTCGAGTCCCTTGAGGAAGAGAAGCAGCGTCAGCTGCTCCATGACCGTCGCCGGATTCGACAGGCCGCCGGTCCACATCGCGTTCCAGATGGTGTCGACCTTCGTCCTGATCTCGCCGGTTATCATCGGTGCCTCCGTTGCTTGCGCACAACCTGCAATTTCATGGCGCTGGTGTCTACTTGGCTAACGGGCGCGGTGGGGCGCGCCGCGACCGACCGGACGCCGCTGTTCTTGAACGTCGCGAGCCCCCGGATTCGCAACCTCGCTTTCCGGACTAGGTGAACGGCGCGCATGCATGACGCCGGCGATGGGCCACGCGGCTACCTCCCTGACCAACGGGTTGCGGGCCTGCCTCAGGTTTTGTCGGTAAAGTCGATTCTGTCTCGCATGTCGGCGAGCTTTGTCGGCCAAAGGGATTCCTCGCCAGACTGCGCTACCCATCGCATCCAAGCGCATTTGGTTTGGCGGATATTTTGGCGGGTATCTGCCAAAATCAGCCAATTTTCCAAGATAAATCAAGGGGATCTGGCGGAGAGACAGGGATTCGAACCCTGGGTGGGGTCACCCCCACAACGGTTTTCGAGACCGCCCCGTTCGACCACTCCGGCATCTCTCCACGCGGGGTGGACGCTTAAGCGTGTTGCGCGGTGACCGCAAGGGCTATCTTGAAGGGGAGAGGGCGAAATCGGTGGCGGGCCGCCGGGCGGACGGCGCGGACCGGGGCGGCGGGGGGCCGCGGTCAGGCGATCGATCCGGCCGGGGCGTGCGCCGCCCTGCCCCGCCGGCGTCCCGGCGGGATGGGCCGGCGGCCGGCGCTGTCGTCCCGGCGGGATTTCGAGGCTTCTTCTTCGCCGCGCGGGGTGGCAAGGTCGGCGGCGCCGGGGCGCGAGGCACCGGGCTTCATCGACGACGGGGACAGCGGGATGGAACACGAAGCGGCGCGGGCCGTCGGGGCCGCGGGCGAGGCCGCCGCGCACGGCGTCGCCGCGCACGGGGTCGCGCTGCCGCCGATCATCGTGCTGCTCGCGGCCGGCGTGATCGCCGTCCCGCTCTTCCGCCGCGCCGGGCTCGGCTCGGTGCTCGGCTATCTCGCGGCCGGGCTGGCGATCGGGCCCTGGGGGCTCGGCGTCTTCCAGGATGCCCAGTCGATCCTTCCCGTCGCGGAACTCGGCGTCGTCATGTTCCTCTTCGTCATCGGCCTCGAGATGCAGCCCTCGCGGCTCTGGGCGATGCGCGGCGAGATCTTCGGCCTCGGGCTGACCCAGGTCGGGGTCTGCATGCTGCTGCTCTGGACCGTCGGCCTCGGCCTCGGCTATCCGATCGCGGCATCGCTGATCTCGGGCACCGGCTTCGTGCTCACCTCGACGGCGATCGTGATGCAGATGCTCGAGGAGCGGCGCGAGATCAACCAGCCGGGCGGGCGGCGGATCATCTCGATCCTGCTGCTCGAGGATCTCGCGATCGTGCCGCTGCTCGCGCTCGTCGCCTTCCTCGCGCCGGGGGGCGAGGAGACGACGCTCGGCGCGCGGCTCGGGGCGGTCGCGGTCGGCCTCGCCGCGATCGGCGGGCTGATCCTCGCCGGGCGCTACCTGCTCGACCCGCTCTTCCGGCTGCTCGCCCGCGCGGGGGCGCGCGAGGTGATGACGGCCGCGGCCCTGCTCGTCGTGCTCGGCGCCGCCTATGCGATGCAGCTCGCCGGCCTCTCGATGGCGATGGGCGCCTTCCTCGCCGGCGTGCTGCTCTCGGAATCCTCGTTTCGCCACCAGCTGGAGGCGGATGTGGAGCCGTTCCGGGGGCTCCTGCTCGGCCTCTTCTTCCTCGGCGTCGGCATGGCGCTCGACCTTCGGGTGATCGCGGCGAACGCGGGGCTGGTCGCGGTCTCGGTCATCGGCTTCACGGCGCTGAAGATCACCGGCATCTACGGCGTCGCGCGGCTCTTCCGCGCCTCCCGGAGCGAGGCGCTGGAGCGGGCGGTGCTGATGGCGCAGGGGGGCGAGTTCGCCTTCGTGCTCTATGCGACCGCGACGGCGGCCGGCATCCTCGGCCCGACCGAGAACGCGCTCCTGACCGCGATCATCATCATCTCGATGGCGCTGACGCCGCTTCTCGTGATGCTGCGCGACCGGTTCGCGCCGGCGGCCGAGCCCGGTTCCGAGGAGGATGTCGAGGTCGCGGACGGGCTCCGGGGCGCGGTTCTGCTGATCGGTTTCGGCCGCTTCGGCCAGGTGGTCAGCCAGCCGCTGCTCGCCCGGGGCGTCGAGCTCTCGATCATCGAGATCGACACGCGGCGCATCCGCGACGCGGGCGATTTCGGCTTCAAGGTCCATTACGGCGACGGCTGCCGGCTCGACATCCTGCGCGCGGCGGGGGCGGCGGAGGCCGAGCTCGTCATCTACGCCGCCGACGACGCCGAGGCGGCGACCAGGGTGGCCGAGATCATGCGCGACGAATTCCCGCTGACTCCGCTTCTCGCGCGCGCCTTCGACCGGGAGCACGCGCTCGAACTCGTGCACGCGGGCGCGGGATGGCAGATCCGCGAGACGCTGCATTCCGCCTGGCTCACCGGCGAGGAGGCGCTGCGCCGGCTCGGCTTCGACGCCGAGGCCGTGGCCGGGACCATGGAGGACATCGCGCGCCGCGACGCCGAGCGCTTCGAGACCGAACTCGTCGGCGGGCTCCATGCCGGGCGGCGCTTCCTCTACGGCAATCTGCCGAGCAAGGGGCCGGAGACCGATCCGGCCTAGGGCCGCTCGAAGAGCGGCGCGGGGTAGCGCACCTCGATCAGCGACAGGCCGTCCGGCGGGCAGACCGGGCCGCAGGCGCTCCGGTCGCGGGCGGCCAGCGCCTCGGCCACGCGCCCGGGCGGCCAGGCGCCGGTCCCGACCCGCTCCAGCGTGCCGACGATCGAGCGCACCTGGTTGTGCAGGAAGGAGCGCGCGCGCAGATGGAAGCGGATCTCGCGCCCGGCCGGATAGTCGAGTTCCTCGATCCCGACCGCGTCGAGCGTGCGCACCGGGCTCGGCGCCTGGCAGATCGAGGAACGGAAGGTCGTGAAATCGTGGCGCCCGACGAGATGGGCCGCGGCCGCCCGCATCGCCTCGAGATCGAGCGGATGGTTCACGCGCCAGGCGAAGCCGCGATCCTCGGTCAGCGGCGCGCGGCGCGCGACGAGGCGGAAGCGGTAGCGGCGCTCGACGGCGTCGAACCGGGCGTGGAACGCCTCCGGCACCTCCACCGCCCCCGTCACCGCGACGGGGTCGGGCTTCAGGTGCCAGTTCAGCGCCTCGGAGAGGCGGAACGGATCCCAAGCCCTCGGCAGGTCGAGATGCGCCACCTGGCCCGCCGCGTGCACGCCCGCGTCGGTACGCCCCGCTCCGAAGACGGCGCCGGCGCCGGGCGAGATCCGGGCGACCGCGGCCTCGAGCGCGCCCTGCACGCTCGGATGCTCGGCCTGCCGCTGCCAGCCCGCGAAGGGGCGGCCGTCATATTCGATCCTGAGCGCGTAGCGGGGCATGGCCGCCCCCTACCCCGCCCGCCGCCGCTTGCCAAGCCATTGCCGCGCCCGGCCCGAACCACTACCTGTTGGAGCCAGACCCAAGGCCCGAAGGACGCGACGGTGCTCTCCCGACTGACCAGCGGCGTGACCCGCGCCATCGAGGACGCGATTTCCGAGACCAGCGCGCTCTTCTTCGACCCGGTCGTGCGCCTCGGTGTCACCGGCCTCAGCCGCGCGGGCAAGACCGTCTTCATCACCTCGCTCGTCGCGAACCTGCTCAGCCGAAGCCGGATGCCGCAGCTGCGCGCCGAGGCCGAGGGGCGGATCGTCGCGGCCTATCTCCAGCCCCAGCCCGACCATTCCATCGCCCGCTTCGCCTACGAGGATCACCTCGCCGCGCTGATGGGGCCCGAGCCCCACTGGCCGGAGAGCACCCGCTCGATCTCGACGCTGCGCCTGTCGCTGAAGGTCAAGCCGGCGGGCTTCCTGACCGGGCTGACCGGCACCCGGACCGTGCATCTCGACATCGTCGACTATCCCGGCGAATGGCTGCTCGACCTGCCGCTGATGGAGCAGGACTACGCGAGCTGGTCCGCCACCGCGCTCGGGATCGCGCGCCGGCCGGGTCGCGCCGAGCACGCGGGCCCCTGGCTCGCGCTTCTCGACGAGACCGACGCGGCCGCGCCGCTCGACGAGATCCGCGCCCGCGATCTGGCGGCGCGCTTCACCGACTATCTCGCAGCCTCCCGCGCCTCGGGGCTCTCCAGCGTCGCGCCGGGGCGGTTCCTGATGCCGGGCGACCTCGAAGGCTCGCCCGCGCTCACCTTCTCGCCGCTGCCGAAACCCGAACGCGCGCGCTCCGGCTCGCTCTGGCGGACCTTCGAGACGCGGTTCGAGGCCTACAAGCGCCTCGTCGTCGGGCCGTTCTTCCGCAATCATTTCGCGAAGCTCGACCGGCAGATCGTGCTCATCGACGCGCTCGGCGCGATCCACGACGGGCCGCGCGCGCTCGAGGACCTGCGCGCGGCGATGGCGGAGATCCTCTCCTGCTTCCGGCCCGGGCAGAGTTCCTGGCTCGCGCCGCTGCTCGGCCGGCGGATCGACCGGATCCTCTTCGCGGCGACGAAGGCCGACTACCTGCACCACGACCAGCACGCGGCGCTGGCCGCGATCACCGAGGCGCTGGTGGCCGAGGCGCGCTCGCGCGCGCGCTTCCGGGGCGCGGAGACCGGCGCGATGGCGATCGCGAGCGTGCGCGCGACCGTCGAGCAGATGGTGAGCCGCGACGGCCGCGAGATCGGCGTGGTCCGGGGCCGGCGCGCCGATACCGGCGCCGAGGCCGCGCTCTTCCCCGGCCGCCTGCCCGCCGAGCCGGGCGCGCTGCTCGCGCCCGCGCGGAGCGGGGCGGAGACCTGGCTCGACGCGGCCTACAGCGTCACCCGCTTCGCGCCGCCGGTGCTGATGCTCGGCCCCGATGGCGCGCCGCCCCATATCCGGCTCGACCGCGCGGCGGATTTCCTGATCGGAGACTATCTCGCATGAGCCCTTCCGATAAGCGCGGCGACGCGCCCTTCGTGCTCGACACCGAGGCGCTGCCGCCGCCCGTCGTCGTCAGCCCCGCCGACGCGCCGCCCCCGCCCGAGGATGACGCGCCCTCGGGCGAGGCGATGCTGCGCATGGCGCGGATGGCGACCCGCGCGCGCCGCTCCTCCTGGGGCAAATGGTTCTGGGGGCTCTTGACGAGCCTCGTCAGCCTCGTCGTCTCGATCGCGGCCTATGACTATGTGACGAACCTGCTCGCGCGGAATGAGACGCTCGGGCGGATCGTGCTCGGCCTGCTGATCGCGCTTGGCCTGGTCGTGCTCGTCCAGATCCTCCGCGAGATCCGGGCCTTCCGCAAGCTCGGTCGGATCGACGCCTTCCGCGCCGACGCGGAGGCGGCGCTGCGCGTCGCGGACCGGACGGCGGCGGTGGACCTCTCGCGCCGGCTGCAACGCTTCTACGCCGGGCGGCCCGAGATGGCCTGGACGCGCGACGAACTGGAGCGCAGGCGCGAGGACGTGCTCGATGCCGACGCGGTGCTGGCGCTGACCGAGCGGTCGCTCTTCGCGCCGCTCGACGCCGAGGCGCGCACCGAGATCGAGGCGGCGAGCCGCATGGTCGCCGCGGCCACCGCGATGATCCCGCTCGCGATGATGGACGTCCTCGCCGCGCTCTCGGCCAATATCCGGATGATCCGCCGGATCGCCGAGATCTACGGCGCGCATTCCGGCTTCTTCGGCTCCTGGCGCCTGCTCGGCACCGTCGCCACGCATCTCGTCGCGACCGGCGCGGTCGCGGCGGGCGACGATCTCGTCCATACCGCGCTCGGCGGCACCGTGCTCGCGCGGCTCTCGCGCCGCTTCGGCGAGGGCGTGGTGAACGGCGCGCTGACCGCGCGGGTCGGGATCGCCGCGATGGAGGTCTGCCGGCCGCTCCCGTTCTCGACCCTGCCCCGGCCCCGGGTCTCGAACGTGATCGGCCGCTCGCTGACCGGGCTCTTCCAGACCGGGGAACGGGAAAAAGCGGATTGAAGCGCGCGGAGCGCTTCTCTATAGCCAATCCCCATGTTCAGGCATTCCGCGCGGCGCATCCGAATTACCAGCCCGGCGCTCTGAGTTCCGCTCAGGGCCGCCGGATTCGTGCGGTATCGCACCCTTGCCTGCCTCCCCTTGCCCGAATACGGAACCGCCTCATGTGCGCCGATACGCCCGACCTGACCACCACCGACAAGACCGAACCCGAGTACAAGGACACGCTCTTCCTGCCGCGCACCGGCTTTCCGATGCGCGCGGGCCTGCCCCAGCGCGAACCGGGCTGGCTGGAGCGCTGGGAGCGGATCGGAGTCTACGACCGGCTGCGCGAGAAGACCGGGCGCGCCCCCTTCATCCTGCACGACGGCCCGCCCTACGCGAACGGGCATCTGCACATCGGCCACGCGCTCAACAAGACGATCAAGGACATGGTGGTGCGCTCGCACCAGATGATGGGCCATGACGCGCGCTACGTCCCCGGCTGGGACTGCCACGGCCTGCCGATCGAATGGAAGATCGAGGAGCAGTACCGCGCGAAGGGGCTCGACAAGGACGCGGTCGACACGATCGCCTTCCGGCAGGAATGCCGCCGGTTCGCCGAGGAATGGGTCGGCATCCAGCGCGAGGAATTCAAGCGGCTCGGCGTGATCGGCGCCTGGGAAAACCCCTATCTCACCATGGCCTTCCACGCCGAGGCCGTGATCGCGGACGAGTTCATGAAGTTCCTCATGAACGGCGCGCTCTACCGCGGCTCCAAGCCCGTGATGTGGTCGCCGGTCGAGAAGACCGCGCTCGCGGAGGCCGAGGTCGAGTACCACGACCATACCAGCCACACGATCTGGGTGCCCTTCGCGGTGGTCTCCGCCAGCGACTTCGAGAACAATGGCGCTTGCCTCGGCGCCGACCTGCTCTCGGCGCGGGTGGTGATCTGGACCACGACGCCCTGGACCATCCCGCAGAACCGCGCCGTCGCCTTCTCCGAGACCATCGCCTACGCGCTCTATTGCGTCACCGAGACGGCGGAGAACAGCGCGGCGAAGCCCGGCGAGACGGTGATCCTCGCCGAGAAGCTCGCCGACGAGGTGTTCCGCGCCGCGAAGGTCACGGGCTACGACAAGCTACGCTCCGTCTCGCCCGACGAGCTTCGCGCGCTCACCCTCGCCCACCCGTTCCGGGGCATCGAGGGCGGGAGCGGCGAATGGGATTACGACGTGCCCATGCTCCCCGGCGAGCACGTCACCGACGACGCGGGCACCGGCTTCGTCCATACCGCGCCCAGCCACGGCGACGACGACTACCAGCTCGGCCTGAAGTTCGGCCTGCCGATGACCTACAACGTCGAGCCGGACGGCACCTACCGCGCCGACCTGCCGCTGCTCGGCGGTCAGGCGATCATCCTCCCGAACGGCAAGGAAGGCCCGGCGAACGTCAGCGTCATCAAGGCGCTCGCCGCGACCGGCACGCTCTTCGCCAAGGGCAAGGTCAAACACTCCTACCCGCATAGCTGGCGCTCCAAGGCGCCGCTCATCTTCCGCAACACGCCGCAGTGGTTCGCCGCCATCGACCGCCCGCTCGACGACGGGCTCGACGCCCACGGCGCGACCATCCGCGAACGCGCGCTGGCCTCGATCGACGAGCTGGTGAAATTCACCCCCGTCTCCGGCCAGAACCGGCTGCGCTCGATGATGCAGACCCGCCCCGACTGGGTGCTGTCGCGCCAGCGCGCCTGGGGCGTGCCGCTGACCTGCTTCGTCAGGAAGGGCGCGAAGCCCGAGGATGTCGATTTCCTGCTCCGCGACGAACAGGTGAACGCCCGCATCGTGCGCGCCTTCGAGGCCGAGGGCGCCGATGTCTGGTACCGCCCCGGCTTCAAGGGCGAGATCCTCGCCGGGCTGCACGACCCGGAGGCGTACGAGCAGATCTTCGACGTGCTCGACGTGTGGTTCGACTCCGGCTCCACTCACGCCTTCGTGCTGCGTGATCGCGCCGATGGCGTGCCGGACGGGATCGCCGACGTCTATCTCGAGGGCACCGACCAGCACCGCGGCTGGTTCCATTCCTCGATGCTGCAGGGCTGCGGCACGATGGGCCGCGCGCCCTATCGCAACGTGGTGACGCACGGCTTCACGCTGGACGAGAAGGGCATGAAGATGTCCAAGTCGCTCGGCAACACGGTCGTGCCCGCCGAGGTGATCAAGCAATACGGCGCCGACATCCTGCGCCTCTGGGTCGCGCAGGCCGACTATTCGGTGGACCAGCGCATCGGCCCGGAGATCCTGAAGGGCACGGCGGACAGCTACCGGCGCCTGCGCAACACGCTCCGCTTCCTGCTCGGCTCGCTCGCGGATTTCGACGAGAGCGAGCGCGTGCCCGCCGCCGAGATGCCGGAGCTCGAACGGTTCATCCTGCACCGGCTCGCGGAACTCGACGGGATCGTGCGCGACGGCTACGCCCGGTTCGACTTCCAGCACGTGTTCCAGCAGCTCTTCCAGTTCTGCACCGTGGACCTCTCGTCGCTCTATTTCGACATCCGCAAGGATTCGCTTTACTGCGACGCGGCGACCGACCCGCGCAGGCGGGCGGCACGCACGGTGATGGATCTGCTGTTCCACCGGCTCGTCACCTGGCTCGCGCCGATCCTGCCCTTCACGATGGAGGAGGTCTGGCTCGACCGCTTCCCCTCGGAGAACGGCTCGGTGCATCTCGAGGACTTCCCGCGCGCCGAGGGCGCATGGTTCGACCCCGAGCTCGCGCTCCGCTGGGAGACGATCCGCCGGGTGCGCCGCGTCGTCACCGGCGCGCTTGAAGTGGAGCGGCGTGAGAAGCGCATCGGCGCGAGCCTGGACGCCGCGCCGACGGTATACGTCGCCGAGCCCGAGACGGCGGCGCTCCTCGCCTCGGTGCCCTTCGACGAGATCTGCATCACCTCGGGCCTCGCCGTCGAGACCGGAGCCGCGCCGGACGGCGCCTTCGCGCTCGACGACACGCCGGGCGTCGCGGTGGTTCCCCGCCTCGCGCCGGGCGGGAAATGCGCGCGCTGCTGGCGGATCCTGCCCGACGTGGGAACGCACGCCCACGCCGCCACCTGCGCCCGCTGCGACGAAGCCCTGGGCTGAGAATGGAAACCCGCCCGGTCGAGGGGAGACAGGTCGTCCTGCACATCGGCCTGCCGAAGACCGGGACGACCTTCCTCCAGCATCAGGTCTTCGCCAAGGCCCGCGGGCTCAGCTTCGTTCACCGCCGGATCACGCCGGAATGGGAGCGCCTCTGCTTCGACCTGCGCCGCCTCGGCCGCTGGCCGGCGCTGGCCGCCCCCTTCCCGCGCCACCGCGTCGCCTCGGGCCTCCGCGCCGCGGCGCCGCGCGATCCCGGCACGCTTCTCGTCTCGGACGAGAACATCGGCGTCGACGCCTATTCGCTCTGGCGCGACCGCGGCCCCTCGCCGGAGCAGGTCGCGGCCCGGCTCGTCCCGCTCGCCGAGGCGGTGGCCGCGCTCGGCCGGCTCCGCGTGCTGATCGGCGTCCGGCGCCAGGACCAGTGGCTCGCCTCGCGCTACGCCGAATCCTCGCGCCATTTCGACGCCTTCGGCCAGGTCGATTTCGACCGCCGCATGGCGCGCCTCCACGGCGCCGCGCATCTGTCCGGCCCGTGGCGCTGGGCGGATTACGCCGCGGTCGAGGCGGCCTTCGCCTCCGCGCTCGGCCCCGAGAACGTGATGCTGCTGTCGCTCGAGCATTTCACCGGCCGGCCGGTCCGCGCCACGCACGCGCTCGAGCGCTTTCTCGGCGCGGATCTCAACCCCGCGCGCGTCCGCGGACGGGGCCGGCGCAATGCCAGCGCGCTGAGCGAGAATGTCTGGCGCATGCGCGGCGGCGGCGAGCTGCGCCTGACGCGGGATGTCCAGGACATGATCCTGGAGCGATTCGCGCCCTCGAACGCGGAACTCTCGCCCCGGGCGGAACTCGACTTCTGAACCCTATTCCGCGCTGACCGGGCGTTTCGCGCGCTTGCGCTCCGGAATGACCTGCATCACGATTCCGATGAGCAGCAGCCAGACCGAGGTGACGAGCAGCCCGAGCTTCACGACGTCGCCCGGCGCGAAATGATGCCAGACCGACCAGGCCGCGAGCGCCGCCCAGATGAGCAGGATCGGCAGGTTCAGGGCACGCCAGCGCACCGTCCGGACCGGATGGATGAACTTCAGCGGCACGAACTGCGCGATGGCGAGCACGAGCGTGATCGCCATCGTCGCCCAGACCGGCGGCGTGAACACGAGAAAGACCAGCACCAGCATCTGCCAGCAGGCCGGGAAGCCGACGAAACTGTTGTCCGCCGCCTTCATCCGCACATCCGCGAAATAGACGACTCCCGTCAGCGCGACGAGGAGCGCCGCGGCGAGCCCGTAGGGACTGGGCAGGAGGTCGGAATAGATGAGCACATAGGCCGGGATGAAGACGTAGTTCAGGTAGTCGATCACCAGATCGAGCACCGCGCCGTCCCAGTTGCTCGCATGGGTCTTGGTATCGACCTTGCGCGCGAGCGGCCCGTCGATTCCGTCGACGATGAACGCGACGATCAGCCAGCCGTACATGGCCGTCCAGTGTCCCTGCGTCGCGGAGACGAGCGCGAGGAGCGCGAGGGCGGCGCCGGAGCCGGTCAGCAGATGGACCAGGAAGGCGAGGGTCTTCGAGCGTTTCATCGTCATCAAATATTCTCAATCCGGCGCCACATAAAGAGCTATCCGCGCGAGCGCCAGCCTCGCCGTCGCGCGCGGCGCGACGCGCGGTCCCGAGAGGCCCCGGGTTGTGCGCGGCTCCGACCATGATAACCTCGGCCCGACCAGGTCATCGAAAAGCCACGGAGGGAGGCGCGCTTGGCCGAGCAGACCGCGCGGGTGACGGCCGTCCGCGGCCCCGTCATCGAGCTTCGCAGCGACGGCGACCTGCCCGCGATCCACGACGCGGTGGTCGTCGATCCCGGCGGCGCGGCGGTGGTCTGCGAGGTGCAGTCCCATCTCGACGACCGCCACTTCCGCGCCATCGCGCTCCGCCCGACGCAGGGGCTCTCGCGGCTGATGCGCGCGCGGCTGACCGGGGCGCCGATCAGTGTGCCCGTCGGCCAGCCCGTCCTCGGCCGTCTGCTCGACGTGCTCGGCCAGCCCGGGGATGACGGCCCCCCGCTTCCCCCCGGGGTGACGCGCCGCGCGATCCACCAGCCCGCCCCGCCGCTCTCGGGGCACCGCGCCGAGATCCGGCTCTTCTCCACCGGGATCAAGGTGCTCGACCTGCTCGCCCCGCTCGCCCAGGGCGGCAAGGCCGCGATGTTCGGCGGCGCGGGGGTCGGCAAGACGGTGCTCGTGACCGAGCTCATCCACGCGATGGTGACCGGCTACGACGGCGTCTCCGTCTTCGCGGGCGTGGGCGAGCGCTCGCGCGAGGGGCACGAGATGCTGCACGACATGCGGAACTACGGCGTGCTCGACCGCACCGTGCTGGTCTATGGCCAGATGAACGAGCCGCCGGGCGCGCGCTGGCGCGTCCCCCTGACCGCGCTCACCATGGCCGAGCATGTGCGCGACGCCGAGGGGCGCGACGTGCTCCTGCTCATGGACAACGTCTTCCGCTTCGTCCAGGCGGGCGCCGAGGTCTCGGGCCTGCTCGGGCGCATGCCGTCGCGCGTCGGCTACCAGCCCACGCTCGCGACCGAGGTCGCGGACCTGCAGGAGCGCATCGCCTCCTCCGAACGGGCGGCGGTGACGGCGATCGAGGCGGTCTATGTCCCGGCCGACGATTTCACCGACCCGGCCGTGGCGGCGATCTCGACGCATATGGACTCGACCGTGGTGCTGTCGCGCGATCTTGCCGCCGAGGGGATCTATCCCGCGATCGACCCGCTCCGCACCAACTCCGCGCTGCTCGACGCCTCCGTCGTCGGCGAGGATCACGCGCGCGCGGCGGCCGAGGTGCGCGAGCTCATCGAGCATTACAACGAGATGCGCGACGTCATCGCGCTTCTCGGCGTCGAGGAACTGTCGCGCGACGAACAGCTGCTGGTCGGCCGCGCCCGGCGGCTCCGCCGCTTCCTCACGCAACCCTTCTTCGTCGCCGCCGCCTTCACCGGGATGGAGGGCCGCGGCGTCGCGATCGCGGACACGATCGCCGGCTGCCGCGCGATCCTCGCCGGCGAATGCGACGACTGGGACGAGAGCTCGCTCTACATGATCGGCACGCTCGACGAGGCGCGCGCGCGCGAGGATGCCCGCCGCGCGAAGGCCGCGGCATGAGCGGCGCCCTCGCCCTCACGGTGACGACGCCGCTCCGGATCGTGCTGGAGGAACGCGCGATCGCCTCGCTCCGGGCCGAGGATGCGACCGGGGATTTCGGCATCCTGCCCGGCCACGCGGATTTTCTCACCGTGATCGAGGCCGGCGTCCTGCGCTGGCGCGGCGCGGCCGGCCCCTGGCGCTACTGCGCGCTCCGGGGCGGGATCTTCGCGGTCACCGGCGGCGCCGAGGTCCGCGTCGCCTGCCGCGAGGCGATCGTGAGCGACGACCTGGCCTCGCTCAGGAGCCGCGTCGCCGCCGCGCGGGCCGAGGCGCTCGACGCGAGCCGACGCGCGCGCAGCGAAGGCACCCGGCTCCATGCCCGCGCGATCCGGCAGCTGATGCGCGAGCTCGCCTCCGGCGGCGACACGCTCGGACTGGACGGCGACGGATGACGCGAAAGCCCGACCCCACCGAGGACGCCGCCCGCCGCGCCGAGGCGCGCGAGCGCGCGGGCCGGGCCGATCCCGAACCCTCGCTCGCGCGGCGCTTCGGCCAGATCGGCGTGCTCGGCTGGATCATCGTCCTCCCGACGCTCGGCGGGCTCGTGCTCGGCCATCTCCTCGACCGCTGGCTCGGCGCCGGGATCACCTTCGCCGCCGCGCTCGTCTTCGCGGGGGCGGCGCTCGGGCTCTGGATGGCGCTGCGCTGGATGCACGAGCAATGAGCGGAAGCGCCTTCCTTCTGGCGCCGCTCGCGGCGCTCACGGGCTACGCCGCGGGCTGGCTCCATTTCGCGAGCCTCCGGCGCGTCGCGCGCATGATCACCGAGGGGCGGCTCGCGGCGGTCGGGCTCCAGATCGGCCGGCTGGCGCTGCTCGGCCTCCTGCTCTGGGTATTCGCCCGGGCCGGCGCGGCGGTGCTGCTCGCCGGGGCGGCCGGCATCCTCGTCGCGCGGGCGCGCGTCACGCGGGGTGCGCGATGATCGACACGCCGCTCTCGGCCGCCCCCGCCTTCGCGCTCGGCCCCGTCACCGTCACCTGGCCGGTGGTCGCGACCTGGGGCGTGATGGCCGTGCTCGCGCTCGCCTCGATCCTAGCCACCCGCCGCCTCTCCGACCGGCCGGGCAAGGCGCAGGCGGTGCTCGAACTGCTCGTCGCCACGCTCGACGGCGAGATCCGCGCGACGATCCCCGGCGACCCGGCGCGCTTCCGCGCGCTGATCGGCACGCTCCTTCTCTTCATCCTCGCCGCGAACTGGTCCTCGATCATCCCCCGCGTCGAACCCCCGACCGCGCATCTGGAGACCGACGCGGCGCTCGCGCTCGTCGTCTTCGTGACGGGGATCGTCTGGGGCATCCGCGCGCTCGGGCTCCGGGGCTGGCTCGCCACCTTCGCCAAACCCTCCTGGGTGATGATCCCCCTCAACCTCGTCGAGCAGGTCACCCGGCATTTCTCGCTGATGGTCCGCCTCTTCGGCAACGTGATGAGCGGTGTCTTCGTCGTCGGCATCATCCTCTCGCTCGCGGGGCTCCTCGTCCCGATCCCGCTGATGGCGCTCGACCTGCTGACGGGCGCGATCCAGGCCTATATCTTCGCCACGCTCGCGCTGGTCTTCATCGGCTCGGCGGTGAACGAGGCGGACGCACCCCGGAAGGAAGACAGGCATGAATGACATCGTTCAGGTCGCGAGCGTCGTCGCGGCGGCGCTCGCCGTGGGCATGGGCTCGATCGGCCCGGCGCTGGCGGAGGGCCGGGCGGTCGCCGCCGCGCTCGACGCGATCGCCCGGCAGCCGGAATCGGCCGGCACGATCTCGCGCACGCTCTTCGTCGGCCTCGCGATGATCGAGACGATGGCGATCTACTGCCTCGTCGTCGCGCTCCTGCTGCTCTTCGCCAATCCCTTCGTGCGATGACCTTCGACTGGGTCACCTTCGGCTTCCAGCTCGTCAACATCCTGGTGCTGCTGGCGATCCTGCGGCGGTTCCTGTTCCGCCCCGTCGTCGCCGTGATCGCACGGCGTCAGGCGGAGACCGAGGCGACCCTCGCCGCCGCCGGAACGGCGCGGGCGGAGGCCGAGGCCGAGGCCCGGCGCGCGCGCGCCGAGGCCGAGGCGACCGCCGCCGCGCGCCACGACCTCCTCGACAAGGCGCGGGCGGAGGCGGAGGCGGCGCGCGCCACCCTGCTCGACCAGGCGCGCGCCGAGGCGGCGAAGATCGTCGCCGAGGGCGCGGCGGCGCGCGAGCGCGAAGCCGGCGCCGCGCGGGCCGAGGCGCTCGGCCGCGCCCGCGACCTCGCCAGCGTCATCGCCGCGCGTGCCTTCGAAGCGCAGCCGCCGGGGCTCTCGGGCTATGTCGCGCGGCTGACCGCCGCGCTCGACGCGCTCTCGCCCGAGGAACGGAGCGCGCTTCTCGGCGGCGGCCATCCCCGGCTCGCCGCCCCGGCGCCGCTCCCGCCCGCGGATCTCGACGCCGCCCGGGCCGCCTTCGCGCGCTTCGGCGTGACACCGGGGACCGAGACCGATCCCGCCCTGATCGCGGGGCTCGAATTCCGCTCGGACACCGGCGCGGTGCGCAATTCGCTCGCCCACGACCTCGACCGGATCGCGGAGGCGCTGCGCGATGACCGGGCCGCCTGACCCCGCGCTCGACGGGCTGAAGGCCCGCGCCGCCGCCGCGCCGCTCGGGGCCGAGGCGACCGAGACCGGCCGGGTGGAGGCGATCGCCGACGGGCTCGCCACCGTCTCCGGCCTGCCGGGCGTCGAACTCAACGAGATCGTCACCTTCGCGACCGGCGCCCGGGGCTTCGCCCTCACGCTCGAGGCGGAGCGGATCCACGTCGCGATGCTCGATCCGATGGAGGGCGTCGAGGCCGGAACCGCCGTCGGCCGCGCCGGCTTCATCGCCTCGGTCCCGGCCGGCGAGGCCCTGCTCGGCCGCGTGCTCGACCCGCTCGGCCGCCCGCTCGACGACCTTCCGCCGCCCGATTGCCCCGACCGCCTGCCCGCCGAACGCCCGGCGCCCACGATCATCGAGCGCGACTTCGTCTCGGAGCCGGTGGCGACCGGCCTTCTCGTCGTCGACGCGCTCTTCGCCGTCGGCCGGGGCCAGCGCGAGCTCATCATCGGCGAACGCCAGACCGGCAAGACCGCGATCGCGGTCGATGCGATGATCAACCAGGCCGGCGGCGACATGATCTCGATCTATGTCGCGATCGGCCAGCGCGCCTCCGCCGTGCGCCGCGTCATCGAATCGGTCCGCGCGCGCGGCGACCTCTCGCGCACGATCTTCGTCGTGGCCGAGCCCACGGCGGCGGCCGGGCTCCAGTGGCTCGCGCCCTTCGCCGCCACCGCGATGGCGGAATGGTTCCGCGACCGGGGCGAGCACGTGCTGATCGTCTACGACGATCTCACCAAGCACGCCGCGACTCACCGCGAACTCGCGCTGCTCTCGCGCCAGCCCCCGGGGCGCGAGGCCTATCCCGGCGACATCTTCTATCTCCACGCCCGCCTGCTGGAGCGCTCCGCGAAGCTCTCGCAAGCCCGGGGCGGCGGTTCGCTGACCGCGCTGCCGATCGCCGAGATCGAGGCGGGCAACCTCTCGGCCTATATCCCGACCAACCTCATCTCGATCTCCGACGGGCAGATCGTGACCTCCCAGGCGCTCTTCGCCGCGAACCAGCGCCCCGCGGTCGACATCGGCCTCTCGGTCAGCCGGGTCGGCGGCAAGGCGCAATGGGGAGCGATGAAGGCGGTCGCGGGCCGGCTCCGGCTCGATTACGCGCAATATCTCGAGATGAGGATGTTCTCCCGCTTCGGCGGTTTCGGCGACGCGGCGATGGGCGCGCGCATGGCGCGGGGGGAGCGCATCGCCGCCCTGCTCGCCCAGCCCCGGTTCGCCCCCCTCGGCGTCGCGACGCAGATCGCGCTTCTCGCCGGGCTGAACGACGGCCTGCTCGACACGCTCGACCCGGCGCGGCTCCCGGCGCTCAAGGCGGCGCTGCCGCCGCTCCTGAACGCGGAGCCGCGGCTCGAGGCGCTCCGGACGGCGCCCGGGAGCCTCGACGACGCGACGCGGGCCGCGCTGATCGACGTGGTGAGGGAGGCGCTCGCGCGGCCATGACCGACCGGCCGGAGGAACTGCGCCGCCGTCTCGCGGGGCTCGATTCGATCGGCCAGGTCGTCGGCGCGCTCCGGGCGATCGCCTCGGGACAGGCCGCCTCGGCGCGCGGCGCGATGGCGGCGATCTCGGCCTATTCCGGCACGGTGCGCGAGGCGCTGATCGCGGCCGCCGCGGGTCCGCCGCCCGAGGTGCCGGGGCCGGGTCTCGTTCTCGTGGTCGGCGCGGCGCAGGGGTTTTCCGGCGCCTATCCCGCCCGGATCGCCGAGGCGGCGCGCGCCCTCGCCGCGCCGGGCGCGGGCTTTCTCGTGGTCGGCGCGCGAACGCTCGCGATGCTCGGGGAGGCCGGCCCCGCGGTGCTCTGGTCCGCGGACCTGCCCGGCCACCCGGCCGCCATCCCGGAACTCGCGAGCCGCGTCACCGACGCGATGATCGGCGCCGCGCCCCGCCACCCCGGGCCGATCCGCGCGCTGGTCGGCCCCGCCCGCGCCGGCGACGCCCCCGAAACCCGCGCGATCTTCCCCCCGGCGCCCGAGACCGGCTCCCGCCCCCCGCCGCTGACGACGCTGCCTCCGGCGCGGCTGCTCGCCGGACTGCTGGAGGAGGCGCTCTTCGCGCAGGTCGCGCTCGCGCTGATGCGCGGCGTCGAGGCCGAGGCGCGGGCGCGGGTCGAGGCGATGGCGCGGGCGCGCTCGAACCTGCGCGCGCGCCGCGCCGAGGTCGAACGCGACTTCCGGCAGGCCCGGCAGGAGCAGATGACGACGGAGATGATCGAACTCACCTCCGCCCGCCCCGACGAGGACTGAGCCCCGGCGTCAATGCGCCATCATCACCGGGATCTCGAGGTTGCGCATCATGTTCGTCGTGGTGCCGCCGAAGAAGCGCTCCCGGAGCCGCGAATGCCCGAAGCCGCCCATCACGATCAGATCGGCGTCGAGATCGGTCGCCGCGCGGCGCAGCACGTCGCCGACGCCCTGCCCTTCCTTCGGCAGCCGGTGCACCGTCGTCGCGATCCCGTGGCGGCCGAGATAGGTCGAGAGATCCGCCCCCGGCTCCGGCCCGTGCCCGTCGAAGGAGGGCACCGGGTCGATCAGGATCGCCTCGACCGCGCCGGCCGATTTCAGCAGGCCGATCGCATCGCGCACCGCCTTCGACGCCTCGACGCTCGCATCCCAGGCGATGAGCGCGCGGTCCACCCGCGGGAAATGCACATCCGCCTCCGGCAGCAGCAGGATCGGGCGGCCCGATTCGAAGAGCGCGCCGTTCATCACCCAGTCCTGCGCCTGCTCGGCCTGGGCCGCGCGCGGCGCGATCAGCGTCAGGTCGGCGTAGCGGGCGTAGCGCGCGGCGAGCGAGGTCACGCTGCCCCGGTCGATGAACTGCGGCTCGACCGAGTAGGAGATGCCGGAGGGCGCGAGGATCGCCTCGACCTGCCCGGCCCTGGCCTTCGCATCGGCCTGGCCCTGATCGACCTCGCTGGCCCAGAGATCGTTCGACACCACGCCGTAGGGCGAGACGGGCGGCGGCGACGCCACCCCGAGCACCAGCGTCACGAGATGCGCGTCGAGCCCCTGGCAGATGCCGATCGCCCGTTTCAGCGCCGCGTCGCCCTGATCCACGGCGACGGTCATGAACACGGTCTTGAAGGACATTGAAATTCTCCTCATGCGATGGGTCATGATAGACAGGCGCGACCGCCCCGCCCATGCGATAGATCAACGTCGCGGCGCCGGCCATACGAGGAGAGACTGCCATGGCTTTCGAGAATCTGCGGATGGGCATCGCGATGCTCCTCGACGAGATCGAGAAGAATCCGGAGAACCGGCACGAATTGCAGGAATCCCTCCGCGAGAAGCTGACCGAGATGCGCGATCTCGGCCTGCCGCTGCCGGAGGATCTCGTGCGGCTCGAGGATTATCTCGAGGAGGAGGACTCCGATTCGGAGGAGGAGACGGCGGAAGCCCCGGCCGGCCCCGCCGACGAGGTCTGATCGGCGCGCCGGCCGCGCGTCAGCGCGCCGGCGGCGTTGGCAAGCGCGAGAAGCAGCACCGCCGCCACGACGATCGAGGGTCCGGCCGGCGTGTCCCAGGTCCAGGAACCCCAGATGCCCGCGAGGCTCGAGGCCACGCCGACCGCGACCGCGAGCCCCCACATCTCCTCGGGCGTCCGGGCGAAGGCCCGGGCGGCGGCCGCGGGAACGATCAGCATCGCGGTGACGAGGAGCACGCCCACGACCTTCAGCGCCACCGCGACCAGCACCGCGAGCGCGAGCGTCAGGATCAGCCGCTCGCGCCCCGCGTCCACGCCGGAGGCGGCGGCGAGGTCGGGATTGATCGTCGCCATCAGGAGCCTCCGCCAGCGCCAGGCGATCAGCGCCGAGACGAGCGCCGCGCCGCCGAAGATCACCGCGAGATCGGCGGCGGTGACGGCGAGGATGTCGCCGAAGAGATAGCCCATCAGGTCGACGCGCACGCCGCTGAGAAAGCTGAGCGCGACGAGCCCGACCGCGAGCGCCGCGTGCGAGGCGACGCCGAGCATCGTGTCGACCGCGTAGGTCCGGCCCGAGGCGAGCGCGACGGTCAGCGCCATCGCCACCGCCATCGCCGCGACGCCGAGCACGACCGGCAGGTTCAGCGCGAGCGAGAGCGTGACGCCGAGCAGCGCCGCGTGCGCGGTCGCGTCGCCGAAATAGGCCATCCGGCGCCAGACCACGAAACAGCCCAGCGGCCCGGCGGCGAGCGCGACGCCGATCCCCGCGAGGCAGGCGCGCAGCACGAAATCCCCGAGCAGGCTCATGCCTCTTCCTCCGCTTCCTCCGGCGCGCGCGGGTGATGATGCGCGTGATCGCCGTCGCCATGGGCGTGGTCGTGCTCGTGGCGGTAGAGCGCCATCGTCCCGCCCGTGCCATGGCCGAAGAGCGCGCGGTATTCCGGCGCGGCGGAGACATGCATCGGCGCGCCCTCGCAGCAGACATGGCCGTTGAGGCAGATCACCCGGTCGGAAGCCGCCATGACGACGTGGAGGTCATGGCTCACCATCAGCACCGCGCAGCCGAGTTCGGCGCGCAGCGTCTCGACGAGCCTGTAGAAGGCCGCCGTGCCCGGCTGGTCGAGCCCCTGCGCCGCCTCGTCGAGCACGAGCAGATCGGGCCGGCGCAGCAGCGCGTGGGCGAGCATCACGCGCTGGAACTGGCCGCCCGAAAGGTCGATCATCTGCCGCCGTTCGAGCCCCGGGGCGCCGACATGCGCGAGCGCGCGGGTCCGCGCGGCGCGGTCGCGGCTCGCGAAGGCGAGGAAGCGGGCGACACTGAGCGGCATCGTGTGGTCGATCGCGAGGCGCTGCGGCACGTAGCCGATCACGAGGCCCGGCGCCCGGCGCACCGCGCCCTCCGTCGGCCGCAGCGCGCCGATCACGAGCCGGACGAGCGTGGTCTTGCCCGAGCCGTTCGGCCCGACGATGGTCACGATCTCGCCCCTTGCGACGCGGATCGAGACGTCGCGCAGGATCCGGCTTCCGCCGAGGCTGACCCCGAGCCCCTCGGTCTCGATGAGCGCGGCGCTCACGCCCCCGCCTCCCGGCAGGCGTCGCAGAGCCCCTCGGCCTCGACCACCACGGTCTCGACGGCGAATCCGCCGGCCGCCGCCTCGTCGATCAGCCCGCGCATCGCGCGCGGAAGCGCGGTCTCCGCGACACGCCGGCAGCGCCGGCAGACGAGGAAGGCCGCCGCGTGCTCCGCCCCGCCATGGGTGCAGGCCACGAAGGCGCCGAGCCGCTCGATCCGGTGCGCGAGCCCGTTGGCGACGAGGAAATCGAGCGCGCGATAGGCGACCGGCGGCTGGCTGCCGAGCCCGGCCCCGGCGAGCCGGTCCAGCACCTCGTAGGCGGTCATCGCCTGATGCGATTCGAGCAGCGTCTCGAGCACGAAGGCCCGCGCCGGCGTCAGCCGCAGCTTGCGCGCGCGGCAGGCGGCCTCGGCGGCGCGCATCGCCTCGCCGCGGCAGGCGCCATGGTCGTGGGCGTGGAACGGATCTGCGGCGCTTGACGAGGGCATGTGTTACTTTATAACAAATCCTGCGAGGTCGAACCGGCAATCTAGTCGCGGCCGCCCCCCGTCACAAGGGCCGAGCGCCCTCCGATCCGAAGGAAGTCATTCCGATGCCGAACCGTCTCCGCCCGGCCCCGCTAGCCGCGGCGCTCGCCCTCCTTCTGGCCACGCCCTGCCTCGGCCTCGCCGCGCCGGATGTGGTGACCGACTTCGGCCCGGTCGAATCCATCACCGCGCGGGTGATGGCCGGCGTCGGCGCGCCGGTCCGGATCCTGCCCCCGGGCGCCGAGCCGCACTCCTACTCGCTCCGCCCCTCCGAGGCGCGCGCGCTTGGCGCGGCGGATCTCGTGGTCTGGATCGGCCCGGCCATGACCCCCTGGCTCGCCGATCCGATCGACGCGCTCGCGGGCAAGGCCGAGGTGCTGACGCTCGACCGGCTGCCGGGCCTGACCCTGCTGCCGGTCCGCGCCGCGGGACCGTTCGAAGCGGATGGGCACATGCATGACGAGGTCCACGACGCGGAGATGCACGACGAGGAGGCGGCCGAGACGCACAGGCATGGTGGCGCGGAAGCGGCGCCGGTCATCGACCAGCATCTCTGGCTCGATCCGGAGAACGCGGTGGTCTTCGCCGAGGCGATCGCGACCGAACTGGCGAGGCTCGATCCGGACAACGCGGAGAGCTACCGCGCCAACGCCGCCGCCTTCGACACCGAGATGGACGCGCTCCGCGCGGAGGTCACGGAGATCCTCGCGCCCGCGCATGGCAGGCCCTTCATCGTCTTTCACGACGCCTACCAGTATTTCGAGAACCGGTTCGACATGCCGGCCGCGGGCTCGATCGCGCTTCACGACGCGGCGGCGCCGGGGGCCGCGCGGGTCGCGGAGATCCGCGACCGGATCCGCGCGGAGGGGGTTGTCTGCGCCTTCTCCGAGCCGCAGTTCCCGCCGAAGATCCTCGCCACGGTCACCGAGGGGACCGATGCCCGGACCGCCGCGCTCGATCCAGAGGGGGTCGACATGACGCCGGGCGCGGGTCTCTATCCCGCGCTGATCCGGAACCTCGCGACCGATCTGGCCGCCTGCCTCGACCGCTGATCGGTCCCCGGGGTCGCGGCGCCGGAGCTGCCATTCCGCTTTGCACCCCCCCGCCCGCCCGCGATAAGGTGCGCGCCGAACGCAGGAGAGGCCCGCCCATGTCCGAGATCACCCCCGTCACCCCGCCCGCGCGGATCCCCGTCACGATCCTCACGGGCTTTCTCGGCGCCGGAAAGACGACGATGCTGAACCGGCTGCTGCGCGAGGACGGTTTCCGCGACACGGCGGTGATCGTGAACGAATTCGGCGCCGTGGGGATCGACGGCGATCTGGTCGAGGAGGCCGACGGCCGCGCCTTCGCCGAGACGACCGGCTGCCTCTGCTGCACCGTCGCGGGTGACATCCGGCACACGCTGGTCCGGCTCGCCGACGAGGCGGCCCGCGGCAAGGGGCCGAAATTCTCCCGGCTCGTCGTCGAGACCACCGGCCTCGCCGATCCCGCCCCGGTGCTGCGCGCGCTGATGACGAGCGACGAGGTGATCGACCTCTACGTGCTGAACGGCGTCGTCGCGGTGGTGGACGCGACGACCGGCGCCGCGACGCTCGACCGCTTCGCGGAGGCGCGCGCCCAGGCCGGCGTGGCCGACCTGATCCTGATCTCCAAGACCGACCTCGCCGATCCGGCGGAGACGGCGGCGCTCGGCGCCCGGCTCGGCGCGGCCAATCCGAACGCGCGCATGATCGAGGCCGCGGGCGCGGGCGCGGCGGACGTCTTCGGCCTCGCCGCCTTCGATCCGGCGCTGAAACCGCCCGAGGTCGCGGACTGGCTGCGCTTCGAGGCGCCGGCGACGCATGAGCATCCGCATGCCGTGAACCGGCACGGCGCCGATATCGAGGCCTTCTGCTACGAGGGCGCCGCGCCGGTGAACCCCTGGAACGTGCAGGACCTGATCGGCACGCTCCAGGACCGGCTCGGCCCCGACCTGCTGCGGATGAAGGCGATCTGCCAGCTCGACGAGGCGCCGGAAATGGCGGTGATCCTGCATGTCGTGCAGCATGTCATGCATCCGCCCACGCGGCGGAAGGGCTGGCCGGAAGGCACGGCGCCGACGACGCGCATCGTCGTGATCGCGCGGGGCGAGAACCGGGGCGCGGTGCCGGAGGCCTTCGCGAAATTCCTGCCGGCGCTCGCCCCCGCGGGCGGCGGCCACGACCGCGACCATGACGCGCACGCGCGCCACCATCACCACGCCGAAGACCACGCCTGATCCCCCGGTTTTTTCGCGGTTTCCCCCTCCGGAACTTTGCTCTAAGCAGGCGGGAGCCCCGGAACCGCGGGATACGAGGGAGTATCGGAACATGTCGGTCATCATCGACGTCGTAGCGCGTGAAATCCTGGACAGCCGGGGCAACCCGACCGTCGAGGTCGATGTCCTGCTCGAGGACGGCGCCATGGGGCGCGCGGCGGTTCCCTCCGGCGCCTCGACCGGCGCGCACGAGGCGGTGGAGCTGCGCGACGGCGACGCGTCGCGCTTCGGCGGCAAGGGCGTGCTGAAGGCGGTCGAGTCGGTGGACGGCCCGATCGCCGAGGCGATCACCGGCCTCAGCGCCACCGACCAGGTGGCGATCGACAGCCTGATGCTGGAACTCGACGGCACGCCGAACAAGTCGAAGCTCGGCGCCAACGCGATCCTCGGCGTCAGCCTCGCGATCGCGAAGGCCGCCGCCCAGAGCCTCGGCATGCCGCTCTACCGCTATGTCGGCGGCACCTCGGCCCGCGTGCTGCCGGTGCCGATGATGAACATCATCAACGGCGGCGCCCATGCCGACAATCCGATCGACATCCAGGAATTCATGATCATGCCGGTCGGCGCCGAGACCTGCGCGGATTCGATCCGGATCGGCTCCGAGATCTTCCACGCGCTCAAGAAGAACCTCGCCAAGGCCGGGCACAACACCGCGGTCGGCGACGAGGGCGGCTTCGCGCCGAACCTCTCCTCCACGAACGAGGCGCTGGACTTCATCATGAAGTCGATCGAGAGCGCGGGCTACGCGCCCGGCGAGGACGTCTATCTCGCGCTCGACTGCGCGGCGACCGAGTATTTCAGGGACGGCGTCTACGACATGGCGGGCGAGGGCAAGAAGCGCTCGCCCGAGGAGAACGCCGCCTATCTCGCGGGCCTCGTCGACAACTACCCGATCATCTCGATCGAGGACGGCATGTCGGAGGACGACTGGGAGGGCTGGAAGCGCCTGACCGAGGCGCTCGGCGCCCGCTGCCAGCTCGTCGGCGACGACCTCTTCGTCACCAATACCGAGCGCCTCGCCCAGGGGATCGAGAAGGGCGTCGGCAATTCGATCCTCGTCAAGGTGAACCAGATCGGCTCGCTGACCGAGACGCTCGCCGCCGTCGACATGGCGCATCGCGCGGGCTACACCGCCGTGATGTCGCACCGCTCCGGCGAGACCGAGGATGCGACGATCGCCGATCTCGCGGTCGCGACCAACTGCGGCCAGATCAAGACCGGCTCGCTCAGCCGCTCCGACCGGCTCGCGAAGTACAACCAGCTCATCCGCCTCGAGGAGGATCTGGGCGAGCATGCGATCTTCGCCGGCCGCTCGATCCTGAGGCGCTGATCGCGACACCCGGGCCGGCCCGCCCTCCCGGGCGGCCGCCTGTTTCGCGCCCGGGTGCCGCGCCCAGGCGCAGGCCTGCCAGATGGTGCGTCCCATGCCCAACGAAGAGACGGCGAAGCTCTATCTCGTCACCCCGCCCGTCCCGCGTCTCGCCGATTTCGCCGACACGCTCGCGAACCTGCTCGACCGGTTCGAGGTCGCCTGCGTGCGCCTGAGCCTCGCCACGCGGTCGGAGGACGAGATCGCGCGCGCGGCCGACACGCTCCGGGAAGTGTGCCACGCCCGCGACGTGCCGCTCGTCGTCACCGACCATTTCCTGATGGTCGATCGGCTCGGGCTCGACGGGGTGCATCTCTCCGACGGGGCGCGCCAGGTCCGCGCCGCGCGCAAGGCGCTCCGGGCCGACGCGATCGTGGGCGCCTACGCCCATGCCTCGCGGCACGACGGGATGATGGCGGGCGAGATCGGCGCGGATTACGTCTCCTTCGGCCCGATCAGCCCGTCGAGCCTCGGCGACGGCGCGCTGGCGCCGCTCGAACTCTTCGAGTGGTGGTCGGAGATGATCGAGATCCCGGTGGTGGCCGAGGGCGGGCTCACGCCGGACCAGGCGGCGGACCTCGCCCGGGCCGCCGATTTCATCGCGCTCGGGGACGAGCTCTGGAGCCATCCCGACGGGCCGGAGGCCGCGCTCCTCGGCTTCGTCGCGCGCCTCGGCGGCTGAGCGATCAGCGCCGCGCGAGCGGCGGCCCTTCGGCCCGGAGCCGGCGGCGGTGGGCGAGATAGGCGAGGCAGCAGATCAGCCCCATCGCCGGGATCACCGTTCCCATCGCCAGCACCGGATCGCCCATCATCGCGCCGAGCGAACCCGCGACGAGGCCCGATCCCATCTGGATGAAGCCCATCATCGAGGCCGCCGCCCCGCCCGCCTTCGGAAAGGGCGCCATCGCCGCGGTCATCATCGCCGGCATCACGAAGCCGATGCCGAAGGCGCTGATCGCGACCGGTCCCATCACCCGCGCGAAGCTCGGCTCCCAGAAGAGGAGCAGCGTCAGGCCGAGGCCGCCGGCGGCGCAGCAGAGGACCCCGGGACCGACCAGCCGCTCCGCCCCTACCCGCGCCATCAGCGGCCTCGCGACGAGCGAGGCGGCGAAGTAGCTGCCGCTCTGCATCAGCATGCCGAGGCCGAACTCCGCCGGGGTGAGGCCGACGCGGTGCATCAGGATGAAGGGCAGGAAGGTCGCCTGCGCGTAGAGCGCGCCGAGCGCGCCGGCGATCACGGTCGTCGCCGTCAGGAAGCGCGGCTCGCGCAGGATCTCGAGATAGGTGCGCGCGATGGCGCCGAGGCGCGGCCCCCGGCGGGGACCGCGCACGGTCTCGCGCATGAAGACCGCCGTCACGCCGATCACCATGAGGCCGATCCCCGCCATCGTCGCGAAGATCGACCGCCAGCCGAAGCCGGTCAGCAGCAGCCCGCCGAGCGTCGGCGCGATCGCGGGACCGGCCGAGAGGATGATGCCGATCACGTTCAGGATCTTCGAGGATTCCTCGCCCGAGAACAGGTCGCGCACGACGGCGCGCGCGATGATCACCCCGCCCGCGGCGCCGATGCCCTGCGCGAGCCGCGCGGCCATCAGCACGCCCACGCCCGGCGCCCAGAGCGCGACGAGGCTGGCGGCGAAATAGATCGCCATGAAGAGGAAGGTCACGGGCCGCCGGCCGAGCGCGTCCGAGAGCGGCCCCGCGATCAGCTGCGCGCAGGCGAAACCGCCGAAATAGAGCGTCAGCGTCATCTTGACCGCCGCCTCGGTCGTGTCGAACGCCCGCACGATCTCGGGCATCGCGGGGGTGTAGATCGACATCGAGACCGGGCCGATCGCCGTCAGCAGCGCCCCGATCGCGCTGACCCGGCGCGGGCTCATCACCGCCGCGGCCGGCGGCGCCGGGGCTCGGGGCATCTCCATCGCCGTCATGCCCCGGTATCCCGCTCCGCCGGCTCCTCGCCGCGGAGATTGGCGATCACCCGCCGCGCCACCTCCTGGAAGCGGCGCCAGTCCTCCTCGGGGATGTCGCCGCGCGCCCGCGCGCGCGCCGCCTCCCCGGTGCGCGCGATGGTCGCGAGCACCGGCCGCGCCGCCTCGGTCAGCGAGACGAGCTTCGCCCGCCGGTCGCGCGAATCGGGCACGCGCGCGACCAGCCCCGCCGCCTCGAGCCGGTCGAGGAAGCCGGTCATGCTCATCGGGCCGATGCCGAGCCGTTCGGCCAGCACGCATTGCCGCGTCGTCCCGCCGCGGGCGACATGGGCGAGAACGCGGGCCTCCGCCGGCGTGACCGAGATCGGCTCCTCGGCGATCCGGCGCTCGAATTCGAGCCGCATCAGCCGCGCGAGATCGGCGACGAGGAAGGAGGCGTTGTTCGGATCGATCGACTCGGGCATGCGCGGACTGCCTCCGGGGAATGCGAAAAAATATGTCAGGCTTATTATATCGCCGGATTGGCGGGCCGCCATCCCCTTTTCGCCCCGCGCGGGCGGGCGCGTGCTGGACGGATCGCGGCCGCGCCCTTAGAAACGGCACGAACCCCAAGGAGCACGCATGCGCATTCTGATTACCAACGACGACGGGATCAGCGCCCCCGGCCTCGTCGTCGCGGAGGAGATCGCCCGCGAGATCGCGGGCCCGGACGGCGAGGTCTGGGTCGTCGCGCCCGCCTTCGAACAGTCCGGCGTAGGACATTGCGTCTCCTACATCCGCCCGATGCGGATCGAGCCGCTCGGCGAGCGGCGCTTCGCGGTCGAGGGGTCGCCGGCGGATTGCGTGCTGGCCGCGGTCTGCGACATCCTCGCCGAGACGCCGCCCGATCTCGTGCTCTCGGGCGTGAACCGGGGCCACAACGTCGCCGAGGACACGCTCTATTCCGGCACGATCGGCGGCGCGATGGAGGGGGCGCTGCACGGCTTCCGGTCGATCGCGCTGTCGCAGTATTTCGGCGCGCCGAGGCCGGACATGGATCTCTTCGGCGCCGCGCGCGAACATGGCGCGAAGGTGATCCGGCGCCTGGTCGACGGGGCGGGCTGGTCGAAGGCCGGCTACCACGTCTTCTACAACGTGAACTTCCCCGCCGTGCCGCCGGGAGAGGTGCTCGGCGTGCGCGCGACGGTCCAGGGGTCGCGGCCCGGCCCGACCTTCGGCACGCAGCCGCAGACCTCGCCGAACGGCCGCCGCTACCTCTGGCTCAAGCACGGCCACGGCAACGCCGGCGCCGCGCCGGGATCGGATGCGCGGGAATGCTACGAGGGCTATGTGACCGTCACGCCGCTGAGCGCGGATCTCACGGTGCGCGACCAGATCGCCCCCCTCGCCGAGGCGCTCGGATAGGAGAAGACCGATGGAACCCGCCGAGAGCCAGATGCAGTTCGTCTTCAACCTGCGCTCCCGCGGGGTCACCAACGCGGATGTGCTGAAGGCGATGGAGCGCACGCCGCGCATCGACTTTCTCGAAGGGATATTCCAGGACCGCTCCTACGAGGACACGCCGCTGCCGATCGCCTGCGGCCAGACGATCAGCCAGCCGACCGTGGTCGGGCTGATGACCCAGGCGCTCGACGTCACGCGGCGCTGCAAGGTGCTCGAGGTCGGCACCGGCTCGGGCTATCAGGCGGCGATCCTGTCGCATCTCGCGCGGCGGGTCTACACGGTCGAGCGCCACCGCGCCCTCGCGCTCCGCGCGCGCGACCTCCTGCGGCGGATGGAGCTCGGCAACATCACCGTGGTGCTGGGGGACGGGTCGATGGGCCTGCCCGAGCAGGCGCCCTTCGACCGCATCATGGTCACCGCCGCCGCCGAGGATCCGCCGCGCATCCTGCTCGAACAGCTGCGCGTCGGCGGGATCATGGTGCTGCCCGTCGGGCAGAGCGACGCGGTGCAGAAGCTCATCCGGGTCGACAAGAGCGCGACCGGCTACGACTACACCGATCTCGGAGCCGTGCGGTTCGTGCCCCTTGTGGAGGGAGTCGCCGAGGATGTATCCGACTGAAACCAGAGTGAATTCGGGAAAATCGACCATGCGAGACGCCAGAGCGCCGGGACCCGGCCCCATCGCCGGCGAGGTCCAGGGCAAGCGGCGGACCGGCGCCGCCGCCGCGCTGATGATCTCGACGGCCCTCGTCCTTTCCGGCTGCGCGGGATTCGAGCCGTTCGGAGCCGCGCCCGCCACCGGATCCGGCGCGGTGATCGCGAACGAGGCGCCGGATTCGCGCGGCGTCATCACCTATGCCTCGTATCAGGTCGTGGTCGCCCGCGACGGCGACACGATCGCCACCGTCGCGAACCGGCTCGGCATTCCGCCGGCCGAGCTCGGCAACCGCAACTCGCTGCCGACCGACTACATGCTGCGCCAGGGCGAGATCCTGCTGCTGCCCGACAGCTTCCCCCGCCCCGGCGCGCTCGGCGGCGACGTGACGAGCCAGCCGCTCGACGGCGGATGGAGCCCGGAGCGGGCCTCCCAGGCGATCGACGGCGGCGCGGCCACCCCCGCGGCGCCCGCCACCGCCGCCAATCCCTTCCAGAACGGGCAGACGGAACCGCTGATCGATCCCGTCCGCCACCGCGTCGAATCGGGCGAGACCGCCTATTCGATCGCCCGGCTCTATGGCGTCTCGGTCACGGCGCTGGCCTCGTGGAACGGGCTCGGACCCGATCTCGCGGTTCGGCCCAATCAGGAACTGCTGATCCCGATCGTCAGCGGCGCGAACAGCATCTCCTCCGCTCCGTCCGCCGAGGCGCCGGGCCAGGCGACGCCGGTTCCGCCCCCGCCGAGCGCCTCGACGCCCCTGCCCGAGAATATCGAGACGCCGCAGACCCCGGTCGCGCCCGATCTCGGCCAGTACCGCACGCCGCAGGGCGGACGGCTCGCCGCGCCCGTCACCGGCGCGATCGCCCGGCCCTACGACACGGCCAATCCGAACGGCGTCGGCTACGCCGCGGCCGCCGGAACCCCGGTGAAGGCGGCGGGCGACGGCGAGGTGGCGCTGATCTCGAACGAGCTCGGCGGTCAGGGCTCCATCGTGCTGATCCGCCACCGGGACGATCTGATGACGACCTACAGCACGCTCGCGAATGTCTCGGTGAAGAAGGGCGACAAGGTCCAGGCCGGTCAGGTGATCGGCGTCGTCGCTCCGCGCGACCGTCCGGAACTGCAGTTCGACGTCTTCCGCGGCACGACCAGCGTGGATCCGACCACCTACCTGCCGAAATAGCGGCGGCGGGCCGCCCCTCCGGGGGCGGCTCGGGGCTTTCCGGACCGGCTTACCCGGCGTCGAGCGCGACGCCGCGGCGTCCGGCGAGGTCGGTCACGTATTGCCATGCGACCCGCCCGGAGCGCCCGCCCCGGGTCTGGCTCCATTCGATCGCCTCGGCGCGCAGATCCTCCTCGGAAATGTCGATGCCGAAGGCGTCGCAATAGCCCCGGATCATCGCGAGGAACGCGTCCTGGCCGCAGGCGTGGAAGCCGAGCCAGAGGCCGAACCGGTCCGACAACGAGACCTTTTCCTCGGTCGCCTCCGACGGGTTCACCGCCGTCTGCCGCTCGTTCTCGATCATGTCGCGGGGCATCAGATGGCGCCGGTTCGAGGTGGCATAGAGCACCACGTTTTCCGGCCGGCCTTCGATCCCGCCGTCAAGAACGGCCTTCAAAGACTTGTAATGGCTGTCGTCCTTGTCGAAGCTCAGATCGTCGCAGAACAGGATGAAGCGATGCGCGGAGCCGCGCAGGATGGCGAGCAGCCGGCCGATCGAGGGCAGATCCTCACGGTGCAGCTCGATGAGCTTCAGCCGGCCGCCCGTCGCGCGCGCCCCCTCGGCATGCGCGGCCTTGACGAGGCTCGACTTCCCCATGCCCCGCGCGCCCCAGAGGAGCACGTTGTTCGCCGGGAAGCCTTTCGCGAACTGGAGCGTGTTCGCGAGCAGCGTGTCGCGGGCGCGGTCGACGCCGACGAGCAGGCCGATCTCGACGCGGGCGACGCGCGGGACCGGGTCGAGCCGGTCCGGATTCACCTGCCAGACGAAGGCGTCCGCCGCGTCGAGGTCGGGCGCCGGGCGCGGCGGCGGGCTGACGCGCTCCAGCGCGTCGGCGATCCGGCGCAGCGCCTCGGCGTCGATCAGCCGGTCGTCGAGGCTCATGCTTCCGATCCTTCGTCCCAGAGGCCCTGGGCGCGAAGCTCCGCCTCCTTCTTCTTCTCGAAATGGCGCACGAGGACGATCGAGAGCTCGTAGAGCGGATAGATGGCGAGGAAGAGCGTCATCTGGGACATGACGTCCGGCGGTGTCGCCAGCGCGGCGACGATCAGGAGCAGCACAACCGCGTAGCGCCGGAAGCCGCTCAGCTGACCCGCGGAGACGAGCCCCGCGATCCCCATCAGCGTGAGCAGGACCGGAAGCTGGAAGCAGAGGCCGAAGGCGATGATGAATTTCATCGTCAGGCCGAGGTATTCGTTGATCGTGCCGAGATACTGGATCTCGACCTGCTCCCCCGCCACCGGCCCGGCCCCGAACTGCTGGAAGCTCAGGAAGAAGTCGTAGGCGAGCGGCATCACCACGAAGAAGGCGAAGGCGCCGCCGAGGATGAAGAGGACCGGCGAGGCGATCAGGAACGGCAGGAAGGCGCGCTTCTCCTGCCGGTAAAGCCCCGGCGCCACGAAGCGCCAGAGCTGGAAGGCGATGTAGGGGAAGGCGACGACGAAGCCGCCGAAGACCGAGATGCGGACCTGGGTCATGAACCCCTGCTGCAGCCCGGTGAAGATCAGTTCCGGCTTCTGGCCGTGCTCGACGAGCAGTTCGTAGAGCGGCGCGGCGAGGAAATTGAAGATCGGTCCCGCCACGGTATAGGCGGCGACCATCGCGACGCAGAAGGCGATGACGCAGCGCACGAGCCGCGTCCGGAGCTCCGCCAGATGCTCGATCAGCGGCGCGGTGGTGTCGTCGATATCCTTGTCGCTCATCGCCTCACGCCGCCGGACCCCGGCCAGCCTCCTGCTCACCGGCCGCGGCCGTCGCCTCCCTCGGCGCGACCGTCGTCTCGGGCGCGGAGGGATCGGGTGTCGGCGCGCCTTCCGCTCTGGCCGGCGCCGGGGCCGGGGCGGCCGGATCCGGCACGGCGGCGGGTTTCGGCGAGGTCATCGACTGGGCGAACTTGCGCGCGTTGCCCGTGGCATTGTCGAGCCCGCGATCGATCGCGCGCAGGCTCTCCGACATCTCGGACACGCCCGCCTCGTTCGCCGCCTGCTCCATCGAGCGCTGGAACTCGCGCGCCATGCCGCGCGCCTTGCCCATGAAGTTGCCGGCGGTGCGGAACAGCGCCGGCAGGTCCTTCGGCCCGACGACGATCAGCGCCACCAGCCCGATCAGGAACATCTCACCCCAGCCGATATCCAACATGGCGGATCAGACTTTTTCCTTTTCGGGCGTGATGTCGCGCGCCTGTTCGGCGGCGGTCACCTTGCGCTCGTTGTCGAGCTCCTCGGAGCCTTCCTTCATCCCGCGCTTGAAGCTGGTGATGCCCTTGCCCACCTCGCCCATCAGCCCCGACACCTTGCCGCGTCCGAAGAGCACCAGCACGACCACGGCGATCAGGAGCAGGCCGGCCGGACCGATATTGTTGAACATGTCTCGCCTCCATCGAGCGTGCGGGGCCGCGAGGCCCCGGAGCGTCAGACATATGGCGATTGCGGGCCGCGTTCAAACCCCAAACGTCGCCGCGGGCGCACTAAGAAGTGAACCGCCGGCGGTGCCGCGGCCCGCCGCCCCGTTCAGAGCGTGCTGTTGAAGGCGCCGCCGTCGAGCAGGACGTTCTGGCCGATCATGAAGCCGGAATGCCGGGAGCAGAGGAAGGCGCAGACGGCGCCGAATTCCTCCGGCCTGCCGTAGCGGCCGGCGGGGATCGTCGCCGCCCGGCGCGCGCGCGCCTCCTCCCGGCTGATCCCCTCGGCCTTCATCACGCCGCCGTCGAGCGAGGTGGCGCGGTCGGTGTCGTGGATGCCCGGCAGCAGGTTGTTGATGACCACCCCCTTCGAGGCCACCTGCCGGCTCGTCCCGGCGACGAAGCCGGTCAGCCCGGCGCGCGCGCTGTTCGAGAGGCCGAGGGCGGCGATCGGCGACTTCACCGATTGCGAGGTGATGTTCACGACGCGGCCCCAGCCGCGTTCGATCATCCCGGGCAGCGCCGCCTGCATCAGCGCGATCGGGGTCAGCATGTTCGCGTCGAGCGCCTTGACGAAGTCGTCGCGGCTCCAGTCAGACCAGAGGCCCGGGGGCGGGCCGCCGGCGTTGGTGACGAGGATGTCGGGCGCGGGACAGGCGGCCATGACCTCCGCCCGGACCGCCTCGGTCGTGATGTCGCCCGCCACCGTCGTGACCGCGACGCCGTATTTCTCCCGGATCGCCGCGGCGGTCTCCTCGAGCGCCTCGGCGCCGCGCGCGTTCAGCGTGAGATCGACGCCCGCCTCCGCCAGCGCCTCGGCGCAGCCGCGCCCGAGCCCCTTCGACGCGGCCGTGACGATGCCCCCGCGTCCCCTGATTCCGAGATCCATTGCCTTCTCCTCAGTCCAGCGCCGCCATGACCGGCGCCCATTGTTCCCGAAGCGGCGCGAGCGCGCGCCTGCGGTCGTCGAAGATCCCGAGCCCCCGTTCGGCAAGCTCGGCGTAGGCCGCGCGCTCGGTGATCCAGCCGAGCGGCTCCTGGCCGAGATCGGCCAGCGTGACGCGCAGCCGCTCGCTGAGGCGGCTCCGCGCCTGCGCGCGATTGGCGAGAACGCGCAGCCCGACCTTGCCCTTGCGCACCCGCTTCATCTCCTCGAGTTCCTTCAGGAAGCGCCGCGTCGAGTCGATGTCGAAGAACGACGGCATGACCGGCACGATCAGTTCCTCGGTCTCGGCGACGAGCTTCGCCGCGCGGTTTCCCTTCAGCGCGCCGGGCGCGTCGATCACCAGCCAGTCGAGCCCCTTCGGCGCGTCGCCGATCTCGCCCGCGTCGGTCCAGTCGAGCCCACGCAGGCTCGCCGCCCCGGCCGGCCGCGCCTTCAGCCAGCGCAGCGCCGATTTCTGCGGATCGGCGTCGGCGAGCGCGACCGCGCCCCCCCGCGCCGCGAGCGCCGAGGCGATGGTGATCGCGACCGTGGTCTTGCCGACCCCGCCCTTGCGATTGGCGATGAGAACCGTGCGCATCCTTCCCCCTTCGCGCGGGGGCTCGGCGCGCTCCGCCCCCGCGACCCGCCCGTATCCGGGCGTGCTGTCCCTCTTCCCGCGCTCCCCTGGCGGTTCGCCGCGCCACCTTAGGGTTCCGCGGGACGGGTGCAACCCCGCGCGTCGCCCGATCAGGCGTGCGTCTCGATCACCGGCAGGCCGGCGAGGTCGAGCCGGATCCGCCCCCGGCCAGGCCGGGTGAGCCGCGCGGGGCATCCCCGCTCCTCGAGCCGCTGGCGCAGGAGCAGCAGGCGGGTCTCGAGATTGTCGCGGAAATCGGGAAGCCGGAGGTCGGGGGCGAGGCGGATCTCGCGGTTGGTGAACTCGACCCGCCCCTCCTCGAGATGGCGGCGCAGCAGATAGACGAGCAGCCGGCCCGCCACGCCCTTGATCACATAGGCGTTGTCGATGAAGACGCTGTCGTCGTAGCGGTGATGGGCGACGCGGAAGGCGGGGCCCGCGCCCGGCGCGGGCAGCGCCTCCGCCGGCGCCGGCGCCTCCTCCGCCATGCGCTCGGCAAGCTGCGAGGCGGCCGCCATCTGCCCGGCGAGGAGCGTCAGCGCCGCCGCCGCGCGGCGGCCGAAGGCGAGGCGGCGCGGGCTCTCGGCGAAGATGACGCCGATGAGGTCGCCCCGCGCGATCAGCGGCACCGCGATCTGGCTGTTGGCGTCCGGCAGGCGCGGCAGCGGGATCTCGCGGATGTCCTCCGACGAACTGGCACGGATCGCGGCGCCGAAGCGTGCGACGCGGCTCATGTCGCTCACCTTCACGACGCAGCGCCCGGCCGCCGCCCCGCCCGCGATGCCTTCGCCGAGCGGAACCTCCGACCCGGCGCCGGAACTCGGATAGCCCCGGCTCGCCACCGTCACCAGCCGCTCGCCCGCCGGATCGTACTGGAAGAGGATCGCGGCCGGACAGCCGAGCTTCCCCGTCAGCCCGTCGAGCAGCGCCGCCGTCAGCCCCGCGACCTCGGTCTCGCGCGCGAGATCCTGCCCGATCTCCGCCGCGATCCCCGCCCAGTCGCGCCGCCGCGCCGGGGCCGGCGGCGGATCGGGCACCGGCAGCGCGCGCACCGCCTCGACCCGGAAGAGATCGACGCTGTCGAGCCGCATCACGCCCGCCATGCCGATCTGCGCGCTGCTCGCCCGGAGGCTCGCCGCCATGTCGCGAAAGAGCGGCCCTTCGCGCTCGTTCCGCAGCCAGGTCACGTCGAGCCGGTACTGCTGCCCGGTCGCCCCGTCGACGAGCATCAGGCAGGCGCTCGGATTGGCGCGCAGATTGTCGACCGTCTTGCCGAAGAACTGGTTCGAGAGCGCGACATGGCGGTCATCGACCAGATCGACGTGGCTGAGGTAGGAGATGTTGGGCACGCCGTCGGCCGAGGAGGTGGCGATGATCGACGGCACCACGCCCTCGAAGCAATCCTCGAGTTCGGCCAGCGGCGGAACCAGGCTCACGCCACCACCCGCCCCGCCCGGGGACCCGGCGTCTGCTCGAACACGCGGTCGACGGTGAAATCGGCGATCACCAGATCGCGGTCGGTCAGCCAGCAGGCGATGAGCGCGAGCGGGATCTCGAGCCGGTTCAGCATCGCCGCCGCCTCGCGCACGTAGCGCCCGCCCGCCTCGCGCTCGGATGGCTCGGGGTCGCGCAGCCGGGCACGGCCCTTGAGCTGGAAGGCCTCGTAGGTGTCGGGCCGCACGAAGGTGGCCGAGATCATCCCGTTCGCGCGCAGATTCGCCACCGTCTCGGGCCAGAGCCAGCCGGAGATCGCGAGGCTGATCCCGCCCCGGTCGTCCCAGGCCCGTCCGCCGGTCCCGCGCGCGATCATCGGCCGGTTGGCCGCGTCCCGCGTTCCGATCGTCATCAGCACCGGCCCCGATACGAAGGCCGCGAGTTCCTCGGTCACGCGCAAGCGGCAGGTCCCCGGAGAAAGGAGAGAATCTTAAGAGACTTTTAGGAATGCGCGAACATGGCTTAGGAAGCAATTAAGAACCGCTCCGCGCCCGCTTCGGGTATTGATCCGTCAGTCAACAAAGCACGGAGCGAAACGATGAACCTGCCCCTTTCCCCCGCCGCGCTGGAGCCGGCCCGGCCGGCCGCGGCGCCCGCCGGCGCCGGGGAGGCCGCGCTCTTCTTCGGCAATGGCCGGGTCGAGATCCAGGCCTCCCGCCTCGCCGGCGACGACATCTGCGTGATGGAGCACTGGCTGCCCTATGGCGAGGGGCCGCCGCTGCACATCCACCGCGACGAGGAGGAATTCTTCTACCTCGTCGAGGGCCGGATGTGGTTCCGGGTCGGCGGCGAGGACCGCGTGATCGAGGCGGGCCAGTGCCTGCTCGGGCCGAAGGGCGTCGCGCATACCTACGCGGTGCTGAGCCCCGGCGGCGCGCATTGCCTGACGATCACCTCCGGGACCGATTTCGAAGGGCTGGTGCGCGAACTCTCCCGCCCGGCCAGCGGCCCGGGCCTGCCGCCCCATGTCGCGCCCACGCCCGAGCAGGTTTTCGCGCTCGGCCGCGCCTGCGCGCGCCATGGCATCGAGGTGGTCGGCGCGCCGATCCGCTGAACCTCTCCCTACATTTCAATCACCTATCTGAAAGGACCAGTCATGATCCGTCCGATCCTGCTCGCCTGCGCGCTCGCCGCCGCCTCCGCCGCCGCCTCCGCCGCCCAAGCCGCCGAGCCGGCGCTTCCGAAGCTCGACCCGGCGCCCGCCGGGCTCTACGCGAGCGATCCGGCCCATACCTCGGTGATCTGGAGCTTGGAGCATTCCGGCCTGTCGCACTGGACCGCGCGCTTCATCGACGTCGACGCGAAACTCGACTGGAAGCCCGCCGATCCGACCGCCTCGACGCTGCGCGTCGCGATCGATCCCGCGAAGCTCCGGACCGACTTCCCGCATCCCGAGGAGACCGATTTCGACGGGATGATCGCGACGAACGAGGATTTCCTCGCCGGCGCGCCGCTCACCTTCGTCTCGACCTCGATCGAGCGGACCGGGGAGAAGACCGGCCTCGTCCATGGCGATCTGACGATGCGCGGCGAGACCCATCCGGTGACGCTCGACGTGACCTTCAACGGCTCGATGGCCGATCACCCCTTCAGCCACGAGGCCAAGGTCGGCTTCTCCGCCGAGGCGAGGTTCAACCGCTCCGACTGGGGGATGACCGTGCTCCTGCCCTTCATCGGCGACGAGATCACGCTCCGGATCGAGACGCAGATGATCGGCCAGGAGGGCTGAGCCCCGCGCGGCCCGCTCAGAACGGCGCGGGCCGCGCCGCGAACAGCGCCTTGAGCGCCTCCGCGCGCGCGGGCGACCAGCCGGGCGGATCCGTGACCGCCGCCCAGCCGTCGATATAGTCGGGCGCGACGTAGAAATGCCCGAAGCGCGGCGTCTTGAGCGAGATCGCGGAATCGACGGCGAGCTGGAGCATCGTCACCACCGGGAACCAGCGCAGTTCCGGCGCCACGTCGGGCGCGCGTGGCGCCGCGAGGAAGGCGGGCGGGCGGAAGGCGCTGTCGAAGGTGAAGAGCACGATCGGGTCGCTGCCGTAGTTGAGAAAGACCAGCCGGGTCGGCCCCCAGGGGGTGAAGTCCGCCGCGAGCCCGCCCTGCTGGTTCATCGCGCGGACCAGCGAGCCGTTGCCCCAGCGCGGCCGCCAGACCGGGCTGTCCCGATGGCGCCCGTCGCGGACCCGCGCCCACAGCGGGCTGAAGAAGGGCGAGCCCGCCCAGAGCGCGCCCTGGATCGGATCGCCGAGCATGTCGAGGATCGGCAGCGTCGTCTCGGTATTGTAGGCGCCCTGGCTCAGCCCGTGGACATAGAACTTCGGGCGATGGTCGCGCGGCAGGCTCCGCCAGTGCTCGTAGACGAGGTTGAAGAGTTCGCGCGCCTGCTCCACCCCCGCCGAGCGGTCGTCGATCAGCGAGAGCACGCTGGTGAGATAGGAATACTGGACCGCGACCGTCGCCACGTCGCCGCCGAGCATGAATTCGACGGTGTCATGCCCGCCCGGGTCCATCCAGCCGGTCCCGACCGGCACGGTGACGATCAGCGCGGAACGCTCGAACCCGCCGAGCCGGATCAGCTCCCTCAGCGCGATCTCGGCGCGCTCCCGCGCGGTCGGCGCCGCGCCGAGGCCGACATAGACGCGCACCGAATCCTTCGCCCCCGCGCCGAAGAAGCCGGCGATCTCGTCCCGGGTCGGCGCGGTCGCGACGAAGGAGCGGCCCCAGCGGCCCATCTCGTTCCATTCGACCAGCGAGCCCGGGCCGCCGGCCCTGTCCGGACGGCTCGGCCGGGGAATGTCCGGCTCGATCCGCGCGTCGGCGGCGGCGAAGGAGGCGTTGGCCGCGCGCATCGCCTGATCGAGCGCGGTCCGCTCCACCGCGATCCAGACCAGGAGCAGCGCCAGCGCGGTGCCGAGCATCGCGCTGACCCTCGGCGGCAGCACCCGCTCGAGGAGCCGGCTCACCCGCCGGATCGCCTCGCCGATGGCCCGGAAGACGAGCCAGAACGCCGCGAAGACCGCGAGGCCGATCGCCGCCACCTCCAGCGGATAGGAGGATTCGACCGGCGCCACGCCGGTCACCGCCCGGACCGCGTTCTGCCAGCCGGTGACCCGGGTGAGGCAGAAGGCGGCGATGGCGAGCGCGATCACCGCCGCGCCGAGGCGGACCGGCCCGCGCCAGGCGCGCGGCCCGACCGGCAGGCCCAGGAAGCGCCAGATCCATTGCAGGAGCCCGCCGATCTCGTGCCCGATGGCGGCGGCGAGGCCGCCGAGCAGGCCGAGCAGCAGCGGATCGCGCGGCGCGAGCGACGGCGTGAGCGAAGCCCCGAAACAGGCCGCCGCGAGGACGAGGCCGATCGGCGATATACGCGGCCAGGCCGGATCCTCCGCCCATTCCCGCTCCGCGACCGCCATGCGCCATCCCCCGAATCGATGTCCCCGCCTCTGGCTAGCACGCGGGCCGCGGCGCCATCTATCCCGACGGCCGTCGCGGGGACTTCCGCCCTGCCCGGCCCGCCGCTATATGACCGCCCATGCTGGACCGTTCGACAAATCATCCGCCGCTGCCGCCCGAGATCGCCCGGCGCCGCACCTTCGCCATCATCTCGCATCCGGACGCGGGCAAGACCACGCTCACAGAGAAGTTCCTGCTCTACGGCGGCGCGATCCAGATGGCGGGACAGGTGCGCGCCAAGGGCGAGGCGCGGCGCACGCGCTCGGACTTCATGAAGATGGAGCAGGACCGCGGGATCTCCGTTTCCGCCTCCGCGATGTCCTTCCCGTTCCGCGACTGGTGGTTCAACCTCGTCGACACGCCCGGCCACTCGGATTTCTCCGAGGACACCTATCGCACGCTGACCGCCGTCGACGCCGCGGTGATGGTGATCGATGGCGCGAAGGGCGTCGAGAGCCAGACGCGCAAGCTCTTCGAGGTCTGCCGGCTGCGCGACCTTCCTATCCTCACCTTCTGCAACAAGATGGACCGGGAAGCCCGCGATACCTTTGAGATAATCGACGAGATCCAGCAGGAGCTCCAGCTCGACGTCTGCCCCGCCTCTTGGCCGATCGGCATGGGGCGCGACTTCCTCGGCTGCTACGACATGCTGAACGACCGGCTCGAGCTCATGGACCGCGCCGACCGCAACAGGCGGGCGGAGAGCGTGAAGATGGAGGGGCTCGACGATCCGCGCATGGCCGATCATGTGCCGGCCGACCTGCTCGAAAAGCTCCGCGAGGAGGTCGAGATGGCGCGCGAGCTCCTGCCCGCCTTCGACCACCAGGCGATGCTCGATGGAAACCTCTCGCCGATCTGGTTCGGCTCTGCGATCAACTCCTTCGGCGTGCAGGAACTGATGGCGGGAATCGGCGCCTATGGCCCGGAGCCCGAGATCCGGCCCGCCGCGAGCCGCGAGGTCGGCGCCTGGGAAGCGCCGGTGACGGGCTTCGTCTTCAAGGTGCAGGCCAACATGGACCCGAAGCACCGGGACCGCGTCGCCTTCGTGCGCCTCTGCTCAGGCCATTTCGAGCGCGGAATGAAGCTCCTGCACGTGCGCTCCGGCAAGCCGATGGCGATTTCCAATCCGGTGCTCTTCCTCGCCGCCGACCGCGAGATCGCCGAGGACGCCTGGGCGGGCGACATCATCGGCATCCCGAACCATGGCCAGCTCCGGATCGGCGACGCGCTGACCGAGGGAGAGGCGCTGCGCTTCACCGGCATCCCCTCCTTCGCGCCGGAACTCCTGCAGACCGTGCGCTCGGGAGATCCGATGAAGGCGAAGCATCTCGAGAAGGCGCTGCTGCAATTCGCCGAGGAAGGCGCGTCGAAGGTCTTCAAGCCCAATATCGGCTCGGGCTTCATCGTCGGCGTCGTCGGGCCGCTGCAGTTCGACGTGCTGGCGAGCCGGATCGAGCAGGAATACGGGCTCCCGGTCCGGTTCGAGCCGACGCAGTTCACCTCGGCGCGCTGGATCTCGGGGCCGAAGGACAAGATCGAGGCTTTCGTGAAGGCCAACAAGGGCCACATGGCCGAGGATCACGACGGCGACCCGGTCTACATGACGCGCCTGCAATGGGACATCGACCGCGTGGAGCGCGATTTCCCGGAGCTGCGCCTTTCGGCGACGAAGGAGATGATGGTCTGAGGGAATGGCGGACAAATGTCCGCCCTACGCGACCGTAGGGCGGACCTCGGTCCGCCTTCCCCGCCTCCGAACAGAAAGGGCGGCGCCCCCGGCCCCGCCCTTCACATGCTTCCGCGTTTTCCGAGGCCCTCAGTCCACGAAGGCCTTCTCGATCACGAAATGGCCGGGCTCGGAGTTCGAGCCCTCGATCATGCCCGCTTCCTCGCAGAGCGCCTTGTGCTCCTGCAGCATCGCCATGGAGCCGCAGATCATCACGCGGTCGGTCTCGGGCGAGAGCGGCGCGCCGGTCGCCTCGGCGAGGCGCCCGTCACGGATCCAGTCGGTCATCCGGCCCATCACCTCGCTCGGCTCGCGCGTCGTCGTGGCGAGGAAGCGCAGCTTGTCGCCCACGACCTCGGAGAGAAGCTCGTCCTCGCGGATCTCCCTCACCAGCGCGTGGCCGTAGTCGAGTTCGCCCGCGTCGCGGCAGGTCTGGGTGAGGATCACCTCGTCGAACCGCTCGTAGGTCTCGGGCTCGCGGATCACGCTCGCGAAGGGGGCGATGCCGGTGCCGGTCGAGAACAGGAAGAGCCGCTTCGCCGGCAGGAGCGCGTCATGGACGAGCGTGCCGACCGGCTTCGGCCGCATCACGATCTCGTCGCCCTCCGCGATCTTCTGCAGCCGCGAGGTCAGCGGACCGTCGTCGACCTTGATCGAATAGAACTCCAGATGATCGGCCCAGGCGGGCGAGGCGATCGAATAGGCGCGCAGGAGCGGCTTGCCCTCGACCATGAGCCCGATCATCGCGAATTCGCCCGAGCGGAACCGGAACCCGGCCGGACGCTCCGCCGCGAACGAAAAAGTACGGTCCGTCCAGTGACGGATGTTGCTGACCTTGAGCAGGGCCATGCCCCGCAGGGCCTTGTCCACAACCTCGTTCATACCTGACAAACTCCCTCGAATCTCGCATCCCTTACACCGCCTTCGCGGCGGCGGAAAGGCGGGGAACCGCGTCCAGCCCCGGCGATCGTGGTAAAAACGCCCTATTTCACGGCGGATCCGCGGCTTTTTCGGCGCTTCCGGCCCGGAAAACGCGCGCCCAGATTGACCTCGGGTCCCGCGGCGCATATATGTGCCTCAGGAAGTGAGCTTCAATCCGGAAGCTCGGGGCCGCGTGACCTGTGCGGCCATTCATGCCGCGACAACAGCGAACGGGCTACATGACCAGATTTGACGACCTCGCCTTGGACCCCAAGGTTCTCAAAGCCGTATCCGAATCCGGGTACGAGACCCCCACCCCGATCCAGGTTCAGGCCATTCCGCACGCGCTCGAAGGGCGCGACGTGCTCGGGATCGCGCAGACGGGAACCGGCAAGACCGCCTCCTTCGTGCTGCCGATGATCACGCATCTCTCGAAGGGCCGCGCCCGCGCCCGGATGCCGAGGAGCCTCGTCCTCGCGCCGACGCGCGAACTCGCGGCGCAGGTGGCGGAGAATTTCGAGAAGTATTCTCGCCACGTGAAGCTCTCGATGGCGCTCCTGATCGGCGGCGTCAGCTTCAAGGACCAGGACAAGCTCATCGACCGGGGCGTCGACGTGCTGATCGCGACGCCGGGGCGCCTGCTCGACCATTTCGAGCGCGGCAAGCTGATGCTGACCGGCGTGCAGATCATGGTCGTCGACGAGGCGGACCGGATGCTCGACATGGGCTTCATCCCGGACATCGAGCGGATCTTCAAGCTCGTCCCCTTCACCCGGCAGACGCTGTTCTTCTCGGCGACGATGGCGCCCGAGATCACGCGCATCACCGAGGAATTCCTGCACAATCCGGTCCGGGTCGAGGTGGCGCGTCAGGCCACGACCTCCGAGACCATCGACCAGCATGTCTGCAAGCACACGCCGAAGCGGCGCGACAGCGCCGATTCCGACAAGCGCGAGGTGCTGCGCCGGCTCATCCGGGCCGAGGGCGAGACGCTGACGAACGGCATCATCTTCTGCAACCGCAAGCGCGACGTGGACGTGGTCGCCAAGTCGCTCAAGAAGCACGGGTTCGACGCGGCCCCGCTGCATGGCGATCTCGAACAGTCGATGCGGATGAAGATCCTCGGCGACTTCCGCGATGGCGCGTTGAAGCTTCTCGTCGCCTCGGACGTCGCGGCGCGGGGGCTCGACATTCCCTCTGTCAGCCATGTCTTCAACTTCGACGTGCCGATCCATTCCGAGGATTACGTGCACCGGATCGGGCGGACCGGCCGCGCCGGGCGCACGGGCAAGGCGATCACGCTCTGCCTGCCGCATGAGGAAAAGTATCTCGCCAAGATCGAGGAACTGGTGAAGAAGACCATCCCGGTCCTGACGAGCCCGCTCGGCTCCGCCCCGGCCGAGACCGAGGCCGAGGCCGAGGCGGGCGCCCGCGCGCCGCGCCGGTCCGAGCGCGCCCGCCGCTCGGAGTCGCGCCGCGCGGAGCCGCGCAAGGCCGAGGATCGGGGCGATACGCGCGCTCCGGCGGCGCAACCCGCCGCCGAGGCGGCCCAGCCCCGCGGCGATTCCCGGAGCGACAGGGGCGGCCGGCGGCGTGACGACCGCGCCGTCGTCGGCATGGGCGATCACGTGCCCGCCTTCCTGCTGCGCGAATTCCGCTTCGACACCGCGCCCGCCGAGACGAAGGCTTCCGAGCCGGAATCCGCCGGGGAAGCCGCCCCGGCCGAGATCTCCGCGCCCGAGGTGACGGCCAGCGAAAGCCCGGTGGAGGCCACCACGCCCGAGAACGCCGCTCCCGAAGCCGCCGCTCCCGAGGCCGCGGCCGAGGCGCCCGAAGTGAAGGCCGAGGATGCGCCGCCGGCCAAGAAGCCGCGCGCGCCGCGCCGTCGCGCCACCTCGCGCGCGAAAGCCGCCGCGGCGGAGGAAACCGCGCCGGCCGCCTGAGCCGCCGACCGCGCACAGAAAGAAGGAGCCTCCGCGCGTCTCGCCGGAGGCTCCTTTCGTTTTCGGGCCGATCGCGGCGCGCGGCCGCCGCCCGGGCTCAGGCTTCCAGCCGGCTGATCATCACCGTGCAGACCGGCTTCTTGCCGATCAGGTCGTTGCAGCGGCGCGAGACGGTGCGCGCCACGATCTGCTCGATCGCGTCGTCATCGTCGAAATCGGCCTTGCGCGCCCGCGCGAGCTCCCGGCCGATGTCGTCCTCGAGCGCGCCGGCCAGACCGTCGCGCAGGCGGGCGACCTCGGGCAGGCCCACCGTCTCGACCCAGGCGCCGCCGATGGGCTTGCCGCCCTCGTCGATCAGGATCGAGACGATCACATGGCCCCGGATCGCCATCCGGATCCGCTCCCGCACGACGCCGTCCAGCGCGCCGATGATCTCGGTCCCGTCGAGATAGACCCGCCCGGTCTCGACCTTCTCGGCGAATTTCGGCACCGGCCCGGTCAGATCGAGCATCGCCCCGTTCGGCGCCACCACGCCGACATAGCCGCGCGATTCCGCGTATTCCGCGTGGGTGGTCAGATGGCGATGCTCGCCATGCATCGGCACGATCACCGAGGGACGCAGCAGGTCCTGCATCACCGCGAGATCGGGCCGGTTCGCATGGCCCGAGACATGGTAGCGCCCGTCCGCGTCGTCGACGATCCGGACCCCCTTCTCGCTCAGCGCGTTCATGATCCGCCCGACGCTGATCTCGTTGCCCGGGATGGTCTTCGAGGAGAAGAGGAAGGTGTCGCCCCGCCGCAGCTCCAGCCCCATGTACTTGCCGCTGGCAAGCTGCGCCGAGGCCGCGCGGCGTTCGCCCTGGCTGCCGGTCGCGAGCACCAGAAGCTGGCTGCGCGGCACCGAATCCGCCTCCGTCACGTCGACCGTGGGCGGGAAGCCGTCCAGCACCTCGGTCGCGCGGGCGGTCTTCAGCATCGTGTTCATCGCGCGGCCGAGCACGACGATCTGGCGGCCGGCCGCGTGGCCCGCCTCCGCGAGCGTCCGGAGCCGCGCGACGTTGGAGGCGAAGGTGGTCGCGACCACCATGCCCTCCGCCTCGCGCATCAGCGCGCGGATCGGCTCGGTCAGCGTCGCCTCCGACCGGCCGGGATGCTGCGAGAAGACATTCGTCGAATCGCAGGTCATCACCTTGACGCCCTGGTCCCCGATCGCGCGGAAGATGTCCGCGTCGAAGGGATCGCCCACCACCGGGGTCGGATCGGTCTTGAAATCGGCCGAATGCAGGATCCGCCCCGCCGGCGTCTCGATCACGAGGCTGGAGCTCTCGGGGATCGAATGCGACACGGGGACGAAGCCGACGCGGAAAGGCCCCGCCTCGACCATGTGCGGCCAGGCGTCGACCTGGCGCACCTCGCTCGCGGGCTGGCCGGCGCGGTCCATCTTGTTCTGGGCGATCGCGGCGGTGAAGCGGCGGGCATAGACCGGCGCGCCGAGGCGCGACCAGAGCATGCCGAGCCCGCCGACGTGATCCTCGTGCGCGTGGGTGATGAAGATCCCCTCGAGCCGGTCGGCCCGCGCCTGCACCCAGGCGGGATCGGCCATGATCAGATCGACCCCCGGCGTCGTCTCCATGTCGGGAAAGGTCACGCCGACATCGACGAGGATCAGGCGCTCGGCGTCCTTCGGCCCGTAGCCGTATACGTACATGTTCATGCCGATCTCTCCCGCGCCGCCGAGCGCGAGATAGATCAGCCGTTCCTTGCCTGCCATGGTCCCGGTGCTACTCCTCGTTCAAACGGTCGATCAGCACCAGCCCGTGAATCGTGAGCCCGGTATCGACCTTTTCCAGCACATCTGTCCCTTGAGCGAAGAGGGTGGACAGCCCCCCGGTTCCGATGACCGTCATCGGCGTCCCGCGTTCGGCGCGGATGCGCGCGCAGAGACCCTCGATGAGGCCGACATAGCCCCAGTAGATGCCCGACTGCATGCAGGCAACCGTATTCGTCCCGACGACGTGGTCGGGACGCGTCACGTCGATGAAGGGCAGCGCCGCGGCCGCGTCGTGCAGCGCCTTCAGCGACAGGTTCACGCCGGGAGCGATCACGCCCCCCTCGTAGGCGCCGTCGTGGCCGACCACGTCGAAGGTGGTCGCGGTGCCGAAATCGACGACGATGAGATCGCCGCCGTAGCGGTCGAAGGCGCCGACCGTGTTCACGAGCCGGTCGGCGCCGACATGCGTCGTCGGATCGACGCGGACCGGCACGCCGAGCTTCACCTCGGGCTTGCCGACGACCTTCGGCCGGGTGTGGAAATAGCGGTCGGAAAGGACGCGCAGGTTGAACACGACCTGCGGCACGACGGAGGAGATGACGACCGAGCGCACGGCGGGATGGAGCCCGTGATGGTCGAAGAGCTGCCGCAGCCAGACGAAATACTCGTCCGCCGTCCGCTGCCGGTCGGTGCTGCACCGCCATTCCGCGATCACGGCCGCGCCGTCGTGCAGCGCGAAGACCGTGTTGGTGTTTCCGACGTCGATGGCGAGCAGCATCCGCGAACGATCCTCCGCTCAGACCGGCAGGAAGAACACGTCGGCGGCGGGCAGCGTGATCCGGCCCTCCGCCGCGGCGAGGACCAGCGCGCCGTCGGCGTCGATCGTCTCGAAGAGGCCGGAGAGCTCGCGCCCCGGCAGGCGCGCGACGATCGGCTCCCCGATCCGGGCGGCGCGGGCGAGCCAGGCGGCGCGCAGCGGCGCGAAGCCCTCACCCCGCAACCGGGCATCCCAATGGGCGAAGGCGGGGGCGAGCAGGTCGAGGAATTCCTCCGGCGTCGGCGCGCCGCCGAGGCTCTCGCCGAGGCTGACCGGCCGCGTCGCCCCGGGCCCGAGCGCGCGCGCCTCGGGCGCCGAGCGCAGGTTGACCCCGATGCCGACCGCGAGCGCGACGCCGCCGCGCGGTGCCATCTCGCTCTCGAGCAGGATCCCCGCGAGCTTGCCGCCGGTCAGCAGCACGTCGTTCGGCCATTTGAGCGCGAAGAGCTCGGGCCGCCCGGTCACCGCGACGAGCGCGTCGAAGAGCGCGAGCGCCGCCACGAAGGAGCGCTGCGCGGCGGCGGTCGGCCCGCCCTCGACCAGCATGAAGAGGCTCGCGGCGAAGTTCCCGGGATCCTGCTGCCAGACCCGGCCCCGGCGCCCCCGGCCCGCGGTCTGGTTCCGCGACAGGATCCAGGCGGGATCGGGCCGCCCGGCCCGGCCCCGCCGCAGCGCCTCCGCGTTGGTGCTGTCGATCTCGGCGAGGATCTCCCGGCCGACGCCCTCGGGCCAGCGCGTCATCGCTCAGGGAACGAGCGTCGCGGCCGCGGAGGCGGCGAGCGTCTCGACCCCGAAGAGGTTCACGATCCCGACCACCATGATGATCGCGGAGAGCCCGAGCAGACCCCAGTGCAGCGTCGGCATCCGGCCGTTCAGCCCGTCGACCGGCTGGCCGAAATACATCAGATAGACGATGCGCAGGTAGTAGTAGGCGCCGACCACGCTCGCGATCATGCCCGCGACGGCGAGCCAGACCAGCCCGGCGTCGATCGCGGCCTTCAGCACGTAGAACTTCCCGAAGAAGCCGACCAGCGGCGGGATGCCCGCGAGGCTGAACATCAGCACCGCGAGCGCCGCGGCGCGCGCCGGCTCCACCCGCGAGTAGAGGCCGAGCGAGGCGATCTCGGTCACCGGCTGGCCGTCCTTCTCCATGTTCAGGATGAAGGCGAAGACGCCGACGCTCATCACCACGTAGATCGCGAGGTAGATGAGCAGCGACTCGACCCCGAGCACCGTTCCCGAGGCGAGGCCCATCAGCGCGTAGCCCATGTGGCCGATCGAGGAATAGGCCATCAGACGCTTGATGTTGGTCTGGCCGATCGCCGCGACCGAGCCGAGCGCCATCGAGGCGAGCGACAGGAAGGCGAGGATCTGCTGCCATTCCGGCACCGCGCCGCCGAAGGCGGAGAAGAGCACGCGCGCGAACATCGCCGAGGCCGCGACCTTGGGGGCGGTCGCGAAGAAGGCGGTGACCGGCGTGGGCGAGCCCTCGTAGACATCGGGCGTCCACATGTGGAACGGCGCGGCCGAGACCTTGAAGGCGATGCCCGCCGAGAGGAAGACGAGGCCGAAGACGAGGCCGAGCGGGAGCGGACCCGGCTGGGCGACGACGAGCGCGATGCCCGCGAAGGCGGTGGTGCCGCCGTAGCCGTAGACGAGGCTCGCGCCGTAGAGCAGCAGGCCCGAGGAGAGCGAGCCGAGCACGAAATACTTCAGCCCCGCCTCGGTCGAGCGCACGGAGTCGCGGCGGAAGGCGGCGACGACGTAGAGCGCGAGGCTCTGCAGTTCGAGCCCGAGATAGAGCACGATCAGGTCGTTCGCGGAGACCATCACCATCATGCCCACGGTCGCGAGCAGGATCAGCACCGGGAATTCGTATTTCAGGAGTTCGGTGCGGATCAGGTATTCGAGGCTCATGGCGAGCGCCGCGGCGGCGCCCCAGAGGACCATCACCTTCGAGAACCGGGCGAAGCCGTCGTTGATGAAGGAGTCGCCGAAGGCGGTCGTGGTCTCCGACGGCTGGAAGCCGACCCAGAAGCCGACCGCCACCAGCACGAACACCGTCGCCCAGTGCACCATCCGGCTCACGTCCGACCGGGCATAGGCGCCCCACATCAGGCCAGCCATGGCAAGCAGCGCCAGCACCAGCTCGGGGGCGACTACGCTAAGGTCCTGGTTCAACATCTGCGGTTCCTCGAAGGTATGCGGCGCAGGTCAGTTCTGCGCGAGGCTGGTGTGGCTCGCCGCCACGGCCGCCTCGGTATGGTTGATGAGCGCGTCGACCGAGGGGCCGATCACGTCGAGCACCAGCGCCGGATAGACGCCGAGCAGGATCGTCGCCGCCACCAGCGGCGCGAAGAGGAGCTTCTCGCGCGAGGTCATGTCCTGGATCGTCTTCAGGCTCTCCTTGATCAGGTCGCCGAAGACGACGCGCCGGTAGAGCCAGAGCGCGTAGGCGGCCGAGAGGATCACGCCGAAGGCGGCGAAGAAGGCGACCCAGCTGTTGGCCTGGAAGGCGCCCGCCATGGTCAGGAACTCGCCCACGAAGCCACTCGTCCCCGGCAGGCCGACATTGCCCATCGTGAAGAGCATGAAGAGCAGCGCGTAGACCGGCATCCGGATCACGAGCCCGCCATAGGCGGCGATCTCGCGCGTGTGCATCCGGTCGTAGACCACGCCGACGAGGAGGAAGAGCGCGCCGGAGATGAAGCCGTGGCTCAGCATCTGGAAGATCGCGCCGTCGAGCCCCTGCCGGTTCAGCGCGAAGATCCCCATCGTGACGAAGCCCATGTGCGCGACCGAGGAATAGGCGATCAGCTTCTTGATGTCCTCCTGCATCAGCGCGACGAGGCTCGTGTAGACGATCGCGATGACCGAGAGCGTGAAGACGAAGTTCTGCATCACGTCGGAGGCGACCGGGAACATCGGCAGGCTGAAGCGCAGGAAGCCGTAGCCGCCCATCTTCAGCAGGATCGCCGCCAGCACGACCGATCCGGCGGTCGGCGCCTGCACATGGGCGTCCGGAAGCCAGGTATGGACCGGCCACATCGGCATCTTCACCGCGAAGGAGGCGAAGAAGGCGAGCCACATCAGCGTCTGCGCCCCGCCGACGACGGTGAAGCCGAGCACCCGGATCGGTTCGGAGCTGAAGGAATAGGTGAGCAGCGTCGGAATGTCCGTCGTGCCGGCCTGGGCGTACATCGCGATCATCGCGATCAGCATCAGCACGGAGCCCAGCAGCGTGTAGAGGAAGAACTTGAACGCCGCGTAGATCCGGTCCTTGCCGCCCCAGATGCCGATGATCAGGAACATCGGGATGAGGCCCGCCTCGAAGAAGATGTAGAAGAGCACGAGGTCGAGGGCGCAGAAGACGCCGATCATCAGCGTCTCGAGCACGAGGAAGGCGACCATGTACTCCTTGACGCGATCGTTCACCTGCCAGCAGGCGAGGATCACGATCGGCATCAGCACCGTCGTCAGCATCACGAACAGGACCGAGATCCCGTCGACGCCCATCTTGTAGGTGAGCCCGCCGAGCCAGGCCCGCTCCTCGACGAACTGGAAGCCCGGGTTCGACGCGTCGAAGCCGAAGAGCACGAAGAGCGACAGCAGGAAGGTGGCCGTCGTGGTGAAGAGCGCGAGCAGCTTCGCGTTCTTGCGCGCCGCCGAGTCATCCCCCTTCAGGAAGAGAAGCAGGACGACCGCGCCGATCAGCGGCAGGAAGGTGACGAGGGAGAGGAGGCTGTTCATCTTAACCCACGCTCGTGAGGCTGATCCAGGCGAGGAGCACGACGAGGCCGAGCACCATGGCGAATGCGTAGTGGAAGAGGTAGCCGGACTGCGCCCGGCCGGCGAGCCGGGTCACGAAGGGCACGAAACCCATCGCGACGCCGTTGATCGTGCCGTCGATCGTCTCCCCGTCGCCCTTCTTCCAGAGGAAGCGGCCGAGCCACATCGCGGGGCGCACGAAGAGGAAGTCGTAGAGCTCGTCGAAATACCACTTGTTGAGCAGGAAGAGGTAGAGCGGCCGCTGCGCCTCCGCGAGGCGGCGGGGCAGCGTGGTGTTCGAGATGTAGAACATGTAGGCCACGCCGAAACCGATCAGCATCGCGATGAAGGGCGAGGACTTGATCAGGAACGGCGCCTGGTGCGCCTCCTCCAGCACGTGGTTGTCCGGGGCCATGTAGATCGCGCCGATCGGACCCTCGGCCGCGCCATGCGCGACGACCGCGGCCGCCCCCGGCGCCTCGGCCGTCGGCGCCGCCTCGCCCTCGGCGGGCGCGGCATGCTCCCCCGCCGCCTGCATCGGCGCGGCGTGGCCTCCCTCGCCCTCCGAGAGAACCGCCTCGGCCTCGTGGGCCGGCATCCCGAAGAAGCTCAGCACCCGCGCGTGATCGCCGAAGAAGGAGTTGTACCAGATCATGCCCGAGAAGACCGCGCCGAGCGCGAGCACCATCAGCGGGATCGTCATCACCCGCGGGCTCTCGTGCGCGTGGTCATGCGCGTGATGATCGCCCCTCGGCTCCCCGAAGAAGGTCATGAAGATCAGGCGCCAGGAATAGAAGGAGGTGAAGGCGGCGGCGATCACCAGCATCCAGAAGGCATAGCTCGACGCCGCCGTGCCGCCGGCCCAGGCGCTTTCGAGGATCGCGTCCTTGGAGAGGAAGCCCGCGAAGCCGATCGTGGTCTGCGGAATGCCGACGCCGGTGATCGCGAGCGTGCCGAGCACCATGGTCCAGAAGGTGATCGGCACCTTCTTCCTCAACCCGCCGTAGTTGCGCATGTCCTGCTCGTGGTGCATCGCATGGATAACCGAGCCGGCGCAGAGGAAGAGCAGCGCCTTGAAGAAGGCGTGGGTCAGCAGGTGGAACATCGCCGCCGAATAGACGCCGACGCCCGCGGCCACGAACATGTAGCCGAGCTGCGAGCAGGTCGAATAGGCGATCACCCGCTTGATGTCGTTCTGCACGAGACCGACCGTCGCCGCGAAGAAGGCGGTGGTGGCGCCGATGTAGACGATGAAGGTCTTGGCATGCGGTGCGTATTCGATGATCGGCGACATGCGGCAGACGAGGAACACGCCCGCCGTCACCATGGTCGCGGCGTGGATGAGCGCGGAGACCGGGGTCGGGCCTTCCATCGCGTCCGGCAGCCAGGTGTGCAGGAAGAGCTGCGCCGACTTGCCCATGGCGCCGATGAAGAGCATCGTCGCGATGACTTCCGACGCCGTCCAGTCGCGCCAGAGGAAGTGCAGCGTCGACTGCGCCAGGCCGGGCCCGGCGGCGAAGATGTCGTCGAAGGCGATCGAATCGACCGCGACATAGGTGAGGAAGATCCCCATCAGGAAGCCGAAGTCGCCGACCCGGTTCACGACGAAGGCCTTGATCGCCGCCGCGTTCGCGCTCGACTTGCGGTAGTAGAAGCCGATCAGCAGGTAGGAGGCGACGCCGACGCCCTCCCAGCCGAAGAAGAGCTGGAGCAGGTTGTCCGCCGTCACGAGCATCAGCATCGCGAAGGTGAAGAACGAGAGGTAGGCGAAGAAGCGCGGCCGGTAGCTCTCGCTGTTCTTCCAGTTCTCGTCATGCGCCATGTAGCCGACGCTGTAGAGATGCACGAGTGAGGAGACGGTGGTGACGACGATCAGCATGATCGCGGTCAGCCGGTCGAGCCGGATGCCCCAGTCGGCGGCGAGCGTGCCCGAGACGATCCAGCGGAACAGCGGAACATGCGCCGTCTCGCCGCCGAAGGTCAGGAACACGATCCAGGAGAAGAAGGCCGCGACGAAGAGCAGGCCCGTGGCGATATAGGTCGCGCCCTTCTCGCCGAACCACTTGTAGCCAAAACCGCAGAGCAGGGCGCCGAGGAGCGGCGCGAAGAGGATGATCGTCGTCATGCCCTCAGCCCTTCATCACATTGATGTCGTCCACCGCGATGGTGCCGCGGTTGCGGAAGAAGCAGACGAGGATGGCAAGGCCGATCGCGGCTTCCGCCGCCGCGACCGTGAGCACGAAGAGGGTGAAGACCTGCCCCACCAGATCGCCGAGATAGGCCGAGAAGGAGACGAGGTTGATGTTGACCGCGAGCAGGATGAGCTCGATCGACATCAGGATGATGATGACGTTCTTCCGGTTCAGGAAGATGCCGAAGATGCCGGTCACGAACAGGAGCGCCGCGACCGTCAGATAATGTCCGAGACCAACCACCGTCTCACCCCCACCCGTTCGCGACGAGCGTGATCGTCGCAATTCCTATCAGCGCCGCGGCCCAGGACGCGACGATCATGCTCCCTGCCCCGGCTTGATATCCAGGAGCTCGATCGCGGTCGCCGGATCGCGGTACATCTGATCGAGCACGTTCTGCCGCTTCACATAGGCCCGCTTCCTGAGCGTCAGCACGATCGCCCCGATCATCGCCACGAGCAGCACGAGGCCGGCGAGCTGGAACAGGAGCACGTAGCGCGTGTAGAGCAGGTCGCCGAGCGCGGCGGTGTTGTGGATCTGGTCCGGCGGCGGCGTCACGGCGGCGCGCAGGCTCAGCGCCTGGTCGGAGAGCTGCCAGGAGGCGAACATGAAGCCGAGCTGGACCAGCAGCACGACGCCGATCAGGAGGCCGATCGGCAGATAGCGCGCCATGCCGGCCCTGAGCGCGGTGAAATCGACGTCGAGCATCATCACGACGAAGAGGAACAGCACCGCGACCGCGCCGACATAGACGATCAGCATCAGCATGGCGACGAATTCCGCGCCGAGCAGCACGAAGAGCCCGGCCGCCGAGAAGAAGGCGAGGATCAGCCAGAGCACCGAATGCACCGGATTGCGCGACGAGATGACGAGCACGCCCGAGACGACGGCGACGATGGCGAAGAGATAGAAGGCGAAGACTGCGAAACCCATGCTCAGCTCCTCACCGGTAAGGCGCGTCGAGTTCGAGGTTGCGCGCGATCTCCGGCTCCCAGCGGTCGCCGTTCGCAAGCAGCCGCTCCTTGTTGTAGAGCAGCTCCTCGCGCGTCTCGGTCGAGAACTCGAAATTCGGCCCCTCGACGATCGCATCGACCGGGCAGGCCTCCTGGCAGAAGCCGCAGTAGATGCATTTCGTCATGTCGATGTCGTAGCGCGTCGTCCGGCGCGAGCCGTCCTCGCGCGGCTCGGCGTCGATCGTGATCGCCTGCGCCGGGCAGATCGCCTCGCAGAGCTTGCAGGCGATGCAGCGTTCCTCGCCGTTGGCGTAGCGGCGCAGCGCGTGCTCGCCGCGGAAGCGGGGCGAGAGCGGCCCCTTCTCGTGCGGGTAGTTGAGCGTCGCCTTCGGCTTCATGAAGTACTTCAGGCCGAGCTTGAAGCCGCCGAGAAAGTCGGCGAGCAGGAAATAGCGCGCGGCGCGGTCGAACGGGATCCCCATCGCCTCAGCCCCCAATCATCCAGCGCTGGTAGGCGCCCCAGAACCATCCGTAGTGGGCGAAGAGCCCGACCAGCACCACCCAGCCCAGGCTGAGCGGCAGGAACACCTTCCAGCCGATCCGCATCAGCTGGTCATAGCGGTAGCGCGGCACGATCGCCTTCACCATCGCGAAGATGAAGAAGAAGAACACCATCTTCAGGAAGAGCCACAGCGCCCCGTCCGGCAGGAACGGCACCGGCGACAGCCAGCCTCCGAAGAACAGGATCGAGATGAGCGCGCACATGAAGAAGACGCTCATCAGCTCGCCGATCATGAAGAGCAGGAAGGGGGTCGAGGAATACTCGACCTGATAGCCCGCGACGAGCTCCGATTCAGCCTCCGGAAGGTCGAAGGGCGGCCGGTTCGTCTCCGCCAGCGAGGAGATGAAGAAGAGCGCGACCATCGGCAGATGCGGCAGCCAGTACCAGTTCAGGAGCCCGAGACCGCCCTCCTGCGCCAGCACGATGTGGCTGAGGTTGAGCGAGCCGGTCGAGATCAGCACGCCCACGATGATGAGACCGAGCGAAACCTCGTAGGAGATCATCTGCGCCGCCGACCTGAGCGCGCCCATGAACGGGTATTTCGAGTTCGAGGCCCAGCCGCCGATGATGATCGCATAGACGTGCAGGGACGAGATCGCGAAGATGAACAGGATGCCCACGTTCATGTCCGAGATCACCCAGCCCGGCGCCCAGGGGATCACCGCCCAGACGATCACCGGCAGCACGAAGCTCACCATCGGCGCGAGGAAGAACAGGATCTTGTCGGCGCCCGCCGGGACCACCACTTCCTTGACGATGTACTTGAGGAAGTCGGCGAAGCTCTGCATCAGCCCCCAGGGACCGACGACGTTCGGCCCCCGGCGCAGCTGCACCGCCGCCCAGACCTTGCGGTCGGCGTACATCAGGAACGCCAGGCAGACGAGAATGACGACCGTCACCAGAAGGCACTGCCCGAGGATCAGGAGAAACAGGCCGAAGCCGCTCGAGAAAAAGCCTTCCATGCCTTACTCCGCCGCCAGGGGACGCACCCCTTCGCTGGCCATTCTGGCGAGCTCGGCCATCACCTGGCTGGCCCGCGCGATCGGATTGGTCAGATAGTGAACCCGGGTCGGACCGGTGAATTCCGCCCCGTCCATATCGCCCCGTTCGAGGGGCGTCCATGCGTTTTCCGGCACGAGGTCGATCGCCGCGAGATGCGGCGCGGCCTCGAACATCCGCGCCCGCAGCTCGGGCAGCGAATTGAACGGCAGCGTCTGGCCGAGCACCGCGGAGAGCGCGCGGATGATCGCCCAGTTCTCGCGCGCCTCGCCCGGGGGGAAGCCCGCGCGGTTCGCCAGCTGCGGCCGGCCCTCGGTATTGACGAAGATCCCGGCCTCCTCGGTCCAGGCGGCGCCGGGCAGGATCACGTCGGCGCGATGCGCGCCGCGGTCGCCATGGCTGCCCTGGTAGATCACGAAGGGTCCCGCCGGCACGTCGATCTCGTCCGCGCCGAGGTTGTAGACCACCTCCGCGCCGTCGAGCGCCGCGTCGATCCCGCCCTCGGTCACAAAGCCGAGGTCCATCGCGCCGACGCGGGCCGCCGCGTCGTGCAGCACGAGCAGCTTCGCCCCCGACTTCTCCGCGAGCGCCATCGCCGCGGCCAGCACCGCCGTCCCGTCGGCACGCGCGAGCGCCGGCTGGCCGACGATCACGACGCCCGGCCCCGCGCCTTCCTCGGGCGCGGTCGCGGCGTCGACGAGCTTGCCGAGTTCCGTCGGGCCCGAGCCGAGATAGGAATAGGGGAAGGTCAGGTCCACCGCCTCGCCGATCAGCGTCACGCGGGCGCCGTGCAGCCAGGCCTTGCGGATGCGCGCGTTCAGTACCGGCGCCTCGGCGCGGGGGTTGACGCCGATCAGATGGACGAAGCCCGCCGTGTCGATATCCTCGATCCGCGCGGTGCCGACATAGGCCGAACGGTTGCCCGCCGGCAGCATGGCGCCGGAGGTCCGGCACTCCACCTTGCCGCCGAGCCCCTCGACCAGCCCTTTCAGCGCGAAGATCGCCTCCGTCGGCGCGAGGTCGCCGGCGAGCGCCGCGACCTTCCGGCCCTTCATTGCCTCCGCGACCGCCGCGAAGGCCTCGCCCCAGCTCGCGGGCCGCAGCCGGCCGTTCTCGCGGACATAGGGCCGGTCGAGCCGCTGGCGCCGCAGACCGTCCCAGATGAAGCGGGAGCGGTCGGAGAGCCATTCCTCGTTCACGCCGTCATGGTTGCGCGGCAGGATCCGCATCACCTCCCGGCCCTTCACGTCGACGCGGATGTTGGCGCCGAGCGCGTCCATCACGTCGATCGACTCGGTCTTCTTCAATTCCCATGGCCGCGCCGTGAAGGCATAGGGCTTCGAGGTCAGCGCGCCGACCGGGCAGAGGTCGATCACGTTGCCCTGGAGTTCAGAGGTCAGCATCTGGCCGAGGTAGTTCGTGATCTCGCTGTCCTCGCCGCGGCCGACCTGACCCATCTCCGGCACGCCCGCCACCTCGGTGATGAAGCGCACGCAGCGGGTGCAGGAGATGCAGCGCGTCATCGAGGTCTTGACGAGCGGCCCGAGATTGAGGTCGAGCGCCGCCCGCTTCGGCTCGCGGTAGCGGCTGAAGTCGACCCCGTAGGCCATCGCCTGGTCCTGCAGGTCGCATTCGCCGCCCTGGTCGCAGATCGGACAGTCGAGCGGATGGTTGATGAGCAGGAACTCCATCACCCCCTCGCGCGCCTTCTTCACCATCGGCGAGGTGGTCCTGATCTGCGGCGGCGCCCCCTCCGGCCCCGGGCGCAGGTCCTTCACCTGCATCGCGCAGGAAGCCGAGGGCTTCGGCGGGCCGCCGACGACCTCCACGAGGCACATCCGGCAGTTGCCGGCGATCGACAGCCGCTCGTGATAGCAGAACCGCGGAATTTCGATCCCGGCGACCTCGCAGGCCTGCAGGAGCGTCATGGTCGGCGGAACCTCCACCTCCATGTCGTCGATGATGAGCTTGCGAAGGTCTGTCACTTTCTCGACTCCAATTCGCTGACCCGCCGCCGAAGCGCGTTCAGTTGGTCCTCGACCTCGTCGAACCGCTGTCCGAACTGTTCCGCCACGAGATTGGAATGCGCCGCCATACCAAGCGCGGTGGTCATTCCCTCATGCATTTCGTCAAGGCGACGCTCGACCTTGATCAGCCGCCTGCCCTGGTCCAGTTGATCGGTCCGGATCTCTCTAAGCAGGCGCAAAACGATGTCGTCCTCCTCCGCCATCAGCGCCCCCCGCCCCGGAGCGCCGGCCATTCCTTGAAGGCCAGCACCCAGAGCGAAATGATGTTGGCGAGCGGGATCAGCATCAGCAGCGCCCAGGCGCCGGAATGCCCGGTGCGCGACCAGAGCTTCCAGTAGGGCACGATCAGGACCGCGAGCAGGATGAGCAGCGGGATCAACCCGAAGCCGCCGGTATAGGCGTGGTAGTCGAAGGTCTCCATATGCGGTTCCATCGCCGCCTACTCCGCCGCGACGGCGCTGACGCGGCCGGTCTTCTTGTACTTGATCCGGTCCTCGATCTCGTTCCGGAAATGCCGGATCAGGCCCTGGATCGGCCAGGCCGCCGCGTCGCCGAGCGCGCAGATCGTGTGGCCCTCGACCTGCTTCGTGACCGAGAGCAGCATGTCGATCTCCTCGACCTCCGCCTCTCCCGTCACCAGCCGGTCCATCACCCGCATCATCCAGCCGGTGCCCTCGCGACAGGGGGTGCACTGGCCGCAGCTCTCGTGCTTGAAGAACTTCGAGAGCCGCCAGATCGCCTTCACGACGTCGGTGTTCTTGTCCATCACGATCATGCAGGCGGTGCCGAGCGAGGATTTGAGCTCGCGCATCCCGTCGAAATCCATGATCGCGTCGGCGCATTGCTCGGCCGGCAGCACCGGGCAGGAGGCGCCGCCCGGGATGATCGCCTTCAGATTGTCCCAGCCGCCCCGGACGCCGCCGCCGTGCTTGTCGATCAGCTCGCGCATCGTGATGCCCATGGCTTCCTCGACGACGCAGGGCCGGTTCACATGGCCCGACATCGCGAAGAGCTTGGTGCCGACGTTGTTCGGCCGGCCGATGCCGGCGAACCAGCCGGCGCCCCGGCGCAGGATGGTCGGCGCGACGGCGATCGATTCCACGTTGTTGACCGTGGTCGGGCAGCCGTAGAGGCCGGTATTGGCCGGGAACGGCGGCTTCAGCCGCGGCATGCCCTTGCGGCCCTCGAGGCTCTCGAGCAGCGCGGTTTCCTCGCCGCAGATATAGGCGCCCGCGCCGTGGTGCAGGTAGATGTCGAAATCCCAGCCCGAGCCGCAGGCGTTCGGACCGATCAGCCCCGCGTCATAGGCCTCGTCGATCGCGATCTGCAGCGCCTCGCGCTCGCGGATGTATTCGCCCCGGAGGTAGATATAGGCGGTATGCGCCCCCATCGCGAAACCGGCGACCAGGCAGCCCTCGATCAGCGTATGCGGATCGTGGCGCATGATCTCCCGGTCCTTGCAGGTTCCGGGCTCGGATTCGTCGGCGTTGACGACGAGGTAATGCGGGCGCCCGTCGCTGCCCTTCGGCATGAAGGACCACTTGAGCCCGGTCGGAAAGCCCGCGCCGCCCCGGCCGCGCAGGCCCGACGCCTTCATCTCCTCGATGATCTTGTCGCGGCCCCGGCCGAGGATCCCGGCGGTGTCGTCCCACAGGCCGCGCTTCCGCGCGCCGGCGAGCGAGCGGTCGTACATGCCGTAGATATTGGTGAAGATCCGGTCCGTGTCCGCCAGCATGCCTCAGCCCTCATACTTCCGGAGCGGCCCGCGCGGGGCGCTCCATCACCTTCGCACGTCCCGCGCCCTTGCCCGGAACGCGCGCGCGTCAATCTCCCGCGCCGTCCCCGGCGTCCGATCCGAGCAGCCTGGCCTGGGCGATCCAGTCGTCCCGCGTCGCCCGGCCCGAGAAGCCGCCGAGGCTCTCGTCCACGGCGCGCAGTTCCTCCGGCCCCCAGGCCGCGATCTGCGCGAAATGGAAATAGCCGAGGCCGTTCAGGACGCCCTCGAGCTTCGGACCCACGCCCTTGATCTTCTTCAGGTCGTCCGCCGCGCCCTCGGGCGCCGCGAGCGCCGTCGGCCGCTCGGGATGGACGGGCGCCGCCTCGGCCTCCGGGGCGGCTTCGGGCGCGGGAGCTTCCGCCACCGGCGCCTCCGGTTCCAGCGTCTCGGGCTCCGGCGTCTCCGGTTCCAGCGCCTCGGCGAGCGCGGCCGGCTCGCCCGCCACGATCCCGCCCGTCGGCGCCTCGGGGGTCACGCTCCCGAGCGTCTCGCTCACGATGTCGAGCGTCTCGCGCGTGGCCTCGACGAGCGGCTCCATCACCGCCGCGGCGTCCGCGACCACCTCGGCCGGCGTCGGCACGACGTCGCGCGTCCGTTCGACCACCTCGGCGTCGCTCACGTCGGCCCTGGCGCGGGACGGCGCCTTCCCCGGCGCCTCGGCGGCGGGTTTCGGCGCCTCCTCCGGCGCGCCGAACATCCAGCCGGCGGCGCCGAACGGCCCCTTCATCATCACCCGTGACGGCGCGCTCGCCTGATGCATCGCACGCATCACGCGCAGCGCCAGCTGGCTCGCCAGCATCGCCGAGCCGACACCGGCGGCCAGCCAGAAGGCCGGTCCCGGAAAGTCCTTGCGGAAGTCCTTCTCGCTCATGCCTTGGCCTCCCCTCTCACGCATCCTGCGCCGCCGTCTCCGCGACGATGACCCGGGCCTGCTCGACCCACCGCTCGCGGATCACGCGGCCGTGGAAATCGAGATGCGTATCGACCCAGGCGATCTCCGCGTCGGTCCAGCCGGCGATCTGGTCGAAATGGTAGTAGCCGAGCCCGTGGAGCTTCTCCTCCAGCACCGGGCCGATCCCCTTGATGATCTTCAGATCGTCCGGCCCCTCCGCCCGGGGCGCGGGCAACGTTTCCGGCTGCTTCGGGATCGGCGCCGCGAAGGAGGCGCGCTCGGTCACCGGCTCGCCGGTGATCGAGGCGATCGTGTCGCCATGCTCCATCGCCCGCGTCACCGAGCCGTTCGCCTTCTCGATCCGCTCGCCCTCCGTCAGCGACGAGAGGCCGTCCAGCGGCTCCGAGGAGAAGCGGCCGATCTGCGACCCGGGCCGCGGCACGGCGCCGCCCTCGAATTCGTCGAGCAGGGTCTCGAACCCCTCCGCCGTCAGATCCTCGTAGTAATCCTTGCCGATCTGGGCCATCGGCGCGTTGGCGCAGGCCCCGAGGCATTCGACCTCCTCCCAGGAGAACCGGCCGTCGGCCGAGATCTCGTGCGGGTTCGCCGCGATCCGGCGCTTGCAGACCGCGATCAGGTCCTCCGCGCCGCAGATCATGCAGGAGGTCGTGCCGCAGATCTGGAAATGCGCGACCTTTCCAATCGGTTGCAGCTGGAACATGAAGTAGAATGTCGCGACTTCGAGCACGCGGATCTCCGCCATGCCGAGCATGTTGGCGATGTACTCGATCGCCGGCCGCGTGACCCAGCCTTCCTGCTCCTGCGCCCGCCAGAGCAGCGGGATCACCGCCGAGGCCTGCCGGCCTTCGGGATATTTCGCGATCCAGGCCTTCGCCCAGTCCAGATTGGCGGGCGTGAACTCGAAGCTCTCGGGCTGATGGGGGGAAAGACGGCGCAGCATCAGCGATCAACCTCGCCAAACACGATATCAAGGGAGCCGAGCGCGGCGGCGACGTCCGCGACCATGTGGCCGCGGCAGATGTGGTCCATCGCCTGCAGATGCGCGAAACCGGGGGCGCGCAGCTTCACCCGCCAGGGCTTGTTGGTGCCATCGGCGACCAGATAGACGCCGAATTCGCCCTTCGGCGCCTCGACGGCGGCGTAGACCTCGCCCGCGGGCACGTGGAAGCCCTCGGTATAGAGCTTGAAGTGATGGATCAGGGCTTCCATCGAGGATTTCATCACCCCGCGCCGCGGCGGGCTGATCTTGCCCCGGGTCATCACCTCCTCGCCCTCGCATTCGTTGAGCTTGGCGATGGCCTGGACGATGATCTTCGTGCTCTCGTACATCTCCGCCATCCGGCAGAGATAGCGGTCGTAGCAGTCCCCGTTCCGGCCGACCGGAATCTTGAAGTCGAACTCGTCGTAGCATTCGTAGGGCTGCGCGCGCCGCAGGTCCCAGGTGATGCCGGAGCCGCGCACCATCACGCCGGAGAAACCGAGCGCCTGGCATTCCTCCTGGCTCACCACGGCGATGTCGACGTTGCGCTGCTTGAAGATCCGGTTCTCGGTCAGCAGCGCGTGGATGTCGTCGAGCACGGCCGGGAAGGCCGCCGCCCAGGCGCCGATGTCGTCGATCAGGTCGCGCGGCAGGTCCTGATGCACGCCGCCCGGCCGGAAATAGGCCGCGTGGAGCCGCGCGCCGCAGGCCCGCTCGTAGAAGATCATGAGCTTCTCGCGTTCCTCGAAGCCCCAGAGCGGCGGCGTCAGCGCGCCCACGTCCATCGCCTGCGTCGTGACGTTGAGCAGGTGGTTCAGGATCCGGCCGATCTCGGAATAGAGCACGCGGATGAGCTGGCCGCGCCGCGGCACCGGCGTGCCGGTCAGCCGCTCGATCGCGAGGCACCAGGCATGTTCCTGGTTCATCGGCGCCACGTAGTCGAGCCGGTCGAGATACGGCAGGTTCTGGAGATAGGTCCGGCTCTCCATCAGCTTCTCGGTGCCGCGGTGCAGCAGGCCGATATGCGGGTCGCAGCGCTCCACGATCTCGCCGTCGAGCTCCAGCACCAGGCGCAGCACGCCGTGGGCCGCCGGATGCTGCGGGCCGAAGTTGATGTTGAAGTTCCGGATCTTCTGCTCGCCGATCGTGTCGACGACGTCGTATTTGGCGTCCATGCCGCTAAACTCCCGCCGCGCCTTCGCCGGGCCACCGCCGGAAGGCGAGGATCCACAGCAGAACAGTCCCGAGGATCGGGACGACGCCCAGAATGGCCAGGTTCGGATTCATTCCCGCCCGCGGCAGCAGCCGGTAGAGCGGAATGCACCAGAGAACCGCGTTGACGATGAGCCCGATGATCACTTCCACCGGCTCATCCCTTCTTCTCGTCGCCCGGAAGGATGTAGTCCGCGCCCTCCCAGGGGCTCATGAAGTCGAACTGCCGGTATTCCTGGGTGAGCTTCACCGGCTCGTAGACCACGCGCTTCTGCTCCTCGGAGTAGCGCACCTCGACATAGCCCGTGGTCGGGAAGTCCTTCCTGAGCGGATAGCCGGAGAAGCCGTAGTCGGTCAGGAGCCGCCGCAGGTCCGGGTGGCCCGAGAACAGGATCCCGTACATGTCGAAGACTTCGCGCTCGTACCAGTTCGCGCTCGGGAATTCGGGCAGGATCGAGGGGGCGATCTCGCCCTCGCCGACCTGCGCCTTCACCCGGACGCGCTGGTTCAGATGCATCGAGAGGAAATGGTAGACGAGGTCGAACCGCTTCTCCCGCGCCGGCCAGTCCACGGCGGTGATGTCGATCAGCGTCGTGAAGCGGCAGTTCTGATCGGTCCGGAGATAGTTCACGACGGCGGGAATATCGGCGAGCGGCACGACGAGCGTGAGCTCGCCCACCTGCGTGATCACCTCGACCAGCGACGCGGCCTGCCGGCCCGCGGCGATGGTTTCCCTCAGTTCGTCCAGCGCGGTTTCCATGTCGTCTTCCCGTCGCGCCTCAGCGCACAATCGTTCCCGTGCGGCGAATCTTCCGCTGGAGCTGCAGGATGCCGTAGAGCAGCGCCTCCGCCGTCGGCGGGCAGCCGGGGACGTAGACATCCACCGGCACGACGCGGTCGCAGCCGCGCACCACCGAATAGCTGTAGTGATAGTAGCCGCCGCCGTTCGCGCAGGAGCCCATCGAGATCACGTAGCGCGGCTCCGGCATCTGGTCGTAGACCTTGCGGAGCGCGGGCGCCATCTTGTTCGTGAGCGTGCCGGCGACGATCATCAGGTCCGACTGCCGCGGGCTCGCGCGCGGCGCGGTGCCGAAGCGTTCGAGATCGTAGCGCGGCATCGAGGTATGCATCATCTCGACCGCGCAGCAGGCGAGGCCGAAGGTCATCCAGTGCAGCGAGCCGGTGCGCGCCCAGTTGATCGCGGCGGCGGTCGAGGTGACGAGGAAGCCCTTGTCCGCGAGCTCGTCCGAGAGCATCCGCGTGGTGACCTCCCTGTCGGGGCCGGCCTGGTTGCTCAGCGCCGGACTCGGATCCATCACTCCCATTCGAGCGCCCCCTTCTTCCATTCATAGGCGAAACCGATGGTCAGCACCCCGAGGAACACCATCATCGCCCAGAAGCCCAGGTCACCGAGATTCTGGAAGCTGACCGCCCAGGGGAACAGGAAGGCCACCTCGAGGTCGAAGATGATGAACAGGATCGACACGAGATAGAAGCGGACGTCGAACTTCATGCGCGCGTCGTCGAAGGCGTTGAATCCGCATTCGTAGGCCGAGATCTTCTCGGGGTCGGGATGACTCACCGCGACGATGATCGCCGCGATCAGCAGGACCAGTCCGAGGGCGATCGCGAGGCCGAGGAAAATCAGAATGGGGAGATACTCGCGCAAGAGATCTTCCATGCGTGCCTCCATGATGTGCCGGGCCGGAGCCTCACCCGGCTCCCGACCTGACCCGAGGATTATCCGCCGCGCCGCACAACGTCAACCTGACCCGGGGCGAGTCCGGGGGCGAAACGGGACATGTTTTCAGGGGAATTGCGCGGCTTAACCCAAGAAAAACCGTCAGGTTCTACACGTCCGCGGGAGCGTGGCGCGAAGGCGCCCCCGCGCTCCGGAGGGCGCCGCCGCGGGCGGCCGCCTCCGGAGCGGCCTAGGGTGGCGGAGGCGCTAGCCCTCCCCCTCGGCGTAGCTCTCGACGGGCGGGCAGGAGCAGACGAGGTTGCGGTCGCCATAGACGTTGTCGACGCGGTTGACCGGCGGCCAGTACTTGTCGACGCGGAAGGCGCCGGGGGGGAAACAGGCCTGTTCGCGGCTGTAGGGCCGGTCCCAGTCGCCGACCAGATCCTCGACCGTGTGCGGCGCGCGCAGGAGCGGATTGTCCGCGCGATCCATCGCCCCCTCCTCGATCGCCCGCGCCTCGGCCCGGATCCCGAGCATCGCGGCGACGAAGCGGTCGAGCTCCGCCTTCGGCTCGCTCTCGGTCGGCTCGATCATCAGCGTGCCGGCGACAGGCCAGCTCATGGTCGGCGCGTGAAAGCCGCAGTCGATCAGCCGCTTGGCCACGTCGTCGACCGAGACGCCGGCGGAGTCCCGCAGCGGCCGGGTGTCCACGATGCATTCATGCGCGACGCGGCCCGCGCGCGAATAGAGGATCGGATAGGCGTCGGAGAGCCGCGCGGCGATGTAGTTCGCGTTGAGGATCGCGACCTTCGTCGCCTGGGTGAGCCCCGCCCCGCCCATCATCAGGCAATAGGCCCAGGAGATGGTGAGCAGCGAGGGCGAGCCGAAGGCGCAGGCCGAGACCGCGCCCGCCCCGTCCTTCTCGCCCGGCAGATAGGGCGCGAGATGCGCCTTCACCCCGATCGGCCCCATCCCCGGCCCGCCGCCGCCATGCGGGACGCAGAAGGTCTTGTGCAGGTTCAGATGGCTCACGTCCGAGCCGATGTCGCCCGGCCGCGCGAGGCCGACGAGCGCGTTCAGGTTCGCGCCGTCGAGATAGACCTGCCCGCCCAGCGCGTGGGTGATCTCGCAGACCTCGCGCACCGTCTCCTCGAAGACGCCATGGGTCGAGGGATAGGTGATCATGCAGCAGGCGAGGCTGTCCGCGTGCTTCTCCGCCTTGGCGCGGAAATCCGCGAGGTCGATGTCGCCGTTCGGCGCGGAGGCGACGACGACGACCTTCATCCCGGCCATCTGAGCGCTCGCCGGATTGGTGCCATGCGCGGAGGTCGGGATGAGGCAGATGTCGCGATGCGCCTCGCCGCGGGCGCGGTGGAAGGCGCGGATCGTCAGCAGCCCCGCGTATTCGCCCTGCGCGCCGGAATTGGGCTGCGTCGAGATCGCATCGTAGCCGGTGATGGCGGCGAGCTTGGCGGAGAGGTCCGCGATCATCTCGGCGTAGCCCCGCGTCTGGTCCGCGGGGGCGAAGGGATGGATGTCCGCGAATTCGGGCCAGGAGAGCGGCATCATCTCCGCCGTCGCGTTGAGCTTCATCGTGCAGGAGCCGAGCGGGATCATCGCCCGGTCGAGCGCGAGGTCGCGGTCCGCGAGCCGGCGCATGTAGCGCGTCATCTCCGCCTCGGCGCGGTTGAGGTGGAAGATCGGATGCGTCAGATACGGGCTGGTCCGGATCAGGTTCTCCGGCAGCCGGTATTCGTGGAGCAGGCTCCAGTCGCGCATCTCGCCGCCGAAGGCGCGCCAGATCGCCTCGGCATGCTCGGGCCGCGTGCGCTCGTCGCAGGCGATGCCGATCTTGGTCCGGCCCACGGCGCGCAGGTTGATCCCCTCCGCGACCGCGGCCCTCAGCGCCACGTCGCGGAGCGGCCCGACCTCGACCGTGACCGTGTCGAAGAAGCTCGCCTGATCGACGCGGAAGCCGAGGCTCTCGAGCCCCTTCACCAGGCGCACGGTCTTGCGGTGGACGCGCTGCGCGATCGCCCTGAGCCCGTCGGGACCGTGAAAGACCGCGTACATCGAGGCCATGACCGCGAGCAGCGCCTGGGCGGTGCAGATGTTCGAGGTCGCCTTCTCGCGCCGGATGTGCTGCTCGCGGGTCTGGAGCGCGAGGCGGTAGGCGCGGTTGCCGCGCGCGTCGATCGAGACGCCGACGATGCGTCCGGGCATCATCCGCTTCAGCGCGTCCGTCACCGCCATGTAGGCCGCGTGCGGCCCGCCGAAGCCGAGCGGTACGCCGAAACGCTGCGTCGAGCCGATGGCGATGTCCGCGCCCATCTCGCCCGGCGGCCGGAGCAGCGTCAGCGCCAGCGGATCGGCCGCGACGCAGGCGAGCGCCTTCGCGTCGTGGAGCGCCGCGATCGGCCCGCCGAAGTCGTGACAGTCGCCGTAGGTGCCGGGGTACTGGAAGATCGCGCCGAAGACCGCCTCCGGATCGAGATCGGCGAAGGGATCGCCGACGATCACCTCCCAGCCGAGCGGCTCGGCCCGCGTCCGGATCACGGCGATGGTCTGGGGATGGCAGTGATGATCGACGAAGAACGCCCGCGCCTTCGACTTCGCCCCGCGCTCGCAGAGCGCCATCGCCTCCGCCGCCGCCGTCGCCTCGTCGAGCAGCGAGGCATTGGCGACGTCGAGCCCGGTCAGGTCGCAGACCATGGTCTGGAAGTTCAGCAGCGCCTCGAGCCGCCCCTGGCTGATCTCCGGCTGATAGGGCGTATAGGCGGTGTACCAGGCCGGGTTCTCGAGGATGTTGCGCTGGATGACCGGCGGCGTCACCGTTCCGTGGTAGCCCTGCCCGATCAGGCTCGTCAGCACCCTGTTCTTCCCGGCCACCTCGCGCAGCCGGCGCAGCACGCCCTGTTCGCTGAGCGGCTTGCCCCAGTCGAGCGGTTCGCGCTGGCGGATGCTCGCCGGCACCGTCTCGGCGATCAGCGCGTCGAGGCTCGGCTCGCCCACCGCCCGAAGCATCTCGGCCATCTCCGACGGGCTCGGGCCGATGTGGCGGCGGTTGGCGAAGTCGTAAGGGTGGTATCCGGATTCACGAAACGGCATGGCGCCCCCTCAGGCGATGTATTCTCGATAGGCTTCCTCGTCCATGAGCGAGTCGAGATCGCTCACATCGGCCAGCGTCATCTTGAAGAACCAGCCGTCCTCCATCGGATCGTCGTTGACGAGGGCGGGATTGGCGACGATCGCGGGATTGATCTCGGTGATCACGCCGTCGAGCGGGGCGGCGATGTCGCTCGCGGCCTTCACGCTCTCGATCGTCACCACCTCGTCGCCCTTGATCACCGTGGCGCCCTCCTCGGGCAGTTCGACGAAGACGAGATCGCCAAGCTGCTCGGCGGCGTGCTCGGTGATCCCCACCGTCACCTCCTCGCCGTCCAGGCGCAGCCATTCGTGCTCCTCGGTGAATTTCAGCATGCGAGTCTCCATGTCGCGGAACTAGCCCCGCCTGTGGCCGGGCCTGACGAAAGGAAGCGAGGAAACGGTCACTGGCAAGTCCTTCCCGCGCAGGATCGCGCCGAGCCGCGTGCCGGGCGCGGCGAGGCGCGTCGGCACGTAGCCCATGGCGACCGGCGCGTTCAGGCTCGGGCCGAAGCCGCCGGAGGTGATCGCGCCGACGACCGCGCCACCCTCGGTGATCTCCACCCCCTCGCGCATCGGCGCCCGGCCCTCGGGGCGGAGCCCGACGCGGCGCCGCGCCGCGCCGCCCTCGATCTCGGCGAGGATCCGCTCCGCGCCGGGGAACCCGCCGGGGCGCGCGCCCCCGCGCCGTCGCGCCGGCTGGATCGCCCATTCGAGCGCCGCCTCGACCGGCGTCGTCTCCGCGTCGATGTCGTGGCCGTAGAGGCAGAGCCCCGCCTCGAGCCGGAGCGAGTCGCGCGCCCCGAGCCCGACCGGCGCCACGCCCGGCCGCGCGAGCAGCGCCTCGGCCAGCGCGACGGTCGCCCCGGCGGGCACGGAGATCTCGAACCCGTCCTCGCCGGTATAGCCGGAGCGGGAGACGACCGCCTCCGTCCCCGCGAGCGTCACCGCCCGGACATCCGTGAACCGCATCGCCGCGACCTCGGGCGCGAGCGCGGCGAGCGCCGCCTCCGCCGCCGGCCCCTGCAGCGCGACGAGCCCGCGGTCGAGCGGTTCGACCTCGCAGGCCCCGCCGAGCCCCGCCTCCATCAGCGCCGCGTCGGCCGCCCGGCGGGCCGCGTTCACGACGACGAGGAAATGGTCGCCCCGGTTGGCGAACATCAGGTCGTCCTCGATCCCGCCCGCCGCGTTGGTGAGGAAACCGTAGCGCTGCCGCCCCTCCCGGAGCCCCAGCGCATCGACCGGAACCAGCGCCTCGAAGGCGCGTGCGAGATCGGCCATCGCGCCCGATTTCGGCCGGAGCGAGAACTGGCCCATGTGGCTCACGTCGAAGAGGCCGGCCGCCTCGCGGGTGGCGAGATGCTCCTTCAGGATCCCCGCCGGATACTGGACCGGCATCTCGTAGCCGGCAAAGGGCACCATCCGCGCGCCGAGTGCGACGTGCAGACCGTGAAGCGGCGTGCGCGCCAGCGCATCGGAGGTCGGGGCTTCGGGGGAAGTCGTCGTGTCGCCCGGCATCGCGTCTCCTCGTCGTCGAGCGCGCGTCGCGGCGCGCCCCTGGCCCGGAGTTTCCTCCGGAGGTTTCGCGCCCCCTCTGTCCTTTCGCCTGAGATCGTTGTCCCGTCGGCGGACGCTCCCGCGCCTCTCTCCAGAGTTCCGGTGCCGGCGGTTCACTGGCCTGAGAGTTTCCGGGGCGGTTGCTCCTTCGGCACGGTCTCGCGACCGTTCTCCCTGTCCGGCGCCTACGACTTTAGTCCCGAGGCCGGGGCGGCGCAATCGCGAAAGCGGCTCAGAGCCGGAGCTCCGTCATCGTCACCTCCGGTTCCTCGGGCATCGTCTCGATGGTGAAGCCGAGCGATTCGACGAGCCGGCGCATGCCGCGGTTGTTGGCGAGCACCATGCCCTCGAGCCGCTCCAGCCCCTCCGCCCGGGCATATTCGATCAGGATCGACATCAGCGCCCGGCCGAGCCCGCGCCCGTTCATGTCGCTGCGCACCAGAAGCGCGTATTCGGCCGAGCGCTTGTCCGGGTCGCTGCTGATGCGCGAGACGCCCGCCATCTCGCCGGAGGGGGCGATGGCGATGAAGGCCATCTCGCGGTCGTAGTCGAGCTGGGTCTGGCGCAGGTCGTGCGTCTGGCTGAAGGAGCGCCTCGGCGCGAGGAAGCGCATGCGGATGTCCTCGGCCGAGAGATGCGCGTGGAACTCGGGATAGAGCGTCGCATCTACCGGCAGGATCGGCCGGAACAGGTAGTGGCCGCCGTCCCGCAGCCGGATCTCCCGCCGCCAGCCCGACGGATAGGGCCGGATCGCGAGCGCCGGGTTCGGCCCCTTCCGGTCGAGATCGGCGGGTTCGATCTCGATGCGCGCGTCGAGCGCCAGCACCCCCTCCGCGTCGGCGAGCAGCGGGTTGACGTCGAGCGCGCGCAGGCAGGGAAAGTCCTCGATCAGATGCGAGAGCGCGATGAGCGCGCCCTGGATCGCCACCGCGTTCGCGGGCGGCATCCCGCGATAACCCTCGAGCAGCCGGGAGACGCGCGTCTGGGAGATGAGATCCGCCGCGAGGCCCGCGTCGAGCGGCGGCAGCGCCACGGCGGTGTCGCGCACCACCTCGACCGCGACGCCGCCGGCGCCGAACAGGATCACCGGGCCGAAGACCGGGTCGTGCGAGACGCCGAGGATCAGCTCCCGCGCGCCCTCCCGGTCGATCATCGGCTGCAGCGCGAACCCGGCGAGCTCGGCCCCCGCCACGCCCCGGGCGAGCCGGTCGGCGATCCCCTCGGCCGCCGCCACCGCCTCGTCGGCGGTCACGACGCCGAGCACGACGCCGCCGACCTCGGACTTGTGCCCCACCTGATGCGAGATCACCTTGACGACGAGCTTCGGCGCGTCGCGCAGCATCGCCTCCGCGACGGAGCGCACGGCGGCGAGATCGCGGGCGACCCGCGTCGCCGGCGTCGGCACGCCGTAGGCGGCGAGCACGGCCTTCGCCTCGGGCTCGGTCAGCATGCGCCGGCCCTCGGCGGCGGCCCGGGCGAAGACCGCGGCGGCCCGGGCGCGGGCATCCTCGGGCGTCGCGCGCTGCGCCTCCTCGGCCGCGCGGTCGGGCACGCGCAGGACCGCGGCCTGGGCCCTGCCCCAGTTGGTCAGATGCGACACCGCCGCCGCCGCCGCGCCGGGATTGTCGTAGGAGGCGACGCCCGCGCCGCGCAGGACGCCGCGCCCCTCCGCCGCCATCGCCCCGCCGAGCCAGCTCGCGATCACCGGCTTGCCGCCGATCATGCCGCGCGAGACGGACCGCGCCAGCGCGCGCGCCACGTCGGAGGAGGAGACGAGGCCCGAGGGCGTGTTCATCGCCATCACCACGTCGACGCCCGGATCCGCGGCGAGCGCCCGCATCGTCGCGAGGTAGTCCTCGGCCGAGGCGTCGCCGTTGATGTCGGCCGGGTTCGAGCCGCTCCAGCGCGCGTTCACCTGCTCCCCGATCGCCGCGACCGTCTCCGGCGCGAGGGTGGCGAGTTCGCCCGCCACCTCGCTCAGCCGGTCGACGGCGAGCACGCCCGCCGCGCCGCCGTTGGTGACGATGGCGAGCCGCGCGCGCTGCAGCGGGCGGAAGCGCCCGATGGTCTCGGCCGCGGCGAACATCTCGGACAGCCCCCGCACCCGCAGGATGCCCGAGCGGCGCAGCGCCGCCTCGACCACCTGATCCGCGCCGGAGAGCACGCCCGTATGCGTCGCCGCCGCCCGCGCCGCCGCGGCCGAGCGTCCGCCCTTGATCGCGATCACCGGCTTCAGCCGGGAGACCGCCCGGGCGGCGGAGAGGAATTTCCGGGGCGAGGGAATGCTCTCGAGATAGACGAGGATGACGCGCGTGCGCCCGTCGCTCGCGAGCAGGTCGAGATAGTCGCCCACGTCGACGTCGGCCATCTCGCCGAGCGTGACGATCTGGGAGAAGCCGATCCCCCGCGCCGCCGCCCAGTCCTGGAGCGAGAAGGCGATCGAGGCGGATTGCGACAGGAGCGCGATCTGGCCATGCGGCGCGCCCATGTGCGTCGCGCTCGCGTTGAGCTTGGCGGAGGGCACGATCAGCCCGGCGCTCGACGGGCCGATGACGCGCAGCAGATGCGGCCGCGCCGCGTCGAGCATCCGCTGGCGCAGCCCGGCGTCGAAGCCGACGCCCATCACCACCGCTATCCGCCCGCCGCGCCGGCCCACCTCGTCGATCAGCCCCGGCACGGTCGCCGCCGGGGTGGCGATCACCGTGATGTCCGGCGCGCCGGGAAGCGAGGCGACGTCGGGAAAGCAGGGCAGCCCGAGGATCTCGCTCCGCGACCGGCTGACGGGCCAGATCCCGCCCGGGAATTCCCCCTTGATCACGTTGTCGAGCACGACCCGCCCGAAGGAGAGCGGCTTCTCGCTCGCGCCGATCACGGCGATCGAACGCGGTCTGAGGGCGGGTTCGAGGTTGCGGACGGTCACTCCAGGCCCCATGCGCGGTGGCGGACGCGGGCCATGATAGAGCACCCGACCGTGAAGGGGAGGCGACATTTTCCCGAGGGCCGGTTTTCCTTCCCGAGGCGGAGTGTGCTAAGCGGTTCCCTTCGGGAACGGCCGGATCGGAGAGCTGCGATGAAAAGGGCGCTGAGGCTCGGGCGCTTCGCGGGGATCGACGTCTACGCGCACTGGACCTTCGCCCTGCTGATCGGCTGGGTGGGCTGGCTCTCCTGGCAGCGGACCGGGAGCCTCGCGGGCGTGCTGGGCGGCGTCGGGCTGGTGCTCGGGCTCTTCCTCTGCGTCGTGCTGCACGAATACGGCCACGCGCTGACCGCGCGGCGCTTCGGCATCGGCACGCGGCGCATCACGCTGCTGCCCATCGGCGGGCTGGCGCTGCTCGAGGCGATGCCCTCCCGCCCGCGCGAGGAAATCCTCGTCGCGCTCGCGGGACCGGCGGTCAACGTGGCGATCGCCTGCGGGGTCTATGCCTGGCTCGCGCTCGGCCTGCCCCCGGGGGCGGGTTTCGCACAGACCATGCTCGAGGCGAACCTGGTGCTCGCGGTCTTCAACCTGATCCCGGCCTTTCCGATGGACGGGGGACGCGTGCTGCGCGCGCTGATCTGGACGCGGCTGCCGATCGCCCGCGCCACCTGGGCCGCGGCCTGGGTCGGGCGCGCGGTCGCGGTCGGCTTCGCGGCCTACGGGCTCGCGACCGGCAATCCGGTCATCGCGCTGATCGCCGCCTTCGTCTGGTTCGCCGGCGGGGCCGAGGCCCGCGCGGTCGCCGAGCGCGAACGCCGCGCGGCGCTGCGCCGGGCCGAGGCCGACGCCTCCGCCCGCGCCCGGGCCGCGGGCAGCCTGACACCGGGTTCGGAGATCATCTGATGCACGAGATTCTCAGCGCCGCCCGGATGCGCGCCGCCGACCAGGCGACGATCGCGGGCGGCATCCCCGGCATCGAGCTCATGGAAGCCGCCGGCCGCGCGGTCGCGGAGGCGGCGAAGGCGATGGCCCCCGACGGGCTCGTCCACGTCCTCTGCGGACCGGGCAACAACGGCGGCGACGGATTCGTCGCCGCGCGGCTGCTCGCGGAGGCGGGCCGGCCGGTCAGCCTCTCGCTGCTCGGCGCGCGCGACAGGCTCCGGGGCGACGCGGCGCTGGCGGCGGCGCGCTGGACCGGGCCGGTCCATCCGGCGGGCCCGGACCTGCCGGCCGCGGCGCTCCTGATCGACGCGCTCTTCGGCGTCGGGCTCGACCGGCCGATCGAGGGGCTGGCGGCGGAGATCGTCGCGGCGGTGAACGCGGCCCCGGCCCCCGTCCTCGCCGTCGACGTGCCGAGCGGGCTCGACGCCGACAGCGGCCAGCCGACGGGGCCGGTGATCGAGGCCGAGGCCACCGTGACCTTCTTCCGCAAGAAGCCCGGCCATCTGCTCGAACCGGGGCGGAGCCTGCGCGGCACGCTCGAACTCGCCCAGATCGGCATCGCCGACGCGGTGCTGGCCGAGACCGGGATCGACGGCCACGAGAACGTCCCCGCGCTCTGGGCGCGCGCCCTGCCCCGGCTGACCGGCGCGGCGCACAAGTATACGCGCGGCCATGTCGCGGTCGTCTCCGGCCCCGCGACCCGGACCGGCGCCGCGCGGCTCGCGGCCGGCGCCGCGCTGCGCGCCGGGGCGGGGCTCGTGACGCTCGCGAGCCCCGGCTCCGCCCTCCTCGTCAACGCCGCGCATCTGACGGCGGTGATGCTGGCGCGGATGGACGGGCCGGGGGATCTCTCGGCCCTGCTCGCGGATCCCCGCTACACCGCCGCCGTGCTCGGCCCCGGCATGGGGCTCGGCCCCGAGGCGCGCGCGCTGACCGAGGCGGCGCTGGCCGCGCCCGCGGCGCTGGTGCTCGACGCCGACGCGCTGACCCAGTTCGCAGACGACCCCGACCGGCTCTTCTCCGCCATCGCCGCGCGGCCGGCGCCGGTGGCGCTGACGCCCCATGCCGGCGAATTCGCGCGGCTCTTCCCCGATCTCGCGAAGCTGCCGCTCAAGACCGGACGCGCGCGGGCGGCGGCGGAACGCTCCGGCGCGGTCCTGGTGCTGAAGGGCGCCGACACGGTGATCGCCGCCCCCGACGGGCGGCTCGCGATCAATGCCAATGCCCCGCCCTGGCTCGCCACCGCAGGATCGGGCGACGTGCTGGCCGGGATCGCCGGCGGGCTGCTCGGCCAGGGGATGCCCGCGCTCGAGGCGGCGGCGGCGGCGGTCTGGATGCACGGCGCGGCGGCGAACGAGGTCGGGCCCGGGCTCATCGCCGAGGATCTCGCCCCGGCGCTGCGTCCCGTGCTCGCCACGCTCATCGACCGGAACGGCCGCCGGACCTGAGCGCGGGGTCCTCGCCCATCTCCACCAGCCTGACGGTGCCGGCGGGGCGGAGCCTCGGCTCCTCGAAGAGCTCGTCGAGATCGAAGGTCGACCGCGCGCCGAGCGCGTCGAAATTCGCCGCGAGCCAGGTGTCGGCCCAGCGGCGGCCACGGTCAAACAGCAGTTCGAGATAATCCCATTCGGCGTTCAGCTTGCTCGACGCCGCGAGATCCTGCACGTCGTCGTCGACATGGATGAGATGCAGGAAGGCGGAGCGTTTCGCCCCGGGCTCCACGCCCTCCATCGCCATCAGCCGCTGGACGAGGTTCAGCGCGCGCAATTCCTTCAGCAGGCTCGCGTTGAAGCTGATCTCGTTCACGCGGTTGATGATCTCTCGCGCGCTGCGCGGCACCGCGTGGCGGATCATCGGGTTGATCTGCACGAGCAGGATGTCGGGATGTTCGCTCTCGACCAGCGGCTGGAGCGCCGGATTGCCGGAGAAGCCGCCGTCCCAGTAGGCCTCGCCGTCGATCTCCACCGCCGGGCTCATCTGCGGCAGGCAGGCGGAGGCGAGCACCGCATCGGCCGTCACCTCGCCGCGCGAGAAGACCCGCGCCCGCCCGGTCCGCACGTTGGTCGCCGTCACATGCACCCGGATCCGGTCGCAGGCGTTCACCCGGCCGAAATCGACATTCGCGAGCAGCAGGTCGCGCAGCGGATTGATGCCGAGCGGGTTCAGGTCGTAGGGCGAGAAGATCCGGCCCAGCCCCTCGAACATCAGATAGCCCGGCGAATGGTCGAGACTGTGGCGTCCCCAGAGCCGGTCCCACAGGCTCCGGCGCATCGGCGAGAAGCGCGCCGCGTCGCTCACCGCCTTCCAGAAGCGGCCGAGCGCCGCGCGCGCGCCCTCGGCGCCGGCGCGCTGGAACCCGTCGGCGAGAACGACCGCGTTCATCGCGCCCGCGCTCGTGCCGCTCACCTCCCGGATCGCGAGCCGCGGATCCTCCAGCAGCCGGTCGAGCACCCCCCAGGTCAGCGCGCCGTGCGAGCCGCCTCCCTGCAGGGCCAGGTTGATCGGTTTCGGCGACGTGGTCATGGCGCGGCGCGGTCCTTTCGCAGGTGCTGCCACGTTGGTAAGCCACGCCGCCCGCGCCGGGCAAGCGCTCCGGCGCGGATCAGTCCTCGGCCAGGCGGAACAGCCCGGCGTCGGCGTCGCGGTCCCCGCGCAGCTCGGTCGCGATCAGCTCCGCCGCGATGCGCGAGAAGGTGATCCCGTCGCGGCCGCGGCCGAGCAGCGCGTAGATCCGGGGCCGCGCCCGCAGCCGCGAGATCATCGGCAGGCCCGTCGCGCTCACCCCGAGGAAACCGGACCAGGCGTAGTCCGGCGTCGGGTCGATCCCCGGCAGGAGCCGCGCGAGCTTCCTCGAGAGCTTCGCCGCCTTCGCGAGGGTCCGCGCCTCGCGCGCCTCCGGATCGGTCAGCGCCTCCTCCTCGCCGCCGCAGATCACCCGGCCGTCCGCCGTCGCGCGCAGGTGGAGAGAGGGATCGGAGGCCTCGCGGATCAGCGCGGCCCCGGGCCAGAGCCGCGCCTTCTGGGGCCTGGTCGCCATCGCCCAGGTCGCGACGATCTCGTGCCGCTCGGAGGGGACCAGCGCGTCGAGTTCGGAGCCGGTCGCGAGCACGACGTGTTTCGCCGAGATGACCGGTCCGTCCGCCGTCTCGACGGTGACGCCGCCGACCGCCTGCCGGTAGCCCACCGCCGCGACCGGCGCGTAGGCGCGCGCGCCCCGCACGATCGCCGCGCGCATCAGACCGGAGGCGAGCTTGCGCGGATCGAGCGCGAGGTTGGCCGGGCTCAGGATCGCCCCTGCCCGCTCGATCCCGAAACGCTCGCGCAGTTCGCCCGCCGTCAGATAGCGCGCCTCGATCCCCGCCGCCCGCCGCGCCTCCGCCTCCGTCCTGAGGCCCGAGCCGGTGAGCAGCGACCCGGCGAGATAGAGCGAGGGCCGCGCCGCCATCTCGCAGGGGATCCCGAGCTCGTCGATCCGCGCGGCGAGATTCGCCACCGCGAGCCGCGACCGCCGCCAGGCCCGCCGCGCCGCCTCGAGCCCGATGCTCCGCGCGAGCCGGGTCAGCGGCGTGTCGATCTCGTAGCGGACGAGCGCGGTGCTCGCCGCGGTCGATCCCGCGACCGGACCGCGCCGGTCGATCATCACGACGCCCCAGCCCTCGTCGGTCAGCGCCTCGGCGATCATCGCGCCGGAAACCCCCATCCCGACCACCAGCACATCGGTCGCGATATCCCCCGACAGCGGCTCCGCCGGAACCTTCGGCGCGCGGTAGGCGGACCACACGGACCGGCCGCTCCGGAGCTCGAGGTCCGGCGGAAACGCCGCGCCGCCGCCGGCGGGAAGCGTGGTGGCAGCCGACATGGGAGGGGGCCTTTCGGAAACGGTCTCCGCCGGGCGGCGACGGCGCGCCGCCCGGCGGAGAGAGGAACTCAGTCGAGTTCGAGTTCGATCAGCAGGTCCTTGGCATCGACCTGGGCGCCGGGAGAAACGTGGAGCGCCTTGACCTTGCCCGCCTTGTCCGCGTGCAGGCCCGTCTCCATCTTCATCGCCTCGATGGTGCAGAGCAGGTCGCCCGGCTTCACCGCGAGGCCGACCGAGACCGCCACCGTGGCGATCACGCCGGGCATCGGCGCCGCGACATGCGCCGGATTGCCGGTCTCCGCCTTCGGCCGCTTCGGCGCCGCGGACTTCATCTTGCGGTTCGGCACCCGCACCGTGCGCGGCTGGCCGTTCAGCTCGAAGAAGACGCGCACCTCACCGTCCTCGTTGGTCTCGCCGAAGGCGGTCAGCCGGATCTCCAGCGTCTTGCCGGGGTCGATCTCGGCCGAGATTTCCTGGCTCGGCTCCATCCCGTAGAGATAGACCGGCGTCGGCAGCGTGCGCACCGGGCCGTAGTCGCGGTGCCGCGCCATGTAGTCGAGGAAGACCTTCGGATACATCAGGTAGCCGCAGAAATCCTCGTTGTCGATCTCCTCGCCCGCGACCTGACCCTTGAGATCCGCGAGCATCGTGTCGAGATCGGCGGGCGGCATCACCGCGCCGGGGCGGTCGGTCGAGGGCGCCTCGCCCTTCAGGATCTTGCGCTGCAGCGCCTCGGGCCAGCCCCCCGGCGGCTGGCCGATGCTGCCCTTGAACATGTCGACCACGCTGTCGGGGAAGACCACCTCCACCGCGGGATTCTCGACATCCTCCGGGCTCAGCCCCTGCGCCACCATCATCAGCGCCATGTCGCCCACGACCTTCGAGGACGGCGTCACCTTCACGATGTCGCCGAACATCCGGTTCACCTCGGCGTAGCGATGCGCCACCTCGTGCCAGCGTTCCTCGAGCCCCATCGAGCGCGCCTGCGCCTTGAGGTTGGTGAACTGGCCGCCCGGCATCTCGTGGAGATAGACTTCCGAGGCCGGCGCCTGCAGCCCGGCCTCGAAGGCGAGATACTGGCCCCGCACCGCTTCCCAGTAGTCCGAGATCCGGCGGATCGCCTCGATGTCGAGGCCGGTGTCGCGCTCGGTGTGCCGGAGCGCCTCGACGATCGAGCCGAGGCAGGGCTGCGAGGTGCTGCCCGAGAAGGCGTCCATCGCCGCGTCCACCGCGTCCACCCCCGCGTCGGCGGCGGCGAGGATCGTCGCCGCGGCGACGCCGCTCGTGTCATGGGTGTGGAAATGGATCGGAAGCCCGGTCTCCTCCTTCAGCGCCTTGACGAGCACCCGCGCGGCGGCGGGCTTCAGCAGCCCCGCCATGTCCTTCAGCCCGAGCACATGCGTACCGGCGGCCTTCAGCTCCTTCGCCATGGCGACGTAGTACTTCAGGTCGTACTTCGCCCGGTCCGGATCGAAGATGTCGCCGGTGTAGCAGATCGAGGCCTCGAGGATCTTGCCGGTCCCGAGCACCGCCTCCATCGCGACGCGCATGTTCTCGACCCAGTTCAGCGAGTCGAAGACGCGGAACACGTCCACGCCCGATTCCGCCGCCTGTTTCGTGAAGGCCACGACGACATTGTCGGGATAGTTGGTGTAGCCGACCCCGTTCGACGCGCGCAGCAGCATCTGCGTCATCAGGTTCGGCATCGCCGCGCGCAGGTCCCTGAGCCGCTGCCACGGACATTCCTGCAGGAAGCGGTAGGCGACGTCGAAAGTCGCGCCCCCCCAGCATTCGACGCTGAAGAGCTCCGGCAGCATCTCGGCGTAGGCCGGCGCCACCTTGATCATGTCGTAGGAGCGCATCCGCGTCGCGAGCAGGCTCTGGTGCGCGTCGCGCATCGTGGTGTCGGTGACGAGGACGCGCTTCTGCGCGAGCATCCAGTCCGCGACGGCCTGGGGACCCTCCGCCTCCAGAAGCTGCCGCGTGCCATCCTTCGGCTTGTCCACCAGCGAGAGCACCGGCGGCTTCGGCACCCGCGCCTCGGCCGGCGGCTTCGCCCGGCCCGACGTCTCCGGGTGCCCGTTGACCGAGATGTCGGCGATGTAGGTCAGGATCTTCGTCGCCCGGTCGCGCCGACTCTCGAACTGGAAGAGCTCGGGTGTCGTGTCGATGAACTTCGTCGTGTAGCTGAGGTCGAGGAAGGTCGGGTGCTTCAGGAGATTCTCGACGAAGGCGATGTTGGTCGAGACGCCCCGGATCCGGAACTCCCGGAGCGCCCGGTCGAGCCGCGCAATCGCCGCCTCCGGCGTCGGCGCCCAGGCCGTCACCTTCTCGAGCAGCGAATCGTAGTAGCGCGTGATCACCGCGCCGGAATAGGCGGTGCCGCCGTCGAGCCGGATGCCCATGCCGGTCGCGCCGCGATAGGCGGTGATCCGGCCGTAGTCGGGGATGAAGTTGTTCTGCGGATCCTCGGTGGTGATGCGGCACTGCAGCGCGTGGCCGTGCAGTTGCACGTCGGCCTGGGACGGCGCGCCGGTCGCCTCGGCGATGGTGGCGCCCTCGGCGAGCATGATCTGCGCGCGCACGATATCGATTCCGGTGACTTCCTCGGTCACCGTATGCTCGACCTGGACGCGCGGATTGACCTCGATGAAGTAGAATTTGCCCGAATCGCGGTCCATCAGGAACTCGACCGTGCCCGCGCATTCGTAATTGGCCGCCGCGCAGATCTTGAGCGCGAGCCCGCAGACCTCCTCGCGCTGCGCCTGATTCAGGTAGGGCGCGGGGGCGCGCTCGACGACCTTCTGGTTGCGCCGCTGCACCGAGCAGTCGCGCTCCCAGAGATGGTAGAGATGGCCGTACTGGTCGCCGAGGATCTGCACCTCGACGTGGCGCGCGTTCTGGATCAGCTTCTCGAGATAGCCCTCGCCGTTGCCGAAGGCGTTCTGCGCCTCGCGCCGGCCCTCCAGCACCTTTTCCTCGAGCTCATCGGCGGCCATGATTGGCCGCATGCCGCGGCCGCCGCCGCCCCAGGAGGCCTTGAGCATGAAGGGATAGCCGACCTCCTCGGCCATCCGGCGCACTTCCTCCATGTCGTCGGGCAGCACCTCGGTCGCGGGCACCACCGGCACGCCGGCGGCCATCGCCACCTTGCGCGCGCTGGCCTTGTCGCCCAGCATCCGCATCGTCGCGGCCTTCGGCCCGATGAAGGTGATCCCGGCCTCGACGCAGGCATCGACGAGATCGGGGTTCTCCGAGAGCAGCCCGTAGCCCGGATGGATCGCATCCGCGCCGGACATCTTCGCCACGCGGATGATCTCCGGGATCGACAGATAGGCCGCGACCGGACCCAGCCCCTCGCCGATCCGGTAGGCCTCGTCCGCCTTGAACCGGTGCAGGCCGAGCTTGTCCTCCTCCGCGAAGACCGCGACGGTCTTCTTCCCCATCTCGTTGGCCGCGCGCATCACGCGGATCGCGATCTCGCCGCGATTGGCGATGAGGATCTTGTTGAAGTTCTTCATGGATGGACAATCCCCCGTCAGACCGGTGCAACGGACAAGTCGTAGACCACCGCGGCGCAGCACACAATCGCGCCTTAAGGATTGGGATCCTTACCCCTCGCGCCCCGAACGCACCTCGCCCGCCGCGCGTCGGAGCATGCGCCGAGGGCGCGGTCGGCCCGGTGGAAGAAGAGGCGCCGTCTTGGTATCATTTCATCCGCGTCACCGCGAGCGAAAGGGGGGTCGGATGCCCATCGACAAAGCCGCCCATGTCGAGATATGTAAGAATCTTTACAATGTGGGCATGGAAAATTACCGATATTTTGGAACGCTTCGCGCTACGGTTTCTTATATGCCGGCCGTGATATCCCTCACGATTCTAACGGTATTATCCGTATTGAAAAACAATATTGTTTTTCCATTTCTATTTTTGGCATTTGTTTTCATTCTTATATATTCTATTAACATTTTTCTGCAAGCTGAGCAGATGCTGTGTAAATATTTCTGCGGCAAATGCGAAGCGGATTGGCACATGGTCGCCGCCGGCGGAGTCCTGGAGCCTCAAAGATATCGATACTATCGGTCATGCGCTATTCAGGAAGCCTTGAACAGAAGTGAAGCGATTGCAAATATTCTGAATGATGAAGGCTCCATCTCTGGACATTGGAAAAATATCAGGAATGTATTCAGGGTGAAGCCGGATTACGCTTCCCGGACGCTGGCATCGTTTCTGGTGGTCGTCGCATTTATCCTCCCGGCAACGTCGCTGATATCCCGCGATGCCGTCGACGATGCCCCGACGCAGGTCACCATCGCAACTTCATGTCCGCCGACTCCCGCCGGGACGCCCCCCTGACGTCGCCCTCGCGGCGGCGCGCGAGAAGACGCCTTCGGTCTCGACCGCGGCTCAGCGCTCCGTGAACTTGAGCTCGATCCGGCGGTTGCGCGCCAGCGCCTCCGGGCCGTCGCCGGTGTCGATCGGCTGGAATTCCCCGAAGCCGGTGGCGGCGAGCCGGTTCGCCGGGATCCCCTCCGCCTCGATCATGTAGCGCACGACCGAGAGCGCGCGTTCCTGGCTGAGCTCCCAGTTGTCGCGATACGGGCTGCCGGGGCCGACCGGAGTGCGGTCGGTATGCCCGTCGACACGCAGGATCCAGTCGATCCCCGAGGGAATGTCGTTCATGATGCCCCGGATCACCCCGGCGACGCGGGCGACCTGGGCCTGGCCCTCGGCGTTGAGCGTGGCCGAACCCGGCGCGAAGAGCACTTCCGAGGGGAAGACGAAACGGTCCCCGACCACCTCGACCCCCTCCTGCGACCCGAGGATGTCGCGCATCCGGCCGAAGAATTCGGAGCGGTAATGCTCCAGATCCTTCGCCTCGGCCTCGAGCCGCCTGCGCTCCTTCTCCTCGAGCGCGGCGCGGGCGGCCTGTTCGGAGGCGACCTTGGCGAGGGCGGCGTTGAGATTGGCCCCGAGCGTCTCGACCTGCACCTGGTTCGCCGCGTCCTCGGCCCTGGCCTGGTCGAGGAGCCCTTGCAACGCCGCGAGCTGGTCCCGAAGCTGCGCCGTCTGCTGGTTCAGCAGCGCGATCTGGCGCTGGCCCTCGGCCGAGACATCCTTCTGGTCGGCGAGGAGCGCGCGCGCCTGGGCGAGTTCGGCGGCCTTCCTGCGCGCGTCGTCGAGCGTCGTCGCCTGTTCCGCCGAGAGCTTGTCGCGCGCCGCCTCGGCGGCGGCGAGCAGCGTCAGCGTCTCCTCCGCCTTCCGCCGCTCCTCCTCGAGCTTCATGTTCATCGCGGTCAGCGCGGCGGAATTGCCGGCGAGCTCGTCCCGCAGCCCCGCCACCTCGGCGGAACGCGCGTCGCGCGCCTGCTCGGCGGCGGTGAGTTGCTGGCCGAGGTCGGTGTTGCTCGACATCAGCTCGGCGATCCGCGCCTGGGCCGCCTCGCGCTGCGCGCGCAGCGTGGCGACGAGCGCGGTCTGGGTGTCGGCCCGGCTGCGTTCCAGCCCCAGCGCGTCGCCGAGGCTCGCGACCTGGGCGGAGAGGCTCTCGATGTCGTTCTTCTGGCCGGTGATCGTGTCCTTCAGCACGTATTGCACGATCATGAAGATCGAGAGCACGAAGAAGAGGATCATCAGGAGCGCGCCCATCGCATCGACGAAGCCGGGCCAGATCGTCCCGTGGAACTTGTTGGCACGCACCCGCAGCGCCATCGCCTCAGGGCCTCCGCGGCCCGAGGTGGCGCAACGCCTCGGTCAGCGTCGCGAGCTCCTGGCGCATCTCGGTCACGAGATCCTGCCGGCCGGCCGAGAGATCCTCGAGAATGCGCAGCACCTGCGTGTCGATCGAGCGCAGCCGCGCCCGCGTCTCGGCGTCGAGCCGCCCGGTATCCTCGTCGCGCGCGCTCAGGAGGCTCGCGACGCGCTCCTGCGCCGCGGCGATGCGCTCCATCACCGCCCGGTCCGCCGCGCGCGCCTCGGGCGCGGCCATCGCCTCGGCGAGCGCGCTCACGCGCGCGTCGCTCTCCTCCGCCCGTGCCACCATCCGCTCGATCATCTCGCGCAAGCTCTCGATCTGCCCGGCCGTGTGTTCGAGCACGGCGAGCACGTTGCCCGCGTTGACCTCGTCCCCTTCCATTCCGGGCAGGCCGACCTTGGTGATCGAGGAGAGCCATTCCTCGAGCTCGCGGTAGAAGCGGCCCTGCCCGTGGCCGGTGAAGAGGTCGAGCAGGCCGACGACGAGCGAGCCCGCGAGGCCGAGCAGCGACGAGGCGAAGGCGGTTCCCATGCCGCCGAGCTGTCCCTCGAGCCCCGACATCAGCCGGTCGAAGACATTGACCGCGTCCTGCCCCGGTTCGGGCGCGAGGCTGCGGATCGTGTTCACCACCTGCGGCACCACGGTCGCGAGCCCGTAGAACGTGCCGAGCAGGCCGAGGAAGATCAGCAGGTTGATGAGATAGCGCGTCAGGTCGCGCTGCTCGTCGAGCCGGGTGGCGACGGAATCGAGGATCGAGCGGCTCGAGGTCGAGGTGAGCGCCCGCCGGGCGCGGCGCTCGCTCAGCATCGCGGCGAGCGGGGCGAGCAGGCCGGGCGCCTTGGTGAATTCGTGCCCCGGCCGGTCGAGCGCGAAACCCTCGATCCAGCTCACCGAGGCGATGAGCGTCCCGACCTCCCAGAAGCAGGAGGCGACGCCGATCACGAAGACGCAGCCGATGAAGCCGTTGAGCCAGGGCGAGGCGAGAAAGACCGGCTTCACCTGCGGAAACAGCAGCACCGCGAGCGCGGCGACGAGGCCGAGCACGATCAGCATCATCACGATCTGGCGTACCGGCTGCGAGAAGCGGGGTCCGGGAGCCGGCGCGTTCCGGGTTCTGAGCTCCTGTCGCGCGTTCGCCGCCATGCGTGTGCCGTCTCCTGATCGCGCGCGATGCCCGGGCGCGGTCGCGACCTTACTGCGCCGCGACCGCCATTCCAACCGGCATTGTCGAAACGGTAAACGCCATCAAGGCCTTGCCCGGCCCGGGAAACGCGGCCGGAAACGCGTCTGGCCGAGGCGCGCGCGCGCCCCGGCCAGCGAGAGATGGAGGAGATCCGCCCGGAGCCCGGCGCGGATCCCCGTCCCGATCAGCCCTTGGTGCGGTTGCGGATCTGGAAGGTGTCGAAGCTGTATTCGGCGACCTGGTACCAGAGATACCCCTCGCCGCGGTAGGCCTTCATGCTGTCCCAGATCTGCTTGAAATCGGCGTTGGAGGCCGAGATCTCGTCATAGACCTCGTGCGACGCCGCGAAGGCCGCCTCGAGCACGTCCTGCGGGAAGGGCTTCAGCTTCGCGCCCCCGGCGATCAGGCTCTTCAGCGCGCCCGGGTTCAGCGTGTCGTAGCGCGCCATCATGTCCGTGTTGGCATAGGCGCCCGCGTTGATCATGATCGCCTTGTAGTCCTCGGGCAGCTCGTTCCACTTGTCGAGGTTGATGAAGAAGTGGATCGTCGGGCCGCCTTCCCAGAAGCCGGGATAGTAGTAGTAGGGCGCGACCTTGTTGAAGCCGAGCTTCTGGTCGTCATAGGGCCCGATCCATTCCGCCGCGTCGATCGTGCCGCGCTCCAGCGAGGGATAGATGTCGCCGCCCGGGATCTGCTGCGGCACGACGCCGAGCTTCTCCATCACCTTGCCGGCGATGCCGGCGATGCGCATCTTGACGCCCTTGAGATCCTCGGCGGAGGTGATCTCCTTGCGCCACCAGCCGCCCATCTGCACGCCGGTATTGCCGCCGGCGATGCCGTAGAGGTTCTGCTTCGCGTAGAAGGCGTTCAGCATGTCGTTGCCGCCGCCCTGGTAGAGCCAGCCGTTCATCAGCCGCGCATTGAGCCCGAACGGCACGGCGGTGCCTAGCGCGAAGGTCGGATCCTTGCCCCAGTAGTAGTAGGAGCAGGTATGCGCCATCTCGACGGTGTTGGTGGCGACGGCCTCGGCCGCCTGCGGGGTCGGCACGATCTCGCCCGCGGGGAAGACCTGGATCTCGATCTTGCCGCCCGACATCGCCTTCACGTGGTCGGCGAAGGTCTCCGCCGCGCCGTAGATCGTGTCGAGCGAGCGCGGGAAGCCCGAGGTGAGGCGCCAGCGTATCGTCGGCGCCTCCTGCGCGATCGCCGGGGCGGCGAGCGGCGCCGCGAGCGCGGCGGCGGCGCCGCCGGTCGCGGCGGTCTTCAGGAACTTGCGTCTTTCCATGTGGTTCATTCCTCCCTTGATGGTTTGCGATCGGCCGTCACTTGGCCGGTTCGGAAAAGTCCGGCGCCGGCGCGATGTCGAGCCCGGGCAGGCCGCCTTCGGTGTCGGGCGCCTCGATCCCCGGCACCACGAGATTGTCGAGCTGCTGCTGCACCGCCGCCGGGTCGAGTTCCTCGTGCTCGCCGATGAACCCCGTCACCACGCCGGGGAAGAACACGAGGATCCCCACCATGATGAGCTGCAGGCAGATCCAGGGGATCGAGCCCCAGTAGATGTCGCGGCTCTTCACCTCGGGCGGCGCGATGCCGCGCAGGTAGAAGAGCGCGAAGCCGAAGGGCGGGTGCATGAACGAGGTCTGGATGTTGGCGCAGAGCAGCAGCCCGAACCAGATCATGTTGATGTCGAGCGCGTGCGCGGCCGGCAGCAAGAGCGGCACGACGATGAAGCAGATCTCGAAGAAGTCGAGGAAGAAGGCCAGGAAGAAGACGAAGACCATCACGAAGAGCAGGAACCCCGTCCGCCCGCCCGGCAGGCTCGAGAGCATGTGCTCGATCCAGCGGCCGCCGTTCACGCCCTGGAAGACGAGGCTGAACACCGTCGCGCCGATCAGGATGAAGACCACCATCGAGGTGATCCGCGCCGTCGTCACCATCGCCTGCCACAGCGTCGGCACCGAGAAGCGGCGATGCAGGATCGAGAGCAGGATCGCGCCGCAGGCCCCCATCGCGCCGGCCTCCGTCGGCGTCGCCAGGCCAAGGAAGATGGTGCCGAGCACGAGGAAGATCAGCACGAGCGACGGGACCATGCCCTTCGCGACCTTGAGCGCCAGCGCCCAGCCGCGAAGCGTGCGCGCCTCCGCCGGCAGCGGCGGCACCAGCGCGGGCCGGAAGAGCGCGAGCACGAGGATGAAGGCGAGGAAGAGCGAGATCTGCAGGATCGAGGGTCCGACCGCGCCGAGATACATGTCGCCGACCGAGACGCCGAGCTGGTCGGCGAGGATGATGAGCACGAGCGAGGGCGGGATCACCTGGGCGATCGTGCCCGAGGCCGCGATGACGCCGGTGCCCACCCGCATGTCGTAGCCGTACTTGAGCATCACCGGGAGCGAGATCATCCCCATCGCGATGACCGAGGCCGCGACCGTCCCGGTGACCGCGCCGAGGATCGCGCCGACGAGCACGACGGCGAAGGCGAGGCCGCCCGGAAACGGCCCGAAGAGCTGCCCCGCCCCCTCGAGCAGATCCTCGGCCAACCCGCTTCGCTCCAGCACCGCGCCGAGGAAGGTGAAGAACGGGATCGCGAGCAGCAGGTCGTTCGACATGATGCCGAAGGTCCGGTAGGGCAGCGCCTGCAGGAACTCCGGCCCGAAATAGCCGACCTGGATCGCGAGGAAGCCGAAGAACAGCCCCAGCGCCGCGAGCGAGAAGGCGACCGGGAAGCCGAACAGCAGGAAGCAGACGAGGCCGGCGAACATCGTCGGCGCCATGTAGCCGTATTCGAGCATCAGAGGGCCTTTCCGAAGGGAAGCCGCGCCGTCATTGCACCGGGCGCTCGTATTCGAGCGTCTCGTCCGAGTCGCCGCGCAGGCCCGCGACGCGCTTGATGAGCTCCGAGATCCCCTGGAGCAGCACGAGGAACAGCCCGACCGGCAGCAGGAGCTTCACCGGCCAGAGCACGGTTCCGCCGGCGTTGGAGGAATGCTCGTTGCTGAGATAGGCGGTCATGAAGAATTCCCACGCGTAGAAGCCCATGATGAGCATCGCGGGGAAGAGAAAGGCGATGATCCCGAAGACGTCGGTCCAGAGCTTGCCCCGGTGCGACCGCGGACCGTAGAGCAGGTCGACCCGGACATGCTCGTTCATCTTCAGCACCTGCGCCGCGCCGAGCAGGAAGATGCCGGCGAACATCTGCCACTGCACCTCGAGCCAGGCATTGGAACTGATGTTGAAGAGATAGCGCGACAGCGCGTTCAGCGCGCTCGTCAGGCAACTGAGCAGCACGAGCCCCGCCGAGATCCAGCCGAAGAACAGGCTGATCCGGTCGATGACACCCGAGAGCCGAAGCAGACCCTTCATCGATTTCCTCCCCTTGCACCGCGATCTTCAGGCCGCGTGTGATCCGTCCCAGTCTGGGTAACGACGGAACATCATCACCGCAATCCTCTTTCCGAAGCTTTACACCCACGCACCTTCGGGACGGGGCGGAACCCCGACCATCGTCTGGTCCCCGGGCCGGGCGCCGCTCGCCCCGCCCCGGCGCCCGCCGGCCGGAAAGCCGCGTCCTGATTCGCCCGCCGCCGCCGGGCGCCGGAGCGCCGATCACTATCGGTCGGACAGCGACGATCACGCGACAGAAAAGAACACATGTTCCCCGGACAGCGCAACTTTCGGCGGCCGGAAGTGTTGACCTTCGCCCTTCGTCCACATAAGAGCTACCCCACGGAGGATCCTATGACCGGACGGCTAGTAATCGTAGGAAGGCGCGGGGACTCGGCGGGGCGGTAGCCTCGACCGACGAGACCGTGCCATCGCCCCCTTCGCAGGGGGTTTTTTTATGGCCTGGGAGCCAAGCGAGACGGAGACGGAAGATGACCCGCCACATGACAGGCGCGCAGATCGTGATCCAGGCCCTGAAGGATCAGGGCGTGGACACCATTTTTGGCTATCCCGGCGGCGCGGTACTTCCGATCTATGACGAGCTGTTCCAGCAGAACGACATCCGCCACATCCTGGTCCGGCACGAGCAGGCGGCGACCCACGCCGCCGAGGGCTACGCGCGCTCGACCGGCAAGCCGGGCTGCGTCATCGTGACCTCCGGCCCCGGAGCCACCAACGCCGTCACCGGCCTCACGGACGCGCTGATGGACTCGATCCCGATGGTCGTGCTCTCCGGCCAGGTTCCGACCTTCATGATCGGCAACGACGCCTTCCAGGAGGCCGATACCGTCGGCATCACCCGCCCCTGCACCAAGCACAACTGGCTGGTGAAGGACACGGCGGATCTCGCCACGACGATCCATCAGGCCTTCCATGTCGCGACCCATGGCCGGCCCGGCCCGGTCCTCGTCGACATCCCGAAGGACGTCCAGTTCGCCACCGCCGCCTATCTGCCGCCGGAGAAGGCGCGGGTCTCGCATTACCAGCCGAAGACCAAGGCCGATCCGGAGGCGATCCTCGCCGCGGTCGAGGCGATCGAGCGGGCCGAGCGGCCGGTCTTCTATACCGGCGGCGGGATCGTGAATTCGGGGACCGCGGCCTGCGCGGCGCTGCGCGACCTGGTCGGGGCGACGGGTTTCCCGATCACCTCGACGCTGATGGGCCTCGGCGCCTATCCGGCGAGCGGCGAGGCCTGGATCGGCATGCTCGGGATGCACGGCTCCTACGAGGCGAACTGGGCGATGCATGACTGCGACGTCATGATCTGCCTCGGCGCGCGGTTCGACGACCGGATCACCGGGCGGACCGACGCGTTCAGCCCGCATTCCTACCGGATTCACGTCGACATCGACCCGTCCTCGATCAACAAGAACATCCACGTCCATGTCCCGATCGTCGCCGACGTCGGCTCCGCGATCGAGGACATCCTCGCGCTCTGGCGCGAGCGCGGCGCGAGGACCAATGCCGGGCCGGTGCAGAAATGGTGGAAGCAGATCGCGCTCTGGCGCGAGAAGGACTGCTTCGGCTTTCGCCGCTCGGATCAGGTCATCAAGCCGCAATACGCGCTCCAGCGGCTCGAGGCGCTGACCAAGGGCCACGACCGCTACATCACCACCGAGGTCGGCCAGCACCAGATGTGGGCGGCGCAGTACCTCGGCTTCGAGGAGCCGAACCGCTGGATGACCTCCGGCGGGCTCGGCACGATGGGCTACGGCTTCCCCGCCTCGATCGGCGTGCAGATCGCCCATCCCGAGAGCCTCGTCATCAACGTCGCGGGCGAGGCGTCCTGGCTCATGAACATGCAGGAGATGGGCACGGCGACGCAGTTCCGCCTGCCGGTGAAGCAGTTCATTCTCAACAACGAGCGCCTCGGCATGGTCCGCCAGTGGCAGGAGCTGCTGCATGGCGAGCGCTACTCCGCGTCGTGGTCGGAATCGCTGCCCGATTTCGTGAAGCTCGCCGAATCCTTCGGCTGGAAGGGCATCCGCTGCGACAGCCCGGCCGATCTCGACGCGGCGATCAGGGAGATGATCGAGCATCCGGGCCCGGTCCTCTTCGACTGCCTCGTGGAAAAGCACGAGAACTGCTTCCCGATGATCCCCTCGGGCAAGGCGCATAACGAGATGCTCCTCGGCGAGGACGCGACCCAGGGTGCGATCGGCGCCGCCGGCGCGGTCCTGGTCTGAGGCGAGGGAGAGCGAGATGAACGCGCTGCACATCAAGAAGGGCGCCTCGAGCCACAGCGCCTATGACCTCCGGAACCCGCTCGGGGACCAGCGGGAGACGCATACGCTCTGCGTGCTTGTCGACAACGAGGCGGGCGTGCTCGCCCGCGTGATCGGGCTCTTCTCCGGCCGGGGCTACAACATCGAGAGCCTCACCGTGGCGGAGACCGACCACCTCGGCCACCGCTCGCGGATCACGATCGTCACGACCGGCACCCCGGCGGTGATCGAGCAGATCAAGGCGCAGCTCTCGCGGCTGGTGCCGGTGCATCAGGTCAACGACCTGACCGTGGAGGGGCCTGCGGTCTCGCGCGAGCTCGCGCTCATCAAGGTCGCGGGCACGGGCGAGCGCCGCGTCGAGGCGATGCGCCTCGCCGAGGTGTTCCGCGCGAAGGTGGTGGACACGACGCTCGAGAGCTTCGTCTTCGAGCTGACCGGCGCGCCGACCAAGGTCGACGCCTTCATCGAGCTGATGCGCCCGCTCGGCGTGGTCGAGGTGGCGCGCACCGGCGTCGCCGCGATCGCGCGCGGCGGCTTCGCGCCGGATTGAGCGGCGGAGGCGGACCGCGGTCCGCCCCACGGAGCGAAGTAGGGCGGACATCTGTCCGCCTTCCCCGCCGCGCCGGATGGCGGACCGAGGTCCGCCCTACGCCAAAGAAAAAGGCCGCGCCCGGGGCGCGGCCTTGGTGCTTCAGCCAGTTCAGGCGGTGAGTTCGCCCTTGAAGACGACTTCCGCGAGCGGCTTGCGCTTGCTCGGCACCTCGCCGCCGCGCAGGCCCTCCGGCAGGACCGAGGGATCGGCGATCCGGCCGATCGCGGTCGCGGCCTCGACGCGGTAGCCTTCTGGCACGCCAAGTCCCTCGTTCAGCGCGTCGAATTTCAGCCCGGTCATGCCGTGGGCGTAGAAGCCCGACAGACGCGCCTGCAGCGACAGCAGGCCCCAGGCGGCGCCGGCGTCGAAGGAATGGCTGTAGAGCTCGGTCTCCTTCTCGGCGCCCGGCGCGAGGCTGTGCGTCTTCGAGACGATGAAGACCAGCGCGCCGGCGTCCTTCGCCCAGCTCTGGTTGAACTCGACCAGAAGGCCGAGGAGCTTGTCGAATTCCGGCGTGCCCTTCAGCGCGTAGACGAAGCGCCAGGGCTGAAAGTTGTAGGCCGAGGGCGCCCAGTGCGCGGCCTCGAGGATCCTCAGCAGTTCCGCCTCGGTCAGCGGCTGCCCGTCATAGGCGCGCGGCGACCAGCGGTCGAGAAACAGCGGATCGACATCGTGTTCCGAGGTGCGGGTGATGGGGGTGATCTGGTTCATGGCACTCGTTCCTTTCCGCGGCCTTCCCGCCGCTCACGGAACACATCTATCGCGTCACGGACCGAAACCAAGTGGTTTCGCGCGCAATAGAGCTATGCCGATATGGAAACAGTCGCCCGGCTCATGCCGGATTGGCACGGTCGACATGGCCGAGATCGCGCTCCGGATCGATCCGGTCGCGCACCAACCGCTTCAGCGTCCGGACATCGGGAAAGCCGCCGTCGCGCTTGCGTTCCCAGATCAGGTCGTCGCCGACCCGGATCTCGAAGATCCCGCCCGTGCCGGGAATCAGCGTGACCGAGCCCAGTTCCTCCGAGAAGGTCGAGAGCAGTTCCTGCGCCATCCAGGCGGCGCGAAGCAGCCAGTGGCACTGCGTGCAATAGGCGATCGAGACGCCCGGCTTCCCGTTTTCCACCCTGTCCTCCGCGCTCAATTCGCCCCGTACCCGCCGCCGCCCGGGGTCTCCAGCCAGTAGACATCCCCCGCAGCCACCTCGGTCCGGTCGGCCGAGGCAAGCTCGTCCACCCGGCCGTCCGCCCGCGCGACGCGGGTGCGCCCCGGCCCGCCCGGGCTCCCTCCGTCGAGGCCCGGCGGCGGCACGACGCGGTGGCCGGAGAGGATCGCCACCGTCATCGGTTCGAGGAAACGCACCCGCCGCGTCACGCCGTCGCCGCCGCGCCAGCGCCCCGCCCCGCCCGAGCCCGCGCGGATCGAGAATTCGTCGAGCACGACCGGGAAGCGCCATTCGAGGACCTCCGGATCGGTCAGCCGCGAATTGGTCATGTGGCTGTGCACGCCGCTCGTCCCGTCGTAGCCGCTCCCGTCCGAACGCCGCCCCGCGCCGGTGCCGCCGCAGATCGTCTCGTAGTACTGGTACTTCGCATTGCCCCAGGTGGTGTTGTTCATCGTCGACTGCGCCGCCGCCTGGACGCCGAGCGCGAGGAAGAGCGCCGAGGTCACCGCCTGGCTCGTCTCCACGTTGCCCGCGATCACCGCGGCCGGATAGTCCGGGCTCAGCATCGTGCCGCGCGGAAGGACCACCTCGAGCGGCTTCATCACGCCTTCGTTCATCGGGATCGCGTCGTCGACCAGACAGCGGAACACATAGAGCACCGCCGCCCGCGTCACCGGCTCCGGCGCGTTGTAGTTGGTCGCGAGCTGCGCCGTGGTCCCGGTGAAGTCGATCCGGGCCGAGCGCGCCGCCCTGTCGACCGTGATCCGCACCCGGATCTCGCGCGGCGCGCCGTCGAAATCGGGATCCATCGCATAGGTGTATTCGCCGTCGGAAAGCACGTCGATCACGCGGCGCACGCTCTCCTCGGCATTGTCCTGCACATGGCCCATGTAGGCCTCGACCGTCGCGAGCCCGAAATGCGCGACCATCCTGCCGAGTTCGCCCGCGCCCCGGGCGCAGGCGGCGACCTGGGCGCGCAGATCGGCGAGGTTCACCTCCGGCGCGCGCGCCGGATAGCGCGCTGAGAGCAGCAGGTCACGCGTCTCCGCCTCGCGGAACCGGCCCTCGTCCACCAGCAGCCAGTTGTCGATATAGGCGCCCTCGTCATGGATGTCGCGGCTGTCGGGCGGCATCGATCCGGGCGTGAGCCCGCCCACATCGGTATGGTGCCCGCGCGCCGCGACGAAGAAGAGCACGCGTTCCCCCGCCCCGTCCCAGACGGGAGAAACCACCGTGATGTCAGGCAGATGCGTGCCGCCGTTGTAAGGCGCGTTGAGCGCGAAGACCTGACCCGGCCGCATCCCCGGATTCTGCGCGAGGATCGCCTTGACGCTCGCGCCCATCGAGCCGAGATGCACCGGCATGTGCGGCGCGTTCGCGATCAGGTCGCCCTCCGCGTCGAAGACGGCGCAGGAGAAGTCGAGCCGCTCCTTGATCGTGACGGAGGCGGCGGTGTTCTCCAGCACCGCGCCCATCTGCTCGGCGATCGACATGTAGAGGTTGTTGAAGACCTCGAGCAGCACCGGATCGGCCCTGGTCCCCAGCGCGACCCGCGCCGGGCGCGCCTCGACCCGGCGAAGCTCCACATGGTCGTGCGCGGTGATCCGCGCCTGCCAGCCCGGCTCGATCAGGATCGAGGTATGCGGCTCGACCAGCACCGCCGGCCCGGTCAGCCGGTCGCCGGGGCGAAGCGCCTCGCGCCTGACGAAACGCGTATCGCGCCATTCGCCGTCGAGAAAGACCGGAGCCACCGTCGCGGTCTCGTAGGCGTCCTCGCCGCGCTCGACCTCCGCCGCCGCGGTCTCGCTTAGATCGGCCGCGTCGCCGATCGCCTCCGCCTCCACCGAGTCGATGACCAGCGGACGCGCGCCCGGATCGAAGCCGAAGCGGGCGCGATGCGCGGCCGCGAAACCCTCCCGCATCGCCTCGACGCCCGCGAAATCGACCGGCAGCGCGGCGTCGGTGCCCTGGACCTTCAGCCGGACGCGGCGCTCCAGCGCGATCCGTCCCGCGTCCACGCCCTGCCCCGCGACCTCGGCCCGGACGTCGGCCCCGAGCGCGTCGAGCCGCGCCTCCGCGGTCGCCGCGCCCTCGGCCTCGAGCACCGCTTCCACCCCTTCCGCCCGTGTCGCGCGGATATCGGCGAGCCCCATGCCGTAGGCGGAGAGCAGCGAGGCCATCGGGTGGATCAGGCAGACCTCCATCCCGAGCGTATCCGCGATCGCGCAGGCATGCTGCGCCCCCGCGCCGCCGAAGACCGTCAGGCAGTATTCGGTGACGTCGTAGCCGCGCTGGACGCTGATCTTCTTGATCGCGTTCGCCATGTTCTCGACGGCGATCCTGAGGAACCCCTCGGCGGCCTCCTCCGCCGGCTTGCCGATCTCGCGGCCAAGCGCCGCGAATTTCTCCCGCGTCGCCTCGGTTGCGAGCGGCTGGTCGGCATGGGGGCCGAAGATCGCCGGGAAGAACTCGGGCCGGAGCCGCCCGGTCAGCACGTTCGCATCCGTCACCGCCAGCGGCCCGCCCCGGCCATAGCAGGTCGGCCCCGGATTGGCGCCCGCGCTTTCCGGTCCGACCCGCATCCGCGCGCCGTCGAAGGTCAGGAGCGAGCCACCCCCGGCGGCGACGGTGTGGATATGCATCATCGGCGCGGTGACGCGGACGCCGGCGATCTCCGAATGCAGCACCCGCTCGAATCCGCCGGCGAAATGGCAGACATCGGTGGAGGTGCCGCCCATGTCGAAGCCGATGATCCGCTCCTGTCCCGCGATCCCGCTGGTGCGGACCGCGCCGACCACGCCGCCCGCCGGCCCCGACAGGATCGCGTCCTTGCCCTGGAAGAGCGTCGCATCCGTCAGCCCGCCGGAGGACTGCATGAACATGAGCTTGCCTTGCATCTCCCCCTCGAAGGCGCCCGCCACGCGGTCGATGTAGCGGCGCAGGATCGGGGAGAGATAGGCGTCGACCACCGTCGTGTCGCCCCGGCTGACCATCCGCATCAGCGGGCTCACCTCGTGGCTGACCGAGACCTGGGCGAACCCCGCGGCGCGGGCGAGTTCCGCCGCCCGCGCCTCGTGCGCCGGGTGACGGTAGCCGTGGATGAAGACCACCGCGCAGGCGGTGATCCCACTCGCCCGCGCCTCCGCGAGCTCCGCGGCCAGATGCGCATCATCGAGCGGCAGTTCGACGGCGCCATCGGCGCGTACCCGCTCCCGCGCCTCGATCACCCGCGCGTAGAGCATCTCGGGCAGCGTGATCTCGCGGTCGAAGAGCCGCGGCCGGTTCTGGTAGCCGAGCCGAAGCTGCTGCCCGAGCCCCCGCGTGGTCACGAGAACGACCGGCTCCCCCTTGCGCTCCAGCAGCGCGTTGGTGGCGACCGTGGTCCCCATCTTGACGCTCGCGACGCGCTCCGCCGGGATCCGCGCCCCGGCGTCGAGCCCGAGGAAGCCCCGGATGCCATGGAGCGCCGCGTCCTCGTACTGTTCGGGATTCTCGGAGAGAAGCTTCGCGCGGCGCAGCCGCCCTTCGGGATCGCGGGCGACGATGTCGGTGAAGGTGCCGCCGCGGTCGATCCAGAAATCCCAGGTATCCATGCTCTCTCCCGACCCTCGACAGCCCCGCGCGGGGCGCCTATGCGGGACTATTCGACGGAGCTTCACGATGGTCACAATCAGGCACGCCACCGAGGGGGATGCAAGCGCCATCGCCGCGCTCTGGAACCACATCATCCGCGACACGATCGTTACCTTCAACCCGGCGGAGAAAAGCCTGGCCGAGGTGGCGGAGGCGATCGCGACCCGCCCCGCCTTTCTCGTGGCGGAGGAGCGGGGCTTTCTCGGCTTCGCCACCTTCGCCCAGTTCCGGGGCGGCCCCGGTTATGCGCGGACGATGGAGCACACGATCCTGCTCGCGCCCGAGGCCCGCGGCCGGGGCGTCGGGCGCGCGCTCCTCTCGGCGATCTGCGCGGCGGCGCGCGACGCGGGCGCGCATACGCTCGTCGCCGGCGTCTCGGGCGAGAACGCGGCCGGCCTCGCCTTTCACCTCGCGCGGGGCTTCGTCGTGACCGGCCGCATGCCGGAGGTCGGCTGGAAATTCGGCCGCTGGCACGATCTCGTGCTGATGCAGAAGACGCTCGACGCGTAGGAACGTCTTCGCGCGCGGTCCCGAATGCCCTATGCGCCTTGGCGTCGCATTTGCTAAGGTGGCGGGATGTCGATCTGGACCCGCATCACGGAAGTCATCTCCGCCATCGTCGCCAGGGGCGAGGCGCTGCTCTCGATGTTCGAGCGGCGCGCCGCGCCGCCGGAACGCAGCGTCGCCTTCACCATCGCGATCATCTGCCTCGCCGCGAAGATGGCGAAGGCGGACGGGCGGGTGAATGCCTCCGAGGTCACGGCCTTCCGCCAGGTCTTCCACATCGACCCGCGCGACGAGCCGGCGGCCGCGCGCGTCTTCAACCTCGCGCGGCAGGACATCGCCGGGTTCGAGGCCTATGCCAGCCAGATCGCCCGCATGTTCGCCGATCAGCCGCGCATTCTCGAGGATCTGCTGGAGGGGCTCTTCCACATCGCGCTCGCGGACGGGAGCTATCACGAGCAGGAGGCCGGTTTCCTGTCGCGCGTCGCGGAGATCTTCGGCGTTCCGGAGGCGGTCTTCGCCTGCGTCGAGGCGCGGATGACCTCGAGCGAGGCCCGCGACCCCTGGAAGGTGCTGGGCGTCCCGCGCGAGGCCTCGCTGCCCGAGGTCCGCTCGCGCTGGCGCGAACTGGTGCGCGCGCATCACCCGGACAAGATGATCGCCCGCGGCCTGCCGGTCGAGACGGTGAACCTCGCCAATGCCCGGCTCGCCACGATCAACCGGGCCTGGGAGGAAATCTCGCGCCGCGCGCGCGAGTTGCAGCCGGCGGAGTGAGCGGCGCGGCGGGGCGCCGCGGCCCCGCTAGCGTTCGGTGTCGAGCCAGATGGTCACCGGCCCGTCGTTGACGAGCGACACCGCCATGTCGGCGCCGAACTCGCCCATGCCGACCTCGACGCCCTGCTCGCGCAACTGCCCGGCGAAATGCTCGTAGAGCCGCCGTCCCTCCTCCGGCGCCGCGGCGGTGGAGAAACCCGGGCGGTTGCCCTTGGTCTCGGCGGCGAGGGTGAACTGGCTCACGACGAGCGCCGCGCCGCCCGTGTCGAGGAGCGAGCGGTTCATCCGTCCCTCGGCGTCGCGGAAGATCCGGAGCGCGACGATCTTCCGCGCGAGCCAGGCCGACTGCGCCTCGCCGTCGCCGCGCATCGCGCAGACGAGGATCACGAGGCCCGGGCCGATCCGGCCGGTTACCCGCTCGCCGACGCGCACCTCGGCGCCGGTGGTGCGCTGGACGAGGGCGCGCATGGCTGTCTTCCTTCCATGGGAAAAGCCGCCGCGGGAAGCGGCGGCTCAGCAGGCCGGCCCGGGTGAGCCGGCCGGCCTTCCTTGTCAGCCCTTGGCGAGGTTGCGCAGCACGTAGTGCAGCACGCCGCCATGCTCGACATATTCGATCTCGATCGCCGTATCGATCCGGCACTTGAGCTCGATCGTCTTCTCGGTCCCGTCGGCGTATCTGATCACGCAGGGGACGAGGCTGAGCGGCTTCAGGTCGCCCGCGAGGCCCGAGATCGAGATTTCCTCGTCGCCCTTCAGGCCCAGCGACTTGCGGTTGTCACCGCCGGTGAACTCGAACGGGATCACGCCCATGCCGACGAGGTTGGAGCGGTGGATGCGCTCGAAGCTCTCGGCGATCACCGCCTTGACGCCGAGCAGCGCGGTACCCTTCGCCGCCCAGTCGCGCGAGGAGCCGGCGCCGTATTCGACGCCGCCGATCACGACCAGCGGGACGCCAGCCTCCTGATAGGCCATCGAGGCGTCGAAGATCGAGGTCTGCTCCCCGTCCGGCCCCTTGGTATAGCCGCCCTCGACGCCGTCCAGCATCTCGTTCCGGATGCGGATATTGGCGAAGGTGCCGCGCATCATGATCTCGTGATTGCCGCGGCGCGAGCCGTAGGAGTTGAAGTCCTTCGGCGCGATCTGACGCTCGGTCAGGTACTTGCCGGCCGGAGTTGTCGGCTTGAACGAACCCGCGGGGCTGATGTGGTCGGTCGTCACCATGTCGCCGAGCAGCGCCAGGACGCGCGCGCCGGAGATGTCCGAGATGACCCCCGGCTCCTTGGCCATGCCCTGGAAATACGGCGGGTTCTGGATGTAGGTCGAGGTCGGCGGCCAGTCATAGGTCTCGGAGTCGGTGGTCTCGACCGCCTGCCAGCGCTCGTCGCCCTTGAAGACGTCGGCGTATTTCGACTGGAAGGCCTCGCGCGTCACCGTCTGCTCGACGAGTTCCGCCACTTCCTTCGTGGTCGGCCAGATGTCCTTCAGATAGACGTCCTCGCCGTCCTTGCCCTTGCCGAGCGGTTCGCTCGACAGGTCGATGTTCACATCCCCCGCGAGCGCGTAGGCGACGACGAGCGGCGGCGAGGCGAGGTAGTTCGCCCGCACGTCCGGGCTGATGCGGCCCTCGAAGTTGCGGTTGCCCGAGAGCACGGCGGTCGCGACGAGATCGTTGTCGCCGATCGCCTTCGAGATCGCCGGATCGCCGAGCGGTCCCGAATTGCCGATGCACGTCGTGCAGCCGAAGCCCACGAGGTTGAAGCCGATCGCGTCGAGATCTTCCTGCAGGTTCGCCGCCTCGAGATACTCGGCCACCACCTGGCTGCCCGGCGCGAGCGAGGTCTTGACCCAGGGCTTGCGCGTCAGGCCCTTCTCCCGCGCCTTCCGCGCGACGAGACCGGCGCCGATCATCACATAGGGGTTCGAGGTATTGGTGCAGGAGGTGATCGCCGCGATCACCACCGAACCGTCGCGGATCTCGTAATCCTTGCCCTCCACCGGGGCGGACTTGCGCACTTCCAGCGGCTCGGCGATCGCGACCTCTCCGCCCTCGCCCGCCATCTTCTCGGCGCCGTTCGACACGTCGATGCCGCGATAGTCCGCGACGGTGTTGTAGAAGGCATGCGCCGCCATGTTGAGGGGCGTGTAGTCCTGCGGGCGCTTCGGGCCGGAGATGGCCGGCACGATCTCGCCCATGTCGAGACGCAGCCTGTCGGTATAGACCGGCTCGTAATCCGCGCCGCGCCACATGCCGTTCTCCTTGGCATAGGCTTCGACGAGCGCCACGCGGTCCTCGGCGCGGCCGGTGTTGCGCAGGTAGCGCAGCGTCTCGGCGTCGATCGGGAAGAAGCCGCAGGTCGCGCCGTATTCAGGCGCCATGTTCGCGATCGTCGCGCGGTCGGCGAGCGGCAGGTGATCGAGGCCCTCGCCGTAGAATTCGACGAACTTGCCGACCACGCCCTTCTTGCGCAGCATCTGCACGACCTTGAGCACCAGATCGGTCGCGGTGGTGCCCTCGACCATCCTGCCGGTCAGCTTGAAGCCGACGACCTCGGGGATCAGCATCGAGACCGGCTGGCCGAGCATCGCGGCCTCCGCCTCGATCCCGCCGACACCCCAGCCGAGCACGGCGAGGCCGTTCACCATGGTCGTGTGGCTGTCGGTGCCGACCAGCGTGTCGGGATAGGCCACGACCTCGCCCGCCGGATCGGTATCCGTCCAGACCGCCTGGGCGAGATATTCGAGGTTCACCTGGTGGCAGATGCCGGTCCCCGGCGGCACCACGCGGAAATTGTCGAAGGCGCTCTGGCCCCATTTCAGGAACTGGTAACGCTCGATGTTGCGCTGATATTCCAGATCCACGTTCATCTGGAAGGCGCGCGGATTGCCGAATTCGTCGATCATGACCGAATGGTCGATGACGAGATCGACCGGGTTCAGCGGGTTGATCTTCTGCGCGTCGCCGCCGAGCGCCTTGATCCCGTCCCGCATCGCAGCGAGGTCGACGACCGCCGGAACGCCGGTGAAATCCTGCATCAGCACGCGGGCGGGCCGATAGGCGATCTCGCGGGGGTTCCGGCCGCCCAGCGTCGCCCATTCGGCGAAGGCCCGGATATCCTCGGTCGTGACGGTCTTGCCGTCCTCGAACCGGAGCATGTTCTCGAGAACAACCTTAAGCGAGGCCGGCAACTTGCTGAAATCGCCCAGCCCCGCCGCTTCGGCGGCCGCGATCGAGTAATAGGCGTAGGTCTTGTCCCCGACCTTCAGTCCGCGGCGCGTCTTGGCGGTGTCGGTTCCTACGTAAACAGTCATCGGGGCCTCCGGGCGTGGTGCTGGGACGGAAGAATGCCTTGGTATGGCCCAATTCCCCGAACCTAGCAAGTGCCGCGGACGCGAAAAGTATGCATCGGTATACAATAAATCGCGGCGCCGCCGCGCCGCGCGGCCTCCCCCTCGGCGCTTCCCCGGCGGCGGAGGATGGGCTAGGAGGGGCGGCATGGGTTTCAGGGTCACCGATCTCTCCTGCGCGCGGTCCGGCCGCGCGGTCCTGCGCGGCGTCGGCTTCGCGATTCCCGAAGGCCGGGCGCGGCTCCTGCGCGGGCCGAACGGCGCGGGCAAGACGACGCTGCTGCGCGTGCTCGCAGGCCTGCTCGCGCCCTCCGCCGGCGAGGCGGAACTCGACGGCGCGCGGCTCGCGGCCGAGCCGGAGCGCTATGGCGAGAACCTCGCCTATTGCGGCCATCTCGACTCGCTGAAGCCGCAGCTGACCGTGGGCGAGAACCTGCGCTTCTGGGCCGCGCTCTTCGGCGGCGGGCCGCTCGGCCCGGCGGTCGCGGCCTTCGATCTCGAACCGCTGCTCGACCGGCCGGTCCATGCCTGCTCCGCCGGGCAGAAGCGGCGCGCGGGGCTCGCGCGGCTGCTCCTCGCGCCGCGCCGGCTCTGGCTGCTCGACGAGCCCACGGTCTCGCTCGACACCGCGGCGGTCGCCCGGCTCGCGGCGGCGATCCGCGCGCATTGCGCCGGGGGCGGCATGGCGCTCGTCGCGACGCATCTGCCGCTCGATCTCGGCCCCGCCGGCGAGGGTCCCGGGGCCGGGCCGGTCGAACTCGCGCCGGTCGAGGCGGCGGAACTGGCGACCGGCGCCGACGGCGACCCCTTCCTGACCGGATCCTGGGCGTGAAGGCCGCGCTCGCCGTCCTCGCGCGCGAATTCCGCCTCGCGCTCCGCTCCGGCGGCGGCGCGGGGCTCGGGATCGCCTTCTTCGTGATGCTGGTGCCGCTCGTCCCCTTCGGCATCGGCCCCGATCCGGACCGGCTCGCGCCCGTCGCGCCCGGCACGCTCTGGATCGGCGCGCTGCTCGCGAGCCTGCTTTCGCTCGACCGGCTCTTCCAGGCCGACAGCGAGGACGGCACGCTCGACATCCTCGCGCTGTCGCCGCTGCCACTCGAAGGGCTGGTGGCGCTGAAGGCGCTGGCGCACTGGATGACGACGGGCCTGCCGCTCGTCGCCGTGGCCCCCGCGCTCGGGCTGACGCTGAGCCTTCCCGGTCCCGCCTACCCCTGGCTCGTCGCGAGTCTCGCCGCCGGCACGCCGGCGCTGAGCTTCCTCGGCGCGATCGGCGCCGCGCTCACCGTCGGGATCCGCCGGGGCGGGCTGCTGCTCTCGCTTCTGGTGCTGCCGCTCTACGTGCCGACGCTGATCTTCGGCGCGCGCGCCGTGGTCGCCGCGGCCGGGGGGCAGGATCCGCTGCCCGCCTTCCTGCTCCTCTCCGGCCTCAGCCTCTTCATCCTCGCCCTCGCCCCCTTCGCCGCCGCCCAGGCGCTGCGCGTCCAGCTGCGCTGACCCGCGGGCGGCGACGACGCCCCTTGCCAAGAGGGCCGGCGCGCACTATCTCTCGCACTATTGCGAATGATTTGCAAAAGCAGAATTGGGACAGGCATGGACGGTACAGGCGCCCCTTCTCTCGCGGCGAATTCCACTCCGACACCTCGGGCCGAGGGCTGGATCGAGCCGCGGGGCGAAGGATCGCTCTCGGACGTCTACCGCTCGATCCCGGTCCGGAACGCCGGATTCTGGCGGCGCCTGCTCGCCTTCATCGGCCCGGGCTATCTGGTCGCGGTCGGCTACATGGATCCGGGCAACTGGGCCACCGCGCTCGCGGGCGGTTCGAAATTCGGCTACGCGCTGCTGACCATCGCGCTTCTCTCGAACATCATGGCGATCGTGCTGCAATCGCTCTGCGCGCGGCTCGCCATCGCCTCGGGCCGCGACCTCGCGCAGGCCTGCCGCGACGCCTATCCGCGACCGGTCGGCGTCATGCTCTGGGCGCTCGCCGAGATCGCCATCATCGCCACCGACATCGCCGAGGTGATCGGCACCGCGATCGGCCTCAACCTGCTCTTCGGCATCCCGCTCGAGATCGGCGTGCTGATCACCGCGCTCGACACCTTCCTGATCCTCTGGCTGCAGCGCGTGGGCTTCCGCTGGATCGAGGCCTTCATCATCGTGCTGCTCGGCGTCATCACGGTCTGCTTCGGCATCCAGATCGCGCTCGCGGATCCCGACTGGGGCGCGGTGATCCGGGGCTTCGCGCCGACGACCGAGATCGTGACCAACCCCGAGATGCTCTATCTCGCGCTCGGCATCCTCGGCGCGACGGTGATGCCGCACAACCTCTACCTGCATTCGGGCATCGTGCAGACACGCGACTTCGGGGACACGCTGCCCGAGAAGCGCGAGGCGCTGCGCTTCGCCACGATCGACTCGACCGTCGCGCTCATGTTCGCGCTGACCGTCAACGCCTCGATCCTGATCCTCGCGGCGGCGACCTTCCACGCCACCGGACGGCACGACGTCGCCGAGCTCGGCGACGCCCATTCGCTGCTCTCGCCGATCCTTGGCTCGACGGTGGCGCCGGCGCTCTTCGGCGTGGCGCTGCTCTGCTGCGGGCTGAACTCGACGGTGACGGCGACGCTCGCCGGGCAGATCGTGATGGAGGGCTTCTTGAACCTGCGCGTCGCCCCCTGGATCCGGCGCGTCTTCACCCGCGCGATCGCGATCATTCCGGCGGCGGGCGTCACCGTCTGGTACGGGGAACACGGGACGGGCCAGCTCCTGATCCTGACCCAGGTGGTGCTGAGCCTCCAGCTCTCCTTCGCGGTCTTCCCGCTCGTGATGTTCACCCGCGACCGGGCCAAGATGGGCGCGCTCGTCGCGCCGCTCTGGCTCGGGGCCACGGCCTGGGCGATCGCGGTCCTGATCGCGCTCCTGAACCTCAAGCTCATTTACGACTTCGTGACCGGGGCGCACCCGTTCTAGGGTCGCATTGCCAGCGCCCCGCGGGGGCCGTAAAAGGCCCCCATGTCGCTCTGGAGATACGCCAACCCGTCCGAATTCATGCGTCTCTCCGGCGCGATCCAGCCGTGGTGCTGGGCGCTGGCGGTGATCGCGCTCGGCATCGGACTCATCTGGGGCTTCTTCCTGACGCCCGACGACTACCAGCAGGGCGCGACGGTCAAGATCCTGTTCATCCATGTCCCCGCGGCGCTGATCGCGATCAACGCCTGGCTCATGATGCTGGTCGCGAGCCTGATCTGGTTCATCCGCCGCCATCATGTCTCGGCCCTGGCGGCGCGGGCGGCGGCGCCGGTCGGCGCGGTGATGACGGTGATCGCGCTCCTGACCGGGGCGATCTGGGGTCAGCCGATGTGGGGCACCTGGTGGGCCTGGGATCCGCGGCTCACCTCCTTCTTCATCCTGTTCCTGTTCTACCTCGGCTATATCGCGCTCTGGGCCGCGATGGACGAGCCGGACAAGGCCGCGGACCTCACCTCGGTCCTCTGCCTCGTCGGCTCGGTCTTCGCGCTCCTCTCGCGCTACGCGGTCTATTTCTGGAGCCAGGGGCTGCATCAGGGCGCGTCGCTCTCGATGGACCGGGAGAGCCATGTGGACAACGCCTTCTACCTGCCGCTGCTCTTCTCGATCGCCGGCTTCATCCTGCTCTTCGTGAGCCTCGTCCTGCTGCGCACCCGGACGGAGGTGCGGCTCCGGCGCCTGCGCGCGCTGCAGGATCTGGAAGCGCGCGCATGATCCCCGATCTCGGCCGCTACGAATTCACCGTGCTCGCCGCCTATGGCGTGACGCTCGCGCTCCTCGCCGCGCTGGTGGGGCTCAGCCTCTGGCGCGCCCGGCGGGTCGCGCGCGCGCTCACGCGGCAGGAGGAACGCGCGAAGGCCGGGAGGGCCGCGAATGGCGTCTAGGTTCCGTCCGCTGATGCTGCTGCCGCCGGTGATCTTCCTCGCCTTCGCCGGGGTCGCCTACATGGGGCTGAAGCGCGAGAACGCCTCGGAACTGCCGAGCGCGCTCATCGGCAAGGAGGCGCCCTCGCTCGCCGGGACGGTGGCCCTGCGCGACGATCCGGCGCCGACGGACGCCGAACTCCGCGCGCCGGGCGTGAAGCTCGTGAACTTCTGGGCGAGCTGGTGCGCCCCCTGCCGCGCCGAGCACCCGATCCTGAAGGAGATCGGCGCCTCCGGCACGCCGGTGATCGGCGTCAACTACAAGGACCAGCCGGCCAACGCGCGGGGCTTTCTCGCCGAACTCGGCGATCCCTTCGCCCATATCGGCGCCGATCCCTCGGGGCGCGTGGCGCTCGACTGGGGCATCTACGGCGTGCCGGAGACCTTCGTCGTGGACGGGTCGGGCAGGATCCTGCTGCGCTATCCCGGGCCGCTCACCGAGGAGAGCTTCCGGTCGGAGATCAGGCCGCTGCTCGAAAAGTGAGGGCGCCTCCGGCCTATTCCGGCTGCGCCTCGTCGCCCGTCCCGTCCTCCTCGGAACCCGTGAGCGAATAGCGCTGGAAGAGCGGGATCTGCGCCATCACGAAGAGGATGTTGGCGACCGGCAGCGCGAAGGTGCGGAAGTCGACCCAGGTATCCGTGCCGTAGACGCGCCAGACCACCTCGTTCAGCACGCCGAGCAGGATGTAGAAGACCACGAAGCGGCGGGTGAACTTCATCCAGCCCTCGCGGCGCATCGGCAGGATCTCGTCCATCAGGTAGCGCAGGTAGCTCTGCCCGCGCAGCAGGCCGAAGCCGAGGATCCCGGCGAAGATGCCATAGAGGATCGTCGGCTTCATCTTGACGAAGGTGTCGTCGCGCAGGATCAGCGTGAGCCCGCCGAACACGGTCACCACCACCGCGGTGATCACCGCCATGCGCGGCAGGTGCCGGGTCAGGACCCAGCTCAGCCCGAGCGCCGCGAGGATCGTCGGAATGAAGATCTCGGTCGAGAACAGGATCTGCTGGAGCTGGCGCGCCTCCACGCTCAGCCCGGCCTCGACCGGCGCCCAGCGATAGGCGAGGAAGAAGACGCCGATCGGCCCGATTTCGAGCGCGATCTTCAGGAGCGGGTGGATGTGACGCTTTGCCATGCGCGAGCCATAGCCCGGCGCGGCGGAAAATGCCACGCCGGAACGCCGCGCCCCGGCGCCTCTCACGCGATCGGGAAACCGCCGTCCGCGCCGTCAGAGCCCGGTCAGCGCGCGGGCGAATTCCTCCGGGTCGAAGGGGGCGAGGTCGTCGATGCTCTCGCCGAGGCCGATCGCGTGGATCGGCAGGCCGAAACGGTCGGCGAGCGCGACGAGGACGCCGCCCTTGGCCGTGCCGTCGAGCTTCGTCATCACGAGGCCCGAGACATCGGCGATCTTGCGGAAGATGTCGACCTGGTTGAGCGCGTTCTGCCCGGTCGTGGCGTCGAGCACGAGCAGCGTGTTGTGCGGCGCCTCCGGGTCGCGCTTGCGGATCACGCGGACGATCTTCGCGAGCTCCTGCATCAGGTCCTCGCGGTTCTGCAGCCGGCCGGCGGTGTCGATCAGCAGCAGGTCCGCGCCCTCGGCCTCGGCCTTCGCCATCGCGTCGAAGGCGAGGCTCGCGGGATCGGAGCCCTGGGCCGCCGTCATCACCGGCACGCCCGCGCGCTGGCCCCAGACCTGGAGCTGCTCGACCGCGGCCGCGCGGAAGGTGTCGCCGGCGGCGATCACGACCGACTTGCCCGCCGCGCGGAACTGGCTCGCGAGCTTGCCGATGGTCGTCGTCTTGCCCGAGCCGTTGACGCCCACGACGAGCACGACCTGCGGCCGCTTGCGGTAGACCGGCATCGGGCGGGCGACCGGCTCGAGGATCGCGGCGATCTCGCGCGCCAGCAGCTCCTTGATCTCGCGCGCGCCGAGGCGGCGGCCGAACCGGCCCTCGGCCATGTTCGCGGTGACCTTGAGCGCGGTCTCGACGCCCATGTCGGCGGAAATCAGCAGCTCCTCGAGGCTCTCGAGCATGTCGTCGTCGAGCACCCGGCCCTTCTCCTGGCCGAAGAACCGCCCGACGAGCCCCCCGCGCGGCTCCGCCGGACGCTCCGCCGCGGGCTCGGGCCGCGCCGGATCGGGCCGGGGCGGCTCGGGCCGCGCGGGTTCGGGCACGGCCGTCGTGGGTGCCGGCGCCTCCGCCGGGGCGGGCTCGGACGGCGGCGCGGGTTGCGCGGCGGCCGGCTCGGGCTCGGCCGGGGCCGGCGCCTCGTCGAGAATCGCGTCGAGCCCCTCCTCGATCTTCGAGGAGGATTTGAAGAGCCGGTCCTTCAGCTTCTGGAAAAATGCCATGCGTCCCCCGCGGCGCGGTGCCTCAGGGCCCTGACCTAAGCCGCCCGGCGCCGCGATGCAATGCGCCGCTACCGCTCGCGTTCCTCGCGGAAGAGGCCCCAGGCCGCCATGAAGAGCGCGGCGACCAGCGGGCCGATGACGAAACCGTTGATGCCGAGGATCGACATGCCGCCGACGGTGGAGGTCAGCACCACGTAATCGGGCAGCCGCGTGTCCTTGCCGACGAGCGGCGGGCGGAGCAGGTTGTCCACGAGCCCGATCACCCCGACCCCGACGCCCACCAGCAGCAGGCCCGAGAAGTAGTCGCCCTGGACGAGCATGAGATAGGCGGCGACCGGCGCCCAGACCAGCGCGGCGCCGATCGCGGGCAGGAGCGACAGGAAGGACATCACCGCCCCCCAGAGCAGCGCGCCCTCGATGCCGATGAACCAGAAGGCGACGCCGCCGATCGTGCCCTGGATCAGCGCGATGATCACGTTGCCCTTCACCGTCGCGCGCACCACCGCCGCCGTCTTGCCGATGAGCTGGCGGCTGTATTCCTCCGAAAGCGGCATCGAGGCGCGGATGTTGCGCGCGATGAACCGCCCGTCGCGGAAGAAGAAGAACAGCAGGTAGAGCATGATGCCCGAGCTGATCAGGAAGCTCAGCGTGTCCTGGCCGATCGTGAAGGCCTTGCCGGCGACGAGCTGGCTGCCCTGCATCAGCCCGTCGGTCAGCTTCTGGCGCAGCTGCGCGATCTCCTCGCCCCCCACCTGGTCCAGCCATTGCCGCGCCATGGGCGGCAGCGCGGCGCGGACATCGTCGAGGATCCGCGAGACGTCGAAATTGTGGCTCTGCGCGCGTTCGAACACCTGCTTGCCCTGATCGACGAGCGCCATCGCGATGAGCGTCATCGGGATGATCGCGATGACGATGCAGATGAGCACGCTCAGCACCGCCGCGAGATTGCGCCGCGGGCCGAGCCGGAGCAGCAGCCAGTTCTGCATCGGCGAGAAGATGATCGCGAGAATCGCCGCCCACATGATCGCGCCGTAGAACGGGAGCAGCAGCCAGCAGAAGGCGACCGTCACGAGGATGAGGAGAAGCGTGAAGCCCTTTTGCTCGGTCGTGTCGCGCATCGCTCGCCCTTGATCGCCGCTCTCCGGAGCGGGTGAAGATGGCACGCTACAGGCGGCGGGCAATGCCGGGCAAGCGCGCCGCGTCAGCCGGCCGCGGCCTCCTTCTCTATGAAGCGCAGCGCGCCGGATCCGGTCTGGGCGAGGATGGCCTTCGCGAGCTCGATCTGCGCCGCCTCGCCCTGCTTGCGGCTCACCTCGCCCATCGCGTCCATCTCCTCGGCGTAGCGTTCCGCGAGCCTGCGTGGCAGGTTCCCGAGCACGAATTCGACCGCCGGGCTGCCGGCCGCGCGCCCGTGGCGGAGCGCGCGCAGCAGCGTCTCCTCGGGCACCTCGCGCAGCGCGCCGGCGACGTCGCGGCCGCCGACGCGGGCGGGGATGTCGTCGAAGGTGAACATCGTGCGCTGCACGTCCTGCGCGAGCGCGGGCTCCCGCTGCTCGAGATGGCCGAGGAAGCCCGACCGCGCCTCGGCCGAGATGTTGTTCATCAGCCCCGCGATCAGGTCCGCGGGCCGGCGCTTCGAGAGGTTCAGCCTGAGCGCCGAGAGGAAGTCGCGCTCGATCGCCTCCTCCAGGCAGCGCGACACCGGCGCGTCGAGCGTCGGCACGCGCGAGAGGCGCAGCACGACGGTCTGGGCGAAGCCGCGGTCGAGCTTTTCGAGCACGCTCGCCGCCACCTCCGGCCGGAGTTCGCTCAGGAGCACGGCGGCGGTCTGCGGATGCTCGGCGGCGAGAAAGCCCGCGATCGCCGCGACCGGCGATTCGTTCAGCCGGTCCCAGGTCGAGCGCGGATCCGCGCGCGGCTCCTCCGGCGGGCGGGCGCCGAGCAGGCGCGCGGCCTCGCCCTCGCCGACGACGCCCGCGAGCAGCCTGCGCGCCGCCCGCTCGCCGCCCGCGACCTCCGGGCCCTCGGTCAGCGCCTCGAGGAATTCGACGATCACCGCGTCGAGCACCTCCTGCGCGATCGCGCCGAGACCCGAGAGCCCGCGCGCGAAACGCTCCATGTCCGACGGGGCCAGCTGGCGCAGGAAGTCCGCCGCCTGCTCCGGCCCGATCGCGGCGAGGATGACCGCCGCCTTCTCGATCGGCGCGAGGACGCGCCCGGCCCTCGCCGGGACCGGGGCGCGCCGCGCCGCCGCGGGAACGCCCTCCCCGCTCACTGGCCGTAGCTCCGGACCAGCGCGCCGCCGAGCAGCGTCCAGCCGTCGGCGATCACGAAGAAGGCGAGCTTGAAGGGCAGCGAGACCATCGCGGGCGGCACCATCATCATCCCCATCGACATCAGGATCGCGGCGATCACCAGATCGATCACCAGGAAAGGCAGGAAGACCAGGAAGCCGACCTCGAAGCCGCGCTTGATCTCGCCGAGCAGGAAGGCCGGGATCAGCAGCGAGAGCGGCGGTTCGGCCCCGGGCGCCGCCTCGGCGTCGCGCGAAGGCATCGCGTCGCGCAGCGTCGCGATCGTGTCGGGATCGGCGCGGGTCTCCATGAAGGCGCGGAACGGCGCGATCGCCGGCGCGAAGGCCTCCTCCGGCGTGAGCGTTCCCGCGATCATCGGTTCGACCCCGTCATCCCAGGCCCTGGTGAACACCGGCTCCATCACGAACCAGGTGAGAAAGATCGCCAGCGCCACGATCATCATGTTCGGCGGCGCCTGCTGCGTGCCGAGCGCGGAGCGCAGGATCGAGAGCACGGTGACCATGAAGGGAAAGCAGGTCACCATGATCGCGAGCCCCGGCGCGAGGCTCAGCACCGTCAGGAGCAGGAAGATCTCGACGGTGCGCAGCGTCAGCGACTGCCCGGCGCCGAGGTCGATCCGCACCTCTTGCGCCGCCGCCGCCGTCGCGAGGAGCGCGAGCCCGCCCGCGAGCGCGAGGAGGAGCAGCGCCTTCGCCGGCCGTTCCGGCCCGATCCGGCGCATCAGAATTCGTTCGACAGATCCGCGACCTCGGTCAGCCGCACGCCGAGCCTGCCGCCTCCCTCGCCGATCTCCTGCAACTCGCCCCGCGCGATCAGCCGGTCGCCGATGTAGAGCTCCACCGGGTCGTCGATCGAACTGTCGAGCGTCAGAACCGAATCGCGGCGCAGCTCGACGAGCTCGCTCACCAGCGGCCGCGCCTTGCCAACCGAGATCGTCACCTCGATCGGCACGCCCAGAAAGGCTCCGCCGCGCGGCTTCGGCGCGGGCTCTCCGCCCGGCTTCCGAGCCTCCGCCTCGTTCTCGTCATGCATGGCGCCGGTGCTCCTCTTCCTCCGCCGACCGCGGCAGCGCCGCGAGGATCGACCGGACGCGCGCGACGCAGGCGTCCAGGTCGAGATGATCGTAACCCTGCTCCCAGGCCAGCCGCGCCTCGCGGGGGCCGAGCGCGCCGTCGGCGCGCACCTCGGCGTCGAGGCCGCGCGCGCCGAGGATCTTCTCGACCACCGGCGCGAGCCCGGGCGCGCAATGGAGCCGGGGCCGCGCGGCCGGCGCCGCCTCCGCCGCGCGGGTCACGAGCCGGGCGATCTCGGCGAAAAGCGCCGTGTCGGCCAGCGCGGGCGCGATCGCGGCGCAGAATTGCTCGATCACCGGCGCGAGCGAGGCCAGCACATGCCGCCGCGCCGCCTCGTTCGTCAGGCGCGCATCCGACAGCGCCTCGATCAGCCCGGCGCCGAGCCGGGCCTCGTCGGCGCGCCGCGCCTCGGCCGCGGCCGCCCGGCCGTCGCGATAGCCCTCGGCGCGCGCCTCCTCCCGGGCCGCGGCGACGCGGCGCTCGGTCTCGAGCGCGCGGGCGCGGGCCTCGTCCGCGCCGGGGGCGAAGGTCTGCAGGCGGTAGGGCGTCATGACTGGGCGGGCTCCGTGTCTTTCTCGGGGGATTCGATCCAGCTCCGCAACACCGCGGCGCTGTCCTCGCCCCGGCTCGCGATCACCTCGCGCAACCGTTCGATCCTGGTCTGGCTCCGGGCCGGCAGGTCGAGCAGGTCGCTCGCCCCCTCGGCCGCGGAAAGCGCGCCCTCCGGCCCGCTGAGCGCCGGGAAGGCCGGTTCCGGCCGTCGGCTCAGCATCGGGCGCAGCACGAAGAGGATGAGCGCGAGCACGATCACCGCGAGCGCGCCGATCTGCGCGAGAAGCGCCGCCTGGCCGTCGAGAAGCCCGGGCGCGCGCTCCGCGAGGCTGCCCTCCTCCGCGACGGCCGGGAAGCGCAGCGTCTCGAGCGTCACCGTGTCGCCGCGCGCGGCGTCGAAACCGATCGCCGAGCGCACCAGCAGGCGCAGCGTCTCGAGCTCCTCCGGCGGGCGTGGCGACCAGACCGGCGCGCCCTCCGGCCCCGGCTCGGTGATCCCGTCGACCATCACCGCGACCGAGATCCGCCGCGTCCGGCCCGGCTCGATCACCCGTTCGCGCCGGGTCTCGGACATGTCGAAATTATGCCGCTCGCGGCTCTGGCTCGTGGAGCGCGTGCTCTCGTTCCCGCCCTTCGCGTCGCCGTCGGGCAGGTTGCTCGCCACCGTCACGCCGGGATTGGAACCCTTCGAGCTTTCGGAATTCTGTTCGGTCTCCGAACTCACCGCCGCGCGGCTCTCGGGGTCGATCACGCGCTCGGTGATGGTCTGGCGCTCCATCTCGGCCTCGACATTGACCTCGACGATCGCCCGGCCCGGCCCCACCCGCGCCTCCAGCAGCCGCTGGACGCTCTTCCGCAGCGCCTCCGCGCGGTCGGCGGGCTTCGGACCGGCGCCGGGATCCGCCCCCTCCTCCTTGCCCGCGAGCACGACGCCCCGGTCGGAATCGAGCACGGCCACCTCGTCGGGCGACAATCCGGTGACGGCCGAGGAGACGAGATAGCGGATCGCCCGCGCGCGCCCGGGATCGAGCGCGCCGCGCGCCATGGTCACGGTGACGGAGGCGCCGCCCCTCGCCGCGCGGGCGAAGGGCTGATTGACCGGATTGGCGAGATGCACCCGCGCCGCGCGCACATCGGCGCCCGCCGTGATCGTCCGCGCGAGTTCGCCCTCCTTCGCGCGCCAGTAGGCGGCGTCGAACATCTGGCTCGTCGTGCCGAAGCCGGAGAGCGTGTCGAGGATCTCGTAGCCCTTCTCGCCATTGGCCGGCAGGCCGCGCGCGGCGAGATCGAGACGCAGCCGGTCGCGCGTCTCCGCCGCCACGTAGATCGCGGTGCCGCGCACCTCGTAGGGGACGTTCCCGGCCTCGAGCGCGGCGACCACCTCGCCGGCCGCGGCCGGATCGAGCCCGGAATAGAGCAGCGCCGTCTCGGTCCGGCCCGCCACGCGCGTGATGCCGAAGATGGCCGCGGCGATGGCGAGGAGGCTGAGCGCGGCGATGATCCGCCCGCGCGCGTCGAGCCCCTGCCAGAGCGATCGGATCCGTTGCAACGCCGCCTCCCCCGTTCTCACACCATGCCGGGGCGCGCGGGTCGCGCCGCCGGTCCGCCGCATTTCCAGTCGCTCAGGCTTAACATTCGGTTAGTGGTCCCCCGGCTATTCCGGCCCCGTGAACCGAAGCGACACCCGGGTATCCGCGATGACCGAAACCGCCGCCCCCGAAACGGCCCCCGCGAAAGGCGGCGGGAAGGGTCTGCTGATCGGCGCGGGCCTCGCGCTCCTGCTCGGCGGGGCGGGATTCGGCGCCGTCTATACCGGCCGTTTCGATCCCGCCGCCCTTCTCGGCGGTGAGGGCGGGCACGGGGCGGCGGGGCCGGAAACCGCGGGCGAGGGGTCGGCCACCGAAGGCGGCGCCGGTCTCTTCCTCCCCCTCGACCCGATCACCGTCTCGCTCGCCCCCGGCCGGCGCTCGATCCACCTGCGCCTCACCGCGACGATCGAGACCGCGCCGGGCGCGCTCGACACCGTCGCGAGCCTCAGGCCGCGCATCCTCGACGCGCTGAACGGCTATCTGCGCGCGGTCGACGCGGCCGAACTCGAGGATCCGGCGGCGATGCCCCGGCTCCGCGCCCAGATGCTGCGCCGGGTCCGGCTCGTCGGCGGCGGCGAGGCGGTGCGCGACATCCTGATCACCGAATTCATCCTGAACTAGGAGGCTCGACTTGGGCGTGCTGACCGATGGGCTGCTTCTCGCCGCGACGCTGTTCGCGGGAACCTATTGCTGGGTACTGGCCCGCCGGGTCGACGCGCTCAGGGATCTCGACAGGGGACTCGGGGGCGCGATCACGCGCCTGACGCGCCAGATCGAACTGGCGCGCGCGACGCTCGACGAGGCGCGCGCCGGCACGCGCGCCAGCCGCCAGGACCTCGCCCAGCTCTCCGCCCGCGCCGAGGCGGCCGCGGGCAAGCTCCGCCTCCTGCTCGCGGCGGTGAACGAGCCCGACGCGCCGGACTCCGCCGGGGCCACGCCGCCTCCGGACTCCGCGCCCCCGGCCCCGCCCCGACCAGCCCCGCTTCGCGCGACGCGGGACTGCCCGCCCGCCGCCGATCTTTCCACCGCCCCGGTGCCGAAGCCGCGCGGCCTGCCCGCCACGCTCCGCCCGAGGACGCCGGCCGAGGAGAAGGGCGAGGCGGAAATCCTCGCCGCGCTCGGCGCGCTCGCCGGCGGCGAGGGCTGAGCGGTGGCGCGGGGCCGCGACCGGGCCGCCTTCGGCGGCGCGTCGCTGATCGTGCTCTGCTTCCTCGGCTCCGCCGCGCTCCGCCTCGGCGAAGGCGGCTTCGCCCTCGCCGGGGAGCGGGCCGCGCGGGAGGCGGAGCCGGCGGCGGGCGGCGACGACGCGCTGCTGGCGGCGCTCCGCGCCCGGGAGGGACAGCTCGACGCGCGCGAGAAGACGCTGGCCGACCGCGCCCAGGCGCTCCATGTCGCCGAGGCCAAGCTCGCCGAACAGCTCGCCGCCTTCGAGACGGCGCAGGAAGGGCTCCGCGAGACGCTCGCCACCGCCGACAAGGCGGCGGAGAAGGACATCGGCCGGATGACGACGGTCTACGAGAAGATGAAGCCGGCCGACGCCGCGCGCATCCTCGACAGGATGGACGTGTCCTTCGCCGCCGGGCTGCTGTCGCGGATGCGCCCCGAGCTCGCGGCTCAGGTGATGGCCGGGATGAGCCCCGAGGCGGCCTATGCCGTGACCGTCACCGTGGCGAGCCGCAATGCCCGCGTCCCGACCGAGTGACGGGGAATTGAGCCTTTCTTAACCCGCCGCCGCCATGGATTGGGCGCGCCGAAAGACGCGGGCGCGCCATATCGCGAGGATCGGGGAACATGGTCGGAATCGCCGGGATCTGCATCGTCTTCGCCATGGTCTTCGGCGGCTATCTCTTCGCCGGCGGCCAGCTCGGGATCATCCTGCATGCGCTCCCGCACGAGATGATCATCATCCTCGGCGCCGCGCTGGGCGCCTTCGTGATCTCGAGCGACATGGCCACGATCCGGCACACGCTCTCGGACATCGCCAAGGTCTTCAGGGGGCCGCGCTGGAAGACGCGGGACTACCAGGACCTGCTCTGCCTGATGTTCCAGCTCATCCGGGCGCGCGCCAACCCGGTCGAACTCGACGGACATATCGAGGATCCCGGCGCCTCGCCGATCTTCGGCGCCTATCCGCGCATCCTGGCCGACGCGGAGGCGGTCTCGCTCATCTGCGACACGCTGCGCTCGGCCTCGATGAACTACGACGATCCGCACCAGGTCGAGGAAGTGCTCACGAAGCGGATCGAGAAGACCTACGAGAACGCGCAGCATTCCTCGCACGCGCTGCGCAACATGGCCGACGGCCTGCCCGCGCTCGGCATCGTCGCCGCGGTGCTCGGCGTGATCAAGACCATGGCCTCGATCGACCAGCCGCCCGAGGTGCTCGGCAGGATGATCGGCGGCGCGCTGGTCGGCACCTTCATGGGCGTGTTCCTCGCCTATGGCATCGTCGGTCCGTTCGCCGCCCGCGTGAAGGCGGTGATCGACGCGGACCAGACCTTCTACAACCTGATCCGGGAGGTGATGGTCGCCGCGCTGCACAACCACGCCGCCAATGTCTGCGTCGAGGTCGGCCGGCAGAACACCCCCGCGCCGGTCCGCCCGAGCTACAACGCGCTCGAAGGCGCGCTCCGCGCGACGAAACAGGCCGCCTGATGCCGCGACGCCTCCGCGCCCTCCTCCTGGCCGCCGCCCTGCTCCCGCCCGGCGCGGCCGCGGCCGGGGCCGCCGCGATCCGGGGCGGCGAGCATGCCGATTTCTCCCGCCTGATCCTGCCGGTGCCGCCCGGCGTGCCCTTCTCGCTCCGTGTCGAGGGGCGGGAGGCGATCCTGCTCTTTCCGGGCCGCGCGCTCGACTTCGACGCGTCGGAGGCGCTCTCCCGGCTCGCGCGCGGCCGCGTCGCCGCGATCGAGGCCGGGACGACGCCCGCCGGAACCCGGGTGCGGCTGACGCTCGGCTGCGACTGCGCCGCCGGCGCGGCCTGGGCCGGTCCCCGGCTGCTCGCGCTCGACATCGCCCCGGCGGAGGCCCCCGTCGTTCCGCCCCCCAAATCCCGCGCCGCCGCCCGCGCCGCGCGAAACGCGCGCGAGAGCGGCGCGGTCGCGGGCGCCGAGGCCGCGCTGCTGCGCCAGCTCGAACGCGCGGCGGAACAGGGCGTCGTCGATCTCGACACGGCCCTGCCCGAGGCCGCCGGACCGGAGGCGGCGCCCCGGCACCGCCAGGTCGAGGCGGTGAGCGTGCTCGACCGCGACCGCCCCGACCAGGCGCCGAAGCCGCCCCCGCCCGGATGCCTGCCCGCCGGCCGGTTCGATCTCGGCCCGTCGACGCCTCCCGCCGATTATCCGTCGGCGCGCGCCGCGGCGCTGGGCGGGCTGCTCTCCGAATTCGACGCGCCCGATCCGGACGCGCTCTCGGCGCTGGTCCGGCTCGACATCCGCCTCGGCCTCGGACCGGAGGCGCTGGGCCTTCTCGGGGCTTTCCCCACGCCGCTCGCGGATCGCGCGCTGCTCGGGGACCTCGCGCGCCTCGCCTCCGGGTCCGCGCCCGATCCGGACGGGCCGCTGCTCAGGCCCGGCCCCTGCCCCGGCGCGCACGGCCTCTGGCAGGCCCTCGCCGGCCGCCTGCCCGCGCCCGGCGCGGAGACGGATCTGGACGACGCCTTCGCGGCCCTCCCCCCCGACGCGCGGCTTCTCTTCGGCCCGGACCTCGTCTCGCGGCTGCTCGGCGCGGGGCGGGTCGCCGAGGCGCGCGGGATCCGCGACCTGATCCTGCGCGCGGGCCTGCCGGAAAGCCTCGCGCTCCGTCGGGCCGAGGCCGAGCTTCTCGCCGCCGACGGACGGCCGAGCGAGGCGGCGGCCCTCTTCCGCGAACTCGCCGGCGCGCCGGTGCCCGATCCGGCGGAGGCGCTCATGCGCCACGCGCGGCTGACGCTGCTGATCGGCGCGCCGACGCGCGACCTCGCCACCGACCTTGCCATCGCCGCGCATCTCTCCCGCGGCCGCGCGATCCGCCCGGAGCTGCTCGCGCTCTCGGCCGAGGCGCTCGGCCAGAGCGGCGCGCTCGCGGGCGCGCTCGCCGCGCTCGAGGCGGCGCGGGCCGAATTTCCCGCCGCCGCGCCGCGCTTCGCCGCCGCCGCCACGTCGCTTCTCGCCAAGGCGCCGCCCGACCGCCCCGCCCCGGCCGACTGGGCGGCGCTGGTGCTCGCCCATCCCGGCCTGATCGCCCGGACCCGCGCCGAGGTTCCGGCGCGCGAAGCCATCGCCCGGCGCCTGCTCGAGATCGGCCTGCCCGCGGCCGCGCGCGACCTCGCCGCGCCCCTCCTGACCGGCGGTCCCGGAGAGATGGGCGAAAGGGAAGCGCGGCTGATCGCGGCCGAGGCCGAGCTCCGCCTCGGCCATCCCGAATCCGCCCGGGCGCTGACCCGGGGGCTCGCAGGCTCCGACGCCGCCACGATCCGCGCCCGCGCCGAGGCCGGCTCCGGCGCCTGGTCCGAGGCGGTCCGGACGCTCGCCGCCGCCGGGCTCGAAGCCGAGGCCGCGCCCTATGCCTTCACCGGCGGCGACTGGAGCCGCGCGCGCGCCTCCGCCGACCCCGCCGAGCGCGCGATGGCCGCCTACATGGGCCGGGCGGCGCCCGCCCCGGAGGCGACGCCGGCCGAGGCCGCCTTCGCCGCCCGCCCGCCCGCGCCCGCCCGGCCGAGCCTCGCGGCCCCGCGCGACCTGCTCGACAAGGGCGCCGACGTGACCGGCTTCATCCGCGCGCTGATCGCCCGGAGCGAAACACCCGCGGCGCCGTGACCCGCCTTGCACCCGCCCGCCGGAGCGGCGAAGAACGGGGCGGCCAGACCTGGCGGGAGATCCGAGAGTGCCTCACCCCTTCGACACGGCGAGCTTTCTCAGCGTCTGGTACTGGGCGCTGACGGTGCTGGTCTGGACCCTCGTCACCTGGCGCGTGCTCGGCGTGCCGCATGACATGCTGCTGCGCGCCGCGCGCCTGCCCGAGGTTTCCGCCCGCGTCGACACGCTCGCCCATATCGCGGCGGAACGGATCGAGGGCGTCGCCGGGGCGGCCGGCATCGCGCTCGCGACGCTCGCGGGCTTCTGCCTCGCGGTGCTCGCCGTGCTGGGTTTCCTGTTCCAGGTCGAGCTTGCCCGCGCGCTCACGCCGCTCGCCCTCCCGCTCTGCCTGATCGGCGCGACGACCGCGCGGCTCGCGATCCGTGTCCGGGCGGCGGACCTCCGGGGCGAGCCGCTGCGCCGGCTGCTCTCGCGCCACCGGGCCTGGAACCAGACCGTGGCGGTGCTGGCGATGTTCGCGGCGGCGCTGCTCGCCGCGCTCCAGCAGCCGGTCCACTTCCCGCGCTGACCTCCCGCCGCGCTTGCCCCGGCCGCGGGCTTGCGCTACCTCCGCGCGCATGGCCCGGAAAGATCCGCTCCCTCCCGGCCGCCTGATCGTCGGCGGCTGCCCCGAGGGATTCGACGCACGCTATCTCGCCGAGACGCTGGCCCGCGCGAAGGGGCCGGTGATCCATGTCGCGCGCGACGACGCGCGGCTCGCGGCGCTGCGCGCCGCGCTCGCCTTCTTCGCGCCCCGGACGCCGGTCCTGACCTTCCCGGCCTGGGACTGCCTGCCCTACGACCGGATCTCGCCCAATTCCGAGATCGCCGCCCAGCGCATGGCGACGCTCGCCGCGCTCGCGGACGGGCTCTCGCGCGAGGTGGTGATCCTGACCACCGTCAACGCCGCGACGCAGAAGGTGCCGCCCCGCGAGCGGCTCCGGAGCGCGAGCTTCACGGCGGAGGTCGGCCACCGGCTCGATCTGACCGCGCTCCGGGGCTATCTCGCGCGGATGGGCTTCAGCCAGTCCGCGACCGTGACCGAGCCGGGCGATTACGCGGTCAGGGGCGGGATCATCGACATCTTCCCGCCCGGCCGGGCGAAGGGCGGCGGCCCGATCCGGCTCGACCTCTTCGGCGACGTGCTCGATTCCGCGCGCCGCTTCGATCCCGAGACCCAGCGCACCACGGAGAAGGTCGCCCGCGTCGAGCTGGCGCCGGTTTCCGAGGTGATCCTCGACGACGAGTCGATCCAGCGCTTCCGCACCCGCTACCGCGCGCTCTTCGGCGCGGCGGGAAACGACGATCCGCTCTACGAGGCGGTGAGCGCGGGGCGCAAGCATCAGGGCTACGAGCACTGGCTGCCGCTCTTCCACGACCGGCTGGAGACGCTCTTCGACTACCTGCCCGGGGCGCCGGTGCTGCTCGACGACCAGATGGACGCGACGCGGACCGCGCGCTGGGACGCGCTCGCCGACGCCTACCAGACCCGCGCCGAGGCGCTCCGCGCGAAATCGAAGCTCGGCACGGTCTACAAGCCGATCCCGCCCGAGGAGCTCTATCTCGACGAGGCGGCCTGGACGGCCGCGCTCGGCGCGCGTCCGGCGCTCCACCTCTCGCCGCTGCCGCGCCCCTCGGGCCCGGGCGTGATCGACGCGGGCGGGCGGATCGGCCGCGACTTCGCCCCCGAGCGCCAGCGCGAGCAGATCTCGCTCTTCGGCGCGCTCGCCGATCACATCCGCGCCCGCCGCCGCGAGGGGCAGGTCGTCGTCGCGAGCTATTCGAAGGGCGCGCGCGAACGCCTCGGCGGGCTGCTCGCCGACAGCGAGGTGACGGATGCGAGGGAGATCGCCTCCGCCCGGGACATCCCCGAGGGCAAGGGCGGGCTCTTCCTCGCCGTCTGGCCGCTGGAACACGGGTTCGAGGCGCCGGGCCTGACCGTCATCTCCGAACAGGACGTGCTCGGCGACCGGCTGATCCGGGGCGCGCGCCGGCGCAAGCGGGCGGACAACTTCCTGACCGAGGCCGCGGGCCTCACGCCGGGCGATCTCGTCGTCCATGTCGATCACGGCATCGGCCGCTACAAGGGGCTCGAGACGATCACCGCGGCCGGGGCGCCGCATGAGTGCATCTTCCTCGAATACGCGGGCGGCGACAAACTCTACCTCCCCGTCGAGAACATCGAGCTCCTGAGCCGCTACGGCCACGAGGAAGGGCTGCTCGACCGGCTCGGCGGCGGCGCCTGGCAGGCGAAGAAGGCGCGGCTCAAGGAGCGGATCCGCGAGATGGCGGACCGGCTCATCCGCCTCGCCGCCGAACGCGCGCTCCGCAAGGGGCAGGTGCTGGCCCCACCCGAGCATCATCTCTGGGAGGAGTTCTGCGCCCGCTTCCCCTATACCGAGACCGAGGACCAGCTGAACGCGATCCAGGACGTGCTCGGCGACATGGAATCGGGCCAGCCGATGGACCGGCTGGTCTGCGGCGACGTCGGCTTCGGCAAGACCGAGGTCGCGCTCCGCGCCGCCTTCGTCGCGGCGATGTCCGGCACGCAGGTCGCGGTGGTGGCGCCCACGACGCTGCTCGCCCGCCAGCACTACAAGAATTTCGCCGAACGCTTCCGGGGCCTGCCGATCCACGTGCGCCCGCTCTCCCGTTTCGTCTCCGCGAAGGAAGCGGCCCAGACCCGCGACGACCTCGCCCATGGCAAGGTCGAGATCGTCGTCGGCACCCACGCGCTGCTCGCGAAGGGGGTGCGCTTCAGGAACCTCGGCCTGCTGATCATCGACGAGGAGCAGCATTTCGGCGTGCAGCACAAGGAGCGGCTGAAGGAACTGCGCTCCGACGTCCACGTGCTGACGCTGACCGCGACGCCGATCCCGCGCACGCTGCAGATGGCGCTCTCGGGCGTGCGCGAACTGAGCCTGATCGCGACGCCGCCGGTCGACCGGCTCGCGATCCGCACCTATGTCTCCGAATTCGATCCCGTCACGATCCGCGAGGCGTTGCTGCGCGAGCATTATCGCGGCGGCCAGTCGTTCTACGTCGTCCCCCGCATCTCCGACATCGGCGGGATCGAGGATTTCCTGAAGGAACAGGTGCCGGAGGTGAAGGTCGTGGTCGCGCATGGCCAGATGGCCGCGACCGAGCTCGACGACCGGATGAACGCCTTCTACGACGGGCAGTACGACGTGCTGCTCGCGACCACGATCATCGAGTCGGGCCTCGACATCCCGACCGCGAACACGTTGATCGTGGACCGCGCCGACATGTTCGGTCTCGCCCAGCTCTACCAGATCCGGGGCCGCGTCGGCCGCTCGAAGCTGCGCGCCTACGCCTTCATGACCACCGAGCCGCGCAAGAAACTGACGCCGCAGGCGGAGAAGCGGCTCAGGGTGCTCGGGAGCATCGACAGCCTCGGAGCGGGTTTCACGCTGGCGAGCCAGGATCTCGACATAAGGGGCGCGGGCAACCTGCTCGGCGAGGAACAGTCGGGACAGGTGCGCGAGGTCGGGTTCGAACTCTACCAGGAGATGCTCCAGGAGGCGATCGCCAAGCTCCGCTCCGGCGACATCGACATGACCGACGACGCGGGCGAATGGTCGCCGCAGATCAACCTCGGCGTCCCGGTGCTGATCCCCGAGGCCTATGTGCCCGACCTCGACGTGCGGCTCGGCCTCTACCGCCGCCTCTCCTCCCTCGAGCGGAAGGTCGAGATGGAGGGCTTCGCCGCGGAGCTCATCGACCGTTTCGGCCCGATCCCGCCCGAGGTGGAGACGCTGATGCTGATCGTCCGGATCAAGGCGCTCTGCAAGCGCGCCGGCGTCTCGAAGCTCGATGGCGGGCCGAAGGGCGCGACGGTGCAGTTCCACAACGACCGCGTGGCGCGGCCGGAGGGGCTCGTCCAGTTCATCCAGGACCAGAACGGCGCGGCGAAGGTCAAGGACAACAGGATCGTCGTCGCGAAGGCCTGGCCCGAGCAGAAGGCGCGCCTCGTCGGCGCCTTCCAGATCGCCCGCGAACTCGCCCGGCTCATGACGCCGGAGAAGAAGGCGCCGGAGAGAAGGACCGCGGACGCCCGCTAGGGCGCCGCGGGAAGGAGCGTCGTCGTCCCGGCCGAGCCCGCCCGCACCCGGTCGAGGTCGAGGGCCATCGGGATGTATTCGCCCCGCCGCCAGGGATCCGCCAGATCGTCGTAATGCCGCGACAGCGGATGGCCGCTCTCGCCCGTCGCGACGATGAAGACGCTCGAATCGGGATCGGCGAAATCCTGGACGACGCGCAGCCCCGCCGCGTGGACGTTGCGATAGGGATAGGGTCCGCCCCCGGGCGTCAGCCCGCGCATCAGCGTGTCGTCGCCCCCGGCCGTGCCCTGCCGGATGTTGACGAGCTGGCGCAGCCCGGGAATGTCGCCGAGCGGCGTGTGCCGGTGGATCGCCACATGCGCGTCGCCCCAGCGCCAGCTCTCGAGCCGCGGCCCGTAGCTCTCCTGAAGCTCCGCCAGCGCGTCGTCGAGCGCGCGCCGCGCCATCTCGACGCAATCCTCCTTCGCCGTCGTCTGCCTCACGTCGCACCAGGCCGAGGCGCCCTCCGCGTCGCGGTAGACCCGCTCGATGAACATCGCGTCGAGCGGCACCTCGTCCACCATCGGCCCGAGCTCGTCCACCGCGAGCCGCCGCTTCAGCGCGCGGATCCAGGCGGCGTAGATCAGCGGCTCCGGATCGTTCTCGTTCATCTCGCCGGTCCAGTTCGCGAGCCGTTCGAGCGCGAGCTGCCGCTGTCGCGCGACCGGATCGGCGGCGGTCGGCTCGCCGGAATACCAGAGGTCGCGCGCGATCAGCGGCAGGAGGTCGCGCGCGGCCTGCGAGACCGTGTCGGTCTGGATCTCGATGAAACTGTCGAGCGAATGATATTCCCGTTCCCCGAGCAGCTTCGCCGCGCGCCGGATCCGGTAGTCGTCGCCCCAGTCGAAACTCAGGTGGTCCGGGAAGGCCGCCTCGGTGATCCGGTTGTTGGTGTTGACGACGATCCCGCTCGGCGGATCGACCACCCAGGGGTTCTCCTCGAACGGGCGCCGCCCCTGCCAGTCGTTGACCGCGAGCCAGCCGGGGCTCGGGATCCGCCCCTGGCTCGTGCTCTCGGGCCGCCGCGCCGGGGCCGCCCCGGTCATCTGCAGCCCGACCGAACTCCTGTCCGCCAGCGTCAGGTTCATCGAGGGGGCGATGACGTCGCGCGCCGCCTCGCGCGCCTCGCGGATCGAATGCGCGCGCATGAGTTCGATCGCCGCCGCGATCGAGCCGTCCTCGGGCGTGAGCGCGGTCCAGGCGAGGCTCGCGACATGGCCGGGCGGCGTCACCGCGGCGACGCCGAACCGGTCGGGCGGGACCACCGGCCCGTGCCGGGTCCAGCGCAGCTCCTCCTCGACCGGCTCCGCGCCCTTCACGGCGATCTTCACCTTCCGCGCGACGAAGGGCCTGTAGCCCTCCGGCGTCAGATAGCGGCCGGGATCGGCGGGATCGAGCTTCTCGACATAGACGTCCTGATCGTCGAGATAGCTCGAGGTCAGCCCCCAGGCGAGATCGGGATTGCGCCCGATCAGCACGGCGGGAATCCCCGGGATCGTCCCGCCGATCACCGGCCCGGCCTCGAGGTTCATCCGCGCCAGCATCCAGATCGAGGGCGCCGAGAGCGCGAGATGCGGATCGCTCGCGATGAGCGGCGCGCCCCGCGCCGCCCGCGCGCCCGTCGCCGCGAAGGCGTTCGAGGCGCCCGCGAGGTCGAGCGGCGGCGCGGGATCGAGCGGGCCGGCCGAGGCGAGCGACCAGTTCCCCGGCGCGCCCGGGAGAAGCTCCGAATATTTCGGCAGCGCCATCACCGCCGCGTTCGGCGATTCCGGCAGGATGTCGCGCAGCCGCTCCGGCGGCAGGCTGAGCGACAGGCTGGCGCGCAGCGTCTCACGCTCGGCCTTGTCGGTTAGCCTGAGCGCCATCAGCTTCAGGATCGCGACCGAATCCGCGGGCGTCCAGGGCGCGAGCCGGGCGTCGAAGAGGAAGAACTCCGGCGCCCCCCGCCCCAGCGCCTCGTCGCGCACGACGCGGAGCCAGGCGTTCACCCCCACGGAATAGGCCTCCAGCGCCGCCCGCGTCGCCGGGTCCTGCCGGTCGGCCGCCTGGCGCGCGAGCCCGTAGAGGTCGAGCGCGCGCATCAGCCGGTCGATCGGCAGCGTCTCGGCCCCGAAGAGCTCCGACAGCCGCCCCTGCGCTGTCCGGCGCAGCAGCGTCATCTGCCAGAGCCGGTCCTGCGCGTGGACGAAGCCGAGCCCGAAGAAGGCGTCCGCGTCGTTCGTCGCGAGGATATGGGGCACCGCGTGGCTGTCGCGCGGAATCCGGATCTCCGCCCTCGGCCCGTCCAGCCGGTAGGTCCGGTCATAATCGGGGAGCGATTGGGTGGCGAGATAATAGACCAGCGCGGCGGCGGCGCAGGCGAGCAGCGCGAGCGCGAGGAAGGCCCGCGTCAACCAACGGAACAGAAACGCCATGCGGAAACCGGCCCTCGCGCGGACTTGACCCCGAATGGAATAGCAGTCCATCAGGGGGCCGCGCAACGGAGGAAGGGGCTCACGCATGGCCAAGGTGGCATTCGTCGGACTGGGGGTCATGGGCTATCCGATGGCCGGGCATCTCGCGGCAAAGGGCCATTCCGTCACGGTTTACAACCGCACCGCCGCCAAGGCCGAGGCCTGGGTGGCGGAGCATGGCGGCGCCTCCGCCCCGACGCCGGCCGAGGCCGCGCGGGGGGCCGAAATCGTCTTCAGCTGCGTCGGCAACGACGACGACCTGCGCGGGGTGACGACCGGCGCCGGCGGCGTCTTCGAGACGCTCGCGCCCGGGGCCATCCTCGTCGACAACACCACCGCCTCGGCCGCGGTCGCGCGGGAGTTGAGCGAGGCCGCCCGCGCCCGCGGCGCCCGTTTCATCGACGCGCCGGTCTCCGGCGGCCAGGCGGGGGCGGAGAACGGCGTGCTTACCGTGATGTGCGGCGGCGAGGAGGAGGCCTATGCGCGGGCCGAGCCGGTCATCCTCGCCTTCGCCCGCGCCTGCCGGCTGATGGGCCCCGCGGGCAGCGGCCAGCTTACCAAGATGGTGAACCAGATCACGATCGCGGGCCTGCTGCAGGGCCTTTCCGAGGCGCTTTCCTTCGCGCGGAAGGCCGGGCTCGACGGCGAGGCGGTGCTCGAGGTCATCTCCAAGGGCGCGGCCGGTTCCTGGCAGATGGAGAACCGCGGCAAGACGATGCTCGCCGACGCGTTCGACTTCGGCTTCGCGGTCGACTGGATGCGCAAGGATCTCGCCATCTGCCTCGGCGAGGCGGACCGCAACGGCGCGGCGCTGCCGGTGACCGCGCTCGTCGACCAGTTCTACAAGGAGGTGCAGGGCATGGGCGGCGGCCGCTGGGACACGTCCTCCCTGATCCGGAGGCTGACGAAATGAGCCTGGATTTCTCCCGCGATCTGAAGATCGCCCCCTCGATCCTCTCGGCCGATTTCGCGCGCCTCGGCGAGGAGGTGCGCGCGATCGAGGACCAGGGCTGCGACTGGGTCCATGTCGACGTGATGGACGGGCATTTCGTCCCGAACATCACCATCGGCCCGAACGTCGTCGCCGCGATCCGGCCGCATGTCCGCACGGTGATGGACGTGCATCTGATGATCCAGCCGGCCGATCCCTATCTCGAGGCCTTCGCGAAGGCGGGCGCGGACATCATCACCATCCATGCCGAGGCGGGGCCGCATCTCGACCGCTCGCTCGCGACGATCCGCGGGCTCGGCAAGAAGGCGGGCGTCTCGCTCACGCCCTCGACCCCGCCGGCGGCGATCGAATACGTGCTCGACAAATGCGACCTCGTCCTGGTGATGACGGTCAATCCCGGATTCGGCGGCCAGTCCTTCCTCCATTCCCAGCTTCCCAAGATCCGGCGCATCCGCGAGATGGTCGCGGACCGGCCGATCTGGATCGAGGTGGACGGCGGCGTGACGCCCGAGACCGCGCCGCTCTGCCACGCGGCCGGCGCCGACGCGCTTGTCGCCGGCTCGGCGGTGTTCAGGGGCGGCACGCCCGACTCGTACGGCCGCGACATGCGGGCAATTCGGGATGCCTGCGCGGCGGGAGTCTGAACGCGCCCCCGGAAACGGAAGCGCGCCCCGCGAGGTGATATCCTCGTGGGACGCGCCAAACCCGGGGCTCCGGGTAATCTGGCATGACGGAGAAATTTCCGTCGTCGCTTCAGGTCGCGGACCGGGCAATTCCGGCAGTCCGCCCCTTCCGGGGCCATTAAAAGAAGCCGTGAAACTTTCTTGCTCTCTATGAGCGGATTTTAGCTGATTCGCACATGCGCGTCAAAGGCGACGCGCATGGTTCAACATTTGCGAACTCCCGCGAACCGAAGCGATTGATTGACTTATCAGTCAACGATTCAGGCGAAGAGCTCGTGGCAGGTCTCCAGCGCGTCCACCAGCACGTCGACCTCGGCCTTCGTGTTGTAGAGGCCGAACGAGGCCCGGCAGGTCGCCGTGACGCCGAGATGCTTCATCAGCGGCTGGGCGCAGTGATGCCCGGCGCGCACGGCCACGCCCTTGCGGTCCACCACGGTCGAGATGTCGTGCGGATGCGCGCCGCCCGACATGGTGAAGGAAAAGATCGCGCCCTTCTCCGGCGCGTTCCCCTGCACCGAGAGCCAGTTCAGCCCGGTCAGCCGCTCCGCCGCGTAGTCGCGCAGGCTGTGCTCATGCGCCGCGATGTTGTCGAGCCCGAGCCCGGTCATGTAGTCGATCGCGACCCCGAGCCCGACCATCGCGGCGATCCCGGGGGTGCCGGCCTCGAACTTGTGCGGCGGATCGTTGTAGCTCACCACCTCCCGCGTCACTTCGCGGATCATGTCGCCGCCCCCGAGGAAGGGCCGCATCTCCTCCGTCCGCTCGCGCCGGATGTAGATCGCGCCCGAGCCCGTCGGGCCGTAGAGCTTGTGCCCGGTGATCGCGTAGAAGTCGCAGCCGATCTCCCGGACATCGACCGGCATGTGCACCGCCGCCTGGCTGCCGTCGACGAGGACCGGCACGCCCCGCTCGCGCGCGCCGGCGCAGATCGCCTTCACGTCCACCACCGTGCCGAGCACGTTCGACATGTGCGTGACCGCGACGAGCTTCGTGCGCGGACCGATCGCCTCGATCACGGCGTTCGGATCGAGCGAGCCGTCGGGCGCGGTCTCGACCCATTTCAGCACAGCGCCATGCCGCTCGCGCAGGAAGTGCCACGGGATGATGTTGGCGTGATGCTCCATCACCGAGAGCACGATCTCGTCGCCCGGCTCGATCCGGGGCTCGGCCCAGCCGTAGGAGACCATGTTGATCCCCATGGTCGAGCCGGTGGTGAACAGGATCTCGTCCTCGTGCGCCGCGCCGAGGAAGCGCTGGATCGTGCCGCGCACCGCCTCGTAGCGGTCCGTCGCCTGGTTCGAGAGATAGTGCAGCCCGCGATGCACGTTCGCGTAGCCCTGGCCGTAGAGATCCGCGATCGCGTCGATCACGACCTTCGGCTTCTGCGCCGAGGCGCCGTTGTCGAGATAGACGAGCGGACGCCCGTAGACCTCGCGCGACAGGATCGGGAAATCGCGGCGTACCGCGTCGATATCATACATCAGCCCACCTCATGCGGCGTGAGCCCGAGGATCGCGACCAGGAGACCCAGTCCGATCATCAGGACGATCCCGGTCAGGACCACGCCGCCCATGACCATCAGGGGATTTTCGAAACCATGTAGCTCGGTCACGTAATTGGCGAAGACCCAGAGCGCCCAGACCATGCCGACGAGCGCGATCGCCGCGGCCAGCGCGGGCAGGATCGCGAGCGCGAGGAACTGCAGCGCCTGGATGCCGAGCAGCATCGCATTGAGCCAGACGACCAGCGTCATCGCGGCTTTCGGCCGGCCGCGGCCGCCGAAGAGCGCGCCGACTTTCCACGTCAGCCAGCCCATCGCCAGCATCACGACGAGTTCCACCCCCGCCGCGAGAAGCGGCATCGACAGAAGCTCGGTCGAGACCGGGTCGATCGTCTCGCCGCCGATCCGCATCGCCGCGTAGGCGAGCATGACGCCGAGACAGGAGATGGCCAGCGCCGCGGCCAGCAGGTCGCGGGTCGGCGGGTCGAGCGCGATCAGCCGCCGCGCCGCCTCCCGCGGGCGGTTCAGGCTGTCCCGGGCGATCCCGCCCCAGAAACCCGGCTCGGAGAGATTGTCCTTGGCCATCCGGCGCTTCCCTTGCTCAGCCCGGCGGTGTCATGCCGCGCGTCAGCATCGACAGTGAGACAGCGACCAGACCGAAGGCAAGGCCGAGCACCGCGCCCACCCGCCAGGTCGCCGAGAAACCCTCCGCCTCCGCGAAACTCGCCGCGAGGAGCCGGAGCCAGAAGAGGAACGCCGCGAGCCCCGCGAGCGGCAGCAGCGCGGGCGACAGCCCCCCCGCCATCTCCGCGACCGAGCGCAGCGCCGCCATCGCGAGCGCCAGCGGCGCGCCGAGCAGCACGGACCAGAACACCGCCACCCGCGCCCGGAAGAACCCGCCCCGCGCGCCGAAGCCGCGCGCGACGAGATGCGCGAGCGCGGCGAGCGCGTAGGCGAGCAGCGGCGCGAGGAAGAGATAGGCGAAGAGATGCGCCGCCACCGCGCCCGCCACCGGATCCTCGATATCGAGCGCCCGCGCGCGCCGCGCCGCCTCCGGCACGCTCGCGACGAAGCCGAGCGCGCAGGCGATGAAGAGCAGCGCGAGCGCGCCGCCCTCGGTGATCCCCCGCGCGATCAGCCCCGCCATCGCCGCCCGGGGGCGCCGATAAGCCTCGGCCATGGCCGCGACGAGCCCGCGGGACGCCGGCGCCGTCATCGGATCAGAGACGGCCCCGGCGGGCGAGCCAGGCCCCGAGACGCTCCCGCATGTCGTCGGCGAGGACGGGATCCTCGATCTCCTGGATCGCCTCGTCGAGGAAGGCCAGCACCAGCAGGCCCTCCGCCTCCGCCCGCGGCAGGCCGCGCGAGGTGAGATAGAAGAGCGAGGTCTCGTCCACCGCGCCGCAGGTCGAGCCGTGCGAACAGGCGACGTCGTCGGCGTAGATCTCGAGCTCGGGCTTCGCGAGGAAGTTCGAATCGTCGTCGAGCAGCAGCCCCTGGCTGATCTGGTAGCCGTCGGTCTTCTGCGCGCCGGGCTTCACGAGGATCTTGCCCTGGAAGACGCCGGTCGCCCCGCTCCGGAGCACCTTCTTGAACACCTGCCGGCTCTCGCAGTTCACCGCGTCATGCGTAATGAAGACCGTGTCGTCGTGCAGGAAATCCGCCTCGCCGATCGAGGCCCCCGCGACCCGCGCATGCGCGTCGTCGCCGGTGAACTCGATCACGCATTCGTTGCGCGTCAGCCGCCCGTTCGCCGTCATCGTGAAGGACTTGAAGCTTGATTCCTTCCCGAGCCGCGCGAAGATCGCCGTCGCGGCGCGCCGGTCATGCGCGCGGCCTTGCGTGCGCACGTGATGGAAGGAAGCGTTGTCCGCCACCTCGATCTCCAGCACGCTGTTGAACCGCGCCGCCGCCGCGCCGTTCTCGAGCAGCGTCAGATCGGAGCCGGGCGCCATCCGGATCAGGTGGCGCACCATCGCCTCCCCGGTCTCCGAGGCGTGGCGGTAGATGAAGCTCACCGGCCGCGCCGCCTGTCCGGTCACGTTGATCACGATCCCTTCCGTCGCGCGCGCGGTGTTGAGCGCGGCGAGGGGCCGGTCCACCGGATCCTGCCCGCGGGTCTCGAGCACGCCGAAGAGATCGCGCGCCCAGTGGATATCCGTCCCGACTACCTGCGCGAGCGTCTGGATCTCGACCCCGGCGAGTTCCAGCGGATCGGACTGGTCCGGATCGTAGACGCCATCGACGAAGACGATCCGGAGCCGGTCGACATCGCCGAAGGGCGGCTTCTCGATCGCGTCGTAGACCGGCGCGGGCTTCGGCGGCTGGACGAGCAGGCTCGTCGGATCGGTGAAGCGCCAGTATTCGTCGCGCCGGACCGGCGCGCCCATGGCCATGAGCCGGGCGGCGGCCTTCTCGCGCGCGCTCCGCGCCCAGGACGCCTCGCCGACCGGCGCGGGCCAGACGGCGAGCAGCGCCTCGGCGCCTTCGAGTTTGCGTGCCGTTACTGCCATTTACGCCACCGACTTCAGAATGTCGGCATAGCCGTTGTGCTCGACCTCGAGCGCGAGTTCCGGCCCGCCGCTCTGCACGATCCGGCCATCGGCCATGATATGCACCACGTCCGGTCTGATGTGATCGAGCAGCCGCTGGTAGTGCGTGATCACGAGGAAGGACCGGTCCGGCGCGCGCAGCCCGTTCACGCCATCGGCGACGAGCTTCATCGCATCGACGTCGAGGCCCGAGTCGGTCTCGTCGAGGATGCACATCCGGGGCTGCAGCATCGCCATCTGCAGGATCTCGTTGCGCTTCTTCTCGCCGCCCGAGAAGCCGACATTGACCGGGCGCTTCAGCATCTCGGCGTCGATGTTGAGCGTCTTCGCGGTCTCGCGCACCAGCTTCAGGAATTCGGCGGCGTTCATCTCCGGCTCGCCGCGCGACTTGCGCTGCGCGTTCACGGCCGTCCTCAGGAAGGTCATGTTGCCGACGCCCGGGATCTCGACCGGATACTGGAAAGCGAGGAACAGCCCCGCCGCCGCGCGTTCCTCCGGCTCATGGTCGAGCAGGTCGAAATCCCCGAGGCTCGCGGCGCCCTCGGTCACCTCGTAGCCGTCGCGGCCGGCGAGCACGTAGGAGAGCGTCGACTTGCCCGAACCGTTCGGCCCCATGATCGCATGGACCTGACCGGCGGGCACCTCAAGGCTCACGCCCTTCAGGATCTGCTTGCCCTCTTCCTCGAGCTTTACGTGAAGATTTTCGATTTTCAGCATGATTTCTCTCGGTTTCGGCCAGCGCGTCGCGGCCGCCTCGTGTTTCGTTCAGGCCGCGTTGGCGCGGTCGAGATGGCCGGCGACCCAGGCCGCCATCGGCAGCCAGACCAGCACGGTGAGCGCGAAGGTCAGCATGTTGGGCCACCAGGTCAGGGCGTTCCACCAGATGCCGAGGAAGCCCGCGAAGGGCATGGCGACGAGCGCGCCGATCACCCGGTCCTCCAGCGGGACGGAGAGCCCCCGGCGCAGATCCTCTTTCGCGTGGGCGCGGATGTCCTTCAGGTCCATGGTTACCCCTCGTAGAGATCGAGCCGTCGCTCGATGCGCTCCAGGCGGAGCCTGAACTGCGCCCTACCGATGTCGCGGTTTGCTTCGGATGTGAGAAAGGCGCCCATATGCTGCTTCATGCTCCGCATTTCCGACGCCGTTTCTTCTATCTTCTCCTCCACCCGGGAAAGCTGACCCTGAAACCGCTTGAGGTGTTCGAGCATCAGGTTCTCGACCTCGGTCATCCTGATTTTCCCTTCGAAGCCGTCACCCCACCGAGCCTTCCAGACTGATCGCGACGAGCTTCTGCGCCTCCATCGCGAATTCCATCGGGAGCGCCTGCAGCACCTCGCGGCAGAAGCCGTTGACGACGAGCGCCACCGCCTCCTCCTCGTCCATGCCGCGGGCGCGGCAGTAGAAGAGCTGGTCCTCGTCCACCTTCGAGGTGGTCGCCTCGTGCTCCACGCGGCTCGAGTTGTTCTTCACCTCGATATAGGGGACCGTGTGCGCGCCGCACTTGTCCCCGATCAGCAGGCTGTCGCACTGGGTGTAGTTGCGGCTCTTCGTCGCCTTCGGATGCATCGAGACGAGGCCGCGGTAGGTGTTCTGCGCGCGGCCCGCCGAGATGCCCTTGGAGACGATCCGGCTCTTCGTGTTCTTGCCGAGGTGGACCATCTTGGTTCCGGTATCGGCCTGCTGCGCGTTGTTGGCGATCGCGATCGAGTAGAACTCGCCCTGCGCGCCCTCGCCCTTCAGGAGGCACGACGGGTACTTCCAGGTGATCGCGGAACCGGTCTCGACCTGCGTCCACATCACCTTGGCCCGCGCCTCGCGGCAGTCCGCGCGCTTGGTGACGAAGTTGTAGACGCCGCCCCGGCCTTCCTCGTCGCCCGGATACCAGTTCTGGACGGTCGAGTACTTCACCTCCGCGTCCTCGAGCACGACGATCTCCACGACCGCGGCGTGAAGCTGCGCGATGTCGCGCTTCGGCGCGGTGCAGCCCTCGAGGTAACTCACATAGGAGCCCTTGTCCGCGATGATCAGCGTGCGCTCGAACTGGCCGGTGTTCTCGGCGTTGATCCGGAAATAGGTCGAGAGCTCCATCGGGCAGCGCACGCCGGGCGGCACGTAGACGAAGGAGCCGTCGGAGAAGACCGCCGAATTCAGCGTCGCATAGAAGTTGTCGCTGTAAGGCACGACGGAACCGAGATATTTCCGCACCAGTTCGGGATGCTCACGCACCGCCTCGGAGATCGAGCAGAAGATGACGCCCGCCCTGGCCAGTTCCTCCTTGAAGGTCGTGCCGACCGAGACCGAGTCGAAGACCGCGTCGACCGCGACCTTGCGGCCCTCCGCCGGCGCCGCCTCCGCGCCCTCGACGCCCGCGAGGATCATCTGCTCGCGAAGCGGGATGCCCAGCTTCTCGTAGGTCGCGAGCAGTTCCGGATCGACCTCGTCGAGCGACTTCGGCTTCACCGCCATGCTCTTCGGCCGGGCGTAGTAGTACTGGTCCTGGAAGTCGATCTTCGGATAGTGGACCATCGCCCAGGTCGGCTCCTCCAGCGTCTTCCAGCGCTCGAAGGCGCGGAGCCGCCAGTCGGTCAGCCATTCCGGCTCGCCGTTCTTCTCCGAAATCAGCCGGACGATATCCTCGTTCAGCCCCTTCGGCGCGTATTCCGTCTCGATATCGGTCGCAAAGCCGTATTTGTACCGCTCGCCAACCGAACGGACGGTGTCCACCGTCTCCTGATCGACACCCTCGCGGATCCCGGCTTCGTCCAGTGCCGTCATGGGTCAAACCTCTCCAACAACTCTTTCCGGCGACGTCTCCGACATCCTCCGGCGCCGCGCGCGGCTGTGACTCTTCTTCCAGGCATCGGCGAAGGCGAGCACCGCCTCCCGCTCGACGCCCGGCCCGATCGAGACCCGGAGCATCGCAGCCGCGACCTCCGGCTCGTATCCCATCGCGGTCAGGGTACGGCTCGCCTTCACCTTGCCGCTCGAACAGGCGGAACCCGCCGAGACCGCGAAACCGGCGAGGTCCATCGCCATCACCTGGGTCTCGCCCTTCCAGCCGGGCGTGACCAGGGCCAGGGTGTTCGGCAGCCGCGCCGACCCTTTCCCGACAAAAATAGTCTCCGAATTCCCGTCTTCCAGAGCCCGCTCCAGAATATTCCGGGTCTCGGCCACTTCCTCCCAGATCCCGCGGGCGAGATCGGCGACCGCCGCCCTCGCGGCGGCGGCGAATCCGGCGGCGCCGATCAGGTTCTCGGTGCCCGCGCGGCGGCCGAGCTCCTGCCCGCCGCCCCGCTGGAGCGGCTCCACCTCCTCGCCCCGGCGCAGCAGCAGCGCGCCGATCCCCTTCGGCCCGCCGAACTTGTGCGGCGCGATCAGCGCCGCGCGCGCCCCGGTCCAGCCGAAGGCGAAAGGCAGCTTCCCCGCCACCTGCGCCGCGTCGACGAGCGCGAGGCCCGGCGGAAGCTCCTGGACGATGCCGGTCTCCGAATTCGCGGCCTGAAGCGCGGTCCGCCCCGGTTCCGCGACCTCGACCCGGCCCTCCGCGGTAACGGGCAGGCAGGCATCGATCCAGCCGAGCACGCAGTCATGCTCGACCGGCGCGCCGACGCGGTTCCGGCCGCGCAGCGCCAGCGCGGCGGCCTCGGTCGCGCCTGAGGTCAGGACCACCTCGTCGGGCTCCGCGCCGAAGGCCTCGGCGATACCGGCCCGCGCGCGTTCGAGCAGCCCCTTCGCCGCACGTCCCTCGGCATGGACCGAGGAGGGATTGCCGACGAGATCCATCGCCTCGATCATCGCCGCCCGCGCCTCGGGCCGGAGCGGCGTCGTGGCGTTCCAGTCGAGATAGACGCGGCCGCTCATGCGCCCCCCGCGGCGGCGACGCCCTCCGCTCCGGAGGCAACCGGCGCGACCATCGGCGCGTCCGCCTCGTCGACCACGGCCACGAAGCTCGGCACCGCCGGACAGGGGGCCAGCTGGTTCGCGACGATGTCCGAGAGCCGGGTCTGGTGCAGCAGCACATAGACGTTGGCCGAGAGCTGCTCCCAAAGCTTGTCGGTCAGCCGCTGCTCCGCCGTGCCCTGCGTCGCGCCGGAGGCGCCGGCGCCGCGCGTCAGCGCGTCCATCGTCTCGTCGACCGCGGCGAGGATCTCGGAGACGCGGACCTGCTCCGCGGGCCGCGCGAGCCGGTAGCCGCCGCCCGGGCCGCGGACCGATTCCACGATCTCCGCCCGCCGCAGCTTCACGAAGAGCTGTTCGAGATAGGCGAGGCTGATGTCCTGCCGCTCCGCGATCTCGCTCAGCGAGACCAGCCGCGCCTGCCCGCCCGCCCGGGCGGCCAGATCGGTCAGCGCGATCATCGCGTAGCGGCCCTTGGTGCTCAGTTTCATCGCCGATCCTCTCCCCGCCGCCGCGCGCCAAACAGAAGGCGCCGCCCGGTGTTGACGCCCAGCCGGCGAAACCCTAACTAGCGTCCTGACTTTGGATCGCCCGCGCATCCAATCTTAGAACGTTTCTAGATTGGTCGAGTGATTCCGTCAAGTTCGCGTTTGTTACGACGGGAGAGCGACCAGATGCCCGAGGTGATTTTCCCCGGCCCCGACGGGCGACTCGAGGGGCGGTATCACCCGCAGAAATCCAAGGACGCGCCGATCGCGATCATCCTGCATCCCCATCCGCTTTACGGGGGCACGATGAACAACAAGGTCGTCTACAACCTCCACTACACGTTCCACCGGATCGGCTTCACCTGCCTGCGCTTCAACTTCCGGGGCGTGGGCCGCAGCCAGGGCGAATACGATCAGGGCATCGGCGAGCTCTCCGACGCCGCGGCCGCGCTCGACTACCTGCAGGCGCTCAATCCGAACGCGCGCTCCTGCTGGGTCGCGGGCTTCTCCTTCGGCGCCTGGATCGGGATGCAGCTCCTGATGCGGCGGCCGGAGATCGCGGGCTTCGTCTCGGTGGCGCCGCCGGCGAACCAGTACGACTTCTCCTTCCTCGCTCCCTGCCCCTCCTCCGGCCTCATCATCGGCGGCTCGGCCGACCGGGTGGTGCCGCCGGGCGACGTCGCCAATCTCGCCGACAAGCTCAAGCAGCAGAAGGGCATCACCATCACCCATGAGACGATCGAGGGCGCGAGCCATTTCTTCGATCCCGGCATGGACGAGATGATCCGGACGGTGGAGACCTATGTCCGCCGCCGCCTGACCGAAACCACCCGGTAGGGCGGACATCTGTCCGCCGCCCGTAGCGCCCGCGCCCCGCGAGACACGCCATGCTCGACGCCTCGGTCCTGCTGCCCTTCGTCGCCGCCGTGGTCGTCATCGCGCTGACGCCCGGCCCGGACATGACCTTCTTCCTTGGCCGCGCGCTTTCCTCGGGCCGGGCCGCGGGGCTGGCGGCGGTCGCAGGGGCGGGAACCGGGCTGCTCGTGCACACGCTCCTCGTCGCGCTCGGCGTCTCGGCGCTGATCGTCGCGGCGCCGGCGGCCTTCGCGGCGCTCAAGATCGCCGGGGCGCTCTACCTGCTCTGGCTCGCCTTCCAGGCCATCCGCCACGGCTCCGCCCTGCGTCTGCCGTCGCACGCCGCGCCGCGATCGGGACTCCTCGGCACCTGGGCCTCGGGCGTCGCGATCAATGTGCTGAACCCCAAGGTCGCGCTCTTCTTCCTGACCTTCCTGCCGCAGTTCGTCTCCGCCACCGACCCCCACGCGGCGGCGAAGCTCTTCCTGCTCGGCTCGATCTTCATCCTGCTCGGGAGCGCGATCAATCTCGCGATCGTCCTCGCGGCCGACCGGTTCGCGACGGGGATGCGCGCCAATCCCCGCGTGGCCCGCGCGCTCGACTGGCTCTTCGCCTCGATCTTCGCCGCCTTCGCCGCGCGGCTGCTCTTCGCCCGGGCGCATTGAGGGAGGCGGACAGATGTCCGCCCTACGCGCGATCCGTAGGGCGGACATCTGTCCGCCTTACCCTCACGGCCGGCTGATCCGCCCGCCGCTCACCGGAAGCCGCGCGCCGGTCGTCGCGGGCGAAGAGGTGGGCAGGCCCCGCACAACCCGCGCGGCGAGAAAGGCGAAGGCCTGCGCCTCGAGCATGTCGCCATCGAGCCCGACCACCTCGACCGGATCGACCGGCGCGTTGGTGCGCGCCGCGATCATCCGCGTAAGCGTCAGGTTCCGCCGCCCGCCGCCATGGACGAGCCAGCGCGACGGCGGCTCGGGGAAATGCCGCGCCGCCTCGGCCACGCAGGCGGCGGTGAGCGCGGCGAGCGTCGCGGCGCCGTCCTCCGCGGAGAGGTGGGAGACGCGGTCGAGATAGCCGTGGAAATCCTGCCGGTCCAGCGATTTGGGCGGCGTCCGGAGGATATACGGATGGGTTCCGAGGTCCGCGAGCACCTCCGCCGCCACCCGGCCCCGGCCCGCCGTCGCCCCGTCCGCGTCGAAGCTCGCGCCGGTCCGCGCCTTCAGGAAATCGTCGATCAGCGCGTTGCCCGGCCCGGTGTCGAAGGCTAGGAGCGCCCCCTCGGCCTCCGGTGCCGGCTGCCTCGGATCGACCCAGGTGACGTTGCCGACGCCGCCGAGATTGAGGAAGGCGAGCGGCGTCTCGGCGCCGATGAACCGGGCACAGGCGAAATGGAAGAAGGGCACCAGCGGCGCGCCCTCGCCGCCGCTCGCCACGTCGGCGGCGCGGAAATCCCAGACCACCGGCAGGCCCGTCTCCCGCGCCAGCAGATCGCCGCGCCCGGCCTGATGCGTGCCGCGCCCCTTCGGATCATGCGCGAGCGTCTGGCCGTGATAGCCCACGAGATCGACATCCGCGAAACCCGCGACCGCGCGCGCATGGGCGGCGCGGCTCAGCGCCTCGATCGCCGCGACCTCCGGCGCCTCGGGCCAGAGGCCGAGGCCTGCGCGCAGGATGTCCCGCTCGGCCTCGGTGAAGGGCAGGAAGGCGGAGGGGCCGAATCCGAGGATCGCCTCGCCATCGGTCTCGAGCACGGCGGCGTCGACCCCGTCCATCGAGGTGCCCGACATCAGCCCCAGAACCCGCATGCCTGTCTCCGCTCTTTTCAACGCGCGTCCATTGGCTATAGAAGCGCGATCTTCCGAACGAAAGGACCCGTGCGATGACCTACCGGCCGAGGAGCGACTTTCTGAACGTCATGGTCGCGCGCGGCTATCTCGCCGACTGCACCGACCTCCAGGGGCTCGACGACGCGCTGCTCGCGGGCGTCGTGCCGACCTACATCGGCTACGACGCGACGGCGAAGTCGCTGCATGTCGGGCATCTGCTGAACATCATGATGCTGCGCTGGCTGCAGAAGACCGGTGGCAAGCCGATCACGCTGATGGGCGGCGGCACGACCAAGGTGGGCGATCCGTCCTTCCGCTCCGAGGAGCGGCCGCTGCTCGACGACGCGGCGATCCAGTCCAACATCGACGGGATGAAATCCGTCTTCGCGAAATACCTCGCCTATGGCGAGGGCGCGTCGGACGCGATCATGCTCAACAACGCCGAATGGCTCGACGAGCTGAACTACCTCGCCTTCCTGCGCGACATCGGGCGGCACTTCTCGGTGAACCGGATGCTCTCCTTCGAGAGCGTGAAGAGCCGCCTCGACCGCGACCAGTCGCTGAGCTTCCTCGAATTCAACTACATGATCCTCCAGGCCTACGACTTCCTGGAGTTGAACCGCCGCTACGGCTGCCTGCTGCAGATGGGCGGCTCGGACCAGTGGGGCAACATCGTCAACGGCATCGACCTGACGCGCCGTGTCGCCGGGACGGAGATCTTCGGCCTGACCTCGCCGCTTCTCACCACGTCCGACGGCCGCAAGATGGGCAAGTCGGCGGGGGGCGCGGTCTGGCTCAACGGCGACATGCTCTCGCCCTACGAATTCTGGCAGTTCTGGCGCAACACGACCGACGCGGACGTGGGCCGGTTCCTGAAGCTCTATACCGAGCTTCCGGTCGAGGAATGCGACCGGCTCGGCGCGCTCGGCGGCGCGGAGATCAACGCCGCGAAGGTGGTCCTCGCCAACGCGGTCACCGCGCTCTGCCACGGGCCGGAGGCGGCCGCCGCCGCCGAGGCGACCGCGCGGGAAGTGTTCGAGAAAGGCGGCGTCGGGGCGGAACTTCCGACCGTGGCGCTCCCGGCCTCCGACATTCCGGAGGGCGGGATCTCGGTCGTGCAGCTCCTTGTCCGCGCCGGGCTCGCCGGATCGGGCAAGGATGCGAAGCGGCTGATCGCCGAGGGTGGCGCGCGGATGGACGACGTGGCACTGACCGACGCGGGGCTGCATCTCGACGCGGCGGCGCTCGGCACGGGGCTGAAGCTCTCGGCGGGAAAGAAGCGGCACGCGCTGGTCAGGGTCGAGGGATGAGCGGCGCGCGGGGGGCGGCGGACTGAAGTCCGCCCTGCGGGGCCGTAGGGCGGACATTTGTCCGCCATCGGCGAAGGCGCGGGCCCGGGGGCGCCGCGCCTTTTCTCATTTCACCGTGACCTTCGTCATGTAATCGGGGCTCGGCACCATCCCGGCATGGCCTTCGCCGCGCGCGATCTTGTCGACCACCTCCATGCCCGAGGTCACCTCTCCGACGACCGTGTACTGGCCGTCGAGGAAGGGTCCGGGCGCGAACATGATGAAGAACTGCGAATTGGCGCTGTCCGGATCCTGCGCGCGGGCCATGCCGACCGTGCCGCGCACGAAGGGCGTCTGGGAAAACTCCGCCGGCAGGTCCGGCAGGTTCGACCCGCCCATCCCGGCCTGGCCCCCGCCATAGACGTCCTTCTTGCCGAACTGCACGTCGCCGGTCTGGGCCATGAACCCGTCGATGACGCGGTGGAAGGCCACGTTGTCATAGGCGCCGCTCTCGGCGAGCTGCTTGATCTGCGCCACGTGCTTCGGCGCCAGATCCGGGCGAAGCGCGATCTCGATCGTGCCGTTCGCCTGCCCCGCCACCTCGATCACCAGCGTGTCGCCCGGGTCGGCGGCGAGCGCCGCCCCCCCGAGCCCCAGCGCCGCCACCAGCGCCAGGAAGCTCCGCCGGATCATGCGTCGGCCGCGACCTTGACCGCGATCATCCGGTCGGGCTCCGCCGGCGGCTCGCCGCGCGTGATCGCGTCGACATGCTCCATGCCCGAGATCACCCGCCCCCAGACCGTGTACTGGCCGTTCAGGAAATGGCCGTCCTTGAACATGATGAAGAACTGCGAATTGCCGCTGTTCGGGTTCTGGCTGCGCGCCATGCCGACCACGCCGCGGTCGAAGGGCAGTTTCGAGAATTCCGCCGGCAGGTTCGGCCGGCTCGACCCGCCGGTGCCGGCGCGGCGGATGTTGAAATCCTGCTCCATGTCGCCGTTCTCGACATCGCCGGTCTGGGCCATGAAGCCCTCGATCACGCGGTGAAAGGCGACGTTGTCGTATTCGCCGCCGCGGGCCAGCGCCTTGATCTGCTCGACGTGTTTCGGCGCCACGTCGGGCAGCATCTCGACCACCACGTCTCCACCCTTCAGCGTGATGATGAGCGTGTTTTCCGGATCCTTGATTTCAGCCATCGTCTCCTCCTGGCTCGTCTTCGGGGGCGGACCCTAGGGGGTCTCCGGGCCGGGGGAAAGGGGCGAAGCCAGGTCTCGCGGGCGATTTTCGGGCCCGGGGACGGATCGGGGCCGGCGCGGTCAGGACCGCGTCAGCCGCGCCACCCGCTGGCCCTCGGGAGGCGCGAGCCGACGGGACAGCGCCTCGCCCACGCGCGCCGGCACGAAACCCGCGACATCGCCGCCGAGGCGGGCGATCTCCTTCACCAGCCGCGAGGCGATCGCCTGATAATGCGCGTCGGCCATCAGGAACACGGTCTCGACCTCGTCGTTCATCGCCCGGTTCATGCCGACCATCTGGTATTCGTATTCGAAATCGGAGACCGCGCGCAGCCCGCGCACGATCATCGTCGCGCCCACGTCCTCGGCGCAATGGATCAGCAGGTTCTCGAACGGATAGGCGACGATCTCCGTCCCCGTCGCCTCGGCGATCCCGGCGCATTCCGCCTCGACCATCGCCACCCGGTCCTCGAGCGGAAAGAGCGGACCCTTGTCGCGGTTGATCGCGATGCCGATCACCAGCCGGTCCACGAGGCTGCAGGCCCGGCGGATGATGTCGAGATGGCCGAGCGTGATCGGGTCGAAGGTCCCGGGATAGAGTCCGATCCGCATAGCGAGCCCCCCCTGCGGTTTGTCGGCGCAAGCAACAGCATCCGCCCGGGCCGGTCAAGATGCTCCCGCGCGCGCCTTACCAGCTGTTGGCGATCATGCCCGTCAGCGCGCTGTTCTCCATCTCGATCTCCTCGAGCCGCGCCTTGACCACGTCGCCGATCGAGATCACGCCCACCATCCGGTTGTCCTCGATCACCGGCATGTGGCGGAACCGGCCCTCGGTCATCTTGCCGAGCACCGCGTGCGCGGTGTCGTCGTAATGGCAGCCCACGACGGAGGAGGTCATCAGATCCTTCACCTTCGCCTCGAGACAGGCGGCGCCGACGGTGCCGAGCGCGCGCACGATGTCGCGTTCCGACAGGATGCCATCGACGATCGCGCCGTCGTCGCTCACGATCACGGCGCCGATCCGGTGCCTCGCCAGGATCTCGACCGCCGTCCTGACAGTGTCGTCGCGCTTCACGGTCACGATGTCATGGCTCGGTTTGCCGCCGACAATGTTCCGAACGATCATATGTTTCTCCCGCGTTTTTAATTCTGTTCTCGAAGTCAAGTGTCTCGCGCGCGCAACTTTCTGTCAAGGCAGACCATCGGAGAGTGCCAGCCGCATCCGCCGCGCGATCACATCCGCGACGCGATTGATCCGCGCGACGCGCGCGTCGTCCTGGTGGAGGATCATGTAGAAGGAGCGCCTCAGGTGGATCTCGCCGGGCAGCACGGCGGTCAGTTCCGGATGCTCGCGCGCGATGAAATCGGGCAGGATGCAGAGCCCCGCGCCGGCCTGGCACCAGCGCCGCTGCGTGATCAGGCTGTTGGAGGTCAGCGCCGGCTCCGCGTTGCGGCCGAGCAGCGCGTAGTAGTCGAGCTCGCGCTCGAACACCATGTCCGAGATATAGCCGATGCCGCGCAGGTCCGAGAGATCCTCGAGCCGTTCCACCGGCGGGCGCGCGGCGAGGATCTCGCCCCGGACATAGAGGCGCAGGTCGAAATCCGCGATCTTGCGCACCGTCAGCCGTCCGGCCGTCGGCGGCGACACGCTGATCGCGAGATCGGCCTCGCGCCGGGACAGGACCGAGCTGCGCGGCAGCGACACGCATTCGACGCGCAACCCCGGATTGTCGCGGGACAGCATGTCGCAGGCGTCGATCATCAGGTAATGCGACACCCCGTCCGGCGCCCCGATCCGCACCACGCCCGACAGCTGTTCCGGATCGCCGCCCGAAAGCTCCACCGCCTCGCCGACCTGGCTCTCCATCGTCTGCGCGCATTCGATCAGGCCCCGCCCCGCCTCGGTCAGCAGGTAGCCGCGCGGACCGCGGTCGAAGAGCTCGCGCCCCAGCGCCTTCTCGAGCCCCGCGATCCGGCGCCCGACCGTCGCCGGGTCGAGCCCGAGCGTCTGCCCGGCCGCGCCGAGCCGCTTCTGCCGCGCGACCGCGAGGAACACGCGGAAGTCATCCCATCGAACCGTACTTTTTTGCATGGTCTCTCCCCGATTCGGATCATAGCACGCTGGCGTTTTTCGCAAGACCGGCCTTTGGTCGCGGAGGGGGCCGATTGGCGCCGCGCGGTCGCGCCGCGCGGACCGGGCCGCTAAGATGCGTCGGCGCCGGCGGGAATCACCGCGCGCCGGCGCGTGCGAAGCGACGGGAGAGCGGGATGAGCGACGTCTGGACACGCAAGGAGGGCCGCGCCGGCCGGATCACCCTCACCCGCCCGAAGGCGCTGAACGCGCTCAGCCTGTCGATGGCGCTGGAGATCCAGGCGGCGCTCGATGCCTGGCGGGAGGACGCGACGGTGGATCTGGTGCTGATGGATGCCGAGGGCGCGCGCGCCTTCTGCGCCGGCGGCGACATCGCCCGGATCTATCACGCGGGGCGCGAAGGCGATTTCGAGACCGGCCGGCGCTTCTTCACCGAGGAATACCGGATGAACGCGGCGATCGCGCGCTATCCGAAGCCCATCGTCGCCCTCGCCCAGGGCTTCGTGCTCGGCGGCGGCGTCGGATTGTCGGGCCATGCGCGATACCGCGTGCTCGGCGAATCGACGCGGGTGGCGATGCCGGAATGCCCGATCGGCCTCGTCCCCGACGTCGGCGGCAGCCTGCTGCTCGCCCGCGCCCCCGGACGCCTCGGCGAGTTCGTCGGCCTCTCGGCGCATCGGATGGAGCCGGGCGACGCGATCCTCGCCGGATTCTTCGACCGGTTCGTGCCGGAGGCGGACTGGCCGGCGCTCGCCGCCGAACTGGTGGGCTCCGGCGATCCGGGCGCCATCGCGCGTTTCGAGAAACCCGCGCCGGAGGCGAGGCTCGCCGCGCGTCTCGAAACGATCGACGACGCGTTCTCCGCGCCCGACCTCCGCACCCTCGCCGGCCGGCTGGAGGCGACGGACTGGGGGCATGAGGTGCTGCGCCGGCTCCGGGGCTCCTGCCCGCTCTCGCTGGCCTGCGCGCTGGAACTGGTGCGCGCCGCGCGCGCGGAGCCCGGGATCGAGGCCGCGCTCCGGCGCGAATACCGCTTCACCTACCGCGCCGCGAGCCAGGGCGAGCTGCTCGAAGGCATCCGGGCGGCGGTGATCGACAAGGACCGCGCCCCGGTCTGGCGCGATTCGATCGGCAGCCTCCGCGCCGAGGAAGTCGCCGCGATGCTGGCGCCGCTCGGCGCGCGGGAACTGGATCTGACCGCGGGCGGGGGCGCGGCGTGAGGCCCGCGGCCGCGCTCCGCGCGCTCGGCCTCGCCGCGGGGCTGCTGGCGCCGCTGCCGGGGGCGGCCCAGGACCTCGTCGACCGGCTGCTCGCGAAAGCCTCCGCCGCCTGCGCCTATCTCGACGGCGGCGAGATGACGGCGCCGGAGGGCACGGTCACCCGGGTCGACCTCACCGGCGACGGCGTGGCGGAGGCGCTGGTGGACGAGAGCCGGCTCCGCTGCTCCACCGCGGCCTCCGCCTATTGCGGCTCCGGCGGCTGCGCGCTCCACGCCGTGGTCGGCGACCGGGTGACGAGCTGGCAGGCGACCGGCTGGCGGCTCATCGACTGGGGCGAGGACCGGATCCTGCTCATCGGCCGCGACGGCGGCTGGTGCGGCGGGATCGGCGCCGAACGCTGCTACGAGGCGGTGGTCTGGAGCGACGGCCGCTTCCTCTCCGTCGCCCCGCCCGACGCCGGCCAGCCCGGACAGATCCCGTAGGGCGGACATCTGTCCGCCCTCCGCCCCGCCCCTGTTCCGCCCTATTCCGCCGCCACCCTGCGCGCGGCCAGGAGCGGTGCGAGGTAATGCCCGGTGTGGCTCGCGGGGATCTTCGCGATCTGCTCGGGCGTGCCGGTCCCGACCACCGCGCCACCGCCATCGCCGCCCTCCGGGCCGATGTCGATGATGTGGTCGGCGGTCTTGATCACGTCGAGATTGTGCTCGATCACCACGACCGTGTTCCCCTGCTCGACCAGTTCGTGCAGCACGTCGAGGAGCTTCTTCGTATCCTCGAAATGCAGCCCCGTGGTCGGCTCGTCGAGGATGTAGAGCGTGCGGCCCGTGGAGCGTCGGGCAAGCTCCTTCGAGAGTTTCACCCGCTGCGCCTCGCCGCCCGAGAGCGTCGTCGCCTGCTGGCCCACCTTGATGTAGCCGAGGCCCACCCGCATCAGCGTCGTCATCTTGTCGCGGATCGACGGCACGGCGGAGAAGAACGCCTCCGCGTCCTCCACCGTCATGTCGAGCACGTCGGCGATGCTCTTGCCCTTGAACAGCACCTCCAGCGTCTCGCGGTTGTAGCGCTTGCCCTGGCAGGTCTCGCAGGTCACGTAGACGTCGGGCAGGAAGTGCATCTCGATCTTGATGACCCCGTCGCCCTGGCAGGCCTCGCAGCGCCCGCCCTTGACGTTGAACGAGAACCGCCCGGGCTTGTAGCCGCGCGCCTTCGCCTCCGGCAGCCCCGCGAACCAGTCGCGGATCGGGCCGAAGGCGCCGGTATAGGTCGCCGGGTTCGAGCGCGGAGTGCGGCCGATCGGCGACTGGTCGATGTCGATGACCTTGTCGAGATTCTCGAGCCCGCGCACCTCGTCGCAGGGGGCGGGCGTCTGGCGCGCGCCGTTGAGGCGCATCGAGGCGGTCTTGAACAGCGTCTCGATCGTGAGCGTGGACTTGCCCCCGCCCGAAACGCCGGTCACGCAGGTGAAGGTGCCGAGCGGAAATTCCGCCGTGACGCCGCGCAGGTTGTTGCCGGTGGCGTTCCGCACCACGACCGACTTGCCGTTGCCCTTGCGCCGCCCGGCCGGAACCGCGATCTCGCGCGCGCCGGTCAGGTACTGGCCGGTGATCGAGTCCGGATTGGCCGCGACCTCGGCCGGGGTGCCCGAGGCGATGATCTCGCCGCCATGGACGCCCGCGCCCGGCCCCATGTCGAAGACATGGTCCGCCTCGCGGATCGCCTCCTCGTCATGCTCGACCACGATTACCGTGTTCCCCGCGTCGCGCAGATTCTTGAGCGTGGTGAGCAACCGCCCGTTGTCGCGCTGGTGCAGCCCGATCGAGGGCTCGTCGAGCACGTAGAGCACGCCCGTCAGCCCCGAGCCGATCTGGCTCGCGAGCCGGATCCGCTGGCTCTCGCCGCCCGAGAGCGTGCCGGCGTTGCGCGCCAGCGTCAGGTAGTCGAGCCCGACATTGACGAGGAAGCCCAGCCGCTCGCGGATCTCCTTCAGGATCGCGCGGGCGATCTCGTTCTTCTGCGCCGTCAGGCTCTCGGGCACGGTCTCGACCCAGTCGAGCGCCTCGCGGATCGACTTCTCGACCACCTGGCCGACGTGGATCCCGGCGATCTTCACCGCCAGCGCCTCGGGCTTCAGCCGGTAACCGTGGCAGACGCCGCAGGGGCGGTTGTTCTGGTAGCGTTCCATCTCCTCGCGCGACCAGCTCGAATCGGTCTCGCGATAGCGCCGCTCCATGTTCGGGATCACGCCCTCGAAGGTGCGCTCGATCTCGTAGACCCGCCCGCCCTCGTCGTAGCGGAAGGTGATCTTCTCGCCCTTCGACCCGTAGAGCAGCACGTCCCGCGCCGCCTCGGGCAGGTCGCGCCAGCGCTTCTTCGCGTCGAAACCGTAATGCTTCGCCAGCGCCTCCATCGTCTGCCGGTAATAGGGCGACTGCCCCTTCGACCACGGCACGATGGCGCCCTTCAGGAGCGGAAGGCTCTCGTCCGGCACGATCAGCCGCGGGTCGAAGAACAGTTCCACCCCGAGCCCGTCGCATTCCGGACAGGCGCCGAAAGGCGCGTTGAACGAGAAGAGCCGGGGCTCGATCTCCGGAATGGTAAATCCCGAGACCGGACAGGCGAAATTCTCCGAGAAGGTGATCCGCTCCGGCTCCGGCGTGGTCCCGTCGTCGTTCGGCGGCGGCGCCGTCTCGAGGATGGCGATCCCGTCGGCGAGGTCGAGCGCGGTGCGCAGGCTGTCCGCGAGCCGCGTCTCGAGCCCCTCGCGCACCACGAGCCTGTCAACCACCACGTCGATGTTGTGGCGGAACTTCTTGTCGAGCGTCGGTGGACTGTCGAGTTCGTGGAACTCGCCGTTCACCTTGACGCGCTGGAAGCCTTTCTTCAGAAGCTCCTGGAATTCCTTGCGATATTCACCCTTCCGGTCGCGGACGATGGGCGCGAGCAGATAGGCCCGCGTCCCCTCCGGCAAGGCCATCGTGATGTCGACCATCTGGGAGACCTGCTGCGCCTCGATCGGCAGGCCGGTCGCGGGGCTGTAGGGCGTGCCCGCCCGGGCGAAGAGCAGGCGGAGATAGTCGTAGATCTCCGTCACCGTGCCGACGGTGGAGCGCGGGTTCTTCGAGGTCGTCTTCTGCTCGATCGAGATCGCCGGGCTGAGGCCGGAGATGTGATCGACGTCCGGCTTCCGCATCATGTCGAGGAACTGCCGCGCATAGGCGCTCAGGCTCTCGACATAGCGCCGCTGCCCCTCGGCGTAGATCGTGTCGAAGGCGAGGCTCGACTTGCCGGACCCACTGAGGCCGGTGATCACCACCAGTTCGTCACGGGGGATGTCGAGGTCGATCGACTTCAGATTGTGTTCGCGCGCGCCGCGGATCTCGATGAACTTCTGCTCGGCCATGCCAGGGTTCCATTGGGACAGGCGTTAGATAGCGTCCCTCGCCGGATTTACGAGTCCCGCGGGAGAAGAGAACAAAACGGGATCGTCCGCAAGCCCCGCCGGGGCGCCGCGGGCGCCCGGTGGCGGAAACCAGCCGGTCGGGCGCGCGCTCAGGCCACCGCCGGCCGCCCCCGGTTCACCCACCAGTCCCGGCCGCCGGCGCAGAGGAAGAGCGAGGCGATCCCGGCCACGAGCAGGAGTTCGCGCCCCACCGCCGAGGGCTCGTAGACGTTGAGCAGTGTCGCGAGCGCGTAATAGACGATGATGTGAAACGAGAAGACCTGCAGCGAATGCCGCCCGAGCAGGGTGAGCGCGGGCCGGGTGAAGAGCCAGTTCACCCCCGCCGAAAGCTTGCGGATCACCGCCAGCCGGTCGCTCGCCCCGTTGCGGGCGAGCCAGACGACGATGAAGAGATCGACGAGGAAGGCGAGCGGATAGACGACGCCGAGTACCGAGCGGGGGCTGCGCAGCGCGATGCGCTCGCTGTAGGCGTCGCCGAGCACGCGCAGTTCGACGATGAGATCGAAGATCCCGAGCAGCGCCATCCCCGCGACGGCGATGAAGAAGGTGACCCGGAACTGCGGCTGGTCGAGGAAGTCCAGCCGGAGCCGCCCCTGCGCCACCCGGAAGCCGACGAAGAGACCGACGAAGAACAGCGCCTGCCAGCCGAGCATGTTGAAGAACAGGCCGAACCGCGCCGGTATCCCCTCGGCGATCATGAAATTTTCCAGCGCGTACATGCCCTTGCCGGTCAGGCTCGTCTGCGCGGCGAGCCAGGCGAGCAGGACGAGCGCGAAATAGGGCGCGATCATCTCCCGGTGCAGCAGCCGGAGCGCGAAGGGGGTGACGAGCAGGAAGACGATGTACATGGGCAGGATGCCCATGTTGGCCGAGGAGGAGACGAGCAGCAGGCTGCCGATCGTGAAGGTCACCGGCGCCTCGAGATAGGGCTGGAGATCGACCGGCGCGTGGGTGCCGAGCGCGAAGGCGGCGGCGAGCGCCATCAGGATCAGCGTGACCTGATGCGTGTAGATCTGGCGCGCCCGATGCGCGGTGAGCGCGAGGCTCGCGCGGATCTCCGGCCGCGCCAGGAACCGCCGGCCATAGACCAGCCCGGCGACGGTGCCCGAGAGGAAGACGAATCCCTGCGCGTCCTCGACCCAGCCGAAATTCTTGTGGTGGAGCACGCCGAGCCAGCTGCGCAGCAGCCCGTCGAAATGCGCGATCGACATGAATATGAGGAAGAACCCCCGGAACCCGTCCAGGATCTCGTAGCGCCGCATGTGCCGTTCCTCCCGCGCGTCCGCGTCTTCGCGCGGGTCCTGTCGGGAGAGGACCCGGGCATTCCGATCGGCGCGGCGGGCCTCGCCTCACCGCGCGCGGGCGGCAATATCGCACCTGCGATGCCGAAGGGCCAGCCCTCGCGGTCCGGACCCGATCACGTCGCCGCGCGAATCCGCCGACGGGAGGCGTTCCGCCGGGCGCGGCTCAGCGCCCGAGGATCTTCTTCACGTATTGCTGCGTCTCGGCGTAGGGCGGCACGCCCTTGTATTTCTCGACCGCGCCGGGGCCCGCGTTATAGGCCGCGAGCGCGAGGCGCCAGTCGCCGAACTTCCGGTACTGCTGGCTGAGATAGCGCGCGCCGCCCTCGAGATTCTCGCGCGGATCGTGCGGATCGACGCCCAGCACCTGCGCCGTGCCCGGCATGAGCTGCGCGAGCCCGATCGCCCCCTTGGTCGATTTCGCTCCCGGGCGGAACTTCGATTCCTGATGCACGAGGCGCAGGAACAGGTCCTCGGGCACGTGATGCTTGCGCGCCGCGGCCCGCGCCATCGCCTCGAAGGCGCCGGGCGAGCCGGTGAAGGCGGGAATGCCGGCGTAGTCGTCGGTCTCGATGCCGCGCGGCCGCCGCGGCTGGCCTTCGAGAAGACCCGGCACGGGCTGCCGGATCAGCTGGCGGTATTCCGGGGAAAGGCTCGATTGATTGCGCAGCAGCGCGCTCAGCGACGCATCGGCCATCGCCGGTCCCGCCACGGCCAGACCCACGCCGAGCGCGATCAGTCTTGTTCTCATCGTCCCTCGTCTTGGTTACGGCGGACTGCTCGCCACCGCCCGGCCGGCGCCGGTTGCGCGGCAATATGCCAAGCTTTTAATCCGATGTCAGCCTTCTAATCGCAGGGCCGGCCAGGGCGCGCATTGGAAGATGGCGGCCGAGCCCCTAACTTGAGCGCGAGACGCGCGGGGACGTGACAGCGGCGCCGCGGCGCGATACCGACGGGCCCTCGCATTCGGGAGAAAAGGACGAACCGATGGCAGGCAGCGTGAACAAGGTGATCCTGATCGGCAATCTCGGCCAGGATCCGGAGGTGCGGACCTTCGGCAACGGCGGCAAGGTCTGCAACCTCCGCGTCGCGACCTCCGAGACCTGGCGCGACAAGAACTCGGGCGAGCGCCGCGAGCGGACCGAGTGGCATTCGGTCGCGATCTTCTCCGAGCCGCTGGTCCGCGTCGCGGAACAGTATCTGCGCAAGGGCTCGAAGGTCTACATCGAGGGCCAGCTCGAGACCCGCAAATGGCAGGATCAGTCCGGCCAGGACCGCTACACCACCGAGGTGGTGCTGCGGCCCTTCCGTTCGGAACTGACGATGCTCGACGGCCGGGGCGAAGGCGCGGGCGCCGGCGGCGGTGGCGGCTACGGCGAGGAACGGCGGGGCGGAGGCGGCTATTCCGACGACCGCCGGGGCGGCTACGGCGGCGAGAGCCGGGGGCCGGCCGGCGGGCTCGACGACGAAATCCCGTTCTGAACCAACAGCCGGCGGTGGCGCCGCGCCGCCACCGCCGGCTGTTCGCACGCCGGGCGCTCCGCCCGAGGCTCGCTTCTTCCCCGTGTTTCATATGGGCATGAAATCTATCGGGCAGTCCGCGCAGGCCCGAAGGGCCGGAGCGAGGGGCCCCGCCAACAGGCGGGGAGAAACCGGCTCCGGCCAAAGGGCCGTCCGCGGCATGCCGGAGGCATGCCTGCCTGGACCCGGCGCCGCGTCCGGTCTGGCCATCGGCCGCGCCCGCGTTACCTGAAGCCCGACCTGGCCCCCGGATCCGCGATGCCCGACATTCCCGAGACCGCGCTGCCCGAACCCTTCGCCGGCTGGTTCGCGCGGCGGGGATGGTCGCCGCATGCCCACCAGCGCGCCCTGCTCGCGCGCGCGGCCGATCCCGCCACGCTGCTGATCGCGCCCACCGGCGGCGGCAAGACGCTCGCGGGATTCCTGCCGAGCCTGATCGAACTCGGATCCGCGCCGGCCCCCGGACTCCACACGCTCTATGTCTCGCCCCTGAAGGCGCTCGCGGCCGACATCCGGCGCAACCTCGAAGTCCCGATCGCCGAGATGGGTCTCGCGATCCGCGTCGAGGACCGCAGCGGCGACACCGGCGCCGCCGCCCGCGCCCGGCAGCGGGTCGACCCGCCGCATATCCTGCTGACGACGCCGGAATCGCTCGCGCTGCTCCTCTCCTATCCCGAGGCGCCGCGCCTCTTCGGCGGCCTCGCCCGCGTCGTCCTCGACGAGATCCACGCGCTCGCCGAATCGAAACGCGGCGACCAGCTCGCGCTCTGCCTCGCCCGGCTCCGGCGCCTCGCACCCCGCCTCCGGCGCGTCGGCCTCTCCGCCACGGTCGAGGATCCGCCCGCCCTCGCCCGCTTCCTCGGCCCGGAGACGCGGCTTCTCGTCGCCGATCCCGGACCCGACCCCGACATCTCGATCCTCGAGAGCGAGACGCCGCCGCCATGGGCGACGCAGGGCGCGCGCTACGCCGCGCCCCGGGTCATGGAGCTGATCCGGGCGGCGCGGACCACGCTCGTCTTCATCAACACCCGCGCCCAGGCCGAGCTCTTCTTTCAGGCGCTCTGGGCCGAGAACGCGGAAGCCCTGCCGATCGGCCTGCACCACGGCTCGCTCGGCCGCGAGGCGCGCGCCCGGGTCGAGGCGGCGATGGCGCGGGGCGAGCTCAGGGCCATCGTCGCGACCGGCAGCCTCGATCTCGGCATCGACTGGGGCGACGTCGACCTCGTGATCCAGGTCGGCGCACCGAAGAACGTCAAGCGCCTCGTCCAGCGCATCGGCCGCGCCAATCACCGCTACAACGCGCCCTCGCGCGCCGTGCTGGTGCCCGCGAACCGCTTCGAACTCCTCGAATGCCACGCCGCGCTCGAAGCGGTCCGCGCCCGGGATCTCGACGGCGCGCCGCGCCCGCCCGGCCCGCTCGACGTGCTCTGCCAGCACATGCTGCTCACCGCCTGCGCCGGCCCGTTCGAGGCCGGGGCGCTGCTCGCCGAGATCCGGACCGCCGGCCCCTACGCCGCGCTCAGCCGCGCCGATTTCGACGCCTGCCTCGATTTCTGCGCCACCGGCGGCTACGCGCTCCGCGCCTATGACCGCTGGCGGCGGCTGATGGAGCGCGACGGGCTCTGGCAACTCCGCGACCCGCGCCGCGCGAAGGCGATCCGGATGAACGTCGGCACCATCGCCGACACCGAGACGCTGAGCGTCCGGATGAAGGGCCAGTTCGCCACGCTGGGCGAGATCGAGGAGAGCTTCGCCGCGAGCCTCTCGCCCGGCGACACCTTCCTCTTCGGCGGCCAGACCGTGCGCTTCGAGAGCCTGCGCGAGATGGTGGTGGAGGTCACGAAGCATCCGTCGAAGGATCCGAAGATCGCCGCCTACATGGGCACCAAGCTCGCCACCTCGACCCGGCTCTCGCACCGGGTGATGGACCTGATCGCGGACCCGGCCCGCTGGGACGGGCTGCCGCCCCACACGCGCGACTGGCTCGCGACCCAGGCCGAGGTCAGCCGGCTACCCGAACCCGGCCGGCTGCTCGCCGAACGCTTCCGCCGCGGCGGGCGCTGGCACCTCTGCCTCTACGGCTTCGCCGGGCGCAACGCGCACCAGACGCTCGGCCTGCTCGTCACGCGGCGGATGGAGACGGCGGGGCTTGATCCGCTCGGCTTCGTCGCCAACGACTACGCGCTGCTGATCTGGGGGCTCGACGAGGTGACCGACCCCGCCGCGCTGCTCTCGCCCGAGGGGTTGCGCGAGGGGCTCGAAGGCTGGCTCGGCGAGAACGCGGTGATGAAGCGCACCTTCCGCGCCGCCGCCACCATCGCCGGGCTCATCGAGAGGAACCTGCCCGGCCGGCGCAAGTCCGGCCGGCAGGCGACCTTCTCGACCGACATCCTCTACGACACGCTGCGCCGCCACGATCCCGAGCACCTGCTCCTGCGCGTCACCCGCGCCGAGGCCGCGCACGGTCTCGTCGATTTCGACCGGATCGAGGAGATGCTCGCCCGCGTCTCCGGCCGGATCGACGCGGTCCGCGCACCGCATGTGACGCCCTTCGCCGCGCCGCTGCTGCTCGAGACCGGCCGCGTGCCGATCCGGGGCCAGGCCGAGGCGCGGATGCTCGCGGAAGCCGCCGAGGCGCTGATGGCCGAGGCCGGGCTCGCCCGCTGAGCCCGCTTGCGCCCGCGCGCCGGACGGGGCAAGGCGTGAACATGATCGAGCAGACCGTCACCCTCGCCGGCGCGAGGCTCACCGCGCGCGGCTCCGGCGCGCTCTGGTGGGCGGAGCGGCGGCTCATCTGCGTCGCGGATCTGCATCTCGGAAAATCGGAGCGGATCGCGCGGCGCGGCGGCGCCCTGCTGCCGCCCTACGAGACGCGCGAGACCATCGCCCGGCTCGCCGCCGAGATCGCGGCGCTCGATCCCGCCACCGTGCTCTGCCTCGGCGACAGTTTCGACGACATGGCGAGCGCCGACGCCCTGCCGGAGGCCGATCGCGCCGCCCTCGCCGCGCTCGCGCGGGGGCGCGACTGGATCTGGCTCGCCGGCAACCACGATCCCGCGCCGCACGGGCTCGACGGCGGCCGCGCCGAGACGCTGGCCCTCGGCCCGCTCACCTTCCGCCACGCCGCCCTGCCGGAAGCGGAGCCGGGCGAGATCTCGGGCCATTACCACCCGAAGCTGCGGGTCGCGCTCAGGACCGGCACGCTCAGCCGCCCCTGCTTTCTCTGCGACCGGCGCCGGCTGATCCTGCCGGCCTTCGGCGCCTATACCGGCGGGCTCGACCTCGGATCCTCGCCCGCGCTCGCCGCGCTGATCGAACCCGACGCCCGCGCGATCCTCACGGGCGCCCCCTGCGTCACCCTCCCCGCCTTCCGCGCATCCGCGTAGGGCGGACATCTGTCCGCCCTCTCGGTCCGCCCCCCGATCCGCCCGTCCCGGTCCGTCCTGCGAAAACCCTACGCCGTCAGGTCCCGCGGCTCCGCGAGCCCATGCGCGCGGCAGCAGGCGGTCACCGTGTTCGCGAGCAGGCAGGCGATGGTCATCGGCCCGACCCCGCCCGGCACCGGGGTGATCGCCCCCGCGACCGCCGCCACGTCGTCGGTATCGACGTCGCCGACCACGATCGGCTTGCCCTCCGGCCCCTCGATCCGGTTGATGCCGACGTCGATCACGGTCGCGCCCGGCTTGATCCAGCTCGCCTTCACCATCCGCGGCCGCCCCACGGCGGCGACGACGATATCGGCGCGCGACACCACCTCCTCGATGTCCTTCGTGCGCGAATGCGCGATCGTCACGGTGCAGCTCTCGCGCAGCAGCAGCTGCGCCATCGGCTTGCCGACGATGTTGGACCGGCCGATCACCACCGCGTTGCGACCGGAGAGATCGCCGAGTTCATCGCGCAGCAGCATGAGGCTTCCGAGCGGCGTGCAGGGCACCATCGCCTTCTGTCCCGTCGCGAGCAGGCCGACGTTCGAGATGTGGAACCCGTCCACGTCCTTCGCCGGGGCGATCGCGTTGATCACCCGCTCCTCGTCGATGTGTCCGGGCAGCGGCAGCTGGACCAGGATGCCGTGGATCGCCGGATCGGCGTTCAGCGTCCCGATCAGCCCCAGCAGCTCGTCCTGCGTGGCCGAGGCGTCCAGCCGGTGCTCGACCGAATGCATGCCGCTCTCGACCGTCTGCTTCGCCTTGTTGCGCACATAGATCTGGCTCGCCGGATCCTCGCCCACGAGCACGACGGCGAGGCCCGGGACGATCCCCGCCTCGGCGCGGATCCGCTCCACCTCCTCCGCGACCCGCGCCCTGATCCGCGCGGCGAAGGCCTTGCCGTCGATCAGTTTCGCCCCAGTCAGTTCCTTGCTCCGCGCCGTCATCGATCGCTCCTCGCCGTCGGGCCGGGTCGCCGCCCGCTTTCCTCACCGTTCATGGAATCCATCTTCGGGATCCGCGCGGACGTTCGCGCCGGATTCCGGGACGATCGCGACATGAGGCGCGGTCCGCTCAGCCCTTTGCGCCGAGCCGGCTCTCCTCGAGCGCGATCGACCAGTCGATCAGCCGGCGCCACAGCGCCTCGACCAGGTCGGGATCGAGCTCATGCGCCGCGGCCGAGGCGCGGGCGCGTGCCACGACCTCCTCCACACGCTCCTCGATCCGCGCGGGCCAGCCATTGCCGCGCTTCAGCTCCGCCGCCCGCTCGATATAGCCGCGCCGCTCGGCCAGCAGCGCGACCAGTTCGCGGTCCAGCCGATCGATCTCGGCGCGAAGCTCTGTCATGTCCGCGCAGGCGGCCGGATCTCTCTTCATGATCCACGGCGTAGCCTCCCGCGCGCCCGGATGCAATCGCGCCCCGCCCCGCGGCCGCGTGCTCAGAACAGCCCATGGATCTCGCCCCGGGCATCGAACCCGATCGTCTCCGCGGCCGGGACGCGCGGCAGGCCCGGCATCGTCATGATCTCGCCGCAGATCGCGACGATGAACCCCGCCCCGGCGGCGAGCCGCACCTCGCGGATCGGGATCGGGAACCCGGTCGGCGCGCCGCGGCGCGCCGGATCGGTGGTGAAGGAATACTGCGTCTTGGCCATGCAGATCGGCAGGTGGCCATAGCCCGCCTTTTCCCAGACCTCGAGCCGCTCGCGGATCGAGGCGTCGGCCACCACCTCGTCGGCGCGATAGATCCGCTTCGCGATCGTCTCCATCTTCTCGAAGAGTGGCATGTCGTCGGGATAGAGGAAGTCGAACTGCGCGGCGCCGCGCTCGGCGATCTCCGCGACGCGGGTCGCAAGCTCGGTGATCCCGGCGGATCCCTCGGCCCAGTGGCGGCAGAGGATCGCCTCGGACCCGTGGCCCGCGACGAACTCCTGGACCGCGCGCACCTCCGCCTCGGTATCGGTCACGAAATGGTTGATCGCGACGACGACGGGCAGACCGAAGCTCTTCACATTGGCGATGTGGCGGCCGAGGTTGGCGCAGCCGTGCCGGACCGCCTCGACATTCTCGCTGCCGAGCGCGTCCTTCGTCACGCCGCCATTCATCTTGAGCGCGCGCACCGTCGCCACGATCACCACCGCGTCGGGGGCGAGACCGGCCTGGCGGCACTTGATGTCGAGGAACTTCTCCGCGCCCAGATCGGCGCCGAACCCCGCCTCGGTCACGACGAAATCGGCGAGGCGCAGCGCGGTCCGCGTCGCCATGACCGAGTTGCAGCCATGCGCGATGTTCGCGAAGGGGCCGCCATGGACAAAGGCGGGCGTGTATTCGAGCGTCTGCACCAGGTTCGGCAGCAGCGCCTGGGCGAGCAGCACCGCCATCGCCCCGTCCGCCTTCAGGTCGCGCGCCGTGACCGGCGCCTTCGCCCGGGTATAGCCGATGATGATCTCGCCGAGCCGCGCGCGCAGATCCTCGAGATCGCGCGCGAGGCAGAGGATCGCCATCACCTCGGATGCGACGGTGATGTCGAAGCCGGTCTGCCGCGGATAGCCGTTCGAGACGCCGCCGAGCGAGGCCACCACCTCGCGCAGCGCCCGGTCGTTCATGTCCATCACCCGGCGCCAGGTCACGCGGCGCGGGTCGATGTCGAGTTCGTTGCCCCAGTAGATGTGGTTGTCGATCATCGCCGCGAGCAGGTTGTGCGCGCTGGTGATCGCGTGGAAATCGCCGGTGAAATGGAGGTTGATGTCCTCCATCGGCACCACCTGCGCCCGCCCGCCGCCAGCCGCGCCGCCCTTCATGCCGAAACAGGGGCCGAGCGAGGCCTCGCGGATGCAGACGGCGGCGCGCTTGCCGATCGCGTTCAGCCCGTCGCCGAGCCCGACGGTGGTCGTGGTCTTGCCCTCGCCCGCCGGGGTCGGATTGATCGCGGTGACGAGGATGAGCTTGCCCGCCGGCCGCGTCTCGATATTGGCGATGAAATCGGCGGTGATCTTGGCCTTGTCATGGCCGAAGGGCAGCAGCGCCTCGGGCGGGATGCCGAGCGCGGCGCCGATTTCCAGGATCGGCCGCTTGGTGGCCGCGCGTGCAATCTCGATATCGCTCAAATACCCCATCGGGTGGCGGCCTCCTGGCATACATGCGGAAAACGAACCAGGGCAGCATATCCGCGACTTCGCCGCGACGCGACAATCAAAAGGTATCGCATCGAAGGTCGTATCCGCCCCCGCGGTAGGGCGGACATCTGTCCGCCACCCCCTCAGCTCAGCGGCGGATAGAGCCGGATCGGCGGGCAGTGCAGCGAGGCGATCGCGTGGAGCGCGATCTCGCCCTCGGCCTCGACCCAGGCGGTCACGCCGCGGCGCCCCATCGCGGCCGATTTCCAGCGCACGCCGTGGCCCGGATGCTCGGCCTCGATCTCCTTCGCGGGGAAGGCGCAGGGACCGTTCTCCATGTCGATGACGAGCGAGGCGCCGCTCTCGAAGATCAGCCGCGACGAGGGCGGCAGCAGCGTGAGTTCCGGCAGCCCCTCGAAGACGATGTTGGCGCCGAGCAGCCGCGGGTCGAGCTCGGCGAGGCCGATCGCGGAGGCCGTCGCCGCGATCTCCTCCCGCGACAGGATCGAGATCTGCCGCGTGTTCCGGATCGTCGTGCCCTTCGGATACTGCTGGCCGACGCGCGAGCAGGAGGCCCGCGTCAGCCCGCCATGGCTCTCCCCCTCGAGCCCGTCGAACCGCGCCCGCGCCCGCTCCAGCGCCACCGAGCGGAGCGACAGCGCCCGGTCCGGGACCACGCCGAGGAAGACGACGCGGCCGGCGAGGTCGGTCGGATTGAGAATGGCCATGCGCGGGCGCTCCGGGTGAGATGGGACGAAAAACGCCGCGCCCCCGGCGGGGACGCGGCGCGGATTTCGGGGGCGCGGGACCGGCTCAGGCCACCGGCTCGGGTTCCAGGCCCTTGTCGCCCCGGCCGGGCAGGCCGGGCTTGCCGGCCTTCGGGATCGCGGAGATGCCGCTCTCCTCGCGCTCCCCGCCGTCGTCGTCGCCACCGCCGCGATTGAGCGGCTGCCCGGCGATCACGCGCGCGATCTCCTTGCCGGTCAGGGTCTCGTATTCCAGCAGCCCCTGCGCCATGCGCTCCAGATCGTCCTTCTTCTCGGTCAGGATGCGCTTCGCGGTCTCGTAGCCCTCGTCGACCAGCTTGCGCACCTCCGCGTCGATCAGCTCGTGCGTGTCGGGCCCCGCGTTCAGCCCGCCGCCCTGCGGCCCGAGATAGGAGAACTGCTCGTTCGCATAGTCGATGTTGCCGAGCTTCTCCGACATGCCGAACTTCGTCACCATCGCCCGGGCGATCCGGCTCACCTGCTGGATGTCGGAGGCCGCGCCCGAGGTCACCTGGTCGGGGCCGAAGGTCAGTTCCTCGGCGACCTTGCCGCCCATGGCCATGGCGATCATCGACTTGTACTTGGTCTTGGTGACCGAGAGCTGGTCGCGCTCCGGCAGCGAGAGGACGAGGCCGAGCGCGCGGCCGCGCGGGATGATCGTCGCCTTGTGGATCGGATCGTGCTGCGGGACGTTGAGGCCGACGATCGCATGACCCGCCTCGTGATAGGCGGTCAGGCGGCGTTCCTCGTCGGTCATGACCATCGAACGCCGTTCCGCGCCCATCATGACCTTGTCCTTGGCGTTCTCGAAATCCTCCATCATCACGAAACGCTTGCCGGTGCGCGCCGCCATCAGCGCCGCCTCGTTGACGAGATTGGCGAGATCCGCGCCCGAGAAGCCGGGGCAGCCGCGCGCGATGATGCGGAGATCGACGTCGGCGGCCAGCGGCACGCGGCGGGCATGGACGGCGAGGATCTTCTCGCGGCCCTTGATGTCGGGATTGGTCACCTGCACCTGCCGGTCGAACCGGCCGGGGCGCAAGAGCGCCGGGTCGAGCACGTCCGGACGGTTGGTCGCGGCGATCAGGATCACGCCCTCGTTCGCCTCGAACCCGTCCATCTCGACGAGAAGCTGGTTCAGCGTCTGCTCGCGCTCGTCGTTGCCGCCGCCGTAGCCCGCGCCACGATGGCGGCCGACCGCGTCGATCTCGTCGATGAAGACGATGCAGGGCGCGTTCTTCTTCGCCTGTTCGAACATGTCGCGCACGCGGGAGGCACCCACGCCGACGAACATCTCGACGAAGTCCGAGCCCGAGATGGTGAAGAACGGCACGCCCGCCTCGCCCGCGATCGCGCGCGCGAGCAGCGTCTTGCCGGTGCCCGGAGGCCCGACGAGCAGCGCGCCCTTCGGGATCTTGCCGCCGAGGCGGGAGAACTTCTGCGGGTCGCGCAGGAACTCGACGATCTCCTCCAGTTCCTCCTTCGCCTCGTCGATGCCGGCGACGTCGTTGAAGGTCACCTTGCCCGATTTCTCGGTCAGCAGCTTCGCCTTCGACTTGCCGAAGCCCATGGCGCCGCCGCGCCCGCCGCCCTGCATCCGGTTCATGAAGAAGATCCAGACGCCGATCAGCAAGAGGAACGGCAGCCAGAGGCCGAGCGCGGACATGAAGCCCGACTGTTCCTGCGGCGCGGCCTGGATCTCGACCCCGTTCTCGCGCAGATCCGGAATCACGTCGCTCCCGCGCGGCTGCACCGTCTGGTAGGAGACGCCGTCCTTCGTCGTGATGTAGACCCGCTCGCCGTCGAGGCGGACGGAGGAAACCTGGCCGTCATCGACGCGGTTCAGGAAATCGGAATAGCTGATCTCCCGGCCCATGCTGGTCCTGCTGCCGCTCGAGAAGACGTTGAACAGCGCGACCATCAGCAGGAAGAGGATGATCCAGAACGCGATATTCTTGGTGTTGCCCACGGGACACTCCCTCTCGCGAGGCGACGATGGGCCGCCCGCGTTCATTGATCTCTAACATAAGCTCTGGAACCGGGGATTCAACGCAATAACGTGGCATCCCAGGGCGGCGGAAGCGCGGAAATCCGCGCGAACCGCGCCGCCGGTTCCGGCCGGGCCAGCGGCGCCGCGACGAGCTCGGACCCGCGCCAGAGCGCGGGCGTGCTGAGAAGCGCCTCCCGCCGCGCGCCGCGCGCGCGCCAGTCGCCGCATTCGGCGAGCCCCGCCGCCCCGAGCGCGCCGATGCTCAGCCCCGGTTCGACCGCGCCCCCGGCCCATTCCCAGCGCCCGTCCCAACGCCTTTCGGCCAGCGGCACGGCCGGCGCCACGCGGGCGGGTTCGCGCCGGATCGCGAGCCGCGTTCCGCGCCGCCGGATCAGGCAGCCGTGCAGCGTCGCCCCCGTCTCCGCGCCGCCCGCCAGCCCGTCGAACGCGCGTTCGAGGCTCGCGAGCCGCGGCCGGTAGCGCGCGCCCGACACCCAGCCGAGCGTCGCGGCGAAAAGCCGCAGGCCGATCTCGCGCGGCGCGGCCAGCGTCGGCGCCAGATCGAGAAGCGCGTCCCCCGCCGGCCCCGCCTCGACCGCGCCCCGCGCCAGCTCGGCCGTCGCCGTCTCCAGCGCCTCGCGCGCGCGGCCCATCGCGGCGGCGGTCTCCGCGAGGCGCCCGGCGCCGAGGCCGAGCGCGTCGAGCGTGCCGAGCACCTCGCGGAACCTGACCCGGGCGAAGCGCGGGTCGCGGTTGCTCGGATCCTCGATCCAGCCGACGCCCTCGGCGCGCAGGAAGTCGCGCAGCGCCTCCCGCCGGAGCCCGAGCATCGGGCGCAGCACCGGCAGCCGGTCCCAGTCGGTCTCGGCGCGCATCCCCGAGAGCCCGTCCACGCCCGATCCGCGCGCGAGCCGCATCAGGAAGGTCTCCGCCTGATCGTCGAGCGTGTGGCCGAGCAGCACCGCGCCCGCGCCCCGCGCCCGGGCGAAGCCGCCGATCAGCCGCCGCCGCGCCCGCCGCGCCGCGTCCTCGAGATTTCCCGCGCCGTCCCAGCCCGTCCAGCGCAGCGTCGCCTGGGCGATGCCGCGCGCCGCCGCGAAGGCGGCGGCCTCCCGTGCCTCCGCCGCGCTCTCGGGCCGGAGCCCGTGATCGACGGTCGCCGCGATGACCTCGCGCCCCCGCTCCCGCGCCCAGAGCAGTGTCAGCAGCAGCAGCGCGGTGGAATCGCCGCCCCCCGAGAAGCCGACCACCAGCGGCCCCGCCGGCGCGCGCGCCAGGACCGTCGAGACGGCGTCGAGAAGCGGGGCGGCGCCGGTCACGGGAAGCCTCAAGGCTGGCAGTTCAGCGCCCGCTTCTCGGTCGCGACATCGGTCGTGACCTCGGAGCCGGGATAGCGGCTGTCCACCTCGGCCAGCGTCAGGCAGGCCTCCTCGGTCTGGCCGAGCTCGCCGAGGCTGACGCCGAGCCGGTAGAGCGATTTCGCCGCCACCGGCCCCTCCGGCGCGCCGCTGAACGCGTCGAGATAGCTCCGCGCCGCGCCGCGCCAGTCGGAGGTCGCGGCCAGCGCGTCGCCCCGGCGATACTGCGCCTCGCTCGACAGCGGGCCGCCGGGATAGGTGGCGAGGAAGGCGCCGAAGAGTTCCGCCGCCTTCGCGTTGTCGCCGGCCTCGGCGGCGGCGACGGCCGCGTCGAAATCGCCCCGCTCGGTCTTGGCGAGCTGCGGCGCGTCGGCGCCGTCCGCCTCCGGCGCGGCGGGCACCGTCCCGCGCGGGGGCGGCGGCGCGATCGCGGTCAGCCCGCCGCCGAGAGGCTCGGGCTTGCCGAGCGTGCTCGTGTCCCCGCCCTCGAGCTCGGTCAGCCGGAACTCGATGTCGCCGACGCGGTTCGTCGCCTCGTCGACGATCCGGCCGATGTCGTTCGCGAGCACGTCGGTGCGGTTCGTCAGCCGCCGGAGTTCCGCCTGAAGCTGGTCGAGCCGGGTCAGCGCCGTCGCCGGCGCGACGGGCAGGCCCTTCGCCGGGCCGGTCTTGACGAGTTCCTGCCGCAACTGGTCGATCTGGCCGTTGAGCTTCGCCAGTTCCGCGCGGACGTCGGCCACGTTCTCGGCCCGCGCGAGCGGCGCGAACGCGAGGAGGATGAGGACGCCGAACGCGCCGCCGAGGGATCGCCAATTCGCCAGCATGGGCCTTCTCGCTCCGAGTGATCGCGGCGAATCTAGACGAAGCCGCGGGCCGGCGGAACCCGCCTCGCCCGCGTCTTCACGAACCGGTTAAGGCGGCTCACGCGCCCGGCCGCGCCACCACGGTCACCGCGCGGCGGTTCCGGGCGAAGCAGCTTTCCTCGGCGCAGGTCGCGACCGGGCGCTCGCGGCCGAAGGTGATGATCGAGATCCGGCTGTCCGGGATGCCCTGGCTCACCATGTAGTTGCGCACCGCGCTCGCCCGGGCCGAGCCGAGCTGGAAGTTGTAGTCGCGCGTGCCCCGCTCGTCGGCATGGCCCTCGATCGTGATCTGGCCCTGGTTCTGGGTCAGCCAGCCGATCTGCTGGTTGAGCGTGCCGATCGCCTCCGCCGACAACGTGCTCTGGTCGACGGTGAAGAACACCCGGTCGCTGATCGAGGTGCCGGGCAGCGTGCCGCCCCCGAGCGCGCCGCCGCTCACCCCGTCGAGCCCGAGCCCGCCCGCGCCCCCGGCGCCGCCGAGGCCGTTGTAGCCCGCGTCGGGGCTCGTCGGCACGCTGATCGGTTCCCCGGCGCAGCCCGCGAGCGCCAGCGCCGCGGCGAGGAGGCCGCCGCTCAGGATACCGCCCCGCATCTTTTCCTTCATCTCACTTTTCCCTGCCCGCTCATGTCATTGAAACATGCATATGCTTGTTCCGCGCCCTTCAGGCGGGCGCGTGCGATATGCGTGGAGTTATTCGAGAAGCCCCGACCAGGACGGATCGGAGGCGAAACCCGCCGTCGGCACCTCGCGAAGGTTGCGCCCGGTGATGTCGACCGAATGGATCCGCGGGCCGCCGCTCTCGCCCGGGCTCTCCCGGAAGAACATCAGCACGCGCCCGTTCGGCGCCCAGGTCGGTCCCTCGTCGATATAGCTCGCGGTCAGGAGTTGCTCCCCGGAGCCGTCGACCCGCATGACGCCGATGTGGAACCGCCCGCCGACAATCTTGGTGAAGGCGATCATGTCGCCCCTCGGCGACCAGACCGGCGTCGCATAGCGCCCCTCGCCGAAGCTGATCCGCTTGGGCTCCCCCCCGCCGGCGGGCATCACGTAGATCTGCTGGTTGCCGGAGCGGTCGCTCTCGAAACAGATCCGCGAGCCGTCGGGCGAGAAGCTCGGCGCGGTGTCGATCGAGGCGGTGCGCGTCAGCCGGGCCGGGGCGCCGGAATCGGTGCCGGTCACGTAGAGATCCGAGCCCGTGCCCTCGGAGACCGAGTAGACGACGCGCGAACCGTCGGCGGAGAAATGCGGCGCGAAGCTCATCGCCGCCGTCTTGTCGAGCACCCGCCGGCCGCCGCCATCGACGTTCATGATGAAGATCTTCGGCGCGCCCTGCTCGTAGCTCGTGTAGAGGATCCGCCGCGCCTTGATCGAGAGGCGCGGCGTGACCACCAGCGCCGAGCCATCGGTGACCGCGACGGCGTTGGCCCCGTCGTAATCCATCACCGCGATGCGCTTCTGGCGGCTCGCCTTCGGCCCGCTCTCGGCGACATAGGCGACCTTGCTGTCGAAATAGCCGCCCTCGCCGGTGAGGCGCATGTAGATCTGGTCCGCGACCTTGTGGCCGAGCCGCCGCCAGCTCGACGCCGGGCCCTGGAACCGCAGCCCCTCGCCGAGCCCGGTCTGGGCGAAGACGTCCCAGAGGCGGAAGCGCACCCGCGCCCGGTCGCCCGTCACCCCGACCGCGCCGGTGACGAGCGCCTGCGCGCCGATCGCCTTCCAGTCGGAGAACTGGACCGGCGCGTCGAAATTGGTGATCCGGCCGATATGCGCCGACGACGGGATCTCGCGGAAGAGGCCGGTGCCGGTCAGATCGTCGATCACGACCTGGGTGATGCGCTGGGCGAGATCGGCCGCCATCGGCGTGTCCGCGACGAAGACCGGCGCCGCGAAGGGCATCGGCTGGACCACCCCTTGCGTGATCTCGATCCGCAGCGGCGATTGCGCCACGCTCGCGAAGGGACGAAGCGCGAGCGCCGCCGGCGCGGCGAGGATCAGCGTGCGGCGGAGCCGGTTTACCATGAGACCATCCCCTCGGGGTTGAAGACGACTTCGATTTCCTGCCACTGCGCGTATTTCTCGCGCGGCAGGCCGGAATAGGGCGCGCAGCGCAGCAGCGCCCGGCGCCCGGCCTCGTAGGCCTGCCGGAAGCGCGCGTCGGGCGCCGGATCGGGTTCGACGAGGCGGACCGAGCCGCCGACGATCGAGCCGTCGGCGTTGAGTCGCGCCCCGACCGTCACCTTGAGTTCGCCCGCGTCGCGCAGCCCCGCCGGCAGGTTCCAGCATTTCTGCACCGCGAGCACGAGCCCGTTGCGCTCCGCGCCCGTGATCGGCGGGCCGCTCGGCAGCGAGGTGGCCGTCCGGGCGCCGTCGCTCGGCGGCGTCGGCTCGGTCGGCGGCGTCGCCCCGGCGCGGCGGGCGGATTCGCGCTCCACCTCCTCGCGCAACTGCCTCACCAGATCGCTCGGGCTCGGGCTCGCCTCCGTCTCGGGCTTCGCCGCCGGAACGGGCTTCGGCTTCGCCTCGGGCGCGGGTTTCGGCTTGGCCGCCGGCGCGGGCGCCGGCTCGGGCTCGGGCGCCACCGCGGCGGTCTCGATATTGCCGCGGCGCGCGAGCGGCCGGGCCGAGGTGGCGAGCGCGAGCGGCGGCGCCGCCTCGTCCGGCTGCCCGGGTGCCGGCGCGGCGTCGGGACTTGGCGCCGGCGGGCGCGGTTCCTCGCGGCTCGCCGGGCTCGGCGCGGCGGCGGGTTCCTCGGAAGGCGCCTCGGGCGCGGGCGGCGCGGGCATCGGGGCGATCGTCGCCGCGGTCCGCGCCCGCGGCGGCGCCACGGCGGCGAGTTCCGCGGACGGGTTCGCGGGCGGCGCCGGCGCGCCCGGCGCCATGGCCGGCGGCGAGAGCGGCCGGTCGGGATCGAATTCGGGCGCGAGCGTCGTCACCTCGGGCGCGGGCGTCTCGGGCGCCGTCTCGGCGGGGGGCTCGGCGGGCGTCTGAGGCGCCGGCGGGGCCTCGGCCCGGGGCGCGGGTTCGGGCGGCCGGGCGGCGGGCTCCGGCGCGGAAGGCTCGGCGCGCACCTGTTCGGGCGGCGCGGCCTCGTCGCGCGGCCCGCGGGCGGCGGCCTGGGCGCGTTCGAAATCCGCCTCGCTCACGAAGCTCACGTCGGTCACCGGGATCGGCGGCCGCTCGCGGCGCGGGAACCACGGCAGGCCGATGATCATCACCGCGATCAACACGGCGTGCGCCAGTCCCGATATCGCCGCGCCGGTCCTCATGCGTCGCCCCTACGCGCCGCCCGACGGGCGGGCGGCGTTCCGGTCAGCATCGCGCGCGCGCGTCGCCCCGGCCATGGCTCACCCGTCCTGTCCGCCGAAGCCCGGCCCGCCCTGCTCGGTCACGAGGCCGATGTCGTGGAACCCGCTCGCGTTCAGCGCGCCCATGACCTGCATCACATCGGCGTAGGGGATGCCGCCGTCGGCGCGCAGGAAGACCTTGTCGTTGTCGCGCTCGGCGGCGACCGAGCGCAGCAGCGGGATGAAGCCCTCGCGCTCGACCTCGGTCGACTGCACGACGATCTTGCCGTCGCGGGTGAGCGAGACGGTCAGCGGCTCCTGCTGCTCCGCGGGCAGGGCGGAGGCGGCGGTCTCGGGCAGTTCGACCGGCACGCCGACCGTCAGCATCGGCGCCGCGACCATGAAGATGATGAGCAGCACCAGCATCACGTCGACCATCGGGGTGACGTTGATCTCGGCCATCGGCCGGCGGCCGGCGCGGCGGCGCCGGCCGCGCGCGGAGCCGGCGCCCTGAAGCGAGGCGCCCATCTCAGGCCGCGGTCCGGTCGAGCTGCCGCGACAGGATCAGCGCGAATTCGTCCGCGAAGCTCTCGTAGCTTCCGATCGTCGTCTCGGCGTCCTGGTTGAGCTTGTTGTAGAAGATCACCGCCGGGATCGCCGCGAGCAGGCCGAGCGCGGTGGCGACCAGCGCCTCGGCGATGCCCGGCGCCACCACGGCGAGATTGGTGCTCTGCTGCGCCGCGATCTCCTCGAAGGAGCCCTTGATGCCCCAGACCGTGCCGAAGAGGCCGACGAAGGGCGCGATCGAGCCCACGGTCGCGAGATAGGTGAGCCCCTTCTGCAGGATCTCCGCCTCGCGCCCGATCGCCACGTTCATCGCCCGTTCGATCCGGCTCTGCGCGCCAGCGATCAGCCCGCCGTCCGCGCGATGCGAGCGGCGCCACTCGGTCATGCCGGCGGCGAAGACGCGCGCCGCGCCGCCGCGCGGCTCCGGCCCGAGCGTGTCGAAGACGGTATCGAGCGGATCGCCGGACCAGAAGGCCTGGTCGAAGTCGCGCGCCTCCTCCTTCGCCCGCCGCAGGTCGAAATGTTTCTGGAGGATGATCGCCCAGGACCAGAACGAGGCCGCGAGCAGCAGCACCATCACGATCTTCACCGTGAAGGTCGCGCGCAGGAACAGCGCGAAGAGCGAGAAATCGAGGGTCTGCGCGGCGACGAGGGTATCGGGTTGCATGGTGCCTGCTGTTACGTTGCTCGAAATGCCTCGGCCGTGTTCACCCGGCTCACCGGCCACATCCTACGCCCATTCGCGCGACTTGTGGCGAAAATCCCCGGGCTTGTCCAGTCCGGGCACCGCCGGGCAGGCGGGATTTTCAACCGGTGCGTGTATCACACGCCCGTGTCGTCCGTCCCTTCCGTCGGCCCCAGCGCGGCGAGCGCCGCCCGCGCGGCCTCGGGGATGCGCGTCGCGCGCCCGTTCGCCCCGATCGCGACGACGGTCACCCGCGCGCGGAACAGGCAGTCCGCCCCGCGCCAGATCCGCTGGTCGAGTTCGGCGCTCGCCCCCCCGAGCGCGCCGAGCGCGGTGACGACGCGGAGCCGGTCGAGCAGGAAGGCGGGGGCGAACCAGTCGCAGTCCATCCGGCGCACGGCGAAGACGATCCCGGCCTCGGCCTTCAGCGCGCGCTGGTCGATGCCCGCCTCGGTCAGGGCCTCGGTCCGGCCCCGCTCGATGAAGCGCAGGTAGTTCGCGTGATAGACGAAACCCGCCAGATCGGTGTCCTCGTAATAGACCCGGACCGGAAACTCGTGCGCCATGAGGACCTTTCGACTGGAAGGGGCCGGAGCCCCGCGGACGCGCCTGGCCCGCCGGACTCCTGCCGCCCCGATCAGGGCGCCGTGACGGCGGAGAAGCTCGAGACCTGGGCGCCCGGCGAAACGACGCAGGTGTAGTTCACCCCGGCGGCGCCGACCGTATAGACCATGTCGCCGGTCTTGGTCGACGTGCTCGGCATGACGGTGATGCCGGCCGGATCGGCGGCGGTCACGGCGGCGGCGCGATCGACGCAGGCCTGCTCCTGGGGCGTGAGCGCGACGGGCGTCGGCTCGGGCGCCTTTTTCGCGCAGGCGCCGAGCGCGAGCGCGGCGCCGATCAGCGCGGGCGCGGCGAAACGCGCGGGAACACGGAGGATCGTCATGGGTCATCTCCCTTCAAACCGCCGCACCCTCGCGAGGAACGGCGCGCCGAGCCTGCGCCGAAGAGCGGGCGCGTGACAAGGCCCGCGCCGGAATCGGCGAAGGAGCGCCGCTTGCATCCGCGCTCCGGCCTTGAAACCATGGCCCTCCCGAAGACCACCCGAGATCGAGATGCCCGAGACACCTTCCCGCGACCTGCCCTCCGCCGAGCGCTTGGCCCGGTTCCTCGCCAATCCCGCGCTGCTGGCCCGCCTCGCCCGCGAGGCCGAGGGCGACGACCCGATCGACTGGGGCGGTCTCACGCTCGACCATGGCGCGGCCTACGAGCTCATGGCCTCGCAGATCGCCGAGATGTTCCGCGCCTACGAGGCGCAGGGACTCGACCACGACGAACAGCTCCTGCTCGCGCTCGGCACCATCGTGAAGCTCGCGACCGAATCCTTCGTGCTCAACCAGCGCCTGCTCGCCCGGCGCTGACGGGGGTCGGTCCTCAGCCGAAGAGATCGCCCTGCCCCGGCGCCGGGCGCGGCGGGGCGAGCCCGAGATGGGTCCAGGCGCGCGGCGCCAGCATCCGGCCGCGCGGCGTGCGCTGGATCAGGCCCTGCTGCAGCAGGAAGGGCTCGATTACCTCCTCGACCGCGTCGCGAGCTTCCGAGAGCGCGGCGGCGATCGTCTCGACCCCGACCGGCCCGCCGCCGTAGTTCTCCGCGAGCAGCGTCAGATAGCGCCGGTCGGCCGCGTCTAGCCCAAGCTCGTCGACGCCGAGCCGGCGGAGCCCGGCGTCGGCGATCTCGCGCGTCACCCGCCCCTCGCCCTCGACGATGGCGAAATCGACGACGCGGCGGAGCAGCCGGCCGGCGACGCGCGGCGTGCCCCTGGCGCGCCGGGCGATCTCGCGCGCGCCCTCGGGCGTCGCATCGGCGCGCATGAGCCCGGCGGCGCGGGTGACGATCTGGACGAGTTCGTCCTCCTCGTAGAATTCGAGCCGCGTCGGGATGCCGAACCGGTCGCGCAGCGGCGTCGTCAGCAGGCCGAGCCGGGTCGTGGCGCCGATGAGGGTGAAGGGGCGGAGTTCGATGCGCACCGTGCGCGCCGCCGGCCCCTCGCCGATCACGAGGTCGAGCTGGAAATCCTCGAGCGCGGGATAGAGGATCTCCTCGACCACGGGATTGAGCCGGTGGATCTCGTCGATGAAGAGCACGTCGCGCGTGTCGAGATTGGTCAGGATGGCGGCGAGATCGCCCGCCTTCGCCAGCACCGGCCCGGAGGTCATCCGGAAGTTGACGCCAAGCTCGCGCGCGACGATCTGCGCGAGCGTGGTCTTGCCGAGGCCGGGCGGCCCGTGGAAGAGCGTGTGGTCCATCGCCTGGCCGCGGCGGCGCGCGCTCTCGATGAAGACCGAGAGATTGGCCCGCGCCGCGCGCTGGCCGATGAATTCGTCGAGCGCGCGCGGGCGCAGCGCCCGGTCGGTGTCCTCGGGCAGCGGCTCGGGCCGGAGCGTGGGATCGGAATCGGCCATGATCTCAGCCCTTCGGCGCGAGCAGGCGCAGCGCGGCGCGGATCAGCCCGGCGGTGTCGAGCCCCGGCTCGGCGCCGATCGCCTCCGTCACCGCCGCCGCCGCCTCGCCCGGCGCGTAGCCGAGATTGGAGAGCGCCGAGAGCGCGTCGGCCTGGGCGACGGCCGCCGCCGGGGGCTCGGGCGGCGGCGCGGGCCGCGCGCGCCGGGGCACCTCCGCCGGCGCCGCCTCGATCACCTCGCCCGTCATCGCCGGGCGCGCGCCCGCGGCCCCCAGCGCCATGATCGCCGGCGCCTTCGCCTTCAGTTCCAGCACCAGGCGCTGCGCGATCTTCGGCCCGATGCCGGGGGCGGCGCGGAAGGCGGCGGAATCGCCGAGGCTGAGCGCTCGCGCCAGCCCCTCGGTCCCGAGCGCGCCGAGGATGGCGAGCGCCGCCTTCGCCCCCACCCCCTGGACCGAGACGAGCAGCCGGTACCATTCCCGCTCGCCAAGCGTCAGGAAACCCACGAGCTGCAACAGATCCTCGCGCACCAGCAGGTCGGTATAGAGCGAGACGAAGCCGCCCGGCCCCGGCATCGCCATCAGCGTGCGGTCCGAGCAATGCACCAGATAGCCGACCCCGCCCTGCGTCTCGATCAGCACGTGGTCGGCGGCGCGGTGGTCGAGCCGGCCCGTCACCTTGCCGATCATGCCCGTCCCTCCGCCCGCGCGATCGCCGCGCCGAGCCGCCCGGCGAAACGCGCGTGATGCGCGTGGCAGAGCGCGATCGCGAGCGCGTCCGCGGCGTCCGGCCCCGCGATCGTGGCGAGCGGCAGCTGCAGCCGCACCATGTGCTCCACCTGATGCTTCTCCGCGTGACCGACGCCGACCACGACCTTCTTCACCGCGTTCGGCGCGTATTCGGCGACCGGCAGCCCGAAGAGCGCGGGAACGAGCAGCGCGATGCCGCGGGCCTGGCCGAGCTTCAGCGTGCCGGCGGCGTCCTTGTTGACGAAGGTCTGCTCGACCGCGGCCGTCTCCGGCCGCCAGGCGGCGAGCACGCGGGTCAGCGCGTCGTGCAGGCTGCGCAGCCGCTCGGCGAGCGTCTCGCCCTCCGACAGACAGACGCCGTTCGCGACATGGATGAGCCGCGCGCCCTCCACATCCACGACGCCCCAGCCAGTCCTGCGCAGACCCGGGTCGATTCCGATGACGCGCATGCGCGCTCCTGCTTCCTGCCTCGCGCCCTCATTAGCACGAACCCGGAACATCCGCCAAGCATGGCGCGCGGGGGAACAGGCATGAAAACCTGTAACAGACTGTGGATATTAATCTTTTGACAGGAGATATGCGTTGGATGCATGGATGGGATGCAGGAATGCTCATTGTTTGGACAGAATGAAAACTGATATTCGAGACGTATTCGGAACCCGGGATCGTCAGGGGTTCCCGCCTTGAGGAAACTGGAAATGGCTGTCTATGAAATCACCCGTCAGGCGGCGCCGCTCGGCTCCGTTGCCACCCTCCGTGTCGTGAATCTCTTCGAGCGCGTGTACGACGCCGCCCTTCGCTGGCGGAACGCGCGCGCGACCGAGAGCGCCCTCGCCCGGCTGACCGACGCCCAGCTCGAGGACATCGGGGTGAACCGCCGCCACATCGCGGCCGTGGCCCAGGACCTCGCGCGGCGCTGAGCGCCGGCCCGACCGCGGGACGCGAGGCCGCCCCGGGGCGGCCTTTTTCATCGGAGGGACCGCCCATCGGGGCGGTCTCTTGATTCCGGGGGTTTGAAAAGGGGCGCAGGGCCGCGGAACCCGCGCCCCGCCGGTCAGACGAGGAACAGGATCGCGCGGAAGATCGCGGCGGACAGAAGCGCGGTCAGCGGCACCGTGACGACCCAGGCGGCGGCGATGCCGAGCACATGCGCCCGGCGGACCAGCTTGCGGCGCTTGCGCTCATCGGCCGCGACGGGCTTGCCCTTCCTCAGGTTCAGCGCGCGCGCCCGCCGCTCCTCCTCCCATTCGCGGAAGAAGCCGACGCCGAACACGCCGCCGAGCGCGACATGCGTCGAGGAGACCGGCAGGCCGAGGCCGGAGGCGGCGATCACCGTGATGGCCGCCGAGAGCGCCACGCAATAGGCGCGCATCTGGTTGAGCTTGGTGATCTCCTGCCCGACCAGGCGGATGAGCCGGGGCCCGAACAGCAGCAGGCCGAAGGAGATGCCGAAGGCGCCGATCGCCATGACCCAGAGGGGGATCGCGACCTTGTCGCCCGCGTCCATCGACGTCACCGCGTGCACGATCGCCGCGAGCGGCCCGACCGCGTTGGCGACGTCGTTCGCCCCGTGCGCGAAGGAAAGCAGCGCGGCCGAGACGATCAGCGGCAGGCCGAAGAGCTGCTTCAGGTCGCGCTTGCGGTTGTGCATTCCCGTCGCCTGCCAGCGGACCACGGGCAGGAAGACGAGCCAGACCGCCACCCCCGCCGCGAGGCCGAGGAGCAGCGCCTGCGCCAGCGAGACGTCGACGACCTTCCTCAGCCCCTTCATCGCCAGATAGGCGGTGAAGCTGCCCGCCATCAGGCCGATGAGCACGGGCACCCAGAGCCGCGCCGCGGCCAGCTTGTCGGGCGCGTCCTTGATGTAGCGGTTGATGAAGGCGAGGAAGACGGCGGCGATCGCGCCGCCCATGACCGGCGAGATCACCCAGGAGGCGGCGATCTGGCCGAGCGTGCCCCATTGCACCGCCGCGAAACCCGCGGCGGCGATGCCCGATCCCATCACCCCGCCGACGATCGCATGCGAGGTGGAGACCGGCGCGCCGAGCCAGGTGGCGAGATTGAGCCAGACCGAGGAGGCGATCAGCGCCGCCATCATCGCCCAGACGAAGACGCCCGGGCCGGCGACCGCGGAGGGGGCGACGATCCCGCCCGAGATCGTCGAGACCACGTCGCCCCCGGCGATGAGCGAGCCCGCCGTCTCGAAGACCGCGGCGATGGCCAGCGCGCCCGACATGGTGAGCGCGTTCGCACCCACGGCGGGGCCCATGTTGTTGGCGACGTCGTTCGCGCCGATGTTGAGCGCCATGTAGGCGCCGAAGGCCGCGGCGACGACGATTGTGAGCGTGCCGGGCCCGGCGCCGACGAAGGCGGCGGCGGCGAAACCGCAGACCAGGATGAAGACCACCGCGATGCCGATCGCCACCCTCGGCCGCGCGATCGCGGCCGAGGCGCTCTCGAGAAGGGCGATCCGGCCGAGATCCTTGTCGAGGGTCTTCCACTGGTTGATCTTGGTTGGCGAAAACTCGTCCATCACGATCCCTGATGCTTTGTCGGCCGGGATTTACCCTCCCGGCCCGGGATCGGCAAACCCGGAAACGACGCGGCCGTCGCGGGCCGGGCATGTGTCCCGGCGCGCCGCGTCTCTCGGCGCCTACAGGAACGTGACGAGCCTCCGGATCGACCCGAAGGCCGGTCCGGGGGGTATGGGTGGCGTCAGAGGATGAAATCCTCCGCCGACCAGCCGCCTCCGGCCTGCCCGTCGAGCACCGCGACGACGAGCGTTTCCGTTCCGGCGGCGGCATGGATGAGGCTCGCGCCCCCCGCCCCGGCGCTCAGCCAGACGTGGCCGGCGCCATGGCCGCCGCCGAAGGCGAAGGCCTGATCGCCCTCCCGGGTGGCGTCGGCGTCGAAGCCGGAGAAGTCGATGACGTCGTGGCCATGCGCGAAATCCGCGACCCGGTCGCGGCACGGGCCGTCGCCGGGGCGGAAGACGAAGGCGTCGTCGCCGCCGCCGCCGAGGAGATCATCCGCGCCCCGCCCGCCGATCAGCCGGTCCGCCCGCGCTCCGCCCCGCAGCGCGTCGTCGCCGCCGCCGCCATCGAGGATGTTGCCGTCGCCGCCCCGAACGGTCAGCCAGTCATCGCCCGCGCCGCCGGAAAGCTCCGAATGGGCGGCCGTGTCATGGCCCTCCTCCAGCTTCACGATCGCGAGCAGCCGGTCGTCGCCCGCGCCACCGCGCAGCAGGTTGAGCCCGCTGCTCCCGAAGGCCGAGCCGAGGTCGAGCCGGGCGGTCAGCCGGTCGTCGCCGCGGCCGCCGTCGAGCCGGTTCGAAGCCTCGCCGTAGTCGCCCGTCAGCGCGCAGAGGGCGGTCACCACGTCGTCGCCGCCGTCGCCCGTTCCCCGCGTCTGCGCCGTCTCGAAGGCGTTGAACCCCCGCGCGACGATCGCGATCCGGTCGTCGCCCGCGCCACCGCGCGCCATGGCATGCTCATCGCCGCCGACGCCCGTTTCGACGCCCTCGACGATCAGGCGGATGTGGTCGTCGCCGCCGCCGCCGCCGATCCGGCCAGCCGCCTCCCCGCCGTCGTCGCCGCTCGCCCGCAGATGGGCGAAGATCCGGTCTTCGCCCCGGCCGCCCCCGATCGCGGCCGCGAGTTCGGAACTCAGGCTCGAAAGATAGAGATCGAGGCGGATCACGTCGTCTCCCGCGCCGCCCCGGACCGCGAGATCCTCCCCGAGCGGCCCGAATCCGCCGGAAACGGGTTCGTCGGTGACGGTGATCCGGTCGTCGCCCGCGCCGCCATCCACGACGCCGCGCAGCGAGGCGTCCGAGGCGCCCAGCCGCAGCCGCAGCAGATCGTCCCCGGCCCCGCCCGAGAGATGCGCCGATACCAGATTGTCGAAGTCGATATCGGCGTCCTCCAGCACCAGCGTGGCGCGCAGATGATCGTCCCCCGCGCCGCCGCGCAGATCGGTCGTCAGGCTCATGTGCCCGTCGGCCACGACGCGCAGCCCGGCCGTCAGCCAGTCGTCGCCGGTATTGCCGAGAACGCGCGCCCCCGTCGCGAGGACGCGCACGCGGTCATTCCCCCCCGAGCGCGTCGAATGTGGTGTTTTCCGTGTCGATCACGACAAAATCGTCGCCGTCCGAAGCAACCTGTGCCACGGCCAAATCCTTTCCGAATCAATGAAGCAAAGTCGTCGATCAATGCTTCGATTGAAGCGGGGGCCGGGAATTCCGGCAAGCGGATTCACGCTGCATCCGGCGCCGGCCGGAACGGGGCGCCGTGTCCGGTCGCCCGGGAAAGGGATTCGCGCGACGCGGGAACGCGCGACCCCGCTAGCCGCGCCGGAGCACCAGCGTCGTCCATTCCCCGATCACCACCCGGTCGATCCGGCGGTAGCCCCAGCCTTCGTAGACCGCGCGCACGCCCGGCGCCTGGCGGGTCAGGAGCCCCGAGAGGATCGCGACGCCGCCCGGCGCCTGGTGGCGGGCCATCGCCGGGGCGAGGCGTTTCAGCGGCGCGGCGAGGATATTGGCGAAGACGAGGTCGAAGGGCGCCCGGGCGGCGAGGACGGGATGGTTGAAGCCCGGCGCCGTCAGGCAGAGGATGTCCGGGCCGAGGCCGTTCGCGGCCGCGTTCTCGCGCGCGGTCAGCGTCGCCACCGGGTCGATGTCCGAGGCGATGGCGCGGGCGGGCCAGATCGAGACCGCCGCCATCGCGAGCACGCCGGTGCCGCCGCCGATATCGGCCACGCGCCGCGCGACGAGCCCGGCGCGCGCGAGCCGGTCGAGCGCGGTGAGGCAGCCCTGCGTCGAGGCGTGGTGGCCGGTGCCGAAGGCCTGCGCCGCCTCGATCTCGAGGCGCACGCGGTTCGTCGGCACCGCGTCGCGGTCGTGCGCGCCGTAGACGACGAAGCGGCCCGCCTCGACAGGGGTGAGTTCGGAACGGACCTGGGCGATCCAGTCGCGCTCCTCGACCTTCGAGACGGCGAAGTCGGGCGCGCCGTGGAGCGCCGCGACGAGCGCGAGCCCGGCCGCGTCGGGCCGGCCGTCGAAATGCGCGCCCACGTCCCAGCGGCCGGAGCCGTCGTCATGGTCGCGCACCTCGGTCGCGAGCGGGTCGAGGCTCTCGAGCGCGTCGCCGAGCGCGCGGGCGGCGTCTTCGCCCTTCAGGACGGTGCTGGCATAGTAGAGGGGCATCGGCGTCTCCCGGGGCGCGCGCGCGTGTGTGGCGGCGTTCGCGCGCGCCTATGCCGCCCCGGGGCCGAGGTCAAGCGCGAGTCAGGCGCCGGCGGCGGCGCCGAGCCCGATCGGGCAGCTCACGCCCGTGCCGCCGATGCCGCAATAGCCGCCGGGGTTCTTCGCCAGATACTGCTGGTGGTAGTCCTCGGCGTAGTAGAATTCCGCCGCCGGCAGGATCTCGGTGGTGATCGGCCCGTAGCCGGCCCCGGTCAGCCGCGCCTGGAAGGCCGCCTTCGAGGCCTCGGCCGCGTCCGCCTGCTCCGGGGTGAAGGTATAGATGCCGGAGCGGTACTGCGTGCCGTGGTCATTGCCCTGGCGCATGCCCTGCGTGGGGTCGTGGCCCTCCCAGAACACCTTCAGCAAGGCCTCGTAGCTGGTCACGGACGGGTCGTAGGTGACGAGCACCACCTCGTTGTGGCCGGTGCGCCCGGTGCAGACCTCCTGATAGGTCGGGTTGGGCGTCTCGCCGCCGGCGTAGCCGACCGCCGTCATCCAGACGCCCGGCTGGCGCCAGAACATCCGCTCGACGCCCCAGAAGCAGCCCATGCCGAAGATCGCCCGTTCGAACCCGTCCGGCACCGGCCCCTGGAGCGCGCGGTGGTTGACGAAATGCGTCTCGGCGGTCGGGATCGGGTCGGGGCGGCCCGGCAGGGCCTCGCCCCTCGCCGGCATTTCACGCGGCTTGAAGAGGCCGAATACCATGCCCGTGTCTCCTTCATCGCGGGGGTTCATCTCGCGCGATGATGTAGGTCCTCGGCGCCGGTTTCCAAGACGCCGAGCCGCGCGGGCATGAGCCCCGCGACGAAGCGCCAGCCAGCCCAGGCCGCGATCGTGCCGACGACCACCCCCGCCGCCGCCTGGCCGTAGAGCACGCCCGGCGCCCCGAAGGCGCGCGACATCGCCCAGGCGAAGGGGAGCAGCACGAAGCCGTCGCGCGCCCAGTTGAAACCGGTGGACCAGAGCGGCTTGCCAAGCGTGTTGAAGGCGGAATTCGCGACGAAGAGCGCGCCGGTGAAGACGAAGCCGCCGGCGGCGATGCCCACGAAGGCGTCGATCACCACCGCGCCCTCGTGGCCGAGGCGGAAGAGCTCCACCACCCGCTCCCGCGTCGCGAACAGGATCGCCCAGGCGGCGAGCGTATAGGCGAAGCAGAAGAGCACGCTGTCGCGATAGACCCGGCGCACGCGCGGCATCAGCCCCGCGCCGTAGTTCTGGCCGAGGATGCCGCCGATCGCGCCCGAGAGCGCGAAGATCCCGCCGAAGGCGAGGACCGTGAGGCGCGAGATCACCGCGAAGCCCGCCACCGCGCCGTCGCCGAAGGCGGCGATGAAATGGGTGAGCAGCGCGTTGCCGAAGGGCGTCGACATCTGCGTCATGATCGCGGGGACCGCGATCAGGCCGAACGGATGGAGGATCGCCTTCAGATCGCCCGGCCCGACCCGGCCGAGGATCCGGTGCGCGCCGATCAGATACCAGAGCGCGAGCACGCCGACGCCGACACGGGCGATCAGCATCACCCAGGCGGCGCCGTCGATGCCGAGGTCGAGCCAGAAGATGAAGACCGGATCGAGCAGCATCGCGACGATGCCCGCGATCATCGTGACCAGCATCGCCCGCCAGGCGTCGCCGATCGCGCGCAGGATCGCGCCGCCGCACATGCCGATCGCCATCAGCGGCATCGACGGCAGCGTGATGACGAGGAAGCGGTCCGCGATGTCGAGCGTCGCCCCGCTCGCGCCCGCGTAATGCAGGATCGTCCGCCGCCAGAGCATGACCGCGACGACGAGCAGGACCTGCGAGGCGAGGGTGATCACGACCGAGGCGGTGGCGAGTCGCCGGGCGCCGGCGATGTCGCCCTCGCCGAAGGCGCGGCTCACCAGCGCGGTGGTGGCGATCGCGAGGCCGATGCCGGTGGAGATGATGAAGAACTGGATCGTCCAGGCGAAGCCGAGCGCGGCCATCAGCGCCTCGTCCCGCAGCCGCGAGATCCAGAAGAGCGTCGCCGTGTCGATCAGGAACATGAAGGTGAGCGCGGCGGCGCCGGTCAGCGTCATCCGGATCACATGGCTCATCGTCGAGCCTTCGAGGAAGCGGGCCTGGGGCATCAGCGCGCCTCCTTGCTCGCCATACGAGTAGAGCGGCCGTGTGGGAACCGGGAGCGCGTCGCGCGCGGGGATACTGGATGCACGAATTAACCTGACAAATGCGCGGGGTATCGGACGATACTAATGCTCCGCCCGCCGTTTGGCGAGCGGAGACTTTCTTCTCGGCGGATTTCTTCCACAGGCGGTTCCCCGCCCGCTCGGGCGGCGAGCGGCGGGGGGCGCCCGTCAGGAGGTGGCGAGCACGTTCTGGAACTGCCAGGGATCGCTCTCGTCGATCTCCTCGGCGAACTGCGCCCAGCGGGTCGAGATCGGCGTCCAGTCGGTGTAATGCCCCTCGATCCGGCCGAGATAGGGCCGCATCACGTCGAGGCAGAAGGCATGGTCCATCTCGTCGGTCTCGACGATCCCGGACGTCGGGTGGCGCAGCGCCCAGGCCATGCCCGCGAGCACCGCGCTCGTCACCTGCAACCCGGTCGCGTTCTGGAACGGCGCGAGGTCGCGGCATTCCTGGATCGAGAGCCGCGAGCCGTACCAGAGCGCGTTCCTCTCATGGCCGTAGAGCAGCACGCCGAGGCAATCCTCGCCCCAGAGGATCTCGTTTTCGTCGAGGATCTTCTGCGCCTCCTGGACCTTGCCCGCGCCGAGCATCTCATGGAGCGACAGCACCGCCTGGCCGCAGGGGTGATAGGCGTAGTGGCAGGTCGGCCGGAATTCCGGCGTGTCGCCCTCGCCCACCGTGTAGTAGTCCGAGATCGAGATCGCCTCGTTATGGGTGACGAGGAAGCCGTATTGCGGCCCGGCCTCCGGCGTCCAGGTGTGGACCTTCGTGAGCAGCCCCGGCGTGTCGAGATAGATCGCCGCCTTGCAGCCCTTTTCCTGCCGGTGGCCGTTCGGCGGGAACCATTTCTCGTGGCTGCCCCAGCCAAGCTCGGCGGGCTGGAAGCTCTCGGAGATGAAGCCCTCCACCGACCAGGTGTTGACGAAGGTGTGGAGCGGCTTCGCGTCGCGCCCGGCCTGGGTGTCGCGCTCGGCGATATGCACGCCCTTGACGCCGAGCGACTGCATGAGCTTCGCCCAGCCGGCGCGGTCCTTCGGCGGGGTCGCGTCCTGGCCGGTGTCGCGCGCGAGGACGAGCAGCGCCTCCTTCAGGAGCCAGGACACCATGCCGGGATTGGCGCCGCAGCAGGAGACGGCGGTGGTGCCGCCCGGGTTCGCCGCCTTCTCCCGCCGCACCGTCTCGCGCAGCGCGTAGTTCGTGCGGTCGGCGTCGGTCAGCGAGAGGTCGAAGTAGTGCCCGGCCCAGGGCTCGACCACCGTGTCGATGTAGGGCACGCCGAATTCGCGGCAGAGCTTCATGATGTCGAGCGAGCTCGTGTCGACCGAGAGGTTGACGCAGAATCCCTTGCCGCCCGCGAAGAACTGCCCGAGCAGCGCGCGATAGTTGTCGCGCGTCAGCTCGGTATGGACGAAATGCACGCCGCGCTGCTCGAGGAAGGTCTTGTGCTCGTCCGATGGCTCGATCACGTGCACGTCGTCCGCGTCGAAGGTGAAGTGCCGCTCTATGAGCGGCAGCGTCCCCTGCCCGATCGAGCCGAAGCCGATGATCACGATCGGCCCGTCGATCCGGCCATAATTCGGATAGGTCCGCGTCACTTCCTGGGCACTCCCCTGCATCCCCGCCGGCCCCGCCGGCACCCGGCGCCACCATAGGAATTTCGGCGCGGAAGGAAAGCGCGGCGGGCGCGGAAATCCCGGCCGACGCGGGTCAGGGACCGCCTGTCCCCCCGGCGCCGTCCGGAACGCGCGGCGTGATCCGGCGCGCTTCCCTCCGGCCCGCCTCACACCGTCGCGACGGCGAAGCGGGCGGGGGCATCGAAGGAGACGGCGCCGTCGGGCTGGCAACAGGCGGAAAGCCTGTCCCGCGCGGCCGACTTCAGCGCCGCGAGGGTCGGCGCGTCGACCATGCTCGCCAGCGTCCATCCGCCGATCTCCGTGTCGAGCCAGGCGTCGAGGGACGCGTGGCGGATCCGGCCGATCCGCTCGGAAACCGCGGCGCCGCCGAGCCCCGCCTCCGCCAGCAGCGCCTCCAGCACGCCCGCGCCGCCGAGCACGAACGGCGCCTTCAGCGCCTCGGCGGCCTCGGCCCCGACGATCTCCCCGATCAGCGGGATGAGGTCGCGATAGCCCGGCGACTCGCGCCAGCCTGCGAAGACCGCGACGGCGACGCGGCCGCCGGGGCGGCAGACCCGCGCCATCTCGGTGAGCGCCCGGCTCCGGTCGTCGAAGAACATGAGCCCGAACTGGCAGGTCACCGCGTCGAACGCGTCCTCCCCGAAGGGGAGCGCCTCCGCGGCCGCCCGCAGGAACTCGATCCCCGGCGCGAGCCGCCGCGCCACGCTCAGCATGCCTTCGTTGATATCCACCGCCGTCACCGCGGCGCCCCGGTCGCGCGCCGCGCGGGCGGCCACGCCGGTCCCGGTCGCGACGTCGAGCACCCGGCCGCCGCCGATCCCGGCCGCCTCGGCGAGCCAGGGTCCGAACTGGCCGAAAAGCGCCGGAACGAAGAAATCCTCGTAGACCTTGGCCGCCTCGGCCGTGATCTGGCCTTTCCTGGCCTCCTCCTCCTCACGCATGACGTCCTCCTTTCCTCAAGGGGCAGGTGGCCGCGATCATAGCACGAAACGCCCTCCCCGCGCCGGGGGCGGGGGAACACGCAGTTGTGAGTTACGCGGACGGGTGTCGGAATGTAACGGTGGTTACAACAGAATCGTCGGGAGCGTGGTCATGGACGACATCCACTGGTTGCTTCTCGTCTACAAGGTTCCGAGCGAGCCGACCTCGCGCCGGGTCAGCCTGTGGCGGCGGCTGAAGGGGCTGGGGGCGGTCTACCTGCAGAGCGGGGTCTGCCTGCTGCCCGCGACGGACGACCACCTGCGCCGGCTGAAGATCATCGAGAACGAGATCGGCGAGATCCGGGGAGAGTGCATCCTGCTCCGGACCCACGGGCTCGACGCGGCGCAGCATGCCAAGGTCGTCGAGCGGTTCAAGGCCGACCGCGACGACGAATACCGCGAGTTCCTCGGCAAGTGCGAGGCGTTCCAGCGGGAGATCGAGAAGGAGATCCGGATCGCGAAGTTCACCTACGCGGAACTCGAGGAGGAGGATGCCGAGTTCCGCAAGCTCGAGAACTGGCTCGAGAAGATCCGCAAGCTCGACTTCCACGGCGCGGATCTCGGCGCGCTGGCCGGGGAGCGGCTGGCGCGGAGCAAGGCCATGCTCGACGACTATGCCCGGCGCGTCTTCGAGGCGCATGACGAGAACCGCCCCGCCCCCGAGGACGGGCGCGGCTGAGGCTTTTCCCGGGGGACGGGACAACAGGAAGGACGGGAATGTATCATCTCGACGTGACGCTGACGCGGGCGATCAACGGGCTGGCGGGCGGCTCCGCCGCCTTCGACGCGCTGATGATCTGGACATCGAGGATCGGCGTGCCGCTCCTCGTCCTCGCGGTCGCGCTGCGATGGTGGCGGGGCGCGGACCGGCGGCATTCGCGCCACGTGCTGGTGGCGGCCGGGCTCACCTTCCTGCTCGGCCTCTTCCTCAACCAGATCATCGTCCATCTCGTCCACCGCGTCCGCCCCTACGACGCGGGCGTGAGCCGGCTGCTGATCGAGCGCAGCGCGGACGTGTCCTTCCCCTCCGATCACGCCACGGCGACCGTGGCGATCGCCGCGGCCTTCCTCCTGCACGGCACGCGGCGGATGGGGCTTGCCTTCGGGCTCGCCGCGCTGCTCGTCTGCTTCTCGCGGATCTATGTCGGCACGCATTACGCGGGCGACGTGCTGGGCGGGGCGCTCACCGCGGTCCTGGCGGCGCTCCTCGTCGCGCGGCTCTACACGGAGGGCACGCGCCTCGACCGGATCGTGACGGGGATCCTGTAGGGATCGGCCTCCATGAAGATCCCCGAGAACAGGATCCACCAGACCTTCGAGGTCAGCATCCTCCTCAAGGGGGCCCATGCGCTCATCGAGATCGTCGGCGGGCTGTTCTTCTACCTCGTGAGCACGGCGACGATCCTCTCCTGGGTCAACCTGCTCACGCGGGAGGAACTCACCGAGGATCCGCGGGATTTCGTGGCGACGCATCTGCTCGGCGCCGCGCAGAGCCTGACCGGGGCGACGGAGAACTTCTACGCCTTCTACCTGATCAGCCATGGCGCGATAAAGATCGCGCTCGTCCTCGGCCTCCTGAGGGAAAAGCCGCTCGCCTATCCGCTCTCGCTCGCGGCGCTCGGCGTCTTCATCCTCTACCAGCTCTACCGCTATTCCTACACCCACGCGCCGGCGCTGATCGTCCTGACGGTGTTCGATCTCGTGGTCTGCTGGCTGGTCTGGCACGAGTGGCGCCACCGCGCCCCGGCGCCCCGCGCCTGAGCGGTCGCGCCGCGCGACGAAAAAGGGCCGCCCCGAGGGACGGCCCTTCCCGGTATCCCTCGCGGGACCGGAGATCAGTTCTTCGCGTAGAACTCGACGACGAGGTTCGGTTCCATCATCACCGGGTACGGCACGTCCGAGAGCGCCGGGGTGCGGACGAATTCCGCCGTCATCTTCGAGTGATCGACGTGGAGGTATTCCGGCGTGTCGCGCTCGGCCGAGCCCGCGGCCTCGAGCACGATGGCGAGCTGGCGCGACTTCTCGCGGATCGAGATCACGTCGCCTTCCTTCACCTGGTAGGAGGCGATGTTGACCCGGCGGCCGTTCACCTGGACATGGCCGTGGTTCACGAACTGGCGCGCGGAGAAGATGGTGGGCACGAACTTCGCGCGGTAGACCACCGCGTCGAGCCGGCGCTCCAGCAGGCCGATCAGCTGCTCCGACGTGTCGCCGCGCATCCGCTCGGCTTCGCCGTAGATCTTGCGGAACTGCTTCTCGGTCAGGTCGCCGTAGTAGCCCTTCAGCTTCTGCTTCGCGCGGAGCTGGGTGCCGAAGTCCGACATCTTGTTCTTGCGGCGCTGGCCGTGCTGGCCGGGGCCGTATTCACGCTTGTTCACCGGGGACTTCGGACGGCCCCAGATGTTTTCGCCCATGCGGCGATCGATCTTGTATTTCGCACTCGTGCGCTTGGTCACGGTCTCTTCCTATCCGTCAGAATATGGGCGGCGTCCTCCTTTGCCGAGGGTTGCCCCTCGCCGACAGGTTTCCCCTTGCGGGGTCCGCGAACGCCAGTCGATCCCGCCAACCCAACGGATGGCGAGCCGCGCCCTTCTACCGATCGCGCGGGCGATGTCAATGCCCGCTCAGGAGGCGGAGCGCCGGCCCGTCCGACTCGCGGCCGAGCGCGGTGAGAAAGCCCGGGACCGCCGGGGCCAGCGCCTCGAAATGCGTCTCGGCGGCGAAGACCCGCACCCGGCCGATATCCTCGCGCCGGGCGCCGCCGATCCGGCGGATGAGCGGCAGCAGCCGGCGCAGGTCGCCCTGGCCGCCGCCCCGGTTCAGGCTGAACCAGACCGGGCCACCGGCCGGCGCGGCGGGTGGCACGGCGGACGGCGGGGCGGATGGGGCGGCGGATGGGGCGGCGGACGGCGTGGCGGGTGGCGCGAACCGGGGCCGCGCGGCGTGCCAGCCCGCCGCGAACGCGCGCGCCAGGTGGTGCGCGCCCCGCCCGCGCAGCGCCTCGAGAAGCGCCGCGTCGGACCCCGCGGCCTCCGGCGCTTCCGCCCCGACCGAGCCGAGGAGCCGCGCGCGCTCCCGCGCCGCGACTTCCTCCGCGGCTGGCTCGGCCCGCCAGTGGAGCGCGATCCCCGCCCGCCGCGCCAGCGCCACGAGCCGCCGCCGCCCGGACGGGGGCGCGAGCAGGACCACGTGCCCGGCCCGCCCGGCCCGCCCGGTCCGGCCCGAGCGATGCGCCAGGGCCTCCGGGGAGACCGGCGGATCGGCGTGGATCACCAGATCGAGCCCCGGCAGGTCGAGCCCGCGCGCGGCGAGGTCGGTGGCGACGCAGACCCGCGCGCCGCCCCCGCGCAGCGCCGCGAGCGCCGCGTCGCGCGCGCCCTGGTCGAGCGCGCCCGAGAGCGCCACCGCCCGGAAGCCGCGCCCCTCGAGATGGCGGACGAGCGGCGCCACCCCGTCGCGGCGCCCGGCGAAGACGAGCGCGCGCGCGGGATCCGTCAGGCAGAGCAGGTTGCCCGTCACGCGGTCGCGCTCCGCCGCCGCGACCGCGATCGCCTCGTGGACCACGCCCGGCCGCGCGCCGCCCGCGATCTCGACCCTGCGCGCGTCGCGCTGGTGGCGCGCCGCCAGCGCGACCACCGCCGGGCTCAGCGTCGCCGAGAAGAGGCAGAGCCGCCGTCCCGCCGGTGCCCGGGCGAGGATCCGCCCGAGATCCTCGCGAAAGCCGCGGGCGAGCAGCTCGTCCGCCTCGTCGAGCACCAGCGTGGCGAGCCCGCGCGGATCGAAGGCGCCGCTCCGCAGATGCGCGAGGAGCCGCCCCGGCGTCGCCACGACGAGATCGGCGCCCCGGCCGAGCGCGCGCGCCTCCGCGCCGGGATCCGCGCCGCCGGCGCAGAGCGCGACCCGTATCCCCGCCGCGTGATGGAGCCAGGCCAGTTCGCCGCGCACCTGCGCCGCGAGTTCGCGCGTGGGGACGAGCACCAGCGCGCGGGGCGCCGGACCGGGTTCGGAGAGATCCGGCGCGAGGGCGAGGCCGATCGCGACGGTCTTGCCCGATCCCGTGGGCGCGGAGACGAGGAGGTCGCGGCGGGGATCGGGCCGATCGCGGATCGCCGCCTGGATTTCGGTCAGTCCGGTGAAGCCATGCGCGCGCATGGCAAGCGCGAGCGCGGAGGGAACGCCTTCGATCGGGGTCATCGTCACTCATGAACTGGAGAAACGCGACCCGCTTCCGGCGGTTCGGAGGGCGGCGCGGCCGGCGAGGCGCGGCCTCGGGACGGGCCTCGGGTCGCTGGGGCCGCGTGCCGGCAACTTGCCAGCGCGCGAAGTTCAGCATATAGCGAGCCGCGATTTCCAACTCATGAATGGAACTGGCGGCGATGCCCAAGATCAACGGCAATGAAATTCGGCCGGGCAATATCCTCGAACATGACGGCGGGCTCTGGGTCGCGGTCAAGGTCGCGCATGTGAAGCCCGGCAAGGGCGGCGCCTTCGCCCAGGTCGAGATGAAGAACATCCGCGACAACCGCAAGCTCAACGAGCGTTTCCGCTCGGCCGACAAGGTGGAGCGCGTGCGCCTCGAGCAGAAGGACCAGCAGTTCCTCTACGAGAGCGACGGCCTGCTCCACTTCATGGATGCCGAGACCTTCGAGCAGGTGACGATCCCCGCCGACATCTTCGGCGACCGCCGCCCCTTCCTGCAGGACGGCATGACCATCGTCGTCGAGTATTACGAGGAAGAGGCGCTGAACGCGCAGCTCCCGGACAAGGTGACCTGCACCGTCACCGAGACCGAGCCGGCGGTGAAGGGCCAGACCGCGGCCAACAGCTTCAAGCCGGCGATCCTCGACAACGGCGTGCGGATCATGATCCCGCCCTTCGTCGGCGAGGGCGAGGCGGTCATCGTCTCGACGGAGACGATGGAATACGTCGAGCGCGCCTGATCCGCGCGCCGCGATCCCGGGCCCGGCCCGGGACGCCCGGGACCGTCAGCCGGGGGCGAGGCGGTCCGCGAAATCCGCGAAGACGCGCGTGTAGATCGCGCGCTTGAACGGGACGATGCGCTCGACGACATCGGCCGGGCGCATCCAGGCCCATTCCCCGAATTCCGGGTGCGGCTGGTCGAGCCGCACCTCGTCGTCCGAGCCGTGGAAGCGGAACAGCGCCCAGATCTGGCGCTGTCCCCGGAACCTGCCGTTCCAGACCTTGCCGAGCAGACGCGGCGGCAGGTCGTAGGTCAGCCAGTCGCGCGTCTGCGCGAGGAACTCGACCGACCCCGGCCCGACCCCGGTCTCCTCGCCCAGTTCGCGCAGCGCCGCCTCCAGCGGCTCCTCGCCCTTGTCGATGCCGCCCTGCGGCATCTGCCAGGCGCCGGGCGTGTCGAGCCGCTGTCCCGCGAAGACGAGGCCTTCGCGGTTCATCAGCACCACGCCGACGCAGGGCCGGTAGGGCAGCGCGGCGGGATCGATGGCCGTTTCCCCGGCCATCAGTTCTCGGCGTGCATGAAGGACATGCCGCGCAGCAGATCGACGCCGTAGCTGAGCTGGTAGTCGGAGGCGCGCAGTTTCGCGGTCTCCTCCTGGTGCTTCTTCGCCGCCTCGAGCTGCTTCTTCTCGTCCTCGGTCAGCTGGTCGTTGGTCAGCGCGCCGCGCAGATCCGCCTCGGAGCGCATCTGCGGCACGGTCGGCTGCGCCTCGGCCTCGTCCTCGGGCTTCTCGCCCGGGGCCGGCTGCTCGACGACGATGTCCGGCGCGATGCCGAGCGCCTGGATCGAGCGGCCCGAGGGCGTGTAGTAGCGCGCGGTGGTGAGCCGGAGCGCGCCGTCGTCCTGCACCGGCATGATCGTCTGGACCGAGCCCTTGCCGAAGCTCTGCGTGCCGAGGATCACCGCGCGGCGATGGTCCTGCAGCGCGCCCGCGACGATCTCCGACGCGCTCGCCGAACCGCCGTTCACCAGCACGACCATGGGCTTGCCCTCGGTCAGGTCGCCCGGCGTCGCGTTGTAGCGTTCGCTGTCGCGCGGGTCGCGGCCCCGCGTCGAGACGATCTCGCCCGAATCGAGGAAGGCGTCGACGACCGAGATCGCCTGGTTCAGGAGCCCGCCCGGATCGTTGCGCAGGTCGAGGATGAAACCCGTGACCTTGTCCATGCCGCCCGCGGCCTCGACCTGCTCCCTGAGCTGCTTCTCGAGGTTCGGATAGGTCTGCTCGTTGAAGGTCGAGACGCGCAGCACCACGACGCCGTCGATGAGCTGGCTCTTGACCGGCGAGGTCTTGATCATCTCGCGCGTCAGCTTCACGTCGAACGGATCGGGCGTGCCCTCGCGCTGGATCGTGATCGTGATCTCGGAGCCGACGGGGCCGCGCATCAGGTCGACCGCGTCGTTGAGGTTGAGGCCGACGACGCTCTCCCCGTCCACCTGGGTGATGAGGTCGCCCGGCTTGATCCCGGCCTTGTCCGCCGGGGTATCCTCGATCGGCGAGACGACCTTGACCACGCCGTTCTCCTGCGTGACCTCGATGCCGAGCCCGCCGAACTCGCCCTTGGTCTGCACCTGCATGTCGTCGAAATCGTCCGGCGGCAGGTAGCTCGAATGCGGATCGAGCGACGAGAGCATGCCGTTGATCGCCGCCTCGATGAGCTTCTTGTCGTCCACCGGCTCGACATAGGAGGTCCGGATGCGCTCGAACACGTCGCCGAACAGGTCGAGCTCCTCGTAGACCGACTTGTCCTTGTCAGCCTCCTGCGCGACCAGCGGCCCGGCGAACTGCGTGCTGACAATCACTCCCAGGACCGCGCCGGCCGCGCTCGCCAGCAGTAATTTTCTCATCGAGCCATTCCTATCCGTTCTCGCTCTCGAACAGTCCGGCCGGGTCGACCGGCCCCTGTCCGCGCCTCACTTCTATATAGAGCATCTCGTCCGCGCCAGTGGCCGGCTCCTCCCCGGCCCCGGGCGCGGCCTCCGTCTCCACCGCTTCGGTGTCGGGTCCCGCGTCCCCGTCCTCCCCGCCGGCGGCGATATCCTCCGCGAGCTCCGCCGCCGAGGGGCCGTCCTCGGCCTCCGCCTCCCCGGCCGGATCCGCGAGCGCGAGCCCCGCGCCGGGCGCGGGCCGCGAGGCGTCCGCCCCCTCGTAGGCGGGACCGCCAAGCTGGCCGAGCAGGTCGCCCCGCCGCGTCGCCGCGCCGGTCTCGACCTGGACCCGCGCGAGCCCGGCCAGGACGACGAGCGTGCCGTCGTCGGTCTCGACCACCACGACATAGCCATAATCCAGAAACGGCCCGACGTAGCGCACGATCCCGTCAGCGGGCGCGCTCACGAGCGAGAGCGGCGGGGCGCGCATCGTGATCCCCGGCCGCCGCACGCCCGCGGCGTCGGGTTCCTCGAAGCGGCGCACGATCTCGCCCGGCACCGGCCGGGCCAGCCTCGGCGCCGGCGCGTCCCTCGCCACGCGCTTGCCCCCCCCCTGCGCCGCGAGCTTCGCGGCGAGCGTCGTCAGCGTGTCGCTGCCGCGCAGGATCGCGGCCATGGCGGGATCCTCGGTCTCGCGCGGCTGCGGCGGCGCCTCGTCGCTCAGCCTGTCCTCGAGCTCGGTCCGCGCGGCGCCGAGCGCGGCGATGCCCGTGGCGAGGTCGCGCTCGCCGTCGAGCCGCAGCCGGCGCAGCTCCGTCAGCGCGTCGTATTCGCGCGCCAGCTCCCCGGCCTCGTCGCGCAGCGCCGGCGTCAGCTTCGAGAGCGTCGCGGCCGCGCGGGCGGCGGCGACCGGGCCGCCCGGATGGATCATCCCCTGCGCGGGCGGCGGCGTGCGCGCCATCGTCTCGAGCGCGGCGATCAGGTGCTGGATCTCGCTCCGCCGCGTCTCGAGCTCCTCCGAGAGCTCGCGCTCGCGCGCATTGGCCCCGCTTACGCCCGCGCGCAGGATGTCGAGCGCGGCCTGATAGGCGCCGATCGCGCGCGTCAGCGCGCCGACCCGCGTCGCCGGGTCGGACGCGGCGGCGAGATCGGCGCCGGCGGCGTCGATGCGCTTCGCCGCCTCCGCCATGTCCTCGGCCGGCGTGGCGCCCAGCGCGCCGGGCGCGAGCGCGAGACCGAGAGCGGAGGCCGCGAGCGCCCGCCGCGCGCGGGAGAGCGTGCCAGCCCTCACGCCGGAACGATCAGGCTCTGCCCGGTCATCTCGGCGGGCCGGGGCATGCCCATGAGTTCGAGAAGCGTCGGCGCCAGGTCGGAAAGCCGCCCGTTCCGGAGCCCCGCGCCCTCCGGGCCGCCGACGAGGATCACCGGGACCGGGTTGAGCGTATGCGCGGTATGGGGGCCGCCGGTCTCGGGATCGACCATGGTCTCGCAATTGCCGTGGTCCGCCGTGACGATGAGCGCGCCGCCCATGTCCCGGACCGCCGCCAGCACCGCGCCCAGCCCCTCGTCCACCGCCTCGACCGCCTTGATCGCCGCCTCGAGCGAGCCGGTATGGCCCACCATGTCGGGATTGGCGAAGTTGCAGACGATGAGATCCATCTCGCCCGAGCGGATCGCCGCGACGAGATGCTCGGCCACCTCCGGCTCCGACATCTCGGGCTGCAGGTCATAGGTCCGTACCTTCGGGCTCGGCGCCATGTAGCGCTCCTCGCCGCCCTCCGGCACCTCGACTCCGCCGTTGAGGAAGAAGGTCACATGCGGGTATTTCTCGGTCTCCGCGATGCGGAACTGCTTCCTGCCATGCGTGGCCACCCAGTGGCCGAGCGTGTTCACGATCTCGCCGGAGGGGAACATCACCAGCAGGTGCTCCCTCAGCGTGTCGGAATATTCGACCATGCCGAGCACCGAGGCGAAGGCCGGCCGCGCGCCCACGTCATAGCCGTCGAAACCGGGCAGGATCAGCGCGCCGAGGATCTCGCGCGCGCGGTCGGCGCGGAAATTGGCGAAGGCGAGCCCGTCGCCGTCCCGAACACCCGCGTAGTCGCCGATCACCGTCGGCGTCACGAATTCGTCCGTCTCGCCGGCCATGTAGGCGCCGGCGACCGCCTCCGCCGCGTTCGCCGCGTGCTTGCCCTCGCCCCTCAGGATCGCCGCCACCGCCGCGGCCACCCGCTCCCAGCGGTTGTCGCGGTCCATCGCGTAGAACCGGCCCGAGATCGTCGCGATCCGCGCGCCTTCCGGCAGGCTCGCCTCGAAGGCCGCGATCTGCTCGGCGGCGGATTTCGGCGGCACGTCGCGCCCGTCGAGAAAGCAATGCGCCTCGACGCGCAGCCCCGCGGCGACCATCGCCTCCGCGAGCGCGGTCATGTGGCGCTGATGCGCGTGCACGCCCCCGGGCGAGGTCAGCCCGGCGATATGCGCGACGCCGGTACCAGCCCTGACCTTCGCGATGAATTCCGCGAGCGCCGGATTGGCGGCGAAGCTTCCGTCCGCGATCGCATTGTCGATCCGGGGCAGGTCCATCCAGACCACGCGGCCGGCGCCGATGTTCATGTGCCCGACCTCGGAATTGCCCATCTGCCCCTCGGGCAGGCCGACATCGGGGCCGTGCGCGGCGAGCTGGGCATGCGGGCATTCCCGCCAGATCCGGTCGAAGTTCGGCGTGTTCCCGAGCGCCACCGCGTTCGCCTCGGTCTCCGCGCGGAGCCCCCAGCCATCGAGGATGCAAAGCACGACGGGTCGAACACCAGCCATCGCGAACCTGCCTTTCTTGCCCTTTTGCCGCGTAGCAATACTCTGCCCCCGCCGGGTTGGCAAACCGAACCGGTACGAGAACGCATGACGGACCCGCGGTCGCGGCCGGTTGCGCGCCGGCGCGGCCCGCGGGAAACAGCGCCATTCCCGAGACCAGCGGAGCCTGCCATGATCCAAGCCCTGACCCTGCTCTTCCTCTGCCAGCTCGCGGGCGAGTTCCTCGTCCGCTCGCTCGGCATCGTCTTTCCCGGCCCCGTGGTCGGCATGGGACTGCTCTTTCTCGGCATGCTGGCCGCGGGCCGCGCCGGCGGCCCGCTCGAGAAGGTGGCGGACACGATCCTCGGCCATCTCTCGCTGCTCTTCGTTCCCGCCTCGGTCGGGGTGGTGCAGCAGATCGGCCTGATCCGGGAGAACTGGTTCGCGATCGCCGCCGCCCTCGTCGTCTCGACTCTGCTGACCCTCGTCGTGACGGTGCTGACCTTCCGCGCGGTGGCGCGGCTGACCGCGAGGCCGGTCCTGTGAGCGGCGCGCTGCCCGATACGGGCGATCTCTATCGGATCTGGGTCTATCTCTCGACCACGCCGCTCCTGTGGCTGACGGTGACGCTCGCCGCCTTCTCGCTCGGCGATCTCGTCTCGCTCCGGTTCCGGCGCAATCCGATCGCCAATCCGGTGGTGATCTCGGCGGGGCTGCTGATCGCGCTGCTCGGCTTCACCGGCACCTCCTACCAGACCTATTTCGAGGGCGCGCAGTTCGTGCACTTCCTGCTCGGCCCGGCCACGGTCGCGCTCGCCGTGCCGCTCTGGCGCAACCGCGCCCAGGTGCGGGCGAACCTGCTCCCGATGTGCGCCGCCCTGGTGGCAGGCTCGGTGACCGCGATCGGCTCGGCCTGCGCCATCGCCTGGGTCTTCGGCGCGCCGTCGGAGGTCATCGCCTCGCTCGCGGCGAAATCGGTGACGGCGCCGATCGCGATGGCGCTGACCGACACGATCGGCGGCATCCCGGCGCTCGCCGCGGTGCTCGTGGTGCTGACCGGGGTCTTCGGCTCGATCGTCGTGACGCCGCTCATGAACGCGCTCAGGATCCGCGACTACGCCGCGCGCGGCTTCGCGGTCGGCGTGGCGAGCCATGGCATCGGCACCGCCCGCGCCTTCCAGGTGAGCCAGGAGGCCGGCACCTTCGCCGGCATCGCGCTCGGGCTGAACGGCGCGCTGACCTCGGTCCTGATCCTGGTGCTGAACCTCTTCCTGTAGGGCGGACCTCGGTCCGCCCCACACCCCCGCGCCCGCGGCGGACAGATGTCCGCCCTACAGCCTCGCGCAGCGGCGGACCTCGGTCCGCCCCCCGCGCCTATTCGGCGGCGAGCGGCGGCTCGCCCGGCCTCGGCGGGGTCGCCTCTCCCTCCGGAACCCCGGCGTCCCAGCCGTCGAGCCGGTCGCGGAGCGCGGCGAGCGGGTTCGGACGATAGGCCGCGACCCCCTTCCAGCGCCGCCGCGCCGTTTCCGAGACGTTGTCGAAACCGGGAACCGCCGTCCGGTCGCGCGAGCGCAGGCGGAAGACCCTGTCCGCCAGGCTTCGCCCGGTCCGCCCGGCGTCGAGCGGCCCGTCGAACGCCGCTTCCCGGACCCAGGCCTTCCGCATGCCGCCGTCGACCCTCAGCCCCCGCGCCTCCGCCCCCTCCAGCACCCAGAGCAGCGCCGCCGAGGAGAGCCCCGCGTCCGGTCCGCCCCCGCCGACCGCCCCGTGCACGCCGGGAAACCACTGCTGCGGATAGTCGCCCGGATCGAGCCCCGGCTTGCCCAGGATGTCGTCGAGCTGCCAGAGCGTCGGCTCGAAATCCCAGCGCCGCTCGTCGATCGCCACCGCGTGGCGCGCGGCGGCGACGAGCGGGCTCAGCTTCGTGTCGTGAAAGCTGTGGCGGCGCACCGCCCTCCCGCCGCCGGGCATCATCCCGAAGAGGCCCCTCGGCACCCCGAGCGAGCCGACCGTGTCCCAGACCCCGAGATAGGCGAGGCGGAGCCGGACCGGGTCGGGATGATCGCCGAGGCCCTCCCGCTCCCGCCACGCCGCCTCGCCGTCGATCGTCGTCACATGGCTCGCGTAGCGCGCGCGGAAGACCCGCGCCGCCTCGCTGGCCGATCCTTTCGCCGGATCGCGGTAGAGCCGCGTCGCATCGTCGATCCGGTCGGCATGGCGCCGCTCGACGATGCCCGCCCGGCCGATGAGCCCGCAGAGCGAGCGCGCGCAATAGGCGCCGCGGGAGAAGCCGAAGACGTAGATCTCGTCGCCCGGCTCGTAGTTCAGCGCGAGGAAGCGGTAGGCCTCCGTGATCAGCGCGTCGAGACCCCAGCCGAAGGCGCCGCCGAAGAGCCGGTCCACCGTCTGCGACGCGCGCCCGGTGCCCCGTCCGCTCCCCACGCCGTCGAGGTGGTGGACGATCTGCGTGACCCGCGTCCCGTCCGCCCCGGTCGCGGTGCCGAGGATCGCGGCGGCGAGCCGGCCCACGTTGGTATGCTCTTCCGAATCGAGACGGTTCCACGTCCCGTCGCAACAGACGACAATCCGCTTCATCGCAAATTCCTCGAATATGTAAATGCATATGAGAAGATGCGCCGCCAGCCGGGAATGGTCGGCTCGCGGGCGGTATGATACGCGCGGCGCGCGTATTCCCCAAAGGGTTAATGGCCGGAAAGGATCAATGGCCGGGCGAGACCGCGGCGCCCGGCGCCGTCAGTCGCGGACGCGGCGGGCCTTGTGCTTGTCGAGCGCGGTGACGTTCGGCTTCTTGCGATCCTTGTACGGATTCTCGCCCGCGCGCAGATAGAGCCGGATCGGCGTGCCCGGCATGTCGAAGTCGCGCCGGAGCCCGTTCACGAGGAAGCGCTTGTAATCGTCCGGCACCCCCTCGGGATGCGAGCAGAAGACGACGAAGGTCGGCGGCCGCGTCTTCACCTGCGTCATGTAGCGCAGCCGGATCCGCCGCCCGCCAGGCGCGGGGGGCGGGTGATCCGCGATCTGGCCCGCGAGCCAGCGGTTGAGCCGCGCCGTCGAGATCCGCGCGTTCCAGACCGAATGCGCCTTGACGATCGCGGCCCTGAGCCGGTCGAGACCCTTGCCGGTCAGCGCCGAGACCATCACCATCGGCGCGCCGCGCAGCTGCGGCAGCAGCCGGCCGAAGGCCTCGCGCAACTCGTTGAGCTTGTGGGACTTCTCCTCCTCGAGATCCCATTTGTTGACCGCGACGACGACCGCGCGTCCCTCGCGCTCCGCGAGATCGGCGATGCGCAGGTCCTGGCTCTCGAACGGGATCTGCACGTCGAGGAGCACGACGACGACCTCGGCGAACCTGACCGCGCGCAGCCCGTCGGAGACGGAGAGCTTCTCGAGCTTCTCCTGCACCTTCGCCTTCTTGCGCATCCCGGCGGTGTCGAAGATCCGGAACGGCACGCCGTCCCAGTCGACCGAGACCGCGATCGCATCGCGCGTGATCCCCGCCTCCGGCCCGGTCAGCAGCCGGTCCTCGCCGAGGATCGCGTTGACGAGCGTGGACTTGCCCGCGTTCGGCCGGCCCACCACGGCGATCTGGATCGGCCGGCCGGGCGGCAGGATCGCGCCCTCGCCCTCCTCGTTCACGCTGTCATCGATCTCGTCGAGATCGACGTCGACGATCGCGGTCGCGTCCTCGAACCGCTCCGCCACCGGCTCGAGCGCGCGCAGCAGGTCGTCCATGCCGATCCCGTGCTCCGCCGAGATCGCGAGCGGCTCGCCGAGGCCGAGTTCATAGGCGTCGTAGAACCCCTGCTCGCCCTTGCGCCCCTCCGCCTTGTTCGCCGCGAGGATCACCTGGGGCGCGCGCTTGCGCAGCAGCTCGCCCAGGATCCGGTCGGTCGGCGTCACGCCCACGCGCGCGTCGATCAGGAAGAGGCAGACGTCGGCCATGTCGACCGCGCGCTCGGTCAGCGCGCGCATCCGGCCCGGCAGGCTCTCGTCCGTCGCCTCCTCGAGCCCCGCGGTGTCGATCACCGTGAAGCGCAGCGGCCCGAGCCGGCCCGAGCCCTCGCGCAGGTCGCGGGTGACGCCGGGCTGGTCGTCGACGAGCGCGAGGCGCTTGCCGACCAGCCGGTTGAACAGCGTCGACTTGCCGACATTCGGGCGGCCTACGATGGCGAGCGTGAAGGACATGGGGCGGTAACCATTCGCGAAGGAAGGCGATCCTTACCGCCTCCGCCCGTCATTGGAAAGCCAGAAGCTTTCCGTCGCGCGAGACGATGTACATCACGCCGCCCGCGATCGCCGGCGGCGCGCCCGCGCCGCCCGGCAGCGGCACCGAGGAAAGCTGGCGTCCCGTCGTCGGGTCGAAGGAGCGCAGCGTCTCGTCCCCGCTCGCGACCCAGAGCCGGCCGCCGGCGAGGATCGGCCCGTAATGGGCGATGGCCTCGATCCGCTTTTCCTCGTTCCAGTATTCCGGCAGCACCGTGCGCCAGATCACCCGTCCGGTGGCGGCGTCGAGGCGCAGCAGCGCCCCCTCGTCGGAGACCATGAAGACCGCGCCCCCGACCGGCCAGGCGGGGCCGTAGGCGCCCTCGGAGGCGGTCCAGCGCCGTTCGCCGGTCTCCGCGTCGAGCGCGACCGCCCGCCCGCTCTGGTTCGCGGCGTAGACGGTGCCCCCGGCGATCACCGGCTCCCCGCTCACGTCGACGATGGCGTTGCGCGCCAGTTCGCGCCGCCCGCCGGTCACCGCGGTGCCCCAGACCTGCAGCCCGTTGCGCGCGACGATGCCGAGCACCTCGCCCGAGGCGAAGGGGAAGACCGCGAGCGTGCCGTCGGTCGCGACGCTCGCGCCCCCGAGAAGCCCGGTTCCGCCGACGCCGCGCACGATCCAGTTGGTCTCGCCCGTGGTCGCGTCGAGCGCGTAGCCGGTATCGTCGCGCACCACGACGAAGACCTGCCCGCCCGAGACGGTCGGCGCGGCGCGGACCGGGCCTTCCATGGTCTGGGTCCAGATCCGCCCGCCGGTCCGGGGATCGAGCGCCATCACCTGGCCGAAGCCGGTGGTCAGGTAGAGCACGCCGTCGGCATAGGCGAAGCCGCCACCCGGGCCGTTGTCGGCCTGCTGCCCCGGGGTCACGACGCTCTGGCTCCAGACCGGCTGGCCGTCGCTCTGGCGCAGCGCGCTCACCACGCCGCCGGCGTCCATCGTGTAGACGAGGCCGCCCGCGACGACGGGCGCGGTCAGGATGCGCCGGCGCCGCGCGTCGCCCTCGCCGATCGGAACCGACCAGCGCGGGCTCGGCGCCGTCGAGAAGGCGGGATTGACGAGCCGCCCGGCGGCGGAGCCGTTGTGATGCGTCCAGTCCGCGTTCATCCGCGCCGCCGGGATCGCGACCGGGCGCACCGCCGAGGGATCGGTCTCGCTCAGCGGCTGCTCGACCTGACGGATCGGAATCCGGTCGCCCGGCAGGATGTCCTCGCCGGAACAGCCGGCGAGCAGCGCCGCGGCGAGCGCGAGGTGAACCGGGCGGGCATGCGGGATCTTCAGACGCATCGGGGGAATTCCTGTTCCGGCTCAGCCTTCCGACGGGGTGGCCGGAAGGGCCGGAACCGCCGGCGCCTCGCCGCCCGCGGCCTGGAGAAGCTGCCGCGCCCGGGTCGAGACCTGCTCGGGGGCCTGGGGCAGCTTCAGGATCGTGCCGAGATCGGCGAAGGCGCCCTCCCGGTCGCCGGCGGCGAGGCGTCCGAGCGCGCGCTGCTCGAGCGCGAGCGCCTGGAAGGGCGACTCGCCGTCGCTCAGCGTCTCCAGCGTCGCGTTCCGCTCGGCCGGGTCCATCGCGTCGCCGAGCAGCATGACGCGCAAGAGCGCGGCGAGCGAGCGGTAGAGTTCCGGCGTATCGCCCTGCTCCGCGAGGCTCGCGAGCGTCGCGGCCGCGGCCCCGGTGTCGCCCGCCTCCATCTGGCTTCCCGCCTCGGCCAGGCGCGCCACGGCGGCCGCGCGCGGCTCGTCACCCGCGACGGTGGCGAGCGCCTCGGCGCGTTTCGCGGGATCGCTTTCGAGAGAGGCGGCGCGCAGCGCGTCGCCGGCCTTCTCAGCCGCCACCTGCTCGGCGTGCTTGCGCCATTCCACGAAGGCGGCGCCGCCGACCAGTCCGAGGATCACGAGGCCGATCAGCCAGCCGTAACGGCCCAGTCCGCGGCGCAACCTGTCGCGGCGGACTTCCTCGTCCACCTCGTTGAAGAAGGAATCACTCTGGCTCACGCCGTTCTCCGATCGGTCCGGCGCGGGATATACCGCCCGCCCCGCGCGGTGCCAAGCCCGAAGGCCCGGGCGCCGCGCCGCTCCGCGCCGGTCACCGGGCCGATTCCGGCACGCGGAAGACCTGGCCGGGATAGATGAGATCGGGATCGGCGATCAGTTCCGGGTTGGCCTCGAAGATCTGGGTGTAGCGCATGCCGGTGCCGTAATGGATCCGCGCCAGCGTCCAGAGGTTGTTGCCCGGCTGGACCACGATCGAGACCTCGCCCGGCCGGGGCGGCGCGCCGCCGCCGGTGTCGCGGCGGAACGGCGTCTCGGTCCGGCTCACCACCCGGCCCGTCGCGTCGAGCTGGTCGACGCGGATGGTGTAGGTGCCCGGCGCCGCCTCGGGCACCGTCAGCGTCCAGCGGCCGTCGGGACCGACCCGCCCCTCGACCGCGAGCGCGCCGTCGACATAGGCGCGCAGCGCCGCCCCCGGGTCGCCGAAACCCTGGAGCGCGACCGCGCCGGCCTCGCCATAGGAGATGCTCGCGAAGGCGACCTGCCCCTCGGCGAGGTTCGCGGGCCGGGCCACGGGCGTCACCTCGGCCGTCCCGGGCGTGATGAGCGCGGTCGCGGCGACCGGCGCCGCCGCCGGTTCCGCCGCCGGTTCCGCCCCCGGGGCGGCCGCGCCGGCGGGTGTTTCCGAGCCGGCGGGCGGGGCGGGCTCGTGGCCGGGCAGGATCACCAGCACCTCTTGGGAACGGTGGGTGGTCCCGTCCGCCCCCCTCGTCTCGACGGTCAGCGCGCGCGGCTCGGCCGACGCGCCGGCCTCGAACATCGCCACGAACCTGCCCGCCTCGTCCGCCTTCACCTCGGCGAGCGGGCGGTCGCCGGCCAGCACCGCGACATTGGCGCCAGGCCGCGCCCGGCCCGCCACCACGCCGGAGCCGCTGGCCGAGACGCGCATCACCTCGACGCTCGGCGTCTCGCCCGCCGTCTCCGCGGGCCGGTCAGCCGGAGCCGCGACCTTGCCCGTCGCGACCTCCCGCGTCGCGGCCGGCGGCGTCGCGGCGGGCGGCGTCACGGCGGGTTCCTCCCGGCCGCGGGTCAGGAGCTGGACCAGCACCACCGCCACCGCGAGACAGGCGCCGATGGCGAGCGCGGCGCGGCCGCGCCCGGGGCGTCGGGGCTCAGGGGTGGTCGTGTCCATTCGGTTGTCCTTTCCTCGGCCCTCGCACCGGCGGACCGGTCCCCCCTCGGGTCTGGCCGTCGCGCCGGCGACCTGCTAGCCAATGAGCCTGTCACAAAAGGCACATGCCGCAAAAGGTCCTTCCGCCAGCCGAGGAGATTTCCAGATGCCCCTGGGCGCGCGCAAATCCGTCTGTGTCTTCTGCGGCTCGCGGGAAGGAAACGACCCGGCCTTCGTCGCCGCGGCCGGCGAACTCGGCCACGCGCTGGCGGAGGAGAACTACCGCCTCGTCTATGGCGCGGGCGACATCGGCCTGATGGGCGCCGTCGCCCGGGCGGCGATCCGCGCCGGCGGCGACACCTTCGGCGTGATCCCCGAGCACCTGCTGCGCCGCGAGGTCGGCAAGCGCGATCTCGGCGCCTTCGTCGTCACCGAGACGATGCACGAGCGCAAGAAGGTCATGTTCATGAACGCCGACGCGATCGTGACCCTGCCGGGCGGCCCCGGCAGCCTCGACGAACTGTTCGAGGTGCTGACCTGGCGCCAGCTCGGCCTGCATGCGAAGCCGGTCTATCTTCTCAATACAAGGGGATACTGGACGCCGCTCATCACGCTTCTCATGCATCTCGTGGAGAACGGCTTCGCCGAGCTCTCCTTTCTCGAGATGCTCGACGTCTATGCCACGGTGCCCGAACTGATGGCGGCGCTGCGCGCGGATCTCTGAGACCCGCGCGCGGGCCCCGCTCAGCGCGGCGCGGGCTCGACCGCGCGGCGGTAGAGGTGCCAGGTCGCGTGGCCGAGGATCGGCAGGATCACGATCAGCCCGAGGAAGAACGGGATCGAGCCGATGGCGAGCCCCGCCGCGACGATCAGCCCCCAGACGGCGACGGTCGCGGGATTTTCGCGCGCGACGCGGATCGAGGTCGCGATGGCGACGGGCAAGCCGACGTTCCTGTCGAGCAGCAGCGGAAAGGAGACCACGCTGATCGCGAGCACCACCGCGGCGTAGACGAAGCCCACGCCGCAGCCGACGACGATCAGCGTCCAGCCCGCCCCGGTGCTCAGAACCGTGCCGAGATAATCGAGGAGCGAGGCCGGGCGCGCCGGCCCCATGATCGCGTTGTGGAGCGAGAAGGCGGTGATCATCCAGGCGAGGAAGATCGCGCAGTGCAGCAGGCCGAGCACCAGCACCGCGCCGAAACGGGGCGAGCGCAGCACGCCGAAGGCGTCGCCCCAGTTCGGCGTCTCGCCCATCTCGCGGCGGCGGCTCATCTCGTAGAGGCCGACGCCCGCGACCGGCCCGATCAGCGCGAAGCCCGCGATCGCGGGGAAGATCAGCGGCGTCATGTTGCCGTTGAGCGCCGCGGTGATCATCGCGATGCCGATCAGCGGATAGAGCAGGCAGAGGAAGATCACGTCGGAGCGGCAGGCCGCGAAATCCTCCACCCCCTCGCGCAGCGCCGCGCGCAGATCCTCGATGCCGATCCGCCTGACCCGGGGCGCGTGCGACGCCTCCAGGTCGTGACTGGCGACGCGGTCGGCGACCGCGCCGATGTGATGCCCCGCCGCCCGCGCGGTATCCACGCTCCAGGACAGCGGGTTGCCGATGGTCGTTGTCATGAACCTACCCTCCCCCTTCTTCTAGGGTTATGGGCGGCGGACCGCTTGTGATCTCCCCGCGAGCCGCCGCCCGCGTGAGTCGACCCTAGCACAACCGGAGGGCCGCGTCGCCCGCGACCGGCGTCACGACCGCGGGAGGATCAGAAGCGGTAGTTGAGCCCCAGCGACAGGATCATCGCATCGTTGCTCGCCCCGGCGGCGTCGCTCAGTTCGCTGTTCCAGCCGTCGAGATTGAGGTAGTTGACCGTCATGTCGCCGCGCGCCTCCCAGAACCGCTGGTAGTTGGCCTCGCCGCTCAGCGTCCAGCTCGGCGTCAGGTCGTGCTCGGCGCGCAGCGTCACCGCCGCCATCTGCGTGTTCCCGAAATCGCCGGTGAAGCTCTGCCCGTTCTCGATATGCACGTCCTTGTCGGAGACTTGGGCGAAGGGGCTCGCGATCACCCGCCCGCTGAGCCGGAGCCCGGGCAGCGCGTAGCCGGCCGCGACGCCGAGATAGGGCGTGCGCCACCACTGCTGGTAGTCCACCTGCGGCCCGCTAAAATTGCCCTCGGAATCGCGGAAGTCATAGTCGGAATAGACGTAGTGCCCGCCCGAGGCGCGCCATTTGTAGTTGCGGACCTGATAGCCGGCCAGCCCGTCGAACCAGATCCCGCGCCACTCGAGCACCCGTGCCTGGGCCGAAAGGTCGAATTCGAAGGCGCGTTCCAGGTCGGTGTCCGGATGGTGCGACCAGTCGCTCCAGGAGTCGATGTCGTCCCGCAGCCAGTCGTAGTCGTCCATCGTGTTGTCGGAGGCGAGGCTCGCCCAGCCGCCGAGGCCGAGGCTGAGCCAGTTCGTCGCGGCGAAATTGACCCGGCTGCCGACGATCATCGCATCCTCGATCGTCCAGGTCAGCCGGCTGGTCCGCGCGCCGTTATTGTAGACGTATTCATTCGATTCGCCGCTCAGGTAGCCGAGGTAGGTCTCGAGGCTCAGCCGGTCGGAGAGGCGGTTCGCCGTGCCCGAGACGACGCTGACCGGCCCCGTCGTCGCAGGCGTATCGGCGGCCTCGTCCTGAGCCAGTCCCATTCCGGCGCAGGAAGCCAGCGCCAAGCCCAGACAAACCGCCTTGATCATCGATGTCCCCACGCGATCACCCCACCCCGGGGAGAGTCGCTCCTATCACACCCCCCGGAGGGACAGAAGCCCACCCGCGCGAGGCGAAGCGCCGCGGGTGGACTCCCGCCGAGGGGGCGGGAGTCCGGGAGCCTCAGAGCTTGGAGGCGACGTATTCCCAGTTCACCAGCTTGTCGAGGAAGTTGGTGAGATAGGCCGGGCGCTTGTTGCGGAAGTCGATGTAGTAGGAATGCTCCCACACGTCGCAGCCGAGGAGCGCGGTCTGGCCGAAGCAGAGCGGGTTCACGCCGTTCTCGGTCTTGGTGACCTTGAGCGCGCCGTCCCCGTCCTTCACGAGCCAGGCCCAGCCGGAGCCGAACTGGCCCGCGCCGGCCGCGCCGAATTCCTCCTTGAACTTGTCGACCGAGCCGAAGGCCTCGGTCAGCGCCTTCTCGAGCGCGCCCGGCATCGCGCCGGAATTCGGGCTCATCATCTGCCAGAACTCGGTGTGGTTCCAGTGCTGGGAGGCGTTGTTGAAGATGCCCGACTGGGCGACCGCGCCGGCCTGATAGGTGCCCTTGACGATCTCCTCGACCGACTTGCCCTCCCACTCGGTGCCGGCGATCAGCTTGTTGCCGTTGTCGACATAGGCCTTGTGGTGGATGTCGTGGTGGAATTCGAGCGTCTCCTTCGACATGCCCGCGCCGGCGAGCGCGTCGTGAGCATAGGGGAGATCGGGAAGTTCGAAGGCCATTTGAGTACCCTTTCTTTCAGTCAGAGTTCGCCCGCTCCGGTTCTAGTCCGGCGGGAAGTCGGGGGGAAGGCTCGACGGGAAGTTTCTGGCATCCCAGGACGGCGGGACGCGGCCTCACACCGGCAGCAGCGCGGCGGCGACGCGGCGGCCCTCGCCGAGCAGGACGTTGTAGGTCCGGCAGGCCGGCGGGGTGGCCATGATCTCGACACCGATCCCCGCTCCTTCCAGCGCCGCGCGCACGTCCCCGGGCAGGGCGCGGATCTCCGCCCCCATCCCCATCAGCAGAACGTCGATCGCATCGCTCCGTTCCAGGATCGGCGCGAGATCGCCGAACCCGCCCCAGCCCGCCATCGCGTCGGGCAGGAGCAGGAGCGCGCCCTCGTGGACCGCGCCCGCGACGCGGAAGAAGCCGGGGCCGTAGCCCTCGACCGGCGGGCCGCCCGGATAATGGACCTCGGTGACGCGCATGCCCGCCTCAGGCCCGCGCGTCGCGCTTCGCATCCGCCTCGGCCTTCTGCGCGCCCCAGTCGCGCCGGACGCCGAGCCGGAGCACGACGGCGGAGGCGACGTAGATCGAGGAATAGGTGCCGATCAGGATGCCGAAGATCACCGCGATCGCGAAGCCGCGCACCGTCTGCCCGCCGAAGAGCAGGATCGCGATCAGCGCCAGCAGCGTGGTCAGCACCGTCATGACCGTCCGGCTCAGCGTCTCGTTCAGGGCGAGGTTCAGCACGTCGCGGAGCGGCATCTTCTTGTATTTGCGCAGAACCTCGCGCACCCGGTCGAAAACCACGACCGTGTCGTTGATCGAATAGCCGAGCACGGTCAGCACCGCGGCGACGATCGTGAGGTTGAACTCGAGCTGGAACACGCTGAACAGGCCGACCACCACGATCGCGTCGTGCAGCAGCGAGGCGGCGGCGCCGAGGCCGAACTGCCATTCGAACCGGAGCCACACGTAGATCATGATGCCCACGACCGAGAGCAGGACGGCGATCACCCCGTCGCGCACCAGTTCCTCCGACACCTTCGCGCCGACGCTGTCGACCTGCAGGTAGGTGATGCCCGGAAAGGCCTTGTCGAGCGCGCCCTGAACCGTCGCGATCGCCGCGCGCTGGTTCGTCGCGTCCTCTCCCGTCACGCCGAGGCGCATCAGCACGACATGGCGCCCCGCCCCGGTCGCGTCGGAGGCGGTGGTCACCCCGACCTCGCCGACGTCGAGCCCGGTCAGCAGCGTCCGGAACTCGCCCACCTCATGCGCCTCGGGCGTCGCCGCCATGATCAGCGTGCCGCCCCGGAAGTCGACGCCGTAGTTGAGCCCGAAGATCGCAAGCGAGACGAAGGAGCCGATCACGCCGATGATGGAAACGGCGAGCCAGAACCGCATGTAGCGGAAGAAGTCGATGTTGGTGGTATCGGGAACGAGACGGAAACGCATCGCGGGAAGCTCCTCAGACCGTCACGGTTTTCGGCCGGCGCCAGTCGAACCAGCCGGCGACGAGCATGTGCGTCACCCAGACGGCGGTGAAGATCGAACAGAGGATGCCGAGGCCGAGCGTGACGGCGAAGCCCCGGACCGGACCGGAGCCCATGACATAGAGGATGGCCGCGACGATCAGCGTGGTGATGTTGGCGTCCATGATCGTGGCGAAGGCGCGTTCGAAACCGAGGTTGATCGCCCGCGCCGGGCCGCGCGCCGTGCGCATCTCCTCGCGGATACGCTCGAAGATCAGCACGTTCGCATCGACCGCCATGCCGATGGTGAGCACGATGCCGGCGATGCCGGGCATCGTCAGCGTCGCGCCGATGATCGCCATGAGCGCGAAGATCAGTACGATGTTGAGCACCAGCGCCACGTTGGCGAAGAGGCCGAAGAGCCCGTAGGTCACGATCATGTAGACCGCGACCGCGCCGAGCGCGATGACGCCCGCGAGCATGCCCGCGTTGATCGAATCCTGGCCGAGCTCCGGCCCGACGGTCCGCTGCTCCAGCACGCTGATCTCGGCGGGCAGCGCGCCCGCGCGCAGGAGCACGGCGAGGCGCTGCGCCTCCTCGACGGTGAAGTTGCCGGTGATGATGCCCGAGCCGCCGGCGATGTGGCTCTGGATCGTCGGGGCCGAGATCACCTGGTTGTCGAGCACGATGGCGAAGGGCTTGCCGATATTGGCGGCGGTATAGTCGCCGAAGGCCCGCCCGCCGGCCGGGTTGAAGCGGAAGGAGACCGAGGGCATGCCGTTCTGGTCGTAGGAGGGCTGGCTGTCGACGAGCTGCTCGCCCGTCACCACCGCCCGCCGCTCGACGATGTAATAGAGCCCCTGCTGGTCCATCATCGGCAGGAGCAGGTTGTCGAGACCCGGATCGGCCTTCGGATCCGTGGTCTGGCTCACCACCGGATGGAAGGAGAGCCGCGCCGTCTTGCCGATGATGCGCAGCAGTTCGTCTGCCGAGCCGATGCCCGGCACCTGCACGAGGATCCGGTCCGCGCCCTGGCGCTGGATCGAGGGTTCGCGCGTGCCGGTCTCGTCGACGCGGCGGCGGATGATCTCGAGGCTCTGCTGCATCGTGCGGTCGTCGACCGCGGCCTTCTCGGCGTCGCTCAGCGTGACGACGATCATGTCGCCGTCGGCGCGCGCCTCGAATTCCCGGCTGCCCGCGCTCGTGAGCGAGAAGACCGGCTGCGCCGCGTCCCGCACCGCCTGGAGCGCCGCGTCCATTCCGGCCGGGTTCGAGATCCGGATCCGGAGCTCGTCCGGCGTACCCGTCATCCGGCGCGCGGTCCCGACCTGGTCGCGCAGGCCGCGCAGCCGGTCGCGCAGGTCGGGCCAGAGCCCCTCCAGCCGCTCGGCATGCACGTCGGAGGTATGGACCTCGACCAGCACATGCGCCCCGCCCCGGAGATCGAGGCCGAGGTTGACGAGCTCACGCGGCATCCACCGCGGCCATTCCGCGCGTTGCGCGGCGAGCTCGGGCGTCTCCGCCGCGCCGCGCTCCATCGCGGTCACGGCGTCGTTCGAGGTCTCCACGCGGGAATAGAACAGGTTGGGCAGCGCGATCACGATCCCGATCACGCAGATCGCGATGATGATCAGGCGCTTCCAGAGCGGAAATTGCAGCATTCGGGTCCATCCCTGGGATCGCCTCCGGACCGGCCGGAGGCGCGGGGTGTCACGCCTCGGCGGGCACGGTCTTGCTCAGCACCTGGGTGACGGTCGAGCGCACGACGCGCACCTTCACGCTCGGCGCCAGTTCCACCTCGAGCTCGGTATCGCCGACCTTGACGACCTTGCCGATCAGCCCGCCGGCGGTCACCACCTGATCGCCGCGGCGCAGCGCGTCGATCATCGCCTTGTGCTCCCTCACCTTCTTCTGCTGCGGCCGGATCATCAGGAAATACATGATCACGAAGATCAGGACGATCGGGGCGAACTGGATCAGGCCGGCGGCGCCTCCCCCGGAGGCGGCCGCCTGGGCGAAAGCGGGCGTTGCAAACATCGGTCGTTCCTCGTCTTGCGCGCGCGGCCCGGCCCCTGGCCCGACCCCCCGCTCGAATTGCGCGCGGACACTAGCCGCGGGGCCGGGGATTGGCAAGCGGAGGCGGGAGGGCGCGCCGGAGGGCCCGGTGGCACGTCGGTTGGGGCGGTTGTGACGCTGGCGAGGATCACGGTGCCGTGATAGGATTGCCGCACCCCATTTTCAAGTATCTGCCTATTTCGAGAAGGAATCCCTGGAATGGTCACCCGTACAGGCACCGACGCCAATGACTACCTGTCAGGAGAGGCAACGGACGACACGCTCAACGGACGAGCCGGCAACGACACGCTGGTCGGCGACTCGGGCGATGACGTGCTCAACGGCGAGGGCGGAAGGGACTCGCTCGACGGCGGTTTCGGAGAGGATACGCTGAGCGGAGGCGACGGCGATGACACGCTGAACGGCTCCTACGATAGCGACACGCTCGACGGCGGCGATGGCGACGACAGCCTCGACGCCGGCTATTCCGGAGACAACCTGCTGAGTGGCGGCAACGGCGATGACACGCTGAGCGGCGTCTTTTCCGGCGCCGATACGCTGCGCGGCGGCAACGGCGATGACCGGCTTGACGGACTGGGCGGCGCGGACGAGCTTTTCGGCGGGAACGGCGACGACACGCTGCTCGCCCGCGCGGATTCGGCGCTGCTGAGCGGTGGTTCCGGGCAGGACACGGTCTCCTTCGAGAACCTCTTTCCAGGCGTGACCTACCGGATCGGCGATGCTTCCGTGGTCACGAGTTCCGGCACGGTGGAACTCCTCGGCTTCGAGCATGTGATCGGAACCGCCTACGCGGACACGCTTTCGGGTGACGGGCGTGACAACCGGATCGACGGCGGCGGGGGCGACGACTCCCTCACAGGCTCCACCGGCGACGACACGCTGCTGGGCGGCGACGGGTCGGACACGATCGCGGGCGGTCCGGGCGACGACTTCGTCAGCTACGCCACCTTCATCCCCGCCTTCGGCTCCACGGAAGGCGTGCATATCAACCTTGGCGAGGAAACACAGGAGATCTCCGCCTTCGAGACCGACACGCTGCTGAGCATCGAGGGCGTCGAAGGCAGTTCGGGCGACGACACCCTGACCGGCAGCGACGGCGACGAGACCCTGCGCGGCGGACTCGGCGACGATCGCATGGCCGGCGGCGCGGGGACCGATACCGCCGACTATTCCGACGCGACCCTCGACGTCCGTGTCAATCTCGCTCGCGGCGACGGGCAATGGACCGGCATGGGCCGGGACCGCCTCAGCGGGATCGAGAACGCGCGCGGCGGCGGCGGCGACGACCGGCTCGCGGGGGCGGAGGACGACAACGTCCTGTCAGGCGGCGCGGGCGATGACACGCTGATCGGCGGACTTGGCGACGACACTCTTTCAGGCGGCGGAGGCTTCGATCTCGCCGATTATTCCGCGCACGAGGGCGCGCTGGACGTGTCGCTCTCGGGCGGGGCCTCGGGCGCGGCGGGCGATGACCGTCTCATCTCGATCGAGGCGGTCCGGGGTGGCCAGGGCGACGACAGGATCAGCGGCGACGGCCGCGGCAACCTGCTGATCGGCGAGCAGGGCGACGACACCCTGATCGGCGGGCGCGGCAACGATACCCTTTCCGGCGGCTCGCACGACGACTGGCTGAGCGGCGGCGCCGGTTCGGACTGGGCCGACTACTCGGGCCGCTCCGTCCGGCTGCGCATCGACCTGGGGAAGGAAGTGCAGACGAACCGGGGCGCCGGCACCGACCATTTCCGGAGCATCGAGAACGTGAGCGGCGGGACGAGGGACGACGTCCTCAGGGGATCGAGAGGCGACAACGCACTGTCCGGGGGCGAGGGCGACGACACGCTGATCGGCGGCGATGGCGCGGACACGCTGATCGGCGGAACCGGTGACGACGTCCTGAACGCGGGATCCGGCACGAACCAGAGGCTGATCGGCGGCGCCGGCGACGACACCTACGTTCTCGGGCGAAGCACGGGCGGCGGCGTGATCGAGGACGCGGTGGGCCTGCGCGACAAGCTCGACGCGTCGGGCGCCGGCGCGGCGGCGCGGATCGACCTCGGCATCGGCGAGGCGTCGATCGCGGAAGACTACACGCTGCGCATCGCCAGGACGGGCAGCAGCGCGCTGCCGATCGATCTCGTCTTCGCCCAGGATCTCTCCGGCTCCTTCGGCACGGACATCGCCAATGTGCGCGCGCTGGTGCCCGAGATCGTCGACAGCGTCCGCGACGTGAATTCCGACAGCGCCTTCGGCGCCGTGGCGTTCATCGACAAGCCCTACGGCGTGTTCGGCGGCTCCACGGACTACGTCTACAAGGTCTATCAGGACGTGACGACGTCGGCCTCGGCGCTCACCGACGCCTACGCCGCGATGACGATCGGCAATGGCGGCGACCTTCCCGAAAGCCAGCTCGAAGTCCTGCTCCAGATCGCCCGGCACGCCGACGACGAGGTCGGCTTCCGCTCCGACACGCTGCGCCTCGTCGTGCTCTTCACCGACGACCAGTATCACGAGGCCGGCGACGCGCCGGACCTGCCCGCGAACGACGGCGACGGCGTGGTGGAGGGCGATCCGCCGGGATCGGCGGAGGATTACCCGAGCGTGAACCAGGTTCGCGATGCGCTGGCCTCCGCCGGCATCCTGCCGGTCTTCGCGGTGACGGAGGGCCTCCAGAGCACCTACGGGGACCTGGTGGACCGGCTCGGCTTTGGCGGCGTGGTCTCGATCAACGACGAATCGAGCGACGTCGTGGCGGCGATCCGGGACGCCGCGACCGTCGCGACCTCGACCTCCATCGACATCGCCGAGGGAACCCGGTTCGACGACGTGATCCGCGGCAACAGCGTCGACAACGAGCTCATCGGCGGCCGCGGCGACGACGAGCTCCGCGGCCTCTTCGGCGCGGACCGCCTTCTGGGCAACGCGGGCGACGACACGCTGATCGGCGGCTCCGGCAGCGACCGGCTCATCGGCGGGGGCGGCGCGGACCTGCTGGAGGGCGAGGGCGGGCGCGACACCTACGTCTTCGAGACGGTCAGCCAGTCCAACCGGGGCGACTATGACCTGATCGCGGACTTCCGCCACCACGCCGACAGGATCAGGCTGAGCGACATCGATGCGAACGAGGACGTCCGCGGCAACCAGCGGTTCACGTTTATCGGCGAGGCGGAGACGGGCGACACCGGCGAACTCTACTTCGTCCGCGAGGACGGACTGAGGCTGCTGCGCGCCGACGTGGACGGGGACAGCCGCTACGACCTGGAGATCGGTGTCCGCGGCACGCTCGACGCTTCCGACATCCTGCTCTGACGCCGGCGCGTCCAGGCTCGTGGGGGTTCCTTGGCTCCCGGCCCTGGACGCGCCACCTCTCGACCACGCCGTCAACGGAGTGATTGAGACAATTCGCGGGTAATGCTACGGAACTCGGCGGGGGTGCGGAATCAACGCGGCGTTTCGCTGCGGGGTGCTCCACCTGTCAGGCAGGCGAGCAGGCGAAACTCTCCATCGTGGGGAGCGGGATTGGTGCGCGCGTAACCAGTTTGCGAGGTCTCTTACGTATGGCCACGAAGTCGAGGGTCGGTTTCTCGTCTCTCTCCGTCACCGCGCGGGAAAACGACGGATCCGGCAACAACAGCCAGGGCGGCGCGCGGTTCGATCATTACGTCCGGGTCACCCCGAACAGCTACGGCGCCAGTGACGGATCGGTCTGGGACCGGCCCGACGCGGAGGGCGGCGCGAACGACCCCCGCGCGATCAGCGACCGGGTGCTCGCGACCTCGCAGGACCGGCCCGCGCACGAGGGTGTGAACGAGCTCTTCCAGTTCTTCGGCCAGTTCATCACCCATGACATCGCCGGCTCGCAGAGCGGTTCGGACGAGCGGGTCGCCAGCCTCGACCCGCATGTCTTCGGCGGTACCTTCTCGCGCGACGCCTTCGTGATGTCCGACGAGGCTCCGCTCAACGCGAATGTGCGCGAGCAGATCGACAGCCAGACCGCCTTCATGGACCTCTCCCAGGTCTACGGGCCGTCCGACGAGATCAACGCGCTGCTGCGCGATCCGGATTCGGCGAAGCTCCTCACGGGCTCCGGCGGCCTGCTGCCCCACGCGGACGATCTGGCCGCGGCGCACGGGATCACCGCGGCCGAGGCGGCGGCGGGCACGCTCGGCGCGGTCGATTTCGGCGGTGGCCCGGTCGGCACCGTCGGCGGCGACGCGCGGATGAACCAGCAGGCGCAGCTGCTCGCCGACCAGACGATCTTCCTGCGCAACCACAACTGGCACGTCGACCAGCTCGAGAAGCTCTATCCCGGCTGGAGCACCGAGAAGGTCTACCAGACCGCCCGCGCGCTCAACGAGGCGGATTTCCAGCACGTCGTCTACGACGAGTACCTGGCGAAACTGGTTGGCAAGCACGCGCTCAGCGCCTATTCGGGTTTCGACGCCAGGGTCGATCCGAGGATCATCAACGAATGGTCGACGGTGGCCTTCCGCTTCGGCCATGACCAGGCCAGCGCCTCGGATGCGAAACTCGCCGAGGACGGGTCGGGCACGACCGTCGGGCTCGGCGACAACTTCACCCAGTCCTTCCTCGCCGGCAACGGCATCACCTCCCGCGCCGATCTCGACCTCTGGGTGCGCGGCGAACTCGCGCAGGCGGCGCAGGAGATCGACGGCAAGGTCAGCGACGGCGTCCGCAACGAGCTCTTCGGCCTCGGCTTCGACCTCGCCGCCGTCGACATCGCGCGCGGCGACGATCATGGCGTCGGCGACTACAACGCGCTGCGCGCGGGGCTCGGCCTCTCGACCTATTCGAGCCTCGGCGCCTTCGCCCGTGCCAACGACGTCGACGCCGCGACGCTCTCGGCGCTGCGCTCGGTCTACGGCTCCAGCATCGGCGAACTCGATTCGATCGTCGGCGTCCTGCTCGAGAAGGAGGCCAAAGGCTCCATGCTCGGCGAGACCGCGACGATCCTGACGGTCACGCAATTCGAGAACACGCGCGACGGCGACCGGTTCTGGTACCAGGAACGCTTCGCCGACCATCCCGAGCTGATCCGCCAGATCCAGGACACGAGCCTCGCGGACATCATCGCGCGCACCACCGGGATCAACCGCCTCTACCACGACGCCTTCGTCGCGGCGGAGCGGATCGGCGGCACATCGGCGTCCGACACGCTGAACGGCACCGACGGCGCCGACCTGATCATCGGTTTCAACGGCCGCGACACGCTGTCCGGCGGGGCGGTCTCGGACGATCTCTACGGCGGCGACGGCCGGGACGCGCTCTTCGGCGACGGCGGGCACGACATGCTCTGGGGCGGCGCCGCGATGGATACGCTGCGTGGCGGCCGGCATGGCGACACGCTCGACGGCGGCACGGGAAGCGACCTGCTCTTCGGCGACGCGGGCCGCGACACCTTCGTCTTCAAGGGCGGCGGCTACGATCACGTCGCGGATTTCCGCTGGAACGAGACGATCGACCTCTCCGCCTATTCGGAGTTCCAGTCGCTCGCCGACGTCAGGGACCATGTGACCGAGCGCCACGGCAACCAGACGATCCATCTCGAGGACGGCGCCGTGATCCTCGACGACTACGCCGGCCACAGGCTCCATACCTACAACTTCGTCTTCGCGGACAATACCGACATCGTCTGACACCGGCGGGTTCCGCGTTTCGCGGGACCACCCCGGCGCCGCCCGCCTCAGTCGGGCGGCGGCGGGAGCGGGACGAGCGAGGGAGTGTTCCCGGCCGCGTCGCGGACCGGCGGGGCGGGACGCGCCGCCTCGGGCGCCGGCGGCGGGCCGAGGCGCGGAAGGATCGGCCGGGCCGCGTCCCCGCTGATGACCGGGCCGCCCGGCACCAGCGCCGGGCGTTTCGGCGCCTCGGGCGCGCGCTCCGTGTCGCCCGGAACGGCGGGGGCGAAATAGCGGATCGGCGGGAAGATCCAGGCCAGCGCGAGCACCGCGACCAGCGCCGCGGCGAGGCCGAGCGCCACTCCCTTCCAGAATCCGTCTCCCCGACGGCGCCTCCGGACCCGCAAATCCCCGTTCCTTTCCCGCTGGCCCTTGACCCCATCTGACCGGCGGGGCCATGTATAGCGCGCGCGAGCGCCCGTGCCAGCCGAAAAGCCTTGGAAAGTCCGCCAAATGCTGCTGCTGATCGACAATTACGACAGCTTCACCTACAATCTCTACCATTACCTCGGCCAGCTCGGGGCCGAGATCGTCGTGCGCCGCAACGACGAGATCGACGCGCAGGAGGCGATGGCGATGCGTCCCTCCTCTATCCTGCTCTCGCCCGGGCCCTGCGATCCGGATCAGGCCGGCGTCTGCCTCGCGCTGATCGCCGCCGCCGCCGAGACGCGGACGCCGCTCATCGGGGTCTGCCTCGGGCACCAGGCGATCGGCCAGGCCTTCGGCGGCAAGGTGGTGCGCGCGGGCGAGATCGTGCACGGCAAGCTCGGCACGATCACCCATTCCGGCCAGGGCGTCTTCCGGGGCCTGCCCTCGCCCTTCCACGCCACGCGCTACCACAGCCTGATCGTCGAGCGCGCGAGCCTGCCGGACGTGCTCGAGGTCACGGCGGAACTGGCCGACGGGACCATCATGGGTCTCCAGCATCGCGATCTGCCGATCCACGGCGTCCAGTTCCATCCCGAATCGATCGCCTCGGAACACGGCCACGCGCTGCTCGGGAACTTCCTCGAGCTCGCGCGCGTGCCGGCATGAGCGACCGTCTGAAAGCCTTGATCGCGAAGGCGGTCGAGGGCCCGCTGTCGCGCGAACAGGCCGAGGCCGCCTTCCAGACGATCATGGAGGGCGAGGCGACGCCGGCGCAGACCGGCGGCTTCCTGATGACGCTGCGCACCCGGGGCGAGACGGTCACCGAATACGCGGCCGCGGCGGCGGTGATGCGGGCGAAATGCGTCCGCGTCCACGCGCCCGAGGGGGCGATCGACATCGTCGGCACCGGCGGCGACGGCAAGGGCACGCTCAACATCTCGACGGCGGCCGCCTTCGTCGTCGCGGGGGCGGGCGTGCCGGTCGCCAAGCACGGCAACCGCAACCTCTCGTCGAAATCGGGCTCGGCCGACGTGCTGGGCGAGCTCGGGATCCAGGTGATGTCCGGCCCCGAGGTGGTCGAGCAGGCGCTCGCGACCGTCGGCATCGGCTTCATGATGGCGCCGATGCACCACCCGGCGATGCGCCACGTGATGCCGGCGCGCATCGAGCTCGGCACGCGCACGATCTTCAACATCCTCGGGCCGCTCACCAATCCCGCCGCCGTGCGGCGCCAGCTGACCGGCGCCTATTCCCGCGCGGTGATCCGGCCGATGGCCGAGACGCTGCGCGCGCTCGGCTCCGACCGGGCCTGGCTCGTCCACGGCGGCGACGGCACCGACGAGCTCTCGATCGCGGGCGTGACCCACGTGGCCGAGCTCCGCGACGGCGAGATCGCCGAGTTCGACGTCACCCCGGCCGACGCGGGGCTGCCGAGCTATCCGTTCGAGGCGATCCGGGGCGGCACGCCGGCCCAGAACGCCACCGCGCTGCGCGACCTGCTCGACGGCGCGGCCTCGGCCTATCGCGACGCGGTGCTCTTCAACGCCGCGGCCGCGCTCGTCGTCGCGGAACGCGCGGCCGATCTCGCCGAGGGGGTCGAGGTCGCGCGCGCCAGCATCGATTCGGGCGCGGCGCGCGAAAAGGCGGAACGGCTCGCGACGCTGACCCGGCTCGCGGCCGAGGGCGCCCAGGAAGGACGGGGACGATGACCATTCTCGACGAGATCAAGGCCTACAAGCTCGCCGACGTGGCCGAGCGCAAGGCCGCCCGCTCCCTCGCCGAGATCGAGACGCTCGCCCGCGCGGCGGGGCCGGTGCGCCCCTTCGGCGAGGCGCTGGGGCGCGCGGCGATGGCCGGCGGCTACGGGCTCATCGCCGAGATCAAGAAGGCGAGCCCGTCGAAGGGCGTGATCCGCGAGGATTTCGACCCCGCGGCCCTCGCCCGCGCCTACGAGGCCGGCGGCGCCGCCTGCCTCTCGGTCCTGACCGACGGGCCGAGCTTCCAGGGCGACGACGGCTTCCTCGCGATGGCGCGCAATGCGACCAGCCTGCCGGTGCTGCGCAAGGACTTCCTGTTCGACCCCTGGCAGGTGGTGGAATCGCGCGCGCTCGGCGCCGATTGCGTCCTGATCATCCTCGCCGCCGTCACCGACGCCGAGGCCGCCGCGCTGGAGGCCAAGGCGATCGAATGGGGCATGGACGTGCTGATCGAGACGCATGACGAGGAGGAACTGGCGCGCGCGAAGATGCTGCGCTCGAACCTCGTCGGCATCAACAACCGCGACCTCAGGACCTTCGTCACCGATCTCGACGTGACCCGCCGCCTCGCGCGCGACGTGGCGCCGGACCGGCTCATCATCTCGGAATCCGGGATCGCGACGCGGCGGGACCTCGCGAAGCTCGCGAGCTACGGCGTGCGCTGCTTCCTCGTCGGGGAGACGCTGATGCGCGAGGAGAACGTCGAGGGCGCGACGCGCGCGCTGCTGCGCAACCCCTGGACGCCGGAAGCGGGCTGATGTCCGGCCTCACCCATTTCGACGCGACCGGCGCGGCCGCGATGGTCGACGTCTCGGAGAAGCCCGCGACCGCGCGCGAGGCGGTGGCACGCGGCGCGATCGCGATGGCCCCCGCGACGCTCGCGCTGTTCATGGCCGGCACGGCGAGGAAGGGCGATGTCGCGGGCGTGGCGCGGCTCGCCGGCATCATGGCCGCGAAGCGCACCGCGGAGCTGATCCCGCTCTGCCACCCGCTCGCCCTCTCCCGCGTCGCCGTCGACCTCACGCCCGAGCCCGAGGCGAACCGCGTGGTGATCGAGGCGCGGGTGAAGACGACGGGTCCGACCGGCGTCGAGATGGAGGCGCTGACCGCCGTCTCGGTCGCCGCGCTCACCGTCTACGACATGCTGAAGGCGGTGGACCGCGGCATGGTGATCGGCGAGATCCGCGTCGTGATGAAGGAGGGCGGCACCTCCGGACGGTTCGAGGCGCCATGAGCGGGCTTCTCAGCGTCGAGGAGGCGCGCGCCCGCCTCCTCGCCCTCTTCTCCCCGGTCGGGACCGAATCCGTGCCACTCGCCGCGGCCGGCGGCCGCGTGCTCGCCGAGGACGCGGTGGCGACGCGTCCGCAGCCGCCCTTCGACGCCTCCGCGATGGACGGCTACGCGATCCGCGAGGAGGACCACCGCGCGGGCAACCGGCTCGCGGTGATCGGCGCCTCGGCCGCCGGCGCGCGGTTCGAGGGCGCGGTCCGCCCCGGCACCGCTGTCCGGATCTTCACCGGCGCGCCGGTTCCCGATGGCGCCGACCGGGTGGTGATCCAGGAGAACACGACCCGCGTCGAGGATTCCGTCACGCTCGACGAGGCCGCGCCGGGGGGCACCAACATCCGCCCCGCCGGCGGCGACTTCATGCCCGGCGACCGGATCGCGGCGCCGCGCCGGCTCGCCCCCGCCGATCTCGCGCTGCTCGCGGCGATGAACATCGCCCGCCCGGTGCTCCGGCGCCGGCCGGTCGTCGCGCTGATCGCGACCGGCGACGAACTCGCGATGCCGGGCGAGACGCCGGGGCCGGACCAGATCCTCTGCTCCAACAACTTCGGTCTGAAGGCGATGCTCGAAGCGGCGGGGGCCGAGGCGCGGATGCTCCCGATCGCGCGCGACACGCCGGAGAGCCTGACGGCCGCCTTCGACCTCGCCGCCGGCGCCGATCTCGTGGTGACGCTCGGCGGCGCCTCGGTCGGCGAGCACGACCTCGTGCGCGCCACCGCGCTCGGCCGCGGGCTCGACCTCTCCTTCTACAAGATCGCGATGCGGCCCGGAAAACCGTTGATGGCGGGCCGGCTCGGGACGACACCGATGATCGGCCTGCCTGGCAATCCGGTCTCGGCGATGGTCTGCGGCCTGCTCTTCGTCCTGCCCGCGGTCCGGCGCATGCTCGGCCTGCCCGAGGAGGCGGCCCTGCGGTTTCCCGCCAGGCTCGAGGCGGCGCTGGAGCCGAACGGCCCCCGGGCGCATTACATGATGTCGCGCGCCGAGCCGGAGCCGGGCGGCTGGCGGATCGAGGCCTTCGGGCGGCAGGATTCCTCGCTGCTCTCGGTGCTGTCGCGGGCCAACGCGCTCCTGGTCCGCCCGCCCCACGACCCGGCCCGGGCAAGCGGGGACCGGGTCGAATTCCTCTGGATCTGAACAACCCAGAGTTGCAATTTGAGAATATTCCTTGACACAAAACATGAACGTTTCTAGAACACTAGCCGAATGCGGGTAAGAGGGAACGGGCGATGCTGACGCGCAAGCAATATGATCTGCTGCACTTCATCCACGATCGCCTGCGCCGGGACGGCGTCCCCCCCTCCTTCGACGAGATGAAGGAGGCGCTCGACCTCCGCTCGAAATCCGGGATCCACCGGCTGATCACCGCGCTCGAGGAGCGCGGCTTCATCCGCCGACTCGCCCACCGGGCCCGCGCGATCGAGATCCTGCGCCTGCCCGACAGTTTCGAGAGCGCGGGCGCGGCGCTTCCCTCCGCCCGGGAGGCGGAGGCGCCGGTCGCGACGCCTACGGCCGCGGCCTTCTTCGAACTGCCGGTCATGGGCCGGATCGCCGCCGGCACGCCGATCGAGGCGATCCAGCAGGTGTCGCGCAACGTCGCGGTTCCGGCCGCGATGCTCGCGCACCAGGGCCGGCACTACGCGCTCGAGGTGCGGGGCGATTCGATGATCAACGCCGGGATCAACAACGGCGACCTGGTCGTGATCCAGGAGCAGTCGACCGCGAACAACGGCGACATCGTCGTGGCGCTGATCGACGGCGAGGAGGCGACGCTGAAGACTTTCCGCCGCCGGGGCGGCACGATCGCGCTGGAGGCGGCGAATCCCGCCTACGAAACCCGGCTCTACCAGGATCACCAGGTCCGGGTGCAGGGCAGGCTCGTCGGCTTGCTCCGCACCTACTGAGCCCGCGACCGGGCGCCCGTCCACCAAGCTTGAACGTTGCGAAATCCAAGCCCTCCGGGCGGTGGCGCCGCGGCGAGGGCGGCGCCCTTCGCAAGGCCGCGCCCGCGACGCGTTTCACGACCTTCGCCCGTCAGGGCGCCTCGCCGGAGACGGCACGCCTCGTCGCACCCGCCGGCTGTTCGAGCCGCCGGTTGCTCGGCTGGAAGCTCGCTTCTTCCCCGTGCTTCATATGGGCATGAAATCTATCGGGCAGTCCGCGCCGGCCCGAAGCGCCGGAGCGAGGGGCCCCGCCAACGGGCGGGGAGAACCGGACTCGCGGGCAACGGCCCGCTCCGCGCGGTCCGGACCCAAGGCCCGGATCGCCGCCCGATCAGGCCAGCGCCCGCGCGAGACGCGCCGGCGCGGCCGGTCAGATCATCTCGGCCCGGCGGAGACGCCGCGCGCCCGCGCGGGACGCGGTCGAGGCCGCCGCCCCGCCCTGTTCGGCCAGCGAACGGACCAGCGCGATCAGCGAGGCGCGCGTATCGGGATCGGGGATCGACAGGAAGGCGTCGTCGAGCATGGTCAGCTCGGCCTCCTTCGGACCCTCGGTCTCCGCCTCGAATCCCGGCCGGGATCCGAGCCCTTCGTAGAAGTACTGGACCGGCACCTGCAGGATGCGCGCCATCAGATAGAGCCGGCCCGCGCCGATCCGGTTCGAACCGTTCTCGTATTTCTGCACCTGGCTGAAGGTCAGCCCCAGATGCTGTCCAAGGCGGCTCTGGCTGATGCCGAGATACTCGCGCCGCTGCCGCATGCGTCGGCCGACATGCGCGTCGACCTGGCTCGTCTTGCTCGCCTGCATCGGGAGTTCATTCATAGTGGCTGCGCCCCCTTCCTTTTCAATCATCTTTTTCGTTCAAACGTTTTCGTGGCGGCGGCCGGGCGCCCCCTTCCGCCGCCACGGCCCCTCTCGGGGAGGAGGAGCGGGATCTGGTCCCGCCCCCGTCCCGTCTTATCCCGCCGACGCTCTACTCGCGAAACCTGTCCTATTGTACAGACGCGATCGCGGGACAGGCGTTCCTACTCGGCCGCCATCAGCTGTTCGGGCGCGGGGGTGGCGGACATCTGCAGCACCGCGTATTTGCGTCCGTCGTTCTCGTTGAGATAGGGCTCGCCGAGGCGTTGCGCGTCGAAGCCGAGCTGGCGCAGCCCCCGCATCAGCGGCAGCGGCGACAGCGAGACCAGCGCCTCGGCGCCGCGCGACCGCGCGACCCGCACCAGCCCGTCGACGATGAGCGACAGGCAGGTCGCGCGCTCGGCATGGCCCGCGACGTCGTGGGACATCACGAGCCGGGTGCATTCCCAGACCTCGGGCGTCGCGATGTCGGCCGGCATCACCTCGGGCGGGATGTGGCGCAGCCCGCCGCGCAGCGCGTCGCGCAACATATAGGTGTGATTGCCCCAGCGCGCGGTGGTCGGCATGCAGCGCGCGCCGCCGATGACCGCGCCCCCGCGCAGCACCAGCGAGTAATGCGCGAGCGGGTTGTCGTACTGGTCCATTTCCACTTCGTCGTCATGGGGAATGTCCCATCCCAGTTCATCGACGAAGAAGGATTTGCGGAGCCGCAGGAAGTCGTGGAAGGCGGCGCCGTGGCGATGCTGGTCAAGAAAGGCGAAAGTGATGTTGCGCATGACTCATCCTCTGTTTGGATGAGCCAAGCTATGCCCGCGACGCGCGTCGTGTTAATCACTGTCGCAGGGCGATACGCTCGAAAGGAGTAGAATTCGGCTGAAAACGGCTCAGATCATGCCCAGCATGGTCGCCCGGGCGGCGGCCTGGGTCCCTGTCTTGGCCCGGAGCTTCAGCCGGGCGCTCTTCAGCCGCTGCTTGATCGCGCTTTCCGAAACGCCCAGCGCGCAGGCGATCTCCTTCATCAGCAACCCGTTCTTGACGAGCCCGAGCGTCTCGAGCTCCGCCGGCGTCAGCTTCCGCGGCTGTTCGAGCGCGGCGTGCTCGGCGCGCAGGAGCGCGGTCAGCCGCTCGAGTTCCTCCGTCTCGAACTCGCGGTCGGAGCGGCAGAAGATGCCGAAGCTCCGCTGTCCCGAATCACCCGCGTCGCGACAACTGACCGCCGCGCCGAAGAGCAGGTCATGGGCCTTGGCGAGTTCGAGCACGCCGAGTTCATCCTCGATTCCGAGCTCGCTCCAGCGCGCGGCGCCGTCGTTGCGGTAGCACCAGGCGATGGCCGGATCGTGCACGATCAGGCCGCTCATCGTGTATTCGCGCACCCAGAGTTCCGGAAGGCGATTCTGCTCGACCATGGGAAAGGCGAAACCCACGCGCAAGGCGATGTAGAAGCCTGCCGGGGCGAGTTCCTGAAAGTCCTGCGCTATCATTCAACCCACTTGCCACTGGCGCCCGCGAAAGTTCTTTCACCGCCGCCGCCATGGAACTAGTTTCCATCGGATGGAGATTAGGCGGATCCGCGCCATCTCGCAACCATGTCGCGAGCAAAGGGGGGAAAATGGCTCATCGGACGAGCATCGCCGGCTTGTTGCGGGAGCTCGACCGCCGCAGCCCGGCCGGATTCGCCATCGCGCTCCACATCCGCTTCACCGCACCGGCCTATCTTTTCCAGACCTATCCGAAGCGCTGGATGGATCATTATTCGGAGCACGGGATGGTGGTGAACGACCCGACCGTGCGCTGGGGCGTGCAGAATCTGGGCCATGTCCGCTGGAGCGATCTGGAACGGATCGACAGCGCCGGCGTGCTCAACGCGGCGAAGAACCACGGGCTGATGAACGGCGCCACCATCGCGATCATGCCCGACGGAACCCGCACCATCGCGAGCTTCGCCCGCGCGGATCGCGACTACGAGGATTTCGAGATCGAGGAGCTGGAGGATCTGCTGTCGCGGCTCCACGCGGAAACCGCAGGCCTGCCCAGGCTCAGCGCCGCCGACCGCTCGGCGCTGCGCCAGCTTTCGGTGCGGCTCACGCACTGAGCGCGTCTGACCGCGGGCGGCCCAGAGATCGAACCCGGCCTCCGAACAGCCCTCCGGATGCGTCCCGCCATGATCCCGCCCTCCGCCCGGGAACCGGCGCGATCCTGCTCCGTTCTCTCCGGGCACGCCAGCGTGAATTGCGCTTCACGCGAACATATGGTGAACATTAGCGATGGACGACCGATTGGCCACGAAGCTCCGCATCCTCGCCGACGCGGCGAAATACGATGCCTCCTGCGCCTCCTCCGGGGCGCCGAAACGCCGCGCGGGGCCGGGCGGCCTCGGCTCGACCTCGAACGGCATCTGCCATTCCTACACGCCCGACGGGCGCTGCGTGTCGCTCCTGAAGATCCTGATGACGAACTACTGCCTGTTCGACTGCGCCTATTGCGTGAACCGGCGTTCCTCCAACACGCCGCGCGCGCGGTTCACGGTCGAGGAGGTCATCGCCGTCACGCTCGACTTCTACAAGCGCAACTACATCGAGGGGCTCTTCCTCTCCTCCGGCATCGCCCGCTCGCCCGACCGGACGATGGAGGACATGCTCAGGATCGCGCGGGGCCTTAGGCGCGACCACGGTTTCGCCGGCTACATCCACCTGAAGACCATCCCGGAGGCGAGCCCCTGGCTCATCGAACAGGCCGGGCTCTGGGCCGACCGGCTCTCGGTCAATCTCGAACTGCCGAGCGCGGCGAGCCTCGGGCGGCTCGCGCCGGAGAAATCGGCCGCCGCGATCGAGGGCGCGATGGCCCAGACCCGCGCGCGCATCGCCGAGGCGCGGGAGGAGCGCCGCCGCTTCGCCCCCGCCGGACAGAGCACGCAGGTGATCGTCGGCGCCGACGTGGCGACGGATACCGAGCTGCTGACGACGAGCGACCGGCTCTACCGCGAGCACCGGCTGGCGCGGGTCTACTATTCCGCCTTCTCGCCGATCCCGGAGCCGAGCAGCGCGCTGCCGCCCGAGGCGCCGCCGCTTGGCCGCGAGAACCGGCTCTATCAGGCCGACTGGCTGCTCAGGTCCTACGGTTTCACGCTCGCGGAGATCGCGGCGGCGACCGAGGGCGGCATGCTCGACCTCGGCATCGATCCGAAGCTGGCCTGGGCGCTGCGCCATCGCGAGCGCTTCCCGGTCGACGTGAACCGCGCGCGCCGTTCGGAACTGCTGCGCGTGCCGGGGCTGGGGATCCGGGTGGTGGACCGCATCCTCGCCGCGCGGCGCCACGGCGCGCTCCGCCTCGCCGACCTGGCACGGCTGACCCGCAATTCGCGCAGGCCCCTGCCCTTCATCGTGACGCCCGACCATCGCGCGCCCGGGCTCGACCGGCTCGACCTGCGCGCGCGGCTCACGGCGAAGCCGCGCCAGCTGGAGCTCTTCTGATGCGGTCCGTCGCGCTCCGCGCCGGGGCCAATCTCGCGGGCTTCCGCGCGGCGCTGCGCGCGCTGATGGCCGAGGGCGTCCCGCCCGCCGAGGTGGTCTGGCAGGAGGAGGGCGCGCCCGCCGATCTGCACGCCCGGCCCCTCGTTCCGCATCCGGAGGCACCGGCGGTCCCGCTGCCCCGGGCGGCGGTCGATCTGATCGCAACCGTCGTTATGCACCGCGCCCCCGAACGCTACGCGCGGCTCCACGACCTCTGCTGGCGCCTCACCCATGGCGAGGCGGCGCTGCTCGACGACCCGTCCGACCCGCTCGTCCACCGGCTCGGGGCCATGGCGCGCGAGATCCGGCGCGAGATCCACAAGATGCACGCCTTCGTCCGCTTCCGCCGCGTCGAGGAGGCGGGGCTCGAACGCTACGTCGCCTGGTTCGAGCCGGAGCATTTCATCCTCGAAGCGGCGGCGCCCTTCTTCCGCGACCGTTTCCGCGCGCTCGACTGGACGATCCTGACGCCCGTCGGCTCCGTCCGCTGGAACGGCGAGAGCCTCGCCTTCGGCCCGCCCGCGACGCGGGACGAGGCGCCGGCGGGCGATCCCGTCGAGGCCGCCTGGACCGGCTATTACGCGGCGACGTTCAATCCCGCGCGGGTCAATCCCGCCCGGATGCGCCAGGAGATGCCGCGGCGCTACTGGCGCGACCTGCCCGAGGCGGCGACGATCCCCGGGCTGATCGCGGAGGCCCCGGCGCGGGCGCGCGAGATGATCGAGAAGGAGGCGGAGATGCCCCGCAAACGCGACCCGGCCCGCGCCGTGGCGGCGATGGCCGAACAGAGGCCCGCGAGCCTCGCGGAACTCAACGCGATCATCGCGCGCTCCGATCCCTTCGTGGAGGGCGGGACGCGCGCCGTGCTCGGCGAAGGGCCGGACCACGCCGCCATCGCCTTCGTGGGCGAACAGCCGGGCGACCAGGAGGACAGCCAGGGCCGGCCCTTCGTCGGCCCCGCCGGCCAGCTTCTCGACCGCGCGCTGGCCGAGGCGGGAATCGGCCGCGCCGCCTGCTATCTCACGAACGCCGTCAAGCATTTCAAGTTCAGGCAGACCGGCAAGCGCCGGCTGCACCAGACGCCGACGGCGGGCGAGGTGCGCCATTACCGCTGGTGGCTCGAGACCGAACTCGACCTCGTCGCGCCCCGGCTGACGGTCGCGCTCGGCGCCACCGCGGCGCTGGCGCTCGCGGGCCGCGCGGTGCCGGTGACGAAGAACCGCGGTCCCTGGCGGTTCGGCGACCGGCCGGGCTACCTGACCGTGCATCCCTCCTATCTGCTGCGCCTGCCCGACGCGGAGGCGAAGGCGCGCGAATACGCGCGCTTCGTCGAGGATCTGCGCGCCGCGCGCGCCCTCGCGGCCTGACCGGCGATCGTCGCGCGCGGGAAGAAACCGCTTCGTCCCGCGCGCCCTTGTCGCCGAACGGGCCGGGCGATAGAGGAGCGCGCGGAGGGCCTGTCCATGCAGCACCAGAATCTCTTCAAGGCGGCCCTCTGGATGGGCGCCGCCGTTCTCTCCTTCTCGGCCATGGCGGTGGCGGGCCGCGAGCTTCTCGTCGACATGAACACGTTCGAGCTCATGCTCTACCGCTCGGGCGTGGGCTTCGTCTGCGTCTGCGCGATCATCGCGCTCCGGCCCGCGGGCTTCTCGCTCGTCCGGACCCGGAACCTCCGGCTGCATCTGCTGCGCAACGCCATTCACTACACCGGCCAGAATCTCTGGTTCTACGCGATCTCGCTCATCGCGCTGAGCCAGGTCGTGGCGATCGAATTCACCAACCCGATCTGGGTCGCGCTGCTCGCGCCCTTCCTGCTCGGGGAGCGGCTGACGCGCGCGCGGCTGATCGCCGCGCTCCTCGGCTTCATCGGCGTGCTGATCGTGGCGCAGCCCGGCCGCGCGCCGATCGGGCCGGGTCAGGTCGCGGTCGCGGTCGCCGCGCTCTGCTACGCGCTCAACACGATCTACACGAAGCAGATCATGCGCCACGACCACGTGCTGACGGTGATCTTCTACATGACGCTCACGCAGGGCGCGGGGAGCCTCGTCCTGTCGCTGCCGGGGGGCATTCCGCTGCCCTCGGCCGGGGATCTCTTCTACATCCTCGTCGTCGGCGTGACCGGCGTCAGCGCGCATTTCGCGCTGACCTCGGCGCTCGGCTGGGCGCCGGCGACGATCGTCGCGCCGATGGATTTCGCGCGGCTTCCGCTCATCGCCTTCGTCGGCGCGCTGCTCTACGGCGAGACGCTGAGCCCGATGGTCGCGGTCGGCGCCGCGATCATCGTCTGCGCCAATGTCGTGAACCTGCGCGACGGCGCCCGGCGGATCCGGACCGCCTGACCGGCCCCGCGGCGGCGGGGCCTCCCCCTACCGCGCGCCCCCTTCCGCCTTGCCCGGGGCCGTGCTAGTCGGACGCCCGGATTTGAACCGGTCCGGAAGAACGAGGAGACGGATATGCAGATCGACGCGATCCCGGCGGGCAAGAACCCGCCCGAGGACATCAATGTCGTGATCGAGATCACGGGCGGCGCCGCCGGCGGCGCGCCGGTCAAGTACGAGATCGACAAGGAGTCGGGCGCCGTCTTCGTCGACCGGGTCGTGAACACGCCGATGTTCTACCCCTGCAACTACGGTTTCGTCCCGAACACGCTGCACGCCGACGGCGACCCGACCGACGTGCTCGTGCTCTGCGACTTCCCGCTGCATCCGGGCGTCGTGATCCGCTGCCGTCCGGTCGGCGTCCTGAAGATGGAGGACGACGGCGGCATGGACGACAAGCTGATCGCCGTGCCCGTCACCAAGGTCGACCCGTTCCAGGCCCATATCAAGGACCTCGACGACGTGCCGCAGAAGACGCGCGACCGGATCAAGCACTTCTTCGAGCACTACAAGGACCTCGAGGAAGGCAAGTGGGTGAAGGTCATCGGCTGGGGCGACAAGGCCGAGGCCGAATCGATCCTGAAGACCTCGCTCGACGCGGTGAAGAAGTAACTCCGGACCGGCCCGCGCCTCCCGCGCGGGCCGCTTCGTTCGGGCCAGGCGCGCCCCGCCTCAGAGGATCAGGTCCGCCTCGCGCAGCGCGATGTGCCCCTCGAGCCCGATCGCGAAATCCGCGGTCCCGTCGCCGTCGAGATCGGCCACGATCCGCGTCCCCTCGGCCGCGTGGTGATCGTAGCGCACCTCCCCCGCCCTGTCCGAGAAACCCGCGGTCCCCACGAAACGCAGCGCCGGCCCGTCCTTGGCAAGCCCGGAGAGGTCGACCAGATCGCGTTCGCTGCGGTGGAAGTCGAGCACCACGTCGCGGAAGCGCACCGTCGAATCGGCCGCCGCCGTGTAGATGAAGCGGTCCGCCCCCTCGCCGCCGCGGAGCTGGTCGAGGTTCCGCCCCCCCGTCAGCCAGTCGTCCCCGTCGCCCCCCAGCAGCCGGTCGCGGTTGTCGCCGCCCGAGAGCGTGTCGTCCCCGTCGCCGCCCACGAGCCGGTCCGGGCCGCGCAGGCCGCGCAGGAAATCGTCGCCGTCGAGGCCGAGCAGGCGGTTGGCGAGGCCGTTGCCGGTCAGGCGGTCGTCGAACGCGCTTCCGTCCGCGTTCTCGATCTCGGTGTAGTAGCCGAGAAAGACCTGCCCGCCCCAGAGCAGCGAGCGTCCCTTCGCCCCCTCGTAGTTCCAGGTTCCGCCGCCGAGGTCGAGGCGCACCCCCTCCTCGGCGTCGCGCGCGGTGATCCGGTCCTCGCCGCCGCCGTCCCAGATGAGCTTGTCCTCGCCGAAGACATAGACGTTGTCGCCGCGCCGCGACTGGGCGGGGCCGTAGATGCTCTGGAGCGCGATGATGTCGTAGAGGCCGAGCTCGTCGGTCCCGGCCTCGCGGTTGTAGGACATGATCGTGTTCTCGCCCTTATCCTCCCAAGGCGGCAGGACGGGCTCGGCCGGATCGGCGTCGCTGTACTGGACCGGATGCTTCAGTCCCAGCGTATGGCCGACCTCGTGCAGCACCACGTCGTAATGGATGACGCCGATCTTCGTGTCGTACCAGACCTCGTTCGGCCGCATGAGCCCGTCATCGTCCGGATAGCCGTAGAGATCCCCGGTCGGCTTGTAGGTCCAGGTGTTCCACGAATAGCCCTGCACATCGGCTTCCCCGATGTCGAACTGCCCGAAATTGACGTCGGCGGTCCCCTCCACGCGGGTGAAATGAACGTTCGCCACCGCCTCGTAGGCATGGATCGCCCGCTCGACGCGGTCGATCTGGCGCGCCGTGTAGCGCGCGAATCCGTCATGGGGATCGCCGAACTCGTCCGGCGTCCAGTCGGGAACGCTGGTCAGGAAGGCGTAGGTCAGCCGCGCCGGCGTCCCGTCCTCGGCGTTCGGATAGGGACGCCAGTCCGCGTCCTCCTCATAGGTGTTGCGCAATGCGTCCACGAAATACGCGGCCATGATCCTTTTCCTCGAAATGCCCGGGCGCGACGCGCCACCGCGACAACCGCGGCCGCCGGGGCGCGTATCCTAGGCCAGGCCCGCAGACGCCGCGCGCGCGAAAGCGTCATGTCGCGGTCGCAAACGCGCATTGCCACCCGCGCCCGCTCCCGCTAGCACTCGGGCGGAACAAAAGGGTCTCGGATGATCTACTCAACCCCGGCGGACTGGCGCGGAGCCAGCCACAGGCGCGTCGCGCTCTTCGGCATGTCGGGTCTCGGCAAGACCCGGATCTCGTCGATCCTGCGCGACGAAGGCGACTGGTTTCACTATTCGGTCGATTTCCGCGTCGGTACGCGCTACATGGGCGAGCACATCGTCGACAACTTCAAGCGCGAGGCGATGCGCAACCCGTTCCTGCGCGAACTGCTGCGCTCGGATTCGATCTTCATCGGCTCCAACATCACCTTCCAGAACCTCGCGCCGCTCTCGACCTATCTCGGCAAGCCGGGCGATCCGGCGAAGGGCGGCATTCCCTTCGAGGAGTACCTGACGCGCCAGCGCCAGCACCTCGTGGCCGAGATCGCCGCGACCCGCGACGTGGTGGCCTTCATCGGCAAGGCGCGCGACATCTACGGCTACAGCCATTTCGTCTGCGACTGCTCCGGTTCGCTCTGCGAGGTGGTCGATCCCTGGAACCCGGCCGATCCGGTGCTGCGCGACCTCGCGGGACATTCGCTTCCGGTCTGGATCCGGGGCAGCGACGCGGACGTTGAGGCTCTGGTGGCGCGCTTCGACCGCGCCCCGAAACCGATGTACTACCAGGAGGAGTTCCTCTTGAAGCTCTGGGACGACCATCTCGCGGCAACCGGCCGGACGCCCGACGAGGTCGATCCCGACGCGTTCATCCGCCACGGCTTCCGCGCGCTCATCAACCACCGCCTGCCCCGCTACGCGGCGATGGCGGAGAACTGGGGCGTCACCGTCGAGGCGGCGGAGATCGCCGCCGTCCGCGACCCGGCCGATTTCACCGCGCTGGTGGCCGAGGCGATCGCGAGGAAAGGCGCGTGACCGCGCGGGAGCCCTCGGAGCGCGACGCGGTGATCCGCTGCGAGACCGCGCGGGGAGACAAGACCCACGCGCGCGGGCACGACCATGGCAACGGGCACGATCAAGGCGGCGGGCATGGCCACGGGCACGGCGGGCACGGGCACCACCACGCGGCGAATGCGCGCTCGCTCGGCATCGTCGCGCTGCTGACCGGAGGCTTCATGGTGCTGGAGGTCGTCGGCGGCCTCCTCTCCGGTTCGCTCGCGCTTCTCGCCGACGCGGGCCACATGCTGACCGACTTCGCCGCGCTCTCGATGGCCTGGGCCGCCGTCCGGATCGCCCAGCGCCCGGCGGACGCGCGCCGGACCTACGGGTTCGACCGGCTCGCCGTGCTCGCCGCCTTCGTGAACGGCCTCGCGCTCTTCGCGATCTCGATCTGGATCGGCGTCGAGGCCTGGCACCGGCTGTCCTCCCCCGCCCCCGTCGCGGGCGCCACGATGCTCGGGGTCGCGGTGGCGGGGCTCGCCGTCAACATCGCCGGCTTCTGGATCCTCACCCGGGGAGATCGCGACAACCTCAACATGCGCGCGGCGATCCTGCACATCGCGGGCGACCTGCTCGGCTCGGTCGCCGCGATCGTCGCGGCCCTCGTGATCCTCTGGACCGGCTGGACGCCGATCGACCCGATCCTCTCGGTCTTCGTCCTGCTCCTGATCCTGCGCTCCGCCTTCCACGTCGTGCGCGACAGCGCGCATATCCTGCTCGAGGCGAGCCCGCGCGGCTTCGATCCCGAGGCGGTCGCCGCCGATCTGGCGGAGGCGATCCCGGGCCTCGTCGCCGTGCGCCACGTCCATGCCTGGTCGATCAGCGAGGAGCGGCCGATGGCGACGCTCGAAGCGGTGGTCTCGGACGGGGCGGATCACGCCGCCACCCGCCGCGCGATCAAGGCGCGCCTCGCCGAACGGTTCGAAATCGACCACACCACGGTCGAAATTCACGCCGAATGATCCGGGCCGACCGCGCCCCGCGGTTGCCCGGAGGCCCGGCAGCGTCTATCTGACGGCTCTCGTTTCACGAAAGCGCCCGACGATGCCGATCAAGATTCCCGCGACCCTGCCCGCCCACGACGTGCTCCGGCGCGAGGGCGTGATGGTCATGTCCGAGGAAACCGCGCTTCGCCAGGACATCCGCCCGCTCCGGATCGGCCTCGTCAACCTGATGCCGAAGAAGGTGCAGACCGAGACGCAGTTCGCCCGGCTGATCGGCGCGACCCCCCTCCAGATCGAGCTCACGCTGATCCGGATGACCGAGCACCGTTCGAAGAACACCTCCGCCCGGCATCTCGAGGCCTTCTACGAGACGTTCGCCGAGGCGAAGACGCGGAAGTTCGACGGGCTGGTCATCACCGGCGCGCCGATCGAGCATCTCGATTTCGAGGATGTCTCCTACTGGGACGAGCTGCGCGAGCTCTTCGACTGGACCCAGACCAACGTGCATCACACGATGGCCGTCTGCTGGGGCGGCATGGCGATGCTCAACCATTTCCACGGCGTGCCGAAACACAGCCTGCCGGCGAAGGCCTTCGGCTGCTTCGCCCATGACCGCGCGCGCGACTCCGCCTCGCCCTTCCTGCGCGGCTTCTCGGACCGCTTCGCCGTCCCGGTGAGCCGCTGGACCGAGATCCGGAGCGAGGACGTGCGGCTGCATCCCGAGCTCGAGATCCTCGTCGACTCCGAGGAGGTCGGCCCCTGCCTCATCGAGGACGCGGACCATCGCGCGCTCTACATGTTCAACCATCTCGAATACGACTCGACCACGCTCCAGGAGGAATACGACCGCGACCTGAAGGCGAAGGGCGGGCCGATCCCGCTCCCGGTCGACTACTTCCCCGGGGACGATCCGGGTGTCGCCCCGCCGAACCTCTGGCGCGCCCACGGGCATCTGCTCTACGGCAACTGGATCAACCAGATCTATCAGACGACCTCCTACGAGATCGAGATGATCGGCGCCTGAGGCGCCTTCCCCCATCCGGAGCAAGACATGCGCGACGAGATCCCGCCCGGCGTCGAGGAAGGCGCCGTCATCCTGGACGGCACGCCGATCCGCTACGTGCGAAGCGGCTCCGGCCCCGCCGTGGCGCTGATCCATGGCGCGAGCGCCAATCTCGGCGACATGAGCTTCGGCCTGCTGCCCCGGCTCGCCGCGCGCTACACGGTCGTGGCCTTCGACCGTCCCGGCCATGGCGGCAGCGGCTGGCCGGCGCGGGGCGGCGAGCAGCTCGAACACCAGGCGCGGATGCTGCGCGCCGCGCTGTCGGAACTCGGCGTCGAGCGGGCGATCCTCGTCGGCCACAGCTATGGCGGGGCGGTCGCGCTCGCCTGGACGCTCGAATTTCCCGAGAGCGTCGCGGGCCTCCTGCTGCTCGGCGCGCCGAGCCAGGGGTGGGAGGGCGGCATGGGGCTCGCGAACGACCTGCTCGCCCATCCGGTGACCGCGCCCTGGTTCTCCTGGACGCTGCCCGGGCTCATGAACCGGATGACGGTCTCGCGCCTCGTCGACGTGCTCTTTGCGCCGCAGCGCCCGCCCCGGGGGCTGATCGCGCATGTCGGCCCCGGCCGGATCTTCACGCCCGAGACGCTGCGCGCCAACGCGGTGCAGCTCCAGACGCTGCGCCGCCAGCTCCTCGCGATGGTGCCGCGCTATCCGGGCATCCGGGTGCCGGTCGAGATCCTGCACGGCACCGAGGACGGCGTCGTCTCCTACGGCTTCCACGCGCCACCGCTCGCGGCGATGATCCCGCGCGCCCGGCTGACGCCGCTCCCGGGGGTCGGCCACATGGTCCACCACGCCGCCCCCGAGGAGGTGGAGCGCGCCCTCGCCCGGCTCGCCGCCGGCTGAGGCCCGCCTCCGGCGCCGTTGCCGGCGCCCCCGCCCTGCCCCATAGTCCATCCCGAGGCAACGAGGGAGACCGGCATGGCCAAGTCCGAGAAGAAGCGCGGCCCGGAGACGAAGGCGGAGCCCAAGGCCGGGAAGAAGGCGCTGAGGGAGGCGCTCGCCGAGGAGAGGAAGGCGCCGGAATTCCGTCCGCCCTTCGGCGGCGCGGTCAGCCGCTTCATCGAGAAGGACGCGCCGCCCGAGATCCGCCACGCGCTGGAGGAGGCGGGCAAGAACGACCTGCTCGACCCCGCCTATCCCTATGCCGAGCGGATCTCGCTCGAGGAATACCGGGCCGAGGACGAGGTCTGCCAGCTCGAGCTCATCAAGGTCCAGAGCTGGCTGCGCGCGACGGGCCAGCGGATCGTGCTGGTCTTCGAGGGCCGCGACGCCGCCGGCAAGGGCGGCACGATCAAGGCGCTGACCGAGAACCTGAACCCGAGGCGCGCGCGCGTCGTCGCCCTCCCCGCGCCCGACGAGACCGAGCGCGGCCAGTGGTATTTCCAGCGCTACATCGAGCACCTGCCGAGCACGGGCGAGATGGTGCTCTTCGACCGCTCCTGGTACAACCGCGCGGTCGTCGAGCATGTCTTCGGCTGGGTCACGCCGGCCGAGCGGGAGCGGTTCTTCGCCCAGCTTCCGGAATTCGAGGACATGCTGGTGCGCGACGGGATCATCCTGATGAAGACCTGGATCGCGATCGGCCGCGCCGAGCAGCTGCGCCAATTCCAGCAGCGCGAGAAGAACCCGCTCAAGCAGTGGAAGCTCTCCCAGACCGACATCGACGGTCTCGCGCGCTGGGACGACTATACCGCCGCGATCGAGGAGACCTTCGCGCGCAGCCATTCGGCGCTCGCCCCCTGGACGGTGGTCTGGGCCGAGGACAAGCGCCGGGCGCGGATCGCGGCGATGCGCGCGATCCTGAGCCGGCTCGACTATCCCGACAAGGCGGTCACGCCCCCCGATCCGCTGATCTGCGGCGGACCCGAGATCCTCCGCCGCCGCGAGGGCTGAGCGAATATGCATATGCATATTCGCCACGCCGTCGCGGGGCCGGCCTAGGGGCGCGCGATATGCATATGCATATTCGCGCCCCTTGCGCGGGGCGCCCGGCGCACCCATCTCGATCGCATGTGTGTCCCCGGAGGGACCACCCCAGACACGGACCAGAGCCCGCGCCCATGTACGCCGATTCCGGAACCTACCGCTTCACGCTCGCCGGCCTGCCGGATCCCGAGCTCGACCCGCAGTTCTACCGCGGGGTGCCCGCGCGGCGCTTCGCCGCCTGGCTGATCGACGTCGCGATCATCCTCTGCGTCGGCGTGCCGGTCGCGCTCCTCTTCGGGGTGCTGACGCTCGGGATCGGCTTCATGATCTTCCCGCTGATCCTCGCGGCCATCGGCTTCGCCTACCGCGTCGGCACGATCTCCGACCGCTCGGCGACCTGGGGGATGCGGGTCATGGGGATCGAGTTCCGCCGCGGCGACGGCCAGCGGTTCGACTTCGTGACCGCGCTCGGCCATGTCGCGATCTACACGCTCTCGATGGCCTTCGTGCTGGTCCAGCTCGTCAGCTGCCTCGCGATGCTGGGCACGCGCTACGGCCAGGGCCTGCCCGACATCGTGCTCAGGACCACCGCGATAAACCGTCCGGTCGACTGACCGAGGCCCGAGCCTCCGGCGGCGCGAGAATCCTGTTGCCCGCCGCGGGAGGCTGTTGTTAGCTTTCCTTTCCGGGGGACGAGTTCGGGGCCCATCATGCGCCACAGCCTGCCGCAGTCGCATCAGTTCTACGTCACGGCGCCGCAGCCGTGCCCGTACCTCGCCGGGCGTGTCGAACGCAAGCTCTTCACCGCGCTGCAGGGCGAGGGCGCCTCGCACCTGAACGACGTGCTCTCGCACCAGGGCTTCCGCCGCTCGCAGAACGTGCTCTACCGCCCCTCCTGCGCGGGCTGCTCCGCCTGCCTCTCGGCGCGGATCGTCGTCGACGGCTTCGTGCCGGGCAAGGGCCAGCGCCGGGTGATGAAGCGCAACGCCGGGATCGAGCGCGTCGTCACCAGCCCCTGGGCGACGGAGCCGCAATACGCGCTCTTCCGCCGCTATCTCGACGCGCGCCACGCAACCGGCGGCATGGCCGACATGGACATGCACGAATTCGCCGCGATGATCGAGGAAACCCCGGTCCGCAGCCGCGTGATCGAATACTACCGCCGCCGCCCCGACGGGACCGGGCGCGAACTCGTCGCGGTCTGCCTCACCGACCTGCTGACCGACGGCGTCTCGATGGTCTATTCCTTCTTCGACCCGGAGATGACGCGCGACAGCCTCGGCGCCTTCGTGATCCTCGACCATATCGAGATCGCGCGCGAGGCGGGCCTGCCCTTCGTCTATCTCGGCTACTGGGTGCCGGGGAGCGCGAAGATGGACTACAAGGCCCGCTACCACCCGCTCGAGATCTTCTACGAGGGCCGCTGGAGCCTCCTGCCCGAAACCGACCTCAGCGCGATCAACCGCCGCCAGGGCGACCGCGCGACGATCGTGGACCAGGTCGCGGCGATCGAGTTGCCGACGACGAAGTAGGGGGGCAGCTTACTTCACTGCCGCATTAATCTTGCCGATTAGGCTGCTCCATTGATCGCGCTCTTCCTGCTTAAGGGCGCCAGCGTCATTGTCGCGAGTCCACCGCACATAGGCCTTAGCGAGCTTGTACTTTGAGAATTCGGGAATCTCTCCGCCCAACAAGTCCACAATTGGACGCTTTGGCTGCGTCGCAGCTTTGGCCGTCACATCCCAGCCAAGAGATGATTTCGCTATCTCAGTCAGTGTGTCGCGAAGCAGGTCCTCTATCTCTGGCGTCGCCACCGGCCCTTTATAGACGTCACGGGTGCGCAGAATACGCTTGTTGCTAAGAGCGTTCACAAGTACATCTTGTCGAGCCGCCTGCTCACCAGCAGCGTCAGAATCGAGCAACGCAGCAACCTTCAAATTGTGTGCATGCAGAATAGTGGCATAATAAACAACTTTACTGGCCGCGTTTGCTGAGATCAGCGCAATCTTGCGATTCAGATCAGCAAAGCCGCCATCGCGCATGAGTTCGGCTGTTGCTTCCAGGTACCAGAAATCCGTCAATCCTTCGAGGATCAAGTTGCGCTGCTGCATAAAAAGGCTTTGTGCAAGATCGTATCCGAGAGCTTCCTGCAATGGTAGCAGGGCAGCTGGATCACCTGCCGTGATAGTTGTATGAACTTTAGTCCCCGTTCTTCGGTCTTTCATTTCTACGACACGAACAAGGTCCAGTTCATTCGGTCCAACGAGGAATGGAGAATGGGTTGTATAGGCCGTTTGGTTCGATTTCGCTAATATTGAAATCGTCTCTCGGAAATCCCGCTGTTTCAAGGCATGAAGGCTTAAACCGGGCTCGTCCAACAAAAGGATCGCATTCTCATGCGCACCTTCTGTCTCCGCAAAAAAGACAACAAAGAACGATACGAGCCATTGGAAGCCTTCTGACCGCTGATCAAGTTCAATCTCAACGCCTAGTTCATCCTCAACGACCACTTTTAGATACTGACCGTCTGCGGTAATTCGGAGTCGATTGGCTTCGGCACGATCTGGATTCGGATTCCAGACTTTGATAATCTCGTCGGTCAAACGGACGCTTGCCGCGTTGAGTTGGTACGATCGGTTGTCGAGTTGATCTCGGTATGCCTTCATCGCATCTTGATCTGCCGCGCTCGGTTCTCCAGCGTTGCCTAGTTCAGAGAGCTCTTTGGCCGTGAAGCCCAAAAGCCTCAATAGACACTCGTTGCCGTAGTCGTACTGATCATCGTCCAAGAGATTCTGATCGATGCGCTTCGCCAAATGCGCCAGATGTATTAAAGGTCTGACTCTATGATAATTACTAAACAACACAAATATCGGCAATCGTGCATGTAATATAGATTTGTTTCTTAAATATCTCGGATATACGTCGCATTTTTCCAGCAAGCGATCGTAACGCTCCTCCTCTTTCTCATTCTGCTCATCGATATCGGTTAGGCGGCTTTGAAGCCATTTCTTAAGTTCCGTCGCTAAGCCAGATTGGATGTAGTGCTCGTCCTCCCAATCCTTGGTGATCTCGGCCAGTTGCTCGGCCGCCGTAGGACTCTTTTCCGTAACCCGGCCATCGATGTGGGACACCAGACGAGCAAGATCCTTCCGAACCTCACCCAGTGTGGGATTGGGCGGCGCACCGAGAATCTCATCACTATATTTGTTATCAAGCCAACGCTTCAATACGTACGTCGCCTCACCAAACTCGGCACCTACCGCTACCGCGTCTTCAGGTTCTAGTTCAAAGTGCGCTTCGACCACGACAGTCTTAGCAGGTTCTACGCGGCCTCGCGTGATATCGTTGTAATCGGCCCGCGGATAGTCGCGAAGAGGGTCGAACTTGACAGCATCGGCCGGAGCATTGATCTGCTGCAACGCTTTAAGTATTGCGCTTTTTCCAGATTCATTCGGCCCAACGAGGATGGTCTTATCGGACTCAAAATCAATCCATCCGGTATCGCGAATGCTGCGGTAGCTGGTGACGCGAGCTTTTTTTAATCTCATCGCTTCTCGACTCTTTGCTGTGCCGGCGCTGCTTCACGCGGGTATCATTCGGAGTGGAAGCCGGCACATACTTTCCAAATCATTGGCTGCTTTTCGGCTTCTTGCCAAGGACGTAACGATGGAGACCCTCGCTTTGGCGTATAACTGACGCCGCCCCCCGCCAGCTACGGATCCCCCCGCCGCGCCCGAACCATCGCCGCCAGCGCGACCAGCTCCGGATCCTCCAGCCCCAGCGCCGCCAGACTCGCCACCGTGCTGACGAGATACTCCGCGTTCGTGCCCATCGGGCCTTCCGCGCGGGCGATCACCTCGGCCTGCTGCTCCGGGGTCAGCCCGCCCCGGTACTGCGCGTGGTCGCGGTTCACGACATAGACATAGCCGTCGACCTCCCGCCCGTCGTCGAGCCGGAGCGGCAGGCGGGCCTCGTCATAGGCGCGGGAGACGAGTTCGCGTTCGCGCACGTAAGCGAGCCCCGCCTCGGAGGTCTCGGGCGGCAGGCGGTAGGCGACGCCGGAGCAGCGGCCGGCGGGGTCGGCGTCGAGCGCGAGGACGAGGCCCGGCGCCTCGGGCGTGCCGCGGTAGTGGATCGAGGTCATGCAGAAGCCGCGGCGGTAGCCGACGATCTCCGCCAGCGCGCGCTCGGCGAAGTCGAAGCCCGGCTTCCAGATCAGCGAGCCATAGGCGAAGATCCAGACCGGCGTCCGCGCTTCCCGTTTCCCGTCCACGTGTTTCCCAGGCAATCGACTGTTCCCGCCCGCGCCGACGCGCTATTTCCCGAAGACAATCCGGGGGTAGGACATGCGCGTTCTGTTGGCAATCGTGGTTCTGGCGGCGCTCGGCTGGGGCGGGTTCTGGTACTGGAACGCGTCGATGCGCGAGCGCGCGCTGAGCCAGTGGCTCGAGGAGCGCCGGGCGGCGGGCTGGGTGGCGGAGGGCGACGTGCGCGTCACCGGCTTTCCGAACCGCGTCGATTCCATCGTGACCGGGCTCGACCTCGCCAATCCCGCCGAGGGCTGGTCCTGGACGGCGGCCGAGCTCCAGATCCTCTCGCAGACCTGGAAGCCGCATCACATCATCGCGGTCTGGCCCGGTCAGCAGAGCGTCGCGACGCCCGCCGAGAGCATCGCGGTGACGAGTTCGCGCATGGTGGGCTCCGTCGTCTTCGAGCCGAACCTCCGGCTCGGCCTCGATCATTCGACGGTGGAGTTGCGCGACGTGGCGCTGGCGGGGACGACGGGCTGGAAGGCGGGGCTCGGCGAGGCGCTCTTCTCGGTGCGCCGGAGCCCGGACGCGGAGGCCGCGCCCTTCAGCTACGACGTCGATTTCAACGCGAAGCGGCTGAGCCCGCCGGAGGCGTGGACCGCGCGGATCGCGGAACTGCTGCCCGGCACGGTCGATCTCGGCCATCTCGCCGCGACGCTGACCTTCGACAAGCCCTGGGACCGGCCCGCGATCGAGGGAAAGGCGCCGGCGCTGCGCGCGGTCGATCTCGCGGAGGCGCGGGTGAGCTGGGGCGATCTCGACCTCACCGCCTCGGGGAAACTCGGCGTCGACGCGCGGGGCTTCGCGGAGGGGCGGCTCGATCTGGTGGCGAAGGACTGGCGCGGGATGCTCGACGTGGCGGAACGCGCGGGCGCGATCGGCGAGGGGCTGGCGCGCGGCCTGCGCGGCGCGCTCGGGCTCTATGCCTCGCTCTCGGGCGGGGGCGACACGCTCAGGGCGCCGCTCGAGTTCCGCGACGGCGAGACGATGCTGGGGCCGGTGCCGGTCGGCCCGGCCCCGCTGCTCGCCCCGGGCGGCTGACGCGTCACCCGCGCTCGCGCGCGAGCAGGTCGCGCTTGCGTTCGACGCCCCAGCGATAGCCCGAGAGCGCGCCGTCGCCGCGCAGCACGCGGTGGCAGGGCACGGCGACGGCGACGGGATTGGCGGCGCAGGCGCCCGCGACCGCCCGCGCGGAGCCCGGCGCGCCGATCCGCCGCGCGATCTCGGCGTAGCTCGCCGTCTCGCCGGGCGGGATCGCGCGCAGCGCCTCCCAGACGCGGCGCTGGAAGGCGGTGCCGCGCAGGTCGAGCGGCAGGTCGAGCCCGGTGCGCGGCGCCTCGACGAAGGCGATCACCAGGCGGACCAGCTCCGCGAAATCCGCGTCGCCCGGCACGAGCCGCGCCTTCGGGAAGCGCCGGGCGAGCGCGGCCTCCGGCGCCTCGGCCTCCGCGCCCATCAGGATGGCGCAGACGCCGCGCTCCGTCCGCGCGACGAGCACCGGGCCGAGGCCGGAGGCGCCGACCGCCCAGGTGATCGCGACATCGGCGCCGCCGTCGCGATAGGCGCCGGGCGTCATGCCGAGCACGGCGTCGCTCTCGGCATAGAGCCGCCCGGCCGAGCCGTAGCCCGCGGCGTAGAGCGCCTCCGTCACGCCGGCGCCGCCCGAGAGTTCCGCGCGCAGCCGCCCCGCCCGCCGCCCGGCGGCGTAGGCGCGCGGCGTGAGCCCGGTCGCCGCCTTGAACAGCCGGTGCAGATGCGCGGGGCTGAGGCCGATCCGGCGGGCGAGTTCGGGCAGGTCCGGCGCGGTCTCCGCCGCGTCGAGTTCGCGGCAGGCGGCGGCGACGAGCGCGGCGTTCGCCTCGGCCCGCGACGGACCCTTCGGGTGGCAGCGCAGGCAGGGGCGGAAGCCCGCCGCCTCCGCCGCCGCGGGCGTGTCGAAGAAGCGGACATGCGCGCGCCGGGGCCGCCGCGCCGGACAGGAGGGGCGGCAATAGATCCCCGTCGTCGTCACGGCGAAGACGAACCGGCCATCCGCGCCCGCGTCGCGCGCGGCGACCGCGCGCCAGCGCCCCTCCCCGGCCGCCTCCGGGGCGTCGCGCGTCTCTGTCTCTTCCGGTGCCATCGTCTCCATCTTCGTCTCCTTCGCGGCGATCCGCGAGACATAATCCCGCCCGGCCGCCCGCGCGCTCCGCTTCCTGCTTTCAAATCCGGCGCGGCGCGCCGGAGAGCGGCCGCGCCAGATCCGAAAATCGGCGAAAACGCGCGAGCAAGAATATTGCCGGGTCGCGTCCGCGGCAAACGGTGCTATCGTTTCGGCCAGACGCCGCGAATCAGACGGGTCGCCGGGAGGAGACGCAAGTGGACATCATCTCGAAGCGGGTTCGCCCGCGTCGCCGCGATGCCGCCGGCGGACCACCGCCGGGTCCGGACGGCGAGGTAGCCTGGATCAGCGACAGGCTGGACCCCTTCGGGCCGCGCCCGGCCTGCGCCCGCGCGCTGGCGCCCGATTTCTGGGACGCGCTTCTGATCGAGCCGGAGGAGGAACCGCTGGCCGGGCCGCTCCACCGCGTCCGGGTCGAGCCGGACCGGCAGGTCCGCGTCGTCGAGGCGACGACCGGGCGCCGCGTCCATGTGCTCGGCGAGATCCGGATGGTCGGCCGCTCCTGGTGCTTCGTGCTCGCCACGCGCGAGAACGGCTTCCGCGCGGCGCTGAATTCGACCATGGCGGGGCGCCTCGCCCAGCTCGACGGCGCGCGGATGGGCGGGCCGCGCACGGCCGACACGCTTTCCGCCGAGATCTCGAGCCTTCTCGGCTACGACGCGCACCGCTAGGTCGCGTCTCCCGCGCCGCCGTCGATCCCCCCACGACGGCGCTCCGGTCCGGCCAGGGGGCCGGGACCGCCGCGCGGGCTCCCCGTCGCCGCGAGACCGACCACAGGGTTCTCGCGGCGACCATGGGCCCCCGAACCAGACCCCGATCCAGACCCAGATCCCGACGCGTCGCTGGACAAGCGCGCGGTTTCGCGCAGGATACGGGATCAAGGCGCCGGCAGCGCGCGGGGAGGGAGAACCGGAATGCGCGACTGGGCCGTGCTGGCGCTTTCGCTCGCCTATCTGCTCAGCCTGTTCCTGATCGCCTGGGCGGGAGACCGGCCGCGGGCGGGGGGCACGGCGGCGCGGCGCGCGCCCTTCGTCTATCCGCTGACGATCGCCGTCTATTGCAGTTCCTGGACGCTCTACGGCGCGGTGGGAGAAGCGGCCGCCAACGGCATGGATTTCCTCGCGATCTATGTGGGGCCGATCCTGGTCATGCTGCTCGGCTGGCCGCTCGTGCGCCGGATCGCGCGCATCGCGCAGGCCGAGAACGTCACCTCGATCTCCGATTTCATCTCGGCGCGCTACGGCAAGAGCCGCGCGCTCGCGGCGCTGGTGACGGTGACGGCGGTGATCGGGCTGATGCCCTATTTCGCGCTGCAGCTGAAGGCGATCACCATCAGTTTCGAGGCGCTGACCGGGAGCGGCGCGGAGGCGCCGCTGCCGGGCGGGACCACGCTTCTCGTCGCGCTGGCGCTCGCGGCCTTCGCCGTGCTCTTCGGCGTGCGCGGCATCCATGCGAACGAGCATCACCGGGGCCTGATGCTCGCCATCGCGACGGAATCGCTGGTGAAACTCGCCGCGGCGCTGCTCGTCGGCGGTGCCATCGCCTTCTTCGCGCTCGGCGCGGTCCCGCCCGAGGCGCCCCGGCCCGCGCTGCCCGCCTTCGACCCGCTCGATCCCTCGTTCTGGGGCGCGGTGCTGCTCTCGGCGCTGGCCTTCCTCTGCCTGCCCCGGCAGTTCCACGTCGCCATCGTCGAGAACACGCATCTCGACGATATCCGGACCTCGGCCTGGGCCTTTCCGATCTATCTGATCGCGATCAACATCTTCGTCGCGCCGGTCGCGCTGGTCGGGCTCGCGCTCCTTCCCGGCGGGACGGCGCAGGCCGACAGCTTCCTCTTCGCCATCCCGCTCGCGCTCGGCTGGAACTGGCTCGCCTTCGCGGCCTTCCTCGGCGGGCTCTCGGCGGCGACGGGGATGATCATCGTCTCGACGCTGGCGCTCGGCACGATGATCTCGAACGACGTGATCCTGCCCGCGCTCGCCAGTTCGCGCCTGCTCGGCCGGCGCTGGGACGCGGATCCGGCGCCGATCGTGCTGCGCGCGCGGCGGGCGGCGGTCGTGGGCACGATCGCGCTCGGCTATCTCTGCTATCTCCTGATCGGCCCGGCCTTTCCGCTGGCGAAGATCGGCATGATGTCCTTCGCCGCCGTGGCGCAATTCGCGCCGGCGCTCCTCGGCGGGCTCGTCTGGCGCCGGGCGACCGGCCGGGCCGCCTTCGTCGCGATCTCGGCCGGATTCCTCGGCTGGCTCTATACCGTGGTCGTGCCGGCCTTCGTCGCGGCGGGCTGGCTGCCGGGCGACTGGCTCGCGCACGGGCCGGCGGGGGTGGCGGCGCTCAATCCGCGCGCGCTGCTCGGGCTCCGGCTCGATCCGCTGGTGCACGGGATGCTGTGGAGCCTCGGCCCCAACCTCCTCTGCTTCGTCGCCGTCTCGCTCGCCTCGCGCGCGGACGCGGCGGAGCGGGTCCAGGCGGAGCGCTTCGTCGCCACCCTGCCCGCCCGCGCCGAGCCCGCGGCCTCCGGCAAGGTCGCCTCGCTCGCCGATCTGCGCGATCTCGCGGCGCGATTCGTCGGCGAGGGCCGGGCGGAGGAGACCTTCGCCGCGCTGGCCGCGACCCGGCAGGGGCCGATGACCGAGGTCGAGGAGGTGCTGCGCGCGCGCGTCGATCCGGAGGCGGCGCAGATGACCGAACGGCTGCTCGCGGGCGCGATCGGCCCGGCCTCGGCCCGGGTCGTGGTGGCGAGCCTGCTCGCCAACCGCCGCTTCTCGAACGCCGACGCGCGCGGGCTGATCGACGATGCGTCCCGCGCGATCATGAGCCGGCACGAACTGCTGCGCGACACGCTCCAGAACATCCGCCAGGGGATCTGCGTCTTCGACGACGGCTTCCGCGCCACGCTCTGGAACCGCCGCTTCCTCGAACTTCTCGCCTTTCCGCCCGAACGGATGGCGGTCGGGACCCCGCTGCGCGAGATGGTGCGCTTCAACGAGGACCGGCGGGAATACGGTGGGGACGAGGGGCGCTACGACACGCTGCTCGCCCGCCAGCTCGATCCGGAGCGGCGCGGCAAGCCCGATGTCTACGAACGCCGCCGGCCCGACGGGACCGTGCTCGAGATTGCGACCAACCCGCTGCCGGGCGGCGGCTTCGTCGCGGTCTTCACCGATGTGAGCGACCGCTACCGGGCCGCCGCCGCGCTGCGCGAGGCGAACGAGACACTGGAGCAGAAGATCGCCGAGCGCACCCGCGCGCTGTCGGCGGCGAAGGGCGAGGCGGAGCGGGCCAATCTCGGCAAGTCGCGCTTCCTCGCCGCCGCCGGCCACGACCTGCTGCAGCCGCTCCAGGCCGCGCATCTCTTCCTCTCGGCGCTGTCCGAGCGGGTGAGCGACCCGGCCATCCCGCAGATCGACGCCTCGCTCAAGTCGGTCGAGCATCTGCTGGGCGAGCTTCTCGAAGTCTCCAAGCTCGACAGCGGCGTGACTCGGCCGGTCGTGACCGATTTCCGCGTCGCCGACGTGCTGCTGCCGCTCGGGGCCGAGTTCGGCATGCTGGCGGCGCGCCGCGGGATCTCGTTCCACCTCGTCGAATGCGCCGCCTCGGTGCGAAGCGACCCGGCGATGCTGCGGCGGATCCTGCAGAATTTCCTTGGCAATGCGATGCGCTACACGGTCACGGGCCGGGTGCTGCTCGGCTGCCGCAAGCGGGGCGAGACGCTCGAGATCAGCGTCTGGGACAGCGGGCCGGGGATTCCGGCCGACAAGTTCGACGAGATCTTCGTCGAGTTCCGCCGGCTCGGCACGGAGACGGGATGCGGCGGCGAGGGGCTCGGCCTCGGCCTCGCGATCGTCGAGCGGCTCGCGGGGCTGCTCGGCCACGAACTCGGCGTGCGCTCGAAGATCGGGCGCGGCAGCTGCTTTCTCGTGCGGGTGCCGCTCGCGCGGACGCAGGCGCCGCGCCGCGTCGCCGCGCCCCGGCGCGTCGCGCGCGATTTCGGCGGCGCGCTGCTGCTCCTGATCGAGAACGATCCCTCGATCGCCCAGGCGATGCGCGACCTGCTCGGCGGCTGGGGCTGCGCGGTCGTCTCCGCCGCGACGGCGGAGCAGGGGCTCGCCGCGCTCGCGGGCGCCCGGCCCGACGCGATCCTCTCGGATTTCCACCTCGACCACGGCCGGACCGGGCTCGAGGCGCTCGACCAGTTGCGCGGGACGCTCGGGACCGGGATCCCGGCGACGATCATCACCGCGGACCGCGACCCGGGCATCCGCGCCGCCGCCCACGCGGCCGGCTGCCATCTGCTGAGCAAGCCGATCCGCCCCGGCGCGCTCCGCGCCCTGCTGACGCGGATGCTGGCGGAGGCGGAGACGGGCGAGGCGCCGCGCGCGGCGGAGGGCTGAGCGCTATTCCGGCGGCGGGCGCAGCGAAAGCTGGCTCGCGATCACCGCCGCCTGGGTCCGGTTCCCGGCGCCGAGCTTGCGCAGGATCACCGTCACATGGTCCTTCACCGTCTGCTCGGCGATGGTCATCTCGTAGGCGATCTGCTTGTTGAGCTTGCCCTCGGCCATGCCCGCGAGCACGCGAAGCTGCTGCGGCGTCAGGTTCACCACCCGCTCGGCGAGGCCGCCATCGGCCCCCTCCCCCGCGTCCTCCGAGGCCGGGGTCCAGATCTGGCCGTCGAGCACGGCGCGGATCGCCTCCGCCACCTGGCCGATCGGCGCGGACTTGGGCACGAAGCCCGAGGCGCCATAGTCGATCGAGCGGCGGATCGTCACCGGATCCTCGGCGGCGGAGACGACGATGACCGGGATCGCGGGATGTTCGGAGCGCAGCATCATCAGCCCGATGAAGCCGCTCGTCCCCGGCATGTGCAGGTCGAGCAGCACCAGATCGGGCTCCGGCTCCTCCTCCAGGATCCGGCGGAGCTGTTCGTAGCGCGCGGCCTCGGCGATCTCGACGCCGGCGAAGGCCTGGCCGACCGCCTGTCGCAGCGCGGAGCGCATCAGCGGGTGGTCGTCCGCGATCAGGAAACGTTGGGGCATGTCCGCGCCGAGCAGATTGTGGTCGGCGGCAGTATCCCCGGCGCGGGGGGCGGGTGCAAGGCGGCGCGGATCGTCCTCGTCGCCGGACCCCGGACCATCGGGCGCGATCATGGGCGCGCCATGGCGCGGTGAGCCATTTCCTTCCCCCTGTCTCTTGTCCCCCCGGCTTCGCGCGGAGGCTTGTTCGGAACTTGATGGCAGAGGGCCGGGGGGCGGAGCACCCCCACATTGGTCAGCCCCCGGGATCCGGGGGCCGGGGTCAGTCTTCCCCGACGGGGGCGAGGCGCGCGAGGATCGCCTCGCGCGTGGCACGATCCTCGGCCGCCACGGCCGCGCCCAGCGCGCGCAGCCGCGCGCGGGTCTCGTAGAGCTGGTCGAGGAGCGACATCACCACCGGCAGGGTCTCGACCTCGACCTCGAGCTCGTAGCGCAGCGTGCAGACGAGCCGCACCCGCGCGCATTCGCGGTCGGTGAAGACGAAGTCGCCGGCGTCGGCGGTCGCGACGACGATTTCCTCGCGGATCCAGCTTTCGAGTTCGTCGCGACTCAGCGGGCTGTTGGCGGCGATCAGGTCGGTGGCGCGCATCATCACAGCATCTCCTTGCGCGGATCGCGGGCATGGACCGGGGTCCAGCCCTTCAGGAAAGCCTCGAGTTCCGGCTCCTCGCCGTCGGGCAGCACGACCCTGAGCGTCACGTACTGATGGCCGCGCGTCCCGCCCTTCGGATCGAGCACGCCCTTGTCGCGCAGCCGGAGCTTGCGCCCGGTGTTGGAATTCCTCGGGATGGTGAGCGAGACCGGCCCCGAGATCGTCGGCACCTCGATCCGCGCGCCGAGCACCGCCTCGGTGAGCGTCACCGGCACCTCGACATGGATGTCGGTATCCTTGCGGTGAAAGAAGGCATGCGGCTCGACATGAAGCTCGACATAGGCGTCGCCGGCGGGACCGCCGTTGAAGCCGGGGCCGCCCTGGCCGCGCAGGCGCAGCATCTGGCGGTCGACCGCGCCCTCGGGGATGGTCACGGCGAGCGTCTTGCCATCGGGCAGCGTGATCGCACGTTTCGCGCCGTTCACCGCGTCGAGGAAGGCCACGGGCAGCGCGTAGCTCACGTCCTGGCCGCGGGCGCGAAACTCCGCCCGCCCGCCGCCGCGGCCTCCGCCCATTCCACCCATGCCACCCATGCCTCCGCCCATGCCTCCCATGCCGCCGAAGGCGCGGTTGAGCAGATCCTCGAGATCCTCGTCGCTCGCGAATCCGTCGGCGGCGGCGTGGGAGGAGCGGCTCCAGCTCCGCCCGCCGCCCTGTTCGGCGAAGTCGCGGTAGAACTGCTCGCGCGGCCGCTCGGCGCCGGTCGCGTCGATCTCGCCCGCGTCGAAGCGCCGGCGCTTCTCCGCGTCGCCGAGCAGGTCGTAGGCGGCGGAGATCTCCTTGAACCTGTCCTCCGCGGCCTTGTCGCCGGGATGGAGGTCGGGATGATGCTTCCGCGTCAGCTTCTTGAAGGCGGAGCGGATTTCCTTGTCGGTGGCGGTCTTCTGGACGCCGAGGGTGGCGTAGGGATCCTGCATGGCGCGGGCCGATCGTTCCTTCCGGGGCAGCGGCGGAGAGGATAGCGGCGCGCGCGGCCGGGGACGAGAGCGAAAACGCCCCCGCCGCTAGCGGCGCAGGATCGGGGGTTTCGCCGGATCCATGCCCGGCGCGGGCGGGGTCGCGGCGGTCTCCGGCGCGGAGGGCGCGGGCAGGTCGAAGGTCAGCCCGCCGCGGCGCGCGGCGGCGAGGACCGGCGCGCCGGCCTCGGGAAAGGCGACGTCGAGCGTGGCGCCGCCGCCGAGCCGGGCGGTCTCGGCGATCCCGGCCGCGACGCCCTCCCGCGCGGCCTCGGGCACGCCGGCGAGAAGGAGCAGCAGGCCCCGCGCGCCATCGGCGTATTCCGCCTCGACGAGATGCGCGGCGGCCATCACGCCCGCCATCGCCGCGAGCTTGCGGTCGAGCGCGGCGATCAGCGCGGGCGTCGCGGCCGCGGGCGGGCCGAAGCGGCGGGCGGCGCCTTCGAGGCGTTCCGGCGCGACATCGGCCGCCTCCGCCAGCCAGTCCACCGCCGCCGCCGGCAGCAGCGTCGCCGAGGGCGCCTCGCCGAGGTTGAGCCCGAGCCCGAGCCCGTGGCCCGCGATCATCGCGACGAGCCGCCGCCCGGGCAGGATCGCGTAGGGCATCGGTTCGGAGAGGAAGGCCGCCAGCCGCTCGTCCCGGTCGAAGGCGAGGACGAAACGCCCCTCGGGGATCTCGAAGATTTGGGGGCGCAGCGCGTCGTCGGTCTCCGGCTCCTCCGCGAGCAGCAGGTGAAGCTCCGCGTCGAGCACGCGTTCGTGGAACCGCGCGCGGGCGGCCTCGTCGCCGGGATCCGCCTCCATCGCGCGGAAGGCCTCGTCGATCGCCGTCTCGCTCATCGCGCAAGCCTCCCCCGCCCGTGCCGCCCGCCGGGCTTAGCGGCGCGGCGCGGGCTTGTCACGCCCCGCCCGGGCTTTACAGCCGCCTGCCCGGCGCGTATCGCTCCGGAAACCCGGAGGGAGGCGCGCATGACAGCTCCAAGGACCGTGCGGATCGGCGCGATCGAGGTTTCCAACGCCAATCCCTTCACCCTGATCGCCGGACCCTGCCAGATCCAGAGCCTCGATCACTGCCTGATGATCGCGGAGCGGCTGGCGAAGGCGACGGCCGATGCGGGCGTCGGCTTCATCTTCAAGAGCTCCTACGACAAGGCCAACCGCACCTCGCTCGACGCGAAGCGCGGCGTCGGACGCGACGAGGGGCTCGCGATCCTGCAGGGCGTGCGCGACCGGCTCGGCTGTCCGGTGCTGACCGACGTGCATCTGCCGAGCGACTGCGTGCCGGTGGCGGAGGCCGTCGACGTGCTGCAGATCCCGGCCTTCCTCTGCCGCCAGACCGACCTCCTGCTCGCCGCCGGCGCGACGGGCGCGGCGATCAACGTGAAGAAGGGCCAGTTCCTCGCGCCCTGGGACATGGTGAACGTCGCGGCCAAGATCGCCTCGACCGGGAACGAGCGCATCCTGCTCTGCGAGCGCGGCGCTTCCTTCGGCTACAACACGCTGGTCGCGGACATGCGCTCGCTGCCGATCATGGCGCGCACCGGCTATCCGGTGGTGATGGACGCGACCCATTCGGTGCAGCAGCCGGGCGGCCAGGGCACGACCTCCGGCGGGCAGCGCGAATTCGCCCCCGTGATGGCGCGCGCGGGCGCCGCGATCGGCGTGGGCGCGATCTTCATCGAGACGCACGAGGATCCCGACAACGCGCCCTCGGACGGGCCGAACATGATCCATCTCGAGCGCATGCCCGCGCTGATCGCGAGCCTCGCCGCCTTCGACCGGCTGGCGAAGGCCGATCCGCTCGCCGTCTGAGCCGGCCCGCGGGGCGGCGCCTTTCCTCTTGTGGCGTGCCTTCCGGGGCAATAGAACACGGGCCGATTGGGGCGTCGCCAAGCGGTAAGGCAACGGTTTTTGGTACCGTCATTCGCAGGTTCGAATCCTGCCGCCCCAGCCATCCCCCTCCCTCTCCGCGCCGTGGCGCCGGGCGGCGCCATGGACTAGGAAGGTCACCGGACCACCCAGTGCAGGCCGGAGGCAGGGATGATGAATGGCGCGGACTCGCTCGTGGAGACCTTTCTCGCGGGCGGGGTGAATGTCTGTTTTGCCAATCCCGGCACGTCGGAGATGCATTTCGTCGCCGCGCTCGACCGGAACCCGGAGATGCGCTGCGTGCTCGGGCTTTTCGAGGGCGGCGTGACCGGGGCGGCGGATGCCTATCACCGGATGACCGGCCGGCCGGCCGCGACGCTCCTGCACCTCGCGCCGGGCTTCGGCAACGGCTATGCCAGTGTTCACAACGCGCGCAAGGCGCGGAGCGCGATGATCAATGTCGTGGGCGAGCATGCGAGCCATCACCTGCGCTACGACGCGCCGCTCCGGGGCGATATCGAGAGCGTCGCGCGGGGTGTCTCGCACTGGTGGCGGGTGAGCGCGGACGCGCGCGCCGTCGCGACCGACGGCGCGGAGGCGATCCGGGCGGCGCGCGCGGGAAACGGCCGGATCGCGACGCTCATCCTGCCGGCCGATACGGCCTGGGAGGCGGCGGAGGCGGCGGCGCCGATGCTTCCGCCCGTGCGTCTCCACCGCCCCCGGCCCGATCAGGTCCGCGCCGCGGCCGAGGCGCTTCGCGAAGCCGGGGCGGCGCTCTTCGTGAACGGGCCGGTCCTCCACGGGGCGTTCGCGCGCAAGGCCGGCGCGATCGCCCGGCGGACCGGCTGCCGGCTCGTCACCGATCTCTTCGTGCCGCGGATCGAGCGCGGCGCGGGGGCGGTGGCGATCGAATGCCTGCGCTATCCGGTGCTGGAGAACGTCGCGATCCTGCGCGACGTCCGGCACATGGTGCTCCTCGGCGCGGGAGAGCCGGTGGCCTTCTTCGCCTATCCCGACAGGCCCTCGACGCCGACGCCGGCCGGCTGCCGAATCCTCGATCTCTGCGACCCGGAGATGGACATCGGCTGGACGCTCGACGCGCTGGCGGAGGAGACCGGGGCGGCGGGCGCGGAGCCCGAGACGCTGCCGCTCGACCTCCCGCCGCCGCCGGCGGGGCCGCTGACGCCCACCGCGGTCGGCCAGGCGATGGCGGCGCTGATGCCCGAGGGGGCGATCCTCTGCGCCGAGGCGATCACCGCCGGGCAGCCGATCGCGGATGCGACGCGGTGCGCGCGGCGCCATGACTGGCTGGCCAATCCCGGCGGCGCGATCGGCGCGGCGCTGCCGCTCGCGGTCGGGGCGGCGGTGGCCTGTCCCGGGCGCAAGGTCATCGCGCCGACCGGCGACGGCTCGGCGATGTACACGCTCCAGTCGCTCTGGACCATGGCGCGGGAGCGGCTCGACGTGACCGTGGTCGTGCTGGCCAATCGCGGCTACCGGATCCTGCGGGGCGAACTCGCGAGCCTCGGCGTCGCGGAGGTGGGCCGCAACGCCGCGCGCATGCTCGACGTGGACGATCCGGAACTGGACTGGGTCGCGCTCGCCGCCGGGCACGGGGTGCCGGGGCGGCGCGTCGAGGACGCGGAGGGCTTTCTCGACGCCTTCCGCGAGGCGATGGCGACGCCGGGCCCCCGGCTGATCGAGGCGCGGCTGGTCGAGGCGCGGCTCACCGGCGCCGCCTGACGGCGGACCGCCGCGGGCCTTCGCTCAGAGCAGCTCCTCGTCGAAGGCGAAGACCGCCCCCGCCCCTTCCCGCGTCGCCGCGAGTTCCGCGCCGACGCGGGGCAGGACATGCGCGGCGTAGAACCGTGCGAGGCCGACGCGGGCGGACCACCAGGGATCCGCGTCGCCGCGCCCGGTCTCGGCCAGCGCGGCGGCGGCGGCGCGCAGCAGCATCTGCGCCCCGGCGAGCGTGCCGAGCATCGTCAGGAACGGGACGGCGGCGGCGAAGGCGCGGCGCGGCTCCTCCTCGCTCGCGGCGAGCAGCGCCACGACCGCGCGCGCCGCGGTGTCGGCGGCCTCCGCGAGCGCGGCGCCCTCGGCGGCGAGCGGCCCGCCGGCGAGCGCGCGGCCCTCGGCGGCGATCTCCGCGATGAGCGCGCCCGCCGCCGCGCCCTCGTCGCGCAGCACGCCGCGGCCGACCAGCGCGTTGGCCTGGATCGCGGTCGTTCCCTCGTAGATCGTCGTGATCCGCGCGTCGCGCCAGTGCTGCGCCGCGCCGGTCTCCTCGATATAGCCCATGCCGCCGTGGACCTGCACGCCGAGCGAGGCGATCTCGATCCCGGTCTCGGTGCACCAGCCCTTGGCGACCGGGGTCAGCAGGTCGACGCGCCGCTGTGCCTCGGCCCGCGTCGCCGGATCGGGATGGCGATGCGCGACATCGGAGTCGGCTGCGACGCGGTAGAGCAGGCCGCGCATCGCCTCGATCCGCGCCTTCATGCTCATCAGCATCCGGCGCACGTCCGCGTGCTCGACGATGCCGACCGGCCCGCCCTGCCAGCCGACCGGCCGCCCCTGCTGGCGCCCGCGCGCGTAGGCCCGGGCCTGCTGATAGGAACGCTCCGCGATCGCAAGGCCTTGCAGGCCGACGTTCAGACGGGCGTGGTTCATCATCGAGAACATGTATTCGAGCCCGCGGTTCGGCTCGCCCACCAGTTCCCCGAGCGCGCCGCCCTTCTCGCCGAAGGCGAGGACCGCCGTGGGGCTGCCGTGGATGCCGAGCTTGTGCTCGAGCGAGACGCAGGAGACGTCGTTCGGCGCGCCGTCGGGCAGGACCTTCGGCACGATGAAGAGCGAGATCCCCTTCACCCCCGCCGGCGCGTCGGGAAGGCGCGCGAGCACGAGATGGACGATGTTCTCCGTCAGGTCGTGGTCGCCGTAGGTGATGAAGATCTTCTGCCCGGTGATCCGGTACGCGCCGCCCTCCGGCACCGCCCGGGTCCGGACCGCGGCGAGGTCGGAGCCCGCCAGCGGCTCGGTGAGGTTCATCGTGCCGGTCCATTCGCCCGTCACCATGCGCGGCAGGAACCGCGCCTTCTGGTCATCGGAGCCGTAGAGCGCGATCGCGTTGGCCGCGCCCTGGGTCAGCATCGGGCAGAGCGCGAAGGCCATGTTCGCGGTCTGCCACATCTCCTGCACCGCGAGGTTCAGGACGCCGGGCAGCGCCATGCCGCCGAATTCGGCCGGATAGGGCAGCGCGTTCCAGCCGCCCTCGATCAGCGTGGCCCAGGCCTCGCGCCAGCCGGGCGTGGTCCGGACCCCCTCCCCGGTCAGCTTCGCCCCGTCGAGATCGCCGGCCCGGTTGAGCGGCGCCAGCACGCCCGAGGCGATCCTGGCCGCCTCCTCGAGAATGGACTCGGTCAGGTCGGGCGTCGCCTCCTCGTAGCCCGGCAGGGCCGCGATCTCCGGCAGGCCGGCCAGCGTGTCGAGCGCGAAGCGGATCTCCCGGAGCGGCGGGGTATAGTCGGTCATGGAATGGCGTCCTTGTTCGGCGAGACCCGGGCGGGCCGTCAGCCCTGTTCCGCGGAGAGATCGCGCGCCGCGGCGCGCAGCACGAATTTCTGCACCTTGCCGGTCTGGGTCCGGGGCAGCGGCCCGAAGACCACCGCCTTCGGAATCTTGAATCCGGCGAGCTGCGTCCGGCAGAAGGCGATGAGCTCCGCCTCCGTCACCCGCGCCCCCTCGCGCAGCGTCACGAAGGCGCAGGGCGTCTCGCCCCATTTCTCGTCCGGCCGCGCGACGACGGCGGCCTCCAGCACGTCCGGGTGGCGGTAGATCACGTCCTCGACCTCGATCGACGAGATGTTCTCGCCGCCCGAGATGATGATGTCCTTCGAGCGGTCCTTGATCTCGACATAGCCGTCCTCGTGCCAGACCGCGAGATCGCCGGTATGGAACCAGCCGCCCGCGAAGGCCTCCGCCGTCGCGGTCGGGTTCTTCAGGTAGCCCGCGCTGACGTTGTTGCCGCGCATCAGGATCTCGCCGATCGTCTCGCCATCCTTCGGCCTCGGTTCCAGCGTGACGGGATCGGCGACCATCACCGCCTCGAGCATCGGCCCGCGCACGCCCTGGCGCGCCTTGATCGCGGCCTTCTCCGTCAGGTCGAGCCCGTCCCAGCGGTGGTGCCAGACGTTGACGACGGTCGGGCCGTAGCATTCGGTGAGGCCGTAGACATGGGTGACCTCCCAGCCCATCCGCTCCATCCCGGCGATGATCGCGGCGGGCGGCGCGGCGCCCGCGACCATCGCCTTCACCTTGTGGGTGATGCCCGCGCGCAGTTCGGCGGGGGCGTTGCTGATCAGGCTGAGCACGATCGGGGCGCCGCAGAAATGCGTGACCTTCTCGGTCCGGATCAGCTCCAGCACCGGCTCGACGCGCACCGCGCGCAGGCAGACGGCGACGCCCGCGACCGCGGCGATGGTCCAGGGGAAGCACCAGCCGTTGCAGTGGAACATCGGCAGCGTCCAGAGATAGACCGGCGCGCCGGAAAGCTCCCAGGAGAGCGCGTTCGAGACCGCGTTCAGATAGGCGCCGCGATGGTGGTAGACGACGCCCTTCGGATTGCCGGTGGTGCCGGAGGTGTAGTTGAGCGCGATCGGATCCCATTCGTCGGACGGGCCGGCGAGGGGCTCGGCCGCGTCGCCCTCGGCGAGGAAGGCCTCGTAATCCGTCTCCCCGATCCGCTCCCCGCCCTCGAAGGCCGGATCGTCGATGTCGATCACCGGGATCCGCCGGCCGAGCAACGCGAGCGCGCGGCGCGCGGTGGCGGAGAATTCGCGGTCCACGAACAGGATCCGCGCCTCGCCATGGCCGAGGATGAAGGCGATCGCCTCCGGGTCGAGCCGGGTGTTGATCGCGTTCAGGACGCCACCCATGCCGGGCACGCCGAAATGCGCCTCGAAGAGTTCGGGCGTGTTCGCGGCGAGGAAGGCCACGGTCTGGCCCGGTGCGACTCCCCGGCGCCGGAGCGCGGAGGCGAGCGCGCGGCAGCGCGCCGCCGTCTCGGCCCAGCTCCGCCGGACCGCGCCATGCACGACCGCCGTCCGCTCCGGCCAGACATCGGCCGCGCGGTCGAGAAAGCTCGTCGGCGTCAGTGGCACATGATTCGCCGCGTTCCTGTCGAGGCCGCTCGCATAGGGAGACGGTGTCGTCGGCATGATCGTTCCCTCCAGGGGCTTCCCGCGCCCGGAGGTTGGACCGGCGGCGCGTTCACATCGCCCCCGGCGTCCCCGGATCGGTTTGGCCCGCCACATCGCGGCGGAGTTTCGCGCAGGCCCCGGGAAAATCCAAGCCGCGCCGAGGCCATACCCTACCAAGGCCGGGGGGGCGCCGCGCTGGCGACGGGCCGCGGCGCCGGAGCGCGGCAAGCGACCGCGCCACGGTCCTGGCCCGACAGCCGGAAGGGAGGCCGGACATAGCATGAATAAACGATCGCAATATGCTATTTTTGTTTATTAAATTTGATCTCATTCCGAAGACTCGGATTGACGGCGCCCGCCCCGACGGGCGGAGCGCGTGCCCGGCCGGTCCCGAGGTCGAGACTCCCCGCCCCGGGGGCGCGGCAAGCCGAAAGGCCAGCGCTGTTGCGCTGGCCTTCCTGTTTCCGGTGCTCGACGGGTTTCCTGGCGGCGAACTCAGCCGCTGTGGGCGACGGGCTCCTCGGCCTGCGCCGCGCCGCCGGTGCCCATCCAGTCGTGCCTCGGCTCGACGCAGGCGACGCGGATCTGGTCGCGGTGCCGGCCGAGAACCTCGAGACTCCGCGCGACCGCGAGCCGCATCGGCATCGGGTCCGGGAGTTTCGAGAGATAGGACGTCTCCACCGAATAGTCGTGGGAGACCCCGTCCTCGAACCGGGGATTGTAGCGGTTGCGCGCGACCTTGACGTTGAGCCCGAGCTTCGTGCCCTCGAGCCGGACCATCTCCGCGAGCTCGTTGATCGAATAGACCTTCGGGCAGTTGTTGATGATCCGGTGGGTGCCGGGCGCGCAGGGCGCGTCGGCGAGCGAGACCAGCACCGCGATGCAGTGTTCGAGCGTCATGATGCCCGAGGTCTGCGTGCCGAGCCCGTAGACCGTCAGCGGCACGCCGCAGAGCGCCTGGGCGCAGAACCGGTTCAGCACGGTGCCGAGGATCTCGTCATAATCGAAGCGGGTGTGCATCCGCTCGTCCGCGAGCGTCTTGTCGGTCATCGCGCCGAAGACGGTCGACTGCATCACGTCCGTCACGCGCAAGCCCCATTTGCGGGCCGCGAGACCGGCGAAGTTGCCGTCGTTGATCTTGGTGATGTGATAGAAGTCGTCGCTCGCCCGCGGGAAGGGCATCGGTCCGGCCGAGGTCTTGCCGTTGCACGACATGACCGCGTTGCCTTCCGGAATGTCGAGCCCGGCCTTGGCATAGGCGCCGAAGCTGCCGAGCTTCACGAGGTGGCAGTTCGGGTGATAGTCCCGGAGCAGCCAGATCAGGTTGAGGAAACCGACCTCGTTGTTCGTGATGGTCTCGACGCATTCCTTCAGGCCGAGCATCGAATAGGGCGCGGCCCGCTGATGGGCGAGGTGATAGACCACCTCGGGCGAGATGCTCCGCATGAACTCGGTCATCTGGTCCGAATTGGCGCAATCGAGTTCGAGATAGTCGAGATTGTCGAGTTCGAAGGCGTCCCGGTAGGCGGCGACGCGCTCCGGCAGCGGCCGGATCGGCAGGAGCGACCCCCCCTCGAGCGCCTCGGCATGGGCGCGCGTCAGGTAGTTGTCTACGATCAGCACTTTCTTCTGCGGATGGGACGTCGCCAGCTCGAGCGCCAGCGGCCAGCCAATGTAACCGTCTCCACCGAAAACAACGATATCCGCCATACCACCTATCCCCTCTCAGCGAACCACCGGCCTCTGATCCATCAGCCGCTTCACTCATTCGCGCCCCGTCCGCTCACCTCCGGTGACCGGCGCGCCGGCGCGAAGCCGACATCACACGCGCGGGCGATCTTGCTCCCGCGCGACAAGCAGGTATGCGAGCCGAACCACTCCCCCACCGATCGTGGCCATCCGGCTGTTCAATCGAAATCTCAACTACGGAGCCATCGATCGTCTCTCGAAGGTTCCGTCAGATCACCTTTGTGTCAACGTTTTTTTGCAGCGCGCAAACGCTTGCGAGGGAAACTTCTCAAATAGGGTTTATTTTTGGCTTTTTTTTGGGCGCGGCGGGAGCTCCCGCGCCTTCTACCACACGCGAAACGTGTATCGCCTCGGCCGGCCCCGGGAACGTTGACGCGCCAGCCGTTTTCGCCCATCCCCTCCCCGTCCCGGGCGGACCGGCCGGACCCGGCCGCGCGGGGAAAGATCAGGGATTTCCCGCGTTTGGCGCGGAGGGAGGAACAAGATGACGATCCGGCTTCTGCTCGTCGGCTGCGGCAACATGGGCCATGCCATGCTGGCGGGCTGGATGAAGATGGCCGATGCGCCCGAGGTGGTCGTGGTCGAACCGGCCGCCCCGCTCCGGGAACGGGCCGAGGCGACGGGCGCCCTGGCGGTCGCGGACCACTCCGGCATCCCGGAAGGCTTCGCGCCCGACGTGACGATCCTCGCGGTGAAGCCGCAGATGATGGAGCAGGTCCTGCCCGGTTACGCGCGGTTTCGCGACGGCTGCTTCGTCTCCATCGCCGCCGGCACGACGATGGCCGCGCTCGCCCGCGGGCTCGGGGAGGCCGCGATCGTGCGCTGCATGCCCAATACGCCGGCGGCGATCGGGCGCGGCGTCTTCGGCTTCACCGCGAACGCCGCCGTCACGGCGGAGCAGCGGGCGCTGGTGCGCCGGCTTCTGGAACCCTCGGGGCGCGTGTTCGAGCTCGACGACGAGACGATGATCGACCGGATCACCGCCGTCTCCGGCTCCGGCCCGGCCTATCTCTTCCACTTCATCGAGGCGCTGGCGGACGCGGCGCGGGCGATCGGCCTGCCCGACGACGTCGCGACCGAGGCGGCGCGCCAGACCGTCTTCGGCGCCGCCGCGCTCGCGGAAGCCGCGCCCGAGGACGCGGCGGCGCTGCGCCGGGCGGTGACGAGCCCGGGCGGCACCACGGCCGCGGCGCTCGACGTGCTGATGGGCGAGGACCGGCTGACCCGGCTGATGACCGAGGCGGTCCGGGCGGCCTTCGCGCGGGCGGAGGAACTCGGAAAGCAATGATCCCGGCGCGCGGCGCCGGGGTCGGTCCAGGGGAATGCGAAAGGCCGGGCCCCGGAGGGCCCGGAAGGTGGAGGTCAGCCGATCCGGATCCGCACCTCGTCGCCGACGATCTCGGCGGGATAGGTGTTGAGATCCTTGCAGGCCGGCAGGCGGATCGCCTCGCCGCCGCGGTAGTCGAAGGCGCCGGAATGTTTCGGGCACTCGACCTCGTAACCCATCACCAGCCCGTCGGCGAGATGGACCGCCTCGTGGGTGCAGAGCCCGTCGGTGCACCAGACGCTGTCGTCGGGGGCGCGGTAGACGGCGAAGGTGCGCGCGCCGTGGTCGAAGCGGAAGGCGCCCTCCTGCTCGATGTCGTCGAGACGGCAGACGGTGATCCAGGTGTCGGCGAGGGTGCTCACTGCGCGGCTTCCTTGACTTGGGGCTGGGGATTACGGGCGGCCCTGCGGGCCTCGGCCGCGGCGAGCTTCGCCTTGCGGGCGCGGTAGCGTTCGTTCATGCGCGCCTCGCCCTCGGGGGAGCCGTCGTGCCAGGTGCCGAACCACTTGTCGAGCGGGATGAGCGCGTCGCCGTAGTTCACCTCGAAATACTTGTGGTGGAGGTAGTGGGCATAGGCGTGGCTGTCGACGACGTGGTCCTCGCCCACCTCGACCTTGTCGAAGCCGACATGGCCCGGGATCGCGCCGAAGGCGGCGTAGTTCAGCTGGTAGAGCGCGATGATCGGGTTCGACGGGATGATCAGGTGGTAGAACATCGTCGAGAAGTAGAGCAGATGCTCGACCGGATGCATCGAGAGCGAGGACCAGGGCGACGGGTTGACCGAGTTGTGGTGGACCGAATGCACCCATTTGTAGAGGAAGGGCGTGTGGATGAGCCGGTGCACGCAGAAGAAGTGGAATTCGTGGATCACCGGCACGACGAGCGCGAGCGCGGCGAGATAGACCGGATGGTCGGCGAAGCCCAGCCAGGGCGCGTAGCCGTTGGCGAAGGCCCAGAGGGTGACGACCTCGATCGCGGTCCAGATCGTCACGCCGGAGAGGAAGGTGCGCAGGATGTTGTCGAGGTTCTGGCTCTGGAACCAGAACACGCCGCTCTTCTGTTCCGAGGGGAACTTGCCATTGTACTTGAAGCGGTTCGCCTGGCGCCGCAGCACGTAGAGATGCAGTTCGAAGGCGCCGAAGAAGAGGAAGGTCGCGACCGCGTTCACCGCGTAGAGCCAGAGCGCCCAGCCCCAGGAGAGCGTCGCCATCGTCTCGACCGGCGGGATGATCCAGGCCCAGTATGCGACGGCCGAGAGCGCGAAGAGAATGTTCCAAGGGAAGAAGTAGTGCGGCAGCCACTTCGCGAGCGCCTTCAGGTCGAAGGGCGTCGTGAAGAGCGGCGCGAGCGCCGCGGGCTCGTTCGGGGACCAGTCGCCCCGCTTGTTCCTCTTGCCGTATTCGAGGTCGTCCATCGCGTGCTCCTCCGCGTCGGTGCGGGAGACAGGCGCCCGCCGCGCGGCTTTTTGCCGCCCGTCCCCTTCGGGGCGCGTCCCGTTGTCTTCGTTGATGGGAATGGAGATACGCCTCGCGCGGCCCGGGATCCACGACTCGCTTGATCAGATCAGATCAAAGGCTCTCGGCTGTCACCGTGGTGAAGCGGATGGGACGCGTGTCGGGCTCCATCCCGAGCAGGCCGATCCGGCGCAGCATCAGGTCGATCGCGCGCCGCGCCTGCGCCTCGGGCGCCTGGTCGAGCACGATGTCCATGATCCCGTCGCGCAGCGCCGCCTCCGTCGCCTCGCTGAGTTCGTGCCCGACGAAGAAGAGCTCGCGCCCGCGCGGGTGGCGCCTCAGCGCGTCGATGAGGCCGGTGTTCCCGCCGCCGGCGTTGTAGATCCCGACGAGGTCGGGCCAGAGGTCGAAGGCGCGGAACAGCAGGTCGCCCGCCACGCGCCGGTCGTCGCGGGTGAAGCCGATCCAGCGGAAGGCCAGCCCCTCCGGCCCGTGCTCGGCGAAATAGTCGGAAAAGCCGCGCAGGCGGGCGCGGTGGACCTCGTAGATGTGGTGGGAGACCGCGATGACGGTGCCGGGCCGTTGCCGCATCCGGGCGATGAACATCGCGGCGCTGCGCCCGGCGGCGCGGTTGTCGATCGCGACGAGTTCCCCGACGCTCTCGTGCGCGCGGGTGACGACATGCACGATCGGCGTGTCCGGGCCGAGCCCGGCGACGGCGGCGCGGATGGCGGCGTGGTCGGGCACGGCGAGGATGAGCCCGGCGCGGCGCGGCTCGCGCTGAGCGACGCGGCGCGCGATTCCCTCCGGATCGGCCTCGTCGAGGAAGGTGCGATGCACGCGCACCGTCGGGTCGAGCGTCGCCGCGATCCGCTCGAAGGCGCGCGAGAGACGGGCGTAGAACCCCGTCTCGGGCCGCACCAGCAGGATCTCGATCCGGAGGAGCCCGCGGTGCACCTCCGGCAGGCGGCGGGGATAGTCGAGCGCGCGGGCGGCGGCGATCACGCGCTCGACGGTCGCGGGCCGCACCCCGCCCCGGCCGTTCAGCACGCGTTCGACGGTCGCGACGCCGACCCCGGCGCGAAGCGCGATATCGTTGAAGGTCGGCTTCGCCATCGCGGGCTCCTCACGCGGCCCGGCCGCGAACCGTTCCCGATTTTAGAGGCGACGCAATGATCTGTGTCAATGCGTCGAGCCTTGCCAAATGAAACGGGTTCAATTCAAGTTGGGCCTCAACGAACCAGGCTCGGCCAAGAAGCAAAGGGGAGGAAACGCATGCGGCTATTCTTCGGGGACATCGACGGCGATCTGATCGGGCGGCAACGCGGCGGCGACCAGGTTCTGGCACTGCCCGACGGGATGAGCGCCATCGCCTATGGCGACGCGACCGCCGCCCTGCGGCAGAAGGCGCGGGGCGGCGACGATGTGATGACCGGCGCGAATCACGCGAACCGGACCATCCTGGTCGGGGACGCCTCCGAGATGCTCGGCCGGAGCCGGGGCGGCGCGGATGTGCTGACCGGCGGGACTCACGCCCATCGCACCGAACTGACCGGCGACGCCTTCCTGATGTACGCCTGGAGCCGGGGCGGCGACGACGTGCTGGCCGGCGGGAACCGTGCCGGCCGCAACGTCCTGACCGGCGACGCCGCGGAGATGTACGACCGCGCCCTCGGCGGCGCGGATGTGCTGAGCGGCGGCGCGCGCGCCGGCCATAACGAACTGACCGGCGACGCCTTCCTGATGGCGGGCCGGAGCCGGGGCGGCGCGGACGTGCTCTCGGGCGGGGGGCACGCGGACCGCAACCTCCTGAGCGGCGACGCGTCCGAGATGTACGACGGCGCGCGCGGCGGCGACGACGTCCTGGCCGGCGGCGATCATGCGAGGCGCGACATCCTGACCGGCGACGCCTTCGCGATGCATGACGAGAGCCGGGGCGGCGACGACCTGCTCGCCGGGGGGGTCCATGTCAGGCTCAACATCCTGACGGGCGACGGGGCGGAGATGCGCGACCGGAGCCAGGGCGGCGCGGATGGGCTCGCCGGCGGCGCCCATGCCGGGCACAACATCCTGAACGGCGACGGGGCGCAGATGCACGACCGGAGCCGGGGCGGCGACGACATCCTCGTCGGCGGCGACGACGCGACCCACAACACGCTGCGCGGCGAAGGCGAGCGGATGTATGGCGAGAGCCGGGGCGGCGACGATGTGACGCAGGGCGGCGCCCGGGCGGCCTACGCCGACGATTTCGGCGACGCCGAATGGATGTACGACCGCGCGCGCGGCGGCGACGACACCATGCTCGGCGGCGAGCACGGCCGCGTCAACGCGATCCGGGGCGACGCGGGCCATCTCCTGGACCATGCGCGCGGCGGCGACGACACGATCATCGGCGGCGAAAGGACGAAGCTCAACCTGCTCTTCGGGGACGCCGACAAGCTCTCGGGCCATGCCCGGGGCGGGGACGACCTGATCTTCGCCGCGAACAGCGGCGAGAACCGGCTCTACGGCGACGGCGAGCGCCTGTCCGGCCACGCCACCGGCGGCGACGACACGCTGGTCGGGGGCGAGTCCTGCGACCTGATGGTCGGCGACGGCTACGCCATGTCCGGCCATGCCACCGGCGGCGCCGATACCTTCGTCTTCCTGCCCGGCGGCGGGAAGGACGACATCTGGGACTTCCGGACCTGCGACGGCGACAAGATCGACGTCAGCGCCTACGGGTTCTCGAAACTGTCCGACATGACCCTCGCCGACCTCGGCGCGGACACCCGGATCGAGTTCGGCGCGAGCGGCGACAGCGTCACGCTGACGGGCCTCCACGACCTGCGTGAGCTCGGCGCGTCGGATTTCGTCTTCGCCTGAGCCTTCGGGACGCGCCCGGCCCGGCCAAGGCCGGTGCCGGGCGATCCTTCAGGCCCGCGTCGCCACCGTCCGCGGCTCCGCGGCGTCGGCCGGGGGCCGCGCCACGGCGACGCCCGCCTGTTCGAGCAGATGCGCCGCGCGCAGGCAGAGATCCTCGCGCCAGGGCGGGGCCACGATCTGCACTCCGACCGGCAGCCGGTGCTCCCCGAAGACCGGGACGCAGGTGACGGGCAGGCCCACGCAGGAGAAGGGCTGCGCGAGCAGGCCGAGGCTCGGGCGCAGGGGCACGGTCCGGCCGCCGAGTTCCAGCGTCTTCTGGCCGACCGCGGGCGCGGGAACGGGCGTCGCGGGCGCCACGAGCAGGTCGAAGCGCGCGAAGGCCGCCAGCGCCTGGTCGAGCCACCAGCGCCTCACCCGCCGCGCGCGGGCGACCCAGGCGGCGGGCAGCAGCGCGCCGGCGAGGAAGCGGTCGCGCGTGTCGGGATCGTATTCGGCCGCGCGCTCCCTCAGGCGCGGCAGGTGGAATTCCGAACTCTCGGAATTGGTGATCAGATAGGCCGCCGCCCGTCCCGCCTCCGCCGCGTCGAGCCGGAGCGGGCCGACCTCCGCGTCGCGGCCGAGCGCCTCGGCGACGCGCGCCTGCGCGGCCCGCGCCTCCTCGCCCGCGTTCTCCCGGAACCAGCCGCCGAGCACGCCGACGCGGAGCGGGCGCGGCGCGGTCAGCCCGGGCAGCGTGGGCTCGGGCGGCCGCGCGACGCAGCCGTGATCGCGCGGATCGTGGCCCTGGAGCGCGTCATAGGCGCGGGCGAGATCCTCCGCCGTCCGCGCGAAGGGGCCGAGATGGTCGAGGCTGTCGACGAAGGGAAAGGATCCCGCCCGGGGCAGCCGGCCGTAGGTCGGCTTGAGGCTGAAGACGCCGCAGAGCGAGGCCGGCACCCGGATCGACCCGTTGGTGTCGGAGCCGAGCGAGACCGGCGCGAGGCCGGCCGCGGTCGCCGCGCCGCAGCCCGAGGAGGAGCCCCCGCTCATCCGGGCGGGATCATGCGGGTTGCGGCAGATGCCGTCATGCGCGTTTTCCCCCGTGAAGTCATAGGCGTATTCGCCCATGTTGAGCGTTCCGAGCAGAACGGCGCCCGCGCGGTTCATGCGCTGGACCAGCACCGCGTCGGCCGCCGCCGGGGCAAGCTCGCGGTTGATCCGGCTGCCCGCGCGCGTCGGCAGGCCCGCGACGTCGAAGAGGTTCTTCACCGCGAAGGGCACGCCCGCGAGCGGCCCGACCGGGCGCCCGGCGGCGACGGCGGCGTCGATCGCCGCCGCCTCCTCCATCGCCCGCGCCGGCGTCACGGTGGTATAGGCGTTGAGTTCCGCGTTCCGCCCCGCGACGCGTTCGAGCGCCGCCTCGGCGATGGCGACGGCCGGGACCGCGCCCTCGCGGACCGCCCGGGCGATCTCGGTCGCCGAGGCGAAGGGATCGAGCGCGCCGGTCATCGCCGAGGCTCCGGAAGCGCCAGCGTCGCGTCGAGATCGAGCGCGTCTGGGGCGAACTCCACCGCCTCGAGCCGGGCCGCCATCTCGGCCGCGAGGCCGAGGAAGCGGATCACCCCGGCGCGCGAGGCGGGATCGAGCGTCAGGCCGACCGCCGGGGTCATGGCGTCGAGGTAGGTCTCCCAGTCGGTCGGCCCCATCGCGCTCACTCCGCCGGCTCGAGCGCCGCGTCGGGCTGGGGCGCGGGTGTCTCCACCGTCTCCAGCCGGCCGCAGAGATAGAGGAAGCCCGCCAGCATCGCATAGGCGAGCGCCACCAGCGGCGTCACGTTGATGCCGATCGCCGAGCCATGCATGAAGCCGAAGAAGGTGAGCGCCGCGCCGACGAAGGCGAAGACCGCCGCCGTCTCGAGCTTCTTCTCGATGATGAAGACCGCGATCGAGGCGAGGATCAGCCCGGAGAGGATCGCGCCGCCGCCGAGGATGTGCAGCCCCTGGTAGAGCACGCCGTTGCCCGCCATCGCGGCGACGAGGTCCGGCGTGACCTGGACCCCGGCCGCGCCCAGCGCGCCGTCGACCATGGTCTGGGCCCAGGCCGCGATGCTCGGAAGCAGCGCGAGCACGACGGCCGGCGCGTGGCGCGCGGGCGTGCTCTGGAAGGCCTGCGCGCCGATCAGCATGCCGATGTAGAGCAGGATCGGCGAGATCGCGACCACCGGGATCAGCGCGAGCATGACCGAGATGATCCCGAACCAGCAGAGCAGGATGACCATGACGCCGGTGGCGAAGGAATAGCCGATGCGCCCGCCCATCGCCTTCCAGCCCGGATGGCCGATGTAGACCGCGTTGATGAAGGGATTGCCCATCAGGCAGCCGATCAGGCTCACGACGCCGTCCGCGGTCAGCACGCGGGTGGTCGGATAGTGGTCGCCCGCCGCCTCCGCGCTCTCGACATTGTCCATCGCCTCGACGAGGTCGTAGATGCCGAAGGGGATCGCGGTGACGAGGATCACGCCGAGATACTTGAACCCGTCCTGGACATGGTCGATCGCCGGGATCGGGAAGGAGAAGCCGAAGTTCGAGAAGGCCGCGCGGAAGCCCTCCGGGCTGATGCCCGCGATCGAATAGCCGAACATCGCCGCGATCCAGACCACGGCCATGCCGAAGGCGATGGCGATCAGGCCCGCCGGGATGCCGCGGGGGTAGCGCACGCCGCCGAACCAGGCGACGAGGATGATCCCGAAGGAGACCATGCCGATCACCGGGTTGAGGAACATGTCGAAGGCGGGCTTCATCGAGATGAAGGCGATCGAGACGCCCGCGAGCGCGCCGAGCAGCGCGGCGCGCGGCGTCACCCGGCGCACGAAGGGCGCGATGAAGCCGCCGATCATCAGGATGAAGCTCTGGAAGAACACCCAGACCAGGCCCGCCTCCCAGCCCATCACCGGGTCGCCGGTCTCGATCGCGATCGGCAGCATGATGACGAAGGTGACGACGAACATGTGCGGCACGCTGATGCCCGAGGGCAGCGCGCAGACGTCGTCCCGCCCGGTCCGCTTCGCATAGCTCCAGGCGAGCCAGGCGTAGTATCCGGTCGAGAGGAACATCATGAGCCCGGTCGCGGGCAGAATGCGGCCGAAGATGAGTTCGGTCGGCATCTTCAACACGAACTGCAGCAGCCCCGTCAGCACCAAGAGGTTGACGAGGATGTTGGTGCCGAAGCCGAAGAAGGCGTTCCAGTCGCCCGGAACCCAGAGTTTGGGGCCGCTCCGCCCCAGCGTCGTCGAGGTCATTTCGCTATCCCCTTGTTTCGGTCAGGCCGCCGCCCGCGCGGCGTCGAGCGCGCGGGTCAGGGCGGCGCTGTCGCTCACCCAGCCGAAGATGCCGCCCTGGGCCTTGATCATCTCGAGGCCCACGCGGTGGAATTCCGGGAAGTAGGAGGCGCAGGCGTCGCCGATCGCCACGCAGCGATAGCCGCGGTCGTTGCCCTCCCGGATCGTGGTATGCACGCAGACTTCCGTGGTCACGCCGCAGACGAGCAGCGTGTCGACGCCGTTGTTTCTGAGGATCTGCTCCAGATCCGTCTGGTGGAACGCGCCCTTGCCCGGCTTGTCGAGCACGACCTCGCCCTCCGCCGGATAGAGCGCGGAGACGATGTCGTGCCCCGGCTCGCCCCTGACCAGGATGCGGCCCATCGGCCCCGGATCGCCGATCCGCCTCGAGGGCTCGCCGCGCGCGATCTTCGCCGGCGGCGCGTCGGAAAGGTCGGGCCGGTGTCCCTCGCGCGTGTGGATGACGAGCATCCCCGCCGCCCGCGCGGCGGCGAGCGCGGCGGCGCAGGGGCCGACGGCGGCCTGGAGCAGCGAGACGTCGTTGCCGAGCGTCTCGCCGAAGCCGCCGGGTTCGAGGAAGTCGCGTTGCATGTCGATGACGACGAGCGCCGTCTTGCCGATCTCGAAGGAGAGCGGCCCCGGCTCGGCATCCAGTGTCTGGCTCATGCGCGCACCTTTCGCTTAGGCTCGCGGCGGGAAACCGCGGAGGGTTCGGGATGGAATTCGATACGGGCGCCGTGGAGGCGGAGGTTCGCGCCGCCTTCGACGGTTACGAGGCGGCGCTGGGCGCCAACGACGTCGCGGCGCTCACCGGCTATTTCTGGCAGAGCCCGAAGGCCGTCCGGCTGATGACCGAGGGCGGGCTCTACGGGATCGAGGCGATCGCCGCCTTCCGGAAGGGCCGCGACGTCTCCGACATCGCCCGCGACCTGCTGCGCGTCGACATCGTCGCGCTCGGCCCCGACGTCGCCGTCGCCACCGCCGAATACCGGCGCCGCGGCTCGGGCCGGCGCGGCGCGCAGAGCCAGGTCTGGGTTCGCCGGCCGGAGGGATGGCGCATCGCCTCGGCCCATGTGAGCCTCGGCGCCGCCGGCTGAGCGCCCCGCCCCGGCACGCCCCGGGCATTTTCCGTCTCCCCCCGGCCCCGGCCGGGGGCGCGGCGCGCCGTCTCGCGCGCCGGGAGCGGTCCTCGGGTCGTCCGGAAGCTCCATTGCCTCTCCGCTCTGACGTGGCAGCCGGCTGCGAGATTGCGGTCGCGGAGCGGTGACATCTACTGCTAAGATTTCAGCGATCCGGTGCGTTTTTCGCAGCGCACAAGCCGCCGGCTTCGACGAGAGGCGCCACGGCGGTAGCGAAACACCATCCGTTCAACCAGTTGCGGAACGATCATGAGACATCTTCGCACCCTGCGGCTCATCCAGGACGTGGCGCGCGCCGGTTCGATCCGGAAGGCGGCCGAGGACATGAACCTGACCTCCTCCGCGCTCAACCGGCGCATCCAGGCCTTCGAGGAGGAGTTCGGCGCACGGATCTTCGAACGGCTGCCGCGCGGGGTGCGGCTCAATCCGGCGGGCGAATTGCTGATGCATCACATCCGGAGCCAGATCGGCGATCTGGAACGCGTCCGCTCGCAGGTGGCCGATCTCGCCGGCAGCCGCCGCGGCCATGTCTCCATCGCCTGCTCCCAGGCGCTGAACCCGATCTTCCTGCCCGAGCAGATCGCGCGCTACCGCGCCGACCATCCGGCGGTGACCTTCTCGGTGCGCGTGCGCGACCGCGCGGCGGCGGAGCGTGAGCTCTCGAATTTCTCCACCGATCTCGCGCTGGTCTTCGAGCCGGTCCATCTCGCGGATTTCGAGGTGATCAAGGCGATCCCGCAGCCGGTCTGCGCGATCATGGCCGCCGATCATCCGCTGGCGGAGCGCCCCGACCTGCGGCTGCGCGACTGCCTCGACGTGCCCCATGTGGTGCCGTCGGAGGAATACGGCGTGCGCCATCTGCTCGACCTCGCGACCCACGGCCGCTCGCGCCGCCTCGCCCCGGCGCTGGAGGCGGACAGTTTCGAGATGATGCGCGAATACGTGCTGCGGGAGCGGGTGGTGAGCTTCCAGATCCCGATCGGGCTGCCGCCCGCCCATCCGCGTCTGGTGGTCCGCCCCCTGCCCGCGCGCGACATCCGCCCGGGCCTGCTGCTGCTCGGGCAGATGCGGGGCCGCGCGCTGCCGGTCGCCTCGGCGAAATTCGCCCTGCAGCTCGCCGCGGCGCTGGAGGCGATCGAGGCCGGCTGAGGGCTCAGCCCCTGGCGATCTCGACCGCGAGGCGCTGGAAATAGGGCGCCTCCGGCGTCGCCACGATGCCCGGCCAGTCCGGATGATGCATCGTGTCGGGGAAATGCTGCGCCTCGAAGCAGAGGCCGGCATAGGGGAGGTATTGCTCGCCCCCGTGCCCCGGCGCCGCGACCGTCATCGTCGGCGCGTCGAAGATCTGCAGCCCCGGCTGGTCGGTGAAGACCCGGATCATCATGCCGGTCCGGGGGCAGCGCGCCCAGCCCGCGGGCGTGCTCTGGTCCCGGCCGGGACGAAGCACGTAGTTGATGTCGAGCCCTTCGCGGCCCGGATCGCTCGCCTCGATCTCGCGCGGTTCGAGGAAGTCGTAGCGCGTTCCCTCGACGGCCCTGATCTCGCCGGTCGGGATGCTCTCGGCATCGAGCACCGTGATCTCGGCGCCATCGACGAAGAGGGTATGGTCGCGCACGCTCCCGCCGCCGCCGAGGTTGTAATAGGTGTGGCTCGCGAGATTGATCGGCGTCGGCCGGTCCGGGACGCCGCGCATCTCGCAGGTCAGCGCCGGCCCGTCGAGCCGGAAGGTCACGGTGAAATCCACCGCGCCGGGATACCCCTCCTCGCCATCCGGGCTCCGGTAGGAGAGCAGGACCGTCCCGGCCGCGCCGTCGGTCTCCATCGCCCAGTTCCGCTTGCCGAGCCCGATGGCGCCGCCGTGGATATGGTGCCGGAGCCCGGGCCCGTGGTTCGGCGTCAGCTCCCAGGTCCGGCCGTCGAAGTCGAACCGGGCATCCTTCGTCCGGTTGGCGATCCGCCCGACGATCGCGCCATGCGAGCGGGAAGCGGTCAGATAGCTCTCGAAGACCGGGAAGCCGAGCACCATCGGCAGGCTGCCGGCGGGGCCGTCCACGCGCCAGTCCTGCGTGACGCAGCCGAAGCTCAGGATCGTGACCGCCGCGTCGGCCGATTCGAGCGTGACCGCGTCGACGCTCCGCCCCTCGAGTTCGCCGAACTTCTTCTTTCTCATGCCGCCTTACCGATCCTCACGATGTCCGAGACGCGCGTCGCGCCGCGCCCCGCTTCATCGGTACGAGCGGATCGTCCCGGGCGGCCCCGGCGGACACGCGCGAAGGCTAGCCCGCCGGGCGGCCGGAGGCAAAGGGCGAAGCGCCGCCCGCCCTCAGCGGAAGGCTTCCTTGACCGCGGCGCCGGCGCGCGCGAAATCCATCTGGCCGGTGTGGCGCGCCTTCAGATGCGCCATCACCCGCCCCATGTCGCGCACCGAACTCGCGCCCGTCTCCGCGATGGCGGAGGCGACCGCGCGCTCGACCTCGGCCTCGCTCAGCTGCTTGGGCAGATAGCCTTGGATCACCGTGATCTCGGCGCGTTCCTGCGCCGCGAGCTCCGGCCTCCCGGCCTCGTCATAGGCCCGCGCGCTCTCCTGGCGCTGCTTGATCATGCGCGCGAGGATCGACCGGATCTCGGATTCCGAACAGCCCTCGCAGGTTTCCGCGTCGCCGCCCTCGGCGATGCGCGCATCGATGTCGCGGTCCTTGATCGCCGCGCAGATCAGGCGAAGCGTCGACAGACGGACCGTGTCCTTCGACTTCATCGCCTCCTTCAGATCGCTCGAAAGCCTCGTGCGAAGCATTGCACACCTTGCTGTCTCTGGCGGCCAGCGCCGCGTAAACCGCCCTCATACTCCTCCGCGCGCTGAGACGCAAGTCGCGGCGCGGGGAGCAAGCCATTGATTTGCCTGCCACTTGCCCGCGGGAGACTTCGGGTTGACCCCAATGTCGGCCGGGCGTAGGTTGCGCGCGACCTCCGATCAGGATTCGATGATGACCGAACGTGCAGCCCCTTCCGAACAGGCGCTGGCCGCCGCGCCCGACGGCGCGCTCCGCGCCACTGCCTGCATTGTGCTCGCCGATGGCCAGGTCTTCTATGGCAAGGGTTTCGGCGCGATCGGCGCCGCGGTCGCCGAGCTCTGCTTCAACACCGCGATGACCGGCTATCAGGAGATCATGACCGATCCCTCCTATGCCGGGCAGATCGTGACCTTCACCTTCCCCCATGTCGGCAATGTCGGCGTCAATCTCGAGGACGACGAGACCGGCGAGCCGGTCGCGGCCGGGATGGTGGTGAAATGGGACCCGACCGAGCCCTCGAACTGGCGCGCGACCGGCGACCTGCCGGACTGGCTCGCCCGCCGCGGCCGGATCGGCGTCGGCGGGATCGACACCCGCCGCCTCACCCGCGCGATCCGGCAGCAGGGCGCGCCGCACGTGGCGATCGCCCATGACCCGCGCGGCGAATTCGACCTCGACGCGCTGGTCGCGAGCGCGCGCGCCTTCCCCGGCCTGACCGGCATGGACCTCGCGCGCGACGTGACCTGCGCGCAGAGCTACCGCTGGGACGAGATGCGCTGGGCCTGGCCCGACGGCTACCGGCGGCGCGAGGCGCCGGGGCGGCGCGTGGTCGCGATCGACTACGGTGCCAAGCGCAACATCCTGCGCTGCCTCGCCTCGGCCGGCTGCGACGTGACGGTGCTGCCCGCGACCGCGACCGCGGCCGAGGTGCTCGCGCACGAGCCCGAGGGGCTGTTCCTCTCCAATGGCCCGGGCGACCCGGCGGCCACGGGCGCCTACGCGGTGCCGATGATCCAGGAAGTGCTCGCGAAATCCGACATCCCGGTCTTCGGCATCTGCCTCGGCCACCAGATGCTCGCGCTCGCGCTCGGCGCGCGGACGATCAAGATGAACCACGGCCATCACGGCGCGAATCATCCCGTGAAGGAGATCGCCACCGGCAAGGTCGAGATCACCTCGATGAACCACGGCTTCACCGTCGACAGCCAGACGCTGCCGGCGGGCGTGGTGGAGACGCATATCTCGCTCTTCGACGGGTCGAACTGCGGGATCGCGACGACCGATGGCCGCGTCTTCTCGGTGCAGCACCACCCGGAGGCGAGCCCGGGGCCGCAGGACAGCTTCTATCTCTTCGAACGCTTCGTCGCCTCGATGAAATGAGCCATGCGCCCGCCGGGGGCGGGCGTCCGGCGCGGCGAACGGCCGGCGGTGACGGCGGACGGCGGCGTTAACCGGAGTTTCACGCCGGACTGGCGGGATTGCGCGGACCGCGGCAAACCCGTCCGATCATGGCGCATGTCCTTCCCTTCGCCCCGGCCGAGCCGGGACCCGCCGCCTCTCCGGCGGAACCCGCCCCTCCCGGGCGGCTCGGAGACGTGCTCGTCGGCGCGGGCGCGATCGGCGCCGAGGCCCTCGCGCGCGCGCTCGAGTCGCAGCGCACGCAGGACGCGCCACTCGGCCGGATCCTCGTCGCGGACGGCCTGATCAGCGCCGAGGCTCTCGGCGACGCGCTGGCGCGCCAGTCCGGGCTCGGCCGGATCGATCTCGACGCGGCGCCCGCCGATCCGGACCTGGTCGCGCGATTCGATCCCTATCTCTGCCTCGCGCTCGAGGCGATTCCCTGGCGCGATCTCGGGCCGCTCCGCGTCATCGTGATCGGCGACCCGCGGCGGCGCGCGGAGGCCGCCGCCGCCTTCGGCGCGGGCGCCGGCGAGGTGACCGTCGCGCTGGCCGCCCCCACCGCGATCCGCGCGGCGATCACCGAGGTGTTCCGCGACCGGCTGCGCGACGACGCGCGCGAGCTCTGCCCCGCCCGGTTCAGTTGCCGCGACTGGCTCGGCGCCTCGCGGCGCTGGTGGCCACGCCTCGCCGCCGGGCTGGTCGCCGCCTCCGCCTGCGCCGCGCCCCTCGTGGCGCTGCGGCTGCTGCTCGTCTGGGTGCTGATCGCGAACGCGGCGACGATGGCCCTGCGCCTGACCGCGCTCTTCGCCCGCTACAGGCTCGGCCCGACCGTGCTGGAGCCGCCGCCGGGCGGGATCCGCCGGATCCGCGCGCGCAGGCTGCCGCGGGTCTCGCTGCTCGTTCCGCTCTACCGGGAGGCGCGGGTCGCCCGCGGCCTGCTCGCCGGGCTCCAGGCGCTCGACTATCCCCCCGCGCTCCTCGACATCAAGCTGGTGCTGGAGGAGCACGACACCCTTACCCGCGCCGCGATCGAGGAGACGCCGCTGCCGCCGACGATGGAGGTGGTGAGCGTGCCCGCCGACGCGACCCGGACGAAGCCGCGGGCGATGAACTACGCGCTGCCACTCTGCCGGGGCGAGATCGTCGGCGTCTACGACGCGGAGGACCGGCCCGATCCGGGCCAGATCCGCGCCGTCGTCGCGCGTTTCGCCGAGGCGCCGCCGGAGGTCGCCTGCCTGCAGGGCTATCTCGACATCTACAATACCGACCGGGGCTGGCTCGCGCGCTGCTTCACGCTCGAATATGCGATCTGGTTCCGGGTGATCCTGCTCGGCGTGCAGCGGCTCGGCATCCCGATCCCGCTCGGCGGCACGACCGTCTTCTTCCGCCGCGCCCAGCTCGAGATGATGGGAGGCTGGGACGCCCATAACGTGACCGAGGACGCCGACCTCGGCATGCGGCTCGCCCGTTTCGGCTACCGCTGCGAAATGCTGCCGACCACCACGATGGAGGAGGCGACGCTGACCGTACCCGCCTGGATCCGGCAACGTTCGCGCTGGCTGAAGGGCTATGCCATCACCTGGGCGAGCCACATGCGCGACCCCTGGGCGCTCTGGCGCGATCTCGGCGCGCGCGGCTTTCTCGGCTTCCAGGTGCTGTTCCTCGGCGCGCTGACCTCCTACCTCGCGATCCCGCTCTTCTGGCTCACCGGCGCGCTCACCTACGGCTTCCACGTCCCGGTCTGGCAGGGGCTGCCCTGGTCGCTCCGGCTCGCCTTTTTCGTCTCGATGATCGCGGGGCAGGCGATCATGCTCGCGATCGCCTTCATCGCGGCGCGCGACGCCGGCCGGCTCCGGCTGCTGCCCTGGGTGCCGACGCTCTGCCTCTACTGGCCGCTCGGCGCGGTCGCGGCCTATCGCGCGGTGCTGGAAATCTTCCAAGCGCCGTTCCACTGGCACAAGACCGAGCACGGGCTCGGCCCCGCGCCCCTCGCCGAGAGCCCCGCCTAGCGCCCCGCCCTAGCGCTCCGCCTCGAGCCTCAGCCGCGTCTCGAAGGCCTGGCTGATGTGCTCGCGGAGCGCGAGGTCGGCCGCGTCGCCGTCGCGCGCCTCGATCGCGCGCACGATCCGCTCGTGCTCCTCGAGCGCCTTCTCGCCGCGCCCCTCCGCCACCAGCGAGGTCGTCGCGATCAGCACCATCGCCCGGTGCACCATGTCGAGCTGCTGGATCAGGTAGCGGTTGTGGCTCGCCATGTGGATCTGGCGGTGAAAACGCTTGTTGGCGCGGGCGAGCAGCTCGGGCCGCGCGATCAGCTCGCGGTCCTTGCGCACCATTTCCCAGAGCACCCGGATCTCCTCCGGCGCCGCGTGCTGCGCGGCGAGCCGGGCGGCCAGCCCCTCGAGTTCGGCGCGCACGACATAGAGCTCGCCCAGCTGATCGTGGTTGAGGCTCGCGACGACGAGGCTGCGCCCGTCGCGCGCGAGCACGCCCTGGGTCTCCAGCCGCTGCAGGGCCTCGCGGATCGGCGTGCGGGAGACGCCGAAACGTTCCGCCAGTTCCGCCTCGACCAGACGCTCGCCCGGGCGGAACTCGCCCTGATCGATCGCCTCCAGAACCAGGTAGAAGGCATCCTTCTGACCCTGAGCAAAGCCCGCCATGCATTCCATCCGCAGTTGCGCGCCGACCCTATCCGCTCGCGCGGGCGAAAGCGAGCCATGCGATTGCGGTGCCGGCCGGGGCGGGATAGATTCCGGATCATGGCACGCGACCTCTTCGCCCATGTCGAGACCTGGGTCTTCGATCTCGACAACACGCTCTATCCGCCCGGGATCCGCCTCTTCGACCAGATCGAGGCGAGGATGACCGCCTATGTGATGCGCGCGCTCGGCGTGGACCGGGACCGGGCGAACACGCTCCGCGCGACCTACTGGCGCGAACATGGCACGACGCTCGCGGGGCTGATGGCGGTGCACGCGCTCGACCCCGAACCCTATCTCGCCGATGTGCACGACATCGACCTCTCGATGATCGCGGAGAGCCCGGAACTCCGGGCCGCGCTCGCGGCGCTGCCGGGGCGGCGGATCGTCTATACCAACGGCTCGCGCGAACATGCGCGGCGGGTGACGAAGGCGCTCGGCCTCGACGGCGCCTTCGACGCGCTCTACGGATTCGAGGATGCGCGCCACGTGCCGAAACCGGAGGCCACCGCCTTCGCGACGGTCTTCGCGCTCGACGGGCTCGACACCCGGCGCGCGGCGATGTTCGAGGACGACCCGCGCAATCTCGCGGTTCCCCATCGCCTCGGCATGCGCACCGTGCTCGTCGGCCCGGCCGAGATCGCGCCGCATGTGCACCACCAGACGGACGACCTGACGGAGTTCCTGCGGCTGCTGGCGTGAGGCGCGAAGGAAGGCGGACCGAGGTCCGCCCTACGCGGGCACGGCTCGGGGGCGCGGGCGATGCATGCGCCACCGGACCGTAGGGCGGACCTCGGTCCGCCGTCTCCGAGCCGGGCGCGCGTAAAACGCCCGCCCAGCGCCGCGCCTCAGTTCCGCGACTTGTCGACCATCTTGCCCGACGAGATCCAGGGCATCATGCCGCGGAGCTTCTCGCCGACCTGCTCGATCTGGTGCTCGTCGTTGAGGCGGCGCGTCGCCTTGAAGAACGGCTGTCCGACCGCGTTCTCCTGCATGAAGTCGCGCACGAACTTGCCGGTCTGGATGTCCCGCAGGACCTCCTTCATCCGCGCCTTGGTCTCCGCGTAGGGCAGGACGCGCGGGCCCGACACGTATTCGCCGTACTCGGCCGTGTTCGAGATCGAGTAGTTCATGTTCGCGATGCCGCCCTCGTAGATCAGGTCCACGATCAGCTTCACCTCGTGCAGGCACTCGAAATAGGCCATCTCGGGCTCGTAGCCGGCCTCGACCAGCGTCTCGAAGCCCATGCGGATGAGCTCGACCAGGCCGCCGCAGAGCACCGCCTGCTCGCCGAAGAGGTCGGTCTCGCATTCCTGGCGGAAGTTGGTCTCGATGATGCCCGACCGGCCGCCGCCGATGCCCGAGCAGTAGGACTTGGCGATCTCGAGCGCGTTGCCCGAGGCGTCGTTCTCGACCGCGACGAGGCAGGGAACGCCGCCGCCCTTGACGAATTCGCCGCGCACCGTATGGCCCGGACCCTTCGGCGCCATCATGATCACGTCGACGCCCTTCTTCGGCTCGATCAGGCCGAAGTGCACGTTGAGGCCATGGGCGAAGGCGATCGCCGCGCCCTCGCGCAGGTTGTCGTGGATGTACTTGCGGTAGGTGTCGGCCTGGAGCTCGTCCGGCATGGTCATCATCAGCACGTCGGCCCAGGCGGCGCATTCGGCGATGCCCATCACCTTCAGCCCCTCGCCCTCGGCCTTCTTCGCCGAGGGCGAGCCCTCGCGCAGCGCGACGGCGACGTTCTTCACGCCGGAATCGCGCAGGTTGAGCGCATGGGCGTGGCCCTGCGACCCGTAGCCGACGATGCCGACCTTCTTGTCCTTGATCAGATTGATGTCGCAGTCGCGATCGTAATAGACGCGCATGGTGGTTTCCCTCCACTCTCGGTTTCGTGCCGGGAGCATAGGCGCCTCCCGCGCAATCGGGTTTCTATTTTCGCGGCATCTGCTAGAAATCCGGAAATTCCATTCGCGGGAACGGCGTTCTCCGGAGAATCCATGCACAGCCTCGACGACATCGACCGCCGGCTGCTCCGGCTCCTGCAGGAGGAGGCGGGCCTGCCCGTCACCGAGCTCGCGGAGCGCGCCGGCGTCTCCGCCGGGGCGTGCTGGCGCCGGATCGAGAAGATGGAGCGCGCGCGCGTGATCCTCGGCCGGGCGATCGACATCGATCCGCGCGCGCTCGGCTACGAGGTGCGGGTCTTCCTGCGCGTCGTGCTCGACAAGGCGGCGAGCCATGCCTTCGACGACTTCCTCGCCGCCGCGCGCGCGCTGCCGGAGGTGATCGCGATCGAGACGCTGCTCGGGCGCGTCGACATCCGGATGGACGTGGTCGCGCGCGATCTGGCGCATTACCAGGAGATCTACCGCGACCGGATCCTCGCCCTGCCTCACATCGCCGAGATCGACGCGCTGATGCTGGTCTCGGAGCTGAAGAACAGCGCGCGGCTGCCGATCTGAGGAGAGCATGGCGGAAATCGACGATACCGACCGCGCCATCCTGCGCGCCCTGCTCGCCGACGGCGCGCTCGGCGCGAAGGAGGTCGGGCTGCGGGTCGGCCTCAGCCAGCCCGCGGCCTGGCGGCGGATCCGGCGGCTCGAGGAGGCGGGGGTGATCCGGGGGCGGAGCCTGATCCTCGACCGGGAGAAGCTCGGCTTCGGGGTCGTGGTCTTTCTCGGCGTGAAGCTCGCGGCCAAGGGCCGGCTCGATCTCGAGACCTTCGAGCGCGCGGTGCAGGCGATCCCCGAGGTGCAGCTGGTCCAGCAGGTGATCGGGGTCCACGATTACCGGCTGCGCGTCGTCGCCCGCGACCTGAGCGATTTCGAGCGGATCCTGCGGCGGCGGATCATGACGCTGCCGGGCGTGGGCCAGGTCGAGTCGAACGTGATGCTGCGCGAGGAGAAGAACGCGCCGCCGCCGCTCTGAGGGGGCGGGCGTTCTGGCGCCGCAGCGGAAGGCGGACCGAGGTCCGCCCTACCCGAGGCCGAGGCGCATCGCGGCGTGGCGAAGCGGCGGGACGCCGCTCAGCACACCGAGGCCGAGGCGCCGCAGCCGGCGGAGCGGCCGCGCCTCCGCCATCGCGGCGCGGTTGAGCGCGTCGATGCCGAGGATGCGCGCCAGCACCCTGCCGTGGCGCGCGCGGTGATAGCGGGCGAGCACGGCGGGCGCGCCGATATCCTCGCCCGCGTCGCGCGCGGCGGCGAGCAGGTCGGCGAGCGTCCCGATGTCGGCGAGGCTCATGTTGAGCCCCTGCGCCCCGATCGGCGGCACGACATGGGCGGCCTCGGCGATCAGTGCCATCCGGGGCGCGTCGAGCCGGTCGGCGATCTGCGCGACGATCGGCCAGACCGCGCGGCCGCCTTCGAGCGTGAGCCGCCCGAGCACGCCGGCCGAGCGCGCGTTCATCTCCGCCTCGAAGTCTTGCTCGGGCATCGCGGCGAGTTCGAGCGCCCGCGGCCCCCGCTCCATCCAGACCACGGCGGAGCGATGACCCCGCGCGTCGTCCGGCAGCGGCACCAGCGTGAAGGGGCCGCCGGTGAGATGCACCTCGGTCGAGACGCCGTCGTGCGGCCGGTCGTGGCGCGCGGTGAAGACGAGGCCCTTCTGCCCGTAGCCCCAGCGCCGCGCGCCGATGCCCGCCGCCGCGCGCAGCCCGCTGTCGCGCCCGTCCGCGGCGATCACCAGGCGCGCGCTCAGGCTTTCGCCGTCGCCGAGCCGGACCATGGCGCGATCCGCGCGCGCCACGACGCCCGCGACCCGGGCCGGCGCCAGCAGCCGCGCGCCCGGCGTCGCCTCGAGATGGGCGACCATCTCCCGCCGCAGCAGCCAGTTCGGGAGGTTGTAGCCGAAGGGCTCGGCCCCCAGTTCGCCCGCGTCGAAATCCGCCCGGCGCTCGGCCGCGCCCCCGGCGTCGACGATGCGCATCACGCGAAGCGGCGCGGCCTCGCCTCCGAGCCGGTCCCAGAGGCCGCAGCCCCGGAGCAGCGCGACCGAGGGGCCGAGGAAGGCGGTGGAGCGCGGATCGGCGCCCGCGGCGCCGGGGCTCGTCACCGGCGGCACCGGATCGGCGCAGATCACCGAGAAGCCGCGCGCGGCGAGAATCGCCGCGGCGCTCAGCCCCGCGACGCCGCCGCCCGCGATCAGAACATCGCCATCGATTCCGTTCATCGCCCGCCTCCCCCGCGGCGCCGGATCGCACCGGCCCCCGGGATCCGAACCCGGCCGGGCCGCGCGCGTTCCACGCCCGCCCCGATACAGCATTCCCGCGCGGCCGGTGCAAACCGGTTTTCGGCGTGGCAAATGACATTCGACATTCCCCGAAGCCTCCGCTAGAAGCCCGCGCGTATGGAAAGGGTCCCGGACCCGGAGCGCGAAGGCCCGCGAGATGCAGAATATCATCCTGACCATCCACCTCATCATCGCGATCGCGCTGATCGTCGTCGTGCTGCTGCAACGCTCGGAAGGCGGCGGCCTCGGGGTCGGCGGCGGCGGCGGTGGCGGGCTGATGACCAGCCGCGGCGCGGCCACCGCGCTCTCCAAGGTCACCTGGCTGCTCGGCGCGGCCTTCGTGGTGACGAGCATCGCGCTCACGATCATCGCCGCGCGCGAGGGCGGCGCGGGATCGGTGCTCGACCGGCTCGGCGTCGAGGCGCCGCTCCGGACGGAGCAGCCCCAGGTGCCGGCCCCGGCCCCCGCCCCGACCGCGCCCGCCCCCGATCTCGCGCCGCCGCCGGCGCCGGACGCGGATGGCGCGGCGACGCCGGCCGCCCCCGCGCCCGCCACGCCCGCTCCCGCCACGCCCACGCCCGCCGCGCCCACGCCCGCCGCGCCCGCTCCGGCGCCGGCCGGCGAGGATCCGGCGACTCCGCCCCCGGCGCGGTAGGCGCCGGGGCGCCCGCCACGACCGGGGCCCGCGGCCGGCCCCGGCTCTTGCGACACCCCTCCCCATCCGGCCCGCCGCCCTTGTGGAGGCGGGCCGGATCACCTATGGATGGAGCCCCGTGAAGCGCGGCTTCATCCTGATTCTGACTGAAGCGAAGGCACGGGAACCTCATCTCCATGGCGCGATACGTATTCATCACCGGCGGTGTGGTCTCCTCGCTCGGCAAGGGCCTCGCCTCTGCGGCGCTCGGCGCGCTCTTGCAGGCGCGGGGCTATTCGGTCCGGCTCCGCAAGCTCGATCCCTATCTCAACGTCGATCCGGGAACCATGTCGCCCTTCGAGCATGGCGAGGTCTTCGTGACCGACGACGGCGCGGAGACCGACCTCGATCTCGGCCATTACGAGCGGTTCACCGGCGTCGCGGCGCGCAAGACCGATTCCGTTTCCTCCGGCCGGATCTATTCGAACGTGCTCGAGAAGGAGCGCCGGGGCGACTACCTCGGCAAGACCATCCAGGTCATTCCGCACGTCACCAACGAGATCAAGGACTTCCTCCGGGTCGGCGAGGAAGAGGTCGATTTCATGCTCTGCGAGATCGGCGGCACGGTCGGCGACATCGAGGGCCTGCCCTTCTTCGAGGCGATCCGCCAGTTCGGCCAGGAGCGCCCGCGCGGCCAGTGCATCTACATGCACCTGACGCTGCTCCCGTTCATCGCCGCGAGCGGAGAGCTCAAGACCAAGCCGACGCAGCATTCGGTGAAGGAACTGCGCGCCATCGGCATCGCCCCCGACGTGCTCGTCTGCCGCTCCGAGGGACCGATCCCGAAGAAGGAGCGCGAGAAGCTCGCGCTCTTCTGCAACGTGCGCCCCGACAGCGTGATCGCGGCGCAGGACCTCAAGTCGATCTACGAGGCGCCGCTCGCCTATCATCGCGAGGGGCTCGACCAGGCGGTGCTCGACGCCTTCGGCATCTCGCCGGCGCCGCGCCCCAATCTCGAGAAATGGGAGACCGTGGTCGACCGGATCCACAACCCCGAGGGCGAGGTGAAGGTCGCGATCGTCGGCAAGTACACCCAGCTCGAGGACGCCTACAAGTCGATCGCCGAGGCGCTGACCCACGGCGGCATCGCGAACAAGGTGAAGGTTCGCACACAATGGCTTGATTCCGAACTCTTCGAGAAGGACGAGGAGATCCCCCCGCTGCTCGAGGACTACCACGCGATCCTCGTCCCCGGCGGCTTCGGCGTGCGCGGCACCGAGGGGATGATCCACGCCGCCCGCTTCGCGCGCGAGCGCAAGGTGCCCTATCTCGGCATCTGCCTCGGCATGCAGATGGCGGTGATCGAGGCCTCGCGCGACCTGCTCGGCGTGCCGAACGCGGGGTCGGAGGAATTCGACCACGAGGCCGGGCAGCGCCGCTTCACGCCGGTGATCTACCATCTCAAGGAATGGGTCGAGGGCAACCGCACCATCCAGCGCGAGGTCGGCGACGACAAGGGCGGCACGATGCGGCTCGGCGCCTATGACGCGGTGCTCTCGGACGGGAGCCAGGTCGCCGGGATCTACGGCGCGACGGCGATTTCCGAACGCCACCGGCACCGTTACGAGGTGGACATAAAGTATCGCGAGAAGCTCGAGGATTGCGGGCTGCGCTTCTCCGGCGTCTCGCCGGACGGGCGGCTGCCGGAGATCGTCGAGATCCCGGGCCACCCCTGGTACATCGGCGTGCAGTTCCATCCGGAGCTGAAGTCGAAACCCTTCGCCCCGCATCCGCTCTTCGCCGACTTCATCCGCGCGGCGGTCGAGCAGTCGCGCCTCGTCTGAGGCGCGGCGCGTTCACGGCGACTTTTCTTGTCTTTCCCCGCGCTTCCGGGTTTTCCTTGGCGCGGACCCCTTCCCCGTGACGAGACGCCCATGTTCGCCGATCTGCTGCGCCGCCTGAACGCGATCCCCGGAGCCCGGCCGCTCGGGGCGGATTCCGCGCGCGTCGCGATGGCCGCGCTGATGGTGCGCGTGGCCCGCAGCGACGACAGCTATTCCGACCGCGAGCGCGCGCGCATCGACGCGCTTCTCGCCGCGCATTACCGCCTGCCACCCGCGGAGGTCGCCCGGCTCCGCGGCGAGGCGGAGGAGGCGGAGGCTTCCGCGCAGGACACGGTGCAGTTCACGCGCGTGGTCAAGGAGGACGTGCCCTACGAGGAGCGCGTCGGCGTGGTCGAGACGCTGTGGCGCGTCGCGGCCGCGGACGGGATCGACGCGGAGGAGCGCGGCGTCCTGCGCCTCGTGGCGAACCTGCTCGGCGTCTCCGATCAGGAGAGCGGGCTGGCGCGGCGGCGGGCGGAACGGGGGTAAGGCGCGCGCCGTCCCGGGCTCCGCGAGCCCCCTTGACCTCCGGCGGCGCTTTGGCCAAGCCGGGGTCCGGTCCGCGCGGGCGCGCATGCGATCCGCGAACGGGAGGGCTTGCCAGGGGGAGGCGCGCGATGTTCTTCGATGGGTGGTATGATCTGCTGCGTCTGGTGGTCGTCGGCGCCCTCGCCTATGCCGGGCTCATCCTTTTTCTCCGGACGACGGGCAAGCGCACGCTCTCGAAGATGAACGCCTTCGATCTCGTCGTCACCGTCTCGCTCGGCTCCACGCTCGCCTCCGCGATCCTGAGCAGCGATGTGTCGCTCTCCGAGGCGCTTCTCGCCTTCGCGCTGCTCTGCGGGCTGCAATACGGCGTCGCCGCGCTTTCGCTCCGGTCGCGCCGGTTCCGGGACCTGGTGAAGTCGGAGCCGAGCCTGCTCTTCTACCGCGGCGCCTTCGTCGACTCGGCCCTCCGCGCCGAACGGATCACGCGGGAGGAGATCCTGGCGGCGATGCGCGGCGCGGGCGCGTCGGCGCCCGCGGAGGTCGGCGCCGTGGTGCTGGAGACCGACGGATCGCTCAGCGTCGTCACCGGAACAGCGGACGGGCCGATCGAAAGCCTGCGGCACGTCCGCGGCGCGGGCGCCTGACCGTGCTGGCCCCCGTCCCCGAACGCCGCCGGCGGAGTGGCGCGCATGGCTGACCTGGCGCTGAGGCTCGCGCGGGTCGCGATCTGGATCGCCACGTCCGCGATTCTCGTGGCGACGCTGCTCCCGCTCTGGGATTCCAACCGCTGGTGGGTCCGGATCCTCGATTTCCCGCGGCTCCAGATCGCGATCCTCGGCGGCGCCATGCTGATCGCGGCGCTGTTCCTGCTGCCCGGGCCGGGACGCTGGCTCGTCCCGGCGCTGATGATCGCCGCCTGCGGCTATCAGATCGCACGGATCTTTCCCTATACTCCCTTGGCCCCGACCGAGATCGGCCTCGCCCCCGACGCGCCGGATTCGGTCAGTATCCTCTCCGCGAACGTGCTGATGGAAAACCGCGACCACGACGCGGTGGCGCGGCTGATCGGGGAGCGCGCGCCCGACATCCTGCTCCTGATGGAGACCGACCAGAGATGGGTCGACGCGCTCGCGCCGGTGCTGGAGACCTACGACACCGTGCTGCGGGAGCCGAAGGACAATCACTACGGCATGGTCTTCGCGACCCGGCTCCCGGTCGAGGCGGCGCGGATCACGCGGCTGACCACCGACGACACGCCCTCGGTCTTCGCCGAACTGACCGGCCCCGGCGGGCGGACCTTCCGCTTCGTCGGCCTGCACCCCCGCCCGCCCATGCCCGGGCAGAGCACCAGGGATCGCGACGCCCAGATCTACTACGCCGCGCGCTTCGCCGCGAAATCCGGCGTTCCACTCATCGTGACGGGTGATTTCAACGACGTCGCCTGGTCCGATACCTCGCGGCTCTTCAAGCATGTCGGGCAGTATGTCGATCCCCGGATCGGCCGCGGCTTCTTCGCGAGTTTCGATGCGAAAAAGCCGTTCTGGCGCTTCCCGATCGACCAGTTCTACGCGACGCCCGACGTGGCCGTCGTGGGCTTCGAACGGCTGCGCTACGTCGGCTCCGACCATTTCCCGATCGCGGCGGTGATCCGGCTCGACGCGGAGCTCGCCGGGCGGCTCAACACGCCGCCGGCGCCGCTTTCGGAGGAGCAGGAGGGCGAGGTGCGGGAATCGGTCGCCCGGACGCGGAAGCTGCTCGGTCACGCGCCGCCCTGAGCCGCGCTAGAAATCCAGGCTGATGCGCCGCGAGAGGTCGAAGCGCACGGTATACTGGTCGTCCGAGCCGTTCTCCACGATCGGCGAATCCGCCGCCCCGTTGGTGAGCCGCGTCCAGCGCGCCGCGCCCTCGATGCCCCAGCGCTCGTTGAAGAGGTAGCGCGCGCCGAGTTCCATGCCGGCGCCGTAGACGCCCGAGCCCGGCTGGTAGGCGGGCAGGCCCGAGGTCTCGGCCTCGGAGGGGGAGACGCCGAAATAGGTGTCCATGAACCGCTGCGAGCCGAAGGAGACCCGGGGGCCGAGCGTCAGCGTCAGCCCCTCGTAGGGATAGGCGATCCCGTCCGCGCCGAGTTCGCCCGACCAGGCATGGTTGCCGATCACGCCGTAGCGCAGGTCGGCATAGGCGCGATAGTAGTGGCGCTCGTAGCCGAGGCCCCCGCCCAGTTCCAGCGAGAAGGGCACATCGTCGAGCCCCCGGATCTCGTCGTAATCGTCCGAGTTCCGCGCGCGGATGTAGCGCGCGGAGAGCCGGGGGCCGAAGCCGCGCAGGAAGCCCACCGCGTCGTTCGAGCCGAGCGTCACCCCGCCGGGCAGTTCGAGCCGGTCGAGCCGCAGGCCGATGTCGGGGCCGCTCCGGATCGTGGTGGAGCCGAAATAGGCCGGCGAGAAGCGCACGCCGCCCCGGATCGTCGCGACGAAATCGGGCTGCTCCGCGTCGAACATCCCGTTGCCGTAGATGAAGGCGGGCAGGATCCCCGTGGTGCGCGCGCCCGGTGCCAGGACCGGGGGCCGTACCAGTTCGTAGACGTCCGCGTAGAGATCATCGAGCGGATGGGCGGTGCCGATCCAGCTTCCCGGCGTCGGATCCACCGCCGGCGCCCCGCCGGCCGGCGGGGCGGCCAGGGTCGGCTCCTCGGCCCGCGCCGCCCCGGCGAGCAGCGCGCCGAGGATCAGGGCGCGCGCCGCGGGTGCCAGCGCGCGGGCCAGGGCCGTGGAAGCGGGGGCGGTCCAGAACAGCATTCGCAGGCGCGTGTCCCCCCGGGGTCTTCGGTCTTCCTCGGCCAATCCTACGCCGATCGCTCCGCGAGTCACGCAAGGATCTGGATTCCTTATCGCCGGGTGCCGCGCGCCGGCGCAAGCATGATCGCCACCCGAGCGGGCGGAGGCGCGTTCACCGCCGCGCGAGCGCCTCGGCGAGCAGGTCCCGGACCGCCGCCGGATCGACCGCGCGGGAGACGAAGGCCTGGCCGATGTCGCGGGCGAGGATGAAGGCGATCCGGCCGTCGCGCACCTTCTTGTCCTGCGCCATCAGCCGGACGAGCCCGTCCGCGTCGGGCAGTTCGCCCGGGATGTCGGCGAGGTCGCGCTTCATGCCCATCGCCGCCAGATGCGCCGCGACCCGGCTCGGCGCCTCCTGGGGGCAGAGGCCGAGCCGGGCGGAGAGGGTGAAGGCCAGCAGGCAGCCGATCGCCACGCCCTCGCCATGCAGCAGCCGGTCGGAATAGCCGGTCGCGGCCTCGAGCGCGTGACCGAAGGTATGGCCGAGATTGAGCAGCGCGCGGTCCCCCTGCTCGGTCTCGTCGCGGGCGACGATCCCGGCCTTCATCTCGCAGGACCGCCGCACCGCGCGGGCGCGCGCCGCGGAATCGCCCCTCACCAGCGCGGCGCCGTTGGCCTCGAGCCAGCCGAAGAACTCTGCGTCGCCGAGCAGGCCGTATTTCACCACCTCGCCGTAGCCCGCGAGGAAGTCGCGCTCCGGCAGGCTGCCGAGCAGCGCGGTATCGGCGAGCACGAGCCGGGGCTGGTGGAAGGCGCCGATCAGGTTCTTGCCCTGTTTCGAATTGATCCCGGTCTTGCCGCCGACCGAACTGTCGACCTGGGCGAGCAGCGTGGTCGGGATCTGGACGAAGCCGACGCCCCGGCGCAGGATCGCCGCCGCGAAGCCGCCGAGATCGCCGATGACGCCGCCGCCGAAGGCGATCACGAGATCGTCGCGCGCGACCTCCTTCGCGATCAGCCATTCGACCGCGCGCTCCAGCCCCGGCCAGCCCTTCGTGCCCTCGCCCGGCGGCAGTTCGAGCGCGGCGCTCTCGATGCCCGCGCGGCGGAGCGCGGCTTCGAGCCGGTCGAGATGGAGCGCGGCCACGCGCTCCTCGGTCAGGATCGCGACCCGCGGCCGGCGCAGGAGCGGCGCGACCGCCGCCCCGGCCGCGTCGATCAGACCCGGGCCGATCAGGATGTCATAGGCGCGCGCGCCCAGCGGCACCGTGACCGTCTCGACCCGCTCGGCCAGTCCGCTCATCCCACGCACTCCTCGAAAGTCGCGGGGCTTCCGGGACGGCCCGCGTCCCATTCCCGCACGGCGCGCACGATGTCGCGCGCCATCCATTCCTGCGACACGCCGGGGCGGCTGTCGACGACGACGTCGGCCTCGGCATAGATCGGATAGCGGCGCTCGAGCAGGTCGCCCAGCACCGTCTTCGGATCGGGGGCGCGCAGCAGCGGCCGGCCCGGCCGGTCGCGCACCCGGTCCCAGAGCAGTTCGAGATCGGCGCGGATCCAGACCGAGGTGCCGTGCGCCGCGATCTCGGTGCGCGTGCGCGGCTCGATGAAGGCGCCGCCGCCGGTCGCGAGCACGCCCGGCTGCTCGGTGAGAAGCCGCGCGATCACGCGCCGCTCCCCGTCGCGAAAGGCCGGCTCGCCCAGTTTCGCGAAGATCTCGGGGATGGTCATCCCGGCCGCGCGCTCGATCTCCGCGTCGGAATCGACGAAGCCCACGCCGAGCAGATGCGCGAGGCGCTTGCCGACGCTCGTCTTGCCCGCGCCCATCAGTCCGACCAGCACCAGCGGGCGGCGCAAGCGCGGGATTTTCGCTTTCAGCTCCTGCAACAGGCCGGGTCCTTCGATCATCGGAATTGCTGTAACGCCTCGGCCGGTCTATTGTCCATGGTGGCCGCGCCGGGGACAGCACCCGGTCAGACGGCGAAAAACGGCGGCCCCGAAGCCGCGGGATCGAGCAGGTGACATGCGACTATTGCTGAAGGCGGTGCTGGGCCTCCTTGTGCTTGGCGTGATCGGTATCCTCGGATACGCGATCTTCTCCGACCTGCCCGCGCCGAAGCGGCCGGTCGAACTGCCGGTGACGGCGAAGTGAGCGCGCGCCGCGCATGCCTCCCGCTGCTCGCCTGCGCGGCCCTCGCGCCAGGTCTCGCGATGGCGGAGGCGCCGCGCTCGGCCATTCCCTGGCTTTCCGAGAGCATCGTCACCGGGGCGCCGCCCCCGCCCGGCCGGGGCGAGGCGCCCGCCGATCCCGACGCGATCACCGTCGCGCCGCTCGGCGATGTCAGCCGCGACGCGGTCGGCCTGCTCCCGCCCGAACGGACGGGTTTCCCCCGCGACCTCTGGGGCGAGCGCGCGGTCGCGGAGGTGCGCGACCTGGTGCTCGGGGCGGGCGGGTCGGGCGTGCCCGCCGCGATCGCGCTCTTTCGCGAGATCCTGCTCGCCGAGGCCGATCCGCCGCCGGGCTCGGACGCGGGATCCGCGCTCCTGATCGCGCGGATCGACCGCCTGCTCGACATGGGCGCGCTCGACGAGGCCGAGGCGCTGGTCGAGGCGGCGGGGCCCAATTCGCCCGACCTCTTCCGGCGCTGGTTCGACCTCGGCCTGCTGCTCGACCGGGCCGAGCCCGCCTGCGACGCGCTGAAGGGCAATCCCTCGCTCTCGCCCACCCTGCCCGCGCGCGTCTTCTGCCTCGCGCGGGGCGGCGACTGGAACGCGGCGGAGATCACGCTGACGCTCGGCAAGGGCGTGGGCTCGATCCCGGACGCGCAGGAGGAACTGCTGGCGCGCTTCCTCGATCCGGTGCTGTTCGAGGAGACCGAGGATCCGCCGATCCCCGATCCGCTGACCCCGCTCGACTTCCTGCTGCGCGAGGCGGTGGGCCTGCCCCGGCCCCCGGGGCCGCTGCCCCTCGCCTTCCTGCGCGGCGATCTCGAGGAGCACGCGCCGATGCGCGCGCGCATCGACGCCTCCGAACGGCTCTGGCTCGCGGGTTCGCTCACCGCCTCCGGCCTGCTCGACGCCTATCGCGGCGGCGAGCCGGCGGCCTCGGGGGGCGTCTGGGACCGCGCGCGCGCGATCCAGGCCTTCGACGCCGCGCTTGCCAAGGGCTATGCCGAGACCGTCGGCGCCACGCTCGTCGCAGCGGACGACGCGATGAGCGCGCGCGGCCTTCGCGTCGGGCTCGCCAAGGGCTACGCGGAGTCGCTGCGCGTGCTCAATCCCGCGGTGCTGTCGGAGACGGCCCGCGCGCGCCTCGCGGAACTCCTGATCCTCGCGGGCGAGACCGAGGCCGCGGACGCGGTGGCGCGCACGCTCGGGAACGGCCAGCTCACCGCGCTGGTCGCGGTCGCCGCGGGCGGGGCGCCGGAGGCGGTTCCCGAGGATCCCGCGCCTTCGGAACGCTTCCGCGCGGCGCTCGCCGGGCTCGGGGCGGGCGCGCCGGCGGACGACCGCGAGACGCGGCTCGCCGAACTCGCGAAATCGGGCCAGATCGGCGAGACGATCCTCGAGGCGCTCGACCTCGTCTCCGCCGGGGCCGAGGCCGACCCGCCCTCGCTGCGCGCCGCGCTCTTCGCGCTCCGCGCGGCGGGCGAGGAGAAGGCGGCGCGCGAGATCGCCGTCCAGACCCTCCTCGCGCGGCCGGCGCCTTGACGGAGCCGGCGATGTCCCGCGGCTGGCTGCCCCGCTTTCTCGAAGCCATCCAGGCCGAGCGCGACGCGGCCCGCAACACGGTCCTCTCCTACGCCCGCGACATCGAGGATTTCACGGCCTTTCTCACCGCGCGCGACCGCGACCTCGCGACGGCGGACCGGGCGGACATCGAATCCTACATCGTCGATCTCGAAACCCGCGGCATGGCGCGGGCGACCCGCGCCCGCAGGCTCTCGGCGATCCGCCAGCTCTACCGCTTCGCCTATCTCGAAGGCTGGCGCCCGGACGATCCGGCGGCGCCGGTGAAGGGGCCGAAACGCGCCCGCTCCCTGCCCCGGCAACTGGGCGAGGAGGCGATCGACAGGCTGATCGCGGCCGCCGACGCCCATGGCCGCGACGAGACCCGGCGCCGGCGCGACATCTGCCTGCTGCAACTGCTCTATGCGACCGGGCTCAGGGTCAGCGAGCTCGTCTCGCTGCCGGTGGCCGCGGTCAGGGGCGATCCGCGGATGATCCTCGTGCGCGGCAAGGGCGGCCGGGAGCGGATGGTGCCGCTCTCGCCCCCCGCGCGCGCGGCGATCCTCGCCTGGCTCGAACTCCGCGACGCGGCCCAGGACGGCCCGCTGCCCGGGCGCCGCGCGGGCTCGCCCTTCCTCTTCCCGGCGCGCGGCAAGCTCGGCCATCTCGGCCGGGAGACCTTCTTCATCCGGCTGAAGGAGCTCGCACGCCTCGCCGGGCTCGATCCGGGCGCGGTCTCGCCCCACGCGCTCCGGCATTCCTTCGCGACGCATCTGCTCGCCAACGGCGCCGATCTGCGCGTGATCCAGACCCTGCTCGGCCATGCGAGCATCGCGACCACCGAGATCTACACCCATGTGCTCGAGACGAAGATGCGCGACCTCGTGCTCGACCACCACCCGCTCGCCGAGGATCCCGCCGACGCGCCGGAGGAGGCCCGGTCCGGAGAGGCGGACTGAGCGCCTCCCCTCCGCCTACTTCCGCCCCGGAACCTTGACCGCGAGCGCGCGCACGATCCCGTGCAGCGTGCGGATGTCCACGTCCGTCAGCGGCGCGCGGCGGAACAGGTTCTCGAGATTGACGATCATGCTGTCGCGCTTGTGCTCGGGGAAGAAGAAGCCGACCGCGTCGAGCCTCGCGACGAGATGTTCGAGGAACCTGTCGACCTCGATCCGCGTCGCCCGGCTCGCGCCCGCCAGCGCGTAGGTGGCCGGCGCCGTCTCGTCCGCGGCGCGCATCCATTCATAGGCGACGAGCAGCGCGGTCTGGCCGAGGTTGAGCGAGGCGAATTCCGGATTGACCGGCACGGTGATGACCGCGTTCGACCGCACGATGTCGGCGTTCTCGAGCCCCGCGCGCTCCGGCCCGAACAGCACGCCGACCTTCTCCCCCGCCGCGATCATCGCCCGCGCCTCGGCCATGGCGCGCGCCGGCGTCATCACGGTGCGCGTCAGCGCGCGCTCCCGCGCGGTGGTCGCGAAGACGAAGGAGAGATCGGCGCAGGCGGCGTTGGTATCCTCGAAGACCGAGACCCGGTCGAGCACGCGCGCCGCGCCGCTCGCCATCGCCTCCGCCCTCGGGTTCGGCCAGCCGTCGCGCGGGCTCACGAGCCGCATCCGGTCGAGGCCGAAATTCCACATCGCCCGCGCCGCCGCGCCGATGTTCTCGCCCATCTGCGGCGCGACCAGCACGAAGACCGGTCCCGCGCGCTCTTCCCCTGGCTCCGTCTCCGCGTTCACCCGACGCCTCCCTCTCGCAAGCGGCGGTCATACGCGGGCCCGGCCCCGGCCACAAGAGCGCGGCGGAATGACGTATGCCACGGTATACCGTCTTTTCTTGCGGCGCGAGATGGGCTAGGCAGCGAAGGAATTGGTTCGGATGGAAGCCCGGAAGGAAGGTTCATGAGCAAGATCAAAGTCGCCAACCCGGTCGTCGAGCTCGACGGCGACGAGATGACCCGGATCATCTGGGATTTCATCAAGAAGAAGCTCATCCTGCCCTATCTCGACATCGACCTGAAATACTACGACCTCGGCATCGAGGAACGCGACCGCACCAACGACCAGATCACCATCGACGCGGCGAATGCGATCAAGGAATACGGCGTCGGCGTCAAATGCGCGACGATCACGCCGGACGAGGCCCGCGTCGAGGAATTCGGCCTGAAGCAGATGTGGAAGTCGCCGAACGGCACGATCCGCAACATCCTCGGCGGCGTGATCTTCCGCCAGCCGATCATCTGCCAGAACGTGCCCCGTCTCGTGCCCGGCTGGACCAAGCCGATCGTCGTCGGCCGCCACGCCTTCGGCGACCAGTACCGCGCGACCGACTTCCGCTTCCCGGGCAAGGGCACGCTGACCCTGAAGTTCGTCGGCGAGGATGGCGAGGTGATCGAGCGCGAGGTGTTCAAGTCGCCGGGCTCGGGCGTCACCATGGCGATGTACAACCTCGACCAGTCGATCATCGACTTCGCCCGCGCCTCGATGAACTACTCGCTGAACCTCGGCTGGCCGCTCTACCTCTCGACCAAGAACACGATCATGAAGGCCTATGACGGCCGCTTCAAGGATCTGTTCCAGGAGGTGTTCGACGCCGAATTCGCCGACGCGTTCAAGAAGGCCGGCATCACCTACGAGCACCGGCTGATCGACGACATGGTCGCCTCGGCGCTGAAATGGTCGGGCGGCTATGTCTGGGCCTGCAAGAACTACGACGGCGACGTGCAGTCCGACACGGTGGCGCAGGGCTTCGGCTCGCTCGGCCTGATGACCTCCGTGCTGATGACGCCCGACGGCAAGACCGTCGAGGCCGAGGCCGCGCATGGCACCGTCACCCGCCATTACCGCGAGCACCAGAAGGGCAACGAGACCTCGACCAACTCGGTCGCCTCGATCTACGCCTGGACCGGCGGGCTGAAGCACCGCGCGAAGCTCGACGACAACGCGGAACTGCTGCGCTTCGCCGAGACGCTCGAGAAGGTCGTCGTCGACACGGTCGAGTCGGGCTTCATGACCAAGGATCTCGCGCTTCTCGTCGGCCCGGACCAGAAGTGGCTGACCACGACCGGCTGGCTCGAGAAGGTCGACGAGAACCTCAACAAGGCCCTGGCCTGAGCATGGGGGCGCCGGACCCGGTCCGGCGCCACTCGGCGCTGGACGACGCCCAGGGGCTCTTCATCGGCACCGCGGTCGTCGCCCTCGGCCTCGCGATCCTGCAGAGCACCGGGCTCGTCACCGGCCAGATCGCCGGGCTCGCGCTCCTCGTCGCGACCTGGACCGGACTGCCGTTCGGTCCGGTCTTCTTCGCGCTGAACCTGCCCTTCTACTGGCTCGCGATCCGCCGGCTGGGCTGGAGCTTCACGCTTAAGACCTTCGCCTGCGTCGGGGGTCTCACGCTTCTCTCCATCGCGCGGCCCCATCTCATCACCTTCGGCCATGTCCAGCCGCTCGCCGGCGCTGTGATCGCGGGGATCTGCATGGGCCTCGGCCTGCTCGGCGTCTTCCGCCACGGCGCGAGCCTCGGGGGCGTCGGCGTGGTCGCCTTCTACCTGCAGGACCGTTTCGGCTTCCGCGCCGGCTGGACCCAGCTTCTCGTCGACGCGGTCGTCTTCGCCCTCGCCCTTCTCACCCTGCCCGCCGCCTCGGTGCTCTGGTCGCTCTGCGGCGCGGTGGCGATGAATCTCGTCATCATGATCAACCACCGCCGCGACTGGTACGTCGCGATGTGACCGGCGCCGGAACGCCTCCGCGCCCCCGGCGAAAATACCCGCCGCCCGGCGCGTTTTTTGCCTTCGGACCGCCTTGACGCCGCCCGGACCCCCCTATAGGAAGCGCGCCAGTGGCGGAGTAGCTCAGCTGGTTAGAGCAGCGGAATCATAATCCGCGTGTCGGGGGTTCAAGTCCCTCCTCCGCTACCAGATATCCCAGACAACAGAACGCGTTACGCCGCCGCCGCGGCGGAGCCGCCCCCCTCGGCCGGGGGCGCGGTCAGGCCCGCCGGCCTGATGGCGAGGGCGCGGAGCGCGTTCAGGATCGTGGCCACGTCGATCGCCTCCTGCAGCAGGGCGCCCTGGACCGGGGTCAGGTAGCCGAGGGCCGCCGCCAGCATGCCGAGCACCGAGAGGCCGATCCCGGCGGCGACGCTCTCGAGCGCGATCGCGCGCGCGCGGCGGGCGATGTGGATCCCCGGGCCCAGCCGGTCGACGCGGTCGACGAGCAGCACGACATCGGCCGCCTCGGCCGAGGCGGCGGCGCCGCGCGCGCCCATCGCGACGCCGACATCCGCGGCGGCGAGCGCGGGCGCGTCGTTCACCCCGTCGCCGACCATCATCACCGGGCCGTTCTTGCGCTCGCTCAGCACCACGAGCACCTTCTGGTCCGGCGTCAGACCCGCGCGCAGCCCGTCGAGGCCGAGCCCCTCGGTCACGCGCTCCGCGACATCGGCCCGGTCGCCGGTCGCGAGCAGGATCCGCTCGATCCCGCCCGCGCGAAGCCCCGCCAGCATGTCGCGCATGCCCTCGCGCAGCGGGTCGGCCATGACGAGGCGCCCGGCCGGCCGGCCGTCGAGCGCCACCGCCACCACGACCGAACCGGCCGGCGGCGCCGCCCCGGCCTCCGGCGAGGCGCCGAGCCGGCGCGCGACGAACCCGTGCCCGCCGACGAGGACGGGGCGGCCTTCGACGAGGCCCGCCACCCCCTCTCCCGGGATCTCCGCCACCTCCTCCGGCGCGGGCAGGTCGAGCCCCCGCTCCCGCGCCGCCGCGGCGATGGCCTGCGCGACGGGATGTTTCGAGGCCTGGTCGAGCGCGGCGGCGTAGCGCAGGATCTCGTCGGGCGCCGCGCCCGCGCTCTCGATCGAGACGATGCGCGGCCGCCCGTCGGTCAGGGTTCCGGTCTTGTCGAGGATCAGCACGCGGATGCGCGCCATCGCCTCGAGCGGCGCGGCGCCCTTGATCAGGACGCCGAACCGCGCCGCCCGCGACAGCCCCGCGACGAGGGCGACGGGCACGGCGAGGATGAGCGGACAGGGCGTCGCCACGACGAGCACCGCGACGGCGCGGATCGGATCGCCGGTGGCCGCCCAGGCGGCGGCGGCGATCGCGACGGTGAGCGCCAGAAAGCCGAGCGACCAGCGGTCGGCGAGCCGCGACATCGGCGCCCGGGAGCGCTGCGCCGCCTCGACCAGGCGGACGATGCCGGCGTAGGTGCTGTCGCGCGCGGCGTGGCTGGCGACGAGGTCGAAGGCGTCGCCCGCGTTGGTCGAACCGCTCATCGCCTCGCTCCCCTCGGCGAGCCGGACGGGCAGCGACTCGCCGGTGAGCGCGGAGGTATCGAGGAAGGCCGCGCGCGAGGCGACGCGGCCATCGACCGGCACCACGTCGCCCTGCCGGATCAGCAGCCGGTCGCCGGGCGCGATCCCGTCGAGCGGCACCTCCTCGAGCGCGCCGTTCCGGTGACGTGTCGCGCTGCGCGGGACGCGCGACAGCAGGTCGCTCATGTCGCGCCGGGCGCGCCCCTCGGCGAAGCTCTCGAGGAAGGTGCCGCCCGAATACATGACCGCGACCACGGCCGCCGCGAGTGTCTCGCCGAAGAGAAGCGCCGCCGACATCGAGAGCGCGGCCACGATGTCGAGCCCGACCTCGCCCTGGCGCAGGCTCCGCAGGATCTCGACGACGAGCGCGGCCAGGACCGGCAGGACCCCGATCGTCCAGAGAATGCCGGCCGCGCCCGGGAAGCCCGCGATGCGCGATGCCAGCCCGGCGAGAAGGCCGAGGAGCGCCACCAGCAGGAGCAGGATCTTCAGGCGGTCACCATCCGATCGCGTCACGTGCCTCTCCCCTCCGTAACCCTTCCCCACCATCGCGTGGGCCGGCGGGCCTGTCGAGCCCGCGGCTCAGAGCCGGTCGCGCAGGCTGTACCAGCTCATCGCGAGCACGAGCAGCGGCCAGCGCAGCGCGGCGCCGCCGGGGAAGGCCGGCGGCGGCAGCCCGGCGAAGAGGTCGAAGCGTTCCGCCGTGCCCGCCACCGCCTCGGCGAGGAGCTTCCCCGCGAGCGTCGCCATCGCGACGCCATGGCCGGAGAAGCCCGCCGCCGAGAAGATCCCGCCCGGCAGGCGCTGGAAGGCCGGCATCCGGCTCGCCGTGATGCCGAGCGTCCCGCCCCAGGCATGGGTGACGCGCAGATCCGCGAGGCCGGGATAGACGCCGAGCATCCGCGGCCGGACGAGGCCCGCGATGTCGCGCGGGAAGCGGTAGCCGTAGCTCTCGCCGCCGCCGAAGAGCATCCGGCCGTCGGCGGAGAGGCGCCAGTAGTTCACCACGAAGCGCGAATCCGCCGCCGCCACCCCCGTCGGGATCAGCGCGGCGGCGCGCTCGGGGCCGAGCGGCTCGGTCGCGATGATGAAATTGTTGATCGGCATCACCCGCTCCGCGACGCGGGGGACGAGATCGCCGAGATAGCCGTTGCAACAGAGGAGGATGTGCCCGGCGCTGACCTCGCCCTCCGCCGTCCGGACGCGGCCCGCCTCGACCGAGACCGCCCTGCTCCGCTCGTAGACCCGCGCGCCCGCCGCCTCCGCCGCGCCGGCGAGGCCGAGCGCGTAGTTCAGCGGATGCAGATGCCCCGCGCCCATGTCGAGATCGCCGCCCTGATAGGCGTCGGTGCCGAGCAGCTCCGCGATCCCCGCCCGGTCGAGCGGCGCGCAGTCCGCGTAGCCGTAGTCGCGCGCGAGCTTCTCCGCCGCCGCGCGCGCCTCGGCCACGTCGCCGGGGCGCAGCGCCGCGTGGGCGACGCCGGCGCGGTAGTCGCAGGGGATCGCATGGCGCTCGATCAGGCCCCGGACGGTCGCCTTGGCCTCCTCCGCGAGGTTCCAGAACATCCGCGCCTGGTCGCGGCCCGCGGTCCGTTCGAGCCAGTCCTGATCGCGCCGCTGGCCCGAGCCGATCTGGCCGCCGTTCCGCCCCGAGGCGCCCCAGCCGAGCCGCTGCGCCTCGATCAGGACGACGTCGTAGCCGCGCTCGCGCAGATGGAGCGCGGCCGAGAGCCCGGCGTAGCCGCCGCCGATCACGCAGACATCGGCCCGTTCCGCGCCCCGGAGCGCCGGGCGCGGCGCGGCGCCGATCGCGGTCTCGGCGTACCAGCTCGCCGGATAGGCGCCGGGCGCGTCGTTGGCGGTCAGGAGATCGAGCCGGGCCACGCGTCAGACGTTCAGGAGCAGATGATCGCGCTCCCAGGGCGAGATCACGCGCAGGAAGGTCTCCACCTCGTCGCGCTTGATCGTCTGGTAGAGCGAGCAGAATTCGGACCCGAGCACCTCGGTCAGTTCCGGCGCCTCGTCGAAATGATCGAGCGCCGCGAGCAGGTCGCGCGGCAGCGCGCGGGGCCGGTGGTAGGCTTCCCCCGCCACCGCCTCGCGCGGCCGCAGCCCCTGCGTCATTCCGAGATAGCCGCAGGCGAGCGAGGCCGCGAGCGCGAGATAGGGATTGCAGTCCATGCCCACGACGCGGTTCTCGACCCGGCGGGCGTCGGGATGGCTGATCGGCACCCGGATCCCGGTGGTGCGGTTGTCCGGCCCCCATTCGAGGTTGATCGGCGCCGCGCCCCCCGGCACGAAGCGGCGGTAGCTGTTCACATAGGGCGCGAACATGCAGAGCACCGTCGGCACGTAGCGCTGCAGCCCCGCGATGAAGCCATGGAAGGCGTCGGTCGGCCCGCCGTTGCCGCCGGTGAAGATGTTGCGCCCTGTCCCCGTGTCGATCACCGACTGGTGGATATGCATCGCCGAGCCCGGCTCGTCCTGCATCGGCTTCGCCATGAAGGTCGCGAAGCAGTTGTTGCGCAGCGCCGCCTCGCGGATCGTGCGCTTGAAGAAGAACACCTGGTCGGCGAGCTTGATCGGGTCGCCGTGCAGGAAGTTGATCTCCACCTGCCCGGCGCCGCCCTCCTGGATGATCGTGTCGAGTTCGAACCCCTGCGCCTCCGCGAATTCGTAGATGTCGTCGATCACCTTGCCGTATTCGTCGACCGCGGACATCGAATAGGCCTGGCGCGAGACCATCTGCCGGCCGGTGCGCCCGACCGGCGGCTCGATCGGCTCGTTGGGGTTGAGATTGGGCTTGATGAGGTAGAATTCCATCTCGGGCGCCACCACGGCGCGCCAGCCCTTCTTCTCGTAGAGATCGACCACGCGCTTCAGCACGTTGCGCGGGGCGACCGGAACCCGCCGGCCGCTCAGATCCTCGACATTGTGGATCACCTGCAGCGTCACGTCGTCCGCCCAGGGCGCGGCCGTCGCCGTCGCGTAATCGGGCTTCAGCACCATGTCGCTCTCGGTCCACTGCATCACGTCGTGCATGTCGACGTAATCGCCCGAGATCGTCTGGTGAAAGATCGAGGTCGGCAGGAACATCCGGTCCTCGCGCACGAATTTCGCCGCCGGCATCGCCTTGCCGCGCGAGATGCCGGCGATGTCGGGCACGATGCACTCGACCTCCTCGATCCGCCGCCCGCCGAGCCAGTCGCGGAAGGTCTCGGGAAGGCGGGCCAGGAATTCGTCGCGGGACGCCGTTGCCATTGTGTTCCTCAGAGTCGGCCGACCGGCACCGGGGCGGCGCCACCCGCCTCCGCCAGCAGGCAAAGCCAGTCATGCGCGAGATGCGCGGCGGCGAGCGCGGTGATCTCGGCGTGGTCGAAGGGCGGCGAGACCTCGACGAGATCCATGCCGACGAGATTCAACCCCCCGAGGCCGCGCACGAATTCGAGCGCCTGCCAGCTCGCGAGCCCGCCCGGAACCGGTGTGCCCGTGCCCGGCGCGAAGGCCGGGTCGAGCCCGTCGATGTCGAAGGAGAGATAGACCGGAGCGTCGCCGGCCCGCGCCCGCGCCGCCTCGATCGCGGCGCCGATCCCCTCGCGGTGGATGAAGGGCGCGGTCAGCACCTGCAACCCCTCGTCGGAATCGTGGAAGGTGCGGATGCCGACCTGGGTCGAGCGCGCCGGATCGACGATCCCCTCGCGGATCGCCCGGCCCATCATCGTGCCGTGGTCGATCCGGCCCGGATCGTCGGGCCAGAGGTCGCCATGGGCGTCGACCTGGATGAGCGCGAGCGGACCGTGAACCGCGGCGTGCGCCCTGAGGAGCGGCCAGGCGATGAAGTGATCGCCGCCGAGCGTCAGGAGCTTCGTCCCCGTCGCGAGGATCTCCGCCGCCTGGCGCTCGATCGCGGGCGCCACCGTCTCCGGGTGGTGCGGATCGATCCAGGCATCGCCGTGGTCGATCACCGAGAGTTCCTCGAAGAGGTCGAAGCCGAAGGGAAAGGCCCTGAGCTCGGCGAGCTGGACCGAGGCCGCGCGGATCGCGCGGGGACCGAGCCGGCAGCCGGGGCGATAGGTCACCGAGGCGTCGTAGGGCACGCCCCAGACCGCGACGTCGACCCCCGTCAGATCGCGCGTGTAGCGCCGGCGCAGGAAGGAGAGCGCGCCGCCATAGGTCATCTCCGCCCAGTGCGCGCGGTTCTCCCGCGCCCGGAACGCCTGATCGCCGCTATCCGCCATTCTTCCGCGCCCCCCGCCGCATCTGCCAGGTGGCGATCCCCACCCCCACCGCGACGATCGCGATGATGATCGTCGCCAGCGCGTTGATATCCGGGCTGACGCCGAGGCGCACCTTGGAAAAGATCACCATCGGCAGCGTCGAGGCGCCCGGTCCGGTGACGAAGCTCGCCACGACGAGATCGTCGAGCGAGAGGGTGAAGGAGAGCAGCCAGCCCGCGACGAGCGCCGGCGCGATCACCGGCACCGTCACGTCGAAGAACACCCGCGCGGGCCGCGCGCCGAGATCCATCGCCGCTTCCTCGAGGCTCTCGTCGAGGCTCGCGAAGCGGCTCTGCGCCACGACGGTCACATAGGCCATGCAGAAGGTCGTGTGCGCGATGATGATCGTGGTCATGCCCCGCCCCGCCGGCCAGCCGATCAGCTGCTCCATCGCGACGAAGAGCAGGAGCAGCGAGAGGCCGGTGATCACGTCGGGCATCACGAGGGGCGCCGCGCTCATCCCCGTCAGCAGCGCCCGCCCCTTGAACGGCCCGAACCGGGTCAGCACGAAGGCCGCGAGCGTGCCGAGCACGGTGGCGAGCGTCGCCGAGGTCACGGCGACCTTGAGGCTGATCCAGGCGGCGGAGAGGATCTGCGGGTTGCGCAGCAGTTCCCCGTACCACTTGGTCGAGAAACCGCCCCAGACCGTGACGAGCTTGCTCTCGTTGAAGCTGAAGACGATCAGCGACAGGATCGGCGCGTAGAGGAAGACGAAGCCGAGGATGACGAAGGCGGGCAGCCAGACGTTCCGGCGCATCCCTCACTCCTCCTCGACGCGCTGCTGCGCGGTCCGCAGGATCATGATCGGGATCACGAGGGCGATCAGCATCGCGATCGCCACCGCGCTCGCGGTCGGCCAGTCGCGGTTCGAGAAGAACTCGTTCCAGAGCACCCGGCCGATCATCAGCGTGTCCGGTCCGCCGAGCAGTTCCGGGATCACGAATTCGCCGATCGCCGGCACGAAGACCAGCATGAACCCCGCGATGATGCCGGGCATCGAGAGCGGCAGCGTCACGTGGAAGAAGGTCGGCAGCGGCCGCCCGCCGAGATCCGCGGAGGCTTCGAGCAGCGCCTCGTCGAGCTTCACGAGATTGGCGTAGAGCGGCAGGATCATGAACGGCAGATAGGTATAGACGATGCCGAGATAGACCGCGAAATTCGTCTGCAGCATCACGAGCGGCTGGTCGATGATCCCGGTCCAGAGCAGGAAGTTGTTGATCACCCCGTTCGAGCGCAGGAACCCCTGCCAGGCGTAGACGCGCAGCAGGAACGAGGTCCAGAACGGCAGGATCACCAGCATGAGCAGGACCGAGCGCCGCGCCTCGGAACTGCGCGCGATGTAATAGGCGATCGGGTAGCCGATGAGCAGCGTCAGCACCGCCGAGAAGAAGGCGAGCCGGATCGAGAAGAAATACGCCTTGATGTAGAGCGGGTCGTCGAAGAGATAGCCGAAATTCTCGAAGCTGAGCGAGATCGTCATCCGCGCCCCGTCCCGCTCGACGAGGGGGAGATAGGGCGGCATCGCGATCGCGGGTTCCGAGACCGAGAGCTTGGCGACGACGAGGAACGGGACGAGGAAGAAGATCAGGAGCCAGAGCATCGGCACCGCGATCACCAGCGTCCGCCCGCGGAGGCCGAGCGCCGCGAGGAGCGCGGCGGTCCAGCGCAGCGGCGCCACGCGCTCGATCACCGCGCTCATCGGGTCAGCACCGCGCCGGCCGTGTCGTCCCAGGTCACCCAGACCTCGTCGCCCCAGGTGATCGCCTCGTCGTCGTGGCGGGTCAGATTGGCCTTGGTGGCGCTCAGGAGCCGCCCCGTCGGCAGTTTCAGCCGGTGGATCGAGATGTTGCCCATGTAGGCGATCTCGTCGACCACGGCGCGGAAGACGTTCTCGGTCTTGTCCGGCCGCGTTCTCGAGATGCGGATCTTCTCCGGCCGGACCGCGTACCAGAGCTGCTGGTCGAGCACGCAGGAGACGCCGTGGCCGACATAGATCGAGCCGCCGAGATCGGCGACGCCGAGGCGGATGTAATCCGGCTCGTCCTCGGTCACGCGGCCCTCGAACATGTTCACCGAGCCGATGAAATCGGCGACGAAGCGCGAGTTCGGATGTTCGTAGATCTCCGGCGGCTCGCCGACCTGGACGATCTGGCCCGCGTTCATCACCCCGATCCGGGAGGCGAGCGTCATCGCCTCCTCCTGGTCATGCGTCACGACGATGAAGGTGACGCCGAGCGATTCCTGGATCTTGATCAGCTCGAACTGCGTCTCCTCGCGCAGCTTCTTGTCGAGCGCGCCGAGCGGCTCGTCGAGCAGCAGGAGCTTCGGCCGCTTCACGAGGGAGCGCGCGAGCGCGACGCGCTGCCGCTGGCCGCCGGAGAGCTGGTGCGGCTTGCGGCTGGCGAAGGGCGTGAGCTGGACGAGGCGCAGCATCTCGGCCACCTTCTCCATCGCCTCGGCCTTCTTCATGCCGTCGCGATAGAGCCCGTAGGCGACGTTCTTCTCCACCGTCATGTGCGGGAAGAGCGCGTATGACTGGAACATCATGTTGGTCGGGCGCTCGTAGGGCGCCTTGCCCGCCATGTCCTGGCCGTCGATCTCGATCCGGCCCTCGGTGGGCGTCTCGAACCCGGCGAGCATCCGCAGCAGCGTGGACTTGCCGCAGCCCGAGCCGCCGAGCAGGCAGAAGAGCTCGCCCTTGTAGATGTCGAGGCTGACGTCGTCGACCGCGTAGAAATCGCCGAAACGCTTGGTGACTTTCGAGATCCGGATGAACGGCGGTTCGGCGCCGGTGATCCAGGGTTTGGACGTGGCGACGGGGACGGGAGTGTTCATGCCTGCTCCGCGACGGGGGCGGCGCGTCGGACGCGCCGGTCGGGCGGAGATTAGGCGGGGCGCCGCGCGCCTGTCCAGCCTTCGCGGACGCGGGAAAAGCCCTCCGGGCCGGGGACGAGCCCCGCCCCCGGGCGTTCCGGGAGCGCCGCGGCCAAGGCGGCGCCCCCAGGTTTCCCAGCGGCTTACTGGCCGGTCTTCGCCCTGGTCCAGAGCTTCGTGATCAGCCGGTCGGTCCGCGCGTCATAGACCTGGGCCGGATAGAGCTTCGCGAGCACGTCGGGTCCGGGGAAGATCGCCGGATCGTCGCGGATCTCGGGATCCACCAGAGGCAGAGAGGCCGTGTTCGCGTTCGCGTACCAGACGTAGTTGGTGATGTCGGCGGTGATCTCGGGCTTCATGATGAAGTTGATCCAGGCGAGCGCCGCCTCCGGATTCGGCGCGTCCACCGGGATCGCCATCATGTCGAACCACTGCTGCGCGCCTTCCTCCGGCACGGAATAGGCGATCTCGACGCCCTTGCCCGCCTCCTCGGCGCGCGCCGCGGCCTGGAAGACGTCGCCCGAATAGCCGAGCGAGACGCAGACCTCGCCGTTCGCGAGATCGGAGATGTACTGCGAGGAATGGTAGTAGCGGATGTAGGGCCGGATCGCCTCGATCACCCCCGCCGCCTTCTCCAGATCCTCGGGCTTCTTGCTGAGCGGGTCGAGGCCGAGATAGGTCAGCGCGCTCGGGAACACCTCGGAGGCGGAATCGAGCAGCGTGATCCCGCAATCGGCGAGCTTTTCCGCGTATTTCGGATCGAAGATCAGCGACCAGCTGTCGGTCGGCGCGTCCTCGCCCAGACGTTCGGCCACCTTCGCCACGTTGTAGCCGATGCCGTTCGTCCCCCACATGTAGATGACCCCGTAGGTATTGTCGGGATCGTAGGCGGCGGCCGCCTTCATCAGTTCGGGGTCCATGTTCTCGAGGTTTGGCAGCTTCGACTTGTCGAGCGGCTGGTAGACCCCGGCGGCGATCTGGCGCTGCAGGAAGTTCGAGGTCGGCACCACGACGTCGTAGCCCGAATGGCCCGCGAGCAGCTTCGCCTCGAGCGTCTCGTTGGAATCGTAGACGTCGTAGACGACCTTGATCCCGGTCTCCGCCTCGAACTTCCGGATCGTGTCCTCGGCGATGTAGTCCGACCAGTTGTAGATATGCACGACCTTGTCCTGGGCGAGCGCCGGGAGCGCCGCGGCCGCGGCGAGTAAGCCTGCGAGGCTGAGACTGCGGATCATCAACGGTTCCTTGTTCGTCGGTTGGATGCGGGGGCGGCCCCGTCAGAGGCCGAGGCGGTCGCGCAGACCGTACCACCAGGATCCCAGCATGGAATAGGGTACGCGGAAACGCTGTCCGCCGGGAAACGGGATCCAGGGCACGGCGGCGAAGGTGTCGAAGCGGCCCGCGTCGCCATCGACCGCCGCCGCGATGATCCGGCCGAAGAGATGGCTGCCGACGACGCCGTGCCCGCTGTAGCCGGCGGCGAAATAGGTGTTCGGCCCCAGCCGTCCCATCTGCGGCACCCGGCTGAAGGAGATCGCGCAGTTGCCCGACCAGGCGTGATCGATCCGGACCCCGCGCAGATCGGGGAATACCTTCTCGAGATTGGGCAGGATCTTCGCCCGGATGTCGGCCGGATCCGCGCCGCCATAGACCGTGCCGCCGCCGAAGAGCAGCCGGCCGTCGGCGCTCAGCCGGTAGTAGTCGAGCACGTAGCGCACGTCCTCGACGCAGACCCCGGTCGGAAGCAGCGCCTGGCCGCGCGCGCCGAGCGGCTCGGTCGCGATGATCTGGGTCGAGAAGGGCATGACGCGCGTGTCGAGCGCCGGCGCCACCGGCCCGAGATAGGCGTTGCCGGCGAGGACGAGGATCCGGGGCCGGACCACGCCGGAGGCGAGGCGGAGCACCGGCGCGCCGTCGAGCGCCTCGATCCGCTCCACGCGGCTTTCCTCGTGGATGACGCCGCCCTCGCTCTCGAAGGCCTTCGCCTCGCCCAGCGCGAGGTTCAGCGGGTGCATGTGGCCGCCGGTCGGATCGAGCATGCCGCCCGCGTAGAAGTCCGTCGCCACGTGCTTCCGGATCCCGGCCGCGTCCAGCATCTCGAAATCGTCGAGCCCGTAGCGCCGCCAGAGCGCCTGTTTCTCCGCGAGCATCCGCATGTGCCTGTCGGTCAGCGCGGCGAAGAGATTGCCGTCGCGCAGGTCGCAGTCGATCGCGTATTTCGCGATGCGCTCGCGAATGATCTCTCCGCCCTCCCGGACGAGCGAGGCGACGAAGCGCGCGGTCTCGGCGCCGTAGCGCCGCTCGATCGTGTCGAGCCCGGCGTTCAGCCCGTTGACGATCTGCCCGCCGTTGCGCCCCGACGCGCCCCAGCCGACCTTCGCCGCCTCGAGGATCATGACCTCGTGGCCCTTGGCCGCGAGGTCGATCCCGGCGGAGAGGCCGGTGAACCCGGCGCCCACGACGCAGACCTCGGGCGCCGCCTCCCCCGCGAAGGCGGGGCGCGCGGGCGCGGGATTGGCGCTCGCCGCGTAGTAGCTCGGCGGGTAGTCGGTCTCCGCCATCAGACCGTCTCCAGATAGGTGTCGTGCTCGAACGGGCTGATCTGCTGGCTGAACACCTGCAACTCCTGGCGCTTCATGCCGACGAACTGCTCGCGCAGGATCGGGGCGAAGATCCGGCCGGTGCTGCCGGACTGCTCGAAAGCCTCGATCGCGAGCTTCCAGTCGGCGGGCAGGGTCGCGCCGGACCGCGCGTCCTCGGCGGCGACCAGCGGCTCGGGCGGGGCGATCCGCCGCTCCATCCCGTAGAGCGCGCCGCCGAGGATCGCGGCGAGCACGAGATAGGGGTTGGCATCCGCGCCGGCGACGCGATGCTCGATCCGGCGCGCCGCGCCCGAGCCGCCCGGGATCCGGACGGCGGCGGAGCGCGTCTCATAGCCCCAGCAGACCTGAGACGGGCTGTGAGCGTCGGGCTGCAACCGCCTGTAGGAATTGAGATGCGGGGCGAAGACAAGGCTCGACCCGCGCATCGCGTCGAGAAGCCCTCCCACCGCGTGGAGCATGGTCTCGGACCCCTCCGGCCCGCCGTTGTCGAAGACGTTGCGCCCCTCGCGGTCGAGCAGGCTGAAATGGACGTGGAACCCGTTGCCGGCCCGATCGAGGAAGGGCTTCGCCATGAAGCTCGCCGCGAGCCCGTATTTCCGGGCGATCCCCTTCACGAAACGCTTGAAATAGAGCGCGTCGTCGGCCGCCTTCAGCGGATCGGCGACATGGAGCAGGTTGATCTCGAACTGTCCGCCGCCATTCTCGGAGATCGCGCTGTCCACGGGAATCCCGTGCGCGTCGCAGGCGGCGTAGACATCGGTGAAGAAGGCCTCGAAATGGTCGAGATCGTCGATGCAGAGCGCGCCGTCGCCGTCGAGCAGCCGCTGCGTCACCGGCGATTTCGGCGGCGAGGGCACCTCGGCGGAGGTGTCGACGAGATAGAATTCGAGCTCGGTCGCGACGACCGGCGTCAGCCCGAGCGCGGCGTAGCGCGCGCAGATCTCCGCGAGCGCGCGCCTGGGATCGCCGAGGAAGGGCGCGCCGTCCTCGCAGACCATCCAGAGCGGCAGGAGCGCGGTCGGCGAGCCGAGCCAGTTCATCGGCAGGAAGCCCCGCCCCGTCGGCGCGCAGAGCCCGTCGACGTCGCCCATCTGGTAGACGAGCGGATTGCCCTTCCAGTCCTCGCCCCAGATGTCGAGGCAGGCGATCGAATAGGGCATCCGCGTCTGGCCCTCGAGCACCTTGCGCGCCTGGGCTACCGGCACGCGCTTGCCGCGCAGGATGCCGTTCAGGTCGCAGACGGCGGCGCGCAGGCTGGTGATTTCGGGGCGCCGCTCCAGCCAGGCGAGGGCTTCGTTCGTATCCAAGATCCACTCCGGTCCGCTCTCCGGCTCCCTAGCACCCGGGGCCGGCGGCTCCAAGCGCCGCGCGCCCCCGCAGCTAATCCCGGCGACGGGTTTACACCGCCGTCCGATGCACTAGACCTTGATCAGCCACGTTCCAGCGACGGAGCCACCCGACCGCCCGATGCCGAAGAAACAGGAGCTCAAGCCCAGTCCGCGCACCGTGCTGACCCTCTGCCGGGGCAAGCACCCGCCCTCGCTCCAGGTGGGCGCGATCTGCTTCCGCCGCGCGGGCAAGGGGGTGCGCATCATGCTCATCACCAGCCGCGACACCGGGCGCTGGGTGATCCCGAAGGGCTGGCCCACCCGCAAGCATTCCGAGGCCTGGGCGGCGGCGCGCGAAGCCTATGAGGAAGCGGGCATCCTCGGCACCGTCTCGGAGAAGAGCATCGGCTTCTACACATACCGCAAGGGCGTGAAGGGCGGGCTCAGCATGCCCTGCGTCGTGCGCGTCTACCCGCTCGAGGCGCGCGAGCGGCTGAGGCATTACCCGGAGACCGGACAGCGGCGGGTGAAATGGTTCAAGCGCGGCAAGGCGGCGCGCAAGGTGCGCGACCCGGAACTGGCGCGGATCCTGCGCGAGTTCGATCCCGACCGGCGCGGCAAGCCGCCCCGGATGCCGAAATTCATCGTCCACGGCTCGGTGGCCTGACGTCCGGGGCGCGGGCGGCGCGGCGGGTTGCGGCGCCCCGCTCCCCTCACGGAACTCAGTCGGCCGCGCCCTCCGGCCCCGCCCTCCAGTCGCGCATCGCGGCCATCGCCTCCTCCGCCGTCTCGACGAAGCGGAAGAGGTCGAGATCCGCCGGCGAGATCGTGCCCGCCTCCGCCAGCGCCTCCCAGTTCACGATCCGCCGCCAGAATTCCTCGCCGAAGAGCAGGATCGGCATCGGCTCCATCCGCCCGGTCTGGATCAGCGTCAGCGTCTCGAAGAGCTCGTCGAGCGTGCCGAAGCCGCCGGGGAAGACCGCGACCGCCTTCGCGCGCATCAGGAAGGTCATCTTCCGGATGCCGAAATAGTGGAAGTTGAAGCTCAGTTCCGGCGTGCCGTAGAGGTTCGGCGCCTGTTCGTGCGGCAGCACGATGTTGAGCCCGATCGAGACGCCGCCCGCCTCGGCCGCGCCCCGGCTCGCCGCCTCCATCACGCCGGGACCGCCGCCGCCGCAGATCACGTTCTCGGCGCAGCCGCTCTCGAGCGAGGTGAGCGTGACCAGCCGGGCGAATTCCCGCGCCACCTCGTAGTAATGCGCGAGCTTGGCGAGGCCGGGCCGGCGGGCATCCTCGGGCCGCTCTGGGATCCGCGCGCCGCCGAAGATCACCACGGTCGAGACGATGCCGCGGTCCTGGAGTTCCATTTCCGGCTTCAGCAGTTCGAGCTGCAGCCGGACCGGGCGCAGCTCGTCGCGCTTGAGGAAATCGAAATCGGCGAAGGCGAGCCGGTAGCTCGGCGACAGCGTCTGCGGCGTGTCGAGCTGCCGCTCCCAGGTCGCCTGATCCTCCGCCGCGTCGGGGAAGCGTCGCTGCGTCTTGCTCGGTCCTGCCATGTACTCCTGCCCGGTCTGCCGAATGGTCGAAGGCGGTGTCGGCGAGATTGCCAGCCCCGCGTTACGCAATTATAGCTTGCCGCCGATCCCCGCCAGCCGGAACTGGAACGCCGTGATGACCCTGACCGATCTTGACCCCGCGACCCTCGAATCCGCGATCGAAGCCGCGTGGGACGCGCGCGACACGATCACGCCGCGCACCGGCGGCGAGACCCGCGCCGCGATCGAGACGGTGCTCGAAGGGCTCGACAAAGGCAAGATCCGCGTCGCCGAGCCGCGGCCGGACGGCGCCTGGCACGTCAACCAGTGGGCGAAGAAGGCCGTGCTGCTCGGCTTCCGCCTGCAGGACATGGGGCCGCAGTCGGGCGGGCCGCAGGGCGGCGGCTGGTGGGACAAGGTCGATTCGAAGTTCAAGGGCTGGGCCGAGCCCGACTGGCGCGCCGCGGGCTTTCGCGCGGTGCCGAGCGCGGTGGTGCGCCGCTCGGCCTATATCGCGCCGGGCGTGGTGCTGATGCCCTCCTTCGTCAATCTCGGCGCCTTCGTGGACGAGGGCACGATGGTCGACACCTGGGCGACCGTCGGCTCCTGCGCGCAGATCGGCAAGAACGTGCACCTTTCGGGCGGCGTCGGCATCGGCGGCGTGCTGGAGCCGATGCAGGCGGGGCCGACGATCATCGAGGACAACTGCTTCATCGGCGCGCGCTCCGAAGTGGTCGAGGGCTGCGTCGTGCGCGAGGGTTCGGTGCTCGGCATGGGGGTCTTCATCGGCAAGTCGACGAAGATCGTCGACCGCGCGACCGGCGACATCTTCTATGGCGAAGTGCCGCCCTATTCGGTGGTGGTCGCGGGCGCGCTGCCCGGCAAGCCCTTCCCGGACGGCACGCCGGGTCCGAGCCTCTACTGCGCCGTCATCGTGAAGCGCGTGGACGAGCGCACCCGGTCCAAGACCTCGATCAACGAGCTGCTGCGCGACTAGGGCGCGCGGAGGCGGCGCCCGGGGGCGGCGGCGGTGGATCAGCCCTTCCAGGCCTTCGACATCGGCCGGATCCTGATGGGGGAGGCGCAACCGCTCTTCCTTCTGGAGGTGCTGGTCCGGACGCTGATCGTCTACGGCTACACGCTGCTGCTCCTGCGCTGGATCGGCGGGCGGACCGTGGCGCAGCTCTCGATGGTCGAGTTCCTGCTCGTCATCGCGCTCGGATCGGCGGTCGGTGATTCGCTCTTCTATCCCGACGTGCCGCTCGTCCCCGCGCTTCTGGCGGTGACGGTGGTCGTGCTCGTCAACAAGGGGCTCGACCTCGCGATCATCCGCTGGCAGCGGGCCAAGAACCTGGTCGACGGCCTGCCGGTCATAGCCATCGAGGGCGGGCGCATCCACGTGGCGACGCTGGACCGCGACGGGCTCGGTCCCGACGAATTCCTGTCGCGGCTCCGCATCGAGGGGGTGCGCAACCTCGGCGAGATCGAGACCGCCTTCATCGAGCCCGACGGCCGCGTCAGCGTCTTCCGCCGCGCGGAACCGGCGCCGGGCCTGCGCATCGCGCCGCCGCACGAGCTTCACCCGCCCCAGCCGCTCGAGGATCCGGCGCTGGCGCCGGGCGGAATGGCCTGCTGCGTGATCTGCGGCGGCCTCTCGCCCGCGCCCGAGGTGGTGCCCGACGGGGCCTGCCCCTACTGCGCCTCCCACCGCTGGACCGCGCCCGAATCCTAGGGCGGACCCGGTCCGCCACCGCAGCGAGGACACATGACAGAGACGGAAAAGCCGAAGCGCCCGCAACAGGTCTACACGCTGCTGGTCCAGGTCGGGCGCAAGCCCGGCGACGGGCTGCCGAAGGGGGCGACCGGCGCGGGGATCCTCTGCTACGCGACCGGCGTCGACGAGGAGGAGGCGGTGCGCGAGACCGTGGCGCTGCTCAGGGCCGCCGATCTCGCGCCGCTCGACGTCACGGGCTACGGCACGCTGGAGGACCGGCTCGCCGAGGGCCACGAGGTTCCGGAGGAGGAGCGGAAGCTGATGGCGCGCGCCCTCGCCGAGAACGCGGTCATCGTCGCCGAGATGACTCCCTTCCTCGAGGACGAAGGCTGAGGCGCGCGCCGGCCCGCCACCCGCTTGCACCCGTGCCCCGGCCCGGCTTAGCCTCGCCGCCCCGGGCCGACGCGGCCGGAAAGCGGAGGAAGAATGATGACCGAACCCACGCTCGGCTTCGACACGCTGCAGATCCACGCGGGCGCGCGGCCCGATCCGGCGACCGGCGCGCGGCAGACGCCGATCTACCAGACCACGGCCTATGTCTTTCGCGACGCCGATCACGCGGCGAAACTCTTCAATCTGGAAGAGGTGGGCTACATCTACTCCCGCCTGACCAATCCGACCGTCTCGGTGCTGCAGGAGCGGATCGCCGCGCTCGAAGGGGGCGTCGGCGCGGTCGCCTGCTCCTCGGGCCACGCGGCGCAGATCCTCGCACTCTTCCCGCTGATGGCGCCGGGCAAGGACGTGATCGCCTCGACCCGGCTCTACGGCGGCACCGTCACCCAGTTCTCGCAGAGCATGAAGCGTTTCGGCTGGGACGCGCGCTTCGTCGATTTCGACGATCTCGCGGCGATCGAGGACGCGGCCTGCGACGACACGCGCGCGATCTTCTGCGAGAGCGTCTCGAATCCGGGCGGCTACGTGACCGACATCCCGGCCGTCGCCGAGGTCGCGCACCGGCTCGGCGTGCCGCTCATCGTCGACAACACCTCCGCCACGCCCTTCCTCTGCCGTCCGATCGAGATGGGCGCCGACATCGTCGTGCATTCCACGACGAAATACCTCTCGGGCAACGGCACCGCTATGGGCGGCGTCGTGGTCGATTCCGGCAATTTCGACTGGGCCGCCTCGGGCAAGTTCCCGAGCCTGACGGAGCCCGAGCCCGCCTATCACGGGCTCCGCTTCCAGGAGACCTTCGGCGCGATGGCCTATACCTTCCACGGCATCGCCATCGGCCTGCGCGACCTCGGCATGTGCCAGTCGCCGCAGAACGCCTTCCTGACGCTGCTCGGCACCGAGACGCTGTCGCTCAGGATGGCGCGGCATGTCGAGAACGCGGTCCGCGTGGCGAGCTGGCTCGAGAAGGATCCGCGGGTCGAGTTCGTCACCTATGCCGGGCTCGCCTCCTCGCCCTGGAACGAGCGGGCGACGCGGCTCTATCCGAAGGGCGCGGGGGCGATCTTCACCTTCGCGGTCAGGGGCGGCTACGACGCCTGCGTGAAGCTCGTCGACAACGTGAGGCTCTTCAGCCACGTCGCCAATCTCGGCGACACACGCTCGCTCATCATCCACTCCGCCTCCACCACGCACCGCCAGCTCTCGCCCGCCCAGCAGGAGGCCGCGGGCGCCGCGCCGAACGTGGTGCGGCTCTCGATCGGGATCGAGGACGCGGACGACCTGATCCGCGACCTCGACCAGGCGCTCGCCGCCGCGACCCGCTGAGAACCGGAGGGAGCCGGCGCGCCACCGGCTCCCCCCGAGGTCAGAGCAGGATGAAGTCGCTCGCCCTCAGCGCGCCGGAATAGTCCTCGAGGGTCAGCGTCAGCGTCCCGATGTCGCTGTCATCATGAGTCAGCGGCAGTTCGACCACCGTGTCGGTTTCACCGCCGTCCGAGACGTGGTGCCAGGCCAGTTCGTGGAAGTCCGGATTCGCATCCCGGCCGACGAAGGTCACCCCATCGTCCACCGCCCCGTCGATCACGATCTTGTCCCCCTGCGACCGGCTGAAGTCGGTGATCGTCGCATGCTGCGAGTATCTGTCGTCGATACGAGGAAAATCCGTCCAGAGCAGCTCGGTCGAGAACTCGAACCTGTCCGCGCCGCTTCCGCCGGTCATCAGGAAGTTGCCCGTCCCCGCGATGAGGCGATCGGCCCCCGCGCCACCGCCGAGCACGTCCGTCGTGAAGTATGTCGCCGTCGGGTCGCCGTTGGTTATGTAATAGTCGTAATAGGCGAGGGAGCCGCCGGAATCGATCACGTCGTTTCCGGAGCCTCCGCGCAGGACCTCGATCGTGTCGGAGATTCCGAGGCGGGGCTCGCTGCCATCATCCTCAAGGAAGCGTATACCCCCTCCCCCATGAATGGTGTCGTTCCCTCCGGCGCCCTCGACCGTGTTGAACCCGTAGGCGACGCGGATGTCGTTGGCCGCCCCGTTGCCGATGACGGTGTCATCGCCGTCGGCGGTCACGACGTTCTCGATCGACCTGATGATGTCGCTGCCGACGAAGCCCGCCGTGCGCGCCCTTCCGGCGCCGAGGTCCACCAGCACGTCGGGCGCGATCGATTCGTTCGGAAAGTCGTCGCCTACGACGAAGTTGGCGTAGACCAGCGTGTCCGTCCCTTTCCCGCCGTTGATCACGTCGCGGCCGTCGAAAGGCAGGGACGGATCATCGAAGACGATGTTCCTCCCGTGCGGGTCGTATTGCCCGCCGGCCAGCGTGTCGTTCCCGTCGCCGCCGAGCAACGTGTCGTCCCCGAGACCGCCGACGAGCAGATTTGCCCTGCTACTGCCGGCCAGGTGGTCCGAGCCCGAGCCGGCGATCAGGCCCTCGATCGACCGGAGGTGTTCCGGCGACCAGGACTGACCGGGAAAGGTGATCCTTCCCGCCGAGAGATCGACGTAAAGCGGGCTCCAGTTCACGTCATATACCGCGATATCGAAACCCCGCCCGCCAACGAGCGAGTCCGTGCCGGTGCCGCCGAAGAGCGTGTCGTTGCCATAGCCCCCGAGCAGCGTGTCGTTCCCCGCGCCGCCATCGAGGAAGTCGTCGCCGCCGCCGCCCTCGAGCCGGTCCGCGCCGCCCAGCCCGGACAGGTCGTCATCGCCGCCGAGCCCGCGGATCACGTCCGCCGCGCCCGTACCCGGGAGCGTGTCGCCGTTCGGCGTCCCAGTGATGTTCATCGTCTTTCCCCTCACACAAACATGCGCCGCTCGGGATACGCCTGGGGACCAGAGAGCTTTCGCGGACCTCACAATCCCGCGGCCCGGTGCCGAGCACGGCAAGTTTACGCCTGCTTTGCGAATTGGCAATTCATATCAATATATAAGAATGTTTCATTTCATGATATTGCGCCGCATTTTTCTCCGTATCCGATAAATTTCATGAATATCCATTTGCTTTAAATTCGAAATCCCGTGATCGACTTGCGCCGCGCATCAACCCCGATGATGCGCTGCGAAGCTCCGCCGCCGGCGGCCTGTCGGCTTGACGCGCGGCCGGCGCCGACTTACGCGGGCGGCATGGCCGAACCACCCATCCTCACCCTCGCCGACATCGCGCTCACCTTCGGCGGCGACCCGCTCTTTTCCAATCTCGCGCTCTCGGTGCATCCGGGGGAGCGGATCGCGCTCGTCGGGCGCAACGGCTCGGGCAAGTCGACGCTGCTCAGGATCATGGCCGGGCTGACGCTGCCCGACAGCGGCGCCCGCTTCCTGCGCCCCGGGCTCACCGTCGGCTACATGGCGCAGGATCCGGATTTCGGCGGCTATGCGACGCTCGGCGATTTCGCCGGGGCGCATGTCGATCCCGCCGAGCACTGGCGGGTCGAGATGGCGATGGAGGGCGTGAAGCTCGATCCCTCGCTCGCGCCGGAGGCCGCCTCGGGCGGCGAGCGGCGGCGGGCGGCGCTGGCGAAGATCCTCGCCGAGGCGCCCGACCTGATGCTGCTCGACGAGCCGACGAACCATCTCGACATCGCCGCGATCGCCTGGCTCGAGGGCTGGCTTCGGGAGACGCGGACCGCCTTCGTCGTGATCAGCCACGACCGCGCCTTCCTCCGCGAGCTCACCGACCGGGTGCTCTGGGTCGACCGGGGCGAGGTCCGGCGGCTCGACCGGGGCTTCGCCGCCTTCGAGGAATGGCGCGACAAGGTCTACGAGGAGGAGGACCAGCAGCGCCACAAGCTGAACCGGCTCATCAAGGCCGAGGCGCGCTGGGCGGTCGAGGGTATCTCCGCGCGGCGCAAGCGCAACCAGGGGCGCGTCCGCCGGCTCGCGGACCTGCGGGCCGAACGCTCGGCCCAGATCGCGCGGACCGGCACGGCGAAGATGGAGTTCGAGAGCGCGACGCGCTCGGGCAAGCTCGTCGTCGATGCCGAGCATGTCTCGAAAGGCTATGGCGAACGCGTGATCCTGAGGGATTTCTCGATCCGGGTGAACCGGGGCGAGCGGATCGCGCTGGTGGGGCCGAACGGCGTCGGCAAGACCACGCTCCTCGGAATCCTGACCGGGCGGATCGCGCCGGACGGCGGCAAGGTCCGGCTCGGCACCAATCTGGTGCCCGCGCTCTTCGACCAGAACCGCCAGGAGCTTCGCGACGACGTCTCGCTCTGGGAGACGCTGACCGGCGACGCGGAACTCGGCGTCTCGGGCCGCAACGACCAGGTGATGGTGCGCGGCAGGCCGCGCCACGTCGTGGGCTATCTGAAGGAATTCCTGTTCCCCGAGATCCAGGCGCGAGGCCCGGTCTCCGCGCTCTCGGGCGGCGAGCGGGCGCGGCTCCTGCTCGCCAAGCTGATGGCGAAGGATTCGAACCTGCTCATCCTCGACGAGCCGACCAACGATCTCGACGTCGAGACGCTCGACCTGCTGCAGGAGCTGATCGACGATTACGAGGGCACGGTGCTCGTCGTCAGCCACGACCGCGACTTCGTCGACCGGGTCGCGACGACGACGGTGGCGATGGAGGGCGACGGCCGCGCGACGATCTACGCCGGCGGCTGGAGCGACTATCAGGCGCAGCGCCCCCCTGACGCCGGCCCGGAGCCGAAGGCCGAGCCGAAACCCGCCCGCGCCGCGCCCCGCGAGGCGCCGAAGCCGAAGCCGCGCGGCAAGCTCGGCTTCGCGGAGACGCATCGGCTCGAGACCCTGCCGGGCGAGATCGACCGGCTCACGGCCGAGATCGGCAAGCTCGAGGCGCTGCTCGCCGATCCCGCGCTCTTCACGCGCGAGCCGGCGAAGTTCCGGAAGGCGACCGACGCGCTGGTGGCGCGGCAGGGCGCGCTGCACGCGGCGGAGGAGGAATGGCTCCGCCTCGAGGCGCTGCGCGAGGAAATCGAGGGCTGAGGCGGACCCCCACGACGCGGCGCCGGCGCGAAAACGCCGGTTTCCCGCGAAATCGTTATCCCATCGGGAATGGGAAGCCCTTATACCACGGATACTTGATGGGCGCGGTCGGCGCCCGAACAGATATGGATATGAAGGACATGCGGACAAACATTCTTCGCGGCCTCGCCCTTTCCGCCGCGGCGGCCCTCGCGCTGACGGCCTGCGCATCCCCCAACAGCGGCGATGTCGTCTCCGCCAACCAAGCCCAGGTCGCGCAGTCGGTGAACATGGGCACGATCACCGGCAGCCGGGCGGTCACCGTGCAGGGTGGCAACAAGCCGGGAGAGGTTGTCGGCACCATCGCGGGCGGCATCGTCGGCGGCCTGCTCGGCAACGAGATCGGCAAGGGCACCGGCAACGTGCTCGCGACCGGGGCGGGCGCGACCGCTGGCGCGGCGGTCGGCAACCGCGTCGCGGGCTCCGCGACGCAGCAGGCCTCGACCGAATGGTTCGTGCGCCTCGACAGCGGCCAGAACATCTCGGTCATCCAGGCCTCGCCCGCCTTCGCGGTCGGCCAGCGCGTGCAGGTGGTCCAGAGCGGCAACGGCGTGACGCGTCTCGTCCCGTAACGGCGGCGCCGGTACGAAAGGGGCCGCCGCCCGCTCCGGGCGGCGGCCTTCTCAGGCGGCCTTGTCAGGCGACCGTCTGGGCCAGGCGCTCGCGCTCCGTCCGCTCCTGCTCCCGGCGGTAGGGATGCGCGGGATAGGTGCCGAGCATCCTGAGGCTCGACGTGAAGTAGCGCAGTTCCTCGAGCGCGCGCGCGACCGCGGGATCCTCGGGATGCCCCTCGATGTCGGCGTAGAACTGCGTCGCGGTGAAATGGCCGTCGACCATGTAGCTCTCGAGCTTGATCATGTTGACGCCGTTGGTCGCGAAGCCGCCCATCGCCTTGTAGAGCGCGGCGGGAATGTTGCGCACGCGGAAGACGAAGGTGGTCAGCACGTCGCCGCCGCGCGGCGCGATCCGGGGCTCGGGCGCCATGACGAGGAAGCGGGTGGTGTTGTTCTTGTGGTCCTCGATGTGGCGGGCGAGCACGTTCAGCCCATAGATCCGGCCCGCGAGTTCCGAGGCGAGCCCGGCGAGGCTCCTGTCACCCGTCGCGGCGACGATCTCTGCGGAGCCGGCGGTGTCGGCGCCGGTGCGCGGCGCGATGCCGTGCTCGCGCAGGAAGGCGCGGCACTGGCCGAGCAGCACGGTATGGCTCATCGCCGATCTCACATCCTCGAGCCGCGCCCCCGGCACGCCGAGCAGGTTGATGTGCACGCGCAGGAAATGCTCGCCCACGATGTGAAGGCCGGATTCGGGCAGAAGGTGGTGGATGTCGGCGACGCGGCCGTAGGTCGAGTTCTCGACCGGCAGCATGGCGAGGTCGGCCCGCCCCTCCCAGACCGCGGCGATCGCATCCTCGAAGGTCGCGCAGGGCATCGCCTCCATCTCCGGATGCACCTCGGCGCAGGCCTGGTGCGAATAGGCCCCGCGCGTGCCCTGGAAGGAGATCACATTGGTCTTCTGGCGCATCGGCCCTCGCTCCCCGCGGATCTGGAATCGGCGGCGGACCATAGGCGCGAAAGCGGCGGATGGAAAGCCGCGGGCGGGCGCGCCGGGTCCCCGCCCTTCGCGACGGACGAAGCGTCGCACGGGAAGGGCGCGCCCGGTCTTGCGCGCGCGGCGAGGATGCGGGTAAAACACCCGTGATCGGAACAACCGGCCCCCAGCCGCCGCGAAAGGTGCCCACCGCCTCATGAATACGATGGAAATTACCAAGCTCGTCGGCGCCTTCTGCGGCAGCCTGCTGGTCCTGCTCCTCCTGAACTTCTTCGCGGGCGAGATCTTCAATACCCACAGCGAGGAAGTCGCCTATGTCATCAACGTGCCGGAGGCCGGCGCGGGCGAAGGCGGCGGCGAGGCGCAGCCCGAGGTCGACGTGGCCGCGCTGGTCGCCGCGGCCGATCCCGCGAAGGGCGAGGGCGTGTTCAAGAAATGCGCCGCCTGCCACAAGATCGACGGCTCCAACGCGGTCGGCCCGCATCTCGAGAACGTGGTCGGCCGGCCGGTCGGCTCGGTCGACGGCTTCTCCTATTCGGACGGGATGAAGGGCCACGGCGGCGACTGGACGCCCGAGAACCTGTTCCACTTCCTGCAGAAGCCCTCGGCCTTCGTGCCCGGCACCAAGATGTCCTTCGCCGGCCTTCCGAAGCCGGAGGACCGGGCGAACGTGATCGCCTATCTCGAGTCGCTCGAGAAGTAGGGGCCGGCCGCGATCCCCGCGACTGCGACCCGGACCCTCCCGCGGGGTCGCGCGACAGTCGCGCGATCCCGATCACGATTTCCCGCGGTCTTCGCGCGCGGGCCGGGCCTTTACCGCCGGCCGCGGGCAAGTAAAGTGACGGTGACGAGACGCCGCCACGACAGGACGACGCGATGACCGCAGGCCCGACCCGCCCCCCGCTCCCCGGGGTCTCCGCCGATCCCTCCCCCGCCGGAACCCCGGACGATCGGGCCGGGCTTCGCGGGACGCGACGCGGGATGCTCGGCCTCGCGGCGGGCCTCGCGCTCGGCGCGGCCTTCCTCTCGCCGGAGGCGCGGGCCGAGGAGACCGCCGCCGCCGAGACCGCTACCGCCGAGACCGCCGGGGGCGGGACGATCATCCGGAGCCACGGGATCTCGACCTTCGGCGATCTGAAATATCCCCCCGACTTCGCGCATTTCGACTTCGTCAATCCCGACGCGCCGAAGGGTGGCACGATGGTGTTCCGGGGGACGGGCGCGAGCAAGACCTTCGACAGCCTGAACAGCTTCATCCTGAAGGGCGAACCGGCGCAGGGGCTGGGTCTGCTCTACGACAGCCTGCTGACCGGCGCCCCGGACGAGCCCGACGCCAGCTACGGGCTGATCGCGCGCGGGATCGAATACCCGGAGGACCGCTCCTGGGTGATCTTCGACATGCGGCCGGAGGCGAAGTTCTCGGACGGCGCGCCGATCACGGCCGAGGACGTCGTCTTCACCTACGACGCGCTGATGGAGAAGGGTCAGCCCTCCTACCAGATCACGCTCAGGGACATCGCCTCGGTCGAGGCGCTCGATCCGCATCGGGTCAAGTTCACCTTCAGGCCCGGCGTGCCGAGCCGCGACCTGCCGGCCATGGTCGGCGGGCTCGCCATCCTGCCGAAGCACTATTACGACGAGGTCGATTTCGGCGAGTCCACGATGACCCCGCCGGTGGGGTCGGGGCAGTATCACGTCGAGAACGCCCAGCCCGGCCGCTCGATCCGCTACTGCCGCAATCCCGACTACTGGGGCAAGGATCTTCCGGTGAATATCGGCTCGTCGAATTTCGACTGCTACCAGTACGAATACTATGGCGACGACAACGCCGCCTTCGAGGCGTTCAAGGTCGGCGACTACCAGTTCCATCAGGAATTCTACTCCGCGCTCTGGGCGACCGGGTACAACTTCCCGGCCATGGACGAGGGCTGGGTGAAGCGCGAGGAGATCCCGGACAACACGCCCTCGGGAACGCAGGGGTTCTGGTTCAACCTGCGCCGCGAGAAGTTCCAGGATCCCCGCGTGCGCGAGGCGATCGGCCTGATGTTCAACTTCGAATGGACGAACGCGACGCTGTTCTACGGCCTCTACCAGCGCACCGACTCCTTCTTCGAGAATTCCCCGATGCAGGCGGAGGGCGTGGCCGGGGGCGAGGAACTGGCGGTGCTCGAGCCGTTCCGCGACCGGCTTCCGCCCGAGATCTTCACCGAGCCCCCCTATACCCCGCCGGTCAGCGGCGAGCAGCAGATCGACCGTTCCGCGCTGCGCCGCGCGTCGAAACTGCTCGACGAGGCGGGCTGGCCGGTCGGAAAGGACGGACTCCGGCGCGACGCGCGGGGCGCGACGCTCGGCGTGGAATTCGTCGACGACGCGCCGACCTTCGAGCGGATCATCAACCCCTATGTCGCGAACCTGCGCCGGATCGGCGTCGACGCCCGGTTCAGCCGGATCGACGCGGCGCAGATGCAGCAGCGGCTGAAGACCTTCGACTACGACATCATCCCCACCCGCTTCGTCATGTCGATGAGCCCCTCGATCGAGCTGCGCGAGATCTTCGGCTCCGCCGCCGCCAACGCGCAGGGCACCGCCAATCTGACCGGGCTCGCCGATCCGGTGGTGGACGCGCTGATCGAGCAGGTGATCGCCGCGAAGAGCCGCGAGGAGCTCGACGCGCGGGCGCAGGCGCTCGACCGGGTGCTGCGCTCCAAGCAGATCTGGGTGCCGAACTGGTATTCGGGCAAGTTCCTGATCGCCTACTGGGACATCTACGGGCGCCCGGACCAGCCGCCACCCTATTCGCGCGGAGACGCCTTCTGGTGGTTCGACCAGGCGAAATTCGACAAGCTCAGGGCGCAGGGCGCGCTGCGCTGAGATGGGCGCCTATATCCTCCGCCGCGTCGCGCTGATGATCCCGACGCTCGTCGGCATCCTGCTCGTCAATTTCGCGCTCACGCAGTTCATGCCGGGCGGACCGATCGAACAGATCATCGCCCAGGTCCAGGACGACGCGGCGAACCAGCCCGGCCGGATCGGCGGCGGCGGCGGGGGCACCGGCGACGACAGCGGCTATCACGGCGCGAAGGGCCTGCCGCCCGAGTTCATCGCCGGGCTCGAGAAGCAGTTCGGCTTCGACAAGCCGCCGCTGACGCGCTTCCTGCTCATGCTCCGGAACTACCTGACATTCGATCTCGGCCAGAGCTATTTCCGCTCGATCTCGGTGCTCGACCTCATCCTCGAGAAGATGCCGGTCTCGATCACGCTGGGGCTCTGGTCGACGCTGCTCGCCTACCTGATCTCGATCCCGCTCGGCATCCGCAAGGCGATGCGGGACGGCTCGACCTTCGACACCTGGACCTCGGCGACGATCATCGTCGCCTACGCGATCCCAAGCTTTCTCTTCGCGATCATGCTGCTCGTCCTCTTCGCCGGCGGATCCTACTGGCGGATCTTCCCGCTCCGCGGGCTCACCTCCGACGACTGGAGCGATCTCAGCCTGATCGGCAAGGCGCTCGACTATCTCTGGCACATCGTGCTGCCGGTCACCGCCTCGACCATCGGCGCCTTCGCGACGATGACGCTGCTGACGAAGAATTCCTTCCTCGACGAGATCAAGAAGCAGTACGTGATCACCGCCCGCGCCAAGGGGCTGACCGAGGGCCGCGTGCTCTACGACCATGTGTTCCGCAACGCGATGCTGATCGTGATCGCGGGCTTCCCGGCGATCTTCATCAGCGTCTTCTTCGGCGGCAGCCTGATCATCGAGACGATCTTCTCGCTCGACGGGCTCGGACGGCTCGCCTACGAGAGCGCGATCCAGCGCGACTACCCGGTGGTCTTCGGCACGCTCTACGTCTTCGGCCTGCTCGGCCTCGTCGTCGGGCTCCTCTCCGACCTCACCTATGTCTGGGTCGATCCCCGGATCGACTTCGAGAGCCGCGAAACCTGATGAAGCTCAACCCCCTCCAGCGCCGCCGGCTCGCGAATTTCAGGGCGAACCGCCGCGCCCTCTGGTCGTTCCGGATCTTCCTCGTCATCTTCCTCGTGACGCTCTGCGCCGAATTCGTCGCGAACGACAAGCCGCTCGTCGTCCGCTACCAGGACGAGTTCCGCTTCCCGGTCCTCTCCTTCTATTCGGAGGCGGATTTCGGCGGGGAATTCGAGACCGAGGCGGAATACCACTCGCCCGAGGTGCGCTGCCTGATCCGGACCGGCGGGCTCGAGGCCTGTCTCGACGATCCCGAGGGCGTCTACCGCCAAGCCGCGGAGACCGGCGCCGTCGACGGGACGCCGGTCGCGGCGCCGGGCTGGATGCTCTGGCCGCCGATCCCGTTCAGCTACGACACGATCAACTACGACGTCGCCTCCGCCCCCTCCGCGCCGGACCGCGTCCACTGGCTCGGCACCGACGACCAGACGCGCGACGTGGTGGCGCGGGTGATCTACGGCTTCCGGATCTCGGTCCTCTTCGCACTCGTCGTCGCGGTGATCTCGAGCGCGATCGGCATCGCCGCCGGGGCGACGCAGGGCTATTTCGGCGGCTGGATCGACCTCACCGCCCAGCGGCTGGTGGAGATCTGGCAGAACATGCCGAGCCTCTACATCATCATCATCCTCTCGGCGATGTTCACGATGAGCTTCTGGCTGCTGACGCTGCTGATCGCCTTCTTCAGCTGGACGAGCCTCGTCCATGTGGTGCGCGCGGAATTCCTGCGCGCGCGCAACTTCGAATACGTGCGCGCCGCCCGCGCGCTCGGGGTGGGCGACGTGACGATCATGTTCCGCCACCTGCTCCCGAACGCGATGGTAGCGACGCTGACGCTGCTGCCCTTCATCATCACCGGCGCGATCGGCGGGCTCGCCGCGCTCGACTTCCTCGGGCTCGGCCTGCCCGCCTCCTATCCCTCGCTGGGCGAACTCGCGCTCCAGGGCAAGAACCGGCTGAACGCGCCCTGGCTCGGCTTCACCGCCTTCTTCACCTTCGCCATCATGCTGTCGCTGCTCGTCTTCATCTTCGAAGGCGTGCGCGACGCGTTCGACCCCCGGAAGACGTTCAAATGAGCGGCGCGACGGACAGCGCCCTGCTCTCGGTCCGCGACCTGCGCGTCGCCTTCTCCCAGGGCGGCGACCGGTTCGAGGCGGTCCGGGGCGTCAGCTTCGACCTCCATGCCGGGGAGACGCTCGCCATCGTCGGCGAATCCGGCTCGGGCAAGTCGGTGACGGCGCTCTCGACCGTGCGGCTCCTGGCCGAGAACGCCGAGGTGACGGGCGACATCCTCTACCGGGGCGAGAACCTCGGCGCGGCGCCGGACAGGGTGCTGCGCCGGATCCGCGGCAACGACATCAGCTTCATCTTCCAGGAGCCGATGACGAGCCTCAACCCGCTGCACACGATCGCCCGCCAGATCGGCGAGAGCCTCGCGCTGCACCAGGGGCTGACCGGCGAGCCGGCACGGGCGCGGATCGTGGAACTGCTGACCCAAGTCGGCATCCGCGATCCCGAGAAGCGGCTCGGCGCCTATCCGCACCAGCTTTCGGGCGGCCAGCGGCAGCGGGTGATGATCGCGATGGCGCTCGCGAACCGCCCCGACGTGCTGATCGCGGACGAGCCGACGACCGCGCTCGACGTGACGATCCAGGCGCAGATCCTGACGCTGCTCGCGGAGATCCAGGCGCGGGAGGGGATGGGGATGCTCTTCATCACCCACAACCTCGGCATCGTGCGGCGCATCGCGGACCGCGTCGCGGTGATGAAATCCGGCGAGGTGGTCGAGACCGGCCCGACCGAGGCGATCTTCGACGACCCGAGACACGCCTATACCCGGGCGCTTCTCGCCGCCGAGCCGTCGGGCACGCCCGGCCCGGTCCCGGCGGGGGCGGAGGAGATCGTCCGGACCGAGGCGCTGCGCGTCTGGTTCCCGATCAAGGCGGGGCTGCTGCGCCGGACCGTCGGCCATGTGAAGGCGGTGAACCACGCCGACGTCTCGGTGCGCGCGGGCGAGACGCTCGGCATCGTCGGCGAGAGCGGATCGGGCAAGACGACGCTCGCGCTCGCGATCCTGCGGCTCATCTCGTCGCAGGGGCGGATCGTCTTTCTCGGCCGCGACCTCCAGGGTCTGCGCAACCGCGCGCTGCGCCCGGTCCGGGCCGAGATGCAGATGGTGTTCCAGGATCCCTACGGCTCGCTCTCCCCGCGCATGACGGTGGAGCAGATCGTGGCCGAGGGGCTCGGGCTCCATGGCCACGCGGGCGATCCGGGCGGCAAGGTCGTGGAGATCCTGCGCGAGGTCGGGCTCGATCCAGAGACGCGGCACCGCTATCCGCACGAATTCTCCGGCGGCCAGCGCCAGCGCATCGCCATCGCCCGCGCGATGATCCTCCAGCCGCGGCTCGTCGTGCTCGACGAGCCGACCAGCGCGCTCGACATGACGGTGCAGGTGCAGATCGTCGACCTGCTGCGCCGGCTGCGGGAGAAATTCGGCCTCGCCTACATCTTCGTGAGCCACGACCTGCGCGTCGTGCGCGCGCTCGCGCATCGCGTGCTCGTCATGCGCGAGGGCGACGTGATCGAGGCGGGCACCGGCGACGAGATCTTCGAGGCGCCGAAAACGGACTATACCCGCGCCCTGCTCGCGGCCGCCTTCGAGGATCCGGTTCACGCCGGGAGGGGGTCGGCGGCGACGGGCGCGGCGGGGGTCACGGCGACGGGAGGCCAGCGATGAAAGCACCGGGCGACACCGATATCATCGAGGCGCAGGAACTGCGGCTGCGGTTCGAGAGCTTCGACCTCGGCACCGCCTGGGAACTCGGCACCCGGCTTCGCGCGCTCGCGGAGGCGCGCGAGGCCGCCGTGCTGATCGAGGTCAGGCTCGGCGGGCGGACGGTCTTCCTGAGCGCGATGCCGGGGACGACGCCCGAGAACGCCGACTGGGCCCGGCGCAAGGCGAACACGGTCGCGCTGCTCGAGCGCAGCAGCTACCGCGTCGGCCTGTCGCCCTCGGAGGAAGGCACGATCCACCAGCGCCTGGGCCTCGACCCGCGCGACTACGCGACGGCGGGGGGCGGCTTTCCGATCTTCCTGATGAGCGGGCTCTGCGTCGGCGCGGTGATCGTCTCCGGCCTGCCCCAGCGGGAGGACCACAAGCTCATCGTCGAGGTGCTGGCCGAGATGATCGGCCTCCCCCTCGACGAGATCCAGCTCCCGTAGGGCGGACATCTGTCCGCCTTCCTTCAGGCGCCGGAAAGGCGGACCGAGGTCCGCCCTACGCGGGTCGGGAAAGGCGGACCGAGGTCCGCCCTACTGGACGATGAATTCGGCGTGGAGGGCGCCGGCGGCCTTGATCGACTTCAGGATGTCGATCATGTCGCGCGCCGAGACGCCGAGCGCGTTCAGCCCGGCGACGAGATCGGGCAGCGCGACGGAATTGTCGACGATGGCGAGGCCGTTGCCGGGCTGCTGGGCGATCTCCGCCGTGGTGCGGGGGATGACGACGGTCGCGCCCTCGGCGAAGGGATTGGGTTGGACCACCATCGGCGCCTCCTCGACGCGGAGCGTCAGGTTGCCCTGGGTGACCGCGACGCGGCTGATCCGCACATCCGAGCCGAGAATGATCGTGCCGGACCGCTGGTCGACGACCACCCGCGCCCGGGTCGATGTCTGCACCTCGATATTCTCGATCTGGGCCATCAGGAGCGCCGGCGTGTCGATTCCCGCGCGCGCGAGATCGAGCCGGACGGTGCCGGAATCGAGCATCTGTGCGATCCGGGCACCGACGTCGCGGTTGATCGCGGCGGCGATCCGCGCCGCCGTGGTGAAATCGGGGTCGCGCAGCGCGAGCCGGAAATCGCGGACGGTGGAGAAATCGAAAGCCACCTCGCGCTCGACCCGCGCGCCCGAGGGGATGAGCCCCGCGGTCGGCACACCCTGCGTCACCTTCGCCGCCTGCCCCTCCGCGCTGACGCCGCCCGCGATGATCGAGCCCTGCGCCACCGCGTAGATCTGGCCGTCGGCGGCGTTCAGGGGCGTCATCACCAGCGTGCCGCCGAGCAGGCTCGACGCGTCGCCGATCGCGGAGACGGTGACGTCGATCTGGCTGCCCGCGCGGGCGAAGGGCGGCAGCGCGGCGGTGACGAGCACGGCCGCGACGTTGCGGGCGCGGATCTGCTCGCCCGTCACGTTGACGCCGAGCCGCTCCAGCAGGTTGACGATCGCATCCTCGGTGAAGGGCGAGTTCCGGAGCGAGTCGCCGGTGTTGTCGAGCCCGACCACGAGCCCGTAGCCGAGCAGGTCGTTGCCGCGCACCCCGTCGATATCGACGAGATCCTTGATCCGCGCGGGCGAGGCCGGGGCCGGCGCGCCGAAGATCCAGAGCAGGACCGCGCAGGTTGCGAGCATTCTGCCCGCGAAGAACAGGTGACGCATGCGCGGGCCTACATGTACCTGACGTAGGACAGTTCGCCCAGACGCGCGGTGACGGTGTAGATCGCCTGAAGCTGCGTCTCGAGCGCCTGATACGTCGCCGCCGCCTCGGTCGGATCGACGGTCATGATCGCGTTCCGCGCCAGATCGAGCGTGTCCTTCTCCGCGGTGCGCGCCGCCTTCGCATTCTCCAGCGCCTCCTGGGTGACGCCGACGGCCGAGCGCAGGTCGAGGATCCCCTCCTTCGCGCCGAGCATCGCCGTCCCGGCGGCGCCGAGCAGCGTCATGCGCGCCGCCTCGTCCCCCGCGAAGGCGCCGCCCGCGACCACGGCGGCGAGCGCCTCGCTCCGGAGCGCGTCGACGAGTTCGGCCGCGTCGGCCCGCGGCGCGTAGTCGAGGCGCCGCCCCGCGCCGATGTCGACCGCGGCGAGGTCGTCGGTGGAGCCGAGATAGCCGCGGGTAAAGAAACCGCCGTCCGGCGCGGTGAAATAGGCGTCGATCGCCGCGATCGCCTCCGCCGCCGTGCCGGCCGAGGTCGCGAGCCCGTCGAGTTCGCCGAGGATCGTCTCGGCGGAGGCGAGCGCGGGGGAGTCGGTCGCGGCGCCGGCGAAGAGCGAGAGCCCGCCCGTCTGGGTGTTGAGCGCGTTCACCGTATCGGCGAAGGCGTTCCGCGCGGCCCGCGCATGCACGAGGCTCGAGGAAACGTCGCCGATGCTGACCGCGCTCGGCAGGTCGCTCGAAAGGCTCTGGAGCGGCGAGAGGATCAGGCCGAGCACGTTCTGCGCCGTGTCGACGCGCACGGTGGTGAGCGCGATCGTGCCGGCGAAGACCGCGTTGCGGTCGAGTTCGCGCTCGATCGCGAAGATCCGGGTGATGTTGCCGGAGGTCGCGTCGTAGCGGCTGGTATTCTCGCCCGTGGTCATTTCCGTCGCGGCCCGGTCGAGCCCCGCGCGCGTCTCCGCCGCGGCGCGCCTCAGCCCGGCGAGGCGGCCCAGATCCGAACTTCCCGTCACTTTCATCGTCCTAGATCTCCAGGAGGGTTCGCATCAGGTCGTCGATCACCGACAGGACCCTGGCATTGGCGGCGTAGGCCTGCTCCACGACGGTGAGGAACTGGAGCTGGCCGTCGCTGTCGACGCCGACCGCGTTCAACTCCTCCTCGGCGAGCGTATCCGCGCGCGCGGTCTGGAAGGCGAGGTCGTCGTCGGTGCGGGCCGAACGGCCGAGGAACCAGGCCGAGATCTCGGAGGCCATCGTGGCGGAACCGGCCTTCGCGGTCTGCGAGACGAAGCCGGCGGGTTCGCGGGCCGCCGCCATCGCATCGGCGAGCGCCTGGAGAAGGCTCCCGTTTCCCTCGACCCCGGGGCTGGCGGCGGCGAGCCCGTCGCGGAGCCGGTAGACCGCGCCGCCCCGGTCGGGATCGACGGCCGCGTTGAGCGCGATCCGTCCCGCGAGCCCCGCTGTTCCGCCCGCGCCGGTCGCATCGACGAAGAGCCCCTCCCCGCCCGCGTCGAGCGCGCCCGCCGGGGCGAGATCGCGGAAGCGGGACATCAGATCGGCGGCGTAGAGGTCAAGCTCGCCCGTGAAGCCGGGCACGATCGTGTCGCGTACCTCGAAGAGCGCGCCGAGGGAGCCGCCATCGAGCGCGCCGCTTCCGGTGCCGGCCGCGAGGCCGACGATGGCCGTGCCCTGTTTCTGGCTGAGCCCGGAGAGCGCGCCGTTCCCGAGCGTCATCTCCGCGGTCACGCCGTTCGGCGTGGGCGTGAAGCCCAGTTCCCAGACCACCCCGTCGAGCAGCGTGGCCCCGCCCTGGGTATGGATCGCGACCGCGCCGTTCTCGCGGTTGACCGTCCTGACCGGGACGATGGTGGAGATCCGGTCGATCAGCGTCGCGCGCTGGTCCTGAAGCGAGAGCGTGTCGACGCCCTGGAGCGAGAGGCTGGTGATCCGGCCGTTGAGATCCTCGACGCGGTGGAGCGTCTCGTTCAGCGCCGCCACCTGCCGGGCGATCCCGCTGTCCGCCTCGGTACGCGTCTCCGCCGCCTCGGCGGCCGCCGCGGCGAGCGATCCCGCGAGTGTCCGCGCCGCGTCCGCGGCGGCGGTGAGGAGCGTGGTCGACTGCGGCGAGGCGCTCGCGGACATGAGCGCGGTCTCGAGCGCGGTGGCGCTCGCCGAGAGCGATCCGCGCGCGCCCGCCTCGCCCATCGCCGCGACGAGCCGCGCCTCGGCGTCCGAGCGCGCGCCGCTCGCCGCCGCCGACGCCTGGGCGAGCCGCCGCTCCGAGGTGAGATAGGCGTTCTCCGCCCGCGTCGTCGCGACGACCCGCACGCCGGAGCCGAGCCCGCCGGCGGAGAGCGAGGAGAGTTCGGTCGCGCGGGCCGCGTAGCCCGCCGTGAGCGCGTTCGAGACATTGCCCGAGATCGTGCCCGCGAGTTTCGACGCCGCGCGCAGACCGGAGGCGGCGTTGTTCAGCGCACTGGATATGCTCATGGCCGGGCCTTCTCCTGGGCGGTCACCGCTTGAGGTTGGTGGTTTCCTGCATCATCTCGTCGACGGTCTGGATGACCTTGGCATTCGACGAATAGGCCCGCTGGGTCTGGATGAGCTGGGTCAGTTCCGCCGCCGTGTCCGCGGTCGACTGTTCGAGCGCGAAACCCTCGATCGCGCCCGCGGGGCCCGAGCCCGCGTCGTAGAAGAAGACCGGCCCGCTCTCGGCGGAGACGCCGAAGGTCTGGCCGCCGAGTACGCGCAGCCCGTTCAGGTTCGGCACGTCCGCGACCGGCACCTGATAGAGGACGCGGGTGAAGCCGGTCGAATAGTTCGCGCTCAGCATCCCCTTCTCGTCGATGGTGAGCCCGGTGAAGGTGCCCGCCGCGCTGCCGTCCTTCGTGATGCCCGAGGTCGAGAAGCCGGAGGAAAGCTGCGTCAGGTAGCGCGGCCCCGCGGGGTCGGTCGAGCCGAGCCCCATCGCGATCGTCTGGTCGCCGAGGTCGAGCGTCATCGTGCCGGAGGCGGCGTCGTAGCTCGTCGAAGGCGGGGCGGAGCCGGCGGAGACCATGGCGACGGAGGCGAGGTTTCCGGCATTGCCGGAGGCGGCGCCGAAGGTGAGTTCGTAGGTGCCCGCCGGCAGGCCGGTGGCCTGGTCGGTGATCTCGAGCGTCCAGGCGTTGCTGGCGCCCGAGGCCGGCACGGTCGGGGTGAATTGCATCGAGAGGCTTCTGGACGTGCCGAGATTGTCGAAATACTCGACCGTCACGGTCTTGGCCGCGCCATCCGCGCCCGCCATGGTCGCGGTCGCGGGCAGGTTCGCGCCGAGGGTGATGCTCGATGTCGGCTGCGAGGCGGCGCCCGCGAGGTTCACCCGCACCGGCGTCAGCGGCGCGACCGTGTCGCGCGCGACCTCCGGAACCTTGCCGGAACCGTCCGCGGCCCAGCCGAGCAGGACGAGGCCCGAGGAGGTGGTCAGGTATCCGTCGGCGTCGAGCGCGAAGGATCCGGTCGAGGTGAGCCGCAGGTCGCGCACGCCCGCGCCGGGTTCGACCGAGGCGAGCGAGGTGACCGGCAGCAGCCCGCGGCCCGCCACCGCCATGTCGGTCGCGTTCGTCGTGCCGGTGATCGAGCCCTTCCCCTCGATGTCGATGATGGCCGAGGTGGTGACGCCGCCCGCCGAATAGCCGCCGCCCGAACCGGATCCGACCGTCAGCGCGTAGAAATCCACGTCGGCGCGCTTGTAGCCGTTGGTCTGCGCGTTCGCGATGTTGTCCGAGATGGTGGAGAGCTTGTTCGCATTCGCGTTGAGCCCCGACACGCCCGCGTTCATCGAGGAAGAAATGCCCATGAATGCTCCTGCTAGCCGTTGGGAATCGCCCGGGCCGGGGTCGGGCGCCATCCCTCGGGGGCAAGCCTCGGAGATGCGCGGCGCGGCGCCGTCCGGGGCCACCATGGGGCGCGCGCCCTTAAGAAGGGGCTAACGCGGCGGAAAGGCGCGCAGCAGCGTGACCTCGATCCGGCGGTTGCGCGGGTCGTCGGGCCGGTCCGTCGCCGGCGCGCGGGCGGCCTTGCCGGTGATCCGCGCGAGGCGGTCCTCGGCGACGCCGGCGGCGACGAGAAGCCGGCGCGCCGCCTGGGCGCGGTCCCCGCTCAGCACCCAGGGGTCGGTGCCCGCGCCGCCGTCCTCGCCCATCGCGTCGCCGGGGGCGAGATGGCCGGTCACGGCGACGGCGTTGCGCGTCCGCGCGACCACGCGGCCGATCATGCCGAGCAGCCGGTCCAGGATCGGGTTCGGCCGCGCGCTCCGCGCGTCGAAGAGCGGCGAGCCCGGCACGTCGAAGATGTCGATGATGAGCCCCTCGTCGGTGACGCGGGTCGCGATGTGGCGCAGCAGCGGATCGGCGCGCGCGGCGTCGCCGCTCGTCGCCGCCAGCGCCTTCCGGATCTCCGCGAGGCTTCGCGCGTCACCGCCTTCGCCCCGCGCCTCGGGCCGGCCCGGCTCCGTCTCCGGCGCGACCACCGCCGCCTCGCGCCCGAACATGCTCACGCCCTCGAACGGGCCGTCGCCGCCGCCGCTGATCCGGTGGATCGGCACCGTCGGGCTGAAGTAGTCCGCGAGCCCCTTGCGCGTGCCCGCGTCGGTGGCGTTCAGAAGCCACATCAGCAGGAAGAACGCCATCATCGCCGTGACGAAATCGGCGTAGGCGACCTTCCACGCGCCGCCATGGTGCTCCTCGCCGACGACCTTGCGCCGCTTGATGATCGTGATGTTCGCAGCCTTGTCCATCATGTCCCCCATTCCCCGGGGACTGCCTAACCCGGCCATGCTGAACCCGCTCTTACCACCGTCGCGCCATGTAGCGAGAATGCGCGCGATCGCGTTCAGCTTCCGGCAACCACGCCGGACCTCAGTCCGGAAGCCGCGACCAGCAGGGCATCCGGTCGCCCCGCTCCGGCGCCGCCGCGTGGACCGCGCGCGCCACCGCCCGGGCGAGGCAGACCGCCGCCGCGTGGCAGAGGCGCATCTGTTCGAGCGGCCCCTCGACCGGGCGCGCGCCCGTCGAGACGCCGAAGACCAGATCGCCGTCGAAGGGCGTATGCGCGGGCACGATCGCCCGCGCCAGCCCGTCATGGGCCGCGACCGCCAGCCGGAACGCGCCGGCCTTGTCGAGACCGGCGTCGGTCGCGACGATGGCGATGGTCGTGTTCGCGCGCGCCGGCTCCTCCTCCGGCCCCGGCTTCATCGGCCGCGCGGTGAAGGGCGGCACCGGATCGGGATGGGCGCCGAGCCCGCCGAACTCGTCGCCGATCTCGAAGGGCGCCGCCCAGAACTTCCGCGTGCCCGGCACGAGCACGCCGCCCATCGCATTGACCGCGACCAGCGCGCCCACCGTCGCCCCGCCCGGCAGCGCCAGCGAGGCCGAGCCGAGCCCGCCCTTCACCGTCGCCGTCGTGGCGCCCGTGCCCGCGCCCGCGGTCCCGAGCGCGAAATCCTCCCCCGCCGCCCGGAGCGCCGCGCGGCCGAGCGCGGGATAGGGGTTCTCCGCCCAGTCCTTCGCCCCGCCGTTCAGCAGGTCGAAGAGGATCGCCGCCGGCACGATCGGCACCCGCGTGTCGCCGACGGCGAAGCCCCGCCCCCGCGCGCGCAGCTCCTCCATCACGCCCGAGGCCGCGTCGAGGCCGAAGGCCGAGCCGCCCGAGAGCACGAGCGCGTCCACCGTCTCGACCAGCCGTCCCGGTTCGAGCAGCGCGCTCTCCCGCGTGCCCGGCGCCCCGCCCCGGATGTCGACCGCCGCCGTGAAGGGCGCCTCGGCCGTCAGGACCGTCACCCCCGACTTCAGCCCGGCGTCGGAGGCGTTGCCGACGACGAGCCCCGGCACGTCGGTGATCAGGTTCCTCGGCCCCGGGCTCATCATCGCGTCGTCTCCAGCCTCGGCGCCGCCGCGATCAGCGCGCGCGTATAGGGATGGGCCGGGCGGGTCAGCACCGCCTCCGTCGGCCCGCGTTCCACGATCTCGCCCGCCTTCATCACCATCACCCGGTCGGTGATCGCGCGGACCACGGTCAGGTCGTGGCTGATGAAGAGATAGCTGAGGCCGAAGCGCCCGGCGAGCTCCGCGAGCAGATCGAGGATCCGCGCCCGCGCCCGCGCGTCGACCGCCGAGACCGCCTCGTCGAGCACGATGAGCCGGGGCCGTGTGATGAGCGCGCGGGCGATGGCGATCCGCTGCCGCTGCCCGCCGGAGAATTCGTGGATGTATTTCCCGGCGTCCGAGGCCGCGAGCCCGACCGCGCCCAGCGCCTCCTCCACCGCGCGGCGCCGCGCGGCCCCCTTCGGCGCGCCGGGCACGAGGTGGAAGGGTTCCGCGACCAGCCGGGCGACGCGGTGGCGCGGGTCGAAACTGCCGTAGGGATCCTGGAACACCGCCTGGACCGCGCGCCGCGTCTCCGGCGCCATGCGCGCATGCGGCCCGATCTCCGCGCCGTCGATCCGCACCACGCCGCTTCGGAGCCGCTCGAGCCCCAGCACGGCGCGGCCGAGCGTCGACTTGCCCGACCCGCTCTCGCCGACGAGGCCGAGGCTCTCGCCCTCCGCGAGTTCGAAGCTCACCCCCTTCAGCGCGTGAAAGCGCGCCCGCCCGCCGAGGAGCCGGCGCGGCCCGGCGGGATGGTCGCGCACGAGGCCCTTCCCCTCGGCCAGCACGGCGCCCCGCGCGCGCTCCGGCATCGCCGGGCGATGGGTCGCGGCCTCGATGAGCGCGCGGGTATAGGAATGGATCGGCGCGCCGAGCACCGAGGCGGTCGGCCCGGTCTCCACGATCCGGCCCTCCGTCATGATCGCGAGCCGGTCGGCCATCTCGGCCACCACCGCGAGGTCATGGGTGATCATCAGGCAGCCCATCCCGTCCTCGCGCACGAGCCGCCGGATCAGGTCGAGGACGCGCGCCTGGCTCGTCACGTCGAGCGCGGTGGTCGGCTCGTCCGCGATCAGGAGCTTCGGCCGCAGCGCGATCGCCATCGCGATCCCGACCCGCTGCCGCTGCCCGCCCGAAAGCTCGTGCGGAAAGCGGGAGGCCGGGATCTCCCCGAGCCCCACGCGGTCGAGCGCGGCGCGCGCGAGCCGCCCCGCCTCCGCCCGCCAGGCGCCGCCATGGACGCGCGCGGTCTCCGCCACCTGATCGCCGATCGGCATCAGCGGATTGAGCGCCGTCATCGGCTCCTGGAAGATCATGCCGATGTCGCGCCCGCGCACGCCGCACATCTCGCGCTCCGACAGCGCCATCAGCTCGCGCCCGTCGAGCCGCGCCGCGCCCGTCGCGACCGCGCCCCTCGGCAGGAGGCGCGAGACGGCGAGCGCCGTCATCGACTTGCCCGAGCCGCTCTCCCCGATCAGCCCGAGGATCTCCCCCGGACCCACGGCGAGCGAGACCCCCTCGGGCCCGCCGAGTACCCGGCGGCCCGCGATGGTGACCGCGAGCCCCTCGATCACGAGCCCCCCGCTCACGCGCGCGCCCGCCTGACCCTGGGATCGAGCAGGTCGCGCAGCCCGTCGCCGAGCAGGTTCAGCCCCAGCACCGCGAGCACGATGGCGAGCCCCGGCACCAGCGCGAGGCGCGGCGCGATCGCGATCATCGTCTGGCTCTCGGCGAGCATCCGCCCCCAGGACGGCGTCGGCGGCTGCGCGCCGAGCCCGACATAGGAGAGCGCGGCCTCCGCGAGGATCGCGAGCGAGAACTGGATCGTCGCCTGCACGATCAGGAGGTCCGCGAGGTTCGGCAGGATGTGCTCGACCGAGATCCGGACCTCGCCCTTGCCCGCGACGCGCGCCGCCAGCACGAAATCGCGCTGCCAGAGCGCGAGCGCGGCGCCCCGGGTCAGCCGGGCGAAGACGGGGATGTTGAAGATCCCGATCGCGACGATGGCGTTGATCGCGGAGGGGCCGAAGACGGCGGTGATCAGGATCGCGATCAGGAGCGAGGGGAAGGCGAAGACGAGATCGTTCGCCCGCGTCACCAGTTCGTCCACCACCCCGCCGCGCCGCGCCGCCGCGAGCAGGCCGAGCGGCACGCCGATCCCGGCGCCGATGCCGACCGCGACCAGCGCCACGGCGAGCGAGACCCGCGCGCCGACCAGGATCATCGAAAAGAGGTCGCGGCCGAAATGGTCGGTCCCGAGCCAGTGGGCGGCGGACGGCCCCCGGAGCTTCGCCGCGATGTCGATCGCCGCCACGTCATGCGGCGTCCAGACGAGCGAGAGCAGCGCCGCGCCGAGGAAGAGCGCGCAGAGCGCGCCGCCGGTCACGAGTCCCCGGCTCATGTCCGGCGCAGCCTCGGATCGACGAGGACATAGGCGATGTCGACGAGGAAGGTGACGAGGATCACCGCGCAGACGAGCAGCATGACGACCGACTGCACCACGACGAGGTCGCGCTGGCTGATCGCCTGGAAGACCAGCCGGCCGAGGCCGGGCAGGAAGAAGACGTTCTCGATGATGATCGCCCCCGCGAGCAGGAAGGAGAATTGCAGCCCGATGATCGTGAGCACCGGGATCATCGCGTTGCGCAGCGCATGGCGCGTCAGCGCCTGCCCGCCCGTCAGCCCCTTGGCCCGCGCGGTGCGGATGAAATCCTCGCCCAGCGTCTCGATCAGCGCGGCGCGGGCGACGCGGGCGAGGATCGCCGCCTGCGGCGCGGCGAGCGCGATGGCGGGCAGCGTCAGCGCCTTCATCCCCGCGAGGATCCCCGCCCCCCAGCCCGGGAAACCGCCCGCCGCGAACCAGCGCAGCCGGACCGCGAAGACGAGGACGAGCAGCATGGCGAGCCAGAAGTTCGGCACCGCGATCCCGAGCTGGGTCGCGGCCATCACGCCGGTATCCGCCGCCCTGCCCCGCCGCGCGGCGGCGAAGAGCCCGAGCGGGATCGCGATCGCGGTCGAGAGCGCGAGCGCGTAGAGCGCGAGCGGCAGCGAGACGCCGACGCGGTCGAGGATCATCCCCGCGACCGGCGTGCGATAGGTGTAGGAGGTGCCGAAATCGCCGCGCGCCATGCCGCCGAGCCAGGCGAGGTAGCGCGCCGCCGCCGGCTGGTCGAGCCCGAGCTCGGCCCGGAGCGCGGCCACCGTGTCGGGCCGGGCGTTCATGCCGAGCATGTAGCGCGCGGGATCGCCGGGCACGACGTTCAGCACGAGGAAGATCACGAGGCTGGCGACGAGCAGGCTCAGCGCCAGCGACAGGCCTCGGGTGGCGAGATAGCGTATCACGGGTCCGGTCAGTCCTTCCGCTGCGCGGACCCTATCCCCGCGCCGAGGCCCTTGCCAACCCCGTCAGGGCTTCGCTCCGGAACTGCTCTCCGGCTTCAGCCCCGCCGCGCGGATATTCACCACCTTCGACAGCATGTCGAACCAGAACGGCGCGCCGAGCGAGATGGCGCAGATCGTGATGAGCAGCCCGAGAAGCTTGTTGAACGCATGACCCACGACCTCGGCCGGCAAGGGCCATCGGAGCGCGGTTCGCCTCAGATCATCATTCTGCCAGCCAATCAGGTCGGGACCCAGCGTGGCTATCAGGCGCTGCGCGCGCAGCAACTGGCATTTCTCTGCCTCGATCCGCTGCTCGTCGGGCGTGGCCGCCGGGACGGCGGTCAGCGGCTCGCAGTTCTCGCTCACCGGGCTGTCGGACCCGGGGCGGGCAGCATCGAGCGCGCTTGCGACAAGTTTCTCGCGTGTGTCCGTATCGAGCCGCAACTCCCGAGCGATGCGGACGGTATCGACGTTGATGAGACACACCAGCGCCGCGCCGATGATGAGCGTCACGATCTTGGCCCAGCGGGTATATTCGCCGGTAAGCCGGTCTTGGGCGCGGTCGTACCAGGCACCGACTTCCTTCTCGAAAAGGCGCAGTTCTCCCTCCGCGTTCGAGAGCGCCGAGATGAGAACTTCCCTGATCTGGCTGCCCCGGCCACTGACCGGATCGAGCTTCCCAACCGCCTTCCTGACATCGTCGAGGACATAGCTACCCGGAAGCTTACCGCCGGCTGCTTGCTTGAGCACACCCATGGTGAGCGCCCGGGCGAAAGTCGTTCCATCTATGAAGGAAGGGTGTCCCTCGGTCGTGCTCCGCGTCGGGAAGAGATACCATTTCCATTTCCAGTCGAGCCCACGACCGAAGGCGGGCGCGTCGGCGCCCGGCCCCGGCGACGCCTCCTCCGAAGAGGTCCAGCGCGACTGCGCGGCGCCTTGCGATGCGAGACGGGGATTCACGAGCACTCCGGAATCGTAGAACGAGCGCCAGAGTCCGGGATCGTCGATCAGCGACAGGATGGACTTCGCGAGCATCGCAGGGCGCTTCCTGATCCACATCGAGATCAGTTCGTTCACCGCGCTGACGACGAGGCTCAGCACGAGGTAGACGAAGACGAGGGAGAGAGCGATATCGATATAGACGCCCATCGGAGCACGTCCCTGAAAATCCGGCGCGCGGCCGGAGAGTGAAAGCATGGGATTTCAAGGATCCGGCGAGGAGGCCGGCGGGATCAAATCAGGCACGGTCGTGATAATCGCGACAGTCTATACCCTCGCCCGGCTCCCTACAATCGCGCTCCGCCGCGTCAGTTCGCGAAGCTGACCGCCGCGTTCACGGTGAAGGCGATCAGCACCGTGTTGTAGAAGAACGAGAAGATCCCGTGCGCCAGCGTCGCCCGGCGCAGCGCCCCGGAGGAGACGGCCACGTCCGAGACCTGCGCGGTCATGCCGACGACGAAGGCGTAATAGGCGAAATCGCCGATCCCGGGCTCCGGCGTCCCGGGAAAGTCGAGCCCGCCCGCGTCGCCCTCGTCCCGGTCCCCCTCCCGCCGGCGCTCGGCCGGCGTGTAGTAGAGATCGGCGTAGCGGAAGGTCGCGAGCAGATGCGCCACCGCCCAGCCGAGCGGCACGCTCAGCACCGCGAGCCCCCGGATCACCGGCGCCCCGTGGCGCGGATCGTTCACCACGACGAAGACCGCGCCGAGCACGAATACGACCGCGAAGCCGGTGAGGCCGAGGATGATCGGCATTCCCTCGTCCTCGGTCGCCGCCCGCGTCCGGAGCATCGCGGGCGTGGTCGCGAGGGCGAGGCGCAGCATCAGGCCGAGGTAGAGCAGGAAGAACGCGTCCCCCGCGAGCAGCATCCGCGCGGGCGCGCGCAGTTCCCCGCCCGCCGCGAAGGCGAGCGCGCCGCCGAGCACGGCGACGTAGAAGCGCAGGTGCCGGCCGAGATGCCGGCGCCCGCCCCCGCGCCGGCTCATGACGCGCCGGCGGTTCCGAAGGGTCTCATTCGGTCCATTCCACCGCCGTCATGTCGTTCGCCGGTGTCGGCGCGTTGATCCACAGGCCCTTGATCCGCTTGTCCGCCACGCCGGTCTTGGCGAGCTGGAACAGGAAGCCGTTGACGTAGCGCCCCGCGATCCGCTCCTGCATCGCGCGCAGAAGCTCGCGCTGGTCCGCCGCGTCGGTCACCTGCTGGTAGCCGTCCCAGAGCGCCTTCAGGACCGGGTCGTGATAGCCGAAGTAGTAGTCGTCGCGGGCGTAGATATCGATGTCGTTCGGCTCGGTATGGGCGACGATGGTCAGGTCGTAGTCGTGGTTGGTGAAGACCTGTTCCAGCCACTGCGCCCATTCGACATTGGCGATGGCGACGTCGATCCCGACCGCGCGCAGCTGCGCCGCGACGATCTCCCCGCCGCGCCGCGCGTAGGAGGGCGGCGGCAGGGTCAGCGTGACGGAGATGTCGCCGGCGTGGCCCGCCTCGGCGAGCAGCGCCTTCGCCTTCTCCGGGTCGTGGGCCGAGAGCGCGGTCAGATCCTCGTAGGCCGGGTTATGCGGCGGAAAATGACTGCCGATCGGCACGCCATAGCCGAACATCGCCCCGTCGATGATCGCGGCGCGGTCGATCGCATGGGCGACCGCCTCGCGCACGCGGATGTCGTCGAAGGGGGCGCGCGCGTTGTTCATCGCGAGGATCGTCTCGCCCTCGGTCGTGCCGACCATCACGAGAAACCGCGGATCGGCCTTGAACTGCTCGAGATTCTCCGGCGCCGGAAAGACCGGGAAGGCATCGACGTCGCCCGCCATCACCGCCGCGTAGGCCGCCGTCGGGTCGGAGATGAACTTGAAGGTCACCTTGTCGAGCTTCGCGGGCGCGCCCCAGTAGTCGGGATTCCTCACGAGCTCGATCCGGTCGCCCTGCACCCAGTTCGAGAAGCTGAACGGGCCGGTGCCGACCGGTTCGGTCCTGTTCTTCTCCGCCGTCGCGGGCGAGACCATGACCGCGTCGCCCCAGGCGAGGCTCGAGAGCAGCGACGACTTCGGAACGTCGAGCGCGATCTCCACCGTCTGGTCGTCGATCACGTTGACCGAGGCGATCCCGTCGAAGAGGCCCTTCTGCGCGTTCTGCGACTCCGCCTCCATCGCGCGCTCGATCGAGAAGGCCACGTCGTCCGCGCTGAAGGGCGTGCCGTCCTGAAACTTCACGCCGGGACGCAGGTGGAACACCCAGGACAGCCCGTCGTCGGAGATTTCCCAGCTTTCCGCGAGATCGGGCTCGACCTCGCCGTCCGGGCCGAACCGGGTCAGCCCCTCGAACACGTTCGCATAGGTCACCTCGTCGATCGCCGCCGCCGCGCCGGCGGTCGGATCGAGATGCGGCGGTTCGAGCTGCATGCCGATCACGATATCCGCGCGGGGGGCCGCGCCCGCCGCGCCGGCGGCGAGCGCCAGCGCCAGACCCAACAGAAACCGCTTCATGTGTCCTCCGTCACCCGCGGCGCGCGCCGCCAACCTCGTCCCCCGGACCGAGCAGCCGCCCGAGCGCCAGCGCCATCACCAGCGCGCTCTCCAGCATGTCCTCGACCTCGACATATTCATCCGGCTGATGCGCGAGATCGAGCCGTCCCGGGCCATAGGCGACGCAGTCGCGCAGGCGCCCGATCCTGTCGATGTGCTTCTGGTCGTAACTCCCCGGGGAGACGACGTAATCGGGCTCGCGCCCGAGCACGGCGCGGATCCCCTCCGCCAGCGCCCGCGCGACCGGGCCGTCGCGGTCGGTCATGCTGGGCCGCACCTCGAGCACGTCGCGCAGCCGGTAGTCGAAGGGCCGCCGCGCCCGCGCCCGCTCGACCGCCGCGCGGAACTCCGCCTTCACCGCGCCGAGTTCCTCCTCGGCGAGGAAGCGGCGGTCGATCATCATCCGGCAGCTGTCCGCCACCACGGGGCTCGGCAGCCCGTCGAAACCGGGCTCCGGCTCGGCCTGCCCGCCATGGATCGAGTTGACGTTGAGCGTCGAGGCGCGCGCGGGTTCCGGCACCACCGGCATCGCCGTGCGACGGGCGGCGAGCGCGGGATAGAGGCTCTCCTCCATCTCCGCCAGCACCGCGCCCATGTGCCGGATCGCGCAATCGCCGAGGAAGGGCATCGAGCCATGCGCGATCCGGCCGAGGGTCTCGAGCTCCGCCCACCACACGCCGCGGTGGCCGAGACAGATCCGCTCCTTGTTCAGCGGCTCGGGGATGATCACGTGATCGACGCGCGCGAAGACGCCGCGCTCGGCGAGATAGGCGACGCCGCCGTAGCCGCCGGTCTCCTCGTCCGCCGTCGCCGAGATCTCGATGGCGCCCGGCGCGTCGGGCCGGACGGCGAGGAAGGCCGCGACGGCGGTGATCGCCGCCGCGATCCCGCCCTTCATGTCGCAGGCGCCCCGCCCGTAGATCCGCCCGTCGACGAGCTCGCCGCCGAACGGGTCACGGGTCCAGCCACGGCCGACCTCCACCACGTCGACATGGCCGTTGAAATGGACGCATGGCCCGGCGCCCGTCCCCTCGCGCCGGGCGAGGAGATTCCAGCGCGGATGCCGCGCGCCGTCGCCGGGCGTGCCCTCGGCGCGGATGAAGGCGCAGTCGAATCCCATCGGCTCGAGCCAGCCCGCGATCAGCTCGCAGATCTCGCGATAGCGATCGCCGGGCGGGTTCAGGGTCGGCACGCGGATCAGCGCGCCCGCCCGCCCGATCGTCTCCGCGCGGCGGGCCGCGACCGCGCGCCTCAGGGCCTCTTCCATGCGCCTCCGCCTGCTCTGCTCCGTCCCCCAAGCCTTCGCCGAGGCGGCGCGCCAAGTCCAGCCCGCCCTTGCCGCCGGGGCCGCCGCCCTGATAAAATGGCGCGCAACCGGGAGTTATCCATGAACATCGCCCTGATGCTCGGGCTCGCGATCCTCTGCGAGGTGGTCGCGACATCCGCCCTGCGCGCCGCGGACGGCTTCACCCGTCCGCTGCCGAGCCTTCTCTGCCTGGTCGGCTACGCGGTGGCGATCTATCTGCTATCGCTCACCGTGCGCACGCTGCCGACCGGCATCGTCTATGCGATCTGGTCGGGCCTCGGCATCGTGCTGGTCGCGGCGCTCGCCTGGGCGCGCGACGGGCAGCGGCTCGACATGCCCGGGATGATCGGCCTCGGCCTCATCATCGCCGGCATCCTGGTCGTCAACCTGCTCTCGAAGAGCGTCGGGCACTGAGCGGGCGCGTCCCTCCGGGACGCGGCGGAGCGGGCCGTTGCCCGCGAGTCCCTTTTCTCCCCGCCTGTTGGCGGGGCCCCTCGCTCCGGCCCCTCGGGCCTGCGCGGACTGCCCGATAGATTTCATGCCCATATGAAACACGGGTAGAAGCGAGCTTCCGGCGGACCAGCCGGCCGGGCGAAGAGCCGGCGGGTGCCACGGGCGAAGGTCGCGAAGCGCGCCGCGGGCGGAGCCGTGCCACGGGCGCGACGCCGGACGCGGCGCCCCCGCCCGGAGGGCCTCCCTCAGCGCACGATGCGGTTGTACTTCGCCCCGGCGAAGCTCGCGTCGGCGATCAGGCCGCGCTGACCGAAGACCAGTTCCTGGATCGGACGGTTGATCCGGGTCGTGGTGACCCCCGCCGACACGCCATCCTCGCCGCCCACGACCTGCACGCCCGCGCCGAGCTGCCAGCCGTCGGCGAGGCGGAAATCCTGCAGCGCCTGGCTCGTCATGAAGAAGAGCGCCTGGTTGTAGGCGGCCGCGCCGAAGGTGAAGCCGACCGAGGCGAGCGACAGCGAATAGTATTCGACGATCGCCGGGCCGATGAAGAGCGCCCCCTCGCCATAGGCGCCGCTGGCGAAGAAACCGACCTGGCGCACGTTCGGAATGATCAGCACGCCCTGCGCGGCGGCGATGAGTTCGGGCGCCCCCCGGATCCCGAGGAGCTGCTGGCGCGCCGCCTCGATCTCGGCGTTCAGCGCCTGGCGGCGCTCGGCCGCGTCCTCGGGCGTCCGCGAGGTGCAGGCGGCGAGGGCGACCCCGCCCACCGCGAGAAAGCCGCGTCTCGTTAGCGACGTCATGCAGGGATCCTTCTGCTCGGGCCTCGGCCTCACCGGTCGCACGCCGGTTTCCCGAGGCGAAACACTAGACGAAACCCGCGAGCGGGCCAAGCGGGCTCATGCCGGCGGCCCGCGGAAAAACCGCCTCGGCCCGCGATCAACCCGCGATCAACCCGGCGACGCGCGGCGCGAGATAGGTGAGGATGCCGTCGCAGCCGGCGCGCTTGAAGGCGAGGAGGCTCTCGACCGCCGCCCTGTCCCCGTCGAGCCAGCCGTTCAGCGCCGCCGCCTGGAGCATCGCGTATTCGCCCGAGACCTGATAGGCGTAGGTCGGCACCCGGAACTCCGCCTTCACCCGCGCGATCACGTCGAGATAGGGCATGCCGGGCTTCACCATCACCATGTCCGCGCCCTCGGCGAGATCGATCGCGACCTCGCGGAGCGCCTCGTCGCCATTCGCCGGATCCATCTGGTAGGTCTTCTTGTCCCCGGCGCCGAGCGCGCCGGTGGCGCCGACCGCGTCGCGGAACGGTCCGTAGAAGCAGGAGGCGTATTTCGCCGCGTAGGACATGATGAGCGTGTCCTGGAACTCCTGCTCCTCGAGCAGCTGGCGGATGTAGCCGACGCGCCCGTCCATCATGTCCGAGGGCCCGAGGATGTCCGCCCCCGCCTCGGCCTGGGCCAGCGCCATCTTGCCGAGCGCGATCAGCGTCTCGTCGTTCCGGATCACCCCGTCGCGCACCAGCCCGTCATGCCCGTCCGAATTGTAGGGATCGAGCGCCACGTCGAGCAGCACGCCGACCTCGGGCACCGCCGCCTTGATCGCGCGCGTCGCGCGGTTGACGAGGTTCTCCGGGTTCCAGGCCTCGGTCGCCTCGGGATTCTTGTCCGCCGCCTCGGTATAGGGAAAGAGCGCGACGCAGGGGATGCCGAGCTCCGCCGCCTGCTCGGCCGCCCGCGCCGCCCGATCCACCGAGAGCCGCGACACGCCGGGGAGCGAGGCCACCGGCTCCTCGAGATCGACGCCCTCGCGCACGAAGATGGGCCAGATCAGGTCCTTCGCCGTCAGCCGGTGCTCGGCGACGAGATCGCGGATCCAGGGGGCGCGGCGCAACCGGCGCGGACGGCCATGCGGAAAGGGCGCGGCGAGCGGGGTCATCTCATGTCTCCTGCGAGGCTCCGGGCGGGCCCGGGTTTGCCACGCCGCGCCCCGAGCCTCAAGGCCGCGCCGGCCCGTACCCGAAGGTGGAGGCTGGCCCTCCGGGCGGGGGCGCCGCGTCCCCCGCCGCGCCGCTGGCCGGCGCCGCGCCCGCGGCGCGCTTCGGAAACTCCGCCCGTGGCGGAGCCCGCCGCCGCGCCCTCGATTGCACCCGGTGGCCCGAACCGCTACATCCCTCGGACCCCGCGACTCTTGCCACCGAGGAATCCCGCCATGGCCACGCCGCAATACGTCTTCCACATGGACGGGCTGACGAAAGCCTATCCGGGCGGCAAGAAGGTGTTCGAGAACATCCGCCTCTCCTTCCTGCCCGGCGTCAAGATCGGCGTCGTCGGCGTCAACGGCTCGGGCAAGTCCTCGCTGCTCCGGATCATGTCGGGCCAGGACAAGGACTTCCAGGGCGAGGCCTGGGCGGCGAAGGGCGTCCATGTCGGCTATCTGCCGCAGGAGCCCGAACTCGACCCCGCGCTCGACGTGCGCGGCAACGTGATGGAGGGCGTCGCCGCCAAGCGCGGCCTGATCGAGCGCTACAACGAGGTCGCGATGAAGGTCGCCGAGGATTACTCGGACGAGCTCATGGAGGAGATGACCGCCCTTCAGGACCAGATCGACGCGCAGAACCTCTGGGATCTCGACTCCCAGGTCGACATCGCGATGGAGGCGCTGCGCTGCCCGCCGGACGACGCGCAGGTCGACTCGCTCTCGGGCGGCGAGAAGCGCCGGGTCGCGCTCTGCAAGCTCCTGCTCGAGAACCCCGACGTACTGCTGCTCGACGAGCCGACGAACCACCTCGACGCCGAGACCATCGCCTGGCTGCAGAAGCACCTGATCGAGTACAAGGGCACGATCCTGATCGTCACCCACGACCGCTACTTCCTCGACGACATCACCGGCTGGATCCTCGAGCTCGACCGGGGCCGCGGCATCCCCTACGAGGGCAACTATTCCGCCTGGCTCGAGCAGAAGGCCAAGCGCCTCGAGCAGGAGGCGCGCGAGGACAAGGCGCGGCAGAAGACGCTCGCCCGCGAGCTCGAATGGATCCGCCAGGGCGCCAAGGCGCGCCAGGCGAAGCAGAAAGCCCGCGTCAACGCCTATAACGACCTCGCCTCGAAATCCGAGCGCGAGAAGATCACCACCGCGCAGATCGTGATCCCGAACGGCCCCCGGCTCGGGCAGAACGTGATCTCGGTCGAGGGGATCGAGAAGCACTACGGCGACCGCGAACTCATCTCGGACCTCACCTTCAAGCTCCCCCCGGGCGGCATCGTCGGCGTGATCGGCCCTAACGGCGCCGGCAAGACCACGCTCTTCCGGATGCTGACCGGTCAGGAGCAGCCCGACGCCGGCGCGATCGAATACGGCGAGAGCGTGCAGCTCTCCTACGTCGACCAGTCGCGCGACGCGCTCGACCCCGCGAAGACCGTCTGGGAGGAGATCTCCGACGGGCTCGACGTGGTGAAGCTCGGCGACGCCGAGATGAACTCCCGCGCCTATTGCTCGGCCTTCAACTTCAAGGGCTCCGACCAGCAGAAGAAGGTCGGCATGCTCTCGGGCGGCGAGCGCAACCGCGTCCACCTCGCGAAGCTGCTGCGCGCCGGCGGCAACGTGCTGCTGCTCGACGAGCCGACCAACGACCTCGACGTGGAGACCTTGCGCGCGCTCGAGGACGCGCTGGTGGATTTCGCCGGCTGCGCCGTGGTGATCTCGCACGACCGGTTCTTTCTGGACCGCATCTGCACCCACATGCTCGCCTTCGAGGGCGACGCGCATGTCGAGTGGTTCGAGGGGAATTTCGAGGATTACGAGGCGGACAAGATCCGGCGGCTGGGGCCGGACGCGGTGGAGCCGAAGCGGATCAAGTACAAGAAGTTCGCGCGGTAAATCGATGGCACATGACAACAGCGCCCATAACGACCAGCTGCCATCGGAAGATGACACCGATCTCAGTCTTGCGGAGGGGGTTGATGACGAGACAGAATCCGAACCTCTTTCGAAAAAAAGATACCAGATAGACAGCTATGGGGCAGATTATACGGTAGATACGTTAGTAAAACGGATGAATCAGGGCGCATTTATTGTTCCACCGTTTCAAAGAAAGTTTGTCTGGTCCAGGACGCATGCATCCCGCTTTATAGAGTCACTGCTGCTCGGACTGCCCGTGCCTGGGATATTCCTTTACAAGAGGACAGAGGATAGCAAGCATCTAGTGATCGACGGCCAACAGCGGCTAAAGAGCCTGCAAGCCTACTACAATGGACTTTTTGGGGAATCTAAGTTCAGGCTAACGGGAGTTCGTGAGCCGTGGAATGGCTTAGCTTACGATGAACTCGATGCAGATGATCAGCTTCGACTCGACGACTCGATTATTCATACAATAATATTTAGCCAGAAAAGTCCTAAGGATGATGTTGATAGCATCCATTTTGTATTTGAGAGGGTTAACTCTGGAGGTATTAGACTATCACCTCAAGAGATAAGGAACTGCATCACCTCCGGGAAATTCACGGACCTGACCGTGGCGTTGAACAAAGATCCCTCTTGGCGCCACATATATGGACCGGAAAGCGGCCGAGCAAAAGATCAAGAACTCATAATCCGCGTTCTGGCTCTTTCTGAAGATGGTGACAAATACGAGCGCCCGATGGCCACTTTTCTAACAAAGTTTTCCGAAAAGATGAACAAATCTTCGGACAAAGATCTCGACCGTCTTGCAAAAATATTTAAGCGTACAGTGCAACTTTCTTGGGATGCCTTGGGCCAATCCGCCTTCCGTCCGGTTCGAACGCTCAATGCCGCTGTGCTGGATGGGTTCATGGCAGCGCTTGCTCGCCATCTTGCAGCGGGCGAAGACCTAAGTGTTGATCAAGTCCGAAGTGCTTACAACTCTCTTATGAAAGACGCAAGGTTCCGAGAAGGGTGGGAGAGAGCAACTTCTGACGAGGAAAGCGTCCAAAAGAGATTAGAAGTAGCTTCGCAGGCGATCGATGCTTCATAGATGCTACAGATAGATAATCGTTACCAAGAACTCAACAAATTCGTGCGAGAAGTTTGTACTGGAAGACCAGATGATGAGCAGAAGGCAACCCTTCGTAAATTCGCAGCTGTTCTGATTTGCGGGTTTGTAGAGAGGTCGGTGGAAATTGTTGTTTTAGAACGGCTTCGCAACCGTGCGCAGCCACAAGTTCTAGCCTTTATAAAATCTCATTTCAAGCGTGGTACAAACTACGACTGTGCTGCAATTGGATCGCTCCTCGAACGCTTCGATGGTGAATGGAAGGCGCGTTTCGAGCGCGCGATACAGTCGAATGAGGCGGCAAGCGAGTCGCTCAAGTCGATCTACAGTGTCAGAAACTCTGTGGCCCACGGAGGAACAATGGGCATCGGTAGCTCCACTCTGCAACAGAGATTCTTTGATGCAAAAATCGTTGTGGACGCTCTTATCGATGCGACGCGTTAGCAAGAGTAGGGTGAGCAATCTGCCCACCGCTTCCGACACTCCATGCCAGGGTGGGCGGATTGCCCACCCTACTCTCCGAAATCGCCCTCCGGGATCTCGCCGGCCCAATCCTCCGGCACCAGGCCGCGCCGGACGTCGCGGTGGAACGACGACCGCGGCCAGTCGGCGACGCGGCGGACAGGGCCGTGCTTCACGGGGTTGATCCAGCAATATTCGACATGCCGCCGCCAATCCTCGCCGTCGCGGCTCGGGTGTTCCCGGTAACGCCGCTGCCACGGGCCGCGCCCGCGACCGCTGGTCCGCCAGCACGGCGGTGAAGGAGCAGATGGCTCCGGGAACGGCGGCGCGGCGATAAGGCAACATGGCGCGCGGCGTCGGCGGCGTTGATGAATCTCCCCCCAGACTCCGAAGCCCCAGTGGCGCCGCGCCCCGATCCACCTGCCCCCTTATTCGAAGAAGCTGCCGGTATCCCAGTATTCGAGAACGCGGCCGACGTCCCAGGCGTCGGCGGAGGTGTTCCAGAAGATGCGGTAGTGGCGGCCGCCGACGAAGTCGTAATTCATCGTCTTGGTCTCGGACTTGATCGAGAAGTTGAAGATGGCCGAGTAGCAGCCGCGGCAGCTGACGATCACCGATTTCCCGGCGCCGATCCGGAAATCCGCCCAGCCGCCGCCGGGCGCGCGGACCGAATAGACCAGTTCGCGGTCGGAGGAATTGTCGAGCAGGACCTGGTCCGGGCTCATCGGCCAACTGGCGTCCCGCGCCAGGGCGCCGCCCGCCAGCGAGGCGAGCAGCAGCGCCGCGCCAACCGTTTTCCGCGCAAATCCGGCCATGTCAGACTCCCCCTCTTAACCCTCGGGTCAAGGCGGCGCGGGGCCTGAAAACGCCAGCCGTCACCGCCGCCCGGACCTTCACGATAACAGCGAAGGATCGCCCGATCCACCCACCGGGGGCGCGGCGTCACGCCCCGGCCACCCCGCGCACGAAGGATTCGATCCCCGAAGCGGGCTGCGCGCCCGCCTGGCGCCCCGCCTCCCTCCCGCCCCGGAAGGCGATCAGGAGCGGGATGCCCCGGATGCCGAAGCGGGCCGAGACCGCCGGATGCGCCTCGGTATCGAGCTTGGCGAAGCGCGCGCTCGCGCGGAGCGTGGCGGCGGCCTTCGCGAATTCCGGCGCCATCATCCGGCAGGGCCCGCACCAGGAGGCCCAGAAATCGACGACGAGCGGCAGGTCGTCGTTGCGCGTGGCCTTGTCGAGGATCGCGGGATCGATCGCCCGCGCCTTGCCGTCGAGAAGCGGCGTGCCGCAGGTTCCGCATTTCGGACCGGCGCCGAGCCGCGCGTCGGGCACCCGGTTCACCTGTCCGCATTCGAGGCACGTCAGTTTCGTCATCGCCCGCCCTCCGCCTGTTCCGCCCTCAGATAGGCGGCCCGCGGCGCGGCCGGAAGCCTCCCGGCGGCCAAAATCGTCCCTCGCCTAACCGACGATCCGGAGCGCCAGCCAGGGGGCGAGGTTGAACACCATGATCGCGATCTTGTAGCGGCCGAGATAATCGACGTAGAGCCGCGGCCAGTCCGAGGGCGGTACGCCCATGAGGCGGGACTGGAACGCGGCGAGGCGGTCGCCGCCGAGGATCACGCAGGCGGCCGCGAAGGCGTAGACGGCGAGGTTGATCACCGTCATCCATCCGAAAACGGCGGTCACCTGCGCGAGCGTCATGCTCCGTCCCGCTCCCCGTCCCGCGCGCTCAGGCCTTTCTCAGCGCCTCCGGCCTGTGCGCGGCCTTCTCGCCCGATCTTTCGCTTCGGACAATGTAGCGGGGATCCTCCTCCGAAGCCACGACGTCATGGCCCTTGATCCGGGTCCGGCTGGTCTGCTTCTTCTCGACCGTGCCCCGGGTCTCGCCCTGGCTCGTGTTCCAGGCGACCCTTTCGCCGACCTTCGGCTCCTTCGTCATTCCCGATCCCGCCGGCTCTCCTTCTCGAGTTCCGGCTGCCGGTTCGCGGCGTGGTCGTGGCGCTGCTCGGTCTCGACATGCTTGCTGTCGAGCCCGCGCGCGTCGCTGTGCTGTTTCTTGTCGCGGTTCGAGAGCACCATGTTCTCCGGCAGGTCGGCGGGAATGTCGCTCATCGCGCCCGTGCCGTCTCCCTTGCCCTGCACACCTTCGCCGTGCTGCTTGCGGCTCGCATTCGCCATGGCTCTTCTCCTTGCTCTCGGTGCGGAGCGACGCGTCGCGTCCCCGCGCGCCGCTCTCCTCTCAGGATCGAACCGCCGACACCGCCCCCGGTTCCCTCCGGTCTGGCCGCTCGCGCCGCGCGCCGCCCTGGCGTATGCTGCGCCCCGTGAGCGACGGGAGGCCCTTGATGACGGATGAACCGGACTGCCGCCTGTTCCGGCCGGGGGCGGAGAGCTACCACGGCAAGCAGGGGTTCGACTATGCCTCGGGCATCACCGCCGAGAGCGCGGGGGCGACGGGGATCTGCATGCATCTGCTGACGATCCCGCCCGGCGGCCGGGCGAAGGCGCATCTGCACGCGCGCCACGAGACGGCGATCTACATGCTCTCGGGCGTGTCGGAGATGTATTACGGGCCGCGGCTGGAGCGGCACATGATCGTGAAGGCGGGAGAAATGCTCTACATCCCCGCCGGGATGCCGCATCTGCCGATGAACCGGGGACCGGAGCCCGCGGTCGCGGTCATCGCCCGGACCGATCCGAACGAGCAGGAAAGCGTCGTGCTGCTGCCGGAACTCGAGGCGCTGGCACCGGAATGAGGCGCCGCGCGCCCGGGGTGCCACCCCACCGGGCGCGCGGGGTCCCGGGGCCCCTCAGATCGCTGCCCAGTCGCTGAATCGCCACCCGTCCGGCTTCGCCGGCGCGGGGGCGCCCTTGGACGGAGGCTCCGCCTCCTTGTTCGTCTCACCCGTCTTCGCGCGTTCCATCGCGGTCACTCCACATCCACCCCTCGGGCCGCCCCGTCCTTTCCCGGCGGCGGCGAGATCATGCTACGCCCGACTCACCCTTCCGGCTCAGAGGGGCAATGGTCGTACTACCCAGGAACTAGGCGGACTGTGGCGGCGGAGCAACGCACACGCCGGTCACCTTGACGAGACGAGGGCGCGAGCGACTGGCCGCGGCGGCGCCCCTCCGGAACCCGGCGGGCCGATCCGCGTTCTGAAAGCACGAAGCAACACAAGGACTTGGCAGGCCCGGACGCGCAGGTCCGGGCCCATGGGGAGATCATCGCATGAAAGGCGTCCTGGCCTGGCTGATCGGCATTCCGATCCCGATCATCATCATCCTCTACCTGCTGCACGTCTTCTGAGACCGGCCGCTCAGGCCGCCGCGCGCGCCGCGACGACGGCGGCCTTCGGCAGGCGGACCAGCATGATCGCCGGGTTCTCCACCCGCTCCGCCGCGACCGTCTCGGCGAGCCCGCCGAGCGATGTCCGCCAGATCCGCGCCTCCGCCGTTCCCGCCCCGCTCACGATCTCGACCGCGCTCCCCTCCGGCGCGCCGGCGCCGATCAGCGCGTCGCGGATCGCCCCCGCGGCGCCGACGCTCATGTAGAGCGCGAGCGTGGTGCCGGGCCGGGCGAGCCCGCCCCAGTCGGGCGCGGGATCGCCGGGGCGGACCACGCCCGTCGTCAGCACGAGGCTGTCGTAGAGCCCGCGCTCGGTCAGAAAGCCGCCGAGTTCCGCCGCCGCCGCCGAGGCCGCCGTGACGCCGGGCACGATCTCCCAGGCGATCCCCGCCGCCTCGCAGGCCGCGCCTTCCTCCGCGCCCCGGGCAAAGACGCCGGGATCGCCGCATTTGAGCCGGACCACGCGCTTGCCGGCGCGGGCGGCGGCGGTGATCACCCCGTTGATCCGGTCCTGCGGCCAGGAATGCGCGCCCGGCGCCTTGCCGACATAGACGCGCTCCGCGTCGCGGCGGGCGAGTTCGAGCAGGTCGGGATCGACCAGCCGGTCGTAGAAGATCACATCCGCCTCCTGCAGCCGCTGGACGCCGCGCAGCGTGATGAGATCGCGCGAGCCCGGCCCCGCGCCGACGAGGCTGACGAAACCGCCGGTCTCGCCCGCGCCGCCCCGGGCAATCGCGGATTTCAGGAGCCGCGCCGCCTCGTCCTCGGCGCCCCGCGCATGTGCGCGCCGCGGCCCGCCCTGGAAGGCCCAGGCCCAGAAGGCGCGGCGTTTCGCCGGTGCGACCCGCGCCGCCACCTCGTCGCGGAGCCGCCCGGCAAGGGCCACGAGATCGCCGAGCCGGGGCTCGAGCATGGTCTCGACCGCGGTCTTGACCTGCCGCGCCAGCACCGGCGCCGCGCCCTCGGTGCCGATCGCGACCACGAGCGGGTCGCGGTCGACGATCGAGGGCGTGAAGGCGTCGCAAAGCTCGGGCGCGTCGACGACGTTCGTCACCACGCCGGCTTCGCGGCAGACCCCCGCGAGGCGCGCGTCCTCCTCCGGCGCGCCGGTCGCGACGAAGGCGAGCGCCGCTCCCGCGAAGAGATCGGGCGTCGGCTTCGTCACATGGGTGGCGCGGCCGCGCGCGACGAGCGCCGCGAGTTCGGGCTCGAGCGCCGGCGCGCAGAGCACGATCTCGGCCTCGGTCTTGAGCATCAGCCGCGCCTTCCGCGCCGCCTCCTCGCCGCCGCCGAGGATCACCACCCGGCGGCCGGCCATCTTCAGGAACATCGGGAAGGTCTTCATCACGGATCTCCTTCGGGTAGGCGGTCTATTCCGCCGCGACGCGCGGCGCATGGGTGGCGAGCAGCGACTTCAGTTCGGGGCGGCAGGAGCCGCAGTTCGAGCCGGCCCGGAGCAGCGCGCCGATCGTCTCGACGCTCGTCGCCTCGCCCCGTGCGATGGAGGCGGTGATCGTGTTCACGCCGACGTCGAAACAGGCGCAGACGATGGCACCCCGGTCCTCCTGCGCCGCGCCGGGACGGCCGGCGAGCAGGCGCGGCGGATCCTCGGTCCCGAAGGCGGAGACGATGTGCGCGCGCGCGACCTCGACAGGCTCCCGCGCGGCGAAGAGCGCGGCGATCACCCCGCCCTCCCCGACCAGCGCGACGCGGGCCGTCCCCCGGGCGCGGTCTTCCGAGATCACCACCTCGGCCTCGGGCGCGGCGAAGAGCGCGCGGGCGAAGGCGGCCCAGTCGTCCGGCGCCGCCGCGTCCGCGAGTTCGGCCCGCCAGCCGAACGGCGTCGGCGCGAGCGCCCAGTAGTCGGTCGCAGCCTCCGGCCGGGCCCGTGACACGGCGAAACCGTACCAGGCGGCGGCGTGGCGGCGGAGCGCGACGCGGCCCATCTTCGAGGCGGGCTGGCCGGAATGCGGATCGACCACCGCCGGAACCAGCGCGTCGACCCGCGCGCGGGCGGCGAATTCGCCCGACCAGTGCATGGGTACGAAGACATCGCCCGGAAGCACCCGGTCGGTGACGAGCGCGCGCAGGAGGGCGGTGCCGTGCGGGCTCGTCACCTCGACGAGATCGGCGGCACCGATCCCGAGCGCCCCGGCATCCTCCGGATTGATCTCGGCGAAGGGTTCGGAGATGTGCTGGCCGAGCCGGGAGGAGCGCCCGGTCCGGGTCATCGTGTGCCACTGGTCGCGCACGCGGCCGGTGTTGAGCGTGAAGGGGAAACGCGGCGCGCGCGCCTCCGGGGCGGCCTGGGCGACCGCGATCATCCGGCCCTTGCGGTCGGGGGTGAAGAACCCGCCCCCGGCGAAGAACCGGGCCGGTCCGCCCACCGGCCATTGCGCGGGCGGCATCGCGTCGTAATCGGCCTCGACGAGCGCGGAGATGTCGAAATCACGCCCCTCGGCCGCGGCGAGCGCGGAGAGCGCGGCGTATTCGCGGAAGATCTCGGCCGGGCTCTCGTAGGCGAAGGCCTCGGCATGGCCGAGCCTGCGGCCCACCTCGGCGAGCGCCCACCAGTCGGGCCTCGCCTCTCCCGGCGCGGGCAGGAAAGGCCGCTGGCGCGAGACGCGGCGCTCGGAATTGGTGACGGTGCCCGATTTCTCGCCCCAGCCGAGCGCGGGCAGCAGCACATGGGCGCGCCGCGCGGTATCGGTGGTCGCGAACATGTCGGAGACGATGACGAGCGGCACGCGGCCCATCGCCTCCGCGACCGCGTCGGCCTCCGGCAGCGAGACGACGGGGTTGGTGCCGATGATCCAGAGCACCTCGATCTCGCCCCGGCCGCAGGCGCGGAAGAGATCGACGGCCTTCAGCCCCGGCGTCGCAGCGAGCCGCGGCGCGTTCCAGAACTGGCCGACGAGGAAGCGGTGCGTCGGGTTCTCCAGATCGAGATGCGCGGCGAGCATGTTCGAGAGCCCGCCGACCTCGCGCCCGCCCATCGCGTTCGGCTGGCCGGTGACGGAGAACGGCCCCATGCCCGGACGGCCGATCCGGCCGGTCGCGAGGTGGCAGTTGATGATCGCATTGACCTTGTCGGTGCCGGCGGCGGACTGGTTCACGCCCTGGCTGTAGACGGTCACCACGCGCTCGGTGCCGATCCAGAGGTCGAGGAAGGCCGCGAGGTCCTCCGCCGCGAGCCCGGTCACGGCCGCGTCGGTCGCGCGGGCGGCGTCGAGCGCGGCGTCGAACCCCGCGACATGCGCGGCGAGGTAATCGGCGTCGACCGCGCCGCGCCGGGCGATCTCCGCGAGCAGCGCGTTGAAGAGCGCCACGTCGGTATCGGCGCGGAGCGGAAGGTGAAGGTCCGCGAGATCGGTCGTGGCCGTGCGGCGCGGATCGACCGTGACGACGCGGAGCGCGGGCCGCGCGGCCTTGGCGGCGGCGAGGCGCTGGTAGAGCACCGGGTGGCACCAGGCGAGGTTCGAGCCGACGAGGACGACGAGATCGGCCTCCTCGAGGTCCTCGTAGGTGCCGGGCACGGTGTCGCTCCCGAAGGCGCGGCGGTGCCCCGCGACCGAGGAGGCCATGCAGAGCCGCGAATTCGTGTCGATGTTCGCCGCGCCGATGAAGCCTTTCATCAGCTTGTTCGCGACGTAGTAATCCTCGGTCAGCATCTGGCCCGAGCCGTAGATCGCGACGCTTTCCGGCCCCCGCGTCTCGATCGCCGCCCCGATGCGCGTGGCGATCAGGTCGAGCGCCGTGTCCCAGCCCGCCTCCGCCCCGTCGATCCGGGGCGCGAGCAGCCGCCCGTCGAGCCCGACGGTCTGGCCGAGCGCGGAGCCCTTGGAGCAGAGCCGGCCGAAATTGGCCGGATGCTCCGGATCGCCTGCGATCGCGACGCCGCCCGCGCCGTCGGGCGTGGCGAGCACGCCGCAGCCGACACCGCAATAGGGGCAGGTCGTGCGGATGGGGGCGCCGCTCATCGGCCTCAGCTCCGGAGCGCCGCGGGATCGAGCAGGACGCGGCCCTCCGCGACGCGCACCTGATGGGTCCGGACCCGCCCCTCCTCGGGGTTCGCCGCCGCGCCGGTCTCGAGCGAGATCACAAGGCTGTGCAGCGGGCAGGTGACGTTGTGCCCGTGCACGATCCCGTCCGAGAGCGGCCCGCCCTTGTGCGGGCAGCGGTCGTCGAGGGCGAAGACGGTGTCGTCCGCGGCGCGGAACACGGCGAGGCAGCCGCGCGGGGTCTTCACCACCCGGCCGCCGCGGGCGGGAATGTCGGTCAGGGCGCCGATGTCGAGCCAGTCGTCGGTCATCGCGTTCATGGCTATGGTCTCTCCGTTTGTCCCTCGCGCGGGATGGCGTAGGGCGGACATCTGTCCGCCCCCCCCGCCTCACTCCGCCGCCTTGAGCCTCAGATCCGCCAGCGGCTCGAATTCGCGCCGCTTCTCGCCCTCGACACGTTCCGCCCAGGGATCCTTCTGGTAGATCGACTGGCTGTGGTCGAACCGCGCGACCAGCGCCATGCGGCTCTGCAGGTCGTCCACCACGAGGCTCTTCACCCAGTCGAGCCCGACCTTCTCGATCCAGCGGTAGGGCCGATCGAGATATTTCGCGTTCTCGCGGTAGAGCTGGACGAAGGCGACCGTGACATCCATCGCCTCCTCCTCGGTCCGCGCGGTATGGATGACCTCGGTCTGCTTCAGGTCGAGACCCGCCGCGCCGCCGACGCCGATGTTGAACCCGGCGTCGGTGCAGACGATGCCCACGTCCTTGCAGGTCGCCTCGGCGCAGTTCCGCGGGCAGCCGGAGACCGCCATCTTCACCTTGTGCGGCGTCCAGGAGCCCCAGAGCCGCTTTTCGAGCCGGATGCCGAGCCCGGTCGAATCCTGCGTGCCGAAGCGGCAGAAATCGGTGCCGACGCAGGTCTTCACCGTGCGGAGCCCCTTGGTATAGGCGTGGCCCGAGACCATGCCGGCGGCGTTGAGATCCGCCCACATCTCGGGCAGGTCCTCCTTCTTCACGCCGAGCAGGTCGATGCGCTGGCCGCCGGTGACCTTCACCATCGGCACGTCGAACTTGTCGGCCGCGTCGGCGATGGCGCGCAGTTCCGCCGCCGTGGTGACGCCGCCCCACATCCGGGGCATGACCGAGAAGGTGCCGTCCTTCTGGATGTTGGCATGCGCGCGCTCGTTGATGAAGCGCGACTGCGCGTCGTCCACGTAGTCGTCGGGCCAGTCCGCGAGCAGGTAGAAGTTCAGCGCCGGCCGGCAGACGTGGCAGCCGCAGGAGGTCTTCCAGCCGAGTTCCTGCCAGACGGCGGGCATCGACTTCAGCTCGCCCGCCTTGATCAGCCGGCGCACGTCCTCATGGGTGAAGTCGGTGCACTTGCAGACCGGCTTCGCGGTCGGAAGCTGGAAGCCGTCGCCGAGCGTGGAGGCCAGCACCTGCTCGACGAGGCCGGTGCACTGGCCGCAGGAGGAACTCGCCTTGGTGGCCGAGCGCACCTCCTCGAGCGTGGAGAGGCCGCTTCCGGTGATGGCCTGGACGATCTTGCCCTTGCAGACGCCGTTGCAACCGCAGATCTCCGCCTCATCCGGCAAGGCTGCAACGGCCGCCATAGGGTCCAGCGCGGCCCCCCCGGCGTAGGCGGGACCGAAGATCAGCGTGTCGCGCTCGGCGGCGATGTCCTCCTTCGCCTTGATCTTCGAGAGGAACCACGAACCGTCGGCGGTATCGCCGTACATGACCGCGCCGATGATCGTGTTGTCCTTCAGGACCAGCCGCTTGTAGACGCCGCGGGCCGCGTCGCGGAACACGATCTCCTCGCGGTCGGGGCCTTCCGAGAAATCGCCGGCGGAGAAGAGGTCGCAGCCGGTGACCTTGAGCTTGGTCGAGAGCTCGACCGGCAGGAAGACCGCCTCGTCCGCGAGCAGCGTCCGGGCCACCACCTTCGCCTGATCGTAGAGCGGCGCGACCAGCCCGTAGAGCATGCCCCGGTGCTCGACGCATTCGCCGATCGCGAGGATATCCGGATCGGAGGTGCGCATCGCGTCGTCCACGGTGATGCCGCGCTCGATCTCGATCCCGGCGTCGCGGGCGAGCCGGGTCTCGGGGCGGATGCCGACCGCCATCACGACGATGTCGGCCTCGTAGACGGTCCCGTCCTCGAGCAGCACGCCCTCGACGCGGTTCTGGCCGAGGATCGCCTTGGTCTGCGCCTTGCAATGCACGCGGATGCCGCGGCGCTCCAGATCCTTCGCCAGCAGATAGCCGGCGGAGGGGTCGAGCTGGCGCTCCATCAGATGGCCCATCACGTGCAGGACCGTGACCTCCATGCCGCGCAGCCGGAGTCCGGCCGCGGCCTCGAGGCCGAGGAGGCCGCCGCCGATCACCACCGCCTTCGCCTCCGGCAGTTCCGCGGCGCCGAGCATCCTGCCCACGTCGTCGATGTCGCGGAAGGCGATCACCCCGTCGAGATCCTTGCCCGGCAGCGGCAGGATGAACGGATAGGAACCGGTCGCGATCAGGAGCTTGTCATAGGGCGTCTCGCCGCCCTTCGAGACGACGACCTTGCGCTCGCGGTCGATCTTCGTCACCGCCTCGCCGAAGCGGGTCGTGACCCGGTTCTCCGCGTACCAGGCATCGTCATGGGTGACGATCTCCTCGTAGCTCTTCTCGCCCGAGAGCACGGGGGAGAGCATCAGGCGGTTGTAGTTGCCCCTCGGCTCGCCATTGAACAGCGTCACCTCGTAGGCGCCGGGATCGGTCTCGAACAGGTGCTCCAGCGCGCGGCCCGAGGCCATGCCGGCACCGATGACGACGAGTTTCTCCGTCATGTCAGTTTCCCTCGGATGTCAGAAGAACCAGGCGACGACGCGCGCCACCTCGCCCTGCGGATGGATCGGAAGCGCGACCATGCCCTCGTAGCGGACACCGGCCGGCGCGGTGGCGGGATTGGCCTCGACGACCGGCGCGGCGGTGGCGAGCGCGCGGCCGACCGGACCCTGCCAGGGCTCGATCCGCCGCTCGCGCGTCCAGAGCGCGCCCTCGGTGTCGCAGAGCCCGTCAACGAGCGTCGCGACCGCCTTCTGGCCGCCGCGCCCGGCGGTGACGTCCCAGATCTCGAACCGGCGCGCCACAGGCGAGCGGGCGGCGGAGAGGAGCGTCACCGCCCAGGCGTCCTTCCCGGGCGTGAATACCGGGATGCCGAGGCCGGTGGTAAGCCCGGCCTTCGCCGCGCTCTCCGCGCGCAGGAAGCCGCGCGCGGCGCTCAGGTCACGCATCAGCATCGGCGCGCGCGCGCCCCAGACCCCGCCCGGCAGGCCCTTGCCGCGGGCGAAGGTGGTCCGCTCCGAAACCTCGCGGAAGGTGTCGTCCGCGCCGTAATAGCCACCCTCGAGCCGCATCACCGCGTCCGGGGCATCCCCGGCGTGCCAGAGTTCGAGCGCCCCGGCATGGCCGGGATCGGCGCCGCAGAAGAGCACCAGCACGCCCTTGAGCGCGCCGTCCGAGAAGACCGGCAGCGCCGCCGCCGCGCCGAGCCCGGCCGAGCGCGCCGCCTCGGCGCGGAAGAAGCGCGGGTCGGAGAGATCGGTCAGCACGAAGGGGCGCGCCTCGGCCCAGGCCCGGCCCGGCAGCCCCTCGCCCCGGGCGAAGCCATGCTCGCCGCTGACGCCGCCGAAGCTCTCGTGCGGGCCATAGGCGCCCTCGGCCCGGACCAGATATTCGCCGGCCGGATCCGGGATCCAGACCTCCGCCGCCTGGAGGAACGCCCCCGTGACGCGGGCATCGAGCGGGGCCATCACGCCACCTCCTTCTTCGAATGGGCGCCATGCTCGTATTCCTCGAGGAAGCCGAGCACCGAGGCGCGGTAGCGGTAGTAGTCGGGATGCTCGACCAGCGCCTTGCGGGTGCGGGGCCGGGCGAGGTCGACCTCGACGATCCGCCCGATCGTCGCCTCCGGCCCGTTCGTCATCATCACGACGCGGTCGGAGAGCAGGATCGCCTCGTCGACGTCGTGGGTGACGCAGATCGCGGTGACGCGGGTCTGGCTCCAGACCTCCATCAGCACTTCCTGGAGTTCCCAGCGGGTCAGGCTGTCGAGCATCCCGAAGGGCTCGTCGAGCAGCAGGAGCTTCGGCGAGAGCGCGAAGGCGCGGGCGATGCCGACGCGCTGGCGCATCCCGTTCGACATGTCCGAGGCGAGCCGGTTCATCGCATCGCCGAGGCCGACCTTCTCGAGATAGTATTCCACCACCTCCTGCCGCTCGGCGCGGCTCGCCTTCGGATAGACCCGGTCGGCGCCGATCGCGACATTCTCCCGCGCGGTCAGCCAGGGCATCAGGTTCGGGCTCTGGAACACCACCGCGCGCTCGGGATCGGCGCCCTGGACGTGGGTGCCGTCGAGGATGATCGCGCCGGAGGAGATCGCGTTGAGCCCGGCGGCCATCGTCAGCACGGTCGACTTGCCGCAGCCCGAATGGCCGATGACCGAGACGAACTCGCCCTTCTTCATCGTGAGGTTGTAGTCCTTCACGACGGTGAGCGGCCCTTTCGGCGTCGCATAGGTCTTGTAGAGCTGGGAGAACTGGAGATAGCGCTCGTCCGCCACGCCCTTCGCCGCCTGGGCATAGGCCGCGGGGAGCGCGTGCCGGGGGGTGACGACGGGAAGCTGGCGGACCGCGGGCGCCTTCGCGGCGATGCCCACGTCCATCAGATACTGCGTGATCTCGGCCCGCATCGCCTTGAACACCGGGTTGTCATTCAGCGCCATCCGGTCGCGCGGCCGGGGCAGCGTCACCGTCACGTCCGGGCCGAGCGTGCCGTCGGGGTTCAGCACCAGCACGCGGTCGGCGAGGATCAGCGCCTCGTCCACGTCGTTGGTGATCATCACGACCGTGCGCCGCTCCGCCTCCCAGATCCGCTCGATCTCGTCGGCGAGATTGGCCCGCGTCAGCGCGTCGAGCGCCGAGAGCGGCTCGTCCATCAGCAGCATCTCCGGCTCCATCGCGAGCGCGCGGGCGACCGAGACGCGCTGGCGCATGCCGCCCGAAAGCTCGGATGGCTTGCGGTCGCGGGCGTGGGCGAGGCCCACCATCGCGATGTAGCGGTCGACGAGGGCGCGGCGCTCGGCCTTCGGCCTGCCCTTGTGCACCGCGTCGACGGCGAGGCCGATGTTGTCGGCGACCGAGAGCCAGGGCATCAGCGCGTAGGACTGGAACACGAGCGCGCGCTCGGGGGCGGGTTCGGTCACGGGCGCGCCCTTGAAGCGCACCTCGCCGGCGTCGGGGGCCGTGAGGCCGGCGACGAGGTTCATGAGCGTGGTCTTGCCGGTTCCCGAGAAGCCGAGGATCGCGACGAACTGGCCCTTTTCGACCGAGAGGGAGATGTCCCTGAGGACCGGGGTTCCCCCGTGGCCCTTGGAAACGCCGCGGAATTCGAGGATCGCCATCGCGCTCACCGCCGGGTCGAGGTGGAGACCGCCGACTGGATCGCGAACATGATCCGGTCGAGCAGGAAGCCGATGATGCCGATCGTCAGCACCGCGACCATGATCCGCGCCAGGCTGTTCGAACTGCCGTTCTGGAACTCGTCCCAGACGAACTTGCCGAGACCGGGGTTCTGCGCGAGCATTTCCGCGGCGATCAGCACCATCCAGCCAACGCCGAGCGAGAGCCTGAGCCCGGTGAAGATGAGCGGCAGCGCCGAGGGCAGCACGAGCTTGGTGATCTTGGTCCAGGTCGAGAGACGGAGCACGCGGCTGACGTTCAGCAGATCCTTGTCGATCGAGGCGACGCCGACCCCGGTGTTGATGAGCGTCGGCCAGAGCGAGCAGAGCGTCACCGTGATCGCGGAGACGAGGAAGCTCTTCGGCAGCCCGCCGCTCGTCGTGTGGTAGAGCGCGGAGACCACCATCGTGACGATCGGCAGCCAGGCGAGCGGCGAGACCGGCTTGAAGATCTGGATGAGCGGCGTCAGCCCGAGGTTCACCGTGGGCGAGAGGCCGCAGAGGATGCCGACCGGCACCGCGAAGAGCGTGGCGATCGCGAAGCCGAAGAGCACGGTCCGGATCGAGGTCCAGATCTGCGCGTAGAAGGTCGGCGCGCCGGTATAGGCGTGGGTCTTGACCGGCTTGCCCGCCGCCGCGAGCTCCGCGTTGCGCGCGGCCTCGCGGGCGTGGAACTCGGCGCGCTTCTGCTGGTCGATCAGGTAGTCGCCGTGCAGCGCGACCGCCTGCTCCCAGACCGCCCCCGGCCCCGGCAGCGCGCCGAGCGAGGTCTGCACCCGGGGCGCGAGCTGGCCCCAGGCGAGAAGGAAGAGCGCGATCGCGATCAGCGGGATGCCGAGCAGGCGGGCGAAGCTCCTGAGGTTGCCGGCCGGATCGTCGCCGGCGAGCGCCTTCACGAGCGGGGCGAGGAAGCCGAGGCCGAGCGTCTCCAGCACGCCGGCGATCCTGGCCGCCCGCGCCACGCGCCGGGCGCGGCGGTGATCGGCTTCGGTGGTGTCGAGAACGAGGGTCATGTCAGATCTCCATCAGCCCTGCACGCCGGCGCTGGTGACGGTCTGCCCGCCCTTGAGCCCGATCGGGAATTTCGCGAGGTAGTCGTTGGGAAGGCGGCCGTCGTATTCGACATGGTCTATGAAGGCCGCGCTCGGCGGCTTGTAGCCGTCGGTGCCGAAGGGAAAGTCCTCGGCCCGCGCCCGGCCCTCCCCGATCAGCAGCCGCGCCGCCTCTTCGTAGATCGCGGGCTTGTAGACCGCCTTCGCGGTCTCGTCGTACCAGGCGTCGGGCTTCGCCTCGGGGATCTGCCCCCAGCGGCGCATCTGCGTCAGCGTCCAGACCGCGTCGGAATAGTAGGGATAACTCGCGTGGTCGCGGAAGAAGATGTTGAAGTCCGGCGCCGGGCGCACGTCATCCGCGCCGAAGGCGAAGGTGCCGGTCATCGAATTGGCGATCACCTCCTCGTCGGCGCCGACATAGGCGGAATGCGACAGGATCTCCGCCGCCTCGGCGCGGTTGGCGCCATTGTCGGCGTCGAGCCATTCGACCGCGCGGATCAGCGCCTTGGTGAGCGCGAGCGTGGTGTTGGGATATCTCTCGGTGAATTCCGCCGTCAGCCCGAAGACCTTCTCGGGATTGTCCTCGAAGATCTCCTCGTCGGTGATCACCGGCCGGCCGATGCGCTTGAACACCGCCGCCTGGTTCCACGGCTCGCCCACCGAATAGCCCGCGATCGTGCCCGCCTCGAGCGTCGCCGGCATCTGCGGCGGCGGCGTGACCGAGAGCAGCACCTCGGCCCCGATCTGCCCCTTCGCATCGCCCTTGCCGTAGAAGCCCGGGTTCAGCCCGCCCGCGGCGAGCCAGTAGCGGATCTCGTAATTGTGGGTCGAGACCGGAAAGACCATGCCCATGTTGAACGGATTGCCGGCCTCGTGCGCCGCCTGGATCGCCGGGGCGAGCGCCGCGGCCGAGATCGGATGCGCGGGCTTGCCGTCGGGGCCGGCCGGGATCTCCGGCGCCATCAGGTCCCAGACGGCGTTCGAGACCGTGATCGCGTTGCCGTTCAGGTCCATCGAGAACGGCGTCACGATATGGGCCTTGGTGCCGTAGCCCACGGTCGCGGCGAGCGGCTGGCCCGCGAGCATCTGCGCGCCGTCGAGCTCGCCCGAGATGACGCGGTTCAGCAGCACCTTCCAGTTCGCCTGGGCCTCCAGACGCACGTAGAGCCCCTCGTCCTCGAAGAAATGCTTCTCGTAGGCGATGGCGAGCGGCGCCATGTCGGTGAGCTTGATGAAACCGAGCGTGAGTTCGTCCTTCTCGACCGGCAGCGGCTCGGCGCGCGCGGCGAGGGCGGTGATGAGCACAAGGGCTGTGCCCGGGAGGATATGGCGCATGGCTGTCCCGTATGGCTGGATCGGGATCCGGGCCTTGCCGGACTCCGAGGGCTGGGCAGAAACGAAAAAAGCCGCCGATCCTGCGCGTTGCTTCGCACGGATCAGGCGGCTTTGCCTGTGCCCCCGCGTCGGGGCGGTATCTCTGAAGGCAGGCCCCTCGTTGGGCCGCCTGTGATTCCTGGTTAGTCCGAATCGTTTCCGCCGCGCAATCCCGGAAAAGCTCCGGAGGCCGCGTTTATGCGCGTCTGCTCACACGTGAGGCAGTTCCGCGGCGCGACTGACCAGAATTTGCGCGCGAACCCCCGCCCTTCGCGCGCGATTCACGCGTCCGACGGATCGAACACCGTTCCGTCGAAGAAGCGGTCCGGCCCGAGCACCAGCCCGCCGAGCGTGGAGGCGACCGCCGTGGGCACCGCCATCGCGCCTTCGAGCTTCTCCGAGGCGCCGGGCAGGTCGGCGCCGATCGGGCCCAGGACGGCGCGGTAGAGATCGGTGCGGAACGCGGCGCGCGCGGCGGCGCGCAGCCGCGCGCGGTCCGCGCCGGTGAGCCGCGCCAGCCAGTCGGCGATCAGCAGCCCCTGGCTCCGCCACGGAAAGGTCGCGGCGGCGTCGAAGAACTCGACAAGGCGCGGCACCGGCGCCTCGGCCCCGTCCCGGTCGATCACCAGCCGGCCGCGCAGCGCGCGTTCGATGATCTCGGGCGAAAGGTCGAGACAGGCGGGCCGCCCGAGCAGTTCGGCCGCCGTCATCAGATTGGCCGGATCGCCCAGCCAGCGCGCCGCGCGCCAGACCGCGCGCATCAGCGCCGCGGCGATCTCCGGCTCCGCCTCGACCGCCGCGCGCGGCATCGCGAGCGCCTTCTCGGGCGCGAACTGCCAGATCGCGGCCCCGGGCAGGATCAGTTCCGCCGTCCCCTGCTCGACCGCGACGCTGCCCCAGGGCTCGCCGACGCAGAAGGCGTCCACCTCCCCCGCCGCCATCGCCCGCGCCATCCGGGGCGGCGGCACGGTGGCAAGCTCGACCCGCCCCGCGCCGAGCCCCTCGAACCAGCGCGCCATCAGGAGCGCGTGGGTCGAGAAGGGAAACGGCACGCCGACGCGAAGCCGCCGCCCCTCGGAGGCGGCGAGCAGCGCCGCGCCGGTCGCCCGCGCGTCGAGAAAGCCCGGCGCGCGGGCGCGCATTCCCGCCGCGAGATCGGGGCCGACGCCGATCACCTGGCCATTGACCGAGAGCATCATCAGCGCGTCGAGCGGCTCGTCCCCGACGCCGACGCCGCCGCTCTGCGCGACGATGACCGGCGCCAGCATGTGCGCCGCGTCGTAGCCGCCCCAGATCAGCTTGTCGCGCAGCGTCGCCCAGGAGACCTCGCGGTGCAGCGCGAGGCTCAGCCCCTCCTCGGCGGCGAAGCCGATCTCGGCCGCGATGACGAGCGGCGCCGCGTCGACGAGCGGCACGAAGCCGCAGTTGACCGCCCGGCTCATTTGAGCAGATCCGCCGCCGTGATGAGCGCCCGCGCCACCTCCACGACCTTGCGCCCCTGCGCCATCGCGGTCTTGCGCAGCAGCGCGTAGGCCTCCTCCTCGCCGATGCCCTTGGCCTTCATCAGCATGCCCTTGGCCCGGTCGACGGTCTTGCGCTCCTCGAGCGCGGCCTTGGTCGCGGCGAGTTCGGTCCGGAGCCTTGCCACGACGTGGAACCGCGCGATCGCGGCCTCCAGCACCGGCTTGATCCGCTCGCGGCTCAATCCCGCGACGACATAGGCGCTGACCCCGGCCTCGATCGCGGCGCGCATGACGCCGCTGTCGGACCGGTCGACGAACATCGCCACCGGCCGGTCCCCCGGCGCCGAGGCGAGGGTCAGCGCGTCCACCACGTCGCGGTCGGGGCTTTCGAGGTCGATCAGCACGACATCGGGCGCGAGCGCCGCGAGCCGCCGGGCGAGTCCCGTCACGTCGCCGATCACGCTGATCTCGTAATCGCCCGCGTCGCGCAGCCCGTCGATGATCATGAGCGCGCGCTCGTGATCCTGCTCGACGACGGCGATGCTGAGCTTCTCGGTCATGTCCCCGATGTTGCACCGCGGCCGCGGCCCTCCGCAAGGGAGGGCGCGCCCAGGTCGCGCGGACGGCCCGCGGGTGGAAGGCGGCGGCCCGGCCGGAACCGGGCCGGGGCGCCCGTCACTGCGGGATCACCCCCTCGATCCCCTCGACGTAGAAGTTCATCCCGGCGAGCGTGGCATCATCCGGCGTCTCGCCGTCCGCGAGCCAGGGCGTGCCATCCTGCTTGTTGATCGGTCCGGTGAAGGGATGCAGCGTGCCGGCCGCGATCGCGTCGCGCACCTCCTCGGCCTTGGCCTTCACCTCCGGCGGCACCGCCTCGGTGATCTCGCCGATCTTCACCTCGCCGTCGCCGATCCCGGCCCAGGTCGCGCCCTGCGCGTAGGTGCCGTCGAGCAGTTCGCCCACGCGCTTGATGTAGTACGGACCCCAGTTGTCGATGATGGCCGAGACCCGGGGGCTCGGCTTGTACTCCGCCATGTCGGAGGCCTGACCGAAGCCGATCACGCCCGGCGTCTTCGCCGCCTCCGCGAGCGGCGCGGTCGAGTCGGTGTGCTGCAGGATCACGTCGACGCCCTGCTCGATCAGCGCCTTGGCGGCGTCCGCCTCCTTCGCCGGATCGAACCAGGTATAGGCCCAGACCACCGACATCGTGACCTCCGGGTTCACCTTCTTCGCCGCGAGATAGCTCGAATTGATCCCCTGGATCACCTCCGGAATCGGGAAGGAGCCGATGTAGCCGATCTTGTTCGACTTGGTCATCAGCCCGCCGATCGTGCCCATCACCGCGCGGCCCTCGTAGAAGCGCGCGTCATAGGTCGAGACGTTCGGGCTGTCGCGCTTGTAGCCGGTCGCGTGCTCGAACATCACCTTCGGGAATTTCTTCGCGACGTTGTTGACCGCGTCCATGTAGCCAAAGGAGGTCGCGAAGACGATGTTGCATCCGGACAGCGCCATCTGCGTCATCACCCGCTCGGAATCCGCGCCCTCCGGGACGCTCTCCTGATAGACCGTCTCGACCTTGTCACCGAGCTCCTTCTCGAGCGCGAGCCGGCCTTGGTCGTGCTGGAAGCTCCAGCCGCCGTCGCCGATCGGCCCGACGTAGATGAAGCAGGCCTTCACCTTGTCGAGGGCGAAGGCCGCGCTCCCGAGCGACAGGCCGAGGCCGAGGCCGAGCGCGGCGCCCGCGAGAAGGGTTCTGCGTTTCATGTGATGGACTCCATGGTTCACCGGATGCCGCGGCCCGTCAGCGCGCGGCGTGGAAGTTGCGGCCGAGCGCGGCGGGCGCGTTGCCGCCCCGGCCGCCCCGCTCGGCGGAGATGAGGACGAGCACGAGGATCGTCACGACATAGGGCGACATCGCGAGATACTCGACCGGGATGCGCGCGCCCGCCGCCTGCAGGTTCAACTGCAGCACCGAGATGCCGCCGAAGAGATAGGCGCCGATCAGCACGCGCCAGGGCTTCCAGCTCGCGAAGACGACGATGGCGAGCGCGATCCAGCCCGCGCCGGCGGTGATCCCGTCGGTCCATTGCGGCACGCGCACGAGGCTCACATAGGCGCCGCCAAGACCCGCCATCGCGCCGCCGAAGAGGATCGCGAGCAGCCGCACCCGCGTCACCTTGTAGCCGAGCGCGTGGGCCGCGTCGTGGTTCTCGCCCACCGCGCGCAGGATCAGCCCGGCGCGGGTGCGGCGCAGCACCGCCGCGACGACGGCCACCATCGCGATCGAGAGGTAGACCCAGACGTCGTGATGGAAGAGGATCGGCCCCAGCACCGGCATGTCGGAAAGGCCCGGGATCTCGAGCCGCCCGGTCGGCGGCGGCTTGACCCCGACATAGCCCTGGCCGATCAGCGACGAGAGGCCGAGCCCGAAGAGCGTCAGCGCCAGCCCCGTTGCGACCTGGTTGGCGAGAAAGACCTGGGTGAGCAGCGCGAAGACGAGCGAGAGCGCCGCCCCGGCCGCCGCCGCGGCGAGGAAGCCGAGCGCCGGGCTGCCGCTGTGCACGGCGGCGACGAGGCCGCAGACCGCGCCGATGATCATCATCCCCTCGACGCCGAGGTTGAGCACCCCGGCCTTCTCCGCGACCAGTTCGCCGGTCGCGGCCATCAGGATCGGCACCGCCGCGACCATGAGCGAGGCGATGAGCGTCGCGAGATTGATTCCTCCGAGCATCAGGCGGCCCCCTTCGTCGCAAGCCGGATCCGGTAGTTCGAGAGCACGTCGACCGCGAGCAGGAAGAAGAGCAGCATCCCCTGGAAGGCCTGGATCGCCGCGGAGGGCAGGCTCAGCATGAACTGCGCGAGTTCGCCCCCGATATAGGTGAGCGCCATCAGGAGCCCCGCGAGCAGGATGCCGACCGGCGAGAGCCGGCCGAGGAAGGCGACGATGATCGCGGTGAAGCCGTAGCCGGAGGCGAAATCGATCGAGATCTGCCCCGCCGGCCCCGCCACCTCGAAGAGCCCGGCGAGCCCCGCGAGCGCGCCCGAGATTCCCATGCAGAGCAGGATCAGCCGGTCCGGATTGACGCCCGCGAAGCGCGCGGCGCGCGGCGCGAGCCCGGTCAGGCGGATGTCGAAGCCGAGGATGTGCCGGCGCAGCAGGAACTCCGCCGCGATGACGGCGAGGATCGCCGCGATCACGCCCCAGTGGAGTCCGGTGTTCGCGACGAGCTCCCCGTTCGCCGCCGCCGGCCACTGCGAGAGGTTGCGCGAGCCCGGAAAGCCGCCGCCCTCCGGGTTGCGCAGCGCGCCGAGCGCCATCGAGGCCATGAGCGCCTGGGCGACATAGACGAGGAGCAGCGAGACGAGGATCTCGTTCGTGCGGAACCGCGTCCTCAGGATCGCCGGGATCATCGCCCAGAGCAGGCCGCCCAGCGCGCCCGCGAGGATCATCAGCGGAAAGACGATCCAGCGCGCCTCCAGCGGATAGAGCGCGAGCCCGGCCGCGGCGCCGCAGATCGCGCCCATGATGTACTGCCCCTCGGCGCCGATGTTCCAGATCCCGGCGCGGAAGCCGAGCGAGAGCCCGGTCGCGATCAGGATGAGCGGCGCCGCCTTCACGAGCAGCTGCGGCCGCGAATAGCTCGCGACGTCGGGGTTGAAGAGCGGATCCCAGAAGATCGTCCGGATCGCCTCGACCGGGTTCTTGCCAAGGAGCGCGAACATGACGCCCCCGGCGATCATCGTGAGGATCACCGCGAGGACCGGCGTCGCGATCGCCCAGCCGCGCGAGGGCGTGGGCCGTTTCTCAAGCGTGATGAGCATGCGCCTCCTCCATCCCGTGCGCGCCGCCCATCATCAGTCCGATCTCGTCCACCGTGAGGCCCTGGGTCGGGCGCGGCTTCGTCATCCGCCCGCCGTTCAGCGCGGCGAAGAGATCCGCGACCTCGAGCAGTTCGTCGAGATCCTGGCTGATCACCACGACCGCCGCCCCCGCCGCCGCGCGGTCGAGCAGCGCCTGCCGGATCGCCGCGGCCGCCGCCGCGTCGACGCCCCAGGTCGGCTGGTTCACCACGACGACCGAGGGGTCCTGCGACAGCTCCCGCCCGATCACGAATTTCTGCAGATTGCCGCCCGAGAGGGAGCGCGCGGCGACCTCGATCCCCGGGGTGCGCACATCGTATTGCTCGACGATTTCGCGGGCGAAGATCCTCGTCTTCGCCCAGTCGATCAGCCCGCGCGCGACGAGACCCCGGCGCGGCCCGCCCGAGAGCAGCGCGTTCTCCGTCAGGCTCATGTCCGGCGCCGCCGCGTGGCCGAGCCGCTCCTCCGGCGCGGCGACGAGGCCGAGCCGCCGCCGCGCCACCGGGCCGAGATGGCCGACGCCATGCCCGTCGATCCGCACCGCGTCGGTCGGCGAGCGGATCTCGCCCGAGAGCGCCAGCAGCAGCTCGTCCTGCCCGTTGCCCGCGACCCCGGCGACGCCGAGGATCTCGCCCTGGCGCACCTGGAAGCTCACCCCGCGCAGCCCGACGCCGAACGGGTTGGGCGAGTCGAGGTCGAGCATCGCCGCCTCGAGCGCGATCGGCCCCCGCGCCCGTTCCGCCCGCGCGGGCGGCGTCAGCGTCTGGCCGACCATCATCTCCGCGAGCTCGCGCGCCGTCTTCTCCCTCGGCGCGCAGCTTCCGACCACCCTGCCCCGGCGCAGGATCGTCGCGCCGTCGCAGAGCGCGCGGATCTCCTCGAGCTTGTGGCTGATGTAGAGGATCGCCGTCCCCTCGGCGGAAAGCTGGCGCAGCGTGCGGAACAGGATCTCGACCTCCTGCGGCGTCAGCACGCTGGTCGGCTCGTCCATGATCAGGAGCTTCGGATCCTGCAGCAGGCAGCGCACGATCTCGACCCGCTGCCGCTCGCCCGCCGAGAGGTCGCCGACCAGCCGGGCGGGATCGAGCGGCAGGCCGTATTCCTCGCTCACCTCGCGGATCCGCTTCGCCAGCGCGCGCATCGGCGGCGGGTTCTCCATCCCGAGCGCGACATTCTCCGCCACGTCGAGCGCGTCGAAGAGCGAGAAGTGCTGGAACACCATCGCCACGCCCCGTTCGCGCGCGACCGAGGGCCTCGGCGGCGCGTAGGGCTCGCCCCGGAGCCGCATCGTCCCGGCGTCGGGCCGCACGAGGCCGTATATCATCTTGACGAGCGTCGACTTCCCCGCCCCGTTCTCACCGAGAAGCGCGTGGACCTCGCCGGGGGCGATCGAGAAGCGGACATCCTCGTTCGCCCTGACGCCCGGATAGGATTTCGACAGCCCGTCGATCTCGATCAGCGGCGTCATGCGGGCGGGGTCCCGGAGGTCTTGCAGGTCGCGGCGCGAAACGGCATCGCGGCGGGGCTCCTTCTGGTTCGCCTCGGTAACAGGCATGGAAACCGGCGGCGACGCAAGCGCGACACGCAACTCATCGTTAACCGCCGCGCCAATGCGCGTTTGCCCGCCCCGCGCCGGCCGCGCTGCCCAAGTTCGCGCCATTTCGCGGACGCGGGCGCGGGGGCGCGACGCGCGCTTGGCCGCGGCCCGCGGCCGGTGCTAGAGATCGCCGATGACCGAGCCGCGATTCATCCACCTCCGCCTCCATTCCGCCTATTCGCTGCTCGAGGGCGCGATCCAGGTGAAGAAGCTGCCCGGCCTCTGCGCCGCCGCCGGCATGCCCGCGGTCGCGCTGACCGACACCGGCAACCTCTTCGCCGCGCAGGAATTTTCCAACGTCCTCGCGAAGGAGGGCATCCAGCCGATCATGGGCTGCCAGCTCGCGATCGCCCATGCCGCTCCCGCCCCGGGGGAAAAGGCGCCGCGGCCCCGGCCCGTCGTGCTGCTCGCCCAGAACGCCGAGGGATTCGGCAACCTGCTGCGGCTCACCTCGGCCAACTACCTCGACGCCGGCGCGCTGGAGCCGCATGTTCCGCTCGCCCTGCTCGAGGCGCGCGCGGCCGGGCTCATCTGCCTCACCGGCGGCGCGGAGGGCGCGGTCGGGCAGATGATCCGCGACGGCCAGCCGGGAAAGGCGCGCGACCTGCTAATCCGGCTCGCCGGCCTCTTTCCCGGCCGGCTCTACGTCGAGATCGAGCGCCATCCGGAGAACGGCGCGCCCCGCACCCCGGCCGAGGCGGCGACCGAGCCAACCCTCGTCGAACTCGCCTACGAACTCGACCTGCCGCTGGTCGCGACCAACGACGTGCACTTTCCGAAGCCGGCGATGTATCCGGCGCATGACGCGCTGCTCTGCATCGCGGAGGGCGCCTATGTCGACCAGCAGGCGCCGAGGCGGCGGCTGACGCCGGAGCATTACTTCAAGTCCCAGGACGAGATGGTCGCGCTCTTCGCCGACCTGCCCGAGGCGGTGGAGAACACCGTCGAGATCGCCCGCCGCTGCGCCTATCGCCCGAGGAAGCGCAAGCCGATCCTGCCCCGCTTCGCCGAGGACGAGGTCGAGGAACTCCGCCGCCAGGCGCGCGAGGGGCTCGCCGCCCGGCTCGCGGTGATCCCGAAGGCGGCGAGCGAGGAGGAATACCGCGCCCGGCTCGAATTCGAACTCGGCGTGATCGAGGGAATGGGCTTTCCCGGCTACTTCCTGATCGTGGCCGACTTCATCAAGTGGGCGAAGGAGCATTCGATCCCGGTCGGCCCGGGCCGGGGCTCCGGCGCCGGCTCCCTCGTCGCCTACGCGCTGACGATTACCGACCTCGATCCATTGCGTTACGGCCTTCTCTTCGAGCGGTTCCTGAACCCAGAGCGCATCTCGATGCCCGATTTCGACATCGACTTCTGCATGGACCGGCGCGAGGAGGTCATCGCCTATGTGCAGGAGCGCTACGGGCGCGACCGCGTCGCGCAGATCATCACCTTCGGCGCGCTGCTCTCCAAGGCGGCGGTGCGCGATGTCGGCCGGGTGCTGCAGATGCCCTATGGTCAGGTGGACCGGCTCTCGAAGCTGATCCCGGTCGAGGGGGTGAAGCCCGTCTCGGTCGAGAAGGCGCTCGCCGAGGAACCGCGGCTCCGCGACGAGGCGCGCAAGGAGCCGCAGGTCAAGCGGCTCCTCGACATCGCCCAGCAGATCGAGGGGCTGCTGCGCAACGCCTCCACCCACGCCGCGGGCGTGGTGATCGGCGACCGGCCGCTCGTCGAACTCGTGCCGCTCTACCGCGACCCGCGCTCGGACATGCCGGCGACGCAGTTCAACATGAAATGGGTCGAGGACGCGGGCCTCGTGAAGTTCGACTTCCTCGGGCTGAAGACGCTGACCGTGATCCAGAACGCGCTCGACCTGCTGGCGCTGCGCGGCGAGAGCGTCGACATCTCCGCGATCCCGATCGACGATGCGAAGACCTACGAACTCTACGCCAGCGCCCAGACCGTCGCGGTCTTCCAGGTGGAAAGCTCGGGCATGCGCGACGCGCTCAGGCAGCTGAGGCCCACCTGCATCGAGGACATCATCGCGCTCGTCGCGCTCTACCGGCCCGGGCCGATGGAGAACATCCCGAAGTTCTGCAACGTGAAGAACGGTCGGGAGAAGCGCGACAACCTCCATCCTTCGATCGACGACATCCTCGACGAGACGCAGGGCATCATCGTCTACCAGGAACAGGTGATGGAGATCGCCCGCAAGATGGCGGGCTATTCGCTCGGCGGCGCCGACCTGCTGCGCCGCGCGATGGGCAAGAAGATCCAGGCCGAGATGGACGCGCAGAAGCCGCTCTTTCTCGACGGCGCGGCGAAGAACGGGGTTTCCAAGGCGAAGGCCGAGGAAGTCTGGAACTTGCTCGACAAGTTCGCGAACTACGGTTTCAACAAGTCCCACGCCGCCGCCTACGCGGTGGTGAGCTACCAGACCGCCTGGCTGAAGGCCAACCATCCGGTCGAGTTCATGGCCGCCGTGATGAACTGCGACATCCATCTCACCGACAAGCTCGGCGCCTACAAGCAGGAGGTGGACCGGCTCGGCATCGGCGTCGTGCCCCCTTGCGTGAACCGCTCCGAGGCGACCTTCACCGTGCGCGACGGCGAGATCGTCTACGGGCTCGGCGCGCTCAAGAACGTCGGTGTCGAGGCGATGCGCCTCATCACCGACGCGCGGGCGGCGGGCGGGGCCTTCACCGGCCTCTTCGATTTCGCCGCGCGCGTCGATCTCAAGCGCGTCGGCAAGCGCGCGCTCGAGATGCTGGCGCGGGCGGGCGCGCTCGACGGGCTCGATTCGAACCGGCGCAAGGTCTTCGAGAGCCTCGAGGCGCTGGTCGCCCATTCCGCGGCCGCGCATCAGGAGCGCGCCTCGGCCCAGGTCAGCCTCTTCGGCGAGGCGGCGGACAGCCTACCCGCGCCGCGCCTGCCCGCGCCCGACGACTGGACCCCGGTCGAGCGGCTCGGCCAGGAGCATCTGGCGATCGGCTTCTATCTCTCCGGCCATCCGCTCGACGACTACGCCGGCGCGCTCCGGCGCCAGGGCGTGCTCACCCATGCCGAACTCCTGCGCCGCGCACGCGAGAACCGGGCGGCGAGCGCGCGGATCGCGGGCTCGGTCGCGGCGAAGGAGGAACGCAAGTCCGCCCGCGGCAACCGCTTCGCCTTCGTCCGCCTCTCGGATCCGACCGGGCTCTTCGAGGTCACCGTCTTCTCCGACACGCTGGAGGCGGCGCGGCAATGGCTCGAACCCGGCTGCAACGTCGTGCTCACGGTCGAGGCGGAGACCGACGGCGACGAGATGAAGCTGCTCGCCCGCGGCGCCCAGCCGGTCGACGAGGCCGTGGCGGGGGCCGCGGCCGCGGGCCTGCGGATCTTCGTCAACGACGCCGGCGCCGCGCCCTCGCTCGCGACCCGCCTCGGCGCGATCGCGCGCGACGGCGGCGCGCGGCCCGGGCCGGTCGAGATCGTGGTGATGGCGCCCGACCTGCCGGGGGAGACCGTGCTCGCGCTGAAGGATCCGTACCCGGTCTCGCCGCGCGTGATCGGCGCGGTCAAGTCGGTCTCGGGCGTGGTGCTAGTCGAGGAATTCTGAGCCGGGCGCGCGCGGAGGGATGGCATGGTCGGGGCGATAGGCGACTTTCTCCCGCTGGCGATGGCGCTGGCGCTGAGCCCCTTCCCGATCATCGCGATCGTGATGCTGCTCGGCCGCCCCGACGGGGGGCGCGCGGGCACCGCCTTCGCGATCGGCTGGCTGGGCGGCCTCGGCGCGGTGACGCTGCTCCTCGTGCTGGTGGTGGGCGAGATCGAACGGACCTCGCTCGAGCTCGGCGCGGGGCTCCGGATCCTGCTCGGCCTCGGGCTCTTCGCCGCCGCCGCGGGGAAATGGCGCGGGCGCCCGCGCGGCGGGGCGCCGGCGAAGCTGCCAGGCTGGGCCGCCGCGCTCGACCGCGCCTCGCCGGCGCGCGCGGCGCTGGTCGGGGCCGTGCTCGGCGGCGTCAATCCCAAGAGCCTCGCGCTCGCCTTCGCCGCCGCCGCCACGATCGGTGAGCGCGGGCTCGAGGGGCGCCGCGCGCTCCTCGCCGGCCTCGTCTTCGTGCTTCTGTCGTCGGCGAGCGTGCTGGCGGCGCTGATCCTGCGCCGGACCGGAGGGGCCGGGGGCGCGCGCCGGCTCGAGGCGGTGAAGCGCTTCATGCTGCGCAACAACCACGTCATCATGATCGTGCTGCTCGGTGTCATCGGCGCCAAGGTCCTCGGCGACGGGCTGTCGGCGCTCGGCGGGTGAGCCGCCAACGAAAAAGGGCATCGCACCGCGATGCCCCTTTGCGATGAACGGGACCGCGATCCCGTCAGGCCGTTCCGATGATCAGGCCGCCTCGGCCTCGGCGCGATGCGCCTGGCGCTCGCTCTCCTCGCGGCTCAGCGCCACCGAGGTCCGCACGCCGCGGCGGACGAATTCCATCATGCCGTTCACGCAGCGCTCGTTCGGGTCGATGCCCGCGCACATCAGCACCTCGCGGCCGTCGCGCGACCGCGCCCAGCGCGCGATCACCTCGGCGCCGTTCCCATACTTCTTGTCATCCGCGATCGCATCGTCAAGCGCCGCCAGCACGACCGCGGCGAACAGCTTCTGCGCCCGGGCTCCCTGGTCATTCGTCAGCGCGACCTGATCCACGTAATCGAACATTACGCTTTTCCTTCTTCCTCTCGATCCGTCGAATTTTCGGCGCACTATGACGATTTCGCGACATTCGGGGAGTGCCAATATCACATGGCAGTCATGCGTCAATCGAATAGGCGGCCTTGCCTTCGGTAGGGCAGATATAGGCAGGTCTCCGCGCGGATCAACCAAGATCGCGCGCGGGCGGCCCGAAAACGTCTTCGGATCACGTTTTCGTCGCCCTCCGGCGGCATCATGCCGCTCCGCCCCGCGCGGGGCCTCCGCCCCGGCTCAGTTCAGCCCCGATCCCACCGCCTCGGCGAGCGAGCGGCTGAGTTCGGCGGCGGTCCCGGAGGGGAGCGAGAATCGGAAGATCGCCTCGTTGCCGAGCCGGAGCGACACGACGACGTGTCGCGCCCCGCCCGCCGCCACCGCCGTCGCCGCCGCCTCCCGCACCGGCAGCGCCAGGACCGTGCGCTCCCGCGTCGCCGCGTAACGCCGGTCCTGCAACGCCGAAGCGGCCGAGAACAGCGCCATGATCACCGGCGCGATCGTCGCCACCGACAGATCGAGAGAGATCAGATCCCCCTCCTCCGTCGCGAGTTCTATCGTTCCGCGGTCTTCATTGGTGACGCCGACCCGGACGACCTCTGCGATTGTATTTTTACGATTAGTGATTTCTTTTACCATCGCTGGACCGATCTGATAAGGTTTTGATGACACGGCACCTCAAGGATACGAAATTAGTCGCACTGGAAGCAGATTACACATCCGTTAATTGAATATTAACTTTTGTTACCACGGACGACGCCGAGGGTCGCAACTCGCTGATACATGATCCCCGTCGCCGTATATTCAGGCGAAGGGCTCCCTTGACTTGCCGCGACACTATCGCCGCCTCAAGCCCCTGTCAGCGCCCGTGATGAAAATGAGTGAAGAACCGCCTATTGCCAGAGGCGGGGTTCGGCGAACTCGACCGAATTGCCCGCGGGATCGCGGACATAGATCGAGCGCGCGCCGTTCGGCCAGTCGAAATCGGCCTCGAGGGGGATTCCCGCCGCCGGAAGCGCGCGCGCCAGCCGGTCGAGCCCGGCGGCGTCGGCGGCGAAGCAGACATGCCCGGACCCCCGCGCGCCATGGACGGGAACCGGCGGGCCGGAGCGCGCCGGCGTCGCGGTGGCGCGCGGATCGAAGACGAGAAGCATGCCCGCGCCGACACGGAAGAACACGTGCCGGCCAGCGACGCGGGCCACGACCGGCAGGCCGATCAGCCCGCCGTAGAAGGCCTCCGCCGCGCCCAGATCCTCGGCGTAGAGCGCCGTCTCGAGGATCGCGGGCGCGTCGGCGCCGTAGGCTCCGCCGGCGGGCGCGCCGCCGGCGGACGGGCCGGTCCCGGCCATCGGATCAGGTTCGGCCGCGCACGAAACCCACGATCGCGAGCAGCACGATCGCGCCGATCGTCGCGACCACGAGCGCGCCTATGAAGCCGCTGGCGCCGAGCCCGAGCAGGCTGAAGAGAAAGGCGCCGAGATAGGCCCCGATCACCCCGACGATGAGGTTCGTCAAGAGCCCGTGGCTGCGGTTCATCACCTGTTCGGCGATCCATCCCGCGATCAGCCCGATGAGCAGAAAGCTGAGCCAGCCAAATCCTTGCATGTCGATCTCTCCCTCCGCGCCTCGAAGCGGCGCACGCTCCCTCAACGCCCAAAGCGGCGTGCCGATCCAGCATACCTGCAAAAGAGCGAAAAAGCGCGCGCCGTCGTCGGGTGCCGTCGTCGGGTGCCGTCGTCGGGCGCCGTCGTGGGGCGCCCGTCGCGGGGCACCCGTCGGGCGCGGGCTGGCGCGGGAGGCTACTCGGCTCCCCCCCGCCGGGCGCGGCGCGCCTCCGCCCGCGCGCGCAGCGCCTGGGCCGAGGCCCGCGCCTCGAGCGCCGCGCCGAAGGCGCAGCCGGCGAGAAAGCCGCCGAGATGCGCCTGCCAGGCGAGCATGCCGCCGAGCCACCAGTACATCACGACGTTGAGCAGCGCGAGGACCGCGACCCGGCGCCAGACCGGGCTCGTCGGGACGCGCGCCGCGCGGTGGCGGCGCAGGTCCCAGACGGTCCAGACGCCGATGAAGGCGAAATCCGCGCCGGAGGCGCCGACCATCGGCGCCCCGCCCGTGGCGAGCAGCCCGTAGGCCGCGCCCCCCGCCACCGCGCCGACGAGAAAGAGCGGCAGGATCGTCCCGCTCCCGTAGCGGTCGGAGACGAAACGCCCGAGCGCGAGCAGCATCACCATGTTCATCGTCATATGCGTGAAGCCGCCGTGGAGCAGCGCGTGGCTCAGGAACATCGTGTAGGGCTGGGCCGCGAAGACCGGTTCCGCGCCATGGAGGAGCTGCGTCCAGAAGGCCCCGGTCCCGAGGAGCCGCGCGCGCAGCGTCGGATCCGCGATCAGCCCCGCGTCGGCCGCCGAGAGCAGGCATTCGATCGCGGCGATCACCACGACCAGCGCGACGAGGCTGCGCGGCAGCGGCTTGTAGGGCTCTGTCGGAGCGATCGTCATCGGCGCCTTCCTGTCCGGGGTGGCGCATGCTGGCCGCGCCGCCCCGCCGCCGCAAGTCCCAACCGGGGCGTTCACGAAGGGTTTCGCGCACCCCGTCCCCGGGGGCGCTGTCCGGGTCGCCTCGGCGTGCTAGGTAGCAGGGCCATGCTCGAGATCCGCGACATCGCCAAGACCTATCCGACCGCCCAGGGACCGCTCGCGGTGCTGCGCGGGGTGTCGCTCGACCTCGCCGGCGGGACGAGCCTCGCGCTCACCGGCGAGTCGGGCAGCGGCAAGAGCACGCTGCTCCATCTCGCCGCCGGACTCGAGAAGGCCGACTCGGGGCATATCGCGATCGACGGCGCGCCGGTCACCGGCCTCGACGACGCCGGCCGCGCCCGGCTCCGGCGCGAGACCGTGGGCATCGTCTTCCAGCAGTTCAACCTGATCCCGAGCCTCGACGTCGGCCGCAACCTCGCCTTCCAGGCGCGGCTCGCGGGGCGGGCGGATCCGGACTGGCAGGCGGTGCTCGCCGAGCGGCTGGGCCTCGCCCCGCTTCTCGCCCGCTACCCCGAGCAGCTTTCGGGCGGGCAGCAGCAGCGTGTCGCGATCGGCCGCGCGCTCGCCGCCCGGCCCCGCCTCATCCTCGCGGACGAGCCGACCGGCAATCTCGACGAGGCGACCGGCGACGCGGTGCTCGACCTGCTGCTCGCGCTGGTGGCGGAAAGCGGCGCGGCGCTGCTCATGGTCACGCACAGCGCGCGGCTCGCCGCCCGGCTCGACGCGCGCGCCCATCTCCACGCCGGCCGGATCGGGGCGGAGCCGGTCGCATGACCGCCGCGCTCGCCCAGGCGCTCGCAAGCTACTGGCGGCGCCATCCGCTCGAACTCGCGACGCTGCTGGTCGGCCTCATGGTGGCGACCGCGCTCTGGAGCGGGGTGCAGGCGCTGAACGCCGAGGCGCGCCGAAGCTACGCCGAGGCGGCCGGTCTCGTCTCCGGCGGCGCGCGGATCGTGGCGGCGGACGGCCAGCGCCTGCCCCTCTCCGACTATGTCGCGCTGCGCCGCGCGGGCCTGCGCGTCTCGCCGGTGCTCGAGGGCGAATGGCGGGCGGGCGACGTCGACCTCCATCTCGTCGGCGTCGAGCCGATGACGCTCCCGCGCGGGGCCGCGCCGATCGGGGAGGAGGCGGCCGCGCTCCCCGCCTTCGTGCTGCCGCCCGGCCGCGCCTTCGCCGCGCCCGCGACCATCGCGCGGCTCGCCGGCCGGCCGGGACTTCCCGAACTCGTCGCCTCCGGCCAGGTGCCCGAGGGCACGCTCCTGCTCGACATCGGCCGCGCGGCCGGGCTGCTCGGCCTTCCGGACCGCGTCTCCTATCTGCTCGCGCCCGCCGGAACCGGGGTGCCGCCCGCCTTCGCGGACCGGCTGACGGTCGCGGAGGGGCCGGCGGACGACCTCGCGCGGCTGACCGACAGTTTCCACCTGAACCTGACCGCCTTCGGCTTCCTGAGCTTCCTCGTCGGGCTCATCATCGTCTACGCCGCCATCGGCCTCGCCTTCGAGCGGCGGCGGCCGATGCTGAGGACGCTGCGCGCGCTCGGCGTGCCCGCGCGCGGGCTGGCGCTCGCGCTTCTCGCCGAGATCCTCGCGCTCGCCCTTCTCGGCGGGGCGGCGGGCATGGCGGGCGGCTATCTGATGGCGGCGGCGCTGCTGCCCGACGTCGCGGCGTCGCTGAACGGGCTCTACGGCGCGCATGTGCCGGGGCGGCTCGCGCTCGATCCGGCCTGGTGGCTCGCCGGGCTCGGGATCGCGACCTTCGGCGCGCTGGCCGCCGCGGGCGACAGCCTCTGGCGCGCCTTCCACCTCGGCCCGCTCGCCGCCGCCCGGCCGGAGGCCTGGCTCGGCGCGCTCCGCCGCCGGCTGGTCTGGCAGGCCGGGGCGGCGGTTCTCCTCTGCGCGCTCGCGCTCGCGCTCCTCCTTCTCGGCGGCTCGCTGCTCGCGGGTTTCGCGCTGATGGGCGCGCTGCTCCTCGGCGCGGCGCTCCTGCTGCCGGGGCTGCTCGCCCTGGTGCTCGCGGCGCTCGGGCGGCGGGCGAAGGGGCCGGTCGCACACTGGCTCTTCGCCGATGGCCGCCAGCGACTCGGCGGGCTCTCGCTCGCGCTGATGGCGCTTCTGCTCGCGCTCGGCGTCAATGTCGGGGTCGGCACCATGGTCTCGAGCTTCCGCGCCACCTTCCTCGGCTGGCTCGACCAGCGGCTCGGCGCGGAGATCTACCTCTCCGCGCCGGACGGGGCGGCGGCGGAGGTGATCGGGGCCGCTCTCGCGACTACGCCCGGCGTGACGGCGGCGCTCCCGATCGGCGCGGCGCGAAGCCGCTTCGCCGGCGCCCCGCTCGAGATCTACGCCTTCACCGACGATCCGCTCTATCGCGAGGGCTGGCCGCTGCTCGCCGCGCTCGACCGCCCCTGGGACCGGGTGGCGGCGGGGGACGCGGTGATGGTGAACGAGCAGATGGCGCGCCGCGCGGGGCTCGCGCCCGGGGACGCGCTCGCGATCCCGACCGCGACCGGCGCCTGGGAGACGCGCGTCGCCGGGGTCTATTCGGACTATGGCAACCCGGAAGCGCAGGTGCTCGCCCCGGTCGCGCAGGTCCGCGCGCGCTGGCCGGAACTCGAACTCCGCCGCCTCGCGGTCCGCGCCGATCCCGCCAGCGTGCCGGCGCTTCTCGCGGACCTCCGGGGCCGGGAGGGGGTCGACGTCACCGACCGCGCCGGGCTGCGCGCCTCCGCCGAGCGGGTGTTCGAGAAGACCTTCGCCGTCACGCTGGCGCTCAACACGCTGACGCTCATCGTCGCGGGGATCGCGCTGCTGACGGGGCTCCTGACGCTCGCGGAACAGCGGCTCGGCCAGCTCGCGCCGCTCTGGGCGCTCGGGCTCACCCGGCGGCGGCTCGCCGCGATCGAGCTCGGCCAGGCGGTCGCGCTCGCGGGGCTGACGGCGCTCGCCGCGCTCCCGCTCGGGCTCGCGGTGGCCTGGGTGCTGACCGAGGTGATCAACCCGCGCGCCTTCGGCTGGCGCCTGCCGCTCCTGCTCTTCCCGCTCGACTGGGCGCGGCTCTTCCTCTTCGCGCTCGCGACCGGCGCGCTCGCCGCGCTCTGGCCCGCGCTCCGTCTCGCCCGCGCCGCGCCCGCCGACCTCATCCGGAGGTTCAGCGATGAACGCTGATATGCATATGCTTATTCCGCCCCGCCTCCGCCGCCCGCGGCCGCCTCGCGTCGTTATGCATATGCTTATTCGCACGATCCTGCTCCTGCTTCTCCCCGCCGCCGCCGGGGCGCAGGGCTTCGCGGGGCTGGGGACCGAGGCGGAGGACTATCTGCCGGTGACCGCCCCGGCCCGTCTCGTCTTCCCGCGCGACCACGGGCCGCATCCGGGCTTCCGGATCGAATGGTGGTACCTGACCGCGAACCTGACCGGGCCGGACGGCGAGGAATACGGCGCGCAATGGACGCTGTTCCGCCAGCCGCTTTCGCCCGGGCCGGAAAGGGGGGGCTGGGACAGTCCGACGGTCTGGATGGCGCACGCGGCGGTGACCAGCGCCGAGACCCATCTCTTCGCCGAGACCTTCGCGCGGGGCGGCATCGGCCAGGCCGGCGTGACGGCGGAGCCCTTCCGCGCCTTCATCGACGACTGGTCGATGACCGGCGCCGGCCGGCCGGGCGCGGACGCGCTCGCGGATCTGGCGATCCACGCGGCGGGCGACGGCTTCTCCTACGATCTCGCGGCGCGGGCCGCCCCGCCGCCGGTGCCGCAGGGCGCGGACGGGTTCAGCGTCAAATCCGCCTCCGGACAGGCTTCCTACTACTACAGCCAGCCCTTCTACGGCGTGACGGGCACGCTCCGCCTCGGCCCCGACACGATCCCGGTCACCGGCACCGCCTGGCTCGACCGCGAATGGTCGAGCCAGCCGCTCGCTTCCGGCCAGCGCGGCTGGGACTGGTTCGCCCTCTCGCTCGCCTCCGGGGCGCGGGTCATGCTCTTCGCGCTCCGCTCCGAGGAGGCGCCGGCCTTCCTGAGCGGTACATGGATCGCCCCGGACGGCGCGCCCACCCCGCTCTCGCCCGGCGAGATCCGGCTGACGCCGCTCACCGAGACCCGCGTCGCCGACCGCCGGCTGCCGACGCGCTGGCGGATCGAGGTGCCGCGCTTCGGACTCGACACGACCGCGGAGGCGCTCAACCCGGCCGCCTGGATGGGCACGCTCTATTCCTACTGGGAGGGGCCGATCCGGCTCGACGGCGGGGCGACCGGGCGGGGCTATCTCGAAATGACCGGCTATCGCTGAGCGCCGGCATGGACAGCGGCCCGGCATCGGGCCAACATGACCGAAGGGGAGGACCGCGCCATGCATGACACGATCGAAGACAGCATCAACGTCCTGGGCGAGCCGCTGAAACCCTGCGCCTTCGACCCGGTCACGGGTTTCTACCGCAACGGCTGCTGCGACACCGGATCCGAGGATCGCGGCGCGCATACCGTCTGCGTCCGCGTCACGGAGGAGTTCCTCGCCTTCTCGAGCGCGCGCGGCAACGACCTCTCGACGCCGCGGCCGGAATTCGGCTTCCAGGGGCTGCGGCCGGGCGACCGCTGGTGCCTCTGCGCCGAACGCTGGAAGGAAGCCTGGATCGCCGGGGTGGCGCCGAAGGTGATCCTCGCGAGCACGCACCGCGCGACGCTGCGCCACGTGCCGATCGAGGCGCTGCTCGCCAATGCGATGCCGATCCCGGCGAGGAACACCTGAGCCGCCGCTTGGAACCCCCCGCGGGGGCGGCTATAAGCGCCGCGAAACCCCGAGCGAGGACATCCGATGCGCACGGCCGAGATCAGCCGCGACACCAGCGAGACCAGCCTGACAGTTCGCATCAATCTCGACGGCCGGGGCGCGCATGACTGCGCGACCGGCGTCGGCTTCTTCGACCACATGCTGGACCAGCTGGCGCGCCACGCGCTGATCGACCTGCATGTCCGCGCCAAGGGCGACCTGCATATCGACGATCACCACACGGTCGAGGACGTCGGCATCGCGCTCGGCCGCGCGCTCGCCCAGGCGCTCGGCGACAAGCGCGGCATCCGCCGCTACGGCTCCTGCCATCTCGCGATGGACGAGTCGCTGGTGCGCGCGGCGCTCGACCTCTCGGGCCGGCCCTTCCTGGTCTGGAACGTCGATTTCCCGACCGAGAAGATCGGCGCATTCGACACCGAACTGGTGCGCGAATTCTTCACCGCCTTCGCGATGCAGGGCGGCGTCACGCTCAACGTGACGCGGCTCGACGGCGCGAACAGCCATCACATCGCCGAGGCCGCGTTCAAGGCCGTCGCCCGCGCGCTGCGCGAGGCGGTGGAGCCCGATCCGCGCGCGGGCGGCGAGATTCCCTCGACCAAGGGCACGCTCTCGGCATGACCACGGCCATCATCGACTATGCGAGCGGCAACCTGCATTCGGCGGCCAAGAGCTTCCAGCGGGTCGCCGACGAGACCGGCGGCGGGCCGATCCTCGTCACCTCCGACCCCGAGGCGGTCGCGCGGGCGGAGCGGATCGTGCTGCCGGGCGTCGGCGCCTTCGCCGATTGCCGCGCGGGACTGCTCGCGCGCGACGGGCTCTTCGAGGCGATCGAGGCGCGGGTGCGGCGCGACGGCGCGCCCTTCCTCGGCATCTGCGTCGGCATGCAGATGCTCGCGACGCGGGGCCGCGAATTCGGGGACACGCCGGGCTTCGACTGGATCGCCGGCGAGGTGGTCCGGCTGACGCCGTCCGATCCCGCCTGCAAGATCCCGCACATGGGCTGGAACGCGCTCGAGATCGTCAGGCCCCATCCGCTGCTCGACGGGATCGAGAGCGGCGATCACGCCTATTTCGTGCATTCCTATCACTTCGTGCCCGCCGATCCCGGCGCGCTGCTCGCCCGGGTCGATCATGGCGGCCCGGTCACGGCGGTGATCGGCCAGGGCAATATCGCGGGCACGCAGTTCCACCCGGAGAAGAGCCAGCGCACCGGCCTGCGCCTGATCGCGAATTTCCTGCGCTGGCAGCCCTGAGCCCCGGGAGGCTTCGCGCTCAGTTCAGCCGCTCCCAGGTCTGCGTCCGGCAGAGGACCGCGACGCAGCCCTGGACCCTGAGCCCGCCCGCGTCGAGGCGCATCGTCCCGGCGTAGCTTTTCCCCGTGTCGGGGGCGACGATGGTGCCCCCGCTCCAGCCGCCGTCGTCGTCGGGCACCATGCCCGTCATCAGCACCTGGCCGACGAGATCGGTGCGCCGGGTGTTGTGGGTCGCCGCCACCGTGCCGCAGAGCGCGTCGCCGCAGGGCGCGACGCGGACGTCGAGATAGGCCTTTCTCGGCCCCACCGCCTCGGTCCGCCACAATCCGACCGGCGAATCGGCCTCCGCCCGCCCGGCGAGGGGCGCCAGCAGGGCCAGGACGACGACGAGCTTGCGCATCATGCTCCCTCCGAGGGGAAAGACTATGCCTCTCCGGGCGGCCGTCAACGAGCGGCGGCCAAGAGCGGCGGAAGGTCGCGCGCCAGCGCCGGGCGTCGCCGCCGGCCCCCGCGTTAGGCTCGCGTCAAGCATACCGGGTGCCAATCCGCTGTCCCCGTCACGAAGAGGAGAGCACCCATGGCCCGACTGATCTTTTCCGAGCCCTTCGACATCCGCGACCTGCCCGCGACCGCCCCCGCCGCGCGGGGCTCCGGCCTCGTCTTCGAGGAGGGTGCGACGCGGCTCCTCCTCGCCCCCGGCGAGGAGGAGGCCGGATACCGGCCGAAGGTCGCGGCGGCGGGCCTGCTCGACCGGGGCGAGATCGCCCAGGCCGGCGCGCTTGTGGCGCGGATCGAGGACGCGGGCTTCCCCGCGCTTCTCGCGCGCGACGGGAGCGGCGCCACGCTCGCCCGCGCGCTGCTCGCGGGCGACGACCGGATCACCGGCTCGGCCGGCGCCGACCGTCTGCCCGGCTTCGGGGGCGATGACCGGATCACGGGCGGGCGCGGCGCCGATGTGATGACCGGCGGCGGCGGCGCCGATCTCTTCCGCTTCGCCGCGCTCTCCGACTCGCCGGCCTCGGATCCGGACCGGATCACCGACTTCAGGTCCGGGCACGACCGGATCGACCTGCGCGGCATCGACGCCGCGCATGGCACCCCCGGCGATCAGGCGTTCGACTTCCTCGGCGCGCGGGAATTCTCCGGCGCCGCGGGCGAATTGCGCTGGACCGGCGCGGCGCTGGAGGCGGATGTGAACGGGGACGGGCGCGCGGATTTCGCGCTCCGCCTCGGCGCGTCGCACATGCCCGGGGCGGACGACCTGCTGCTCTGATCCGCGCCCCCGGGCGGCGCGGGAGTCTTTTGCATTCCGCCCCGGCCCGCGCTACGAGAGGCGCGACCGAGACGGAGCTTGCGCCAGATGATCCTCTACCCCGCGATCGACCTCAAGGATGGCCGCTGCGTCCGGCTGCTGCGCGGCGACATGGAGGCCGCCACCGTCTTCGGCGAGGATCCCGCCGCCCAGGCCCGCGCCTTCGTCGAGGCCGGGTGCCGCTGGCTCCATCTCGTCGATCTCAACGGCGCCTTCGCCGGCCAGCCCGTCAACGCCGCCGCCGTCGAGGCGATCCTCGCCGCGACCGAGGTGCCCGCGCAGCTTGGCGGCGGCATCCGCGACCGGGCGACGATCGAGATGTGGCTCGAAAAGGGCGTCGCGCGGGTCATCCTCGGCACCGTCGCGGTGCGCGACCCCGATCTGGTGCGCGCGGCGGCCCGCGCCCATCCCGGCCGGGTGGCGGTCGGGATCGACGCGCGCGGCGGCAAGGTCGCGGTCGCGGGCTGGGCCGAGGAGACCACGCTCGAGGCGGCCGACCTCGCCCGCCGCTTCGAGGACGCGGGCGTGGCCGCGATCATCTATACCGACATCGACCGCGACGGCGCGATGGAAGGCCCCAACGTGGCTGCGACCGAGGCGCTCGCCCGCGCGGTCGGGATCCCGGTCATCGCCTCGGGCGGGGTTTCCTCGATCGAGGATCTGCGGGCGCTGAAGGCGCTCGGCATTCTCGACGGGGCGATCTCGGGCCGCGCGCTCTACGAGGGCAGGATCGACCTCGCCGAGGCGGTCCGGCTGCTCGAAGCCTGAGGAGGCGGAAATGGCTCCCGAGACCTGGCTCGCCTTCGCCGCCGCCTCGGCGGTGCTGCTCGTGATCCCGGGGCCGACGATCCTGCTCGTCGTCTCCTACGCGCTCGGCCGGGGCTGGAAGGTCGCGGCGCCGGTGGCGACGGGCGTGGCGCTCGGCGATCTGACGGCGATGACGCTCTCGATGCTCGGCGTCGGCGCGCTGCTCGCGGGTTCGGCCGCGCTCTTCACCGCGCTCAAATGGATCGGCGCGGCCTATCTGGTGTTTCTCGGCGTGAAGCTCTGGCGCGCGGGGGGCGCGCTCCGGCCCGAGGCCGGAACCGAGGCGGGAACCGAGGCGGGGGCGCCGGGCCGGATGCTCGCCCATGCCTGGCTCGTCACCACGCTGAACCCGAAATCCATCGTCTTCTTCGTCGCCTTCACGCCGCAGTTCGTAGATCCCGCCCGCCGCTTCGCGCCGCAGGCGGCGATCCTGGTGGCGACCTTCGTCACGCTCGCCTTCGCCAATGCCTTCGGCTACGCGCTCGCGGCCGCCCGCGCCCGGCGGCTGGCCGGGAGCCCGAGGGCGATCCGCCTCGTCAACCGCGCGGGCGGCGCCGCGCTGATCGCCGCGGCGACCGCCGCCGTCACCCTGAGGACCGCCTGATGCTGAAGACGCGCGTCATCCCCTGTCTCGACGTCCGCGAGGGCCGCGTCGTGAAGGGCGTCAACTTCGTCGACCTGATCGACGCCGGCGACCCGGTCGAGGCCGCGCGCGCCTATGACGCGGCCGGCGCGGACGAGCTCTGCTTTCTCGACATCGCCGCGAGCCAGGAGAACCGGGGCACGCTGCTCGATCTCGCGAGCCGGACGGCGGAGCAATGCTTCATGCCGCTGACCGTGGGCGGCGGCGTGCGCACCCCCGAGGACGTGCGCGCCCTCCTGCTCGCCGGGGCCGACAAGGTGAGCTTCAACACCGCGGCCGTGAACACGCCCGACGTGATCAACGCGAGCGCGAACAAGTTCGGCGCGCAATGCATCGTCGTCGCGATCGACGCGAAGACCGTGCGCCCGGGGAAATGGGAGATCTTCACCCATGGCGGCACGAAGCCGACCGGGATCGACGCGGTGGAATTCGCGAAGGACATGGCGGCGCGGGGCGCGGGGGAGATCCTGCTGACCTCGATGGACCGCGACGGGACCAAGGCGGGCTACAACATCGCGCTCACCCGCGCGGTCGCCGACGCGGTCGCGGTGCCGGTGATCGCCTCGGGCGGCGTCGGCACGCTCGAACACCTGGTGGAAGGCGTGACCGAGGGCCATGCCTCCGCCGTGCTCGCCGCGTCGATCTTCCATTTCGGCGCCTTTTCCATCGGCGAGGCCAAGGCCGCGATGGCCGCCGCCGGCATCGCGGTGAGGCCGGTGCGATGAGCGAGGTGCTGACCCGGCTGGAGGCGACCATCGCCGCGCGCGTCGGCGCCGATCCGGCGAGCTCGCATACCGCGAAGCTGCTCGCCAAGGGCGTCGGCAAATGCGCCGAGAAATTCGGCGAGGAGGCGGTGGAGGCCATCGTCGCCGCCGCCTCGGGCAACCGGGCCAATCTTGTCTACGAGGCCGGCGACGTGGTCTATCACCTGATGGTCATGCTGCGCGCCGGCGGCGTCGGCTGGTCCGAGGTGCTGGCCGAGCTGGAACGGCGCGAGGGCGTGTCGGGCGTCGCGGAGAAGGCGGCGCGGCCGAAGGGGTGAAGGCGGCGCGGCCGAAGGGGGAAGGCGGCGCGGCCGAAAGGGGAAGGCGGACAGATGTCCGCCCTACCCGGGGTCGTCCATGCAGACCTGGCGCTGGCGGCCGAGCCCCTCGACCCCGAGTTCGATCACGTCGCCCGCGCGGAGGAACTGGGGCGGTTTCATGCCCATGCCGACGCCCGGCGGCGTGCCGGTCGCGACGATGTCGCCCGGCTCGAGCGTCATGAACCGGCTGAGATAGCTCACGAGGAAGGCGACGCCGAAGACCATGGTCGCCGTGCTCCCGGTCTGCCGCCGCTCGCCGTTGACGTCGAGCCAGAGGCCGAGGTTTTGGGGATCGGCCACCTCGTCGCGGGTCACGAGCCAGGGGCCGACCGGGCCGAAGTGATCGGCGGACTTGCCCTTGGTCCACTGCCCCGACCGCTCGACCTGGAAATGCCGCTCGGAGACGTCGTTCGCGACGCAGTAGCCGGCGACATGGGAGAGCGCCTCCTCCTCGGCGACGTATTTCGCGCGCTTGCCGATCACGAAGGCCAGTTCCACCTCCCAGTCGGTCTTTTCCGCGCCGCGCGGGATGTAGACCGGATCGTTCGGGCCGCAGATCGCGCTCGTCGCCTTCATGAAGACGATCGGCTCCCTCGGCACCTTCGAGCCGGTCTCGGCGGCGTGGTCGGAATAGTTGAGGCCGATGCAGATGAACTTGCCGACCCGGCCGACGCAGGGCCCGATCCGCGTTCCAGCCGGGATCTCGGGCAGGAGCACCGGATCGAGGCCGCGCAGCCGGTCGAGCCCGTCGTCGGAGAGCGTGTGCCCCGCGATGTCGCCGACCACGCCCGAGAGATCGCGGATGAGCCCGCCCGCGTCGAGCATCCCCGGCCGCTCCTCCCCCTTCGCTCCGACCCTCAAGAGCTTCATCGCCCGCCTCCGCCTTGCCACGTTCCGGGCGCCTGCCCGGCGGACCGGACCATCGGCGATGCCCGGCCGGAAGTCGACCGGCACATTGGCATCGGAAAGCGCGGCTTTCCCTGTTGACGCCCCGGCGCGGCTGGCCTATTTGGCCTCCACCGCGCCGGAAGCGAGCTTCCGCGACATCCTCGGAGGGGTGGCAGAGCGGTCAAATGCAACGGACTGTAAATCCGTCGGGGCAACCCTACGCTGGTTCGAATCCAGCCCCCTCCACCAGTCGCCGGGCAACGGATCCCGCGGAGAGACCCTGAGCGCGGCTTCATCCGCCCCCCTCATCCGCCTCGCGCGGAAACGGTCTCTTGCGCCGCGGTCACAGAAAAGTCTTGACAGGAAGCGTCGATACACGTAGGCGATCGCCTGTTTCCCCTCTTCGGGTCGCCCAGGGCGGCCGTTCGGACTGACTGCCTGGGTTTCGCTTCCCGAAAGGAGAATTCCCCGAGTTGGCCTGCATGACGACGATCGCGACGATCCGGGCGCGCGCCTCTTCCCTCGTTCTGTGCATCTTCGTGGCGGGCTGCGGCGCCCAGGGCTACGGCGGGCCGACGGCCGCCGCGCCCGAGGCCGCGGCGCCGGCATCGGCCTATCCCACGCGGTCCAGGGCCGATTTCGGCCGGGTGGCGGCCCGGGTCGAGGCCGCGACCAAATCGGTCTGCGCCGAACGGACGGGTCCGGCGCGGCCCGGATCCTGCGATTTCGACTTTGTCCTGGCGGTCGACCCCGCCGCGCCGCCCAATGCGTTCCAGTCCAGATCCGCCGATGGCCGGCCCACGATCACGCTGACCAGCAGCCTTCTCGCGCAGCTTCGCGACGACGACGAGATCGCCACCGTGCTCGCCCACGAGGCGGCGCATCACGTGGCCGGCCACATCGCCCGCGCGAACGATCCCGCCTCGGCGGAGGCGTTCCTTCTCGGCGCGGCCGACGCGAAGGCCGGGGGTTCGACCGGGGGAGACCGGTCCACCCGGCTGGAGCGCGCGCGCGCGCTGGAACTCGAGGCCGACTGGATCGGCGCCTTCATCGCGGAACGGTCCGGCTACGCGCCGGAGAAGGGCGCGGAGATCTTCCGGCGGGCGGCGGCGCGGCGGGGAAGTCCGTCGCGGATGTCGAGCCATCCCGACCCGTCCCGGCGGCTGGAGGTCATCTCGGCGGCGGTCGCGGAAATCCACCGCGAACGATCCGCCGGTCTCACCCCCAGCCCGGAGAACGCGCCCGTTCCCCTGCCCTGAACGGAGCCCCGGCATCCGGGCCTTGTCCGCCCGGATGCGTGTTTCGCCGAGCGCCCGGCCTCAGTCGGGCGAGATCATGTGCACGATCTCGTTGAGCGTCATGCCCTGCGCCTGTTCCGGCGTCAGGCCGGCGGCGCGGATCAGGTGGTAGTGGCTGGAGACGTCGATCGAGTCCTGGAAGGCCATGCTGGACACGGCGCCCGGCGTTCCGGTCGGGATCCGGTCCTGCATGGACTGGTTCCGGTTGAACTTCGCCGCGGCGATCTCGTTCAGCGTCATGCCCTGCGCCTGCTCCGGCGTCAGGCCGGCGGCGGCGACCAGACCGGCGCGGCCGGAGGCGTCGACCTGGTCCTGGAAGGCCATGCTGGTCACCGGACCCGAAGCCCCGACGGGGATCTGGTCCTGAGGCGACCGGCCGCGGTTGAACTTCATCGCGGCGATCTCGTTGAGCGTCATCCCCTGGGCCTGCTCGGGCGTCAGGCCGGCGCTCGAGACGAGTGACGGTTCGGTGGCGAGGACGGGCGCCGCGCTGGCGAGCGCGGAGAGCGTCACGACGATGGCGATACACTGACGCATGACTGCTTTCCCTCTGGCTGGTCATCAAATGATTCGGTCGAAAATGACAAAATGAACCGGTTCAAAAAGCAGGATGAACCCCCGCCCGAGGGGTGTCAACAAATGCTTGAACCGGTTCACGGGCTTGGTAACACTGGGGATCGACGCTGAGGGGCGCGGGACCCGCCGATGAAGACCGTTACCATGCAGGACGTGGCCGAGGCCGCGGGCGTATCGAAGGCGACGGTCTCGAATGCCTTCAACCGGCCGGAACTGCTGATGCCCGCGCTCCGCGCGCGGGTCGAGAAGGCGGTGCGCGACCTCGGCTACCGCGGCCCGGATCCCAGGGGGCGGATGCTGAGTTCCGGCAGGATGAACGCGCTCGGGGTCGTGCTCCCCGGCGCGGCGGGGATCTCGAACGCGCTCGAGAACGCGTCGGTCCGGCGCTTCCTCGCCGGCGCGGCGAGCCTCTGCGAGGAGCGGGGCATCGCCCTCTCGATCATCTCCGGCGCGGACGGAAGCCGGACATGCGGCGCGCGCTCCGCCCTCGTCGACGGGTTCGTCATCCTGGGCGCCGAGCAGGCCGGATCCCTCCTCCCCGTCCTCAGCCGCGGCCTGCCCGCCGTGGTGGTCGATCACGACGCCGGGCCGGAAGTGAGTTCGGTCCGCGCCGAGGACCGGGCGGGCGGCAGGCTCGCGGCGCGGCATCTGCTGGAACTCGGCCATCGCCGCCTCGCCATCGTCGCCCCGCTCTACGACGACCGGCCCTCGGTGCGCCACGACTCCGTCTGCGCGGAGCGGATCCTGGGGGAGCGCTTCCGCTACACCACCTCCGCCCGCCTCTCCGGGATCGCGGACGCGGTCCACGCGGCGGGGCTCTCGATGGACGACGTGCCGATCATCGAAGCCTCGGGCTTCACGCGCGAGCAGGCGCTGGCGCGGGGCGGCCTCGCCCTCCTGTTCGACCGCGCGCCCGCCGCCACCGGGATCATCTGCCTGTCCGGGCATCTCGGGCTCGCCGTGCTCGAGGAGGCCCGCGGGCGCGGCATCGACGTGCCCGCCGCGCTGTCGGTGATCAGCTTCGGCGTGGGGGCCGAGGAGGAGGAGCGCTCCGGCCCACCGCTCTCCGTCGCGCGGACGCCGGCCTTCGAGAAGGGCCGCGCCGCCACGCGCATCGTGCTCGAGGGCGGACCCGTCCGGCACCTGGCCCTTCCGTTCGAACTCGCCGTCAGGCGGTCGACCGCCCGGCCGGCGCCCCCGCCGCTTCCGGCCGCCTGAGGGCCGGTCCCGCCCGCTCTCCTTGCATCCGCCCCCGCGGACTTGCTATCCGCGTCGCCGGGGCCGGCATGGCCCGCACCGGGGACCGCTTGCGCGGAGCGAGGGCAGAGTGGCGAAGAAACCCGCCTGGACGATCGAGAAGGAACGGGCGCGGCGCGCGGACGCGGGCGGAAGCGTCTGGCTCTTCGGCCTGCACGCGGTGCGCGACGCGCTCGCCAACCCCGGCCGCAAGCGGCGCCAGCTCGTCCTGACGCGCAACGCCGCCGACAAGCTCGGCCCCGAGATCGCCGCGAGCGGGATGGAGCCCCGGATCGCCGATCCGCGCCGCTTCGACGCGCCGCTCGATCCCGCCTCGGTCCACCAGGGCGCGGCGCTCGAGGTCGAGCCGCTCGACTGGGGCTCGGTCTCGGAGGTCTGCGCGCCGAGGGAGGGGGCGCCGGTCGTGCTGCTCCTCGACCGGGTGACGGATCCGCACAACGTCGGCGCGGTGCTGCGCTCGGCGGAGGTCTTCGGCGCGCGGGCGGTGATCGCGCCGCACCGGCATTCGGCGCCCGAGACCGGCGCGCTCGCCAAGACCGCCTCCGGCGCGCTGGAGCGCCAGCCCTACCTGCGCGTGCCGAACCTCGCCAATGCGATCGGCGCGCTGACCGAAATGGGCTACGCGGTCATCGGCCTCGACGGCGCGGCGGAACTCACGCTCGACGCGGCGGTGGCGGGGCTGGAGCGCCAGCCGCTCGCGCTCGTGCTCGGCGCCGAGGGGCCGGGGATGCGGGAACTCACGACGAAGCTCTGCCACCGCCTGGCGCGGATCCCGGCCGCGGGAGCCTTCGGCTCGCTCAACGTCTCGAACGCGGCGGCGGTCGCGCTCTACGCCGCGACGCGGGGCCGGGCGAAGTAAAGCTCTCCCCGCGATCACGTTTGCTTCACTCCCCTTTAAGGGAAGCCGGCGCATCCTACATCGGGTGGTGAGGCAGCGTGCCTTGGAACTGCCCTGCCTCGTCTCACTGTCCCTCGTTCCGACTTCGCGCCCGGGCGATTTTCCGGGCGCTTTTTTTGGTCGCGCGTCCGCGCCCGGCGACGCAGTCCACGCGGGGGCGATTTTCACCCTTTCAACCGCCGGCCGCCCCGCCTATAGTCCGCGCCCATGACGCGGATGGGATGGATCTCGGAAGGACTCGAAGGCGCGGGCCATGCCCGGGGCGCCCTCCTTCTGCTGCTTAGCGGCCTCTGAGCACGCCCGGTCGGCGCGCGCGCTCAGAGGATATCGAGACCCCGGCGCCGCGAAGCAAACCACAGATCCGAGACGACCTCCCAAAAGGAGCACCGGCATGACCGAAGCCCGTACCCCCGCCAGCGATTCCAGCGACACCCGGAACCGCGTCCTCATCTTCGACACTACGCTGCGCGACGGCGAGCAGTCGCCGGGCGCGACGATGACGCTCGAGGAGAAGCTCCAGATCGCCACGCTGCTCGACGAGATGGGCGTCGACATCATCGAGGCGGGTTTCCCGATCGCCTCGGAGGGCGATTTCGAGGCGGTCTCGCGCATCGCCTCGGTCGCGCGGAACGCGGTGATCTGCGGCCTCGCCCGCGCGAATTTCGCCGATATCGACCGCTGCTGGGAAGCCGTGCGCCACGCGAGGCGGCCGCGCATCCACACCTTCATCGGCACCTCGCCGCTGCATCGCGCGATCCCGAATCTCGACATGGACCAGATGGCCGAGCGGATCCACGACACGGTGACGCACGCCCGCAACCTCTGCGACAACGTGCAGTGGTCGCCGATGGATGCGACGCGGACGGAGCACGACTATCTCCGCCGCGTGGTCGAGATCGCGATCAAGGCGGGCGCCACCACGATCAACATCCCCGACACGGTCGGCTACACCGCGCCCCGCGAGAGCGCGGCGCTGATCCGGATGCTCATCGAGAGCGTGCCGGGCGCCGACGAGGTGGTCTTCTCGACCCATTGCCACAACGACCTCGGCATGGCGACGGCGAACTCCCTCGCCGCGGTCGAGGCCGGGGCGCGCCAGATCGAATGCACGATCAACGGCCTCGGCGAGCGGGCGGGCAATACCGCGCTCGAGGAAGTCGTGATGGCGATGAAGGTCCGGCACGACATCATGCCCTACTCGACCGGCGTCGACACGACGAAGATCATGAACGCGAGCCGCGTGGTCGCGACCGTCTCCGGCTTCCCGGTGCAGTACAACAAGGCGATCGTCGGCAAGAACGCCTTCGCGCACGAGAGCGGCATCCACCAGGACGGCATGCTGAAGAACGCCGAGACCTTCGAGATCATGCGGCCGGAGGACGTGGGGCTCAACGCCACCTCGCTCGTCATGGGCAAGCATTCGGGCCGCGCGGCGCTCCGCTCCAAGCTGCGCGAACTCGGCTACGAGGTCGGTGACAACCAGTTGGCCGACGTCTTCGTGCGCTTCAAGGAACTCGCCGACCGCAAGAAGGAAGTCTACGACGACGACCTGATCGCGCTCATGCAGGACACCGGCACCAACGCGGCGAACGACCGGATCCAGGTGAAGTCGCTCCGCGTGATCTGCGGCACCGAGGGGCCGCAGACCGCCGATCTCGTGCTCACGATCGACGGGGTGGAGCATCGCGCCGAGACGACCGGCGACGGCCCGGTGGACGCGGCCTTCAACGCGGTTCGCAAGCTCGTGCCCCACGAGGCGCGGCTCAACCTCTATCAGGTGCACGCGGTGACCGAGGGCACCGACGCGCAGGCCACGGTGAGCGTGCGGCTCGAGGAGGACGGCAAGATCTCCACGGGCCAGTCGGCGCACACCGACACGATCGTCGCCTCGGTCCGCGCCTATGTGAACGCGGTGAACCGGCTGATGGTGCGGCGGACGAAGACCGCGCCGGAGGCCGTGGTGGTGTGAGGGCGGCGGCCCCGGTGATGAGCCGGGGCCAAGCTTATTCTGCGTCGATCCCGACCGCCGGTTCGAAAGATTAAATTAATTGCTAGAATCCATCACATTACAGTTTACCGAAAACGACGACATACATCTTCCGATGAATGGAGTAACGATCTTTGTTGGGCCAAATAATGCTGGTAAGAGTTTAATTCTTCGCGAAATTGCAAGTCTGTACGCAGACACTGATCGAAAAAGAATGTTGCTAAAAGAATTTTCGCTTCATTGGCCGTCGTCAGGCGAGATTGATAGCACATTGGAAAAGATGTCGATCTTTTCCCCAAGTAATGTACGAGCAGGTTATGTTATTTTAGGCGGTATAAGTCTATCTGGTGAACAAGATTACACGCAAGTAAACAGAGAGGAATTATATTATACTGCTGCGGGAGCGGCCAATGCATCTTGGATGGCAAGATATTACTATCGCTGGGGCGTTACGCTTTTGGATGGAAGATCACGATTTGATCTGACAAGCGATCGAAGCGCCGGGGATATTCTTCGCGCACCACAGAATATTCTGACAAACCTCTTTGTCAACGATGAAGTACGGCGCAAGGTGCGCCAAATCATCAAAGACGCATTTGGCATGTGGTTCGTTATTGATCCAACCAATCTCGGACAGATGCGCATCCGCCTTTCGCGAGTCAAACCGCCAAAAGATGAACAGTCTCTCAATGTAAAAATGCGGGAATTTTACAAGAATGCACTTCACATCAAAGAGACCAGCGATGGCGTTCAGGCTTTCACAGGCATTGTGACGGCAGTCTGCTCCGGAGAGTACCATACGGTACTAGTTGATGAGCCAGAGGCATTTCTTCATCCTCCGCTGGCACGAAAACTAGGAAAAAGTCTGGCAGCGTTAATAAGCGAACGGGCCGCTACGATGGTGGCATCCACCCATAGCGCCGATTTTCTTCTAGGTTGCGTGCAGGGTTCGCCGGCGGTTCGTGTTGTAAGATTAGAATTCTCCGACGGAAAGTCACGGGGTCGAACCCTTGATCCTATCCGATTAAAAAACTTCTTTCGTCGTCCCCTCATACGCAGTTCTAATGTCATATCAGGCCTGTTTCACGACGGGGTAGTGATATGTGAGTCTGATAATGACAGAGCATTTTATGCTGAAATATATTATCGACTTTCTAACAAAATAATGAATTTACCCTCAATTTTATTCGTAAATGCTCAAAATAAGCATACCATTAGGGATATTATGGGTCCTCTAAGGGAATTTGGCGTTCCGGCGGCGGCCATCTCTGACATCGACATTGTGACGGACGGCGGGCAAAATTGGACAAATTGGATGAAGGCGGCCAACATCCCGGAAGCTCTCCATAATGGCTATGGTCAACTACGATCTTCCATTAGGTCGGTATTTGAGAATTCAGGACGAAATATGAAAACAGATGGCGGCGTCAATTGCCTTGATGCCCAAGATCGTGACGCTGCTCTACGTTTATTTACTGATCTTGAACACTATGGAATATTTCCGGTGCCCAATGGAGAACTTGAAAGCTGGCTCCCTCACCTGCGGATACCGGGGAAGAAGACCGATTGGTCGGTAGCAGCTCTTGAGATGCTGGGGAGCGATCCCGCAGATCCGGCGTACGTTCAACCTGGCGAAGATGATGTTTGGGAATTCTTGAACAGAATTGTACGCTGGATTGGCGACCCAACTCGTAGTGGAATGCCCTAGATCCGACGCCGTTGCGCCCACGCCACACACTCGCGCGAAAGTTGTATCTCGCCCGCGCCGCGGCGCCCATCGGCCCCCTCCCCGCTTTACGCCCCTCGCGCCCGCCCCCTATAAGCGGATGAGCCGCGCCCAAGGCGGCCAACGAGAACACTCCCGAGGCAGGCGAAGGCGGATCACGGATGTTTGGCGGCTGGTTTTCCTCCGATATGGCGATCGACCTCGGCACGGCGAACACGCTCATCTACGTCAAGGGCAAGGGCATCGTGCTGAACGAGCCCTCGGTCGTCGCCTTCCACGTGAAGGACGGCAAGAAGACCGTGCTCGCGGTCGGCGAGGATGCGAAGCTGATGCTCGGCCGCACGCCGGGCTCGATCCAGGCGATCCGGCCGATGCGCGACGGGGTGATCGCCGATTTCGACGTCGCCGAGGAGATGATCAAGTACTTCATCCGCAAGGTGCATCGCCGCGGATGGGGCAAGCCGAAGATCATCTGCTGCGTCCCTCACGGCGCCACCCCGGTCGAGAAGCGCGCGATCCGCGAGAGCATGATGGCCGCGGGCGCGCGCAAGGCCGGGCTCATCTCGGAGCCGATCGCCGCGGCCATCGGCGCCGGCCTGCCGATCACCGAGCCGACCGGCAACATGGTCGTCGACATCGGCGGCGGCACGACCGAGGTCGCGGTGCTCTCGCTCGGCGACGTGGTCTATGCGCGCTCCGTCCGCGTCGGCGGCGACCGGATGGACGAGGCGATCGTGAGCTACCTGCGCCGGCATCACAATCTCCTCGTGGGCGAGTCGACCGCCGAGAAGATCAAGATGACGATCGGCACCGCGCGCATGCCCGACGATGGCCGGGGCGAGCGGATGGAGGTGCGCGGGCGCGACCTGCTGAACGGCGTGCCGAAGGAGATCGAGATCAGCCAGGGCCAGATCGCCGAGGCGCTGGCGGAGGCGGTGCATACGATGGTCGAGGCGGTGATGGTCGCGCTCGAGCAGACGCCGCCCGATCTCGCGGCGGACATCGTCGACCGGGGCGTGATCCTGACGGGCGGCGGCGCGCTGCTCGGCGATCTCGACCTCGCGCTCCGCGAGCAGACGGGGCTTGCGATCACGGTGGCGGACGACTCGCTCAACTGCGTCGCGATCGGCACCGGCAAGTCGCTGGAATTTGAAAAGCAGCTTTCCCATGTGATAGACTTCGGTGGCTGAGCGCGGCGGGAACGGCGGGTCGCCCCGGCCGCTCCCGACGCGAGGCCTCCGCTGAGGCAGGATTGGCGTGGCGCTCCAGAAACAGGCATCACCGGATTATCTGCGCGGGTTGCGGCGGATCCTGCTCGGGATCGCGGCGGCGCTGATGATCGGCCTGTTCCTGCTCTGGCGCGTCGACAACCTCCGTGTCGAGCAGTTCCGCGCCAGCCTCATCGACGCCTTCGCGCCGAGTTTCGACTGGACGATCCGCCCCCTCGCCTCCGCGACGCGGATGGTCTCCGACCTGCGCTCCTACGCGCGGGTGCACGAGCAGAACGAGGAGCTCCGGCGCGAGCTTCAGCGGATGCAGGGCTGGCGCGAAATGGCGCTGCAGCTCGAGCAGAAGAACGCGCGGCTGCTGGCGCTCAACCGCGTGCGGCTCAATCCCCGGATCAGCTTCGTCACCGCCGAGGTGATGGCCGACGCGGGCGGGCCGTTCCAGCGCTCGGTCACGATCAACGTCGGAACGGCGGACGGGGTGGGCGACGGCGCGGCGGCGGTCGACGGGCTCGGGCTGGTCGGGCGCGTCGCGGGCGTCGCGGAACGCTCGGCCCGGGTGCTGCTCCTGACCGATTCCTCGAGCCGGGTGCCGGTCACGATCCTGCCCTCCGGCGGGCGCGCGATCCTGAGCGGCGACATGACCGGCGCGCCGGTGCTCGACTTCCTCGACCAGGCCGAGGCGATCCATCCGGGCGACCGCGTCGTGACCTCGGGCGACGGCGGGATCTTCCCCGCCGACGTGCTGGTCGGCAGGGTCACGCGGACCGCGGACGGGCGGCCGCGGGTCGGGCTGGCGGCGGATTACGCCGGGCTCGCCTTCGTCCGGCTGCTGCGCCGCGCGCCGGTCCCGATGGTGACCGAGCCCGGCGGACTGATCGGGCCGCGCCAACCGGAGGCGCCGGCGGCGTCCGAGAACGCGCACACCGCCGCCGCGGAGACCGGACGATGAGGTCCGGTCGCTGGTCCCGCCGCGCGCTGCTCCCGCTCCTCGGGATCGTCGCGATCCACGCGCCGCTCGTGCCCGTCGCGCCCGGCAGCGGCGCGGCGATGCCGGATCTGCTCTGGTGCCTCGTGCTCGCCTTCGTCGCGCGCGCGCCCGACGCGGCGCCCGCGGCGGTCATCGTCGGGCTCGGCCTCCTCGCCGATCTGATGCTGTCGCGCCCGCCGGGCCTCGGCGCGCTCGGGCTGCTGATCGCCAGCGAGATCTTCCGCGCCCCGGACGGGGCCGCGCGCGGCTGGTCCCCGCCCCGCGAATGGCTGTTCGCGGCCGCGGCCTTCGCGGCGACGATTCTCGCGACGGCGCTGGCCGAGCGGCTCACCCTCGGCCCCGGCCTCGCCGCGCTGCGCGGCCATGTCGTCGCGACGGTGCTCGCCTATCCCTTCGTCGCGCTCGGGGTCGGCTGGCTGCTCGGCCAGCGCCCGGCGCGGAGCGGGACGCGATGAGCGCGGCGCCGCCCCCCCGGATCACGCGGCGGGCGCTGATGCTGCTCGGGGTCCAGCTCGGCGTCGTCGGCGTGCTCGGCTGGCGGATGCGCGACCTGCAGGTGCGCCAGCACGAGCATTACGCGATGCTGGCCGACGAGAACCGCATCAACCTGCGCCTGATCCCGCCGGCGCGCGGCACGATCACCGACCGCGCCGGCGTGCCGCTCGCGATCAACCGGCGCAACTACCGCGTCTCACTCGTGCGCGAACAGGCCGGCGACCCGCCGGCGATCCTCGACCGGCTCGGCCGGATCATCCCGATCGACGCCGAGACGCGCGAGCGCGCGCTGCGCGAGATCGCGACGCACAGCGCCTTCGTGCCCGTGGTGATCGCCGAGCATCTGACCTGGGAGGATGTCGCGCGGATCTCGGCCAACGCCCCCGTCCTGCCGGGCGTCGTCGCCGAGGTCGGGCTCAGCCGTTCCTATCCGCTCGGCCGCGATACCGGGCATGTGGTGGGCTATGTCGGGCCGGTCTCGGAGAGCGATCTCGCGAAGATCGAGGATCCCGACCCGGTGCTGCGGATCCCGCGGTTCCAGATCGGCAAGACCGGGGTCGAGCAGCGGATGGAGGACACGCTCCGGGGAGAGGCGGGCACGCTCCGGATCGAGGTCTCGGCCGCCGGCCGGGTGATGCGCGAACTCGGCCGGGCCGAGGGCACGCCGGGCCAGGACGTCGCGCTCACCCTCGACGAGGGGCTGCAGAGCTATGCGATGCGGCGAATGGAGGGCGAGAGCGCCGCGGCGGCGGTGATCGACGTGACGAACGGCGACATCGTCGCGCTCGCCTCCGCCCCCGGCTTCGATCCGAACAGCTTCGTCTTCGGCATCGGCGTCGCGGAATGGAACAGCCTGCTCGAGGACGAATACCGCCCGCTCGCGGCGAAGACGGTGGCGGGCGCCTATCCCCCCGGCTCGACCTTCAAGCCTGTCGTGGCGCTCGCGGCGCTCGCCGCGGGGACGATCGCGCCGGGCGACCGGGTGCATTGCGCCGGGTTCACCCAGCTCGGCAACCGCCGCTTCCATTGCTGGAAGCACGGCGGCCACGGCTCGGTCGACCTGCGCAAGAGCCTGTCGCAATCCTGCGACTGCTACTACTACGAGGTCGCGCGGCGGACCGGGGCCGATGCGATCGCCGCGATGGCGCGCCGCCTCGGCCTCGGTTACCGCCACGACCTGCCGCTGCCCGCCGTCACCGCCGGGCTGATGCCCGACCGCGCCTGGAAGGCCGAGACGCGGAAGGAAAGCTGGACCGTGGGCGACAGTTTCAACTACGGGATCGGCCAGGGCTACACGCTCGCCTCGCCGCTCCAGCTCGCGGTGATGGCGGCGCGCGTCGCGACCGGGACCGAGGTGGCGCCGCGCCTCGTCAGGGCGATCGGCGGCGTGGACCTGCCCTTCGAGCCGCCGAAATCGCTCGGCCTCGACCCGCGCCATCTCGAGGCGGTGCGGAACGGCATGTTCGCCGTCTCGAACGAGGGCACGGCCTATCGTTCGCGCATCGCGGATCCGGCGATGCTGATGGCCGGCAAGACCGGGACGAGCCAGGTCCGCGTCATCACCGCCGCGGAACGCGCCCGCGGCGTCACGAAGAACGAGCAACTGCCCTGGAACCGGCGCGACCACGCGCTCTTCATCGCCTTCGCGCCCTATGACAAGCCGCGCTACGCGATCGCGCAGATCGTCGAGCATGGCGGCGGCGGCTCGGCGGTCGCGGCGCCGATCGCGCGCGACATCCTGCTTTACGCGCTCTGCGGCGGCGAGCCGCCGCTCGAGGCCTATCCGCCCGAGCAGCGCAAGTCGATCGGGGAGCAACGCGCGCGGATGCCCGCCGCCGAGGCCGCGCCGCCCGCCGCCGGGACGCGGGACCGCGCATGAGCGCGCGCGGCACGGGCGCCCCCCGCGGCGCGGCGAAGCTCCTCGCGGTGCACTGGCCGCTGGTCCTGCTGCTCTCCGCGGTGGCGGGCATGGGCTTCATGATGCTCTATTCCGTCGCCGGCGGCTCCCTCGATCCCTGGGCGCGGGCGCAGATGATCCGCTTCGCGCTCGGGCTCTGCGTGATGCTGGTGATCGCGATGATCGACATCCGCTTCTGGAAGCTCGTCTCGCCGCTCGCCTATCTCGGCTCCTTCGCGCTGCTCCTCTATGTCGAGGCGGCGGGCCATGTCGGCATGGGCGCGCAGCGCTGGATCAACCTCGGCTTCATCGTGCTCCAGCCCTCGGAGATGATGAAGATCTCGCTCGTGATGGTACTCGCCGCCTATTACGCCCGGCTCGATCCGGGCAAGGTCTCGCGCCCGCTCTGGATGGTCCCGCCGCTCGCGCTCATCCTCGCGCCGGTCGCGCTCGTCATGACGCAGCCCGACCTCGGCACCTCGATCATGCTGCTCGCCGGAGGCGCGGCGGTCATGTTCCTCGCCGGCGTCTCGATCTGGTATTTCGCGACCGCCGCCGCCGCCGCCGCCGGGCTCGTCACGCTGGTGCTGAGATCGCGCGGCACCGACTGGCAGCTCCTGCGCGACTACCAGTTCAACCGGATCGACACCTTCCTCGACCCGGGCCGGGACCCGCTCGGCACCGGCTATCACATCACCCAGGCCAAAATCGCGCTCGGCTCCGGCGGGCTCGCGGGGCGCGGCTTCATGCAGGGCACGCAGAGCCGGCTCAATTTCCTGCCCGAGAAGCACACGGACTTCATCTTCACGACGCTCGCCGAGGAATTCGGCTTTCTCGGCACGCTGGCGCTTCTCATCCTCTTCACGCTCGTCATCCTCTTCTGCGTCCAGAGCGCGATCGCCAACCGCGACCGGTTCGGCGCGCTCCTGACCGGCGGGATCGGCGCGACTTTCTTCCTGTTCTTCGCCGTCAACATGGCTATGGTCATGGGCCTGATGCCGGTGGTCGGCGTGCCGCTGCCGCTGGTCTCCTACGGGGGATCGGCGATGCTGGTCCTGCTCGCCGCCTTCGGCCTCGCGCAGAGCGCGCATGTCCACAGGCCACGCGAGAGAGGCTGACACGAAACATGCCGATCGAGGTACTGATCTCCGCGCCCGAGGCGGTCGCGGCGGAATACATCCCCCATCTGGAACGCGCCTTCGAGACCGAGGAGCTCGAGATCGCGCTGATCCGCGATCCCGAAGCGGCGGGGGGCGCCGAATACGTGATCTGGCACCCGGAGGGGCCGGTGACCGATTACGCCGGCTTCCCGAAGCTGCGCGCCGTCCTCAGCCTCTGGGCCGGGGTGGAACGCGCGCTCGGCAATCCGACGCTGACCGCGCCGCTCTGCCGGATGGTCGATCCGAGCCTGACACAGGGCATGATCGAATACGTGACCGGGCACGTGCTGCGCTACCACCTCGGCATGGACGCGCATATCCTCGGCCAGGACGGGGTCTGGCGCAACGAGGTGGTGCCGCCGCTGGCGCGCGACCGGCGCGTCGGGATCCTCGGTCTCGGCGCGCTCGGCGGCGACGTCGCGCTGGCGCTCGGCGATCTCGGCTTCCAGGTCGAGGGCTGGAGCCGCCGCCCGAGGGAGGAGAGCCGGATCCCCGCCCATTCCGGCGAGGAAGGGCTCGAGGCGCTGCTGGCGCGAACCGAGATCCTGATCTCGCTCCTGCCGGGCACCGCCGCGACGGAGAACCTGCTGAACCGGCGCACGCTCGCCATGCTGCCGCGCGGCGCCTTCCTCATCAATCCGGGCCGGGGCGGCGTCGTGAACGACCAGGCGCTGATCGACGCGCTCGACGAGGGCCAACTCGCCCATGCGACGCTCGACGTCTTCCGCGTCGAGCCGCTCCCGCCCGAACATCCGTTCTGGCGCCATCCCCGGATCACGGTCACACCGCATGTGGGCGCCGAGACGCGCGCCGACACCGCCTCCGAGACGATCGCGCTCAACATCCGCCGCGATCAGGACGGCGAGGCGCTGCTCTACCGCGTGGACAGGGCGCAGGGGTACTGAGCGCGGGGGCGCTGGGCGCGCCCGCCTCCGGCGGGCACGGTGGACGGCCCTTTGGCCGGAGTCGGTTTCTCCCCGCCTGTTGGCGGGGCCCCTCGCTCCGGCCCTTCGGGCCGGCGCGGACTGCCCGATAGATTTCATGCCCATATGAAACGGGGGAAGAAGCCAGCCGCGGACGGGCCGGGCACCCGGCGGCCCGAACAGCCGGCGGGCGCGGCGCGGCGGTTCCGGTGGGGCGCCCTGAGAGGCGAAGGTCCCGAAGCGCGCCGCGGGCACGGCCTTGCCACGCACGGAACGCCCGACGCGGCGCCCCCGCCCGGAGGGCCCTTCTCGCGGCTTGGAAACGGCCCGGGCGCGCGCTAGGAGGTGGCATGGACGCGCCGACCTCCCCCCCGCCCCGGATCGACGATCGCCGCGCGCGGCGCAACGTCGCGGTTCTCGCCGCGGCGCAGGTCGTGCTCGGCAGCCAGATGCCGGTGCATTTCATCCTCGGCGGGCTCGCCGGGCAGATGCTGAGCCCGAGCCGCTGCCTTTCGACGCTGCCGGTCTCGCTCACCGTCTTCGGCTCGATGCTGACCGCGCCGCTGCTCGCCAACCTGATGCAGCGGCGGGGGCGGCGGCTCGGTTTCGCGCTCGGCGCGCTCGGGGGCGGGCTCGGCGCCGCCTTCTGCGCGCTCGGCCTCGTGCTCGGCTCCTTCGCGCTCTTCCTGCTCGGCTCGGCGCTGGTCGGGGTCTACATGTCCGCCCAGGGCTTCTACCGATTCGCCGCCTCGGACGGGGCGAGCGAGAGCTTCCGGCCGAAGGCGATCTCCTGGACCATGGCCGCGGGTCTCGCCTCGGCCATCGTCGGGCCGCAGATCGTGCGCCATTTCAGCGACGCGCTCGCGCCCGTCCCCTTCGCGGGCGCCTATGTCGCGGCGATCCTGCTCAATCTCGCCGGCGTCTGGGTGTTCCGGCTGCTCGACAGCCCCCGTCCCGCGCCGCCGCGTCCCGACGCGCCCCGCGCGCGGAGCTATGGTGAACTGCTGCGCGAGCCGAGGATCGTGGTCGCGATGATCTGCGCGATGGTCTCCTACGCGCTCATGAACCTCGTGATGACCTCGACCCCGCTCGCCATCGTCGGCTGCGGCTTCACGACGGCGAACGCCGCCGACGTGGTGAGCGCGCATGTGCTCGCGATGTTCGTGCCCTCCTTCTTCACCGGCGCGCTGATCGCGCGGTTCGGCGCCGAGCGGATCGTTGCCATCGGGCTCCTGATCCTCGCCGGCGCCGGCGCGATGGGGCTGAGCGGGGTCGAACTCCCGCGGTTCTTCGCGGCGCTCGTCCTGCTCGGGCTCGGCTGGAACTTCGGCTTCATCGGCGCGACGACCATGCTCGCCACCGCCTATCGCCCGGAGGAGCGCGGGCGGGCGCAGGGGATGAACGATTTCGCGGTCTTCGCGATGGTGGGCCTCGCCTCGCTCGCCTCGGGCGGGCTGATGAACTGCGTCGCGGGCGACCCGGTCCAGGGCTGGCACGCGGTCAATCTCGCGATGATCCCGATGCTCGCGCTCGCGGGCGGGGCGCTCATCTGGCTCGTGCTCTCGCCGGAGGCGCGCCGGGCGCCGCCGCGCGCCTGAGCTACCAGCGGCCCGAGAGCCCGCGCAGGAGCAGCGTCGCGCGGGCGCGAACCTCCGGCAGTTCCATCTCCTCGCCCCGCGCCGCGCGGGCGAGCCTCGGCGCGGCGAGCACGCCCGCGAGCAGCGCGGGCGCGGCCGCGCGCGGCACCTCGGCCCGGCGGGCGCGGGCGCGGGCGATGAGGTCGAGCCCGTCGCGCGCCAGCGTCCCGGGATCCACCGCCGGACCCGGCCGGCCGCGCGCCGCGAGTTCCGGCCGCGCGCGGAGCCAGGCGGCGAGCCCCGCGCCCTGGGCGTAGTCGCGCACCACCGGCAGCGCCCTCTCCGGCGCCCCGAGGACGCGGGCGGCGAGTTCCATCAGATGGCCCGCCGTATGCGCGATGTAGCGGTCGAGCATCGGCCGGCCCGCCAGGGCGTCCGGATCGATGTCGAGCGCGCGAGCCTCGATCATCCCGTCGAAGAGCGCGCGCGGCAGGCCATGCGCCGCGATCGCGGCGGCGAGCGGCTCCACCACCTCGTGGCGGCGGGGCGGCCGGCCTTCGTAGATCTCCGCGACCGCGTCGGCCCACCAGCGCAGGCGGATCTGGGCGATCATCGCCTCCCGGGTGACGAACGGGGCGCGGGCGATCTCGAGGTTGAAGGCGTAGAGCGCGAAGAGCGCCGGCCGCGCCGCCGCCGGCGCGGTCATCGCCGCGCGGAACCGGTCGGGATCGGCGCGCGCGACCTCGGCGGCGAGGCTTTCGGCGCTCACGCGCGCGCCGGGGCCGCCGGGCGGACCGCGGCGCCCGCGACCGGCGCGCCGTCGCGCATCAGCTTCCAGAGGATCGCGTCGCGCAGCGCCTGGAAGCTCGCATCGACGATGTTCGCCGAGACGCCGACCGTCGACCAGCGGTGCCCGTCGCCATCCTCGGAATCGATCAGCACGCGCGTCACCGCCTCGGTGCCGCCCGAGGTGATCCGCACCCGGAAATCGACGAGGCGCATGTCGTCGATATAGGGCTGGTACGGCCCGAGATCCTTGCCGAGTGCGCGGGAGAGCGCGTTGACCGGCCCCTGGTCGGCATGGGTGATCGGATCCTGGCTCTCGGAGACGCTCATCACCCGCTCGGTCCCGAAGCGCGCGACCACGACCGCCTCGGAGACCGTCACCGGCTCGCCGCGCGGCCCCATGCGGCGCTCGACCGTGACGCGGTAGCGCTCCACGTCGAAGAACCGCGGCATCTCGCCCAGAAGCTCGCGCGCGAGGATCTCGAAGCTCGCGCCGGCGGTGTCGTAGGAGAAGCCCCGGTCCTCGCGTGCCTTGACCTCGGTCAGGATCGCCGCGAGCCGCGGATCGTCGGCGCGCACGTCGATCCCGGCCTTGGCGAGCCGCGAGCGCAGGTTCGACTGGCCCGCCTGCGCCGACATCGGGATGTAGCGCGCGTTGCCGACCGTCTCGGGCGCGACATGCTCGTAGGTGGTCGGATCCTTGAGGATCGCGGAGGCGTGGAGCCCGGCCTTGTGCGTGAAGGCGGAGGAGCCGACGTAAGGCGCCGAACGGCTCGGCACCCGGTTCAGGATGTCGTCGAGCATCCGCGAAAGCCCCATCAGCTTCGGCAGGTCGTCCCGCGCGATCCCGGTCTCGAAGCGGCTCGCGTAAGGCTCCTTCAGAAGAAGCGTCGGGATCAGGCTGACGAGATTGGCGTTTCCGCACCGCTCCCCGATCCCGTTCAGCGTGCCCTGGATCTGCCGCGCGCCCGCGTCGACGGCGGCGAGCGAGATCGCCACCGCGTTCCCGGTGTCGTCATGCGCGTGGATGCCAAGCCGCTCGCCAGGGATGCCGGAGGCGATCACCTCCGCGACGATCCGCCCGACCTCGGCCGGCAGCGTGCCGCCATTGGTGTCGCAGAGCACGAGCCAGCGCGCGCCGCCCTCGAGCGCGGCGTTGAGGCAGGCGAGCGTGTAATCGGGGTTCGCCTTGTAGCCGTCGAAGAAGTGCTCCGCGTCGAACAGCGCCTCGCGGCTCGCCGCGACATGGGCGACCGAGGCCGCGATATTGGCGACGTTCTCCTCGAGCGTGATCCCGAGCGCCGCGGTGACGTGGAAGTCATGCGTCTTGCCGACGAGGCAGACCGAAGCCGTGCCCGCGTTCATCACGCCGGCCAGCGTCTCGTCATTCGCCGCCGAGCGCCCGGCGCGCTTGGTCATGCCGAAGGCGGTGAGCCGCGCGCGGGCGAGCCGGGGCGGCGCGGCGAAGAAGGCGCTGTCGGTCGGGTTCGCCCCGGGCCAGCCGCCCTCGACATAGTCGATCCCGAGCGCATCCAGCGCCTGCGCGATCCGCGCCTTGTCCCCGGCGGAGAAATCCACGCCCTGCGCCTGCTGTCCGTCGCGGAGGGTGGTGTCGTAGAGGGTGAGGCGGGAGAGGGTCATTGCGCTAGCCATTTCTTTGCCACCTCCCCGACGCGATCTTCCCGGAGGGCTTCGCGTTCTAGAACGCCGAGTTCGGGCGCCCAATTCGGGCGTCCTACCGCGCTTCGCGATCCGGTACCGTCAACTACCATCCACCCGGCTTCCATCAGTTCATTTCGAAGCTGGTCAGCTTCCGCATACTTCTTCTCTCCCCGCATACGCTCCCGCAGTTCCAGCAGCCGATCCAGTAGGCGCGATGCTTCTGTTGAGAACGTCTGCGGAATGTCCGGGTTGGGGTTGCACATCTCAAAGCCCAGAAACCGGCCCGCGTCGAACAGCCTTTGCGGATCTTGGCGAGCGATTTCATGAAGAACGCTGATGGCCTTAGGAGTATTCAGATCATCGGCGAGCGCCGCGATGAATCGCTCGCAGGGTTGCCCCGCCGTATCGATTCCATCGGTATAGGCCGCCCATTTGCGGAGTGTATTGGTGGCTTCCTCGATCTTCGCCTCGGTGAAATCCATCGGCTGCCGGTAGTGCGTCGAGAGCAGCACGAAGCGGATCACCTCGCCCGGCACGCCCTTGTCGAGCAGATCGCGCACGGTGAAGAAGTTGCCGAGGCTCTTCGACATCTTCTCGCCTTCGACGTTTACGAAGCCGTTGTGCATCCAGATATTGGCGAACCGCCCCTCGGGATGCGCGCAGCAGCTTTGTGCGATCTCGTTCTCATGGTGCGGGAACACCAGATCGATGCCGCCGCCGTGGATGTCGAAGCTCGGGCCGAGCAACTCATAGCTCATCGCCGAGCATTCGATGTGCCAGCCGGGGCGGCCCCTGCCCCATGGGCTGTCCCAGCCGGGCTGGTCGGGCGTTGACGGCTTCCAGAGCACGAAATCCATCGGGTCGCGCTTGTAGGGCGCGACCTCGACGCGGGCGCCGGCGCGCATCTCGTCGAGCGAGCGTTTCGCGAAGGCCCCGTATTCCGGATAGCTCGCCACGGCGAAGAGCACGTGGCCCTCGGCGGCGTAGGCGTGGCCCTTCGCGATCAGGGTCTCGATCATCGCGATCATCGCGCCGATGAACTCGGTCGCGCGCGGCTCCTGCGTCGGGCGGAGCGTGCCGAGCGCGTCCATGTCGGCGTGATACCAGCCGATGGTCTCGTCGGTGATCCGGCGGATCGCCTCGAGTTCCGTCTCGCCGGGAAGCAGCGTCTCGGCGGCGCGCTTGTTGATCTTGTCGTCCACGTCGGTGAAGTTGCGGACATAGGTGACGTGATCCGCGCCGTAGGTGTGGCGGAGCAGGCGGAACAGCGTGTCGAAGACGACGACGGGGCGCGCGTTGCCGATATGGGCGCGGTCGTAGACGGTGGGGCCGCAGACATACATCCGCACATTCTCCCGGTCGATCGGGACCAGCGGCTCCTTCTTCCGGGTCCTGGTGTTGTAGAGCGTGATCTCGGTCATGTCATGCGGCTCGCGGCTGTGCCGCGGCGGGCTATCACATCGGACCTGAGTTGGAAATGGAAAGCGCGCCGCGAAACCTCTGGGTTCAGCGGGGAATGAGGCCGGTCGGAATCGGACAGGGGCGCGTCATGGCGCCCCATATGCGCCGCGCCGCGCGCGAAATCAAGCGCGACACGGCGCGAGGCTTGCGAACAAAGCGGAAACGGTGCCAGATGCGCCGCATGAGCGAGGCCGCCCTTTCGACACCCGGATATCTCGACCGGCTGAACCCCGAGCAGCGGGCGGCAGTGCTGCATGGCGACGGGCCGCTGCTCGTGCTCGCGGGCGCGGGGTCGGGCAAGACGATGACGCTGGCGCATCGCGTCGCGCATCTGATCGTCGAGGGCGCGGACCCGCGGCGGATCCTGCTCATGACCTTCTCGCGCCGCGCGGCGGCGGAGATGCGGGGCCGCGTCGGGCGGATCGCGCGCGAGGTGATGGGCGAGAAGGCCGAGGCGCTGGCCGAGGGGCTGACCTGGGCCGGGACCTTCCACGCGATCGGCGCGCGGCTCTTGCGCGAACAGGCGACCGAGATCGGGCTCGACCCGGATTTCACCATCCACGACCGCGAGGATTCCGCTGATCTGATGAACCTCTGCCGGCACGAACTCGGGTTCTCGCGCATGGCGAAGCGGTTCCCGGCCAAGGGCACCTGCCTCGCGATCTATTCCCGCGCGGTCAACGCGCGCGCGCCGCTGGCCGCGGCGCTTGGCGATTTCCCGTGGTGCGCGGAATGGGAGGCGGAGCTCAAGGCGCTGTTCGCCGCCTATGTCGCGGCGAAACAGGCGCAGGGCGTGCTCGATTACGACGATCTGCTGCTCTACTGGGCCGAACTCGCCGCCGAACCGGAACTCGGGCTGGGCGCGCGGTTCGACCATGTGCTGATCGACGAGTATCAGGATACAAACCGCGTCCAGGCGGCGATCCTCGCGGGGCTCCGGCCCGACGGGCGCGGCGTGACGGTGGTAGGCGACGACGCGCAGTCGATCTACTCCTTCCGCGCGGCCGAGGTGCGCAACATCCTCGATTTCCCCGCGGTCTTCAGCCCGCCCGCGCGGATCGTGACGCTGACCCGCAACTACCGCTCCACCGCGCCGATCCTCGCCGCCGCGAACGCGGTGATCGCCGAGGCGCGGGAGGGGTATGCGAAGGAACTGGTGGCGGAGCGGCAAGGCGGCCTGCCGCCCCTGATGATCCGCGTGCCCGACGAGGCGGCGCAGGCGGCCTATGTCTGCGAGCGGGTGCTGGAGGCGCGCGAGGCGGGCGTGGCGCTGAAGGGTCAGGCGGCGCTGTTCCGGACCGCCTCGCACAGCGCGCCGCTGGAGGTGGAACTGACGCGGCGCAACATCCCCTTCGTGAAGTTCGGCGGGCTGAAATTCCTCGACACCGCGCATGTGAAGGACGTGATGGCGCTCCTGCGCCTCGCGGAGAACCCGCGCGACCGGGTCTCGGGCTTCCGCGCGCTCCGGCTCGTGCCCGGGATCGGCCCCGCGAGCGCCGAGCGGCTGCTGGCGCTGCTCGCGGCGCCCGGCGGGACGGAGGCGCTCCGGGGCGCGCGGGTGCCGGCGCGGGCGGCGGCGGAATGGGCGGATTTCGTCGCGCTCTTCGCCGGGCTCCGCGCCGGGCACGGCTGGCCGGCGGATCTCTCCGCGCTCCGCGCCTGGTACGAGCCGCGGCTCGAGCTCATCCACGAGGACGCGCCCGCGCGCATCGCCGATCTCGCAACGCTCGAGGGGATCGCGGCGGGCTATCCCTCGCGCGCGCGGTTCCTGACCGAGCTCACGCTCGATCCGCCGGCCGCGGGCGGCGATCTCGCCGGGCCGCCGCTTCTCGACGACGACTACATGATCCTCTCGACGATCCATTCCGCCAAGGGCCAGGAGTGGAAGCAGGTCTTCGTGCTGAACTGCGTCGACGGCTGCATCCCCTCCGACCTCGCGACCGGCTCCCGCGCCGGGGTCGAGGAGGAGCGGCGGCTGTTTTACGTCGCGATGACGCGCGCGAAGGACGCGCTGCATCTCCTTGTTCCGGCGCGCTTCCACGTCCACAACCAGGCGGCGCGCGGCGATCGCCACGTCCATGCCGCGCGCTCGCGCTTCCTGAGCGACGCGGTGGTCGCGCGGCTCGCCGAACGCTCCTGGCCTCCGCCGCCGCCCGAGGAGGCGCGGGCCGCGCCCGGCCCCCGGCGCGACCTCGCCGCGCGGATGCGCGGCATGTGGGAGTGAGCCCGCCCGCCCCCGAGCGCCGCGCGATCCGTCCCTTCGGCCGGAGGTCGCATGAACCGAAGTCTCATGAACCAATGTCGCGTGGCGCACGCCCCGGTTTTTGCCCAGAATTTTCGGGAAACGGGGCCGAGGACGCGGGGAAATGGAGATGGGCGTGTTGCGGGGATTGCGGGTCGTCGAGAGTTCCGCCTTCGTGGCGGTGCCCTCGGCCGGAATGACGCTCGCGCAGATGGGCGCGGACGTTATCCGGATCGACCTGCCGGGCGGGGGCATGGACGCGGCGCGCTGGCCGGTCACGCCGGACGGGCGGAGCCTGTTCTGGGCCGGGATGAACAAGGGCAAGCGCTCCGTCGCGATCGACGTCGCCGATCCGCGCGGGCGCGAACTCGCCGCCGAACTCATCTGCGCGCCGGGGCCGGACGCCGGCTGCTTCATCACCAACCTGCCGGCGCGGGGCGAGATGAGCTTCGCGAGCCTGCGCGAGCGGCGCGAGGACGTGATCATGGTCTCGCTCAAGGGCACGCGCGACGGCGGGCCGGCGGTCGATTACTCGGTCAATCCCGCGCTCGGCTTTCCGATGGCGACCGGGCCGGAGGGATCGGCGGATCCGGTCGCCCATGTGCTGCCCGCCTGGGATCTGATCGCGGGGCAGATGGTCGCGCTCGGCCTGCTCGCCGCCGAGCGGGACCGCGGGCGCGGGCGCGGCGGGCAACTGGTCGAGCTCGCGCTGAAGGACGTGGCGGCGGCGGTGCTCGGCCATTGCGGGATCATCGGCGAGGTGGTGGTGAACGGGGTCGACCGGCCGAAATACGGCAACGCGCTCTATGGCGGCTATGGCCAGGACTTCCTCTGCGCCGACGGGCGGCGGGTCATGGTGATCGGCCTGACCGGGCGGCAGTGGAAGAGCCTCGTGAAGGTCACGGGCGTCGGCGTGCCGATGGCCGCGCTCGGCTCGCGGCTCGGGCTCGATCTCAACGAGGAAGGCGCGCGGTTCCGGGCGCGCGACGAGATCACCGCGCTGCTCCGGCCCTGGTTCGCGGCGCGGACCGTCGAGGATTTCGCCGGCTCCTTCGACGCGGCCGGCGTGACCTGGTCGGTCTTTCGCAGCTTCGCCGAGGCGGTGCGCGAGGATCCCGATCTCTCGCCGGAAAATCCGATGTTCCACGCGGTCGACCAGCCGGGCATCGGCCGCTTTCCGGTTCCGGCCTCCCCGATCAGCTTCGGCGCGATGGCCCCGGACCGGCCGCGCCCCGCGCCCGAACTCGGCCAGCATACCGAGGAGGTGCTGGCCGACGTGCTCGGCCTCGCCTCGGGCCAGATCGGCGCGCTGATGGATTCGGGCGTGATCGCGGGGCCGGTGCCGGCCTGATCGTCAGCGCAGCGCCGTGATCTCGCCCGCGGAGACCATGTCGCCGGTGGCGAGCACGAGTTCGGTCTCGCCCGCCGCGCCGCGGCGGACCTCGGTCACGGTCGAGAACACCCGCCCCTCGGTGGTCGGGAGCGGGACGTCGCCGGAATAGCTCTCCAGCGTGAAACCGTAGCTGCCCGAGGCCGCCGTCGCGCCCTGGGCGTCGGTCCCGTCCCAGGTGACGCTCGTCGCCGCCGGATCGACGCCGAGGCGGGTGACCTCGGCCCCGAAATCGTTCCTCACCACCAGCACCGCCCTGTCCGCCCCCGCCTCCGGCGTCACGCCGATCTCGACCGGATCGCCGGTGAAGGCGGCGCTGGTCGGCGCCTGGACCTCCCGGCCGATCCAGTCCGCGAAGCCCCCGGCCGCGCCGCCGCCGAGCGCCGCGAGGATCGAGTCGAGCCGGGTGTTCGAACCGATCTGCTGTTCCACCGCCGAGAAGCTCGCGAGCTGGGCCACGAACTCGGTCGAGTCCATCGGCTGGAGCGGATCCTGGTACTTCATCTGCGTGGTCAGGAGCTTCAGGAAGGTGTCGAAATCGGCGGTGAGCGCGCCCGAGGCGGCGCTCGTGGCCGTGCCCGCGGCGGTCCGGGTCGCGGAGGCGGTCGCGCCGCCGGGGGCGGTGGTCGCGGTGGTGGTCGAGGTCAGGTCCATCGCCGGACTCCCTTTTCGGTCAGAGGCGGATGTCGAGCGGGCCGCCGGCCGCGCGGACGGCGGGCGCGGCCGGGGCCGGCGTCGGCGCGGCGCCGCCGGCGGGACCGGGCGTCGCGGCGTAGGTCCGGGCGGGACGGCCCGAGGCGGGCGCGCCGGAGCCGGGATCGCGCCCGCCCGCGGCCATGTCGAGCGAGACGGAGCCGTAGCCCGCGGCCGTCAGGTCGCGCGTCAAAGTCTCTGCGTGGCGACGCAGCAGGTCCATGGTTTCCGGCCGCTCCGCCGTCACCAGCGCGTGCAGCCCGTGCTCGGTGCGGGTGAGCGCGATATGGACGCGGCCGAGTTCCTCCGGATCGAGCCGGATCTCGACGCGCGAGTCCCGGCTCTCGGCCACCGCGACGGTGATCTGGTCCAAGACCGCGCGCGGCCCGGAACCGGCGCGGGCTTCGGCCGGGGCGTCGGGCACGAGGCGCCAGGAGGCCGGGGTTTGCGGGGCGGGACCGATCGCGAGCGGCGCGGGATCCGCCGGGGCGAGGCCCGGATGGCTCCCGGGCCGGGCGGGCGCGGGTCTCGGCGCGGCGGGGGGCGTGGCGGAGGATCCGGCGTCGGAGGATCCGGTCGCGGATGGCACAGGCGGGGAATCCGCCCGCGCGGCCGCCCCGGGCTCCCGTTCTGGCGCGGCGGGCTTCGCGGCCGCGGCGGGACGGGGCTCCGCGGAGGCCGCGCGGACGGCGGGCGGGTGATCCGGCGCGGCGGGCAGGTCGGCGGCGGCCACCGCCGCGCCGGGATCCGGCACGGGCGCGGCGGGCGCGTCCGGGGCGGCGGGCCGCGCGGCCTCGGACGCCTCCGGACCGGACGCCGCCTCCGCCTCGTCGGCGGGCCGGGCGGGCGCGGCGGACACAGCCGGCGTCGGGGATGGAAGCGGCCCGGCCTCGACGGCGCGGCGGGCCGGCGTGGGCGCGGCTGTCGCCCCCTCGGGAGCCGCGGGCACGATTTCGGGCGTCTCCGACGGCGCGAAATCGGCCGCCGCGGTGACGATGGCGGGCATCGGCGCGGCGGGCGAAGCGACGGGCGCCGCCTCGTCGGGGTCGCGCTTCTCCGCGCGGGCGTGGGCGGGCAGGCTTTCCGTCTCCTCCGCCCCGGACGTCGGGAGGAGCGTCGCCGGGATGGGCTCCGGGTCGGGGATCTCCGCGACAGCGGGCGCCGCCTCCGCCGGAGGCGCGTCGGCCTTGGCATGCGCCGGCGGGGGGGCGGCGGCGTCCTGCCCGAGCACGCTGGCGAAATCCCCGGCGGCGCCCGGCTCGGGGCCCTCCCCCGGCGTCAGGCGCGCCTCACGGGCCGCCGTCGCGCGCGCCTGGCGCGCGGGGCCGAGGAAATCGAGGGCGGGGGCGTTCATGCGCTGGCATCTCCGGGTCTGTCCCGCCCGGTTCTGCCCCGGTTCCGCCTTACGAATTCTTAAGCCGCGGCCGGGATCGTCCGCCCAGCGCAGCCTCCGAGGACAGGTCCATGGACATCTCCCCCGCCACCCCGACAGCCGCAGCCGCCCCGAAGGCGCCCGATCCCGACCGCGCCACGCGCGCGGCGGCGCGGGCCTTCGAGGCGAGCTTCCTGAGCGAGATGCTGCGGGAGAGCGGGGTGAACGCCGCCTCCCCGGCCTTCGGCGGCGGCGCGGGCGAGGAGGCCTTCTCGAGCTTCCTGACCGAGCAATACGCGGCGAAACTCGCGGAGCGCGGCGGGATCGGCCTCTCGGAGGCAATCTTCGAGGCGCTGAGGGCGCGGGGGGCCGGGGCATGATCCGGGCGCTGCTCGACGGGTCGCTGCTCGGCGGCGGGTCGCGCCAGGACAGGGTTCTCGCCCTGCTCGACGAGGAGCGCCGGGTGATCCTGGAGGGGCCGCTTTCGCGGCTGGCGCCGCTCGTCGCGCGGCGGGAGGCGGAGATCGCGGACATCCTCGCCGGCGCGCGCCCGGACGAGGATTTCCTCGCCGCGCTCAGGGCGAAGGCCGCGCGCAACGGCCGGCTGCTGCGCGCGAGCCTCGCGGGCGCGCGGGCGGCGGCGGAGACGGCCACGCGCGCGCGCCGCGCGGCGGAACGCCTGCGCATCTATTCCGCCGACGGCCGCCCGGTCGAGTTCGGCTCGGAGGGCGGCACGCGCGACCGGCGCGCCTGACCCCTTCCCTCCGTCGGGCGGCTGGCCGTCGGGCCTTCGCCGGGCTAGGGTCGGCCTCGCAACGAGACGGGGGCCGAATACCCCTGGAAGGAGGAAAGCGATGACCCACGCAGCCCTGGTTCCCGGAGCGGTCGCGGTCGTGACCGGAGGCGCCTCCGGCATCGGCCTCGCGGCGGCGAAACGCTTCGCCGCGCTCGGCCTCAAGGTCTGCGTCGCCGATCTCGGAGCCGACCGGCTCGCGAAGGCGGCGGCGGCGATCGGCGGCGAGGTCCTGACGGTGGAGACCGATGTGTCCCGCCTCGGGGATCTGGAGGCGCTGGAGGCGCGGGTGCGCGAGCGTTTCGGCGGGGTGGACGCGCTGATGCTGAACGCGGGCATCCAGCCCGGCAGCGGGATCCTCGGCCCGGCCGAGGCCTGGGACCGGGTGATCGCGGTCAATCTGATGGGCGTGGTGCGCGGCGCGCAGGTGTTCCTGCCCGGGATGCTGGCGCGGGAGCGGCCGGGCCTCGTGATCGCCACCGGCTCGAAACAGGGCATCACCACGCCGCCGGGCGATCCGGCCTACAATGTCGCCAAGGCCGGGGTGAAGGTCTTCGCCGAGGCGCTGGCGCACGACCTGCGCGGGCGCGAGGGCTGCGCGATCAGCGCGCATCTGCTGATCCCCGGCTTCGTCTTCACCCCGCTCGCCGCGGGCGGCCGGACCGAGAAGCCGGAGGCGGCGTGGACGCCGGAGCAGACGGTGGATTTCATGCTCGAGTCGCTCGACCGCGGCGATTTCTACATCCTCTGCCCGGACAACGACGTCTCCCGCCCGCTCGACGAGCGCCGGATCGCCTGGGCCGCGGGCGACATCATCGAGAACCGCCCCCCACTCTCGCGCTGGCATCCCGATTACGCGGAGGCCTTCGCGGCCTTCGCGAAGGGGGCGGCGGACTGAGCTCCGCCCTCAGGGCGCGGGGCGGTAGGTCGAGACCATCGCGTAGTCCTTGCGCGGCCCGCTCACGCGCCACTCCGCGCGCCATTCGGGCCAGGCGGAGAAGTCGTAGCGGACACGGTAGCGGTCGGGGTCGCACCAGTGCTCGGCCTCGGGCCGGTCGGCGTCGGTCGCGAAGGCGTGGAAGAAGCGCCCGTCGGAGAAATCGACCTCGATGCTGGCCCCCGCCGGCCGCCAGAAATAGCGCCGGCTCGCGCGCATCGGGCGTCCCTCGCCGAGGATGAGCCGGCCTTCCTCGACATAGGAGAGCCCGCCGGGCACGGCGGTGAACCGCGCCGCGCCCTCGAAGCGCCCGCTCGCGCCGGCGCGGGCGTCCTCGATCCGGCGCGCGAGCCGCCAGCCGCCCTCGAATGCCGCCAGTTCCAACGCCGCCCCCGCCTTGTGCCATGCCGGGCGCCGGTCTATCAGACGGCCGCGCTTCCCTGAACCCCGCGAAAGGCCGCCCCGATGATCCCGCGCTATTCCCGCCCCGAAATGGTCGCCATCTGGTCGCCCGAGACCAGGTTCCGGATCTGGTACGAGATCGAGGCCCATGCCTGCGACGCGCAGGCCGCGCTCGGCGTGATCCCGAAGGAGAACGCCGAGGCGGTCTGGAAGGCGCGCGACGTCGAATTCGACGTCGCCCGGATCGACGAGATCGAGGCGGTGACCAAGCACGACGTGATCGCCTTCCTCACGCATCTCGCCGAGCATGTCGGAAGCGACGAGGCGCGGTTCGTGCACCAGGGCATGACCTCGTCGGACGTGCTCGACACCACGCTGAACGTGCAGCTGGTGCGCGCCGCCGACATCCTGATCGCCGATCTCGACAAGGTGCTCGCCGCCCTGAAGAAGCGCGCCTACGAGCACAAGGACACGGTCCGGATCGGCCGCAGCCACGGCATCCATGCCGAGCCGACGACGATGGGCCTCACCTTCGCGCGGTTCTACGCGGAGATGGACCGCAACCGGAACCGGCTCGAGAAGGCCCGCTACGAGGTGGCGACGGGCGCGATCTCCGGCGCGGTCGGCACCTTCGCCAACATCGACCCGGCCGTGGAGGAACATGTCTGCGAGAAGATGGGCCTGCGCCCCGAGCCGATCTCGACCCAGGTGATCCCGCGCGACCGGCACGCGATGTTCTTCGCGACGCTCGGCGTGATCGCCTCCTCGATGGAGAACATCGCGATCGAGATCCGGCACATGCAGCGGACCGAGGTGCTGGAGGCGGAGGAATTCTTCTCGCCCGGCCAGAAGGGCTCCTCGGCGATGCCGCACAAGCGCAACCCGGTGCTGACGGAGAACCTGACCGGCCTCGCCCGGCTCGTGCGGATGGCCGTCGTCCCGGCGATGGAGAACGTGGCGCTCTGGCACGAGCGCGACATCTCGCATTCGAGCGTGGAGCGCGCGATCGGCCCGGATGCGACGATCACGCTCGACTTCGCGCTGAACCGGCTCGCCGGCGTGATCGAGAAGCTGGTGATCTATCCCGACAACATGCTCGCCAACATGAACAGGTTCAAAGGGCTCGTCATGTCGCAGCGCGTGCTGCTGGCGCTGACCCAGGCCGGCGTCAGCCGCGAGGACTCCTATCGCCTCGTCCAGCGCAACGCGATGAAGGTCTGGGAGCAGGGCGCGGACTTCAAGACCGAGCTTCTGGGCGATCCGGAAGTGACCGCGGCGCTCTCCCCCGCCGAGATCGAGGAGAAGTTCGACCTCGGCTATCACACCAAGCACGTCGACACGATCTTCGCCCGCGTCTTCGGCGCGTGACCGGGGAGGAACCCCGGGCGCGGCATTTCGCGCCCGTGGCCGACGCCCGGACCCGGGTGCTGATCCTCGGCTCCCTGCCCGGCGTCGCCTCGCTCGCGGCGGGGCAGTACTACGCGCATCCGCGCAACGGCTTCTGGCGGCTGGTCGGGGGCGTGATCGGCGCCGATCTCGCCGCCCTGCCCTATCCGGCCCGGCTCGACGCGCTGCGCGCGGCCGGGATCGGCCTCTGGGACGTGGTCGGCTCGGCGACGCGGCGCGGCAGTCTCGACCAGGCGATCCGCGATCCCGAATTCGCCGACCTCGCGGGGCTGGTCGCGACGCTGCCAGACCTGCGCGCCATCGCCTTCAACGGAGCGACGGCGGCGCGTCACGGCCGGGCGCGGCTCGCGGACCTCTGGCCCGGGGAGCGGGCGCCCGACCTTCTCGCCCTTCCCTCGTCGAGCCCGGCCCATACGCTGCCCCTCGCCGAGAAGGCGCGGCGCTGGGATGCGTTGCGGGAATATCTCGGCTGAGCCGGCTCAGTCGAGCGGCACGACCTTGACCGCGCCACCGTCCGCGGCGAGCGCGATCCGGCCTTCCCGAAGCGCCGAGGCGTCACGCCCGAAAACCTCGTAGCGCCAGCCGTTGAGCGCGGGCACGTCGTCCTGCTCCGCCGCCAGCGCGTCGAGATCGGCGCCCGAGGCGATCAGGCGCTGGGCGACGCCCGAGGAATCGGCCCGCGCCTTCAGGAGCACGCGCAGCAGGTCGGCCAGGGCCTCGGAGCCGGGCTTGCGCGGCGGATCCTCGCGCGGCTTCGGGATCTCGGAGGCGGGCAGCTTCTCCGCCCGGGCGATGGCGGCGAGGATCCCGTCCGCGATCTCGCCCCGGCGCGCCTCGCGCAGCAGCAGGCGCGATTTCGCCAGATCCTCGTGGGTCTTGGGCCGGTTCGCCGCGATCTCGAGCAGCGCGTCGTCCTTCATGATGCGCGAGCGCGGCACGTTCTTGCCCTGCGCGGTCTCCTCGCGGAACCGGGCGAGTTCGCTCAGCGCGGCGAGGAAGCGCGGCTGGCTGGACCGGGTCTTGAGCCGCGTCCAGGCCAGCGCCGGATCGGCGGCGTAGGTCGCGGGATCCGTCAGCACCGCGAGTTCCTCGGAAACCCAGCTCTCGCGCCCGGTCTCGCGCAGCCGCTGCGACAGCACCTCGTAGACGCGCCGCAGATGCGTGACATCGGCGAGCGCGTAGGCCATCTGCGCCTCGCTGAGCGGGCGCCGGCTCCAGTCGGTGAAGCGCGAGCTCTTGTCGATCGAGGCGCGGGCGATCTGGCGGGCCAGCGTCTCGTAGCTCACCTGATCGCCGTAGCCGCAGACCATCGCCGCGACCTGGGTATCGAAGAAGGGTTTCGGCAGCACGCCGGCCGAGAGCTGGAAGATCTCGAGATCCTGCCGCGCGGCGTGGAACACCTTCACGACCTTCGGATTGCGGAAGAGCTCGTAGAGCGGCTCGAGCGACAGGCCGGGCGCGAGCGCGTCGATCAGCACGGCGGTGTCGTTGCCCTTGCCGGGCCGGGCGAGCTGCACGAGGCAGAGCTGCGCGTAATAGGTCCGCTCGCGCAGGAACTCGGTATCGAGCGTCACGTAGGGGACATCGGCGCAATCCGCGCAGAATCTTGCGAGGTCGTCGGTCTCGGTAATCGGCTTCAAGCGGCACTCCCCCGGCGCCCGGCCGGAACTATGTGAACGGTACAGAGTGGCACCGGGGCTGAGAAACGTGCGCGAAGCTCGTCCAGGTCGTCGGTTTTTTCGTGTTTCGCACAAGCATGATCGCATGGCAAGAACCGAGGCGCCGTCCCGGTGGCGCCGGGCGGCCGGAACGAAACCGGCCGGGGGCCGTTGCCTCAGCGGTCGCGCGCGAGGCAGTGTCGCGGGCGGTGACCTCGTGTCCGGGCTCCGGCCCGGGCCGCAACATGCAAGGAGAACGCGATGAAACGTACCGGCTCCGCCGTCTGGACAGGCGACATCAAGGGCGGTTCGGGAACCGTCTCGAGCGAAAGCGGCGTGCTCTCGGACGTCCCCTACAGCTTCGCCAAGCGGTTCGGCGAGGAGAAGGGCACCAATCCCGAGGAACTGATCGGCGCGGCGCACGCCGCCTGCTTCTCGATGGCGCTCTCCGGCGCGCTCGGCAAGGAGGGCCTGACCGCCGAGAAGATCGAGACCTCGGCCGCGGTGACGGTGGTCCCGGACGGCGCTGGCTTCACGATCACGGCGGTGCATCTCACGGTGAAGGCGAGCGTGCCCGGCACGGACGAGGCGAAATTCGTCGAGATCGCCAAGGGCGCCAAGGAAGGCTGCCCGGTCTCCCGCGTCCTCGCCGGCGCGGAGATCACGATGGACGCGTCGCTGGTCTGAGAACGACCACGCGCCGCCGCGCCCCCTCCGGGCGCGGCGGCGCGAAGCGTGCCGGGGGCCGGCGCCGGCGCGCCGCCCCCGGTCCCGCCTTCCTCAGCTGCAGCCGCTGGTGCCGCCGCAGGTGTTGCACTTCAGGCAGGTGCCGTTGCGGACCAGCGTGAAGTTGCCGCATTCGCCGCAGGGATCGCCCTCGTAGCCCTGCATCCGGGCCTTGGCGCGGGCGTCGAAGCCGGTGGCGGGGGTCTCGACCGTCATCTCCGCGACGGCGACCGCGGAGCCGAGGTTGAGCGCGCCCGAGACCGTCGCGCCGCCCTGCAGCAGCACGAGTTCGCGCGGCAGGCGCTTGCGCAGGTAGCCGGTGGAGGAGATCTGCTTGATCACCTCGATCGACTGCTGCGCCGCCTCCGAACGGGCCTCCTCGCCGCCCGCCTCGCCCGCGCGTTCCGCCTCGCCATGGCCGAGCTCGTCGAAGCTCTCGCCCTTGGGCTTCACATGGGCGAGGTCGGTGCGGTCGAGATAGCTCACCGCCAGCTCGCGGAAGATGTAGTCGAGGATCGAGGTCGCCGACTTGATCGAGTCGTTGCCCTGCACCATCCCGGCCGGTTCGAACCGGGTGAAGGTGAAGGCCTCGACGAATTCCTCCAGCGGCACGCCGTACTGGAGCCCGACCGAGACCGCGATCGCGAAATTGTTCATCATCGCGCGGAAGGCGGCGCCCTCCTTGTGCATGTCGATGAAGATCTCGCCGAGCTGGCCGTCCTCGTATTCGCCGGTCCTGAGATAGACCTTGTGGCCGCCGACGATCGCCTTCTGCGTGTAGCCCTTGCGCCGCTCCGGCAGCTTCACGCGATTCGAGCGCTCGATCTCCTTCACGATGATCTTCTCGACGATCTTCTCGGCCAGCACCGTGACCCGCTCGCCCTGCGGCGCGGTCGCGAGCACTTCCTCGAGATCCTCGTCCTCCTCGATCAGCGCGGCGGAGAGCGGCTGCGACAGCTTGGAGCCGTCGCGGTAGAGCGCGTTCGCCTTCACGCCGAGCGACCAGGAAAGCTCGTAGGCCGCCTTGCAGTCGTCGATCGTCGCCTCGTTCGGCATGTTGATCGTCTTGGAGATCGCCCCCGAGATGAAGCTCTGCGCCGCGGCCATCATCCGGATGTGGCTCTCGACCGAGAGATAGCGCTTGCCGGTCTTGCCGCAGGGATTGGCGCAGTCGAAGACCGGATAGTGCTCGGGCCGCAGATGCGGCGCGCCCTCGAGCGTCATCGCGCCGACGATGTGGATGTTCGCCGCCTCGATCTGCGCCTTCGAGAAGCCGAGGCTGCGGAGCAGGTCGAAGGACGGGTCGCGCAGCTTCTCGAGCGGGATGCCGAGCACCTGCGCGCAGAAATCCTCGCCCAGCGTCCACTGGTTGAAGACGAAGCGGATGTCGAAAGCGGTCGGCAGCGCCGATTCGATCTTCGCGATTTCCTCCGGGCCGAAGCCGTGGCCGATCAGCGCCGTCGGGTTGATCGCCGGCGCGTTGCCGAGCGTGCCGTGGCCGACCGCGTAGGCGACGATCTCCTCGACCTCCGCCGGCGTGTAGCCGAGGTTCAGCAGCGCCTGGGGCACGCCCCGGTTGATGATCTTGAAATAGCCGCCGCCGGCGAGCTTCTTGAACTTCACCAGCGCGAAATCGGGCTCGATCCCGGTGGTGTCGCAGTCCATCACGAGGCCGATGGTGCCGGTCGGCGCGATCACCGAGACCTGCGCGTTGCGGAAGCCGTGCTCGGTCCCGAGCGCCAGCGCGTCGTCCCAGATCGAATGCGCGAGATTGAGGAGCGCGCGGTCGGGGCAATTGGAATGGTCGAGCGCCACCGGCGGCACCGCGAGCCCCTCGTAGCCGGTGAGCGCGCCCGTCGCCGCGCGGCGGTGGTTGCGGATCACGCGCAGCATCGAGTCGGTATTGGTCTCGTAGCCCGGGAAGGCGCCGAGCTCGGCCGCCATCTCGGCCGAGGTGCGATAGGCCTCGCCCGTCATCACCGCGGAGAGCGCGCCGCAGAGCGCGCGGCCTTCCGCCGAGTCATAGCCGAGCCCGAGGTTCATCAGCAGCCCGCCGATATTGGCATAGCCGAGGCCGAGCGTGCGGAAGCGGTAGGAAAGCTCCGCGATCCGCTGGCTCGGGAACTGCGCCATCAGCACCGAGATCTCGAGCGTCAGCGTCCAGAGCCGCGTCGCATGGACATAGCCCGGCGCGTCGAACTTGCCGTCCTTGAGGAAGGTCAGCAGGTTCATCGAGGCGAGGTTGCAGGCCGTGTCGTCGAGGAACATGTATTCCGAGCACGGATTGGACGCCCGGATCGGCCCGTCCGCCGGGCAGGTGTGCCAGGCGTTGATCGTGTCGTGAAACTGAACGCCCGGATCGGCGCAGGCCCAGGCGGCGTGACCGATCTGTTCCCAGAGCTCGCGCGCCTTCACCGTCTTCGCAACCTTGCCGTCGGTCCGGCGGATCAGCGCCCAGTCGGCATTGTCGCGCACCGCCTTGAGGAAGGCGTCGGTCACGCGGACGGAGTTGTTGGAGTTCTGGCCCGAGACGGTCAGATAGGCGTCCGAATCCCAGTCGGTGTCATAGGTGCGGAACTCGATCGAGGCGAAGCCCTGCTCGGCATACTGCAGCACGCGCTTCACGTAGCTGTCGGGCACCATCGATTTCTTGGCCGAGCGGATCGCGGCCTTCAGCCCCGCGTTCTTCTTCGGGTCGAAGGCGTCGGCTTCGGCGCCATCCCAGGCGCGGATCGCGCCGAAGATCTCGTTCAGCCGCGCCTCGTGGATCTTGGAGCCGGCGACGAGGCTGGCGACCTTCTGCTCCTCCACGACCTTCCAGTTGATGAATTCCTCGATATCCGGGTGGTCGAGGTCGCAGATCACCATCTTCGCCGCGCGCCGCGTGGTGCCGCCCGACTTGATCGCGCCCGCCGCCCGGTCGCCGATCTTCAGGAAGGACATGAGGCCGGAGGACTTGCCGCCGCCCGCGAGCTTCTCGTTCTGCGCGCGCAGGTCGGAGAAGTTGGTCCCCGTCCCCGAGCCGTACTTGAAGAGCCGCGCCTCGCGGGTCCAGAGGTCCATGATCCCGCCTTCGTTCACCAGATCGTCCTCGACGGACTGGATGAAGCAGGCATGCGGCTGCGGATGCTCGTAGGCCGAGGTCGAGCGGGTGAGTTCGCCGGTCCTGTAGTCGACGTAGAAATGCCCCTGCCCCGGACCGTCGATGCCATAGGCCCAGTGCAGCCCGGTGTTGAACCACTGGGGCGAATTCGGCGCCGCCATCTGCGTCGCCAGCATGTAGCGCATCTCGTCCAGATAGGCGCGGGCATCGGCCTCGGAGGAGAAATAGCCGCCCTTCCAGCCCCAGTAGGTCCAGGCGCCGGCGAGCCGGTCGAAGACCTGGGTGGCCTTGGTCTCGCCGACGAAGCGTTCCTTCTCGGGCAGCGCGGCGAGTTTTTCCTCGTCGGGGACCGAGCGCCACAGGAACTCCGGCACGCCCTTTTCCTTCACGCGGCGGACGGCCGCCGGGACGCCCGCCTTGCGGAAGTACTTCTGCGCCAGTACGTCGGAGGCCACCTGGCTCCAGGTCTCCGGCACTTCGAGGTCGGAGAGGCTGAAGACGATCGAACCGTCGGGGTTGCGGATCTCCGACGAAGTGACGCGGAAGGCGAGCGCCCCATAGGCACCGGTTTCCTCCGTCGTGAAGCGACGTTCGATCTTCATTGCTCTCTCCTCGGGATCTCAAGGCATCTTGTGTGATGCCACCAGATATTGTGGCCGGCGTCGGCCCTGCCCCAAAGGGATCGCAAATGGTCGCGAGTCGCAACCGATTTATCCGCGGTTCAGCCTAGATATTGTGGTTGACAGGAAGTTACCCACAACGGGCTGTTGATATCCTGTCAGCCGCTGATTCTCGTCCTGGTTGAGCGCGGCGGACGGTCCACGCCGCCGCCTACCGGGCGAGCGCCGCCTCCTTGGCCCTGGCGATCTCGACGAGGAGCGCCCGCAGCATCAGGAAGGCCGTCTCGTCCTCCTCGGTCAGCTCGGCGCCGCCCTTTTCCGCGAGGCGCACGAGCACGGCGAGCGCGTCCTCGATCCGGCCGAGCTGCTTGCCGTAGCTCGCGGTGTCGAGGATCGCCCGCTCGACATCGGGCCGCGCGGTCTGGCCGTCGACGTTGAAGAGCGCGAATCGCGCGTTCTGGAAGAAGCTCCAGGGATTTATCACCTGCCGGTTCTCGCGGGGCGCGAGGGCGGGGAAAGGCCAGGGAATCGAGTTCATGCGCAATCTCCAATGAAAATGCGCGCATGATCCCACCCCGGCGGCGCCGCGTCAAAGCCGGCGCGCGGCCTTGCGCGCCCGGCGGAGCCTTCCTACCTGCGAGGGAACCCGAGGAGTCCCGCATGAACTACGTTCTCGCCCTGTTTCTGCCGCCGCTCTCGATCCTGCTGACGGGCCGATGGGTGGTGGCGATCGTCACCTTCCTGATCTGGCTGCCCGCCATCCTGGTCTCCGGCGGGCTCGGCCACCCGATCTTCATCCTGCTCGCCTGGATCATCATCTATCAGGCGCGCGACGACCGCCGCGCCCGGATCACCGGCGGCGAGTAACCCCCTCCCCCGGAGGGGATTGCGCGGCGCCGGCGCCCGGCTAGAGTGAGGCGATCGACGGCGGGGGCCGTCGCGCCGGCGGCGGCGGCTCCGGCGGGTCTCGCAAGCGAGGGGGCTCTGGCGGATGAAGGTTCTCGTGCTCGGTGGCGGCGTCATCGGAGTGACCAGCGCATGGTATCTCGCGCGGGCCGGACACGAGGTCACGGTGCTCGACCGCCAGCCGGGGCCGGCGCTCGAGACCAGCTTCGCCAACGCGGGCCAGATCTCTCCCGGCTATGCCTCGCCCTGGGCGGCGCCCGGCATTCCGGTGAAGGCGATCAAGTGGACCTTCATGAAATACAGTCCGCTGCTGATCCGGCCCCGGCTCGACCCGGCGTTCCTGCGTTTCGGCCTCTCGATGCTGCGCAACTGCGCGGCCGGGCCCTATGAGGTCAACAAGAGCCGGATGGTGCCGATCGCGGAATACAGCCGCGACCTCCTGCGCGCGCTCCGCGCCGAGACCGGCATCTCCTACGACGAGCGCGCCCAGGGCACGCTCCAGCTCTTCCGCACACAGAAACTGCTCGACGGCGCGGGCAAGGACGTCGCGGTGCTGCGCGACCTCGGCGTGCCCCACGAACTGCTCGACGTCGAGGGCTGCGTGCGCGCGGAACCGGCGCTCGCGCGCGTGCGGGGCAAGTTCGTCGGCGGCCTCCGGCTGCCCGAGGACGAGACCGGCGACTGCTTCAAGTTCACCAACGCGCTGCGCGACCTCGCCGAGGCGCGCGGCGTGTCCTTCCGCTACGGCGTCGGGATCGACGCGATCCGCGCCGAGGGCGACCGGATCGCCGCGGTCGAGACCGCCGCGGGCGCGCTGAGCGCGGAGGCTTATGTCGTCGCGCTCGGGAGTTACGCCCCGCTCCTGCTCCGCCCGCTCGGGATCGACCTGCCGGTCTATCCGGTGAAGGGCTATTCGCTGACGGTGCCGATCCTCGATCCCGCCGGCGCCCCGGTCTCGACCGTGATGGACGAGATGCACAAGGTCGCGATCACGCGTCTCGGCGACCGGATCCGGGTCGGCGGCATGGCGGAGCTCGCCGGATACGACACCCGGCTGAACCCGAGGCGGCGCCCGACGCTCGAACATGTCGTGAAGGACCTCTTCCCCGCCGGCGGCCTGGCGCGGAGCGGAACGTTCTGGACCGGCCTCCGCCCCATGACGCCGGACGGCCCGCCCGTGATCGGCCGGGCCGGATTCGCGAACCTCTGGCTCAACACGGGCCATGGAACGCTCGGCTGGACCATGTCCTGCGGCTCGGGACGCGTGCTCGCGGACCTGATGACCGGGCTGACGCCCGAGATCGACGCCCGCCCGCTCGACATCACCCGCTACGCCTCCGCTTCCCCGCGCGCCTGAGGGGGCCACCGGGCACTCCCCGGACAGGCGAGCCCGGCGCCGATCAGCGCCGAGACCCGGTCACCCCGCCCCGCGCAGCGTCGCGATCAGCCCGGCGGCGCCCGCCGTCACGTCGGCCCAGGTGGTCTCGAACCCCTCCGGCCCGCCGAAATAGGGATCGGCGACCGGCTCGCCCTCCCGCCCCGGCACGTGGTCGAGCAGCAGGCTCAGCCGCGCCCGCGCCCCCTCGGGACAAAGCGCGCGCAGGGCGCGGAGGTTCTCGTGGTCGAGCGCGACGATATGGTCGAACCGGGCGAAATCGGCGCGCGCCACCTGACGGCCGCGATAGCCGCCGATGTCGATCCCGCGCGCCAGCGCCACGGCGCGCGCACGGGGGTCGGGCGGCTCGCCGACGTGCCAGCCGCCGGTCCCCGCGGAATCGATCTCGAGCGCGAGGCCGGCCGCGGCCGCCTCGGCGCGCAGCGCGGCCTCCGCGAGCGGGGAGCGGCAGATGTTGCCGAGGCAGACGAGCAGCACGGCGGCGGGGCGGTCGGCGGAACGGGCGGGCATTCTCTCTCCCTGGTCGGACGGCCCGGAGATGCTATCCGCCCGGCGCCGGGGCGCAAGCGTCACGGCCCGGCGGCGGCGCGCAGCTCTCCCGCCGGCGCGGGGCGCGCGGCGGCGGCGGGGATGGCGGGACGGGGCGACCACGGGCGGACGGCCGCGGCCGAGCGCGCGCCGAGGAGCCGGGGCGATCCTTCGCCGAAGTCTATCGCCACCGCCCCCTCGCGCGCGAGCAGGTCGCGGCCGACGAAGAGACAGCCGCCCTCGGGCGGCGCGGTCCATCTCGGCGCGATCAGCACCGCCGCGCCGTCGCATTCCGGCCGCCCCGGCGGGGGCGAGCCGAGATAGAGGATGCGCCCGATCCCCGGCGCCTCGGCCTCGATCCTGCCGCGCGCGATCCGCACCTCGCCGCGCGCGGCGGCCTCGGCCTGGCGCGCCCCGTCACCGTCGCGCCGGAGCCAGCTTTCGGCGGTGAAGGCGTTGCCCTTCGCGACGCTGATCGTCCGCCCGCCAGGCGTCATCACCCCGAAGAGGCGCCCGTTGCCGGCGATCAGCAGGTCGGGCCGGGGCTCCGCCGTCCAGAGCGCGACGCCGGCGAGCGCCGGCAGCAGGCCGAGCCAGCGGCCCGGGCCGCGCCAGAGCGCGACGAAGACCCCGCCGAGGCCGAGCAGCGCCAGCGTCGCGGGCGGCCCGGCCGGCACGCCCCGGACCGCGCCGCCGAGCCCCGCGACGAAATCGGCGACGCCGAGCACATAGGCGTCGCCCCAGCCCATCAGCGTGAGCGGCAAGGCGTCGAGACCGAAGGGCATCGCCATGATCCCCGCGACCGCGGCCGGCATCACGAGGAGGCCCATCATCGGCACGGCGAGCATGTTCGCGACGAGTCCGTAGGGCGCCGCGGCGTTGAAATGGAAGGCCGAGACCGGCGCGGTGGCGGCGCCCGCGACGAGCGAGGTCATCGCGATGCCGATGACGGGCCGCGCGAGGCGCCAGCGACGGTCGGTCCGGATCGCGCACCACCAGGCCCGCGTCCCGAGCGCCTCGAACACGGTGACGAGCGCGAGGGTCGCGGCGAAGGACATCTGGAAGCCGGGCTGGACCAGCGCCTCCGGTGTCAGCGTGAGCACGACGAGCGCGGCGAGCGCGACGGCGCGCAGCGTCAGCGCGGGCCGGTCGAGCAGCACGGCGCAGAGCACGACCGCCGTCATCACGTAGGACCGCTGCGTCGCGACCTCGTTGCCGGAGATCGCGAGATAGGCGAAGCCGCCGATGAGCGCGGCGACCGCGGCGAGCTTCTTCAGCGGCCAGCGCAGCGCGCACCACGGAACGAGCGCGAGCCCGTGGCGCACGATGGCGAAGACGGCCGCGGCGAGCAGGCCCATGTGCAGGCCGGAGATCGAGACGAGGTGATAGAGCGTCGAGGCGCGCAGCGCGTCGTCCGTCGCCCGACTGATCCCGGAGCGGTCGCCGGTCAGGATCGCCGCGCCGAAGGCGCCGTCCTGTCCCGGCACCACCGCCCGGATGCGCCGCGAGAGCGCCATCCGGGCGCGGAAGGCCATCTGCCGCCAGGGCGAGACCTCGCTTGCCGCGGCCTCCAGGAAGGGCGTCCGGGTATAGCCGATGGCGCCAAGCCCCTCGAAATAGGCGACGAAGCGGAAATCGAACCCGCCGGGCTCCGAAGGTCCGGGCGGCGGCGAGAGCCGGGCGGTGCCGGTGATCCGCTTCCCCGGGACGAGCAGCGCGGGATCCGTGCCGGGCCCGAGCGAGACGCGCGCGAAACCCGGCGTGACGGCCGGATCGAGCCCGCCGATCCAGAGCTCGTCGAGCAGCACCCGCGGCAGGTCCGCGCCGGAGCGCGAGAGGCCGGCGACCCGCCCCTCGATCGCGACCGTGCGCTCGCGGTCGAGCACCGGCGCGGCGACGAGGCGCGCGCGTCCGCCCGCGACCGCGAAGCCGACGAGCGGCAGCGCGAGAAGGAGCACCGCGACCCGGCCGCCGAGCCCGAGCCGGGGCGCGAGTGCGAGGCAGAGCCCGGCCGGACCGAGGCAGGCCACGAGGAGCCAGCCCGGCGGCTCGGCGGGCAGCGCGAAATAGAGACCGATCCCGCAGGCGTGCAGCACCGGGATCCAGAGCGCGAGATTCGGCGCCTGCCGATCCAGAATGGCGGCGATGCGCCCCAATGCCTTGTTCTCCGCGTCGGAAATCGCTTAAGGACGAGCCTTCTCCCGCGGCGGTTCAGAAGAGGTTAACCATGGCCGACGAAGGCAGGGCGGTTTCCGCCCCCGAGACCCGGAGTCAGGTACCCGTTTCCGGCGTGGTGACGCGCTTCGCCCCCTCGCCCACCGGCTTCCTGCATATCGGCGGCGCGCGGACCGCGCTCTTCAACTGGCTCTACGCCCGGCATGCCCGGGGCACCTTCCTGCTCCGCATCGAGGATACCGACCGCGCCCGCTCGACGCCGGAGGCGACCGAGAAGATCTTCGAGGGGCTGCGCTGGCTCGGGCTCGACTGGGACCGCGAGGCGACGAGCCAGTTCGCCGGCATGGAGCGCCACGCCGAGGTGGCGCGCGAGATGATGGAGCGCGGCGCCGCCTATCGCTGCTACGCGACGCAGCAGGAGATCGAGACCTTCCGCGAGACGGCCCGGGCCGAGGGGCGGCCGCCGCTCTTCCGCTCGCCCTGGCGCGACGCCGATCCCGCGACCTGGCCCGACGCGCCCTACGTGGTGCGGCTGCGCGCCCCGCGCGAGGGGGAGACGGTGATCGAGGACGTGGTCCAGGGCACCGTGACCTTCCGCAACGAGACACTCGACGACCTGATCCTGCTTCGCTCCGACGGCACGCCCACCTACATGCTCGCCGTCGTGGTGGACGATCACGACATGGGCGTGACGCATGTCCTCCGGGGCGACGACCATCTGACCAACGCGGCCCGGCAGACGCTGATCTACCAGGGAATGGGCTGGCCGGTGCCGATCTGGGGCCATATCCCGCTCATCCACGGCGAGGACGGCGCGAAGCTCTCGAAGCGGCACGGCGCGCTCGGCGTCGAGGCCTATCGCGACATGGGCTACCTGCCCGAGGCGATGCGCAACTATCTCGCGCGGCTGGGATGGAGCCACGGCAACGACGAGTTCTTCACGACGGAACAGGCGATCGAGTGGTTCGACCTCGGCCATCTCGGCAAGGCGCCGGCACGATTCGATTTCAAGAAGCTCGAGAACCTTTCGGGACAGCACATCCGCGCCTGCCCCGACGAAAGGCTGCTCGCCGAACTCGAGGCCTATCTGGCGGCGCGGGGGGAGCCCGGCTTCGGGGCGGAGCGGCGCGACCAGATGCTCCGCGCGATGCCGCACCTGAAGGAACGCTCCAAGACCCTTCCGGAAGTCCTTGACATGGCAGGCTTCCTTCTCGGCCAGCGTCCCTTCGTGCCCGACGCCGCCGCGCGCAAGGTGCTCGACAACGCGCTGGCCGGAATGCTGGAGGATCTGCTTTCGCGTCTGCAACAAGTGGACTGGCATCCGGCGGACATTGAGACTACCGTTCGCACGTTCGCGGGGGAGAGGAACCTTGGCCTCGGCAAGGTCGCCCAGCCCCTGCGCGCCGCGCTGACCGGGCGGACGGTTTCGCCCGGTGTCTTCGAGATGATGGAGATCCTCGGCCGCGACGAATGCCTGGCGCGTCTGGGCGACTGCGTGGAGGCGGCCCGGACCTGATCGCGAGAAGCCGCGCCTCGCGGCGAGCATCGAAGGCCAGGCCCGCGGCCGGCCGAGACATCTTCGCGCCCGTTCTCACGGGCGGCACATGGAGGGAAGATAGGGATGACCGACCAGACTCACCGGACGGCGAAACTGAGCGTTGGGGAGAAGACGCTCGATCTGCCCATGTACTCGGGGACGCTCGGACCCGACGTCATCGACATCCGGCGGCTCTACGCCGACGGCGATGTCTTCACCTTCGATCCCGGCTATACCTCCACCGGATCCTGCGAGAGCGCCATCACCTTCATCGACGGCGACAAGGGCGAACTGCTCTATCGCGGCTATCCGATCGAACAGCTGGCCGAGAAGTCCTTCTTCATCGAGGTCTGCTACCTGCTGCTCTACGGCGAACTGCCGACCGCGGCGCAGCTCGAGGATTTCGAGAATCGCGTGACCAACCACACGATGCTCCACGACCAGATGTCCTATTTCTTCCGGGGCTTCCGGCGCGACGCGCATCCGATGGCGATCGTCTGCGGCGTCGTCGGCGCGATGTCGGCCTTCTATCACGACTCGACCGACATCCGCGACGCCTGGCAGCGCGAGGTCGCCTCGATCCGGCTCATCGCGAAGATGCCGACGATCGTGGCCTGGGCCTACAAGTACTCGATCGGCCAGCCCTTCGTCTATCCGAAGAACTCGCTCGACTACGCCTCGAACTTCCTCAACATGTGCTTCTCGGTTCCGGCCGCGGAATACACGGTCGATCCGATCCTCTCCCGCGCGATGGACCGGATCTTCACGCTCCACGCCGATCACGAGCAGAACGCCTCGACCTCGACCGTGCGGCTCGCCTCCTCCTCCGGCGCGAACCCCTTCGCCTGCATCGCCGCGGGCGTGGCCTGCCTCTGGGGTCCGGCGCATGGCGGCGCGAACCAGGCCTGCCTCGAGATGCTGCGCGAGATCGGCACGGTCGACCGGATCCCCGAGTTCATCGCCCGCGCGAAGGACAAGAACGACCCGTTCAAGCTGATGGGCTTCGGGCATCGCGTCTACAAGAACTTCGACCCGCGCGCGAAGGTGATGAAGCAGTCCGCGGACGAGGTGCTGGGCCTGCTCGGCATCGAGAACAACCCGACGCTGCAGGTTGCGAAGGAACTCGAGAAGATCGCGCTCGAGGACGAGTACTTCATCGAGAAGAAGCTCTATCCGAACGTGGACTTCTATTCCGGCATCATCCTCGATGCGATCGGCTTCCCGACCTCGATGTTCACGCCGATCTTCGCGCTGGCGCGCACGGTCGGCTGGATCACGCAGTGGAAGGAGATGATCTCCGATCCGCAGCTCAAGATCGGCCGCCCGCGGCAGCTCTACACCGGCCCGACCGCGCGCGACTACGTCGACGTCGAAAAGCGCGGCTGAACGTAGGGCGGACATCTGTCCGCCTTCCCCGGCGGGGCGCCTCATCCCGACGCGGCGCCGTGGTGGCGGACAGATGTCCGCCCTACGCGACGCGGCGCCCCGTGGTGGCGGACGGATGTCCGCCCTACCCGATGACCCTCAGTACCGAGCGGGCGGCGCGCAGGCCGGGCGCCTCGCCGCCCCGGCCGAGCAGCGCCATCGCCTCGGCCTCGGCCGCGATCTGCGCCGCCCCCGCCGCCCTGTCGCCGAGCAGCGCCGCGACGGCCGGCGTGATCCGCTCGGCCGTGCAGTCCTCGAACAGGAATTCCGGGATCGCGCGGCTCTCCGTCACGATATTGACCAGCGTCGCCGAGGAGACCCGCACCAGGCGGCGGGCGAGCCAGGCGCTGAGCGGGTTCATCGCATAGGCGATCACCATTGGCGTGCCGGCCGCGGCCAGTTCCAGGCTCACCGTGCCCGAGGCGGCCAGCGCCGCGTCCGCGCTGGCGAAGGCCGCGCGCTGGCGCGCCTCCGCCTCCGCCCGGGGCAGCGGCTCGGTCCCGATGATCCGTGGCCAGCCGGCGGCGTCCGCGGGCATCAGCGCGCCGACCAGATCCGCGACCGAGGGCAGGCTCGGCACGACCAGCGCCAGATCCGGATCCTCCGCCCGGAGCCTCCGGCCGACCTCGGCGAAGACGGGCGCGAGCCGCGTCACCTCGCCGCGCCGCGAGCCCGGCAGCAGCAGGAGCAGCGGCTGTTCCGGCCCGATCCCGAGCCCGGCGCGGAAGGCCGCCTGCTCGGCCGCGCTCGCGACCGGCTGCGCCGCGACCGGATGGCCGACGAAGTCGCAACTCATCCCCGCCGCTTCCATGTAGGGTGGCTCGAAGGGCAGGAGCGCCAGAACGTGATCCACGCTCCGCGCCATCTTCGCCGCCCGCCCGGGCCGCCAGGCCCAGACCGAGGGGGCGACGTAGTGGATGACCTTCAGATCCGGCAGCGCCGCCTTCGCCTTGCGCGCCACGCGCAGCGCGAAATCGGGACTGTCGATCGTCACGAGCGCGTCGGGGCGGAAGGCGATCACCGCCTCCGCCGTCTCGCGGATATGGGCGAGCAGGCCGGGAAGCCGCGGCAGCACCTCCGCCACGCCCATCACGCTCAGGTCCGACATCGGGAAGAGCGAGACGAGCCCCTCCGCCGCCATGGCCGGGCCGCCGATCCCCTTGAGCCGCGACGGCGCCCGCCCCAGCTCGCGCAGGCCCCTCAGCAGCGCGGCGCCGAGCAGGTCGCCCGAGGGCTCGCCCGCGATCATGAAGAGCCGCGGGCCGCGGGGCGGCGCGGCGCCCAGGGTCACGCTCCCTCCCCCGACGGCTCTTCCGCCTCGTGGCCGAGCAGGAAGAGCCCGGCGGCGTCGGCGGTGGCGAGGCAGTCCTCGCGCCCGATCATCAGCACGCCCCCCGCCCGGACCGCGATCCCGGCGAGGCCGGCGGCGGCCGCGCGGCGGATCGTCTCCGGTCCGATCGCCGGCAGGTCGATGCGCCAGTCCTGGCCGGGCTTCGGCGCCTTGTAGAGCACGCCGCGCCCGCCCTCCGGGTCGCGGCGGAACGGCGCCCCGGTCGCGGCGACGAAATCGAGCATCGCATCGGTGCCCTGGATCGACTCGAGCCCGAGGCAGAGCCCCTGGGCGACGACGGCCCCCTGCCCGACATCGGCGGCGCCGAGCGCGGTCACGATCGCCGCCGCGCGCGCCACGTCGGCGCGGTCGGCGGCGCTCGGCACACGGCGCGAGATCACGCCGGGGGTGACCAGCAGGTCGCTCAGGATCTCGTGCGGCGCGCGGATCCTGAGCCCCTCCGCCTCGAAGATCGCCGCGACCATGCGCAGCGTCGCATCGTCGCCCGCCCGCAGCCCCGCGATGAGCCGGGGGGCCATGCCGAGGAATTTCAGGTCGAACCGCGTCGGCCGCAGCTTCGGCCGCGTCATTCCCCCCGCGAAGGTCACCACGCCGCACGCCGCCGCGCGCAGGTCGGCGAAGAGCTTGCCGGGCTTCTCGAAGATCTCGCGCAGGACCGGATGGCCCTCGAGCCAATCGAGCTCCACGCCCTCGAAGACCACGACGCGGTAGGGGATCCGGCGGCGGCGGCAATCCTCGGCGATCAGCCTCGGGAGCACCCCCCGGCCCGCGACGATGGCGATCCCCTCGGCCGGCATCCGGTCCTCAGGCTGGCACGGTGAAGGACCGCGAGGATTCCGCCGTGATGAAGCGCAGCACCTCCTCGACCAGCGGATTGCCGGCGTGTTTCGCGGCGGCCGCGTCGGCGCGCTCGCGCAGCGACCCCTCCTCGGCGAAGATCTCGCCGAAGGCGGCGCGCAGCCCGTGGATCTGCGCGCGTTCCGCGCCGCGCCGCTTCAGCCCGACGAGGTTCAGCCCGGCGAGATGCGCGCGCTCCCCGATCACCGAGCCATAGGGGATCACATCGGCCACCACGCCCGCGAGCCCGCCGATCATCGCGCCCCGGCCGATCCGGACGAACTGATGCACCGCCGCGAGCCCGCCGAGGATCACGTTGTCCCCGAGCACCACATGCCCCGCGAGCGTCGCGTTGTTGGCGAGGATGACGCCGTCCCCGACCTGGCAGTCATGGCCGATGTGGACCGACATCATGAAGAGCCCGCCGTCGCCGACGCGCGTGACGCCGCCGCCGCCCGCGGTGCCCGGGTTCATCGTCACATGCTCGCGAACGCGGTTGTTCGCGCCGATCACGAGTTCGGTGCGCTCGCCCGCGTATTTCAGATCCTGCGGCGCGTGGCCGATCGAGGCGAAGGGAAAGATCTGCGTGCCGGGCCCCACGCGCGTGATCCCGGCGACGGCGACATGGCTGTGCAGGACCACGCCCTCGCCCAGCACCACCTCGGGGCCGACGACGCAATAGGGGCCGATCCGGGCGCCCGCGCCGATCTCGGCGCCGTCCTCGATGATCGCGGTCGGGTGGATGCTCGCGCCCGGATCGATCGCCATGTCAGCCCCTCGCCTTCGCCGCCGCGTCCGGCTCCATGATCATCGCGGTATAGATCGCCTCGGCGCAGATCCGGTCGCCGACCTTCGCCACGCCGTTGAACTTCCAGACCTTGCCGCGCCCCCGGATGATCTCGACATGCAGTTCGAGCACGTCGCCGGGCTCGACCGGCGAGCGGAACTTCGCCTCCTCGATCGACATGAAATAGACGAGCAGGTCGTGGTCGAGCAGGTCGAGCGTCCGGATCACCAGCACGGCCGCTGTCTGGGCCATCGCCTCGATGATCAGCACGCCGGGCATCACCGGGCGGACCGGGAAATGCCCCTCGAAATGCGGCTCGTTGGCCGTCACGCACTTGATGCCGACCGCGCTCTTGCCCACCGCGATATTGACCATGCGATCGATCAGGAGGACCGGATAGCGGTGCGGGATCATCCGCTTGATCTCGAGAATGTCGGCCGAACCGAGTTCCGGGTCGATCACCAGTGCCATCGCGCTTCTCTCCTCAGTCGTCACTCCCCGCCGGCGCGCCGCCATCGGCGGCGGGCGGGGGTGTCTCCGGCGTGGCGGCCGGGGAATCTCCCGGCGCCGGGGTGGGGACTGGTAGCCCCGCGGGCGGCGCCGCGTCAATCTCGCCGATCACCGCCTCGGTTATGTTGAGCGTGTCGTCGGCCAGGAGCACGCTGTTCTCGTCGAAGATCGCATGGGCGTGGAAGCGCTCCATCGTCGTGACGAGGATCGGCGCGATCGCGGCGTAGAACTGCCGCCGCCTGCGCTCGAGATCCTGCGCGAGCGCGGCGGAGCGCGCGTCCTGGTCCTGCCGGGCCTTGACCACGCGGGCATCGAAATCGTCGGCCTTCCCGCGGAACTCGTCCGCCGGCATGGTCTTGCGCTGCTCGTTGAGCTCGCGCTCCTCCTTCTCGAAGGCGGTATCGATCGCGCGCGCCTCGGCGCGCAGCGCGTCGCGCGCCTTGTCCTCGGCGGCGAGCAGCGCCTGCCCGGTCCGTGATCCGGTCAGCAGCCGTTCCTGGTTGATGAAGAGGAAGCTGCTCGGCCGCTGCTCCTGCGCCGCGCCCGCGCCCGCGCCGAGGACGAGCCCCAGCGCGAGGATCAGGGTCCGGGCGCGCCCGCCCATCGCCTCAGAACCGGGTCTGGAGCGTGAAGCGGAACCGCTCGACCTCGTCATAGGGCTCGCGCTCGATCGGGATCGCGTAGTTGAACCTGAGCGGCGCGAAGGCGGTGTCGACGAAGATGCTGACGCCGACCGAGCCGCGCATGTGGAACCCGTCGTCGACCGTGCCCATGCTGCCGTCGACGTCGTCGAGCCCCCAGAGCGAACCCCAGTCGGAGAAGACGCCGCCGTAGATCCCGTACTGCTCCGGCAGGCCGAGCGGGAAGCTCGCGTCGAGCCTCAGCACGCTGTAGAAGTTGCCACCCAGCGCCTCGTCCACCGACAGGTCCTGCTGCGGTGCGAGACATTCGCCGATATCGCACTTGTCGCGCGGGCCGATGCCGTTGCGGGCGAAGCCGCGGAAGGAATCGCCGCCGGAATTGAACCGTTCGGTGATCCGGGTGCCGTCCTGCGAATAGATCATCCCGCCCTCGAGCTCGGCGGAGAGCACCAGCGCCTCCTCGAAATAGCTCGTGTAGGCGCGCGCGGTGCCCCGGGTCTTGGTCTGCTGGACGTCGCCGCCGAGCCCGGCGAGATCCTCGCTCAGCGTCAGGATGAAGCCCGCGGTCGGATCGACGACCGAGTTGCGCCGGTCGTAGGAATAGGTGGCGCCGACGGCGGACATCCACTCCGCCCCCTGCTCGTTGATGATGACGAGCGAGGTGTCGTCGGCGACCTCGTAGATGTCGTCGCGCGAGATCCGGTAGCGCAGCGTCAGCCGGCCGTTCTCGCTGACCGGGAAGCCGATCCGGGGCTCGAACCCGTAGGTCGAGGTCTGGAAGGTCTGCTCGTTGTAGTCGGTTTCGCGGAAGTAGAGGTTGAAGCCGGCGAGCAGGTCGCGGTCGAAGAGCGCCGGTTCGGTGAAGCCGAATTCGATGTTCTGGTTCTGGGTGCTGGCCGAGATCGCGCCCGAGACGGTTTGGCCGCGGCCGAGGAAGTTGCGCTCGACGATGCTGACCTGCGCCGTCAGGCCTTCCGAACTCGAGAAGGCGCCGCCGAGGTTGAGGCTGCCGGTCGGCTGCTCCTCCACCTGGACATGGACCAGCGCCTGCTGCGGGGTGGAGCCGGGCCGCACCTGCACGCTCGAGGTCTTGAAGTAGCCGAGGCCCCGGATCCGGTCCTCCGCCGCGCGGATCTCGCGGCTGTTGAACGCGTCGCCCTCCACGACGTCGAACTGCCGCCGGATCACGCGGTCGAGCGTGCGCGTGTTGCCGGTGATGTCGATCCGCTCGACGAAGACGCGGTTGCCCTCGACGAGCTGGAAGTTGATGTCGACGGTATGGGTCTGCTCGTTCTTCGTGACCTGGGGCCGGATCTCGACGAAGGCGTAGCCCTGCTGGCCGGCCTGGTAGGTCATCCGGTCGATGACGCGGTTCACGAGCTTGATGTTGTAGACACCGCCGCCGACCACGGGGGCGAGCAGCGGCTGGAAGTCCTGCGCGTTCAGCCCCGGCGCGGAGGAGCTGACCGACATCTTGCCGAAATCGTAGCGCGGCCCCTCGGTCACGGTGAAGTTGAGGAAGAAGCCGTTGCGCTCGCGCAGCAGCTCGGCCGAGGCGCTGTCGACCTGGAAATCGACGTAGCCGCGCTCGAGATAGAACTGGCGCAGCCGCTCCTTGTCGACCTCGAGCCGGTCCTGGTCGTAGGAGACGTTGCCGAAGAGGAAGCTCAGCCAGTTCGCCTGGCCGCTTTCGAGCACGCGGCGGAGCGCGCGGTCGGAATAGACCTCGTTGCCGACGATGTTGATGCGCTGGATCTGGGTGACGCGGCCCTCGAACACCTCGAAGACCAGGTCGACGCGGTTGTCGGACTGGCGGATGATGACCGGGTTCACCTGCGCGGCGTAACGCCCGGCCTGGCGGTAGGCGTCGATGATCGCCTGGGCGTCCTGCTCGGCGGCGGCGACGGAATAGGCGAGCCGGGGCCGCAGATGGATCGCCTGCAGCAGCACCTCGTCCTTGATCGAGCTGTTCCCCTCGAAGGCGATCTGGTTGATCGTCGGGTTCTCGGTCACCGTGATCACGAGCCTTCCGGCCTCGGGCATAACGTCGACATTCTCGAACAGGCCGGAATCGTAGAGCCGGCGCACCGCGAGGTTCAGATCCTCCGGCGTGACCGGCTGACCGGATTCGATACCGGCGTAGGAGCGGATCGTGTCGGCCTCGATGCGCTGGTTGCCGGCCACGTCGATCCGGCTGAAGGTGACGACCCCCTGGGCCTGTCCGGCGAATGGCGACACGAGGGCGAGAAGAAGCGCCACCATGAAGAAAACGCGGGGAATGGCCCGCATCCAACGCCGCTGCCGCATGGCCTGTACTGCCCTCTCGCCGTCCCGCGGGCGTTTTTCCGCCCTTGTCTCAACTCACCATTCGCATGATGTCGTTGTAGGTTGCAAATACCATCAGCAGCAGGATCAAGCCAAGACCTATCGACATGGCGAGCTGCATCACGGCCGGGCTCGGGGGCCGGCCGCGCACCGCCTCGATCAGGAAGGCGACGAAGTGGCCGCCGTCGAGCACCGGGATCGGAAAGAGGTTCAGGAGCCCGATCGCCGTCGAGATCACGCCGATCAGCACGATGAAGCTCAGGCCTCCCTGCGAGGCGGTCTCGCCCGACACCTGGGCGATGCCGATCGGCCCCTGGAGGTTCTCCGCGCCGATGGTCCCGTTCAGGATCGAGCGCATGCCGTTCAGCGACTGCGCGATCACCTCGTAGACGCGCGTCACGCCGAAGCCCAGCGCCGTCCAGGGCGCGGGCGTGCGCGTCGCGGGCTCGTAGAGCGGCGCGCCGGCGACGCCGATCATCACCCGCCGCTCGAAACCGCCCTCGCCATCCTGGGTATCGCGCTCGGCCGGCGTGATCTCGAGCGTCGTCTCCGCCCCGTCGCGCCAGATCGAGAGCGGAATCGCCTTGCCCTCGGAGGCCAGCACCACGTCGCGCAGGTCCGAGAAGGAGCGCAGCTCCCGCCCCCCCGCGCTCAGGACCAGATCGCCGGGACGCAGGCCCGCCTCGCTCGCGGGCGAGAGCGGCTCGACCCCGTCCACCAGCGGCGGAAAGGCATAGGGCGCCGTGACATCGAGGCTACGCCCCTCCCGCTCGACGCGGAAATCCATCGGACCGGGTTCCGGCATCGCCGCCGCCGCCGCGTAGATGTCCTCGAACCCCGCGACCTCGCGGCCGTTCACCGCGAGCACGACGTCGCCCACCCGGAGCGGCTGCTCGATCCCCGGCAGGGCGGTGAAGCCGCCGATCGTCGGCCGCTCGGTCGGCACGCCCTGCCAGAGCGCGACGCCGGTGAAGACCGCCGCGGTCAGCACGAAATTGGCGAAGGGGCCGGCCAGGACCGTCAGCATCCGGCGCCAGACGCTCGCGCCGTGGAAGCTCCGCGCCCGCTCCTCCCGGCTGAGACCCTCGAGGCTCACCTGGTCCGCCCGGCTCGATCCGTCGGCGTCGCCAAGGAACTTCACGTAGCCGCCGAGCGGCAGGGCCGCGACCTGCCAGAGCGTGCCCCGGCGGTCCCGGCGCGACCAGATCACCGGGCCGAAGCCGATCGAGAACACCTCGGACCGGATGCCGCACCAGCGCGCGACGATGTAGTGCCCGTATTCATGCACCGCCACGACGATGGCGAGCACGACGACGAAGGGGACGACGGTGGAGAGCAGGCCGCCGATCAGGGGGATGTTCGCGAGAAGTTCCATCGGCTCACCTTCCGCCGGAATAGGCCGCGACCCAGAGGCCCGACATGCGCCGGGCCGTGGTGTCGAGGTCGAGCACGGCCTCGAGATCGTAGCCGGTCCCCGCCTGGGCCGCCTCGGGCGCCAGCTTGTCCAGCACATGTTCCACGAGGATCGCCATGTCAAGGAAACCGATCGCCCCGATCAGGAAGGCGTCGAGCGCGGCCTCCTTCGCGGCGTTGAAGACGGCGCCGGAAAGCCCGTCCTCGCGCATCACCGCCCGCGCGAGCCGCAGCGCGGGGAAGCGCACCGGGTCGGCGGCGGCGAAGTCGAGCCGGGCGAGCGCGGCGAAATCGAGCCGGTCGAGCGCGAGCGGGCGCCGCTCCGGCCAGTTCAGCGCGAAGCCGATCGCGCCGCGCATGTCCGAGGGGCCGAGCTGGGCCATGATCGAGCCGTCGTTGAAGCCGACCATCGAATGGACGATCGACTGCGGATGGATGATCACCTCGATCTGGTCGGGGGCGAGGTCGAAGAGCTCGCGCGCCTCGATCATCTCCATCGCCTTGTTGAACATGGTCGCGCTGTCGATCGAGATCCGCTCGCCCATCGACCAGTTCGGATGCGCCCGCGCCTGGGCCGGGGTCACCGTCGCCATCCGCTCGCGCGTCCAGTCGCGGAAGGGCCCGCCCGAGGCGGTCAGGATCACCCGCTCGACCGCGCGGCTCTCCTCGCCGCGCAGCGCCTGGAAGATCGCGCTGTGCTCGCTGTCGACGGGGACGAGCTTCGTGTCGTGCCGGGCGCAGGTCGCGCGCAGGAGCTCGCCGGCGCAGACGAGGCTCTCCTTGTTCGCGAGCGCCAGCACGCCGCCGTGCCCGGCCGCCCGCAGGCTCACGCTCAGCCCCGCCGCGCCGACGATGGCCGACATGGTCCAGTCGACGGGTTCGGACGCCGCCGCGAGCAGCGCGGCCGGCCCCGCCGCCGCCTCGATCCCCGAACCCTCCAGCGCCGCGCGCAACTCCCCGAGCCGCGCCGGATCGCCGGTGACCGCGAGCCGCGCCGAGAGGCGGCGGGCCTGTTCGGCGAGCAGCGCGACATTGCCCGCCCCGCTCAGCGCGACGACCTCGAAGGCCTCCGCTCCGCCCTGTTCCTCGAGAACCGCGATGGTATTGCGGCCGACGGATCCCGTCGCGCCGAAGACACTGACCTTGCGCCGCATGCTTCCTATCCCAGCGAGCCCAGGCCGAGCAGCCCGCAGATCGCCACGAACCAGACGCCGCCGATCACGCCGTCCAGCCGGTCCATCACGCCGCCATGGCCGGGAATGATATGGCTCGCGTCCTTGACGCCGAACCGCCGCTTGACCGCCGATTCGAGCAGGTCGCCGCATTGCGAGGCGATGCTGACGCCGACGCTGAGGAAGGCGGCGGTGAAGACGTCCTGCCCCGCCCAGAGCCCGATCGGCACGCCGACGAGCGTTGCGAAGCCGAGCCCGCCGAGCGCGCCGGAGCGCGTCTTGCCCGGGCTGACGGCGGGCCAGAGCCGCGGTCCCCCGACGAGACGGCCGACGAAATAGGCGCCGACATCGGTCGCCACCACGACGACGATCAGCCAGATCACGAAGAAGAGCCCGTTTGGCTCCAGATGGCGCAGCGGCACCATCGCGCAGACCGCGAGCCCCATGTAGAGCAGCCCGCCGACGAGCCAGCCCCGGCGGCGGCCGCCGAACGCGGCCGCGACCGCGCAGCCGAGCAGGATCAGCGCCACGCCGGGCAGCGGCCCGCGCATGTAGGTGACGAAGACGGCGAGCGCGGCGCAGGCCGCCATCGCCGGAAAGACCGCCGGCCGGGCCGGCATCCCGGCCATCACCATCCGGTCGAGTTCCCAGAGCATGACGACGAGGATAGCCGCGAGCAGCGCCGCGGACCAGAGCCCCCCGAGCCAGATGTCGGTCGCGGCGATCGCCGCGAGCGCGAGGCCCGAGACAAGGCGCAGGCCCAGATCGCCGAAGCGGACGGGCTTCGGCGGCGCGTCCCTCATCCGGCCACGGCGCCGAAGCGGCGCTCCCTCCGGCCGAAGCCGCGGATCTGGGAGGCGAACATCTCCGCCGTGAAGTCCGGCCAGCGCGTGTCGATGAAGGCGTATTCCGAATAGGCCGCCTGCCAGGGCAGGAAGCCGGAGACGCGGAACTCGCCCGAGGTGCGCACGATCAGGTCCGGATCGGGCAGGCCCGCGGTGTCGAGATAGTCGCCGATCGTGTCCTGGGTGATCTCCTCGGGGCGGATCCGGCCGGCGCGCGCGTCCTCGGCGAGGCGGCGGGTGGCGCGCAGGATCTCGTCCCGGCCACCGTAGTTGATCGCGACGGTCAGATGCAGCCGCTGGTTCGGGGCCGTGCGGGCCTCGAGCCCCTCCATGAGCGCGCGCAGATCCGCGTCGAGCGGGTCGCGCCCGCCGATGAAGCGCACCCGCGCCCCCTCGGCGACCAGCCGGGCACCTTCCTTCTTGATGTAGCGGCGGAAGAGGCGCATCAGCCCCTGCACCTCGTGGGCGGGCCGCTTCCAGTTCTCGGTCGAGAAGGCGAAGAGCGTCAGATGCGAGACCCCGAGATCCGGACAGGCCTCGACGATCTCGCGCACCCGGTCGGCGCCCCGGCGATGACCGGCCAGCCGGGGCAGGCCCCGGCTCTCGGCCCAGCGACCGTTGCCGTCCATGATGATCGCCACATGAGCGGGTGCCTGGCCTCCGTTCAACCGGTCATCGGACTTCATACTCGCGAACACCCTCTCTCAGAAACCGCGACCGCGCCACACATCGGCCGGCCCAGACCCAGCGGACTTGTAAACGGTCCGCGCGCTTCCTTCTAGATCTGCATGATCTCGTCTTGCTTGGCCTCGAGCGCCGCGTCGATCTTGCCGATCGCCGCGTTGGTCAGTTCCTGCACTTCCTCGGTCCAGATCTTGTGGTCGTCCTCCGCCATCCCGGCGGATTTCGCCTTCTTGAGCTGGTCCATCCCGTCGCGGCGCACGTTGCGCACGGCGATGCGCGCGTTTTCGGCGTACTGGCCGGCGACGCGGGCGAGATCGCGGCGGCGCTCCTCGTTCAGCTCGGGAATCGGCAGGCGCAGGATCGTGCCGTCCATCTGCGGATTGATGCCGAGGCCCGAGTTGCGGATCGCCTTGTCGACCGCGTTGACGAGGCTCTTGTCCCAGATGTTGACCAGCACCATGCGCGGCTCCGGCACGGTGATCGTGCCGAGCTGGTTGACCGGCGTCGGGCTGCCATAGGCTTCGACCATCACCGGGTCGAGCATCGAGGCCGAGGCGCGTCCCGTCCGCAGCGAGGCGAATTCCTGCCGGAGCGCGTTCAGCGCCCCGTCCATGCGCTTGCCGAGCGCGTCGATGTCGATTTCCAGTTCGTCGGACATGAGTTTCGTACCATTCAATTCGGCTTCGGGTCAGCCGGGTTCGACCGTGGTGAACTTGCCGCGCCCCTGGACCACCCCCGCGAGGCCGTTCGGCGCGTCGAGCGAGAAGACGATGATCGGCAGGGCGTTGTCGCGGGCAAGGGCGATGGCGGCCGCGTCCATCACCTTCAGGTTCCTCTGCAGGACCTCGTCGTAAGTCACGCGGTCGTAGCGTTTCGCATCGGGATTGGTCTTCGGGTCGCTGTCGTAGATGCCGTCGACCTGGGTGCCCTTGAAGATCGCGCCGCAGGACATCTCGGTGGCGCGCAGCGTCGCCGCGGTATCGGTGGTGAAATAGGGATTGCCGGTCCCGGCGGCGAAGATCACCACCCGCCCCTTCTCGAGATGGCGCACCGCGCGGCGGCGGATGTAGGGCTCGCAGACCTGGGCCATCGGGATCGCGGAGAGCACCCGGGTCGAGACGCCGAGCGATTCCAGCGCCGCCTGCATCCCGAGCGCGTTCATCACGGTCGCGAGCATGCCCATGTAATCGGCCGTGGTGCGCTCCATCCCCTGCGCGCTGCCCTGCAGCCCGCGGAAGATGTTGCCGCCGCCGATGACCATGCAGATCTCGACGCCGAGCGCGGCGAGACCCTTCACCTCCCGCGCGATCCGCTCGACCGTCGGGGGGTGCAGGCCGAACTGGCCCGGTCCCATCAGGGCTTCGCCGGAAATCTTCAGGAGAATCCTGTCATAGGCGGGGCGGGCATTGGCCGGGCTCCCAGCCGAAGCATCCGTCATGTGGCGACCGCTCCGCTCGTCTCGAAATCCTGTGCCATGCGCGTAAACCGCGGCGCCCTCAATGTCAAATGTCGCCACCGCCGCGCGGGCCTGAAAACATCACCGTGTCCGCCTTGCATCGCCCTGTCCGCGTCATGCACAACAAGTGATCGCGCGGCGAACGATCCCGGGCAAGTGATCAAGGCGTGAGCACCGCCCGGGAGGCGGCGGGACTGTCAGGAAACTGACACGAAAGCGTCATATGAGGGCGCGGTGCGACGGAGGGGCCATCCGCGAAGGCCCGGGGGGAGACGAATGGACATGACGCGCGCGCGCGCATTTCTCGCGATGCCGGCCCTCGCGGTGGCGGCCCTCGCGGCGGCCCTGCTGGCGGCGGCCCTGCTGGCGGCGGCCCCGGCGGAGGCGGCCGGGTCGCGCGACCGCGTGCGCCTCGTCGGCTCCTCCACCGCCTTCCCCTATTCCGAGGCGGTGGCCGAGCATTATGTCGGCCTCACCCATGGCCGGGCGCCGGTGGTCGAATCGACGGGCACCGGCGGCGGGCTCAAGATCTTCTGCGGCGGGCTCGGCGCCGGCTTTCCCGACATCACCGGCGCCTCCCGCGCGATCACCGCCTCCGAATACCGCGACTGCGTCTCCGACGGCGTCGCCGACGTGACCGAGGCGCTGATCGGGCACGACGGGCTGAGCCTCACCCAGTCCAACGAGGCGCCCGAACTCGCGCTCACGCGGCGCCAGCTCTTCCTCGCCCTCGCCGCCGAGGTGCCGGTGGGAGGCGGGATCGTTGCCAATCCCTACCGGCGCTGGCGCGAGATCGACCCCGCCCTGCCCGACCTGCCGATCGAGATCCTCGGGCCGCCGCCCACCTCCGGAACCCGCGACGCGCTCGTCACGCTCGTGATGCTCCCCGGCTGCGCGACCTTCCCCGAGATCGCCGCCCTGCCCCCGGAACGGCGCCACATCGTCTGCGCGCGCACGCGCGAGGACGGCGCCTTCATCGAAGCGGGCGAGAACGACAACATCATCGTGCAGCGCCTGGCGGCCGATCCCGCCGCGCTCGGCATCTTCGGCTTCTCCTTCCTCCACGAGAACGGCGACACGCTGCGCGGCGTGCCGATCGAGGGGGTGCGGCCGAATGTCGAGACGCTCCGGAAGGGAACCTATCCGCTGATCCGGCCGCTCTATCTCTACATCAAGAACGCGCACCGGGCGGTGATCCCGGGAATGGAGGAAGTGCTGCGCGAATATCTTTCCGAGGATGCGATCGGGCCGGACGGCTACCTGACCGAACGCGGGCTGATGCCGCTTCCGGCGGTGGAGCGCCGCGAGGTCCGGCGCGCCGTCGAGGATCACGTTCCGATCCGGCGCTTCGACTGAGGGGAGACGGATGACGGGCTACCTCTTCCTCACGATCATCGCCTTCTCGCTCGCCGCCTTCCTGACCGGGCGCGCCGCCGCCCGGCGCTTCGCCGCGGAAGGGCGATCCGGCCGGCCGGCGGCGCATTCGGTCCCGGCCTATCATGGCGCCTTCGTCGCGATCTGGGTCGGCATCCCGGCGCTGATCCTCGCCCTGCTCTGGCGCGCGGCGGAGGGGCCGGTGATCGACCGGCTGCTCGCCCGCGCCCTGCCCCCGGAGATGACGGCGGGCCTGAGCCCGGCGGCGCTCGACCTGCTGCTGACCGAGATCCATCACGTCGCGGAGGGCCGGATCCTCGCGCCGGCCTCGCCCGGGGTGATCGAGGCGGCGGCGCGGCTCGCGGCCTGGTCCCGGATCGGCGATGTCGCGATGTTCGTCGTCGTCCTCGCGCTGATGCTGCTCGGCGCCTGGTTCGCCTGCGCCCGCCTCACCCCCCGCTTCCGTGCCCGGACCCGGGTCGAGGGCGCGCTCTCCGGCCTGATGATCCTCTGCTCGGGACTCGCGCTCGCCACCACGCTCGGGATCATCGTGTCGCTCGTCCACGAGGCGGTGGCCTTCTTCCGCCTCGTGCCGCCCGGGGAGTTCCTGTTCGGCCTCGTCTGGGAGCCGCAGATCGCGACCCGCCCGGGACAGATCGCCGCCGAGGGCGCCTTCGGCGCGGTGCCGGTCTTCCTCGGCACGCTGCTCATCTCGGCGATCGCCATGGCCTTCGCGGTGCCGGTCGGCCTCCTCTCGGCGGTCTATCTGCATGAATACGCCTCGCCGCGCTTCCGGCGGGTGGCGAAGCCGATGCTGGAGATCCTCGCGGGCGTGCCGACGGTCGTCTACGGCTTCTTCGCCATCCTCGTCGTCGCGCCGGCGATCCGGACGACCGGCACGATGATGGGGCTCGCCACCTCGCCCAATTCCGCGCTCGCGGCCGGACTCGTCATCGGGGGCATGATCATCCCCTTCATCTCCTCGCTCGCCGACGACGCGCTCCGCGCCGTGCCGCGCGACCTGCGCGACGGATCGCTCGCCATGGGCGCGACGCCGGCGGAGACGATGACGCGGGTGCTGCTGCCCGCGGCGCTCCCCGGGATCGCGGGCGGCATCCTGCTCGCCCTCAGCCGGGCGATCGGCGAGACGATGATCGTGGTGATGGCGGCCGGCCTCATCGCGACGATGACGCTGAACCCGCTCGATTCCGTGACCACCGTGACCGTCCAGATCGTGACGACCCTCGTCGGCGACACCGCCTTCGACAATCCCAAGACGCTGGCGGCCTTCGCCCTCGGCCTCGTCCTCTTCCTCGTCACCCTCGCGCTCAACACGATCGGCGTCGCGATCGTGCGCCGCTACCGCGAGACCTACGAATGAACGCGCCCGCGCCCCATCGCGGCGGCGCCGCCGAGGCGCGCCGGCGCCGCCGCCACCGGGCCGACCGGCTGCTCCGGCTGCTCGGCCTCGGTGCGATCTCGCTCGCGCTCGGCCTGCTCGGCGTCCTGATCGCGACGCTGGTCATCGGGGCGACGCCGGCGCTGACGCAGACCAAGCTGCGCGTCACCTTCGCGATCTCGCCCGAACTGATCGATCCGGCCGATCCCGGCATCGGCGCCTACCGGCTGATCCTGCGCCGGGGCGTCGCGGCGCTGCTGCCCGAACAGCCGACCACGATGGCGGAATGGCGCGAGATCGGCGGGATCGTCACCGGCAACACCCAGTTCGCGATCCGCGACGCGGTCATGGCCGATCCCTCGCTGATCGGGCGAAACCTCACCCTCACCGTGCCCGTCTCCGACGCCTACGACCAACTCGGGAAGGGGCTGACCTCGCGCGACACCCCGCCCGAGCGGCGCAAGCTCTCCGACCGCGAGATCGCCCGTTTCGACGCGCTGACGGCGCGGGGCGCGGTGAGCCGGCCCTTCAACTGGGAGCTGATCACCCGTTCGAACAGCCGCTTCCCCGAGACCGCGGGCCTCGCGGGCGCGATCGTCGGCTCGTTCTACATGCTGCTCGTCTGTTTCGTCGTGAGCTTCCCGGCGGGGATCGCGGCGGCGGTCTGGCTCGAGGAATTCGCGCCGCGCAACCGCCTCACCGACGCGGTCGAGGTCAACATCAACAACCTCGCGGCCGTGCCCTCGATCGTCTTCGGCCTGCTCGGCCTCTCGGTGCTCATCGGGGTCTTCGGGCTGCCGCGCTCCACGCCGCTCGTCGGCGGCCTCGTGCTGAGCCTGATGACGCTGCCCACGATCATCATCGTCACCCGCGCGGCGCTGCGCGCCGTGCCGCGCTCGATCCGCGAGGCGGCGCACGGCGTCGGCGCCTCGCGCCATCAGGTCGTGCTGCACCATGTGCTGCCGCTCGCCATGCCCGGGATCCTGACCGGCACGATCATCGGCCTCGCCCACGCGCTCGGCGAGACCGCGCCGCTCCTGCTCATCGGCATGAACGCCTTCATCACCGATCCGCCGGGCGGCATCCTCGAGGCCTCGACGGCGCTCCCGACGCAGATCTTCATCTGGGCCGGCAGCGCCGAGCACGGGTTTGTCTCGCGCACCTGCGCCGCTATCCTGGTACTGCTCGGGTTCCTGCTGGCGATGAACGCGGTCGCGATCTATCTGCGCCAGCGGCTCGAGCGGAAGACGTAGCGGGGGACGGCGGATGAACCAGAGCTTCCAGACCCATGTCGCCCCGATCGGCGCGGCGGCCGCCAAGATCTCCACCCGCGGGGTCGATGTGTTCTACGGGCCGAAACAGGCGCTCTTCGGCGTCGATCTCGACATTCCGCGCAACCAGGTCACGGCGCTGATCGGCCCCTCGGGCTGCGGCAAGTCCACCTTCCTGCGCGCGATCAACCGGATGAACGACACGATCGCGGGCGCGCGGGTGGAAGGCGAGATCCTGCTCGACGGCGAGAACGTCTACGATCCCGTCCTCGACGTGGTCGAACTGCGCGCCCGCGTCGGCATGGTGTTCCAGAAGCCCAACCCCTTCCCGAAGTCGATCTTCGAGAACGTGGCCTACGGTCCCCGGATCCATGGCATGGCCCGGTCGCGGGCGGAACTCGCCGAGATCGTCGTCCGCTCGCTGCGCCGCGCCGGACTCTTCGAGGAGGTGAAGGACCGGCTCGACGCGCCGGGCACCAGCCTCTCGGGCGGGCAGCAGCAGCGGCTCTGCATCGCCCGCGCGATCGCGACCCGGCCCGAGGTGCTGCTGATGGACGAGCCGGCCTCGGCGCTCGATCCGATCGCGACGGCGGTGATCGAGGAACTGATCGACGAGCTCCGGGCGAATTACACCATCGTCATCGTCACCCATTCGATGCAGCAGGCCGCGCGCGTGAGCCAGCGCACCGCCTTCTTCCACCTCGGCCGGCTGATCGAGGACGGGCCGACCGCGGAGATCTTCTCGACGCCCCGGCGCCGGCAGACCGAGGATTACATCACCGGACGCTCGGCCGCTCAGCGGCCGGGGCCATAGGCGGCGAGGAAGGTCTCCACCGCCTCGCCCGCGCGTCGCGCCGCCGTCGCCGAGTCCGGCCCGGGCAGCCCCGCGAGCAGCGCCTCCGTCATCGAGCGATGGTAGCACATGCCGATGAACTGCCAGGCCGCGGTCGTCATGTCGCGCGATCCGAGTTCGCCCCGCGCCTGACGCTCGCGCAGGAATTGCTCCAGCCGCTTCGCCCCATGCTCCGGCCCGCTTTCGAACAGCGTGCGCGCGATCTCGGGAAACCGCTCCGAGGCGCCGATGACGAGGCGGACCAGCGCCACGTGGTCGGGCCTCACCAGCGCGAGGATGAGCTGGGCGCCGAAGGCCCGCATCACATCGCCGACCGGGCCGCTCGTATCCTCGAGCGTCAGCATCCGCTCGGCGGTGTCGCGCTTCTTCTCGTCGATCAGCGCCTCGAACAGCGCCTCCTTGCTGTCGAAATAGACGTAGAGCGTGCCCTTGGACACTTTCGCCTCGCGTGCGATCTCGCCCATGCTCGCCCCCTCGAAGCCCGAGGCGAGAAAGCAGCGCCGGGCGCCGTCGAGGATCTGCCGGCGCTTCGCGCCGTCGGCGCCGTCGGTCCGGGAGCCCTCGGCCCCGGAACCAGCCGCGAGGGGCGCGGGTTTCATCGCGTGGAATTCCTTTCGAGGAGCCGTGGACGCGTCGCAATGCATGCTACGGCCCGCGGGAAAAATCAATGACCGAACCGTTCGGTCAGCTTGATTTCGGAGCCCGCCCGCGCTATGTCCACCCCTGAACCGAACGGTTCAGTCAGCGGCGAGTCGCCGCGCCGGACCGACCGAAGCCCTCCAGACCGACCGTCGCCGCTCGCCGACAAGGACATCCCGCCATGCCCAAGGATCTCGACAACCTGCCGGCCGACCGCTCGCCCTTGGCCGCCGACGCCCCGACCGCGGAGCGGAGTGAGCCCGCCGGGCAGCCGGAGGCCACCGCCGCCGCGCCCGAACAGCCCCGCGAGACCGGGGACGAGGCGAAGGGCGGGTCGCGCAAGCGGATCGTGCTCGGCGCGCTCGCCCTCGCCGCGATCGTCGCGGGCGGCTGGTACGGGCATGACTACTGGACCAACGGGCGCTTCCTCGTCTCCACCGACGACGCCTATGTGCAGGCCGATTTCGCGATCCTCGCGCCCAAGGTGACCGGCTACGTCGCCTCCGTCCCCGCGCGCGAGAACGAGCATGTGAAGGCCGGCGACCCGCTGGTGATCCTGCGCGACGGCGACTACCGCGACGCGCTGAACCTCGCCCAGTCGCAGCTCGACGCGCAGCTCGCCTCGGTCGACCGGATCAACCGGCAGGCGGAGGCGGCGAAGGCCGCGATCACCCAGTCCGAGGCCAAGGTCACCGCCGCGAAGGCGGTGCAGGTCCAGGCCGAGGCCGACCTGAAACGCTATACCGAGCTTGCCAAGACCGACGTCGCCACCTCGCAGAAGCTCGAGGCGGCGCGCGCGGCCTCGGCCACCGCCGACGCCGACGTGAGCGAGGCGGAGGCGGGCGTGCTGACCGCCCAGGCCGATCTGCGCGTGGTCGAGGCCCAGGCGAGCGAGGCCCGCGCCGTGCTCTCGGGCCTCACCGCCTCCCGCGACAAGGCCCGGCGCGATCTCGACGACACCGTGCTGCGCGCGCCGACCGACGGCGTGGTCGGCAACCTCTCGGTCGCGACCGGCGATTACGTGACGCCGGGCGCGCGGCTGCTCGCGGTGGTCCCGCTCGGCCAGGTCTATATCGAGGCGAACTACAAGGAGACGCAGATCGAGCAGCTGGCGCCGGGCACCCGGGTCGAGGTGGAGGTCGACGCCTTCCCCGACCGCGCCTTCACCGGCACGCTGCAGGGCGTCTCCCCGGCCTCGGGCTCGGTCTTCAGCCTGCTGCCGCCGGAGAACGCGACCGGCAACTTCACCAAGGTCGTCCAGCGCCTCCCGGTCCGGATCGCGGTGCCGGAGGAGGTCGCGCGCGCCGGCTGGCTGCGCCCGGGCCTCTCGGTCGTGGCGACCGCCGATCCCCGGACCAGCCCGGACTCCCCGGCGCCCGGAGCGCCGGCCGGCGCCCCGGAAGGCGCCCGCCTCTCCGCCAACGAGACGCCCGCGCGCTGACGCGGACGTCCCCGCCTCCCGGCGCGCGCTCGCGCGCCCCGGGACAAGTGATCACGCTCGCGGCCCGCCGCCGGAGCGGGAGGGAAACCGACATGTCCGAACCCGAGCAACACGTATCGCCCCGGAAGCTGATCGCCTTCTTCGCGCTGGTCTTCGGCATGTTCATGGCGATCCTCGACATCCAGATCGTCTCCTCGTCGCTGAGCCAGATCCAGGCCGGGCTCTCGGCCGCGCCGGACGAGGTGAGCTGGGTGCAGACGAGCTACCTGATCGCCGAGGTGATCATGATCCCGCTCTCGGGCTTCCTCGCCCGGGCGCTCTCGACCCGGGTCTTCTTCTCGATCTGCGCCGGCGGCTTCACGCTGGCGAGCGCGCTCTGCGCGACGGCGACCACGCTCGACCAGATGATCCTCTACCGCGCGCTGCAGGGCTTCATCGGCGGCGGCATGATCCCGACCGCCTTCGCGGCCGCCTATACCGTCTTCCCGCGCTCGCGCCAGCCGATGGTGATGGCGCTCGTCGGCCTCACCGTGACGCTCGCCCCCACGATCGGCCCGACGGTCGGCGGATACCTGACCGAGCTCTTCTCCTGGCACTGGCTCTTCCTCGTCAACGTGATCCCCGGGATCATCGCGACGGCGATCGCCTGGACCATGGTCGATTTCGACGAGCCGGAGCGCGGGCTGCTCCGCCGCTTCGACTTCCTCGGCCTGCTCTTCATGGCGGTCTTCCTCGGCAGCCTCGAATACGTGATGGAGGAGGGGCAGAAGAACGACTGGTTCGACGACAGCGGCATCTCGATGCTCGCGCTGCTGGCGGCGGTCTCCGGCGGGCTCTTCTTCTGGCGCGCGCTGACCGCCAAGACGCCGATCGTCGATCTGACCGCCTTCACCGACCGCAACTTCGCCGTCGGCTCGATCCTGACCTTCGTGCTCGGCATCGGCCTCTACGGGCTTACCTATCTCTATCCGCTCTATCTCGCCTGGATCCGCGGCTATACCTCGCTCCAGATCGGGGAGACGGTCTTCGTCACCGGCGTCTTCATGTTCCTGACCGCGCCCGTCGTCGGCGTGCTCACCCGCAAGACGGATCCGCGCCGGCTCATCTTCGTCGGCCTCGTCGGCTTCGCGGTCTCGGCCTTCGAACTGACGCCGATCACCGCGGACTGGGCCTTCGGCCAGCTCTTCTTCCCGCAGGCGCTGCGCGGCGTCTCGCTGATGCTCTGCATGGTGCCGATCAACCAGCTCGCGCTCGGCACGCTGCCGCCAGCGCGGATCAAGAACGCGAGCGGGCTCTTCAACCTCACCCGCAACCTCGGCGGCGCGGTCGGGCTCGCCGGGATCAACACCGTCCTGCAGGCGCGCGGCGACATCCACACCGCCCAGCTCGCGGAGCACGTGCGCTGGGGCTCGCGGATCGCGGAGAGCCGGCTGGCCGAGATCGCCGCCGGGATGCGGCCCGCGCTCGGCAATCTCGCCGACGCCGCGGCGCTCGGCCGGATCAACGCGATGGTGGCGCAGCAGGCGAAGGTGATGGCCTTCTCGGACATCTTCCTGCTGCTCTCGATCATCTTCGCGGCGATGGTCCTTCTCGTGCCGCTGGTGCAGAAGCCGCGCGGCCCGGCCGGCGCCCCCGCCCACTGAGGGGCCCCCGCCCGGAAAAGATTTGGGCCCGTCCGCGTCTTCCGCGGGCGGGCCCTTCTCGGTTGGGTTTCGATCTCCAGGGCCCGGGGCTCAGCCCCGACGTTTCCGTCAGTTGCTGAGGTTCAGGGCGATGAAGCGGGGTCCGCCCTCGTGCTCGACGAGAAGCAGGATGGAGTTGCGGCCAGCACTCTCGGCCGCGTCGATCTTGGCGCGCAGATCCTTGGCGCTCCCGACGTCGTCCTGGCCGACCTTGGCGATCACGTCGCCCTCGCGGATGCCCTTGGAATAGGCGTCGGAGGAATCCTCGACCGCCGTGACGATGAGCCCGGAGAGCGAGTCATCGAGCTGGTACTGCTGGCGCAGCTCGTCGGTGATCGGCGCCACGGTCATCCCGAGGACCTGCGCCTGGTCCGACTGCGCCTGGCCCGGGCCTTCCATGCCGCCCGGCGCCGCGGCCAGCGTCGTCTCCTCGAGCTTGCCGATCGCGACCTTCAGCGTCTGCTCCTTGCCGTCGCGGTAGACGACGACCGGAACATCGGTGCCCACGGCGGTGTCGGCCACGACCCGGACAAGCTCGCGCGTGTCGTCGATCGCCTCGTCGCCGAACTTCAGGATCACGTCGCCCGGCTTCATCCCCGCCTGCTGCGCGGGTCCCTCCGGCACCTCGGTGACGAGCGCGCCCTTGGCTTGCTTGAGGCCGAGCGCGTTCGCCGCGTCCGGGTCGACGTTCTGGATCCGCACGCCGAGCCAGCCGCGGCGGGTCTCGCCATAGGTCTTGAGCTGGTCGACGACGCGGCTCACCACCGCCGAGGACATCGCGAAGCCGATGCCGATCGAGCCGCCGTTGGGCGACAGGATCGCGGTATTGACGCCGATCACCTCGCCATTGGTGTTGAAGAGCGGCCCGCCCGAATTGCCGCGGTTGATCGCGGCGTCGGTCTGGATGAAGTCGTCATAGGAGCCCTGCAGCGTGCGGTTGCGCGCCGAGACGATGCCGGCCGAGACCGAGAAGCCCTGGCCGAGCGGGTTGCCAATCGCCATCACCCAGTCGCCGACGCGCATCTTGTCGCTGTCGCCGAAATGCACGAAGGGCAGCGGGTCGGGGCTGTCGATCTTCAGCAGCGCGACGTCGGTCCGCGTGTCGGTGCCGACGACCTTGGCGGGCAGCGAATTGCCGTCGAGAAACTCGATCCGGATCTCGTCCGCGCCGTCGATCACGTGGTTGTTCGTGACGATGTAGCCGTCGGCCGAGATGATGAAGCCCGAGCCGAGCGCGGTGGAGCGCTCGGGACCGCGCGGGCCCGGCGGCATGCCGGGGCCGCCCGGGCCGCCGTTGCGATCCATGAAGTCGCGGAAGAATTCCTCGAAGGGCGAGCCCGGGGGCAGGACCGGGCGCGGGCCGCGATCGACTTGGGCGACGCGGGTCGTGGTGGTGATGTCGACCACGGCGGGGCTGAGCTTCTCGGCGAGGTCGGCGAAGCTTCCGGGGATCGTGCCCGCCGCCGGCACCTCGGCGAAGGCCGGCATGGTTCCGGCGGTGCTCAGCGTCAGCATCACGGCCAGTCCGACCGAGGCGAGGGCCTTTCCGGGGCCTCCCGCGGCGAACCGCCGGCGGGCGCGGGACACCTCCGCCGGAGTGTCGTGCAGACTGTTCAACTTTCTACCTCCTCGAATTCTTGCGCCGTGCCGTCGCCGCGGGTTTCGGGGGAGGCACTGCTTGCACGTCAGTAGAAATCATTGGCGCCTGTTCGCAAGTCACGCCTTTGTGCCGTCACGGGGGTGTTACGGGGCGCGCGCGCGAATACTGCCGATCCGCCCGCGATGCTCTCGAAAGCGCGGGCGGGCCGGCGAGTCGCGTCACTCAGGCGTGAGCGAGCCACATCAGCATAACACCGACCGCGAGCACCGCGAGGCCGATCTCGCGGCGGCGGGTCATGTCGAGACGCGACAGCAGTTCGAGCACCGCGCCGAGATGGCGCGGCGCGAGGGCGAGGACCAGCCCCTCCAGGACCGCGGCGACGCCGAGGCCCCAGAGGATGAGCTGAAGCGGCGAACCGAGCATGCCTCAGTTGGCCGCGTCGGCGGGCGCGGGCTCGGCGGGCGCGGCATCGGCGGGCGCCGGCTCGTCGGGCGCGACCTCCCCCTCGATGGCCGGCGGCGCGGGCGGCTCTCCGGACCCCGCCCGCGCCGAACGCGGCGAGTTGAGGTAGTTGAAGAAATCCCCGTCCGGCCCGAGCACGATGGTCGTGTTCTTCGCCGTCAGCGCCTTGCGATAGGCATCCATCGACCGCATGAAGGCGAAGAATTCCTGATCGGCCGAATAGGCCCCGGCGAGGATCCGGTTGCGCTCGGCATCCGCCTCGCCGCGGACGATGTTCGCGTCGCGGTCCGCCTCGGAGATGATCTCGAGCGCGGTGCGGTCGGCCTGGGCGCGGGTGCGCTGCGCCGCCTCCTGGCCGCGGGCGCGCTCGTCGGTGGCCTCGCGCACGCGCTCGGCCTTCATCCGCTCGAAGGTCGCCTGAAGGTTCTCCTCCGGCAGGTCCGCGCGCTTCAGCCGCACGTCGATCACGTCGATGCCGAGCGCCTTCGCCTCCTGCCGCGCCTCGTCGCGGATGCGGTTCATGAGCCCCACGCGGTCGGCCGAGAGCACCGCCTCGGAGCGAACGGCGCCCAGCGCCTCGCGGACATTGGCGGTCAGGATCGCCTGCAGCCGCTGCGTCGCCGCCGTCATGCCGCCCGCGCCGACCGCGCGGCGGAACTGCTGCACGTCGGCGATGCGCCAGCGGGCGAAGGCGTCGACGATCAGCCGGCGGTCGTCGAGCGGCGTGACCTCGAGCTTGTCGGTGTCGAGCCCCTGGATGCGCGCGTCGTAGAAGACGACGTTCTGGATGAAGGGCACCTTGAAGGCGAGCCCCGGCTCGTTCTTGACCGCCTTCACCTGGCCGAACTGCAGCACCATGGCCCGCTCCCGCTCGTCCACGGTGAAGAAGGCGTTCATGGCCACGAAGACGAGCGCGAGGAGGATCGCGATGAGGATCGGGGCGCGGGTCATTGCTGGGTCTCCCGCGGCTGCTGGCGGAGTTCGTTGAGAGGCAGGTAGGGAACGAGGCCGCTCTCGCCCTGCGTGTCCATCAGGAACATCTGCACGTCGCCGAGCACCTGTTCCATCGTCTCGAGATAGAGCCGCTCGCGGGTCACTTCCGGCGCCTTCACATACTGCTCCTGCACCGCCTTGAACCGGCTCGCCTCGCCGGTCGCGGCGTTCACCACCTGCGCGCGGTAGCCCTCGGCCTCCTGCAGCGTCTGCGCCGACTGGCCGCGGGCGCCCGCGAGGGTCTTGTTGGCATAGGCGTCCGCCTGGTTCTGCAGCGTCGAACGTTCCTGCCGCGCCGCCTGCACGTCGCGGAAGCTGTCGATCACCTCGGTCGGCGGATCGGCGCGGTCGAAGTTCAGGCGGATGATGTTCACGCCCGAGCCATAGTCGTCGAGCGTGGTCTGGATGATCTGGCGCACCTCCTGCGCGATCACGCCGCGGTCGCGGTTCAGGATCGGCGACAGTTCGGAGCGGGAGATGACTTCGCGCATCGCCGATTCCGACACCGCCTGGATGGTCGAGGTCGGATTGGAGAGGTTGAAGAGGTACTGCGCCGGATCGCGGACGTTCCAGACGACGCCGAAGGAAATGTCGACGATGTTCTCGTCGCCCGTCAGCATCAGCCCGTTGCGCGCGCCGCGGCCCGCGTCGCCGCCGATCTCCTCGGTATTCTCGCGCGTCACCGGGATGATCTCGTATTTCACGATCGGCCAGGGCGCGAAGTTCAGGCCCGGCTGGCCCACGCAGTCGCCCCGACACTTGCCGAAGGTAAGCTCGACCGACTGTTCCTCGGGCCGGACCTGGTAGAAGGACAGGAAGAGCCACAGGATGACCGCGAGCCCCGCGCCGATCAGGAGCAGCGTGCCCGTGCCCTGACCGCCGCCGCCCCCGCCGCCGCCGCCGCCCGATCCGCGCGAGCCCCGGCCACCCATCAGGACGCGAAGCTGCTCGCGGCCCTTGCGCACGATCTCGTCGATCTCGGGAACCGGTCCCTGCCCGCGGTTGCCGCCGCCCTTGTCGCCGCGGTCGTCGTCGCCGCCGCCGGAATCCCAGGGGCCGCGTCCGCCGCCCTTGTTGCCGCCACCGCCGCCTCCCCAGGGACCGCCGTTATTGCTGTAGGGCATCCCGCCTCCTCTCGTTCCCGTGCGCGCTGAACCCTGTTCATTGCCAGCGGCGAATTCAAGTGCGACCCGAGCGCGCGCCCGAGCGCGCGCCCCCGTCCCCGCGCCCGTTCAGGCGACCGGGGTCCGCATGGTCACGAGTTCCTCGGCCGCCGTCGGATGCACCGCGATGGTCCGGTCGAAATCCTCCTTGGTGGCTCCCATCCGGATCGCCACGGCCGCGAGCTGGATCATCTCGCCCGCGCCGTGGCCGACGATGTGGCAGCCGAGCACCCGGCGCCCCGCGCCCACGACGAGCTTCATCAGCATCTTCTCGTCGCGCCCGGCGAGGATGTTCAGCATCGGCCGGAAGGCGGCGCGGTAGATCTCCACCTCGCCCTTCCCGCGCGCCTCCGCCTCGGTCAGCCCCACTGTCCCGATCTCGGGCTGGGTGAAGACGGCGGTGGGGATGAGCACATGCTCGGGCCTGACCGGCGTCCCGCCGAAGACGGTCTCCGCGAAGGCCTGGCCCTCGCGGATCGCGACGGGCGTCAGTTCCGCGCGCCCGGTCACGTCGCCCGCGGCGTAGATCGAGGGCACGGCGGTCTGCGACCATTCGTCCACCGCGATCGCGCCGTCGTCGCGGAACCGCACCCCGAGTTCCGCGAGGCCGAGCCCCCCGGTATTCGGGCGCCGGCCGGTGGCGAAGAGCACGAGGTCGGTCTCGATCTCGCCGCCCTGGTCGAGCGTCGCGACGATCTCCCCGCCCTCGGCGCGGCGGAGCGCGGTCACATCCGCGCCGATCCAGATGTCGACGCCGCGCGCGCGCATCGCCTCCTCGACATGGACCCGCACGTCCTCGTCGAAGCCGCGCAGGATCCGCTCGCGGCGGTAGAGCTGCGTCACCTCGACGCCGAGCCCGTTCAGGATGCCGGCGAATTCGCAGGCGATGTAGCCGCCGCCGACCACGATCGCGCGCCGCGGCAGGTCGGAAAGCTCGAACATCTCGTTCGAGGTGACGCCCAGTTCGGCGCCCGGGATGTCGGGCACGAAGGGCGCGCCGCCGGTCGCGATCAGCACGTGCCCGGTCGAGAATTCCCGCCCGTCCGCGATCCGGACCCTATGCGGATCGACGAGGCTCGCGCGCTGGTGGAAGACCTCCGCCCCGGCGCGTTCGAGCACGGACTTGTAGATCCCCTCGAGCCGCGCGATCTCGTGATCCTTCGCGGCGAGGAAGCGCGGCCAGTCGAAGCTCGCGGGTCCGAGGTTCCAGCCATAGGCGGCCGCGTCCTCGATCATCTCGGAGAAGCCGCTCGCATAGACCATCAGCTTCTTCGGCACGCAGCCCCGGATCACGCAGGTGCCGCCGTAGCGGTATTCCTCGGCCACGGCGACGCGCGCGCCATGCTCGGCCGCGACGCGCGCGGCGCGGACCCCGGCGGATCCGGCGCCGATCACGAAGAGGTCGAAATCGAAGCCGCTCATGCGTCCTCGTCCCGCATCAGGTCGATCTCGCGCGGATCGGGCGTCGCGGCGAGGCGGCGCAGCATCCCGGCGGTTCCGTCGGCCCGGCCGAGCGCCACGCAATCGGCCATGCCGATGAAGAGCCCGTGCTCGACCACCCCGGTGATCGAGTCGAGCCGCCGCGCGAGCGCCGGCGCGTCGGGAATGGCGCCGAGGGCGAGATCGAGGATGTAGTTGCCCTCGTCCGTCAGCGCGGGCGCCCCGTCCCTCTCGCGCAGCCGGATCGGCGCGCCGCCGAGGTCGAGACCTTCGAGCGCGCGGCGGATCGCCGCCTCGGTCGCGGGCCAGCCGAAGCGGACCACCTCGACGGGCAGCGGGAAGGCGCCGAGCCGCGGCACCCGCTTGCCCTCGTCCGCGATCACGATGAAGCGCGCCGCCGCCGCGGCGACGATCTTCTCCCGGAAATGCGCGCCGCCGCCGCCCTTGATCAGGTCGAGCCGGGGATCGAATTCGTCGGCCCCGTCGATGGCGAGATCGAGCGCGCCAAGCTCGTCCAGCGTGGCGAGCGGCACGCCGAGTTCGCGCGCCAGCGCCGCCGTCGCCTCCGAGGTCGGCACGCAGACGACGTCGAGTCCGGTCGCGGAGATGCGCTCCGCGAGCAGGCGGACCAGCCAGACGGCGGTCGAGCCGGTCCCGATGCCGAGCCGCATGCCCCCTTCCACGCTTTCGAGCGCGAGGGCGGCGGCGGCGCGTTTCGCGGCGTCGGCGGGGGAAATCGACATGGGCAGGGCTCCGCGCGGGAAGGAATGGCCCGGGTTATAGGTGCAATCTCCCCGGACCGGAAGGCGATAATCCCCGCGCCGCGCCTGATAACATCGCCTTTTCGCGGACATATCGGCCGTCGGCGCCGCGCGCGCGCCCCGCTCGCGCCGGGATCCCCGAAACGGAACTGGCCCCCGAAGGGGCCAGTGGAAGGGTCGCGAGGCAATCGGGGGGGTCCCCCGCGACCGGCGGACCTGGGCTTCGCTCAGCTGTCCTGCCAGCGCAGCGACACCACCTCGTCGAGGGTGAGCGCCTTCGCCTGATCGGGGGTCAGGCCGGTGAAGGGAATGAGCTGGTTGAACCGCTGCTGCGTCATCGACCCGTTGGCGAGCCGTTCGCCCAGCGTCTGGCCGTCGGCGGCGAAGGAAGCTCCGGCCGCGGCGAGCAGGCCCCCCGCGACGACGAGAACATGGGAAATCTTCATGTCTGTCTCTCCTGGTCCAGCGAAGACGTTTCGGCCTTCGCGTCGAACGAAACTGTTTCGTTCATGCCGTACCCAATTAACCCCGCCACCCGCGGGGTCAAGGGTGAACGATACCGTTCAGTTCACATTTTTTCGAGCCGCCCCCGCGCCGCCCTCCTGGCGCCCCCGGCGACCCTTGCGATCCCCCGTTCCGATGCCCAATTAAGAGGCAACACGGGCCGGGCGCCCCTGCCCGAACAGGCACCGGGACGCCGCGGCGATTGGACTTCGCGAATTGGCGCTGCTAGGCTGCTCACGAAAAGCTGAACCGCCAGCGAGCCGGTGGGGTGTGAGGATGAAGCACGAACCGACGATCCCCTGCGACCCCTGCGCGGGCGGCGCGATGAGCCGGGCGGAACGCGGCGAGCAGAAATGCGCGCAGGTGCTGGCCGGCGCGCGCCAGGTGTTCCTCAGCGACGGCTACGAGGGGGCGAGCGTCGATGACATCGCCCGCTCGGCTGGCATCTCCAAGGCCACGCTCTACCGCCACTTCCCCGACAAGGCGGCGCTCTTCAGCGCGGTTCTGGCGCAGGAATGCCGGACCCAGGCCAATCTGCATCCCGAACTCGGCTATCACGACCGGCCGATCGCGGAATTCCTGCTCGATCTCGCGCGCGACGTGCTGAACTTCAGCCTCGGCGAATTCGGGCAGAGCATCTACCGGATCGCCGTCGGCGAGACGGCGCGCTTCCCCGACATCGGCCGCACCTTCTACGACACCGGATCGGAGATGAACCGGACCCGCCTCGCCCCCGCGCTCGATCTCGCGGTGAAGCGGGGCGAACTCGTGGATCTCGACCCGGATTACGCGGCGCATGTCTTCTACGGCATCTGCAAGGCCGACCTGTTCCACCGCCGGCTGTTCCGGATCGGCGATCCGCCGGACGCGGAGGAGATCGAACGGCACGCGCGCCGGACGGTCGAGACCTTTCTGCGCGCCTTCGGCCGGCGCGACTGATCAGCCGAGGCTCCGCGTGACCTGCCCGAGATGGCCGACGGGCAGGATCACGAGCACCGGCCCCCCGGAGAAACCGATCTCGAGCGGCCCGCCGAGCGCGCTGTTGGACGTGCCGATCCGCCCCGCCGGGGCGAGCTCGAGATCGGTCACCGGCCAGGTGAGCCCCACCGACCGCGTGCCCCGCGCCGGCCCCATCGGAAAGAGCGAGACCCGCTCGCCGGCCTCGGCGCTCAGCCGGAGCCCCGCCTCCGGGCAGCGCAGGCAGAGATCGCTCTCCCCGATCAGGATCATCCGCCGCTCCGGATGGCGCGCGAGCGCGTTGAGCGCGGCCAGTTCGTGATCGACCCGCCCGCCGAGGAAGCCCACCCCGAGATAGAGCGGCGCCTCGATCGAATAGAGGCATTTCTCGAGATCGGTCGTGTCCTGCTCGGCGATCCGGTGCACCGGCGGCGCGCCCTCCCGCGCGGGGTCGGAGCCGAGCGAATCGATGTCGCCGATGATCGCGCGCAGCCGATGGCCCGCCGGCAGCGCGACATCCCCTCCCCCGTCGGCCGCGTAGACCTCCGGCGCGAGCGCGAGCGCGGCGGCGAGCGCGGCGGGCGTCACGGGCCCACCGCCGACGAGCGTGACGGGACCCGCCGCGCGATAGAGGACCGGTCTCAGTTCCAATCGCGGATGACGACCGCCGAGACGCTGTTCTTGGGCGAGCCGTCGATCAGCTTGTCGGAATAGGTGAGATAGACCAGCGCGTTGCGCGCCTTGTCCTGGAAGCGCACGACCTGGATGCGCTTGAACATGATCGAGGCGCGCTGGCTGAACACCTCCTCGCCATCCTCCAGGTCCTCGCGGAAATGCACCGGCCCGGTCTGCTGGCAGTTGATCGAGGCGTCCGACGTATCCTCGGCGATGCCGAGCGAGCCCTTGATCCCGCCGGTACGGGCGCGGCTGATGAAGCAGCTCACCCCCTCGACCTTGGGATCGTCGAAGGCCTCGACGACGATCTTGTGGTTCGCGCCGAGCAGCTTGAACGCGGTCGTGACCTCGCCCACCTCGTCGGCCCGCGCGACTCCGGCGCCGGAGGCCAGTGCGAGCCCCAGTCCCAACAGCAAGGCGCGACGCGACATCCCGATCCTCCCGCGATCTTCCTCGGCCCCACCGTTACAGGAGCGACGCCGGGGAGGAAAGCGGCCGCGCCCTCAGGCGGCGCTGCGCGCGCCCATCGGTTCGTAGCCGAAGCGCGCGATCTCCGCCGCGCAGAGGCCGCGCACGAGGGCGATCTCGCCCGGTCCGAGCAGGCTCTCGGACCGCTCGGCCTTCGGCCGGAAGCTGCCCTTCGCGTTGATCCGGCTCATGTCCTCGTGCAGGTTGTGATCGAGCCCGATCCGTTCGCTGATCCGCGCGAGATCCTCCTCGCGATGCTCGTAGCGCACCGTGTCATCGACGAGAAGCCTGTCGCCCGAGGTATAGGTCAGCCAGTTCTCGTTCACGTAATCGGCCCGGTAGCGGATGAAGGAACCGAGATCCGTGACGCCCCAGCGCGCCGCCAGATGCGGCCGCGTCTTCATCGTCCAGTGATAGCGGCTGAGGATCCGGTCGAACGGATTGCGGACGATCGTGAACTTGAAATAGGCGTTCCAGACCTTCTCGCCGAGACGCTCGCGCGCGTCGACCGCCCGCATGTGTTCGGTATAGGCGGCGGGAATTTCGCGCCGGATGAAGCGCGCGTAGTAGTGTCCCGGACCATACTGGGAAATCGGCCGCCCGTAGTTCTGCGCGCCGATTCCGGCGATTTCGCGCCGGATCCCCTCGTCGGAGGCGATGGGGGTGAGGATGTCTTCCGGACCGCAGTATTTCGACAGGGCGATTTCGAGCGAGGTCCCCGCGGTCTTGTGGGTCTTCAGGAAGATGAACTTTCTGGCATGGGATACGATCATGCTGGCCCTCCGGTCGCTCCGGACAACTATGCGGCACCGCGGCGTGAGGTGCGAGCGAAAAACCGCCGGTTCCGCCGCGCCGCGCCGTTGCGACGCACCCGCTCAGGGCTCCCGGTTCTCCGGCGGCGCCCCCGGATCCGGTCGGCCGATCCCCCGGAACACCGCCCGGAAGGGCAGCGCCCAGAGGATGCCGAGCGCCACGTAGATCGCGAGCTCGAGCCAGAACGGCGGCCGGTCGAAGAGCGCCAGAAGGCTGACCGCGGCGACGATATAGGCCGGCAGCCCCACCACCAGGATGAGGAGCGCCCAGCGCCGCCGCGCGCGGTAGCCGAGCGGCCTCATCCCGCGAAGGGATCGGTGACGAGGATCGTGTCCTCGCGCTCCGGGCTCGTCGAGAGCATCGCGACGGGGCAGCGGATCAGCTCCTCGATCCGGCGCACGTACTTGATCGCCTGCGCCGGCAGATCGGCCCAGGAGCGGGCGCCGGCCGTCGTCTCCGACCAGCCCTCCATCTCCTCGTAGATCGGCTTCACCCGCGCCTGCCGGGCCGCGGCCATCGGCAGGTGGTCGATCCGCTCGCCGTCGAGCTCGTAGCCGACGCAGATTTTCAGCGTCTCGAACCCGTCGAGCACGTCGAGCTTGGTGAGCGCGATGCCCTTGACGCCGCTCGTCACGCAGGTCTGGCGCACCAGCACCGCGTCGAACCAGCCGCAGCGCCGTTTGCGCCCCGTGACGGTGCCGAATTCGTGCCCGCGCTCGCCGAGCCGCTGGCCGTCCGCGTCGTCGAGCTCCGCCGGGAACGGCCCCTCGCCGACGCGCGTCGTATAGGCCTTGACGATGCCGAGCACGAAATCGACCGCGTTCGGCCCCATGCCGGTCCCGGCCGCCGCCATCCCCGCGACGGTGTTCGACGAGGTGACATAGGGATAGGTGCCGAAGTCGATGTCGAGGAGCGCGCCCTGCGCCCCCTCGAACAGGATGCGCTTGCCCCGCCGGCGCATCGTGTCGAGCACGCGCCAGACCGGCGCGGCATGGGCGAGCACCTTCGGCGCGACCTCCATCAGCTGCGCCTTCAGCGCGTCGCGATCGACCGGTGTCGCGCCGAGCCCGGCGCGCAACGCGTCGTGATGGGCGAGCAGCCGGTCGAGCCGGGTGTCGAGCGTCGCCTCGTCGCCGAGATCGGCGACCCGGATCGCGCGCCGGCCGACCTTGTCCTCATAGGCCGGGCCGATGCCCCGTCCCGTCGTGCCGATCTTGGCCGCGCCCGCCGCCTCCTCGCGGATCCGGTCGAGATCCTGGTGCAGCGGCAGGATGAGCGGCGTGTTCTCGGCGATCAGGAGCGATTTCGAGGTGATCTCGACGCCCTGCCCGGTCAGCTTGTCGATCTCCGCGATCAGCGCCCAGGGATCGAGCACGACGCCGTTGCCGATCACCGAGAGCTTGCCCTTCCGCACGATTCCCGAGGGCAGCAGCGAGAGCTTGAAGACCTGATCGCCGACGACGAGCGTATGGCCCGCGTTGTGGCCGCCCTGGAAGCGGGCGATCACGTCGGCGCGCTCGCTGAGCCAGTCGACGATCTTGCCCTTGCCCTCGTCGCCCCACTGGGCGCCGACTACCACGACATTGGCCATTCGAGAGATCCCTTTTTCCGAAACGGAAGCCGGGGGCCTTATAGCGACCGGCCCGCGGGATCGAAACCGCGAAAGCTGGGCCGGCGACGGAAAAGCCGTACCGCGGGGGACGGCGGACCAAGGTCCGCCCTACGCGGGACGGACATCCACCGCCACGCCGTAGGGCGGACATCTGTCCGCCACCCGGCGCCGGGGACGGCGGACCGAGGTCCGCCCCACGCGGGCCAGACATCCCCCCGCCACGCCGTAGGGCGGACATCTGTCCGCCATCCGGCGCCGGGGACGGCGGACCAAGGTCCGCCCCACGCGGGCCAGACATCCACCCGGCACGCCGTAGGGCGGACATCTGTCCGCCATCCGGCGCCGGGGACGGCGGACCGAGGTCCGCCCTACCAATGGAAGCGCCGGAGACCCGGCGCTCCGCGCTCAGAACGCCAGCGCCTTCGCGTGGCGGATCTGCGGCAGCGCGGCGATCTCGGCCAAGGCCGTCTCGCTGATGTTGTCGTCCACCCCGAGCAGCGCCAGCGCCTCGCCGCTCTTCTCCTCGCGCCCGAGCGCGAAGGTCGCGATGTTGACGCCGAGCGCGCCGAGCTTGGTGCCGAGCGCGCCGATATAGCCCGGCGTGTCGGTATTGGTCGTGTAGAGCATGTGCTTCATCGGCTCGGCCTCGAGGTTGATCCCCTTGATCTGGATGAAGCGCGGCTTGCCGTCCGAATAGATCGTGCCCGCGACCGAGCGCGTCAGCGTCTCGGTGGTCACGATCAGCCGGATGTAGGAGCCGAAGGCGCCCTGCGCGTCCTTGCGGCTCTCGGTGATGTGGATGCCGCGCTCGCGCGCCACGACCGGGGCGGAGACCATGTTGACGCCGCCCTCGCCGACCAGCGGCTTCAGGAGCCCGGCCGAGAGCGCGGCGGTCAGCGGCTTCAGGTTCAGGTCGCCCACCTCGCCCACGTATTCGATCTCGATCTCCTCGATCGGATCCTCGGTCACCTGGCCCGCGAAGCTGCCGAGCGTCTCGGCGAGGCTCACCCAGGGCTTCAGCACCGGCGCTTCCTCGGCGGTCACGCTCGGCGCGTTCAGCGCGTTCGAGATCGCGCCATGCATCAGGTAGTCCGACATCTGCTCGGCGACCTGGAGCGCCACGTTCTCCTGCGCCTCGGAGGTCGAGGCGCCGAGATGGGGCGTGCAGACCGCGTTCGGCGCGCCGAAGAGCGGGTTCTCCTTCGCCGGCTCCACCGAGAAGACGTCGAAGGCCGCGCCCGCGAGATGGCCCGACCTCAGCGCCTCCGCGACCGCGGCCTCGTCGACGAGCCCGCCGCGCGCGCAGTTGATGAGCCGCGCCCCCTTCTTCATCTTCGCCACGCGTTCGGCCGAGATGATGTTCGCGGTCTTCTCGGTCTTCGGCACATGCAGCGTCACGAAATCGGCGCGGGCGAGCAGGTCATCAACCTCCTCGATCCGCTCGATCCCGAGCGCCTGCGCGCGCTCGGCCGAGAGGAACGGATCATAGGCGATGACCTTCATCTTCAATCCGATCGCGCGCGCCGCGACCACCGAGCCGATGTTGCCGGCGCCGATCAGGCCGAGCGTCTTGCCGGTGATCTCGACGCCCATGAACTTCGACTTCTCCCACTTGCCGGCCTGGGTCGAGGCATCGGCGGCGGGAATTTGGCGGGCGCAGGCGAACATCATCGCGACCGCGTGCTCGGCGGTGGTGATCGAATTGCCGAAGGGCGTGTTCATCACCACGATGCCCTTCGCCGAGGCCGCCGGGATGTCGACATTGTCGACGCCGATCCCGGCGCGGCCGACCACCTTGAGATTGGTCGCCTTGGCGATGAGATCCGCCGTCACCTTGGTCGCGGAGCGGATCGCGAGGCCGTCGTAGTCGCCGATGATTTCGGCCAGTTTCGCCGGGTCCTTGCCGAGCTTCGGCTGGAAGTCGACCTCGACGCCCGCGTCCTTGAAGATCTGGACGGCGGCGTCCGAAAGTTCGTCCGAAATGAGTACCTTGGGCATGGTTTTCAATCCTGCCTGCGAGCCTCGCGGGCTCATGTTTCATCTGTCAGGAAAGGCGCGGATCCCGTTGAAATCACGGGATCCGGCGAAAAATCACAGCTTCGCGCGGAGTTCCGCGAAGGCCCAGTCGAGCCAGGGCGTCAGCGCCTCGACATCGGCGGTGTCGACCGTGGTGCCGCACCAGATCCGAAGCCCCGCCGGCGCGTCGCGATAGCCGCCGATGTCGAAGGCGGCCTCTTCCGTCTCGAGGATCTTCACGAGCTTCTTGACGAAATCCCGCTGGCCGGCGTCGTCGAGCGCGGCGACCGCCGGATCGGTGATCCGGAGGCAGACGGAGGTGTTCGACCGCGCCGCCGGATCGGCGACGAGGTTCGCGATCCAGTCCGTCCGGTCCACCCAGGCCTGAAGCGCGGCGTAATTCGCATCCGCCCGGGCGCGTGTGGCCTGAAGCCCGCCGATTCCCTCCATCCAGCCGAGCGCGTCCACGCAATCGGCGACGCAGAGCATCGAGGGGGTGTTGATCGTCTCGCCCTTGAAGATGCCCTCGATCAGCTTGCCGCCCTTGGTCAGGCGGAAGATCTTCGGAAGCGGGCGGTCGGGCGTGAAGCTCTCCAGCCGCTCGACCGCGCGGGGGCTGAGGATCAGCACGCCATGCGCGCCCTCGCCGCCCATCGCCTTCTGCCAGGAGAAGGTGGTGACATCGAGCTTCGCCCAGTCGAGATCCTGCGCGAAGGCGGCCGAGGTCGCGTCGCAGAAGGTCAGCCCCTCGCGGTCCGCCGGGATCCAGTCGGCGTCCGGCACGCGCGCGCCGGAGGTGGTGCCGTTCCAGGTGAAGCAGATGTCGGCGTCCTTCCGGACCTCTCCGAGTTCAGGCAGCGCGCCATATTCGGCGGTCAAGACCCTGCAATCGCTGAGCCTGAGCTGCTTCGTCGCATCCGTCGCCCAGCCTTGGCCGAAGCTCTCCCAGACCAGCATGTCGACGGGCCGCGCGCCCAGCATCGACCACATCGCCATCTCGAAGGCGCCGGTGTCCGACGCCGGGACGATGCCGACGCGGTAATCGGCGGGCACGTTCAGAAGCTTCGCGGTGCGCTCGATCGCATCCCTGAGCTGCGCCTTCGGGGCGGCGGCGCGGTGCGAGCGGCCGAGGAAGGCGATCCTTGCCACGGCCTCCGCGCTCCAGCCCGGCCGCTTCGGGCAGGGGCCGGAGGAGAATTCCGGACGCGCGGGTTTGATGGCGGGCTTCGCGGGGGCGACCAGAGTCGCGGACGTATGGCTCATGATTGAGCTCCGTCGGTCAGGGTGATGTTCCTGAGCCCGCCCCGCTCACCCTGGTCCGGGGACGCGCCCGGAGCCCGGATAAGCGATTCGCCCGTATCTGCCAAGATGGAATCTGGGGACGCCCCCCGGCGCATCGCGCCGGCCCGGGCGTAAAATATGCATATGCATATTCAAGGCGATGCCGCGTCGTCACCGGCGCCTGTGCGAATATGCATATGCATATTCGCACATCCCCCCCCTATTGCTGCCACCACACTTCGGGCAGCCAGCCGATCCAGTCGCCATAGACCGGCAGGTGGTCGGGATAGTGGAGATCCGCCTTGCGCGCGATCAGGCTCCGGTCCTGGAACCAGAACGGGATCACGTAGCGCCCCGTCGTCAGCACCCGGTCGAGCGCCTGGACGGCGGCGGTGAATTCCGCCGGATCGCGCGTCGCCAGCATGTCGCGGATCATCGCCTCCGTCGCCGGGCTGTCGATGCCGGGATAGTTCCGCGTGCCGGGCGATGTCACGCCGTCGCGGCCCCAGTAGAGCATCTGTTCGTTGCCGGGGCTCAGCGACATGTTCCAGGTATTGACGATCATGTCGAAATCATAGTCGTTCCGGCGCTCGTTGTACTGCGCCTGGTCGACGAGGGTGATGCGCGCGTCGATCCCGAGCTGGCGCAGCGCGTCGCGGTAGAGACCCGCCGCCACGTCGCTGTCCGCGGTCGAGAGCAGGATCTCGAAGCGGAACGGCTGGCCCGCCGCGTTGGTCAGCACCCCGTCCGTCACGCTCCAGCCCGCGGCCCGCAGTTCCTCCGCCGCCGCGCGCATGTTGCGCCGGTTGCGCGGCGAGCCGTCGGAGACCGGGAGCGCGTAGGCGTCGAGCGCGTCCGGCGTCAACTCCCCCGCGAAAGGCGCGAGCAGCGCCCGCGCCCGCCCCTCGGCCGGCCCCGGCCCCATGCCGAGCGCGGAATTGGCGAAATAGCTCACCCGCCGCGGCATCGGCCCGCCGTTCACCGTCTGGCTGATGAATTCGTAGTTGAACGCGTGGATGAGCGCGTCGCGCACGCGCCAGTCCGCGAAGATCGGCCGGCGCGTGTTGAAGACGAAACCCTCCATCCCCGAGGGGCGGCCGTGCGGGATCTCCGATTTCACCACCTCGCCGTCCCTCACGGCGGCGAAGGTGTATTCGCTCCGCCAGCGCGCGGGATTGAGCTCGCGGTAGACCGAGAGCTCCCCCGCCGCGAAGGCCTGGAACAGCACGCCGCCATCGACGAAATAGTCCACGCGGATGTGATCGAAGTTGTTGAGCCCCCGATTGTAAGACAAGTCCGCGCCCCAGTAATCGGGATTGCGGTCGAGCACGATGTAACGCCCCGGCTCGAAGTCGCCGACGGTATAGGCCCCCGATCCGACCGGTACCCGCAGGCTCGACTCGGCGAAATCGACGCCGTCCCAGTCCGCCTTTTTCAGGATCGGGCGCAATCCGATCAGCAACGGCAGTTCCGCGTCGGGCGCGTTGAAGACGAAACGCACCCCGCGCGGGCCGATCTTCTCGATCCTTTCGACCTTGTCCCAGGAATTCGAGTATCTTGGCAGCCCCTTTTCGGCCAGAGTCTTCATCGACCAGATCACATCGTCGACCGTGACCGGGCTGCCGTCGGAAAAACGCGCGTTCGCACGCAGGGTGAACTCGACCGAGGACCGGTCCGCGGGCACGTCGATCGATTCGGCCAGCAGCCCGTAGAGCCCGAAGGGTTCGTCCCAGTTGCGGGCCATAAGTGTCTCGAACACATGCGCCTGGAGCACGTAGGGAGCCCGACCCTTCAAAATGTACGGATTTAGCGAGTCAAAGCCGCCGACCTCCCCGAAGGTGATGGTTCCCCCCTTCGGCGCCTCCGGATTGGCATAGGGCAGCGCCACAAAATCCGGTGGGAGAGCGGGGTCTCCATACATAGATATGCCGTGGCGGGGGGTCGCGAAGGCTGCCATCGGCAGGAGCGCCAGCGCGAGGACGGCCATCCGCGTCGCCCGGTGCTTGCATGTCATTCGGTCACATTCCGTCGATAATGAGGTCCGCCATGACCTTACGGCATGGCTTCGGAGGCTGGCACGAAGATTTTTGGCTTGGCGATAGGTGTTTGATTTTGTATAAGGGTTTCACTGCTCGATAGGTTTCTTGCCTGTATGAAACCTGCCTCAACGACTTGACGCCCTCCGCAGGAGGGCGTTTTTTTTCGCTCCCGTCCCGGCTTTCGCACAATCTTGCCAAAATACGCGAGGTTGCACAACCCAAGGGTGCATCATCTCCACCGGATATTCTCATGAGATGTAGTCCCGGGATTCGCGGGACCCGGCGCGCGGTCGGAAAAGACTCGCTCAGAAACGACTCACCCCCCGCGCGAACAGGGACGCTCCGCCAGAGTTTACCGCGCAACACTCGTCCTTCGCATTTGCGAAATGGACGCGGCTTGGCTGTAATCGTATTCGGTCGCGACGCGCGGCGACTTACCCCCATCGGAGAACGGACTTGGCTCGACGCATCGTGAATCTCGCGCTTCAGGGCGGAGGGGCGCATGGCGCCTTCACCTGGGGCGCGCTCGACCGGCTGCTGGAGGAGGAGGAGATCGACGTCGAGGGCGTCACCGCGACCTCGGCGGGCGCGATGAACGCCGCGGCGCTGAAGCACGGCTGGGTCAGGGACGGACGCGCCGGCGCGCGCGCGGCGCTCGCCGATTTCTGGCTCTCGCTGACCGGCCTCGACGGCGCCTGCGGCGAGGCGGTGATGGAATGGCTGCGCCTCGTCTCCCCCGCGCCGGCGCTCACCGCGCGGGCGATGCAGTTCAACCCCGCCGTGGTCGCGGGCACCGCGATCACCCGGGTCTTCTCGCCCTACCAGTTCAACCCCGCGAACTATCACCCGCTGCGCGAGACGGTGGAGGCGCTGCTCGACGAGGCCACGATCCGCTCCCCCGAGGGGCCGCGGCTCTTCATCAACGCGACCAATGTGCGCAGCGGCAAGCCCCGGATCTTCCAGGGCGCCGAGGTGACGACGGATGCGATCCTCGCCTCGGCCTGCCTGCCCATGCTCTATCAGGCGATCGAGATCGACGATCCGAAGACCGGCCGGCGCGAAGCCTACTGGGACGGCGGCTATGTCGGGAACCCGGCGCTCTATCCGCTCTTCTACCGCACCCGGACGCCGGACATCGTCATCATCCACATCAACCCGCTCTACCGCGACGAACTGCCGACCACGGCGCACGAGATCGAGAGCCGCGTCAACGAGATCAGCTTCAACGCCTCGCTGCTGCGCGAGCTGCGCGCGATCCATTTCGTGAACCGGATGCTCGATTCCGGGGCGCTCGCCGAGGGCGCGATGAAGCGGAACTTCGTCCATTCGGTCAGCGACGACGCGCTGATGAACCAGCTCGGCCTCGTCTCGAAGATGACGCCGAACCGCGCGCTGCTCCTGCAGCTGCGCGACGCGGGATACGCGGCGATGGCGCGTTTCCTCGAGCGCCACGGCGACGAGATCGGCCGCTGCTCCAGCGTCGACCTGCACGGCGTCGTCTCCTCCGAGGGTTCGGAGGTCTGAGCTCAGCCGAGGCGCCGGGCGAGCCGGAAGAGGCCCGCCCGGCGCAGCAGCGGGCGGAGCGCGACCGGACGGCCGGAGATCGCCTCGGTGCGCGCGCGCACCGCCTCGAGCACGCCGGGCACGGCCGCGTCGGTGGCGGCGAGTTCGGCCAGGAAGCCGTCGGGATCGCGCGGGATCACGCCGTGACGGGCGAGGATCCGGTTCGGGAAATCGGCGCGGTTCGAGGTGAGGAGCGTCTCCGCCCCGCCCGCGATCGCCGCCGCCAGCACATGCGCGTCGTCGGGATCGGGCAGCGTGATCGCCGCGACGAGATCCTCGGGCGCGGCGACCTCGGAGCCGGGCCAGTCCGCGCGCAGGAGCGCGATCTCGGCGCGGGCGACGGGCTCGGCCTCCGGCCCCAGCCGCCGGGTCGCGCGCGCCCATTCCTCGAGGATGCGCGCCGACCAGAGCGGCCTGAAGGCCCCGGCCGCCGCCACGCCGATCACGATCTCCCGCAGGATCGTCGGGAAGAGCACGTTCGCGTCGATCAGGACCCGGGGCGGGCCCGCGCTCATCCGTCGAGGCGCAGGAACAGCGCCTTCAGATAGACGCTCTCGGCGAGATGGGAATGCGCCGGGTGGTCGGGCCCCGCCCCGCCGACGCCGAGGATCTGGGCGGCGCGTCCGGCCCGGCCGACGCCGCGCAGGCTCGCCTCGCGGAACCGCGGCAGATCGGCGGCGTGGCTGCAGGAGCAGAGCACGAGGAAGCCCCCCGGTTCCACGAGGGCCGCGCCGAGCCGCGCGACCCGCTCGTAGGCGCGCAGCCCCGCCTCGAGCGCCGGCTTGCTCGGCGCGAAGGCGGGCGGATCGCAGACGACGAGGCCGAAGCGGCGCCCCTCCTCGCCGAGCGCGGCCATGGTCTCGAAGGCGTCGCCCCTGCGCGTCTCGAAGGCATGGGCCACCCCGCTCGCCTCCGCCCCGCGCGTCGCGAGGTCGAGCGCGGGCGCCGAGCCGTCGACGGCGAGCGCGCCGCGCGCGCCGCCCGCGAGCGCGGCCAGCGCGAAGCCGCCGACATGGGAGAAGACGTCGAGCACGCTCCGCCCCCGGCCGAGCCGGGCGGCGAAGGCGTGGTTGGGCCGCTGGTCGTAGAAGAGCCCGGTCTTCTGCCCGCCGAGCAGGTCGGCCAGATAGGTCGCGCCGTTCATCGGCACCGGGACCGGCGCCTCGACGCCGCCGGAGAGCACCTCGGAAGCCTCGGTGAGCCCCTCCAGCGACCGGGCGCGGCCCGAACCGTTCTTGATGACCGTCGTGACCCCGGTGACCGCCCGGAACGCCTCCACGAGCGCGGGAAGCCGCGCCTCCGCCCAGGCGGCGTTGGGCTGGATCACCGCCGCGGCGCCGAAGCGGTCGATGACGACGCCGGGCATCCCGTCGGCCTCGGCGTGGATCAGCCGGTAGAAAGGCGCGTCGTAGAGCGTCTCGCGGAGCGCGAGCGCGCGGGCGAGGCGCGCGGCGAACCAGTCCGCGTCGATCGGCGCCGCCGGATCGCGGTCGAGCATCCGCGCCGCGATCTTCGAGTCGGGGTTGAAGGCGGCGGCGCCGAGCGGCCGGCGCTCGGCGTCCTGAAGCTCCACCACCGCGCCGGCCGGTATCCCCCTGGTCCGGCGGTCCATCACCAGCTGGTCGGCATAGGCCCAGGGCGCGCCGAAGCGGAAGCTCTGGGCGTTCACGTTCGGGCGCAGCCGGACGGCGGGCCGGGGCTCGGTCTCGATCTCTGTCATGGCCGCTCTCCTACCCCCTCCGCCGCGCGCGGGGAAGTGGCTTGCGCGGGGGCGCCTACCGCGCCGCGCCGAGATGGCGGAGGTAGCGGTTCTCCAGCCGGCGGAACAGCCAGACGAGGAGGAAGGTGATCGCCATGTAGAGCAGCGCCGCGGTCAGGAACCCCTCGTAGGCGAGGTAGAATTTCGCGTTCAGCGTCCGCCCGGCGCCGAGGATGTCCCTCAGCGTGATCACGCTCGCCACCGCCGAGCCGTGCAGCATGAAGATCACCTCGTTGCCGTATTGCGGCAGCGCCCGGCGCAGCGCCGAGGGGACCAGCACGAGCCAGGTCGATTGCCGGGGCGACAGGCCCAGCGCCGCCGCGGCCTCCAGCTCGCCCTTCGGCGTCGTGGCGACCGCGCCGCGAACGATTTCCGTGGCATAGGCGCCGGAGTTGAGAGAGAAGGCGATGGCCGCGCACCACCATGGATCGCGCAGGAAGGTCCAGGCCCAGCTCGACCGGATCCAGCCGAACTGCGCGAGGCCGTAGTAGATGAGGAAGGTCTGCGCGAGCAGCGGCGTGCCGCGGAAGAGATAGACATAGGCGCCGAGGACCGGTTCCCAGAACGGCGCCCGCCGCGCGCGGGCGAGACCCGCGGGCAATGCGATCGCGAAGCCGACCGCGACCGCGATCAGGGTCAGCTGGAGCGTGATCCAGACGCCCTCCGCGAAGAGCGGCCAGTTTCGCAGGACCAGATCAACGCGCATGCGCGTAACCCCGCTCCGCCCGCCGCTCGAGGATCGCGAGGATCCGGGTCGAGCCCCAGGTGATGAGGAGATAGCCCGCGAGCACGGCGGAGAAGAAGATGAACGGCTCCCGCGTCGTCTTGCCCGCGTCGCTCGCGAATCCGACCAGATCGCGCAGCCCGATCACCGAGACGACGGCGGTGGACTTGACCAGCACCTGCCAGGTGTTGCCGTAGCCCGGCAGCGCGGCGCGGATGATCTGCGGCAGCAGCACGTGGCGAAAGAGCGGCCAGCGCCGCAGGCCCAGCGCGGAGGCCGCCTCGATCTGGGCGCGCGGCACCGCGAGGAAGGCGCCCCGGAAGGTCTCGGTCAGATAGGCGCCGTAGATGAAGCCGATCGCGATCACCCCCGCGACGAAGGGCGAGAGATCGACCGTCGGCGCGCCGAGCGCGCCCAGGATCGTGTTGAGGAACCGCTGCCCGCCGAAATAGATGAGCAGCACCAGGACGAGGTCGGGAACGCCCCGGATGATCGTCGAATAGACGAGCACCGCCCCCCGGGCGAGCGGCGCGCGGCTCGCCCGCCCGGCGGCGCCGAGCGCGCCGAGCAGCGTCGCGAGCAGGAGCGAGACGACGGCGAGCGCGACGGTGACGAGCCAGCCGCGCGCCAGCAGCGGCAGATAGGTGAGCAGATGCTCCATCGGGCGCGTCCCGGCGCGGGTTCAGGCGCCCGGCTCAGCTGCCATAGACGTCGAAATCGAAATACTTCTTCTCGATCGCCTCGTACTCGCCGTCGGCGCGGATCGCGTCGATCGCCGCCGAGAGCTTGTCGCGCAGCTCCGTATCCTCCTTGCGCACGCCGATGCCCGCGCCCTCGCCATGGTATTTCGGGATCGAATAGGAATCGCCGAAGAAGGCGTAATCCGCCCCCGCCGGGGTCTTGAGGAAGCCGAGGTCGAGCGCCACGCTGTCGGCCATCGCCGCGTCGATCCGGCCCGAGGTCAGGTCGAGCGTCATCTCGTCCTGGCTGCCGTAGAGCTGGAGCTGGGTCTCCGGGAACTCCCCTTCCATGAAGGCCTGGTGGATCGTGCCGCGCTGGACGCCCACGACCTTGCCCGCCAGCCCCTCGGGCGTGAAGGTCAGGTCGCTGTCCTTCGGCGCGACGAAGCGCGCCGGGGTCTGGTAGTATTTCTTCGTGAAGTCGATCACCTGCCTGCGTTCCTCGGTGATCGACATCGAGGCGACGATCGCGTCGCATTTCTTCTCGAGCAGCGCGGGGATGATCCCGTCCCAGTCGACCTTCACCATCTGGCAGGTCTCGCCGATCTGGCCGCAGAGCGCGTTGGCGATGTCGACGTCGAACCCCACGACCGAGCCGTCCGCCGCCATCTCCGAGAACGGCGGATAGGCGCCCTCGACGCAGATGTTGAGCGCCAGCGCGGGCGAGGCCGCCCCGATCAGTAGCCCGGCCGCGGCGAGACGGAGGATGCGGTTCATCTGCTGGCTCTCCCCTGGATGCACGCCAGCCACCCTAGGAGACGCACGCGACACGTCAAGCGGCGCGGTCACGGAACGGTTGACGCGCTCGCGCCGGGCCTCAGCCGCCGGAGATGTCGGCGGCGAAATACTTCCCCTCGATCGCGCGGTAGGCGCCGCTCCGGCGGATCGCCTCGATCGCGGCGGAGAGCCTGTCGCGCAGCGCCGCGTCCGCCTTGCGCACCCCCACGGCGGCGCCGGTGCCCTGGATCGCCGGATCGAACATCGGCGCGCCGATGAAGACGAAGCCCTTCCCCGCCGGGGTGCGCAGGAAGCCCGTGTCGAGCTGTGCCCCCTCGCCCATCACCGCGTCGACCCGGCCGGCGTAGAGATCGAGCAGCAGATGCTCCTGGTTGCCGTAGAGCCGGAGCGGCGTGCCGGGGAAGTGGCGGGCCATGTAGCTCTGGTTCACGGTGCCGAGCTGGACGCCGATCACATGGGCCCCGGGCCAGTCCGCCCCGCCCGGCGCCGCCTCGGGCCCGACGAAACGCACCGGCGAGCGGTAGTAGGGCACGGTGAAATCGATGAGCTCGCGCCGCTCCGGCGTGTCCGACATCGAGGCGACGATCGCGTCGCAGCGCCCGCCCCGGAGCGCCGGGATCATCTCGGTCCAGCGCGTCTGGACGAAGTCGCAGCTCTCGCCGATCTCCGCGCAGAGCGCCCGGGCGATGTCGATGTCGAACCCGACCGGGACGCCGTCGGCCCCGACCTCCGAGAAGGGCGGATAGCTGCCCTCGAAACAGATGCCGAGCGCCGCGGCCGGAACCGGAGCGCCGAGAGCCAGCGCCGCGAGGGCGCCGAGGAGCGTCTTCATTCTGTCCTCCCTCCGGCGCTCTTCACGGCGCCACGTCGCATGCCCGGAACGAATGGCCGGGTCGGTCCGCCCGGGCGGGTCCGGCCCCCAAATCCGGCCGGCGGGCGCAGTGTACTACGGGAAGCCGCGGCCGCGGCGGAAAATCCGCCGTCCCGGGGGCGCGGGCGACCCTCGGGCGGCCCTCGGTCAGCCCTCGGCGAAGAGGCCCGGATCGACGCTCCGCGCGGCGTTGAGAAGCCAGTCCTCGACGAAGCCCGCGACCGAGCGGAAGCACATGAGTTCGAAGGCGCCGTCCCCGGTCATCCAGAAGGCGACGGCGACCTGGCCGAGCCGCGTCCGGCGGAAGTCGCCGGGCCGGAAGGCCTGGGGCGCGAGATCGACCGGCGCCCCCTTCGCGAGCACCATCCGCGCGCCCGGCCCCGCGATCCGGAAGATCACCCGCGCGTCCGAGACGTCGACGGCGAGATGCGGCGCCGCGCCGAGCGCCGCGGCGATCCGGCCCGGAACCTCGGCCACCTCCTCCGGCGGCAGGAACAGCATCGCCTCGTCCGGCGCCATCCAGGCGAGCGCCCGCCGGCCCTGGAGCGCGATGCGCCGCTGCCCCGGCATCACGCAGCCCGTCGCGGCGAGCAGCGCGGCCTGCGCGCCCGGCCCGCCGAGGTCGGCGCGGATCGTGACCATGCCGCGCGGGGCGACGCGGGAGACGGTGAGATCAGACATTCTGGCGGCTCCCTTCCCTGTCGAGGAACACCGGGTCGCAGACCGTCGCGCGGATCACCTCGCCGCCCTCGAGCGGGAAATCGAGCACCTGCCCCATCCGCTCCGCCCCCCGCTCGATCAGCGCCATCGCGATCGAATGGCCGAGCGTGGGCGAGAAATAGCTCGAGGTGACATGGCCGATCGTGCGCGTCGGCCCGCTCGCCGCCACCGGCCCGTCGACGGCGTGCGCCCCGTCGGGCAGCACGACCGCCGGATCGCCGGTCCGGAGCCCCACCAGCGTCTCGCGGTCGGGCCGCGTCATCTCCGGCCGCGCCTGCGCCCGCTTGCCGATGAAATCCGCCTTCTTCTTCGAGACCGCCCAGGAGAGGCCGAGATCCTGGGGGATCACCGTGCCGTCGGTCTCGTCGCCGATCATGATGAAGCCCTTCTCGGCGCGCAGGATGTGCAGGCATTCCGTGCCGTAGGGCGCGATCCCGTGCGCCGCGCCCGCCGTCATCACCGCGTCCCAGAACGCCTGCCCCCGGTTCGCGGGCACCGCCACCTCGAAGGAAAGCTCGCCCGAGAAGGAGATGCGGTGCGCCCGCGCGGGCACGCCGCCGAGCGTGCCCTCGGCGAAGGTCATGAAGGGCATCGCCTCCTTCGAGAGATCCATGCCGCCGAGCGCGGAGAGCACCGCGCGCGCCTTCGGCCCGACCACGGCGATCTGCGCGTATTGCTCGGTCAGGTTCACGACATGGACGCGGAGATCCCACCATTCGGTCTGGAGCCATTCCTCCATCCAGGCCGCGACGCGGTCGGAACCGCCGGTGGTCGTGTGGCAGAGGAACGTGTCCTCGGCCATCCGGATCACCACGCCGTCGTCGAAGAGGAAGCCGTTCTCGTTACACATCAGCCCGTAGCGGCATTTGCCGATCCCGAGCGAGGACATGACGTTGGTATAGAGAAGATCGAGGAACTTCCCCGCGTCCGCCCCCTTCACGAGGATCTTGCCGAGGGTCGAGGCGTCGAGCACGCCCACGCCTTGCCGGGTGTTCAGCACCTCGCGCCGGACGGCCTCCGCCCGCGTCTCCGTCCCGTGGCGGTAGCAGAAGGGCCGCCGCCAGTCCCCCACCGGCTCCCAGTCGGCGCCGTTGGCATCGGACCAGGCGTCGATCGGCGTCCTGCGCGTGGGCTTGAAGAGCGCGCCCCGCGCCTCGCCGGCGAGCGCGCCGAAGGTGACGGGGGTGTAAGGCGGGCGGAAGGTCGTGGTGCCGACCTCCGGAATGGGTATCGACAGAGCCTGAGAAAGCGTCGCCAGTCCGTTTATGTTGCTGAGTTTTCCCTGATCCGTCGCCATGCCGAGCGTCGTGTAGCGCTTGGCATGCTCGACCGAGACATAGCCCTCCCGCGCCGCGAGCCGCACGTCGGAGACCTTCACGTCGTTCTGGAAGTCGAGGAAGGCTTTCGCGCGCAGCCCCGGCCTCGCCCGCGCCGGCATCATCCAGACCGCGCGCGGCGGATCCTCATGGGGCGAGCGCGCCGCCGGGGCGGGCGTGTCCTCGACCCGGAACCCCAGTTCCTGCGCGGCGCGCAGCCCGGCGGCGTGGGCGTCGTTCATCGCCTCCTCCGCGACCAGCGCGCCGGAGGCGCAACCCGCGGGGATCGCGAACCCCTCCCCATCGGGGCCGAGCGGCGGGCGCCCGGTGTCGGGGGCGAAATGCGCCAGCGTTTCGTTCCAGGCGAGCCTGCCGCCCGAATGCGACCAGAGATGCACGACCGGGGACCAGCCGCCCGACATCGCCACAGCGTCGCAGGCGATGCGCCCGACCACCGCCCCCTCGCCCTCCTGGTCGCAGACCGCGACGCCCCTCACCGCCTTGCCACCGCGCACCCGGGCGACGCCCCGCCCGGTCTCGATCCGGATCCCGAGCGCGCGTGCCTCCTCCGGCAGCGCCCCCCCGGCGGCGGGGCGCGCGTCGAGCACGGCCGGAACGGTCCGCCCCGCGCGGGCAAGCGCGATCGCGGTGCGGTAGCCGTCATCGTTGTTCGTCACGACAACCGTTCGATCCCCGACACTTACGCCGTAAAGTTCGAGGTAATCGCGAACGGCGGAGGCGAGCATCACCCCCGGGACGTCGTTGCCCGCGAAGGCGAGCGGGCGTTCCAGCGCCCCCGTCGCGGTGACGATCCGCCTCGCCCGGATCCGCCAGAGCCGCGCGCGCGGCCCGAAATCCGTGTCGCCCAGCATCTCCTCGGCGAGGGCGTAGCCGTGGTCATAGGCGCCCGCCACCATCGCCCGCGCCCGCCGCGTCACGTTGGGGAGCGCGTCGAGTTCGCCCAGCGCCGCCGCGATCCAGTCCGCCGCCGGCCCGCCAGCGATCTCCGGCCCGTCGACCAGCGCCCGCCCGCCCCAGACCGGCGTCTGTTCCATCAGCAGCACCCGCGCCCCGGCCCGCCCCGCCGCGAGCGCCGCCGCGAGCCCCGAGACCCCGCCCCCGGCGACGAGGACGTCGCAATGGGCATAGAGGTATTCGTAGCGGTCGGCATCGCCCTCCTCCGGCACGACGCCGAGCCCGGCGGAACGGCGGATCGCCGGCTCGAACAGCGACTTCCAGGCCGCGCGCGGATGGATGAAGGTCTTGTAGTAGAACCCCGCCGGCAGCAGCGGCGCGAAGCGCGCGTTGACGGCGCCGAGGTCGAAGCCGAGGCTCGGCCAGTGGTTCTGGCTCCGCGCCACCAGCCCCTCGCGCAGCTCCGTCACCGTCGTGCGCGCGTTCGGCTCCGACCGCGCGCCGGTCCCGAGGTTCACGAGCGCGTTCGGCTCCTCCACCCCGCTCGCCACCGGGCCGCGCGGGCGGTGGTACTTGAAGCTGCGTCCCTGCAGGAGAAGGCCGTTCGCCAGCAGCGCCGAGGCCAGCGTATCCCCGGCGAAGCCGCTCAGCCGCGCGCCGTTGAAGGTGAAGCTCACGGGCGTCGCGCGGTCGATGAGCCGGCCGCCCCCGGCGAGACGCCCGCTCACGACCAGCCCTCCCAGCCCGGACGGCGCCGCCTGATCTTCGCGATCAGCGCCTCGGGCGGCGCGGCGGTTTGCGCGGAATAGGCGCCGAAGATCTCCAGCGTCGCGGTGTCGCGCGCGACGTGGAACCACTTGCCGCAGCCATAGGCGTGCCGCCAGCGTTCGAAATGGACGCCGCGCGGGTTCTTCCGCTCGAAGAGATAGGCGGCGAAATCCGCGTCGTCCGCGCCCGCGGATTCGCGCCGCGTATGCGCCTGCCCGCCCGGGGCGAACTCGGTTTCCTCGGCTTCGACCCCGCAATAAGGACAGGTCAGCAACAGCATGAAAAACCTCCTGAATCCTGGTCCTTCGTGGCGAGAACGGCGCGTGGCGTTAACCACGCCGGGCGGCGCGGTTGCGCGGCGCTTCGTTCTCGTTTTATTCTCGTCGTAGGAAGGTCGAGGCGAAGGGAGGGGCCGCGATGGCGGGGGATGTCGAGACGGCGCGCCGCGCCGCCGAACGGGCGGAGGCCCGGCTGGCGCGGCTGACCGGGCCAGCGCGCCGGCATTGCGAGATCCGGAGCGGCCATCCGCCACGCGCGGCCCCGCCGATCGACCGGCGGCTGGCCCGCGCGCGGGAGGCGTTCCGCGCCGCCTGGGGCGCCTATGTCGCCGCGCGCGACGCCGAGGCGGAGCCGCCTGTGGCCTGAGGCCGGGAGGCGGCGGTCGGCGCGGGTGTCGGATATGGGAGAGGCGGGGGACATGGCGGGGGGCTCAATGCGCGACGGCGGCCGCGACGCTCTCGTCGATCATCCGCCCCTCGGTGAACCGGTCGAGCCCGAAGGGGCCGGCGAGGTCGCCCGGCGCCCCGCGGGCGAGCATCTCGGCGCAGGCCCAGCCGGAGCCGGGGATGGCCTTGAACCCGCCGGTGCCCCAGCCGCAGTTGACGAAGATGCCCGGCACCGGCGACGCGCCGATGATGGGCGAGCGGTCGCCGGTCATGTCGACGATCCCGCCCCATTGGCGCAGCATCCTGAGCCGGCTCAGCATCGGGAAGGTCTCGATCAGCGCGCGCAGCGTCTCCTCGACATGCTGGAAGCTGCCGCGCTGGGTGTAGTTGTTGAACCCGTCGGTGCCGCCGCCGATCACCATCTCGCCCTTGTCGGACTGGCTGATGTAGCCGTGCACCGTGTTGGCCATGATCACGCAGTCGATCGCGGGCTTCACCGGTTCGGAGACCAGCGCCTGCAGCGCGAGGCTCTCGATCGGCAGCCGGAAGCCCGCCATCTCGGCCAGCACGCCGGAGGAGCCGGCGACGACGAGGCAGAGCTTGCCGCAGGCGATCGCGCCCTTCGTGGTACGCACGCCGGTCACGCCGGCCGCGTCGCGGTCGATCCCGGTCACCGCGCAGTTCTCGATGATGTCGACGCCGAGGTCGGAGGCCGCGCGGGCATAGCCCCAGGCGACCGCGTCGTGGCGCGCGGTGCCGCCGCGCGCCTGCCAGAGGCCGCCCAGCACCGGATAGCGCGGCCCGTCGAGATTGATCGCGGGCACGATCTCCCTGATCCGCGCCGGGCTCACCATCTCGGTCTCGATCCCGGCGAGCCGGTTCGCGTGCCACGTGCGTTTCCAGGCGCGCAGCTCGTGCTCGGTCTGGGCGAGCATGAGCACGCCGCGCGGGCTGAACATCACGTTGAAGTTCAGATCCTGGCTCAGCGTCTCGTAAAGCTGGCGCGCCTTCTCGAAGATCGCGGCCGAGGGCGGCTGGAGGTAGTTCGAGCGGATGATCGTCGTGTTGCGCCCGGTATTGCCGCCGCCGAGCCAGCCCTTCTCGAGGACGGCGACGTTTCTCACGCCATGGTTCTTCGCGAGATAGTAGGCGGTGGCGAGGCCATGCCCGCCCGCGCCGACGATCACGACGTCGTAGCGCGGCTTCGGCTCGGGCGAGCGCCAGGCGCGCTCCCAGCCGGCGTGGTGACGAAGAGCCTCCCGGGCGAGGGCGAAGACGGAATAGCGGCGCATGGACCACGGGCCTCCGGATTCTGGCGGCTCCTCTCTCTTGCCCCATTCGCGCGCCCGCGCCAATGGCGCTTTTCGATCACCCCGTTTGGGGTCCGCGCGGGCGGGCCACGGCTCCGGGGGCCGCGGCGCGATCACAACCCCGCCATCGGCCGCCGTTTCACCCGCCGACCGCGACCCTTCGACGATTGCGCGCGGGACGCCGAGACCCTAGGGTCCGCGCCCGGAAAGGCACGGGTGGCATGACGGCGACATTCTTCTTCTGGCTCCTCGCGGCCGCTCTCGCGCTCGTCTGCTTCGCGGCGATCCTCGCGCCGTTGCTGCGCGGCGCGCGGTCCGGCCAGTCGCGCGCCCGCTACGATGCGAAGGTGTTCCGCGACCAGCTCCGCGAGATCGAGTCGGACCGCGCACGGGGCCTCGTCACCGAGGCCGAGGCGCGCGCCACCGGGATCGAGATCTCCCGCCGGCTGCTCGCGAGCGCCGCGGAGGACGCGGCCACGCCCGATCCCGCGCCGCGCCGCCTCTCGCGCCGCGCCGGGATCGCGCTCATCGCCCTGCTCATGCTCGCGGGCCTCGGCCTCTACGGGCGGCTGGGCGCGCCTGGCTCCGGCGACCAGCCGCTGGTCGCCCGGCTGGAGCGCGCCGCGGCGGAGCGGGCCAACCGGCCCGGCCAGGCCGAGGCCGAGGCGGAGATCGCCCGCGCGGCCGCCGCCGCCCCGGATGAAGCCCCCGATGGAGCCCCGGCCGCGCCCGGGCCGCGGCGCGACGCCGCGCCGAATGCCGGCGGTGACGACGCGAGCCTTGTCAACAAGTTGAAGGAGGTCGTTCAGAGCCGGCCTCAGGATGAACAGGGGCACCGCCTGCTCGCCCGCGCGCTCGCCGGGCTCGGCGACTGGCCGGGCGCGCGCGCGGCCCAGGGCGATCTGATCGGGATCCTCGGCGACAAGGCCGCGGCGGACGACTATGCCGAATGGGCGGAGCTCATGATCCTCGCCACCAACGGCTATGTCTCGCCCGAGGCCGAGGCCGCGCTCGGCCAGGCGCTGAACCGCGATCCCGCCAACAAGCTCGCGCGCTACTATTCCGGGCTGACGCTCCTGCAGGGCGGGCGGCCGGATCTCACCTACCGGCTCTGGACCGGGCTGATCGCCGAGGGGCCGCCCGACGCGCCCTGGATCGCCACGATCCGGGGCCAGATCGGCGAGGTGGCACGGATGGCCGGCCTGCCGCCGCCGCCCGGCGCGGCGGCGCCCGGCGCGGGACCGAGCGCCGCGGATGTCGAGGCCGCGGGCGAGATGGCGCCCGAGGAGCGCCAGTCGATGGTGCTCGGCATGGTCGACCGGCTCGCGACCCGGCTCGATGCCGAGGGCGGGCCGGTCGAGGACTGGGCGCGGCTGATCCGCGCCCAGGGCGTGCTCGGCCGGATGGACGCGGCGCAGGCGAGCTGGGACCGGGCGAAGGGAGCGTTCGCCGCCGATCCCGCCGCGCTCGCCACGCTGGCCGAGGCCGCGCGCGGCGCCGGCCTGACCGCGCGGTGAGGGTGTGACGCGGGATTGGGGGAGGACGGAACCGTCATGGTGATCGCGGAGATCGAGGATTTCGCCGCCGCGCTGCCGCCGCTGCGCGCGCTCATCGCGCTCGACCTCGGCGACAAGACGATCGGCCTCGCCGTCTCCGACACGACGCGGCGGATCGCGACGCCGCTGCGCACGCTGCGCCGGGGCAAGTTCGGCGTCGATTCCGGCGTTCTGGCGGGGATCATCGCCGAGCGGGCGATCTGCGGCGTCGTGCTCGGCCTGCCACGCAACATGGACGGATCCGAGGGCCCGCGCGCCCAGTCGACCCGCGCCTTCGCCCGCAACCTCGCCGGGGTGATCGCGGAGCCGATCACCTTCTGGGACGAGCGGCTCTCGACCGTCGCGGCCGAGCGGGCGCTTCTCGAGGCGGATACGTCGCGCGGACGGCGCGCGGAAGTGATCGACCACGTCGCCGCGGGCTTCATCCTGCAGGGGTTCCTGGACCGGCTCGGCCATCTCGGCGCCTGAGGCCGGCCCGGCCGGGGGCGGCGCCGCGCTCAGCCCATCAGCGCCTTGCGCAGCATGTTGAGCGCGACGACGATCAGGAAGCCGCCGAAGATCCGCTTCAGCGGCTTCGGATCCATCGCATGGGCGAGCGCCACCCCCCAGGGGGTCGTGATCATCGTCGTCGCGACCACGATCGCGAAGGCCGGCAGGTTCACGAGGCCGACGGTCCCGGCCGGCAGCCCCCCGAGCCCCCAGCCGCTCAGCAGGAAGCCGAGCACCGAGGGGATCGCGATCACCATCCCGAAGCCGGAGGCCGTGCCGACCGCGCGGTGGATCGGGACGTTGTAGAGCCGCATCAGCGGCACGCCGAAACTGCCGCCGCCGATCCCCATCAGCACCGAGAGGAAGCCGATCACCGTCCCGGTGATCCAGCGCCCCCAGCGGGTCGGCATGTGGTCGCCGAGCCGCCAGTCGTCCCGGCCGAAGGCGATGTAGAGGCCGATCAGCGTGCCGAGCACGCCGAAGGTCAGCATCAGCACCGTCGATTTCATCCCGCCCGCGACGACGACGCCGATCACCGCGCCGAGCGCGATGAAGGGCGCCCAGCCGCGCAGGATGTCGCGGTCGACCGCGCCCTTGGCCATGTGGCCCCGGACCGACCGCCCCGAGGTCACCGCGATCGTGGCGAGCGAGGTGGCGAGGCAGACCTGCATCAGATAGGGGCTGGCGTAGCCGAGGATGTCGAAGGTGTAGAGGAAGGCCGGCACCAGCACGATGCCGCCGCCGACGCCGAGCATTCCCGCGATGATCCCCGACAATCCGCCGATCGCGAGCAGAAGTCCGGCAAGGGTGACCAGATGCGTCGGATCGGCGTCGGGCATTGCAATCTCGCTGTTCGGAAGGGTCCGCGCTGTCCGGCCTAGCCCGCCCGGCGCTCCGGATCAAAGGGATTCCGAGACGGGCGCGGCGCGTTCCCCACCCCCGCCGCCGCCCCCGACGCCGCTTCGGCCGCCGGCGCGGCGTCGGCGATCTCGGCGAGCGCGGCCAGCACCAGTTCCGGCCCCGCCCCGGCGCGATGCGCGCCTTCCGAGAGCCGCCGCCGCCAGGCGCGCGCCCCCGGCCGGCCCTGGAACGCGCCCAGCATGTGGCGCGTGATCGCGTTGAGCGGCGTGCCGCGCGAGCGCTCCGCCTCGATATGGGGCAGCATCGCGCGCACCGCGGTCTCGGCCGCGACATCCTCCCCTTCGCCGAAGATCCGGCGATCGGCCGCGCCGAGCAGCGAGGGGTCGTGATAGGCCGCGCGGCCGATCATCACCCCGTCGATCCCCTGCGCGAGCAGCCGCTCGGCCATGCCGAGATCGGTGATCCCGCCGTTGATCGAGAGAGTGAGGTCCGGGAAGGCCGCCTTCATCCGGAGCACCAGCGGATGGTCGAGCGGCGGGATCTCGCGATTCTCCTTCGGGCTCAGCCCCTCGAGCCAGGCCTTTCGCGCGTGGATGGCGAAGGAGGCGACGCCGGCCGCGGCGATCCGTTCGAGAAAGGCGGGCAGCACCTCCTCCGGCTCCTGCTCGTCGACGCCGATCCGGCATTTCACCGTCACCGGCACGTCCCCGGCCGCGGCGATCATCGCCGCCGCGCAGTCGGCGACGAGACCGGGGCTCTTCATCAGCACCGCGCCGAAACAGCCCGAGCGCACGCGGTCGGAGGGGCAGCCGACGTTGAGGTTGATCTCGTCATAGCCGGCGGCGACGCCGATCCGCGTCGCCTCGGCGAGATCGGCGGGATCCGATCCGCCAAGCTGCAGCGCCACGGGATGCTCGGCCGCGCCATGTTCGAGCAGCCGCTCGCGCGGGCCCCGCAGGATCGCCCCGGTCGTCACCATCTCGGTATAGAGCAGCGCGCGCCGGGTGAAGTGCCGGTGAAAGGCCCGGCAGTGACGGTCCGTCCAGTCCATCATCGGGGCGACGGAGAGCCGGCCCGGCAAGGATTTTCTCATCTTTCCCTCGACATCGGTTCGCGGCGGCGCATCGGCCGGGCGCCCCCGGCGGAAGCGCCAGGACGCGACTCCCCGGGGAGCGCGGGTCGGCGCGCAGCTATACATGGGCGCGGCGGGGCCGCCAAGGCATCGGCGGGACCGGGGCGCCGCCGGTCCGGCGGGTAGGTATTTGGTCCAACTATCGCCCGCCCGGGCCGATGGCCGACACTCGCGGCATCGTTACCCCGGAAGATCGCGCGGGCGGGCCGGCACCGGACCGCCCGGCATCCGTGCCCGACTGCTGAGCGAGGACATCGTCATGTACCGACTGGCCGGCGCCCTGGCGCTCGCGCTCGTGTTTCCCCTCACCGCGCTGGCCGATCCGCTGCCTTCGTGGAACGACACCGCCTCGGAGACGGCGATCGTCGATTTCGTGACCAAGGTCACCGATCCCGCCTCGCCCGATTTCGTGCCCGAGGAGGAGCGGATCGCCGTCTTCGACAACGACGGCACGCTCTGGAGCGAGAAGCCGCTCTATTTCCAGGGGCTCTACGCGCTCGACAAGCTGCGGGAGAAGGCGAAGGCCGATCCCTCGATCCTGACGGACGACGTGCTCAGGGCCGCGAACGCGGGCGACATGAAGGGGGTGATGGCGGGCGGCGAGAAGGGGCTCGTCGAGATCCTGAACGTCTCGCATTCCGACATCTCGGTCGAGGATTTCCAGGCCAGCGCCCGCGACTGGATCACGGGCGCGAAACATCCGACGACCGGCCTCACCTACGCGGAAATGACCTATCAGCCGATGGTCGAACTGCTGAGCTATCTCCGCGACAACGGCTTCAGGACCTACATCGTCTCCGGCGGCGGCGTCGATTTCATGCGCTCGGTCTCGAAGAAGGCCTATGGCATCCCGACCTGGCAGGTGATCGGCTCCCAGGGCAAGACCGCCTACGAGGTCAGGGACGGCGTGCCGACGCTCTGGAAGGAGGGCGGCATCTTCTTCCTCGACGACAAGGCCGGAAAGCCGGTCGGGATCATCAGCGACATCGGCCAGCGCCCGATCTTCACGGCCGGCAATTCGGACGGCGATTTCCAGATGCTCGAATGGACGACGGCGGGCGAGGGTCCGCGCTTCGGCCTCATCGTCCACCACACCGATGCGAAGCGCGAATTCGCCTATGACCGCGACAGCGACGTCGGCAGGCTCGCGGAGGCGCTGGACCAGGCGCCGGCGCATGGCTGGGTCGTGGTCGACATGGCGAAGGACTGGAGCCGGATCTGGACCGGCGCGAAGTGAGCCCGACGAGGGGCGCCGCGACGGGCGCCCCTTCCCTTCCCGTTTTCGCTGCCATGGAGCTTCATTTTGTCACGTAGTCTTCTTCTCACCACCCTCGCCGTGACCGCGGTCGGCACGGCGGTTCTCGCGCAGGACCAGACCGCCGCCGGAAAGCCGAACATCCTGCTCATCATTTCCGACGACACCGGCTATGGCGATACCGGCCCCTATCTCGGCGGCGAGGCGCGCGGCATGCCGACGCCGAACATCGACCAGCTCGCCCGTGACGGGATGATGTTCACCTCGTTCTACGCGCAGCCGAGCTGCACGCCGGGCCGCGCGGCGATCCAGACCGGGCGCATCCCGAACCGTTCCGGCATGACCACCGTCGCCTTCCAGGGCCAGGGCGGCGGCCTGCCGGCGGCGGAATGGACGCTCGCCTCGGTGCTGAAGACCGGCGGCTACGACACCTATTTCACCGGCAAGTGGCATCTCGGCGAGGCGGATTACGCGCTGCCGAACGCCCAAGGCTACGACGTGATGAAATACGTCGGGCTCTATCACCTGAACGCCTATACCTACGCCGATCCGAAGTGGTTCCCGCAGATGCCCGAGGACCTGCGCGAGATGTTCGCGAAGGTCACCAAGGGCTCGCTCTCGGGCAAGGCGGGCGAGCCCGCGACCGAGGATTTCAAGATCAACGGCCAGTATGTCGACACGCCCGTGATCGACGGCAAGGAAGGCGTGGTCGGCATTCCGTTCTTCGACGGCTATGTCGAGAAGGCGGCGCTCGAATTCCTCGACGAGGCGGCGAAGAAGCCCGACACGCCCTGGTTCATCAACGTGAACTTCATGAAGGTGCACCAGCCGAACATGCCGGCGCCCGAATTCGAGGGCAAGTCGATCTCCAAGTCGAAATACGCCGATTCGGTGGTCGAGCTCGACAGCCGGATCGGCGACATCTTGAAGAAGCTCGACGAGATCGGCGAGCGCGACAACACGATCGTGTTCTGGACCACGGACAACGGCGCCTGGCAGGACGTCTATCCGGACGCGGGCTACACGCCCTTCCGCGGCACCAAGGGCACGGTGCGCGAGGGCGGCAACCGGGTGCCGGCGATCGTGCGCTGGCCGGGCAAGGTCGCGCCCGCTTCGAGGAGCGCGGCGGTCGTCGGCGGGCTCGACCTGATGGCGACCTTCGCCAGCGCGGCCGGGATCGACCTGCCGAAGGAGGATCGCGAGGGCAAGCCGATCATCTTCGACAGCTACGACATGGCGCCGGTCTGGGAGGGCACCGGCCCCTCCGAACGCAAGTCCTGGTTCTACTTCACCGAGGACGAGCTGACCCCCGGGGCGGCGCGCGTCGGCAACTACAAGGCGGTCTTCAACCTGCGCGGCGACGACGGCGCCCAGACCGGCGGGCTCGCGGTCGACACGAACCTCGGCTGGAAGGGGGCGACGAGCTACGTGGCGACCGTGCCGCAGGTCTTCGACCTGCTCGCCGATCCGCAGGAGCGCTACGACATCTTCATGAACAACTTCACCGAGACGACCTGGTACCTGCCGGTCATCAACGACGAGGTGACGAAGCTCATGAAGACCTACATCGACTACCCGCCGCGCAAGCTGCAGAGCGAGGGCTATTCCGGCCCGATCACCCTCTCGAACTACGAGAAGTTCCAGTGGGTGCGCGAGCAGCTCTCCAAGGACGGCGTTTCCCTCGGCCTGCCCTCGGGCAACTGAGGCCTCGGAACCGACACGCCCGCGCGCCCGGACGTTCCAGGCGCGCGGGCGAAGGCGCGGGTGCCGGCCGGGCGCGCGGCGCGCCGCCGGCCCGCCCGCGGATCCTGGCCATTCGGCGTCATGCGACAATCGCTCTCCCCGAAGTAGTTTCCGGCACCCGACACCGCGGCGTCGGGAATTTCGACGCCGTTGACCGGACCGCGACTTGGGCATATCAAATATTATCGAGAAGACCTGATTACGATTCAGCAGTCAGACCTTGACGCGGATTTGCCCGCGCCGGATCCTCTTTTTCGCGGAGACGGATGGAATGGCCAGAAATTTCGTGATGCTGTCGGTCGACGACATGCGGATGCTGACGAACTGGGGGCATTTCGCGCCGCTGGTCGAGACACCGAACATGGACCGGCTGGCCGCGCTCGGAACGACCTTCGACCGCGCCGTGGCGCAGGTTCCGGTCTGCAATCCCTCGCGCACCAGCGTCCTGTCCGGGCTGGAGCCCAGCCGGACCGGCGTGCTCGACAACTCCGTGGCCTGGGACGAGCGGGTGAACCCGGCCGACACGCTCTTCGGCGTGCTGAAGGCGGCCGGGATCCATGTCGGATCCTTCGGCAAGGTCTTCCACGACGAGACCGCGATCAGCGCCGCGCAGCAGGCGGTGATGTTCGACGAATTCGTCATGGGCTTTCCCTTCAGCGGAACCTCGTCGCAGGTGATCTCGGACGATGTCCGCCACGACAGCCCCTTCGCCGCGGGCCGCTATCGCGGGACGGATCTGCGCGACGACGCCACCGTCTCGCAGGCGCTCGACTTCCTCGACCGCGCCGGGGACCAGAGCGACCCCTTCTTCCTCGCCGTCGGGATCACCAAGCCGCATCTGAACTGGTGGGTGCCGTCGCGCTACTTCGATCTCTACGATCCGGCCGAGATCCGCGCCGCGCTCACCGAGAGCCTGCGGGACGGGACGATCATCCCCGGCAACGGCGAGTATTTCGATGTTCCGCCGATGACGATCCCGTCGCCCTACCAGCCGCAGATGGCGGAGGATCTCGATCTCTGGGTCGACTACATCCACGCCTATCTCGCCGCGGTCAGCTACGCCGATGCCAAGGTGGGCCAGATCCTGAGCGCGGTGCGCGGCGATCCCGCGCTGGCGGGAAACACCTCGATCCTGCTCTGGAGCGATCACGGCTACCACCTCGGCGACAAGGACCAGTGGGGCAAGTTCACCCACTGGAAAGAGGCGACCCAGGTGCCGCTGATCCTCGTCGAACCCGGCGAGCGGGCGGGCCAGATCGCGCATCAGGTGGTGAGCCTGACCGACATCTTCCCGACGGTGCTCGATTCGATGGGCGTGGACCTTCCCGCGCGCCTCGGGCTTCAGGGCGACAGCCTGATGCCGATCGTCGGCGATGTCGATGCGAGCTGGTACAACGCCTCGAACGGCCGCGGCATCGCGCTGACGACGGTGAACGGTTCGGTCTCGATCCGGGTCGACCTGCCCTCGGGCGACGAATACCGCTACACGCGCTACCCGGACGGGACCCAGGAACTCTACAACCTCACCCGCGACCCGAACGAACATGTCAACCGCGTCCATTACGATACCGGCGAGGGGCTGACCGCCGCGGACAACGCGATCCGCGACACGCTCGGCGCGCTGATGGATGGCCAGCTCGCGCAGAACGGCTATCTGATGAGCGACGGCGTCCACCGCGCGAACGGCACCGGCGCGGACGAGATCCTGATCACGACCAACGGGCCGGGCAGCAACGTGCTCGCGGGCGGCGGCGGCGACGATACCTACGTGGTCTACGACCCCGTCACGATCATCGAGGCGAGCGGCGGCGGCACCGACATGATCGTGATGCGCGACGAGGCGATGGAGGCCGATTTCGCCATTCCCGCGAATGTGGAGATCATCCAGATCAACGGGCCGAGCTTCACCGGCAATGGCGCCGCCAACCGGATCATCGGCAGTTCCATCGGCAACCGGCTCGCCGGCGGGGGCGGCAACGACGTCCTCTCGGGGCTCGGCGGGGCCGACAACCTGCTCGGCGGGGGCGGCAACGACCGGCTGCGCGGCTCCTTCGCCAACGACCGCCTGACGGGCGGCGCCGGCCGCGACACGCTCGACGGCGGGTCCGCGGCCGATACCTTCGCCTTCACGGCCGCGAGCGACTCGACCCAGACGGCGCCCGACACCATCGCGGGTTTCGACGGGCCGCGGAAATCCACCGGAGGCGACCGGATCGACCTCTCGGCGATCGATGCCAACACCCAGGTTTCCGGCAACCAGGCGTTCCAGTACGGCGGCTCGGGCGCCGGGCATCTGCGGCTCGTCGACGTGGGCGGAAACACCGAGGTTCTCGGCAATACCGACGGTGATTCGACGCCGGAGCTCCGGATCATCATCCAGGACGGCTCGGTCACCGCGAGCAGTTACGGCGCGCCGGATTTCGTGCTCTGACACCGCGCCCCTCGGGGCGGACGCGCCTTGCCTTCGGGCCGGGCGCGTCGCATTTTGGGCCACGCAATGCCCCGTGCCCGTCAGGGGCGAGGAGGTCGCCCGATGAACAAGCAGGTCCGCTCAACCGCCGTTCCCGCCGGGATGAAGGCCATTCCGGGGGGCGCGTTCACGATGGGCTCCGACAGCCATTACCCGGAGGAGGCGCCGGCGCATCGGGTGAAGGTGGCGCCCTTCCTGATGGACGAGACGACGGTGACGAACCGCCAGTTCGCCGCCTTCGTCCAGGCGACCGGCCATGTCACCGTCGCCGAGCGCGCGCTCGACCCGGCGCTCTATCCGAAGGCCTCGCCGGAGGAACTCGCCCCCGGCGCGCTGGTGTTCCGGATGACCGCGGGGCCGGTCGACACGCGCGATTTCCGCAACTGGTGGCACTGGGTGCCCGGCACGAGCTGGCGCCATCCCGAGGGGCCGGGCAGTTCGGTGAAGGGGCGCAAGGATCATCCGGTGGTCCATGTCGCCTACGAGGATGCCGAGGCCTATGCGAAATGGGCCGGCAAGGCGCTGCCGACCGAGGCGGAATGGGAATACGCGGCGCGCGGCGGGCTCGAGGGCCGCGAATTCGCCTGGGGCGACGAGCTGGCGCCGCGCGGCCGGCATGTCGCGAACACCTGGCAGGGCGCCTTCCCCTGGCAGAACCTCGCCGAGGACGGATTCGAGCGCACCTGCCCGGTCAGGAGCTTCCCGCCGAACGGCTACGGGCTCTACGAGGTCTGCGGCAATGTCTGGGAATGGACCTCCGACTGGTGGGGCGCGAAACACGCGCCGGCCAATCCGGACAAGCCCTCCTGCTGCGCGGCCGACAACCCGAGGGGCGGCGTGATGCTGTCGAGCTACGATCCGACGCAGCCCGGAACGCCGATCCCGCGCAAGGTGCTGAAGGGCGGCTCCTTCCTCTGCGCGCCCTCCTACTGCCGGCGCTACCGCCCGGCGGCGCGCCACGCGCAGATGGTGGACACGGGCATGAGCCATCTGGGCTTCCGCTGCGTGATCCGCCCCGGGCGCCGCGCCGCCGGCAAGGACTGACGCGCGCCTCAGGACCAGCCGGTATAGAGCACGCTCAGGATCACGCCGTCGCGGTTGGCCGAGCAGGCCCAGGGCGCCTTCCTGCCCGGCGCCAGCGCCCGCACCTCGGTTCCCGACGGCGTCCGGATCACGTCGACCGGCCTCACCTCCGCGACCGACACCCCGACCTTGCGCGCGACCTCGGCCCTGCAGGCGGAGACGATCGGCCCCTGGACGCCGCGGCTCGTCGCCATCGGCGTCGTGGCGGGCGCGTCGCAGCTGGCGAGCAGGGGCAGCGCGGTCAGGAGCGCGATCGACGCGGCGCGCATCGGTTTTCCCATGGTCTTTTTCTCCTTCGTTGCCATCGGGGAGGTGGCCCCGCCCCGCCGGAAGACAAGCGCCGCAACGCGGCGCGCGCCGCCCGGGCGTTCGCGGCGTCGCTTCCGCCCGGAGGGGGCGGCGGAGCCGGGGCGTTCACGGTTTCCTTGACACGTTCTTTGACACGGGGCCTCTCCTGTGGGAAGGGACCGGGACACCTTCAGGCCATGCCGGAACCGCTCCGCTCCGGAGAGGCCGCGGCATGGCCCGGAGGGATCCGCCGGGGCGTGCCCGCCCCCCGCGGTTCGACCCGGGAATTTCATCGGCCTCGCTCCCGCAAGGGTCCGGGCCTTTTCGTTTTCGATCGGCGTTCGCGACCGCGAGCCGCTTGCATGGTGCGAGGACTGCCTCGATGAGTACCGTTCAGGGCGCGCCCGCCCCCCTCCCCGCCTGGAGCCCGCGTTTCGTGCTACGCGAAAGCCTCGCGGGCATCGTCACCGCGCTGGCGCTGGTGCCCGAGGTGATCTCCTTCTCCTTCATCTCCGGCGTCGATCCGACCTCGGCGCTCGTCGCCTCGATCGTGCTCTGCCTCGTCATGTCGGCGCTCGGCGGGCGGCCGGCGATGGTGACGGCGGCGGCCGGATCGATCGCGCTCGTCGTCGGCCCGATGGTTCAGGCGCACGGGACGGGATACATCCTGCCGACCGTGCTCCTCGCGGGCGCGATCCAGATCGTCTTCGGCTTCGCCGGGCTCGCGCGGCTGATGCGCTTCGTGCCTCGGTCGGTGATGATCGGCTTCGTGAACGCCCTCGGCATCCTGATCTTCGCCGCGCAGGTGCCGCACGCGGTCCATGGCGGCCTTCCGGTCTACGCGCTCTTCGCGCTGACGGTCGCGATCGTGCTCGCCGCGCCGCGGCTGACGACCGCGGTCCCCGCGCCGCTCATCGCCATCGCCGCGGTCACCGTCATCGCGGTCGCGGGCGGGCTCGACGTGCCGAACGTGGGCGGGGAGGGTTCGATGGGCGGGCTGCCCGGGCTGACCGAACTCGTGGTGCCGCTCAACCTCCAGACCTTCCACATCGTCTGGCCGAGCGCGCTCTCGGTCGCCTTCGTGGGCCTGCTCGAGACGCTGCTAACCGCGAAGCTGGTGGACGAGATCACCGACACCCGCTCGCACAAGGGCAAGGAATCCTGGGCGCTCGGCGTCGCGAACATCCTCGCCGGGCTCTGGGGCGGGATCGGCGGCTGCGCGATGATCGGCCAGACCATCGTCAACGTGAAGATCGGCAATGCCCGCGCCCGGCTCTCGACCGCCGTGGCCGGGGTCGCGATGCTGCTGCTCGTCACGGTGCTCTCGGGCGTGATGGCGCGCATCCCGATCGTGGCGCTCGCCGCGGTGATGATGATCGTCGCGGTCAAGACCGTGAACTGGCACAGCGTCCGCCCCGCGACGCTGCGCCGGATGCCGCTGCCGGAGACGGCGGTGATGCTCTCGACCGTCGCGCTGACGGTGGCGACGGGCAATCTCGCGATCGGCGTCGGCTGCGGCGTGCTGCTCGCCATGGCGCTCTTCGCCCGGCGCGTCGCCCATGTGATCAACGTGGAGCGCGAGGCCGGGCCGGACGGGGCGGTGCGTTATCTCGTGCAGGGTCCGCTCTTCTTCGGCAGCAGCAACGACCTCTTCGAGCATTTCGCCTATGCCGAGGATCCCGAACACGTGTCGATCGACCTGACCGGATCGCAGATCTGGGACGCGTCGAGCGTCGCCTCGCTCGACTCGATCATCGACCGGTTCAACGCCCATGGCACCGAGGTCACGCTGATCGGCCTCGACCGGCGCAGTTCGAGCTTCTACGGCCGGCTGAGCGGCGCGCTCGGCCCCGGGGGCTGAGATCGCGCGGCTGAGACCGCGCGGCTGAGCGCCCGCGGTGCGCCGGAACGCGGAACCCTCCCGCGGCGCCCGGGTTCTCAATCCGACCGGCGGCCCGGTCAGGTTGCGACCCCGGGATCGTTCGCCTAGACTTGGCCCCTCAAGCGAAAAGATACGAACGGATGGGCAGCGCATGTGCGGACTCTGCGGCGAAATCACTTTTGACGGCGCGCCGGCGTCGGCGGGACGGATCGAGGCGATGGCCCGCTGCATGGCGCCCCGCGGCCCCGACGGCTACGGCGTCGTGCTGCGCGGACGCGTCGCCTTCGGGCATCGCCGGCTCCGGATCATCGACCTGAGCGAGGCCTCGTCCCAGCCGTTCGAGGATACCGCGCTCGGCCTCACCATCGCCTTCAACGGCTGCGTCTACAATTACAGGGAACTCCGCGCCGAGCTCGAAGGCAAGGGCCATGTCTTCGCCTCGCACGGCGACACGGAGGTGATCCTGAAGGCCTGGGCCGAATGGGGCCCGGCCTCGGTCGGCCGGCTCCTCGGCATGTTCGCCTTCGCGATCCACGACCGCGCGACCGGCCGGCTCTCTCTCGTGCGAGACCGGTTCGGGATCAAGCCGCTCTATTACGCGGAAGTCGGCAACACGCTCCGCTTCGCCTCCACCCTGCCCGCGATCCTCGCGGCGGGCGGCGTCGATACCTCGATCGACCGCGTGGCGCTGCACCACTACATGACCTGGCACGCCGTCGTGCCGCCGCCGCGCACGCTGCTCAACGGCGTGCGCAAGCTGCCGCCCGCGACGATCCGCACGGTGGAGCCCGACGGGCGCACCAGCGACGTGATCTACTGGAGCCCGCGGTTCGAGCGGACGCCGGAGGAACTGGCGCTGTCGCCGGAGGAGTGGCGCGACCGGGTGCTCGACTCGCTCCGGACGGCGGTCCGGCGCCGGATGGTCGCGGACGTGCCGGTGGGCGTGCTGCTCTCGGGCGGCGTCGATTCCTCCCTGATCGTCGGCCTGCTCGCGGAGGAGGGGCAGAAGGATCTCGCCACCTATTCGATCGGCTTCGAGGAGGCGAATGGCGAGAAGGGCGACGAATTCACCTATTCCGACCTGATCGCCCGACGCTACGGCACCGACCACCACAAGATCTTCATCCCGTCCGAGGAGATGCGCGAGCACCTGCCCGATGCGATCGCCGCGATGTCCGAGCCGATGGTCAGCTACGACAACATCGGCTTCTATCTGCTGAGCCGCGAGGTCGCCAAGACGATCAAGGTCGTGCAGTCGGGACAGGGCGCGGACGAGGTCTTCGCCGGCTACAACTGGTATCAGGCGCTGGCGCGGTCGAACGATCCGGTGAGCGATTATTCCGAGGCCTTCTTCGACCGGCCGCATGCGACGCTCGCGACCCAGCTTTCGCCCGAATACATGGCCGACCGCGACGAGAGCCTCGAATTCGTGCGCGCGCATTTCGCGATGGCCGGCGCCGACGCGCCGGTCGAGAAGGCGCTCCGGCTCGACACCAACGTGATGCTGGTCGACGATCCGGTGAAACGGGTCGATAACATGACGATGGCCTGGGGGCTCGAGGCGCGCGTGCCCTTCCTCGACCACGAACTGGTCGAACTCGCCGCGCGGGTGCCGGCGGAACTGAAGCTCGCGCAGGGCGGCAAGGGCATCCTGAAGGAAGTGGCGCGCCAGGTGGTGCCGGCGGAGGTGATCGACCGGCCGAAGGGCTATTTCCCGGTGCCCGCGCTCAAGTACATCGACGGGCCTTACCTCGAGATGGTGCGCGACGCGCTGACCGCGCCGGTGGCGAAGGAGCGCGGCCTCTTCCGGGGCGAATGGCTCGACGCGCTCTTCGCCAATCCGACCGCGCATATCACCAGGCTGCGCGGCTCCGAACTCTGGCAGGCGGCGCTCCTGGAGATGTGGTTGCAGAAGCAGGGGATCGCGGCGTGAGGGAGCCCGACCAGCGCCGCCGCCGGGCGGAGCAGCAGCACCGCCTGCGCCGGGACCGGATCCTGCCGACGATCCCTTCCGAAAACGCGGCCGACGAGGATGCGAGCATCGATTGCGGCTGGGGGAGGCTCATCTTCGCCAATACCTATGCGAGCCCCGACCGGCTCGCGGAGGAACTGCGGGCGGAGCAGGCCGACCGGCGCGACATCGCCTTCTATGTCCGTGACCCGCATGTGCTGCTCGCCACCGCGCCGCAGGAGCTTTTCCTCGACCCGTCGCACACCTTCCGGCTCGACCTCGGCACCTACCGGGCGCGGCACCGCAAGGCGCGCGGCTTCTTCATCCGCCGCCTCTCGACCCAGCGCGACGCCGAGGCGCTCAACGTGATCTACGGCGCGCGCGGCATGGTGCCGGTTCCGCCCGACTTCTTCTGGAGCCGGCGCGACGACCGGGCGCTGACCGTGCTCGTCGCCGAGGACGCGGAGACGGGCGACGTGCTCGGCTCGGTGATGGGCGTCGATCACGCCCGCGCCTTCAACGATCCCGAGCGCGGCTCCTCGCTCTGGTGCCTCGCGGTCTCGCCGCAGGCGCCGCACGCGGGGCTCGGGGAAAGCCTGGTGCGCCGGCTCGCCGAGCATCTCGCGGCGCGGGGCGCGAGCTACATGGATCTCTCCGTCCTGCACGACAACGAGCAGGCGATCGCGCTCTACGAGAAGCTCGGCTTCCGCCGCGTCCCGGTCTTCGCGGTGAAGCGCAAGAACCCGATCAACGAGAAGCTCTTCGCCGGCCCCGTCGCGGAGGACGACCGGCTCAACCCCTATGCCCGGATCATCGTGAACGAGGCGCGCCGACGCGGCATCCATGTCGAACTGCTCGATCCCGAGGGCGGGTTCTTCCGGCTGACCTACGGCGGCCGCTCGGTCCGCTGCCGCGAGTCGCTTTCCGAATTCACCTCCGCCGTCGCCATGTCGATCTGCGACGACAAGCGCGTGACCCGCCGGCTGGTCGAGGCGGCGGGCGTGAATGTGCCCGCGCAGATGACCGGCGGCGCGGCGGAGGAGCGCGCGGCCTTCCTCGCGGAGCACGGCTCGGTCGTGGTGAAGCCCGCGCGCGGCGAGCAGGGCCGCGGCATCTCGGTCGGGCTCACCACGCCGGAGGAGGTCGAGCAGGCGATGGCCGCCGCGCGCGAGGTCTGCGACGAGGTGCTGCTGGAGGCTTGTTTCGACGGCGAGGACCTGCGGCTCGTCGTGATCGACTTCCGCGTCGTCGCCGCCGCGATCCGGCGGCCCGCCCGCATCGTCGGCGACGGCAGGGCGAGCGCGCGCGAGCTCATCGAGACCCAGAGCCGCCGCCGCGCCGCGGCGACCGGCGGCGAGAGCCGGATCCCGCTCGACGCGGAGACCGAACGCTGCCTCGCCGCCGCCGGTTTCGGCCTCGACGACGTGCCCCCCGAGGGGCTGGAGGTCGCCGTGCGCCGCACCGCGAACCTGCACACCGGCGGCACGATCCACGACGTGACCGGCGAGACCCATCCCGCGCTGATCGACGCCGCCATCGCCGCCGCCCGCGCGATCGACATTCCGGTGACCGGCGTCGATCTCATGGTGAAGAGCCCGCGCGGCCCCGACTACATCTTCGTCGAGGCGAACGAGCGCCCCGGCCTCGCCAATCACGACCCTCAGCCGACGGCCGAGCGCTTCATCGACCTGCTCTTTCCGCTGTCGATGCCGGCCGCGGCCCGGACAGCCCAGCGGAGGATCCTCGGATGAACCGACCCGACGTCCCGCGCGCCGGCGCGCGCCTCGAGATTGACATCGACTATCTGCGCGAGCAGCTCGAGGGGCTGCTCGCCGTGCCGAGCCCGACCGGCTATACCGACAACGCGGTGCGCCATCTCTGCGGCGAGCTCGACAAGCTCGGCGTCGGCTACGACCTGACGCGGCGCGGCGCGGTGCGCGCGCATCTGCGTGGCCAGTCCGCGAACGGCGCGCGCGCGGTGGTCGGCCATCTCGACACGCTCGGCGCGCAGGTGAAGGCGCTGAAGCCGAACGGGCGGCTGGAACTGGTGCCGATCGGCAGCTGGTCGGCGCGCTTCGCCGAGGGCGCGCGCACGATCATCTTCTCCGAGAAGGGCGCCTATCGCGGCACGATCCTGCCGCTCCGCGCCTCCGGCCACACCTTCGGGGACGAGGTCGACACGCTGCCGGTGGGCTGGGAGCATGTCGAGCTTCGCGTCGACGCCTATGCCTCCTCGGTCGACGACCTGACCCATCTCGGGATCGACGTCGGCGACATCGTCGCGATCGACCCGCAGCCGGAGTTCCTCGACAACGGCTTCATCGTCTCGCGCCATCTCGACAACAAGGCGGGCTGCGCGATCATGATGGCGGCGCTCAAGGCGCTGAAGGAGGGGGCGGAGGCGCCGCCGGTCGATATCTACTGGCTCTTCACCATCGCGGAGGAGGTCGGCCACGGCGCGGCCTCGATCCTGCTCCCCGACATCGCGGAGATGGTCGCGGTCGACAACGGCACCTCGGCGCCGGGGCAGAATTCCTCCGAATTCGGCGTGACCATCGCGATGGCCGACATGACCGGGCCGTTCGACTTCCACCTGACGCGCCGGCTGGTCGAGCTCTGCGACGCGCATGACATCCGGCGGCGCAAGGACGTGTTCCGCCACTACCGCTCCGACAGCGCGAGCGCGGTCGAGGCGGGGGCGGATGTGCGCACCGCGCTCATCACCTTCGGCGTCGACGCGAGCCACGGCTACGAGCGCATCCACATGCACGCGCTGCGCTCCTGCTCCGAACTGCTCACGGTCTTCACGCTGAGCGACATGGAGCTCAAGCGCGACGCGCGGCCGATCAGCGGGCTCGCCGGCTTCCCGCGGCAGCCGACCCTGCCGGCGGTCCAGGCGCTCAGCCCGGATTCGCGTCCGCCCGAGGGCGAGACGGACTGACAGCCCGCTCGCCAGCGGGGCGGATCCGTGGCAGGACAGGCGCGCCTTTCCCGCCACGACTCCGGAGGTTCCGCCATGTCCGCCCCCTGCCCCGACGCCGCGCTCGGACCCTGGAGCACGCGGCCCGCCCACCGCGCCTGGCTCGCGGCGCGGGCCGACACGCTGTTCGATCTCTTCGGAAGCCGGACCCGCGACCCGCGCGGCGGCTTCTTCGAACTCGACCGGACGGGCGCGCCGAAGACCGGCCCGGATCTCGTGCGCCCGATCCATCTGACCGCGCGGATGGCGCACTGCTTCGCGATCGGAACGCTGCTCGGCCGGCCCGGCGCGCCGGAGATGGTCGATCACGCGACGCGCTTCCTCTGGGAGCGGCATCGCGACCCGGCGCATGGCGGTTATTTCTGGTCCGTCGGCGAGACCGGGGCCGCGGATGCGACGAAACAGGGCTACGGCCACGCCTTCGTCCTGCTCGCCGCCGCCTCGGCGTTTTGCGTCGGGCACCCGCTGGCGCGGCCGATGCTCGACGACGTGTCGGAAATCCTCGACCGGCGCTTCTGGGAACCGGAGCATGGCGCGATCGCCGAGGAATTCGCGGCCGACTGGACGCCGGTTCCGGGCTATCGCGGGCAGAATTCCAACATGCACCTGACCGAGGCGCTGATGGCCGCCTTCGAGGCGACCGGCGAGACGGTCTATCTCGACCGCGCCGAAAGCATCGCGGAGCGGATCATCCATCGCGCCGCGCGGGAGGCGGGCTGGCGCGTGCCCGAGCATTTCTCCGAGGACTGGGAGGTGGACCGGGATTACCGGGGCAACGAGATGTTCCGCCCCTCCGGAACGACGCCGGGCCACGCGCTCGAATGGGCGCGGCTGATCCTCCAGCTCTGGTGCCTCGGGGACAGGCGCCACGACTGGATGCCGCCCGCCGCCGCCGCGCTTTTCGAGCGGGCGATGACGCTCGCCTGGGATCCGGCGCATGGCGGGCTTTTCTACACGCTCGACTGGGAGGACCGCCCGGCGAAGCGGATGAAGCTCTGGTGGCCGCATTGCGAGGGGATCGGCGCCGCGCATTTCCTGAACGCGCATGTGCCCGGCGGCTGGGAAGCGGACTACCGCCGCCTCTGGGGCGTGGTCGACCGCGCCTTCCTCGACCGCGCGCACGGCGGCTGGCAGGAGGAATGCGCCGAGGATCTGACGCCGGCCTTCACGCTCTTCCCGGGCAAAGGCGACATCTACCACGCGCTCCAGGCCTGCCTCATCCCGCTCTACCCGGCGACGGCGAGCCTCTCGCGGGTGATCGCGGGTGATCGCGGGTGATCGCGGAGGCGGGGAGCGGCCCGCGTTAACCCTTTGTCAACGCTCGTCTTGATCGGAGGTCCCGCTCCCGGCAGTCTCGGGGACGGGAGTTGCCGAAGGGGACGAACGGAATGCGCGCCAGCACGGTTGCCTGCCTCACCCTGCTCGCGGGCTGCGCCGCGCCCGCCCCGGTCGTGACGCCCCGGGTCAGCGGCGGCAATCCCGCCGACGGCATCGTCACGCTGGCCTCGACACGCACCCTGTTCGATCCGGTCGAACCCGACTGGCGCGCGGCGCTCGCGACCGCCGACAACCAGTGCCGCGCCGACGGCCGCGCCCCGCCCGCGCGTTTCGCGGGCGAGCAGACCTCCTGCGAACTCTACGACCGGGGCGGCCGCTGCCTGCGCGCGACACGGACGCGGTTCTATTCCTGCGGCGAGTGACCCCCCGCCGCGCCCGGCCTTCGGGCCTGGGACGGAGCGCCTCCATTTCCGCCGCGGCCAGGCCGGGCCGGAAAGTCGGCCGGGCGCTCCGGCCGGGGCGCCCGGCCGCCGTGGCGCTCCCGTCCCTTCCGTCGCCTCACGCGGACGGCGGCGGCTCTTCCGTCGCCTCCCGCCGACGCGACGGATCCGCGTCGGGCGCCGGCCATGACCAAAGGGAAGGCCGCGCTCTCTTCAGTCCGCGTCCCGCCTCCTGACCAGAGGCTCCGCGGCATCGCACGCGGCCTCCCCGCGGGGAGGCTCGCGCCCGGGTCGATGCCGCGCCGAACCCTTCGCTGCTTTCCCGCCGCGCTTCCGGCCCACTCGCTCCGGGTCGCGCCGCACGCGCCGATCTCGATCCGGGGGCGGTGCTCCCTGCCCTGCAAGGCTGTGGACCCGCGGGTTCCTCTTTTTGCCGGTGCGATCCGAGGCGCGAGCAGCGCGACGCGGCCCCGGAAGCGGCCCGCGAGGCTTCCGGGCCCCGGCCCCGCTGGGGACCGTATCCCCCGGGTAGGCTGCGAGGCCGCTCCGGCCGAGGCGGCTCCTGCGAGAGCAGGCGGCGCATGTCGCAGGCGAGGTTGGCGAGCGCGATCTTCTCCCTGGCCCGGGCAAGGCCGCTACCCCGCGCGGCGGCAACCCGCTCCGTGGGGGGGAAGCGGAGGCGATGCCAGACCTTGCCCCGAGCCGGGCATGAAGCGCGGGCGCGGGGACGGCGTCGCGGACCGCCTTCATCGCCGGGCGCGCATCTGCTAAGGCACCGCGCGGAGTTCGGGAGGTGGGACATGCGCGATCACGGCGGCGATCTCGATCAGGCGATCCGGCGCCATGGCGGGCCGGCGGAAGCCTGGATCGACCTTTCGACCGGCATCAACCGCCGCCCCTATCCGGCCCCGCCCCCGTCCGCGGCCGCCCTGCGGGCGCTGCCGACGCGGGCCGAGATCGCGGAGCTCGAACGGGAGGCGCGGCGGGCCTGGCGCGTGGCGGAGCGGGACGGAAGCGAGACCCTCGCCCTCGCCGGCGCGCAGGCGGCGATCCAGGCGATCCCGCGGCTCGGCGCGCCGGGCGCGGCGCGCGTGCTCGCGCCGACCTACAACGAATATGCCGGCGCGCTCGCCGCCGCCGGCTGGACGGTCGCGGAGGTCGCCTCCATCGACGCGCTCGAAGGCGCCGAACTGGCCTTTCTCGCCAATCCCAACAATCCCGACGGAAGGCGGCACGCGCCCGAGGCGCTCCGGCGGCTCGCCGGCCGGGTCGGCCGGCTGGTGGTGGACGAGAGCTTCGCCGACGTCTGCCCGGAGCTGTCGCTTCTGCCCGGGGCGCGGCCGCCGAACATCCTCACGCTGCGGTCCTTCGGCAAGTTCCACGGTCTCGCCGGCCTGCGGCTCGGCTTCGTCACCGGCGCGCCGGCCGAGATCGCCGCGCTCCGCGCGATGGCCGGGCCCTGGCCCGTGTCCGGCCCCGCGATCGCGATCGGCCGGGCGGCGCTCGCCGACGATGCCTGGGCGGAGGCGACGCGCGCGCGCCTCGCCGCGGAGGTTCCGCGCATCGACGCGCTCGCCGCGTCGGCTGGCTGGTCGCCGGCCGGCGGCACGGCGCTGTTCCGGCTCTATGGCACGCCGGGGGCGGAAGCGGCGCGCGACAGGCTCGCCGCGCACCGTATCTGGTCCCGCGTCTTTCCGTGGTCGGCGTCCTGGATCAGGCTGGGCCTGCCGGGCAGCGAGCCGGAATGGGACCGGCTTTGCCTAGCCCTGGCCGGCTGAGCGCCCGCGCGCCGACGACGGGTGCCGCCGCGCTCAGTGGCGGCGGCAGACCGAGAAGCCGTCCTGGCGCCCGGGGCGCGTGCCCTTGAGTTCGGTCACCGCGACGACCTTGTGCCAGCCCGCGCTCCCGAGATCGACCAGAACCCGCAGGATCGAGCCGTTCTTGCGCGGTTCGGGAATGTCGATCTTGTGGCCGTTGACCTTGAAGCTCTTGAAGTACTTCGTGTCGCCCACGTCCTGGAAGGCGATGGTCGCCTTGCCGTCGGCCCCGGCCTTCACCGCGAACTTCAGCATCCCCCGGCCGCCATCGTCGAAGCTGCCGGCGCTCCGGCCCTCGTGATCGGCGAGATTGCCCAGCGCCGCCGGCAGACTCCATTCGCTGGCATAGGGACCATCGCGCCTGATATTGCGCACCGCCGAAAGATCAGGCGTGAAATCCGAAAGTGACGTCACCGTACCGGCATAACTCGCCGACGCGCTGGCAAGCAATGCCAGCAGCACAAGCCGCTTCATCTAAACAACCCCACACAACGCTGACGCGAATCGCGTCCCCCAAATTCACATTGCAATAAAATCGCTCCGAAGGCGAGAGGGCGCCCGTTCGAAGGTTAATAAATGGCCAAATCGTGACATTGTTGACACAAAAAGCCCCAGACCGACGTCTTTCCGGGACCGAATCAGGGGCGGGATCGCCAGGCTTTTCTCAACTTCAGGCTGTATCTCCTTCGACCGCCTCTCATTTCGCCAGTGCCAGCAGCCCCTCGACATCGAGGTGCCGCTCCATATGCGCGGCGAGCGCGTCGAGCGCGCGTTCGACGCCGGCGCCGTGGTCGTCGCAGGCGGCCGGGGCGCCGAGCCGGGCGAGCCAGGCGGCGCGGAAGGCGTCGCCGGCGAACATGCCGTGAAGATAGCTGCCCGCGACCCGCCCGTCGGGCGCGCGCGCGCCCTCCGGCCCCTCCCCCTCGACCAGGGCGAAGGGGCGGGCGCGGTCCGGCCCTTCGCTCCGGCCGATGTGGATCTCGTAGCCCCGGATCGGCTGGCCGGTCGCGACATGGCGACCGCGCACCTCGCGCAGGGTCTTGTCGCCCCGCATCACCGTGGTCACGTCGAGCAGTCCGAGCCCCGGCGTCTCGCCCGGCGGCCCCTCGATCCCCTCGGGATCCGCGACGGAGCGTCCGAGCATCTGGTAGCCGCCGCAGATGCCGAGCACATGCCCGCCCCGCCGGTGATGCGCGATCAGGTCGATGTCCCAGCCCTGGGCGCGGAGGAAGGCGAGATCGCCCCGGGTCGATTTCGTGCCCGGCACGATCACCACCGCGGCGTCGCCCGGGATCGCCTCCCCGGGCCGGACCATGCCGACGGCGAGGCCGGGCTCGGCCGCGAGCGGATCGAGATCGTCGAAATTGGCAATGCGCGACAAGGCGAGGCAGACGATGCGCGTGCCCGCCCCCGCCCTGGCGGCGGAGGGCAGGTCGAGCGCGTCCTCCGCCGGCAGCCGCGCCGCCTCCGGAAGGAACGGCAGCACGCCGAAGCCGCGCCAGCCGGTACGCTCGGCGATCATCCGGTAGCCGTCGTCGAAGAGGGAGGGATCGCCCCGGAAGCGGTTGATGATGAAACCCTCGATCCGCGCGGCATCCGCCGGGTCGAGCACCGCCTTGGTGCCCACGATCTGCGCGATCACCCCACCCCGGTCGATGTCGCCCGCGAGTACGACCGGCACGCCGGCGGCCGCTGCGAAGCCCATGTTGGCGATGTCGCCCGCGCGGAGGTTCACCTCCGCCGGACTGCCCGCGCCCTCGACCACCACGAGGTCGTGCGTCGCCGCGAGCCTCCGGAAGCTTTCGAGCACCGGGGCCATGAGGCCGGGCTTCATCGCCGCGTAGTCGCGGGCGCGGCAGGTCGCGACCCGGCGGCCCTGGACGACGACCTGCGCGCCGGTGTCGGTCTCCGGTTTCAGCAGCACCGGGTTCATGTCGGTCACGGGGGCGAGGCCGCAGGCCAGCGCCTGCAGCGCCTGCGCCCGGCCGATCTCGCCACCGTCGGCCGTCACCGCCGCGTTGTTCGACATGTTCTGCGGCTTGAACGGCGCGACGGAGAGGCCGCGCGCGCGGGCGGCGCGGCAGAGGCCGGCGACGAGGAGCGACTTTCCGACGTTGGAGCCGGTTCCCTGGATCATGAGAGCGGGCATCTGGGCTCCGGATGGGTTGGCGGGGTCGTCGAAGCGACGGCGGAGTGAGGCGAAGGCGGAGTGAAGCGAAGGCGGACAAATGTCCGCCCTACGGGGCCTAGAACTCCACCCCCGGCTGCGCCCGGATCCCGCCCCGGAACGGGTGCTTCACCAGCGTCATCTCGGTGACGAGATCCGCCGCCTCGATCAGTTCCGGCGCGGCGTTGCGGCCGGTCAGCACCACATGGGTCATCGGCGGCTTCTCCGCCGCGAGGAAGCCGAGCACCTCGGCGAGATCGAGATAGCCGTAGCGGAGCGCGATGTTGATCTCGTCGAGCAGCACCATCCGGATCGCCGGATCGCGGATCAGCTCCTTCGCCTTCTCCCACCCGGCGCGGGCGGCGGCGATGTCGCGGGCCTTGTCCTGCGTCTCCCAGGTGAAGCCCTCGCCCATCGCGTGGAACTGGCAGAGCCCGCCGAAATGCGTGGTGAGCAGCCGCCGCTCCCCGGTGTCCCAGGCGCCCTTGATGAACTGCACCACCGCGCAGGGCATCCCATGCGCGACGCAGCGCAGGATCATGCCGAAGCCCGAGGAGCTCTTGCCCTTGCCCGCGCCGGTATGGACGATGACAAGGCCCTTCTCGCCCTCCTTCGTCGCCATCATCCGGTCACGCGCCGCCTTGATCCGCGCCATCTTCGCGGCGTGGCGGGCCGCTTCCTCGATGTCCTCGGTCTCGCTCATCGCGCGCGCTCCTCGCTTGACAAGGGGGGACGCCTCGCCTCAGGTGGGCCGGCACTGGTTCCTGTCTATGACAGGCGAAGAGGGAATGCGCTAGGGGCCCCGCCCCCGAGGCCAGCCGCCCCCGCGACCGTGACCGGAGAGAGCGCCGATCCACTGGCCCCGATCGCTTCGAGGGGGCTGGGAAGGGCGGCGCTCGATGGGCGTGACGCCCGGGATCCGCGAGCCGGGAGACCTGCCAGCGCGAAACGACGGGCGGACGGGGTGATCCGCGACCGGCTCGGGCGCCGCCTCCCGCGCGCGCCCCGCTGGCGCCCATCCCCCGACACGAGGCGAGGCGATGGACGGAAGAGACGGAACGCTGGTGGAGACGGGCGCGGAGGCGGAGGGCGATCTCGCGACGCTCAGCGTCTGCGTGACCTGCCGCCGCGCCGACGCGCCGCCGGGCGACCGCCGCCCCGGCGCGGCGATGCTCGACGCGCTGAGCGGGGGGCCGGCGCCGGAGGGCGTGCGGATCCGCGCCGTCGAATGCCTCTCCGCCTGTTCCAACGGCTGCGCCGTGGCGCTGAGCGCCCCCGGCCGATGGACCTACGTCTACGGCAACCTCGATCCCGCCCGGGACGCCCCGGACATCCTCGCCGGCGCCGCGGCCTACGCGGCGACGCCGGACGGTCTCATCCCCTGGCGCGAGCGGCCGCTCGTCTTACGGCGCAATGCCATCGCCCGCGTCCCCCCTCTCTGAAACGGACCCCGCATGACCGACCTCGCGAAGATCCCCGTCACCATCGTCACCGGCTTCCTCGGGGCGGGCAAGACGACGCTGATCCGGCACCTGATGGCCAATCCGGGCGGCCGGCGGCTCGCGGTGCTGGTGAACGAATTCGGCGCGGTCGGCATCGACGGCGCGCTGCTGCGCGACTGCGCGGATGCGAACTGTCCGGAGGCGAACATCGTCGAGCTGGCGAACGGCTGCATCTGCTGCGCGGTCGCGGACGAGTTCATCCCGACGATGGAAAGCCTGCTCGCGCTGCCGGAGCGGCCGGATCACATCGTGATCGAGACCTCCGGCCTCGCGCTGCCGAAGCCGCTCCTGAAGGCCTTCGACTGGCCCGCGATCCGCTCGCGCATCACCGTCGACGGGGTGGTGACGGTCGCGGACGCGGAAGCCGTGGCGGCCGGGCATTTCGCCCCCGACACGACCCTGCCCCAGGACGCGCCGGAGCACGAGACGCCGCTCTCGGAGGTATTCGAGGACCAGCTCGCCTGCGCCGACGTGGTGCTGCTCTCGAAGGCCGATCTCGCGGGGCCGGAGGGCGTCGCGGCGGCGAAGGCCGCGATCGAGGCGGAACTGCCCCGGCCCCTGCCGATCCTGACCGTCAGCGAGGGCGTGATCGACCCCCGCGTGATCCTCGGCCTCGACGCGGCGGCGGAGGCGGATCTCGCGTCGCGCCCCTCCCATCACGACGGCGAGGAGGAGCACGAGCACGACGATTTCGACTCCATCGTCGTCGAGATGCCCGAGGTCGCGACGCCGGAGGCGGTCGCGGCCGCCGTCGCCCGGCTCGCGCGCGAGCGCCGGGCGCTGCGCGTCAAGGGCCATGTCGCCGTCGCGGGCAAGCCGATGCGGCTGCTGGTGCAGGCGGTGGGCGAGCGGGTGCGGACGCAGTACGACCGGCCTTGGGGCGCCGGGCCGCGCGCCTCCGCCCTTGTGGTGATCGCGGAACGCGACGATATCGACGCCGACGCGATCCGCGCGATTCTGCTCTCCGGCGCGGAAGCGGAGACAACGGGGGCCTGATCCCGCCATGCATGTCGTCTTCCGCGAAAGCCGCGGGCTCGAGGAGACCGCCGTCCCGACCGATCTCGGCCAGGATCCGGCCGATCTCGTGGTGCTCTCCTTCTCGGACAGCGACCTCGGCGCCTTCGCTTCCGGCTGGCACCGGGCGGCGGGCGGCCTGCCCTCGCTTCGCCTCGCCAATCTCGTGGCGCTCGCCCATCCGCTCTCGGTCGACACCTATGTCGAGCGCACGCTTTCGGGGGCGAAGGGCATCCTGATCCGGCTGATCGGCGGCGAGGCCTACTGGCCCTACGGGATCGCCTCGATCCAGGACCTGGCGCGGCGCGAGGGGATCGCGCTCGCGGTGCTGCCGGCGGACGGGCGCGAGGATGCGCGGCTCGACGCGGTCTCGACGCTGCCCGTCTCGACGCTGCGCCGGCTTGGCCACCTCTGCGACCAGGGGGGCGCGGTGGCGGCGCAGGCGGCGCTCGCGCAGCTCGCGCTCGCCGCCGGGCTCTACGCCGGACCCGTCCCCGGCGCGAAGGCGGTGCCGGAGCACGGCTTCTACGATCCCGAGCGGGGCGTGCTGGCGGAACTGCCCGCCGCGCGCGGCCCGCGCGCGCTCGTCACCTTCTACCGCGCCTATCTCACCGCCGCCGATACGGGGCCGGTGGACGCGCTCATCGCCGCGCTGCGGGCGCGGGGCTTCGACGCGCATGGCGCCTTCGCCACCTCGCTGAAGGCGCCGGCATCGGCGGAATGGCTGCGCGGGCATCTCGCAACCGGACCCTGGGCCGCGATCGTCAATGCCACCGCCTTCTCCGCGAAGAACGCGGATGGCGCCTCGCCGCTCGACGCGGCGGGCTGCCCGGTGTTCCAGGTCGCGCTCTCGACCGCGCGGCGCGGGGACTGGGCGGACTCGGCGCGCGGCCTCCCGGCCGCCGATCTCGCGATGCATGTGGTGCTGCCCGAGGTGGACGGCCGGATCTTCGCGGGCGTGGCGAGCTTCAAGGCGCCGACGAAGGCGGATCCGGCGCTCCAGTTCTCCCGCTTCGCCCATCGCGCCGAGCCGGAACGGATCGGGGCGGTCACGGACCGGGTGGCGGCCTGGCACCGGCTCGGCGCGGCCCCGGCGGCGGAGCGGCGGCTGGCGCTGGTGCTCTCGACCTATCCGGGCCGGGCGGACCAGATGGCGCACGCGGTCGGGCTCGACACGTTCGCCTCGACCGAGGCCATTCTCGCCGATCTCGCGGCGGAGGGCTACGCGACCGGGGCGGGCGCGCCGCTCGCCGCGGCGCTCGGGGACGAGACCCTGTCCTGGCCGCTGGCGGATTACGCGGCCGCGCTCGCCGCCCTGCCCGAGACGCTCCGCGCCGATCTCGCCGCCGCCTGGGGCGATCCGGCGGAGGATCCCGCCGCGCGCGACGGCGCCTTCCGCTTCGCCGCGACCCGGCGCGGGAACGTGCTCGTCGCGCTCCAGCCCGAGCGGGGCGCGCCCGCGACCCGCGCCGACGACTACCACGACCTCTCGCGCGTGCCCCGCCACGGCTACGTCGCCTTCTACCTCTGGCTTCGGGCGCAAGGCATCCACGCGCTGATCCATCTCGGCGCGCATGGCACGCTCGAATGGCTGCCGGGCAAGTCGGTCGCGCTTTCCGCCGCGTGCTGGCCCGAGGCGCTGACCGGCGCGACGCCGGTGATCTACCCCTTCATCGTCAACGACCCCGGCGAGGCGGCGCAGGCGAAGCGGCGGATCGGCGCGGTGACACTCGGCCACGCGCCGCCGCCGCTCACCGCCTCGGCGCCGCCGCCGGACCTGCTGCCGCTCGAGGCGATGCTGGACGAATATGCGACGGCGGACGGGCTCGACCCGGCGCGGCGCGACCGGCTGATCGCCGACATCCGCGCCGAGGCGGCCGCGCGCGGCGTGGCGGAGGACATCGGTCTGCCCCCCGATGCGTCCCCCGCCGAGGCGATCCCGCGTATCGACCGTTTCGTCTGCGACCTGAAGGAGAGCCAGTTCGGCGACGGGCTCCACGTCTACGGCCGGGGCGAGAGCGGCGCGGGCGAGCGCGCGGGCCTTCTCGCCGCGCTCGCCGGGCGTTTCGTGCCGGGCGGCCCCTCCGGCTCTCCCTGGCGCGGGCGGGCGGATGTGCTGCCGACGGGGCGCAACCTCTACACGACCGATCCGCGCGCGGTCCCGTCGCGCGCCGCGCACGCGCAAGGCGTGAAGCTCGCGGAGGAACTGCTGCGGCGCCACCTGCAGGACCACGGCGACTGGCCGCGCGCCCTCGTGCTCGACCTCTGGGGCTCGGCCACGATGCGCACGGCGGGCGAGGAATTCGCGATGGCGCTGCATCTCGCCGGCCTCGCGCCGCGCTGGGACGCGGAGTCGCAGCGGGTCTCGGGCTTCGAGATCCTGCCCTTGGCGCTGCTCGGCCGGCCCCGGATCGACGTGACGCTGCGCGTCTCGGGCCTGTTCCGCGACGTCTTTCCCGGCCTCACCCAGATGTTCGACCAAGCCGCCGCCGCGCTGACCGAACGTGACGAAGCGCCGGAGGAAAACCCCTACCGCGCCGCCGGTCCGCGCGTGTTCGGACCCCGGCCCGGCGCCTACGGGCTCGGCATGGGCGGGGCGCTCGAGGACTATACCGCGGAAGGCCGCGCGGCGGCGGGCGAGGCGTGGCTCTCGGCCTCGGCCTTCGCCCTCGACGCCTCGGGCGCCGCCACGCCCGCCCGCGCGGCGCTGGAGGCGCGCGTCGGCGCGGCGGAGGCCTTCGTTCACGCGCAGGACCTGCCGGAGACCGACCTGCTGCTCGCCGCCGACTACGCCGCGCACGAGGCGGGCTTCGCCGCGGCCGCCGCCGCGCTGGGCGGGCCGATGCCCGCGCTCTACCATCTCGACGCGACGAACCCCAAGGCGCCGCGCGCCCGCGCGCTCGGGGAGGAGATCGCGCGCGTCGTGCGCGCCCGCGCCGCCAATCCGGACTGGGCGGACGGGATGGCCCGGCACGGCTTCCGGGGCGGCGCGGAGATCGCGGCGACGCTCGACCATCTCGCGGCCTTCGCCCATCTCGCGGGCGTGGTGCCGGGCCATCTCTTCGACCTCTATCACGACGCGACGCTCGGACGGCCGGAGATCGTCGCTTTCATGGCGCGCGAGAACCCCGGCGCGCTCGCCGCGCTCCGCGACCGTTTCCGGCGGCTGCGGGAGGCCGGGCTCTGGATCACGCGGCGCAATTCGATCGCCGCGGGGCTGGAGGAGCGCGGGTGAGCGCGCCCTTGGTGCGCGGGTGGTGCCCCGGCGCGCTCCGCCCGATGGACTCGGGCGACGGCTGGATCGTCCGGCTCCGCCCGCCGCTCGGCCGGCTCTCGCCCGCGCAGGCCGGGGGCGTGGCCCGGCTCGCGCAAGCGCATGGGAACGGGATGCTCGACCTCTCCGCCCGGGCGAACCTCCAGATCCGGGGCGTCACCCCCGCCGCCCATCCCGCGCTGATCGAAGGCCTCCGCGCGCTCGGCCTCGTCGATGCGACGGCGGAGGCGGAGGCGCGGCGGAGCGTGCTGCTCACGCCCTTCGCCACGCCCGCCGGGGACGCGCTGGCGGCGGCGCTCGAAGCCGCGCTCGCCGATGGCCCGGCGCTGCCTTCCAAATTCGGCTTCGCCGTCGACGGCGGCCCGCGGCCGGTGCTGGCCGACACCCCGGCGGACATCCGCCTCGAGCGCGACGCGGGGGGCGCGCTGATCCTGCGCGCCGACGGCATGGCCTTGGGTACGCCGGTCACGGAGGCCGAGGCGCCCGGCCGCGCGGTCGCGCTCGCGCGCTGGTTCCTCGCCTCCGGCGGCGCGCCGGGAGGTAGGGGCCGGATGGCGGCCCATGTCGCGCGCGGCGCGAACCCGCCTGGCGCGGCGCGGAGCGCCCCCGCCACCCCGCTCCCGCCGCCGGCTCCCGGGCGGCATCCCGCGGGGATGCTCCTCGGCTTCGCCTTCGGCGCGCTCGACGCCGGCGCGCTCGCCGCCCTCGCGGAGACCGGCGCGGAACTGCGGCTCACGCCCTGGCGGATGCTGCTCGCCACGGACCTCGCGGCGGTCCCCGCCATCCCCGGCCTCGTCACCGATCCCGACGACCCGCTGCGCCGCGTCGCCGCCTGCGTCGGCGCGCCCGGCTGCCCCCAGGGCCTCGCCGAGACCCGGCCGCTCGCCCGCGCGCTCGCCCCGCTGGTCCCCCCGGGCGGCTTTCTCCATGTCTCCGGCTGCGCCAAGGGTTGCGCGCATCCGAAGGCCGCGCCATTAACCCTCGTCGCGACCGCGGGAGGCTTCGCGCCCGTCCGGAACGGCACCGCCGCCGGGCGGGCCACGGACCCCGCGCGCGCCGCCGAAGCCATCGCCGCCGATCCGGCCGGCCTTTTCGAGACGCCCTGATGCCGCATCTCTACGAAACCGACGGCGCCGCGATCTACGCCCGCTCCTTCGCGACGATCCGCGCCGAGGCCGATCTCGCCCGCTTCCCGCCCGCCGAGGAGAAGGTCGTCGTGCGGATGATCCACGCCGCGGGAATGGTCGGGCTCGAGGAGCACGTGCGCTTCACGCCCGGCATGGCCGAGGCGGCGAAGGCGGCGCTCGCCGCCGGCGCGCCGATCCTCTGCGACGCCTACATGGTCTCCGAGGGGATCACCCGGCCCCGCCTTCCCCGCGGCAACGAGGTGATCTGCGCGCTCCGCGACCCGCGCGTGCCGGATCTCGCGCGCGAGCTGGGCAATACCCGCTCGGCCGCCGCCTTCGAGATCCTGCGCCCCCGGCTCGGCGGCGCGCTCGTCGCGATCGGCAACGCGCCGACCGCGCTCTTCCACCTCCTGAACATGCTCGAGGATCCCGCCTGCCCCCGGCCGGCGGCGATCATCGGCTGCCCGGTCGGCTTCGTCGGCGCGGCGGAATCGAAGGCCGCGCTCCTCGCCGCCCCGCCCGCGCCCGCGCTGATCGTCGAGGGACGGCTCGGTGGCTCGGCGATCACGGTGGCGGCGGTCAACGCGCTCGCGAGCGAGAAGGAGTGAGCATGACGGGCAAGGTGATCTGCGTCGGCCTCGGCCCCGGCGATCCGGAGCTCATGAGCGTGCGCGCCGACCGGCTGATCCGGGCCGCGCGCGTGATCGCCCATTTCCGCAAGGCGGGGCGGCCGGGACAGGCGCGGCGGATCGTCGAGGGGATGCTGCGCGAGGGCGCGCGCGAGATCGCGATGGAATATCCGGTCACGACCGAGATCGGCTTCGCGACCGAGGAATACGACGGCCTGCTCGCCCGTTTCTACGACGCCGAGGCGGACCGGCTCGCGGCGATCGCGGCCGGAGGCGAGGATGTCATCGTGCTCTGCGAGGGCGATCCGTTCTTCTACGGCTCCTTCATGCACCTGCACTGGCGCCTCGGCGGCCGCGTCGCGGTCGAGGTGGTGCCCGGCATCACCGGCATGTCGGGCTGCTGGACCGCGACCGGCGTGCCGATCACCTGGGGCGACGACGCGCTCAGCGTGCTGCCCGCGACGCTGCCGGAGGCGGAACTCGTCGCCCGCGCGGCCTCGGCCGACGCGCTCGTCTTCATGAAGATCGGCCGCAACCTCGGCAAGCTCACCCGCGCGCTCGCCGCCGTCGGGCGGCTCGGCGACGCCTGGCTGGTCGAGCGCGGCACGATGCCGGGCGAGCGGGTGGCGCGGCTTTCGGAGGTCGATCCGGCCGACTGCCCGTATTTCGCGATCGTCCTCGTCCACGGCCAGGGCCGCCGCCCGGGCGCGCCGCGCGCGGCGGTCGCGGCGGTGGCCTCTTGACCGGCGCGCTCGCCATCGCCGGGCTCGGGCCGGGGGCGGAGGATCTCGTCACGCCCGAGGTGGCCGAGGCGCTGGCCGAGGCCACCGATGTCGTCGGCTATTTCCCCTATGTCGCGCGCGTGCCGGAGCGCCCGGGGCTGACCCGGCACGCCTCCGACAACCGCGTGGAACTCGACCGCGCGCGGCTCGCGCTCGATCTCGCGGCGAAGGGCGGCCGCGTCGTCGTGGTCTCCTCCGGCGATCCCGGCGTCTTCGCGATGGCCTCCGCCGTCTTCGAGGCGCTGGAGGCCGCGCCCGAATTCGCCGCCGTGCCGATCCGCGTGCTGCCGGGCATCACCGCGATGCTCGCCGCCGCGGCGCGGGCGGGCGCGCCGCTCGGGCATGATTTCTGCGCGATCAACCTCTCGGACAATCTCAAGCCCTGGGCGCTGATCGAGCGGCGCCTCCGCGCCGCGGCGGAGGCGGATTTCGCCATCGCACTCTACAATCCGCGCTCCGCCGCGCGCCCGGAGGGCTTCGCGCGCGCGCTCGGCCTGCTGCGCGAAACCTGCGGGCCCGAGCGGCTCGTCACCTTCGCCCGCGCGGTGACGACGCCCGAGGAGCGGATCGAGACGGTGACGCTCGGCGAGGCCGCGCCGGAGATGGCGGACATGCGGACCGTCGTCCTCGTCGGCAATTCGGCGACGCGCCGCGTCGGCCCCCATGTCTACAGCCCGAGGCGCGCCTCGTGAGCGAGCCAGTCCATCACCGCCTCGGCGCTGCCCGCGACCGGGCGCTCCGGAAGCGCGGGCCGGTCGATCATGATCACGGGCAGGCCGAGGTCGCGCGCCGCGGCGAGCTTCGCCTCGGCGCCCACGCCGCCGGAATTCTTCGCGACCACGCGGGCCACGCGATGCGCCGCGAGGAGCGCCCGGTCGCCCGCGGCCGTGAAGGGACCGCGCGCCACCACCACCTCGGCGCCCGGCAGCGGGGGCGCCTCGACCGGATCGACGAGTCTGAGCAGGTAGCGATGCTCCGGCCGGGCGGCGAAGGGGGCGAGCCCCTGCCTGCCGATGGCGAGAAAGACCACCTCCGGCTCCCGCGGGAGGGCGGCGGCGGCGGCGGCGAGATCGCGGACCTGCGTCCAGCGGTCGCCCGGCCCCGCCCGCCAGGCCGGGCGCTCGAAGGCGAGCAGCGGCACGCCCTCGGCGGCGCAGGCGGCGACGGCGTTGGCGCTCATCCCCGCGGCGAAGGGATGGGTGGCATCGACCACCGCCCCGATCCGCTCGGCGCGGAGCCAGGCGCGGAGCCCCGGCACGCCGCCGAAGCCGCCGACCCGGACCGGCAGCGGCCGCGCCCGGGGCGCGGCGACCCGGCCCGCGTAGGAATAGACCGCGCCCACGCCGCGCGCCGCGAGACGCTCCGCGAGCGCGTTCGCCTCGGTGGTGCCGCCGAGCAGGAGCACGCGGCCGGGGGGCGCGGGCATGTCTGACACGCGCCCGGGCGTCTCGCCCACTCTCGTCCCCATATCCCCCTCCGCTTCCGCCGCGCCCTGGCTGACGATCATCGGCCTCGGCGAGGATGGCCTCGCCGGGCTCTCGGAGGCAAGCCGCGACGCGCTCGACCGGGCGGAGTTCGTCTTCGGCGCCCCGCGCCATCTCGCGCTCGCGGGCATCGGCGCCGACCGCGCCCGGCCATGGCCCGTGCCCTTCTCGGTCGAACCGCTGGTGGCGGAACGCGGGCGCGCGGTGGCCGCGCTCGTCTCGGGCGATCCGTTCTGGCATGGCGCCGGGGCGGTGCTCGCCGCCCGGCTCGCGCCCGGCGAATGGCGCGCGGCGCCCGCGCCCTCCTGCTTCTCCCTCGCCGCCGCCCGGCTCGGCTGGCCGCTCGAACGCGTGACCTGCCTCGCGCTGCACGCGGCCCCGGTCGAGACGTTGCGCCCCCATCTCGCGCGCGGCGCCCGCCTCCTCTGCACGCTCCGCGACAGCGCGGCGGCGGCGGCGCTCGCCGGGTGGCTCACGGAGCAGGGTCTCGGCATGGCCCGGCTCGCGGTGCTGGAGGCCCTGGGCGGCCCGCGCGAGCGGATCCGCCGCGCGCGCGCCGCGGCCTTCGACCTCGACGGGATCGCCACCCCGGTCGCCGTCGCGATCGACCTCTCCGACGCGCCGCGCGGCTTTGGCCTGCCCCGGACGCCGGGCCTCGCGGAGAGCCGTTTCGCGAGCGACGGCCAGATCACGAAATCCCCGGTCCGCGCGCTCACCCTCGCCGCGCTCGCGCCCCGGCCGGGCGAGCATCTCTGGGACATCGGCGCGGGATCGGGATCGGTCTCCGTCGAATGGCTGCTCGCCGCCCCGGGCGCGAGCGCGACCGCCGTCGAGCCCCGCGCGGACCGGGGCGCGAACATCGCCGCCAATGCCCGCGCCTTCGGGCTCTCCCCGCGGCTGAGGCTGGTGGAGGGCCGCGCGCCCGAGTGCCTCGACGGGCTCGCCGGGCCGGAGGCGGTCTTCGTCGGCGGCGGCGGGTCCGAGGAGCTCTTCGCCCGGCTCTGGGAGATCCTGCCCGAGGGCACGCGCCTCGTCGCGAACGCGGTGACGCTGGAGACCGAGGCGCTGCTCACCACGCTCGCCGCCCGCCGCGGCGGCGAGCTCATCCGGATCGAGCTCTCCCGCGCCGAACCGCTCGGAAGCTTGCGGGCGTGGCAGGCCGCGCGGCCGGTGACGCAATGGAGCGTGATCCGATGAGGGTCGCCGGTCTCGGCTTTCGCGCCGGCGCCACTCCGGCCTCGCTCCGCGCCGCGATCCGGGCCGCGGGCGGGAGCGACGGCCTCGCGGCGCTCGCCACCGCCGCCGCCAAGGCGGAGGCGCCCGTGCTTCGCGCCGTCGCGGCGGAGCTTGGCCTGCCGGTCCGCGCCGTCGCCCCGGCGGCGCTCGCGGCGCAGCCCACCCTCACCGCCTCGCCCCGCGTCGCGGCGCTGCACGGCGCCGGAAGCCTCGCCGAGGCCGCGGCGCTCGCCGCGCTCGGCCCGGGCGCGCGGCTCCTCGCGGCGCGCTCCGTGGCGCCGGACGGGATGGCCACGGCGGCGATCGCGGAACTGACGGAGTCCCCATGACCGTGCATTTCATCGGCGCCGGCCCCGGCGCGCCCGACCTTCTGACGCTCCGGGGCCGCGACCTGATCGCCGCCTGCCCGGTCTGCCTCTATGCCGGGTCGCTGGTGCCCGAGGCGGTGCTCGGCCACTGCCCGCCCGGCGCGCGGATCGTGAACACGGCGCGGCTCGACCTCGACCAGATCATGGCCGAGATCGCCGCCGCCCATGCCGCGGGCCAGGACGTCGCGCGGCTGCATTCGGGCGACCTCTCGGTCTGGTCGGCGATGGGCGAGCAGATCCGCCGCCTCCGCGCGCTCGGCATTCCCTTCGACGTGACGCCGGGGGTCCCCGCCTTCGCCGCCGCCGCCGCCGCGCTCGGGGCCGAACTGACGCTGCCCGGCGTCGCGCAATCGCTCGTGCTGACCCGCACCTCGGGCCGGGCCTCGGCCATGCCCGAGCGCGAGACGCTGGCGAATTTCGCCGCGACCGGCGCGACGCTCGCCATTCACCTCTCGATCCATGTCCTGCCGCGGGTGGTCGCGGAACTCGCGCCCCATTACGGCCCCGACTGCCCCGCCGCGGTGGTCTGGCGCGCCTCCTGGCCCGACGAGCGCGTGGTGCGCGCCACGCTCGCGACACTCAACGCGGCGGCCGCGGGCGGGCTCGAACGCACCGCGCTCATCTTGGTCGGTTCCGCGCTCGGCGCGGAGGATTTCGGGGAAAGCGCGCTCTATTCGCAGGGCTACGACCGCCGCTTCCGGCCCTCGGGCACCCATCCGCGCTTCCCGGAGGGCGAATGACCCCGGGCCTGCTGATCGCCGCCCCCGCCTCGGGCAGCGGCAAGACCACCGTCGCGCTCGGCCTCGCCCGGGCGCTGACGCGGGGCGGGCTCGGCGTCCAGCCGTTCAAGAGCGGCCCCGACTATATCGACCCGGCCTTTCACGCCGCCGCGACCGGCCGCGTCTCGGTCAATCTCGACAGCTGGGCGATGTCGCGCACGCGCCTCGCCTGGCTCGCCCGGGCGGGCGAGGCGGCGGATCTGGTGCTGGCGGAGGGCTCGATGGGCCTCTTCGACGGGGTGGCGGCGCCGGGCGAGACGGGAACCGGCGCCTCGGCCGATGTCGCGGCGCTCTTCGGCTGGCCGGTGATCCTCGTGCTCGACGTCTCGGGGCAGGCGCAGTCGGCCGCGGCCACCGCGCTCGGCTTCGCGCGCCTCGACCCCCGGATCCGCCTCGCGGGCGTGATCCTCAACAAGGTGGCGAGCCTCCGGCACGAGGCGCTGACCCGCGCGGGTATGGCGGCCGCGGGGCTCCCCGTGCTCGGCGCGCTGCCGCGCAGGCCGAGCCTCGCGCTGCCCGAGCGTCACCTCGGCCTCGTGCAGGCGGGCGAGACGGCGGATCTCGACGCGCGGCTCGACGCGCTGGCCGATTTCCTCGAAGCCCACGCCGATCTCGCCGCGATCCGCGCCGCGGCCCGCGTGGACCCCCCCGCGCCCGCGGAGGCCCCCGCGACGCCACCGCCCGGCCAGCGCGTCGCGCTCGCGCGGGACGCGGCCTTCAGCTTCGCCTATCCGCATCTCGTGGAGGGCTGGCGCGCGGCGGGGGCCGAGATCCTGCCCTTCTCGCCGCTCGCGGACGAGGCGCCGCCGGAGACGGCCGATGCCTGCTGGCTCCCCGGCGGCTATCCCGAGCTTCACGCCGGCGCCCTCGCCGCCGCCGGGCGGTTCCGCGCGGGGCTGCGCCGCTTCGCGGAGACCCGGGCGGTGCACGGCGAATGCGGCGGCTACATGGCGATGGGCGCGGCGCTCATCGACGCCGAGGGGCGGAGCCACGCGATGGCGGGGCTGCTCGGCCTCGTCACCTCCTTCGCGAAGCGGCGGATGCATCTCGGCTACCGGCTCGCGACGCTGCGGGAAGCGATCCCCGGCCACCGAGGCGGCGCCCGGCTGCGCGGGCACGAATTTCACTACGCCAGCGTGATCGAACAGCCCGACGCGCCGCTCGCGCGCGTGACGGACGCGAGCGGCGCCGACGTTCCCGAAACCGGCTCGGCGCGGGGCCGTGCCACGGGCACCTTCTTCCATCTCATCGCGGAGGCCGGCGCGTGAGCGGCTTCGTTTCCTTCGTCTCCTCAGGTCCGGGCGATCCGGAGCTGCTGACGCTGCGGGCCGTGAAGCGGCTCGGCGCGGCGGACGCCGTCCTCTTCGACGACCTCTCCTCCGGCCCGATCCTCGCCCATGCGCGGCCCGAGGCCGATCTCGTCGGCGTCGGCAAGCGCGCCGGGCGGCCCTCGCCGAAACAGGATCACGTGAGCCGGCTGCTCGTCGACTACGCCCGGAGCGGGGCGCGCGTCGTGCGGCTGAAATCGGGCGATTCCGGCATCTTCGGCCGGCTCGAGGAGGAACTGACCGCGCTCCGCGCCGCCGGCATCGCCTACGAGATCGTGCCCGGCGTTCCCTCCGCCTGCGCGGCGGCGGCCGCCGCCGGCATCCCGCTCACCCGTCGGCTCACCGCGCGGCGGGTGCAGTTCGTGACCGGCCACGACGCGAAGGGCGGGCTGCCGGAGGATCTCGACCTCGCCGCCCTCGCCGATCCCGCCGCGACCACCGTGCTGCACATGGGCCGGCGCACCTTCGCCGCGCTGGCGGCGCGGCTGCTCGCGGCGGGGCTTCCCGCCGACACGCCCGCGCTGCTGGCCGAGGCGGTCTCGACGCCCGAGCAGCGCCTGTCGCGCAGCACGGTCGCCGCGCTCGCGGCCGCCTTCGCGGCGCCGCCCGAAGGACCGACGCCGCCGACGCTGATTCTCTACGGGCCGCTCGCGGAGGGCGAGGATGCGTGATCTCTTCCTGATCGGCATCGGCTCCGGCGATCCGGAACACCTGACCCTCGCCGCGGTGCGGCGCCTGCGTGAGGCCGATCTGGTCCTGATCCCGCGCAAGGGCGCGGAGAAGGCCGACCTCGCAGGGCTGCGCCGCGCGATCCGCGACGCGCACGCCCCCGGCATCGCCACGGCGGAATTCGACCTGCCGAGGCGCGACGCCGCGCGGCCCGACTATCGCGCCGGCGTCGATGCCTGGCACGCCGAGATCGCGGCGGCCTGGCAGGCGGCGCTCCTTCCCCATCCGGAGGCGCGCCGGATCGCGCTGCTCGTCTGGGGCGATCCCTCGCTCTACGACTCGACGCCGCGCATCGCGCGGCTGGCCGGCGGGTTCCGCGTCACCGTGGTTCCGGGCCTGACCGCGCCGCAGCTTCTGACCGCGGGGCATGCGATCCCGCTCAACGCCGTCGGCGCGCCGGTGCTGGTGACGACCGGCCGACGGCTCCGCGACGAAGGCTGGCCGGCGGACGCACCCGACACGGTCGTGGTCATGCTCGACGGCGATTGCGTCTTCCAGGGGCTCGACCCCGCGGACGTCTCGATCTGGTGGGGCGCCTTCCTCGGCATGCCGGAGCAGATCCTGCGCGCCGGGCCGCTCGCGACCGCGGGGCCCGAGATCGTCGCCCTCCGCGCCGAGGCCCGCGCGCGGCACGGCTGGATCATGGACACCTACATCCTGCGCCGGGGCGCCGACCGCGACGCCTAGCCGTTCCGGAGGATCCAGTCCCGCACGGTCTCGAGCTTGTTGCGCAGGTGATCGCGCAGGATCGCCGCCAGCGCGGCGCCGTCGCGCGCCTCGAGGCAGCGGATGATCTCCTCGTGCTCCGCCATCGCCTGCTCCCAGCGCTCCGCCGTCATGTTCGCGACGTAGCGCGCCCGGCGCACCCGGCTCGCGAGCATCCGGTACTGGTTGACGAGCGTGTTGTTGCGCGCGGCCCTGAGGATCGCCTCGTGGATCTCCTGGTTGAGCGCGAAATAGCCGTCGAGATGGCGCGCCTCGTATTCGGCGCGCATCCTGTCGTGCAGCGCCCGGACCGCGGCGATCTCCGCGTCGGTGATATGCGCGCAGGCGAGTTCGCCCGAGAGAGCCTCGAGCGCGCCCATGACCGGAAAGACCTCCTCGAGATCCTCGACCGTGATCCGGCTGATCCAGGCGCCCCGGTTCGGCTCCAGCACCACGAGCCCGTCGGCGCCGAGCACCTTCAGCGCCTCGCGCAGCGGCGTCCGCGAGACGTTGAAGACCGCGCAGAGCTCCTTCTCGGGCACCTTGGTTCCGGGGGCGAGTTCCCCGCTGATGATGAGGTCGCGCAGATTGTCCGCGAGTTCCTCGTGCAGCGACTTGCGCCTGAGCGGCGGCTGGTTCAGCAGGTTCATCCGCGCGCCTCTCCCTCGTGCGCCGCGTCGAGCGCCATGTCGAGCAGCCGGGCGACGTGGATCGCCTCCCGCGCGGTCCCGTCGGCGATCTGGTGGCGGCAGGACGTGCCGTCGGCGACCACGATCGTGTCGGACGCCTCCGCGCGAACGGCCGGGAACAGGCTGATCTCCCCCATCGCGCGGGACACCTCCTCCGTCTCTCGGCCGTATCCGAAAGATCCGGCCATGCCGCAGCAACTCGTCTCCACCATCTCAATATCCGTTTCCGGCAGAAGCGCCAATGTCTTCCGGATCGCGGGAATGACATTCATCGCCTTCTGGTGGCAATGGCCGTGCAGCAGCACCCGCCGGCCCGGCGCGCGGAGCGGGAGCGGCATCGCCCCGGCCTCGGCCTGCGCGGCGATGTATTCCTCGAACATCGCCGCCTTCTCCGCGAGCGCCGCGGTCTCGCGCCCGGGCAGGAGCGCGGGGATCTCGTCGCGCAGCGTCAGCAGGCAGGAGGGCTCCAGCCCGACGATCGCGCGGCCCGCCTCGACATGGGGCAGGAGCGCCGCGACCAGCCGCTCCGCCTCGGCCTTCGCCTGATCGACGAGTCCGACGGAGAGGAAGGTGCGCCCGCAGCAGAGCGGGCGGCCGTCCGGGGCGCGCGCGACGGTGACCGCCTTGCCCCCGGCGCCGAGCACGCGGGTCGCGGCGCGCAGGTTCTCCGGCTCGAAATGGCGGTTGAACGTGTCGGCGAGGAGCACGACCTCCGCGCCCTCGGCCGGCCCGGCCTCGTCGTCGCGGAACGGCTTCGCCGCCCAGCGCGGCAGCGGGCGCTTCGCGGAGAAGCCGGTCAGCGCCTCGCTCGCCCGCGCCAGGCCCGGCAGCCGGTCGCGCGCGTTCAGGAGCCACGGCGCCCGCGCGGCCCAGGGCGCGTAGCGCGGCAGGTAGCCCACGAGCCGGTCGCGGAGCGAGAGCCCGTGCTTCGCGGCGCGGGCGGCCATGACCTCGATCTTCATCCGCGCCATGTCGACGCCGGTCGGGCATTCCCGCTTGCAGCCCTTGCAGGAGACGCAGAGCTTCATCGTCTCCATCATCTCGTGCGAGGTGAAGGCGTCGGGGCCGAGCTGGCCGGAGATCGCGAGGCGGAGCGTGTTGGCGCGCCCGCGCGTCACGTCGCGCTCGTTCCGGGTCGCGCGGTAGGAGGGGCACATCGTCCCGCCCGCGAGCTTGCGGCAGGCGCCGTTGTTGTTGCACATCTCGACCGCGCCCTGGAAACCGCCGCCCGCGCCGGTATAGGCGGACCAGTCGAAGGCGGTTCTCAGCGGCTTCACGTCGTAGCCGGGCGGGTAGCGGAACAGCGTCCGGTCATCCATGCGCGGCGCGTCGACGATCTTTCCCGGGTTGAAGCGCCGGTCGGGGTCGAAGGTCGTCTTCACCTCGCGGAAGAGCGCGGTCACCTCGGGCCCGAACATCCGCTCGTGGAATTCCGAGCGCACGATCCCGTCGCCGTGCTCGCCCGAATGCGAGCCCTTGTAGCGCGCGACAAGCTCGAAGGCCTCCTCCGCGATCGCGCGCATCCGCCTTGTGTCCTCCTCGAGCTTGAGGTTCAGGACCGGGCGCACGTGGAGGCAGCCGACCGAGGCATGGGCGTACCAGGTGCCGCGCGTGCCGTGTTTCGCGAAGATCTCGGTGAGGCCGGCGGTGTAATCCGCCAGATCCTCGAGCCGCACCGCGCAATCCTCGACGAAGGAGACCGGCTTTCCCGCCTCCTTCATCGACATCATGATGTTGAGGCCGGACTTGCGCAATTCACCGATCTGGCCCTGAAGGCGCTGGTCGGTGATCGGCACCACCCCGCCCCAGTCCTTCCCCTGCCCCGAGAAGGAGAAGCCGAGTTCCGCCATCCGCGCCTCGAGCGCGGCGAGCCTGCCCGCGTTGGCCTCCGGATCGCCCTCGTCGAATTCGACGAGGAGCAGCGCCGCGGGCGCGCCCTTCACGAATTCGGCGATGGTCCGGCGGAACATCGGGATCTGCCGCGACAGGCCGATCATCGTGTCGTCGACCAGCTCGACCGAGAGCGGCCCGAGCGGGACGAGGTGCTGGGTCGCCGCCATCGCCTGGTAGAAGCTCGGGAAATGGCAGACCCCGAGCACGCGCTCGCCGACGAGCGGCCAGAGCCGGAGCTCGATCTTCGTGAAATAGGCGAGCGTCCCCTCGGAGCCGACCAGCAGGTGCGAGAGGTTGACCGGATGGCCGTTCGGCACCAGCGCGTCGAGATTGTAGCCGCCCACCCGGCGCGTGAGCTTCGGAAACCGCGCGTCGATCAGATCGGCATGGTCCGCGCCGAGCGCCAGCATCCGCGCCGCGGCCGCGCCCGCGGGATCGTTCGGCCGGGCCGCGTCGCGCGCGGTCGGGCCGAAGCGCGCGAGGCTTCCGTCATGCATCACCGCCTCGATCGAGAGCACGTTGTCGCGCATCGTGCCGTAGCGCAGCGACCGCCCGCCGCAGGAATTGTTCGCCGCCATGCCGCCGATCGTCGCGCGCGAGGCGGTGGAGACATCGACCGGGAACCACAGCCCGTGAGGCTTGAGCGCGCGGTTGAGCTCGTCGAGCACGATGCCGGGCTCCACCACGCAGCGGCGGTTCGCGACGTCGAGTTCGAGGATCCGGTTGAAATGGCGGGAATTGTCGAGGATCAGCCCGCTGTTGATCGTCTGCCCGCATTGCGAGGTGCCGCCGCCGCGCCCGGTGACCGGCACGCCCGCCGCCCGCGCCGCGCCGAGCGCCGCGCGCACGTCCTCGAGCGAGCGGGGCAACGCCACGGCCATCGGGGTGATCTGGTAGAAGGAGGCGTCGGTCGAATAGCGCCCCCGCGTGAAGCGGTCGAAAAACACCTCCCCGCTGAATTCCCGCCTGAGCGCCTCTTCCAGCATGTCGCCCCCCTGCCCCGACTCGGCTTGACTTTGGTCGTGCATTTGTAATTCATAATTCAAAATTAGATCAAGCGCCGTCCGAGTGGCGCGCGCGCTCCGAGGGAGGACCAAGCACCGATGTCGCGAAAAGCCGGACGCCATTTCCTGCAGATCCCGGGGCCGAGCGCGGTTCCCGACCGGGTTCTCCGGGCGATCTCGACCCAGACCATGGACCACCGCGGACCGGATTTCGCCGAGGTGGGGCTGAGGGCGCTCGAAGGCATGAAGTCGATCTTCAGGACCGAGCAGCAGATCTTCATCTATCCCTCCTCCGGCACCGGCGCCTGGGAGGCCGCGCTCGTCAACACGATGTCCGAGGGCGACCGGATCCTCATGTACGAGACCGGGCATTTCGCGACGCTCTGGATGAAGATGGCGAAGCGGCTCGGGCTCGCGCCGGAATTCATCGAGGGCGACTGGCGCGGCGGCGCGGATCCCGACCGGATCGAGGCGCGGCTGCGCGCCGATACCGGCCACGAGATCCGGGCGGTCTGCGTCGTCCACAACGAGACCTCGACCGGCTCGGTCTCGCCCGTCGCCGACGTGCGCCGCGCGATCGACGCCGCCGGCCACCCCGCGCTCCTGATGGTCGACACGATCTCGGGCCTCGCCTCGATCGACTTCCGCTTCGACGAATGGGGCGTCGACGTCGCGGTCTCCGGCTCGCAGAAGGGGCTGATGCTGCCGCCGGGGCTGAGTTTCAACGCGGTGAGCGAGAAGGCCTTCGAGCACGGCAAGGCCGGCGGGATGCGCCGTTCCTACTGGGACTGGACCGACATGGCGGGGCCGAACGCCACCGGCTATTTCCCCTACACGCCGGGCACCAACCTGCTCTACGGGCTGAACGAGGCCATCGCGATGCTCCACGAGGAGGGGCTCGACAACGTCTTCGCCCGCCATGCCCGCCACGGCGCCGCGGCCCGCGCGGCGGTGCGTGCCTGGGGTCTCGAGGTGCTCTGCCGCCAGCAGGGGCAGGAGAGCGGCGTTCTGACGGCCGTGCTCATGCCCGAGGGGCACAGCGCCGACGCGTTCCGCGCGACCACGCTCCGGCACTACGACATCTCGCTCGGCAACGGGCTCTCGAAAGTGGCGGACCGCGTGTTCCGCGTCGGCCATCTGGGCGATTTCAACGACCTGATGCTGATCGCGACGCTCTCGGGGGTCGAACTCGGGCTGCGCCGGGCGGGCGTGCCGCATCGCGACGGCGGCGTCGCGGCGGCGATGGACCTGCTCGGCGCCGCCGCCCCGGAGGAGCTCGAGACCGCCTGACCGGCGCGGGCGCCCTCCGTCGCGGCGGGCGCCCGGTGGCCTCAGCCCGCGTCCGCGGTCAGGCCGGCGGCCTCGATCGCGCGGACCGCGCAGGCCTCGTCGTTGTCGGAGGTGTCGCCGGTGATCCCGACGGCGCCGATGATCCGGCCGTCGCGTTTCACGAGGACGCCGCCCGGCACCGGCACGAGGGCGCCGCCGGCGAGCGCGTTCATCGACTGGATGAAATAGGGCTGCTCCTTCGCCCGCTCGAAGAGCGCGCGCGAACCGAGGCCGAGGGCGATCGCGCCCCGCGCCTTGCCCTGCGCGATCTCGGGCCGCAGCAGGCTGGTTCCGTCCTGGCGGAGCAGCGCCTTCAGATGGCCCGACGCGTCGAGCACCGCGACGGTGAGCGGCTTGAGGTTCATCTCGCCCGCGAACCGCAGGCAGTCCTCCGCGATGCCGCGCGCCTCGGCAAGGGTCAGATCCATGAGAGATTTCCTTCCATTATCGCATTTCGGAATTTCCACCGGGCCGGACCCGGCGGCCGACCATCCGGCTCCGGTCCGGGCTTGTCCAGCGCCGGCGGCCGACGACTCAGTTGACGGCTTCACTACTCATTATGTATTCATAATTCAAAATCACGTCCAAAGAGACGAGGGAGGAATGCGAATGCTCCGACCGGCGATCCGCCGTCGCGCGGCGCCGCCACGGGATGCCGGCGTTGCCCGGTCCGCCCGGCGGCGCCTCGATCCCTCCCCCCAGATCCAGGTCTCTCCCGCGACGACGCGGGACAAGGACCCGGCCCGCGCCGGATGACCGGCCGCGCCCGCGCGGCGGCCGGCCTCACCCAATCAAGAAGACAGGGAGGAATCATGAATATCCGGAAACTTCTGACGGCGGCGGTCGTCGCCACGCTGGGCCTCGCCCCCGCCGCGATGGCCCAGACCGAGATCAAGTTCGGCCATGTCGGCGAGCCGGGCTCGCTCATGGATCTCAGCGCCACCGAATTCGCCAAGCGCGCGAACGAGAAGCTCGGCGACAAGGCCAGGGTGGTCGTCTACGGGTCGAGCCAGCTCGGCAACGACAAGGCGATGATGCAGAAGCTGAAGCTCGGCACGATCGACCTCAGCCTGCCCTCGACGATCATGTCCTCGACCGTGCCGATCTTCGGCCTCTTCGAGATGCCCTATCTCATCCACGACCGCGAGCACATGGCGCGCGTCCGCGACGAGGTGGTGATGCCGGAAATGGCGCCCCAGGCCGAGGCCGCCGGCTACAGGATCGTCGCGGTCTGGGAGAACGGCTTCCGCCAGATCACCAACAACGCCCGCCCGATCACGAAGCCCGAGGATCTGAAGGGCATCAAGCTCCGCGTGCCGGCGGGCGAATGGCGGATGAAGATGTTCGAATCCTACGGCGCGAGCCCGAGCCCGCTCGCGCTCTCCGAGGTCTTCGTCGCGCTCCAGACCGGCGTGATGGACGGGCAGGAAAACCCCTATGCCCAGATCTATCCCTCGCGCTTCTACGAGGTGCAGAAGTATCTCTCGGTCTCGAACCACGTCTACACGCCGGCCTATGTCACCGCCGGCCGCTCCTGGTCCAAGTTCGACCCGGAGGTCCAGGCCGCGCTCCGGGAGACGGCGGTCGAGATGCAGGACGTGGTCTATGACATCGCCGCCCGGCTCGACACCGAGCTGCACCAGAAGCTGATCGACGCGGGAATGGTGGAGAACGAGGTCGACACCGCCGCCTTCATCGAGGCGAGCAAGCCGATCTACGCGGAATTCTCGAAATCGGTCGATGGCGGCGGCGCGCTGATCGAGAAGGTCCAGGGCCTTGTCACCCAGTGATCTTCAGATCGCGGAGACCCGCGCGCCCAGGCGCGCGGGCTTCCCCTTCCCATCCGGTCCGGAGGCCCGCATGTCGACGCACAAGCTCCTGAAGACCTGGCTCGAGCGGCTGCTGGAAGTCTCGACGGCGCTGATCGTCGCCGCGATGACGCTCCTGATCGTGCTCGGCACCGTCTACCGCTACATCGGCAGCCCGCTCGGCTGGTACGACGAGATCGCCTCGATCGGCCTCGTCTGGATGACCTATTTCGGAAGCGCGCTCGCGGCGCTCAAGGGGGCGCATATCGGCTTTCCCGGCCTCGTCAACGCGATGCCGCCGCGGATCCGCGTGCCCGCGACGCTCTTCGCGGAGGCCTGCGTCTTCTTCTTCTTCGGCCTGCTCGGCTGGGCCGGCTGGCAGGTGCTCGTCATCCTCGAGGGCATGACGCTGGTCTCGCTGCCGAATGTCTCGGTCCAGCTCACCCAGTCCATCATCCCGATCGGCGCGGCGCTCTTCATCATCGCCGAGGCGCTCCGGCTGCCGGAGGTGCTCGAGGCCGCGCGGGGCGAGGGTTTCGTCGACCACGAGATCCGCGAGGCGCTGGGCGATGTCTCGAACACGCCGCTCGAGACCGACGACGCGAGCATGCCCTCGGCCACCCACCGCCACCCGCGCCAGCACAGCCTCGGAGACGCCTGATGGCCATCGGATACATGCTCTTCGGGATGTTCGGCCTCGCGCTGCTGAACGTGCCGATCGCCGTCGCGCTCGGCCTCGTCGCCATCGCCGCGATCGTGCTCGTCCAGGGCGCGGACATGCTCCCGAACCTCGCGCTGACGATGTTCGAGGGCGCGTCGAGCTTCCCGCTCCTCGCGATCCCGCTCTTCGTGCTCGCGGGCTCGATCATGAACGCCTCCTCGATCTCGCGCCGGCTGATCGCGCTCGCCTCGGCGCTGGTCGGCTTCGTTCGGGGCGGGCTCTCCTTCGTGGTGATCGGCGCCTCGATGTTCTTCGCGGAGATCTCGGGCTCGGCGGTCGCGGGCGTCGCGGCGCTCGGCTCGATCCTGGTGCCGGCGATGCGCAGGAAGGGCTATTCCAAGGAATTCGCCGCCGCGATCTGCTCCTCGGCCTCGAGCCTCGCGATCATCCTGCCGCCCTCGATCCCGATGATCCTCTACGCGGTCATGGCGCAGCAGTCGGTGGTGAAGATGTTCGTCGCGGGCTTCGGCCCCGGCATCGTCGGCGCGATCTGCCTCGCGGTCGCGGCCTATGTCCAGGCGCGGCGGTACAACTTCCCGGTCGAGGAGCGTTTCCGGCTCTCGAACGTCTGGCTGCGCCTGAAGGAAGCCGGCTGGGCGCTGATGCTGCCCGTCATCATCCTCGGCGGCATCTTCGGCGGCATCGTCACCGCGACCGAGGGCGCGGGGCTCGCGGTGGTCGCGGCGCTCTTCATCTCGGGCGTGATCTACCGCGAATTCGACGTCCGCGCGCTCTACAAGGCGCTGATCGACAGCGGCACGCAGACGGCGGTGGTGATGCTCCTCGTCGCCTCCTCCTACCTGATCGGCGGCTTCCTGACCGAGGCGCAGGTGCCCCAGCAGCTCGCCCATGCCATCAGCGGGATCACGGACAACAAGTACCTGATCCTCCTGATGCTCAACATCGCCTTCCTGATCCTCGGCATGTTCCTGCATTCGGCGGCGGCGATCATCCTCGTGGTGCCGATCGTGATGCCGATGGTCCTCGCCGCCGGGATCGACCCGGTGCATTTCGGCCTCGTCGTGACGCTGAACCTCGCGATCGGCCAGCAGACGCCGCCCGTCGCCTCGGTGCTGATCGCGGCCTGCTCGATCGCGAAGTCCGACATCTGGGAGACGACGAAGGTGAACCTGCCGTTCATCGCCGCGCTCTTCGCGCTCCTGATGATCTGCACCTACCTGCCGGGCATCTCGCTCGCGCTCGTGAACCTCATCTACTGACGCCGGAGCCCGCGGGGCCGCCTCCCGCGGGCTTCCCACAGGACCAGCAGGAGAGATACCGATGGCCCAGCCAGAACCGCGCCTTCCGCTCGAAGGCATCCGGGTGCTCGACGTCAGCCAGGTGATGGCGGGCCCCTTCGCCTGCATGCTGCTCGGCGACCTCGGCGCCGACGTCATCAAGGTCGAGCCGCCGAGCGGCGACCAGACCCGCGGCGCGATGGGCTTCAGGCTCAAGGGCGAGGACAGCCTCGGCTTCCTCAACATGAACCGCAACAAGCGCTCCATCGCGCTCGACCTCAAGACCGAGGAGGGGCGCGCCACCTATCTCGACCTCGCCCGCACGGCGGATGTGATCGTCGAGAACTACCGGCCCGGCGTGATGGCCCGGCTCGGCATCGACTACGCCAGGGTCGCGGAGGTCAATCCGAGCATCATCTACGCGAGCATCTCCGGCTTCGGCCAGACCGGCCCCTGGGCCGCGCGCCCCGGTTTCGACCTGATGGCGCAGGCGGCGGCGGGCGTCATGTCGATCACCGGCGACCCCGACGGGCCGCCGGCGAAATCGGGCGTGCCGGTCGCGGATATCGGCTGCTCGCTCTTCACCGTCTACGCGGTGCTGAGCGCCTATATCGGCCGCCAGAAATCCGGCCAGGGCCAGTATATCGACGCCTCGCTCTACGAGGCCGGGCTCTCCTTCGCGGTCTGGGACATCTGCGACTTCTGGGGCACCGGCCGGATCCCGGAGCGGATCGGAACCGCGAACCGGATGGCCGCCCCCTATCAGGCGGTGCGCGCGAAGGACGGGCATTTCGTCCTCGGCGCGAACAACGACCGCCTCTGGGCCCGGCTCTGCGAGGTGATCGGCCGGCCCGACCTCCTCGCCCATCCCGACTACGCGACCAACGCGCTCCGCATGGCGCACCGGCCCGCCCTGATCGCGGAACTCGAGACGACGCTCGTCGAGCGGACGCGGGAGGAATGGGTCGCGGCGCTGCTCGCGGCCGGGATCCCCGCCGGGCCGATCCTCGACTATTCCGAGGCGCTCGCGAACCCGCATGCCGAGGCGCGCGACATGGTGATGCCGATCGAGCATCCCGTGGAGGGGAGCGTCAACAACATCGGCTTTCCGGTCAAGCTGCGCGGCACGCCGCAGCGGGTCCGCCGCCACCCGCCGCTCCTCGACGAGCATCGCGCCGAGATCCTCTCGGAACTTGGGAGCCGGGTGCGGGACGTCGCCAATGGCTGAGGGCGATTTCAACGAGGGCGACATCGGGCTCGTGGTCGCGGACCAGGTGGCGCGCGTCACCTTCGACCGCCCGGCGGCGCGCAACGCGATGACCTTCCAGATGTACGAGCGGCTCGGCGAGATCTGCGCGACGCTGGAGGCGCGCGCGGATCTGCGCGCCGTCGTCTTTCGCGGCGCGGGCGGCGCCTTCGTCGCGGGAACCGACATCTCCGAATTCACCGCCTTCCGGACCGGCGCGGACGGGGTCGCCTACGAGGAGCGGATCAACGCGGCGATCGCGCGGATCGAGGCGCTGCCCGCGCCGACGCTCGCCGTCGTCGACGGGGCGGCGGTCGGCGGCGGCCTCGTCATCGCCGCCGCCTGCGACCTGCGGATCGCGACGCCGAAGGCCCGGTTCGGCGTGCCGATCGCGCGCACCGTCGGGAACTGCCTGTCGGCGGCCAATGTCGCCCGCCTCGTCCGCGCCTTCGGCGAGGGGCCGGCGAAGACGATGTTGCTGCTCTCGCGCATGATCGACGGCGAGGCGGCGCACCGGCTCGGCTTCGCCCTCGCCTGCGTGCCGCCGGAGGAACTGGAGGCCGAGGCGGACCGGATCGTCGGCACGCTCCGCGAGGCCGCGCCGCTCACGCTCGCGGCCAGCCGCGAGACCTTCCGCCGCCTCGCCGCGGCCGCGCCCCCGGACGCCGAGACCGTCGCGCGGGTCTACGGCAGCGCCGATTTCCGCGAGGGCGTCGCGGCCTTCCTCCACAAGCGGCGGCCGGTCTGGCGCGGCGCCTAGCTTCCGGGATAGGCCCAGGGCGCCTGCGAGAAGAGCCCGCCATCGATCCAGAGCGTCTGGCCGCTCACGAACTCCGCCGCCGGGGAGAGAAGCCAGACCACCGCCCCGGCCACGTCGCGGGGCGTTCCGATCCGGCGCAGCGGCGTCAGCCCCGCCCAGGCGGCGCCGTAATCCGCCGCCTCGGCCCTCGTGCGCTCGGTCTCGATCGCGCCGGGCGCCACGCAATTGACCCGGATCCCGCGCGGCCCGAGTTCGAGCGCCGCCGATTTCGTGAAGAGCTCGACGCCGCCCTTCGACGCCGTGTAGGAGACGAGCCCGGGAAAGGCGAGCTTGTTGCAGCCCGAGCCGATGTTGACGATCGCGCCCCCCTGCCCGGCCGCGACCAGCCGCCGGGCGAAGCGCGCCGTCATGTAGAAGGCGCCGGAGAGATTGACCCGGATCACCCGGTCCCAGTCGGCATCCGCGAGATCGAGGAGTCCCGCCCAGACCTGGATGCCCGCGTTGTTGACGAGCATCTCCGCCGGGCGGCCGAATTCGGCCTCGACCAGCGCGAAGACCCGGTCCGCCTCGGCGGGCTCGCCGATATCGGCGCGGATCGCGAGGCACCCGGCCCCGGCCGCCCGCGCGAGTTCGCGCACCGCCGCCGCCGCCGCCTCGGGATCCATGTGGCAGAAGGCGACGTCGTGCCCCGCCCGCGCGAGAGCGAGCACGAGTTCCCGTCCGATCCCGATGCCGCCGCCCGTCACCAGCGCCAGCCGCCTCGCCTCCCGCGTCATCGCATTCCTCCCGATCGCCGGTGTTTTATCCTTAATACCGTTCAAGGGGTTGCGGCGAAGAGGAAAAAGCCGGAGCATCCTCGCGCGCGGGCCGTCGTCGAACGGTCATCTCACCGCGTTATCCGGCGAGAGACCGGAGTTGAAACTTAGGGAGACTACCATGACCCGAGGCCCGATCCTCACCGCCGCGCTCCTGATCGGCACGGCGGCCGCCATCCCCGCCGAGGCCAAGACCGACATCAGCTGGTGGCACGCGATGACCGGCGCGAACGCCGAGGTCGTCACCAAGATCGCGAACGACTTCAATGCCTCGCAGGAGGATTACGAGGTGGTTCCCGTCTTCAAGGGCACCTATCCCGAGACGCTCAACGCGGGCATCGCCGCCTTCCGCGCGAAACAGGCGCCCGACATCATGCAGGTGTTCGACGTCGGCACGGGCGTGATGATGGCGGCCGAGGGGGCGATCAAGCCGGTCGCGGACGTGCTCGACGACGCCGGGATGACCTTCGACAAGAGCCAGTACCTGCCGGGGATCGTCGCCTACTACTCGAAGCCCGACGGCACGATGCTGAGCTTCCCCTACAATTCCTCCTCGCCGATCCTCTATTACAACAAGGACATCTTCGAGAAGGCCGGGCTCGACGTGAACGCGCCGCCCAAGACCTGGACCGAGGTCTGGGACATGGCGAGGAAGATCAAGGCGTCGGGCGCCGCGCCCTGTGGTTACACCTCGACATGGCTCACCTGGATCCATCTCGAGAATTTCGCCGCCTGGAACGACGTACCCTATGCGACGAACGAGAACGGCCTCGCGGGTTCCGAGGCGGAACTCGAGATCAACGCGCCGATCTACGTGAACCATTTCCAGGCGCTGGCCGATCTCGCCAAGGACGGCACCTTCAAGTACGGCGGCCGCACCTCGGAGGCGAAGCAGATCTTCCTCGCCGGCGAATGCGGGATCTTCACCGAGAGCTCGGGGGGCCTCGGCGATATCGTGAAGTCGGGGATGAACTACGGCATCGGCCAGCTGCCCTATGACAGCGACGCGGAGGGCGCGCCCCAGAACACGATCCCCGGCGGCGCGAGCCTCTGGGTCTTCGGCGGCAAGTCGGACGAGACCTACAAGGGCGTCGCCGCCTTCTTCGACTATCTCTCGCAGACCGATGTCCAGGAATACCTCCACCAGACCTCCGGCTACCTGCCGGTGACGATGGCGGCCTACGAGGCGACGAAGGAATCGGGCTTCTACGAGAAGAACCCGGGCCGCGAGACGCCGATCCTGCAGATGATGGGCAAGGAGCCGACCGCGAATTCCAAGGGCGTGCGCCTCGTCAACCTGCCGCAGATCCGCGACATCGAGAACGAGGAATTCGAGAAGATGCTCGCCGGGCAGCAGACCGCGCAGCAGGCGCTCGACAACGCCGTGGAACGGGGCAACGCCGCGATCCAGTCCGCGTTGGGTCAGTAAGCCACGAGGGCGAACTCCCTCCGACCCCGCGCCGCCGGCTCCCCGGCGGCGCGGCCAAGCCGACGGACATGCGATGAACCGCGCGACCTTCCCGCACAGGCTCCTGCCCTATCTGCTCGTGGCACCTCAGCTCGCGATCAGCCTCGTCTTCTTCTACTGGCCCGCCGCGCAGGCGCTCCGCCAATCGACGCAGCGCGAGGATCCGTTCGGGCTCGCGACGCAATTCGTCGGCCTCGCCAATTTCCGCGCCGTGCTCTCCGATCCGGCCTGGCTCAATGCGCTGCGGGTCACGGTGGTCTTCTCCGCCTGGACCGCGTTCCTCTCGATGGCGATCGCGCTCCTGCTCGCGACGCAGGCGGAGAAGCTCATCCGGGGCAAGGACGTCTACCGCACGCTGCTGATCTGGCCCTACGCGGTGGCGACGGCGATCGCGGGGATGCTCTGGCTCTTCCTCTTCAACCCGTCCTTCGGCACGCTGGCCTGGCCCCTCAGGCAGATCGGGATCCGCTGGGATCCGCTGCTGAACGGGACCCAGGCGATGGGGCTCGTGATCGCGGCGGCGGCCTGGAAGCAGATCAGCTACAATTTCCTCTTCTTCGTCGCGGGATTGCAGGCGATCCCGAAGTCGCTGCTCGAAGCCGCGGCGATCGACGGCGCGGGCGGCGCGCGGCGGTTCTGGACCATCACCTTCCCGCTGCTGGCGCCGACGACCTTCTTCCTCCTGGTCGTCAACACCGTCTACGCGCTCTTCGACACCTTCGGCATCATCCACGCGGTGACCGGCGGCGGCCCGGGCAGGGCGACCGAGACGCTGGTCTACAAGGTCTACAACGACGGCTTCGTGAACCTCCAGCTCGGCTCCTCGGCCGCGCAGTCGGTGATCCTGATGGCGATCGTGATCGCGCTGACCGCGATCCAGTTCCGCTACATCGAGCGGAGGGTGCATTATGGCTGAGGGCATGGTCGGCGCCAGCCGCTCGGGCCAGTGGGTCGCGCATTTCCTGCTGGTGATCGGCGTGATCGTGGTGGCCTTCCCGATCTACTACGTGACGATCGCCTCCACCCATCCGATCCAGACCATCCTGCGCCCGCCGCTGCCGCTCCTGCCCGGCGACGCGGGTCTCGCGAACTACGCCGAGGCGATCGGCGGAGGCGTCGGCCGGATCGGCGGCGTGGGCGTCGGGCGGCTTCTCTGGAACACCACGCTGGTCGCGGTATCGGTCGCGGTCGGCAAGATCGTGATCTCGATCGCCTCGGCCTATGCGATCGTCTTCTTCCGCTTCCCGCTCCGGATGGTGTTCTTCTGGCTCATCTTCATCACGCTGATGCTCCCCGTGGAGGTCCGCATCCTGCCGACCTACAAGGTCATGGTCGACCTGCGCCTCATCGACACCTACGCGGGCCTGATCCTGCCGCTGATCGCCTCGGCCACCGCCACGCTCCTGTTCCGGCAGTTCTTCATGACGATCCCGAACGAACTGCTGGAGGCCGCGCGGGTCGATGGCGCGGGGCCCTGGCGCTTCTTCCGCGACATCCTGCTGCCGCTCTCGGCCACCAACATCGCCGCGCTCTTCGTCATCACCTTCATCTACGGTTGGACGCAGTACCTCTGGCCGCTGCTCGTCACCAATTCCAATTCGATGAACACGATCATCATCGCGCTGCGCAAGATGATCTCCTTCGCCGACGCGGACACGCCCTGGAACCTCGTGATGGTCACCTGCGTCTTCGCGATCCTGCCGCCGATCCTCGTGGTCGTGCTGATGCAACGCTGGTTCGTGAAGGGCCTCGTGGAGACCGAGAAGTAATGGCCACCGTCGCGCTCAGGGACGTCCGCAAGTCCTATGGAACCAACGCCGTCATCCATGGCGTCTCGATCGAAATCGCGGATGGCGAGTTCATCGTGATCGTCGGCCCCTCCGGCTGCGGCAAGTCGACGCTGCTCCGCATGGTCGCGGGGCTCGAGCCGATCACCTCGGGCACGATCGAGATCGGCGGGCGGGTCGTGAACGATCTGGAACCCCGCGCGCGTGACATCGCGATGGTGTTCCAGAACTACGCGCTCTATCCGCACATGTCGGTCTTCGACAACATGGCCTACGGGCTCCGGATCGGCGGGATACGCGGCGCGGAACTGCGCGCGCGCGTCGAGCAGACGGCGGCGATGCTGGAACTCACGCCCTACCTCGACCGCAAGCCGCGCCAGCTCTCGGGCGGGCAGCGGCAGCGGGTGGCGATGGGCCGGGCGCTGGTGCGCGGCCCCGCCGCCTTCCTGCTCGACGAGCCGCTCTCGAACCTCGACGCGAAGCTCCGGGTGGGCATGCGGCTCCGGATCAAGGACCTGCAACGCTCGGTCGGCACCACAGCCCTCTATGTGACGCACGATCAGGTCGAGGCGATGACCCTCGCCGACCGGCTGATCGTGATGAACGGAGGCGTCGCAGAACAGATCGACACGCCGATGCGGATCTATCTCGAGCCCGCGACCACTTTCGTCGCGGGCTTCATCGGCTCGCCCGCGATGAACATCCTTCCCGCGCAAGGCACGGAACAGGGCGTCCTGCTCGGCGCCGTTCCGCTCGCGCTCGGCCGCCCCGCGCCGGGGCGCGACGTGCTCCTCGGCATCCGGCCCGAGGATCTCACCGTCGCGCCGGAGGGAGAGGGCCTGCCGCTCACGATCCGCGCGGTCGAGCTTCTCGGCGCCGACGCCTACGCCCATGGCGAGATCGCCGGAGGCGGCGAGATGGTCGTGCGGGTTCCGGGCAAGAAGGCGCTCTCCCCGGGCGCGCGGGTCGGCGTCCTCCCCGCCCCCGGCCTCGCCCATTTCTTCGATCCCGCGACCGGCCGGCGGCTGCCCTGACGACCGCGGCGCCCTTCTGGACACGGCCGCCGCGATGGCCGAGAAAGATGCAATGCCAGGCCCCCCGGCGCGGTACTCCCCGCGACTCAGAGCGGGGCCGGCGCCTGCGAGGCAGCAGTCGAGGAAGACGATGAGCATCACCCCCGCGCCGGCCAGCTTCGGAGAGACACAGGGCGCGGCGCTTCCGGAGCCGCGAGCGGACGAGCCGGCGGAGGCCGCCGCCGAACTTGTCGCCTACCATGACGATCTCGCCCGGGCCGAGGCGATGGAGCGGGAGCAGCGCCGCCGCGACGCCGAGGTGATCGCGCTGCGCCTCCATATCGCCGACGTCGAGAACCGGCACACGCAACTCCTGCGCTCGACAAGCTGGAAGCTCGGCGCGCGGCTGAGGCGGCTCCTTCCCGCGGGCGGAAAGGCGGAGACGGCCGAGGCGTTCAGCCCCAGGTTCCGCCGCTACCGCGCGCCGGGCCATGTGGCGAGCCGCGCGCCGGGGCGGGTCGACCGGCTGCTGGCGGCGGCCCGCGCCGGCTTCCCGGAGGCGGCGCTGGCCGATCTCACGCGGCTTCGCGACAACTGGAAGGCCTCGGAGGAGGTGCGCGGCCTTTGCGAGCGCGCCATGGTGCTGATCGAGGGTGAATCGGCGGATCCGGCGGTGCGCGGCGCCGCGCTGGCCCGCCTGGGCGCGCTCCGCCACTGGGGCGGCGGCGCGAGGGACGGGGCGGAGATCGCCTTCCTCGAGCGCGCCATCTCCGCGACCCTGCCCGGGATCGAGGCCTCCGCGCCGGACCGGTTCGCGATCAATGACTGGCTCAGCCCCGACCTGATGTTGCTCGGCCCGCCGGGGACGCGAGCGCCGGCGGAGCGGGTCGCCGCGATCTCGCGCGCGATGACCATTCTCGCGGGCGTCGATCTGAGGCTCGCCGATCCAGCCGGGACGGCCCGGCTTGACAATCTCGCCGCCGATCTTCCGGCCGGAAGCGCCGGCGGCGCGCGCGTGAGCGTGATCGTGGTCGCGGAGCGGGCCGCGACGCTCGCGACCGCGCTCCGGTCACTCCGGCTCCAGAGCTGGGGAGCGCTGGAGATCCTCGTGGTCGACGACGCGACCACCGACGCGACCGCCGCGATTCTCGCGGAAGCGGCGGCGGCCGACGCGCGCGTGATCCCGATCCGCGCCGAGGCGCCGCTCGGCCTCTACGCCGCGCGCAACCTGGCGCTCTCGCGCGCGACCGGCGCGCTCGTCGCCTGTCTCGACGCGGCCGCCTGGGCGCATCCGGCCTGGATCGAGCGGCAAGCCCGCGCCCTGCTCTCCTCGAAGGGGACGATCGCGCTACGCGGCGCGCGGCTCCGGGCGACCGGGGATCTGCGCTTCTCGCGCCCGCCCTTCGCGACGACGCTGACGGAACCCGACCCGGCCGGCCTCGTCTTCCGCCGCGAAGCGGTACTGGAGCGCGCGGGCTTCTGGGATGCCGTTGCGCTCGGCGGCGACGAGGAATTTCTCGCGCGGCTGACCGCGATCTTCGGGGCGAAGGCCATCGCGACGCGGGAGGCGCCGCTGACGATCGCCCGGATCGACGGGACCCTCCCGGCCGTGACGCCCGACCGGGGCGCCGGCCGGGCCTATGCGCGGCGCTTCGCCGCGTATCACGCGGCGCTCCCGAAGGACGAGGATCCCGCCGCCGCGCGGGTCGCATGGCCGCCGGCGGGCCCCCGGCCCTTCGCCGCCCCGGCGCTGATCCTGACCGGACGTCCGGCCCGCGGCCGGCACTACGACACGATCCTGATCTCGGATTTCCGCGACGCCGCGGCCGCGAGCGAGGAGGAACTGCTGACCCAGGTCCGGGCGGGCCGGAGAACCGCCGTGATCCAGGCGGATCGCTACGGCGCCCCCGACCAGGGCATGAACGCCGATATCCAGGCGCTGATCGACGCCGGGCGGATCGACGAACTGACCGAGGGCGACCGTGCCACGGCGGATCTGGTGGTGATCGGCTCGCCCGAGATCTTCCGCGAGCCCCGGCGACACCTGCCCGAAATCACCGCCGGCGGCGTGCGCGTCGTGGTCGACGATGCACGGCGCCGGCGGGCGGACGAGCCGCCGCCCACCGACATCGAGGCCGCGCGCCGGAACATCGCGGACTGGCTCGGCCAGCTGGGCGACCGGGTTCCGGCCGCCGCCTTCGGAGACTAGCCGATGCCCGCCCATCCCCAAGCCCCCGCGGCGCTCGAACGCGCGCTGCTCGCGGAACGGCTCGCCGCGCTCGAGGAGGCCGAGCGCGTCACCGAGGCCGAGATTGCCGAGCTGCGCGCCTATGGCCGGCGGCTCGAGACGCATCACGCCGCCGCGCGGGAGAGCCTCGGCTGGCGCGTCACCGAACCGATGCGCCGGGTGGTCCAGCTCATGCGCCGCCGCGCCCCGGTCCGCTTCGAACCCCGGCTCGCGGCCGGGCAGCTCGATGGCGGGGAGCAGACGCGACGCGAGGAAGCCCGCCGTGCGATCCATCACCTCTGGCGCGGCCTGTCGACCACCGCCGCGCCGGAACTCGAACGGATCGCCGCCGATCCGGCCCATGCCTGGACCGACCGCCACGACGCGCTGACCGAACTCTCCGCCTGGTACGCCTTCGCGGGCGAATGGTCGCGGGCCCTCGCCGCCTGCCGCGCCCTGGAGGGCCTGCCGAGGCAGCGCGACATCGCGGACCGGCTCATGCGCGAGGGGTTCATCCTTGAGGCGATGGGCGACCGCGAGGGCGCGCGCCGCGTCTTCGCGGCGCTGGCCGAGGAATCCGGGGACGTCGACGCCCAGCTGGCGCGCGCCAACTATGAGGCGGACGACGAGGCACGGCTCGCCGCCGTGAACGCGGTCCTCTCCCGCGCGGGGCTCACGCCGCTCCTCCGCCGCGATCCGGGGCGGCTGCTCGGCTTCGACAACCTGACCTCGGAAGCGCCACCCGCGAATTCCGACGCGGGACGGGTGAGCGTCATCCTGCCCTGCCACAACGCCGAGGCCACCATGGAGGTCGCCCTGCGTTCGCTGATGGAGCAGAGCTACCGCGACCTGGAGATTCTCGTCGTCGACGATTGCTCGACCGACGGCACCGTGGCCCGCGCCGAGACCCTCGCGGCGGAGGATCCGCGTATCCGCGTGATCCGCCAGAACGCGAACGCCGGCGCCTGTGCCGCGCGCAATCGCGGCCTCGCGGTGGCGAGCGGCGCCTTCGTGACCACGCACGACGCCGACGTCTGGTCACATCCCCGGAAGATCGAACAGCAGGTCGAGACCCTGACGAGAAAGTCGAAGACACGGCTCGCCGGGGTCAGCTGCCACGGAGTCCGCTCCCGGCCCGACCTGCGCGTCACGCCGAACTGGCGGCTCGACCGGCGGATCCTGTTCCCGAGCCATTCCTCCTTCCTCTTCCGGCGGGAACTCGCGCATGAACTCGGCCCCTGGGATCCGGTCCGGGTGGGCGCGGATAGCGATTTCATCGACCGGGTGCGCGCCGCGAAGGGAGAGAAGGCGGTCGCCACGATCCCGCCGCGCGCGCCTCTCGCCTTCGTGCTCGACGCCGAGACCTCGCTGGCCCGGACCGGGGCCACGCATCCGCGGAGCCTGCGCCACGGCCTGCGCCAGATCCATCTCGCGATCGCCCGCGCCGATCGCGACAGACCGGGCGGGCCGGCGCTCTCCGACTGGCGCTGGCGCCACGCCGCGCTGCCGCCGGAGGCGCTGGGATGGACCGACGGTCCGGTTGCGCTCGATTTCCTGCTGGCGGGAGACTGTACCGATCCCGCGATTCTCGCGCGGATGCGGGCGGAGGTCGCGGAGCATCCGAGGGCGGAAATCGGGATCTTCCACTGGCCGGCCTTCTCGGCCCCGCCGCGCGATCTGCCGAACGCCTACGCGATGCTGATCGCGGGCGACGGGATCCGGGCGGTCCCGCCGGGGGCGGAAGTCCGGCTCGCCGCGCGCTTCGCGACTCTGTTCGGCACGGAACATCTTCCCGTCGACGGGGCGTTCCAGCTGGTCGCGTGACCGGCGGGCACTTGTGCTCTCCGAGGCCAGGACGTGGGGACACCGCCCCGCCGGGTCGTCATTCCTCCCAGGCGGCGCGCAGGAGCGCCTCCGCGAAGGCCTCCTCCTCGCTCCGGGGCGGCCGCGCCGCGCCGAGGGCGGCGCGCTCGGGCCGCGGGTCCGCCTTCGTCGGCCAGGCGCGGCGACGGCGCGCCTCCGCGCCGAGGCGGTTTTCCTCAGGTTCTCGCATGCGGTTCTCTCCTGAACCCGAAGCATCTGGTCGGCGAGGGATACCGCCGCCAGGTCGCGATACGATGACAGCGGCCGGAGGCCTCGTCACGATCGCGTGCGCGGCGCGGTCGGCGCGGGCATGGAACCGGAGCGACGAATCGCATCTGCGGTCCGCCCGGTTCCTTCCGGCGTATCGGCCTCCGGGGGGATCGCGTTCGCACGCGCGGGAACAATCCTGTTGATCGAATCGGCCCCGGTGCCTTTAACTGAGGGCACCCCCCCTTTCATGGAATTCGCGGACCTCGATTTGGGGATGAATCCGGATGTTTGGAAATACACGGCTGTTCCGCTGTGGATACTGCGGCCATCACATGCGGCTCGGCGCCGAATCCTGCGGCGCGTGCTATACGACGTCGCCCTTCTGGAACCGCGCGGGCTTCTGGCTCGTCTGCGCGGCGACCGCGACGGCCCTGGTCGCGCTTCCGCTCCTGCTCCTTTAGCCGCCTCGTCGGCCGCCGAAATTCTCGCGCCGATGGTGTGGAAACGAAGCCTTCGCGCTCGCAGCGGCGAAGGGCGGGTCAGGTCGGCTCCCACCCAAGGGGGGCCGGACCCGTCCCTGGCACGCGGCATCCTCGGACACCGAGGCGATCTCCGCCGGTCAGCGGCGCCCCGGCGAACGCATTCGCATCCGCCATGTAATTCCTGCTTACAGATGGCTTGACGGAGGCGAGCCTGTGAGACAGACCTTGCACGTTACAGGCCTTGCCAGATCGAGGTTTCGGCCCGGCCCGCCACCCGGATCGTCGGGTTCAGGCCAGCCCGCGGGGAGAGCCACCGGGTCTGGGACCGTTGTCGGCGAGAGCGGGTCGGCCATACCGGCCCATCGGGCCTGTTTCGTCCAGCCCGGGAAGTGCTGGTCACCCTGCTCCGCGATGGCGACAAATCGTCCCGGAAGCGCGACACGGAAAAGGCCGGGAAGCTGGCCGAGGAGGTCTGATGCGACGTCTCGAACCCCTTTACCCCGCCCCCTGTGTCGACACGCCCCAGGCGGAGGCGATCCTTCTCTCCGACGCTTTCGAGAGCGGGGAGGCGGCCCGTCCCGCCCACGCCCTCGGGATCGTCGCCCGCGCGCGCGGGCTTGCCCCGATCGCCCGGGCCGCCGGCATCGGCCGCCCGACGCTCTCTACCGCGATCGACGGGACCAGCGCCCCCAAGTTCAGTGCGCGCCTCGCGCTCACCAGGGCGCTCGACATCAAGGTCGGCGTCGAACCAAAGAGCCGGGAGGTCGCCGTGTAGGCGCCCGCGCAAGAGGCCGGAGCATGGCCATCCCGCCCGCCCAGGTATCACCCGTGCTGAAGCTGCTCGCGCTTCTCGAGGAAATCATCGCCGAGCGGCTGGCGGGCGCCGAGGGGATCGTGTCGATGGATGAGCTTCTCGAGGTGCGCCACTGGCTGATGGAGATCCTCGAGGACGAGGGACGCTAGCGGAGGCGCGCGTCTCACCAGCGCCCCAGGGAAGGGTTGGCGACCCCTCCAGAGGCGCAATTGTATCGCAAAGTGCGTTCCTTGACCAGGAAACCTGGTCCAATACCCGTGCCTGCGATTTAAGTGAGTTATCGCTTTGGCTGTAACCGGCGGAGCGTCGGCGCGCTCGGTAGGCTAAAGCAACTTGCGTCGCGCAAGGAAATGTCGGTGGTTCGCCAGGCCAGCTTCGGCTCTGCTTCTCTCTGGATGCGTAACGCCTGGTGTTCAAACTGACTTCCAGAATAGCACCGTTGTGGACCGCTCCGAGGACCAAGTCTGGGCAGATTTGGTTCAATACTTCGCAACTAGGAACATCCAGATCAAGACGATCGAGCGAGACAGCGGTGTCGTATATGCAGAGCAGGCTCGCTTCAGCCCCGAATTGGCGAGCTATGGCCGAAAATGGGTGATGGGGCCTGAGGAGGCGGCGTATCGTGGCGGGTGCTGAAGCCTGCCAGAACTTCCAGATGGAACGATACGCCTATGAAAGACGATACCACGATTGCCGCGCTTCGCCAGCCCGGAGCCATTCTTGATCCGCTGAGCGAGATCGCGCGCGAAGGAGCGCGCCAGATGCTTTGCGCCGCGCTCAGGGCGGAGGCGGCCAGCTTCGTCGCCCAATTTTCCGAGGAGCGGCTCGCCGATGGGCGCCAGCGTGTCGTTCACCATGGCGCGGGACCGGAGCGGACGATCCAGACCGGGATCGGCCCGATCCCGGTGCGGCGCCAGAAGGTGCGTGATCGCGCCAGGGAGGTGCCCGACGAGGAGAAGATCCGCTTCACCTCCAGCATCCTGCCTCGATGGGCGCGGCGCTCGCGCAGCCTCGATACGCTGCTGCCGGTTCTCTACCTGCGCGGCATCTCGACCGGGGATTTCCAGGGTGAGGCCCCGAGCGCCACGGGTTCGAGCGAGCGGGCCGAACCTGACCGCGCTGCTCGGGGCGGACGCGCCGAACCTGTCGCCGGGCGCGATCTCGCGCCTCACGGCGAGTTGGCAGGATGACTACGACCGTTGGCAACGTCGCGATCTCTCCGCGCGCCGCTACGTCGTTCGCCCACTCACTCGGACATATAGCGTTCATGGGCTCACCTGAGGCCGACGGCATCTACCTCCAGGCCCGGATGGAGCCGGTCGCCGACTGCATGCTGGTCGTTCTCGGGGCGACGCCGGAAGGCAAGAAGGAGTTGGTAGGCTTCCAGGTCGGGGTGCGTGAGAGCGCGCGAGACGCTGGCGCGAACTGCTGGTTGACCTCAAGGCGCGCGGGCTCGCGTCCGTCGCCTTCGAACCGTCCACCGGACGGTCCGATCGCTTGCGCGACCGGCTCGGACCGCCGGAACTGGCCGTGGGCGACGGCGCCTTGGGGTGAGGGCATGACTGCCACCGGTCCGAAGGAATGCCCGAACGGAAGGCCATGGACGAGGTCTTTCCCGGCACGCGTCACCAGCGCTGCTGGTTCCACAAGGCCTCGAACGTGCTCAACCACTTCCCGAAATCCATGCGGCCCGCCGTCACCGCGGACCTGCGCGAGATCTCCCATGCGGAGACCCGGGCGGCGGCGCTCGCGGCGCTCGAGACCTTCAAGGAGAAATACGACGCCAAATACGCGCGCGGTGTCGTCTGCCTGACCAAGGACACCGAGGCGCTGCTCGCTTTCTACGACTTCCCGGCCGAGCACTGGGAGCATCTGCGAACCTCGAACCCGATCGAGAGCGTGTTCCCGACCGTCCGGCATCGCACCGTCCGGACCAAGGGCGCGCTCTCGCAAAAGACCGCTCGGCTCATGGTGTTCACTCTGGTCCGCGCGGCTTCGAAGACCTGGCGCAAGCTGAACGGCCGCAACCAGTTGTCCCGCGTCATCGAAGGTGTCAAATTCACCGACGGCGTCGCCACGATCGATGCCGAAAGCCGCGCCGCCTGATCGAGCGCCATTACCCAGATTCAACCATAGCTCCTCCAGCTGCCCCAATAAGCAGTACAATGGCTCTTCCGCCAGTGCCCACCCAGACCGAAAAGCTGCCGGGCCACCGCGTTGCCGGCTACGGATGCCCCGGATTCGCGCCCCGGGTGCTTTACGCGGAGAGTCCCGACAAGCTCCCGAAGGCCTGCGAGCGGATGGAGCCTCTGTGAGCGGGGATGCGGTGCCACTCCGGATCGTGGCGCGCGGCGCGAAGCAGGACGGGTGACTTCAAGGCGGACCGTCATCGGCTCCGCGCCGTGATTCACGCGAGAGACCTACGTGATGATCTGGAAATCACCCGTCGTGATCTCGATTCCTCGGCCGAGCACTGCGAACTGGATCTGCGCGGCGTCGCCCGTCCCATCGGGATCGAAATAGAGCGCCCCGGTGGTCGAATCATGGATAACCCGGTCGGTCGAGTCGTGGGCTTCGGCGCCCCTGTAGAGAGCTTTCTTGTCGAGCTGCCCGAGATCGCCCTCATCGTCAAAGACATCCTGAGCGAGCTGGATCGTATCTTCCGCGTGGACGAAATCACTGATCTTGTCGAGATTGGCTTTCGAGAGCTTCGCATCGAACCGAAAGATGTCCGCGCCGTCCTTGCCGAGCAGGAAATCCGCGCCCCTGCCGCCGACGAGCGTATCGTTCCCCTCGTTTCCGTAGAGCCTGTCCTTGCCCGATCCCCCCTGAAGCGCGTCGTCGCCCTCGGCTCCGAACAAGCTGTCCCAACCGTTTCCACCTCGGAGAGTGTCATCCCCATCATATCCGCGAAGGCGGTCACGGCCACCGCCTCCCTCAAAGAGATCATCGCCGTGAAAGGCGTCGCTTATCACCCGGAGGTCATCTCGCGTGGAGAACGTCTGGGCCGCGTCCCGAATGTCCGTCGCGCCGATCTCGAGGCCGGTCGCCGTCGCGAGCATGCCGGAGAAGTAGGTCCGATACTGTGAAACTGTCCCGGCCGTGGGCTCGAGGTTATCGTTGTATCGGAAGCCGTGACCGCGAAATTCGTCATAGGCACCGTTGCCGTAAACGAGCTCATACCGGACCGACGTCGCGCGCACGTTCTCGGCGTAGTACAGACCGCTGAAGTCAATGGCGCTGATGTCGAACCCGACATCATCGGATTCGATGGTCAGAGTGGCCACAATGATTCCCCTACCAATTTTCTCCCCGGCGCTAATAATTCTCGGTAGTTCGCAACAAGCAAGACGAAATTGCATCACGGCGACCGGCCACTGACGCCCCGGCGCCAACCGACTCATTGACGCGCCTGCGAAGAAGCGGGTCAGATCCCGCAGCCAGCCGCCCGGGCACCTCTGCCGGATGCCTGGTCAGGCCCCCGGCGCGGGTTGAGCAGTCGCGCCGGGGGCCGGTTGCTAGCTCACGGCTCCGAAATCCACGGAGGGCATTGACCAGAGTTCGAGCTCGTCAAGCCGGCGGATGTCGTCCCGGGCGACGCCGGAGGTCACGTCCCATCGAAGGACGAAGGTCAGCGCCCCCGATGTTTCCGGCCGGAAGATGTGCATCCCCATAATACCAGTCGGTCAGCAGCCCGGCCCCGGCGCGGTGGAGATGTTCGTCGCCGAACTTGGCGGTGGCGCTCCTCGGTCACGAAATCCACAATCGAGTAATTGACACGTCGCACGAGTACATGGTACGAATTCTAGGCCTCTGCGGATATAAATCCATAAAGTGGCAATCATTATAAAATATAAGATCAAAAGGGAAGGGATTCACATGCCTACCGCCAGCATAGGTGTGCGTAGTTACAATGGACCCTTGATCGCTCCTGATCTGTTATCCGGCCAGAATACCTTGCTGCTTTCAACGTTCAGTGCGCAGACCACGGGAACCCTCGCCGACAACGAAGGCACACTGAGCAACGCTGACAGCGGAATCAGCACTTTCGACGGAAGTTCCCTGACCTATGTCGGCAGCGGCACGGTTCAGGCGGGAATTAGCGTCGCCGGCGTCATCGTTCCAACCGGTCCGGCGGTGGATGTTGTGGTGTTCGACGCGGGCGGGAAGACCTACTTCCATTTCCCCGACGGACCGCCAACGGCGCTCTCGGCGGTCGCGATGATCGTCACCATCGACAGCGACCCGTACGAGGTGTTCCCCAACCCCTATCTGGGCGACGCGGCCGTCAACACTTTTCACGGCGACAACTTCGCCAACATCATGACGGGCGAGGGCAAC